>NZ_BDBL01000001.1 GCF_001612965.1 Nocardia kruczakiae NBRC 101016
CTGCGCCCGGTACCCGTCGGTGTGGCGGGTGAGTTGTACCTCGCCGGAACGCAATTGGCCGAGGGATATGTCGCCCGCCCGGACCTGACCGCGGACCGCTTCGTCGCCGACCCGTTCCGCGCCGGCGAACGCATGTATCGCACCGGCGATATCGCGCGCTGGCACGCCACCGGCGAACTGGAATACGTGGGCCGCGCCGATTTCCAGGTGAAGGTGCGTGGCCTGCGCATCGAACTCGGCGAAATCGAGAGCGCCCTGCGCGAATCCGAGGGCGTCGCCCAGGCGGTGGCCGTGGTGCGCGACGACCGCGACACCGGCGATCGGATCGTCGCCTACGCGGTCGCCGCATCCGGCCGTGACGTCGACGCCGACCGGCTGCGGGCCGACTGTGCCCGGCGGCTGCCCGAATACATGGTCCCCGCGGTGATCATGATCATGGACGCGCTGCCACTCAACGCGTCGGGCAAGCTGGACCGGAAAGCGTTGCCGGAACCCGCTTTCCGGGCGCGTGCCTTCCGTGCTCCCGGTACCCGAGCCGAACTCGCCGTCGCCGCCGTCTACGCGGAGCTGCTCGGGCTGGAGCGCGTCGGACTCGACGACGACTTCTTCGCCCTCGGCGGCAACTCGCTGACCGCCACCCGGGTCGCCGCCCGGCTGGGCGCCGAACTGGATGCCGAACTGCCGGTGCGCCTGGTCTTCGACGCGCCCGCCGTCGGTGCATTGGCCGCCCGCGCCGCGGAGTTCGCGGGCCGCGGCGCCGCCGTGCCGCTGATCGCGCGCCCGCGCCCGGATCTGGTGCCGCTCTCGCCCGCGCAGCAGCGCATGTGGTTCCTCAACCGGTTCGACCCCGGGCAGAGCGTGCACAACATCCCCGTCGCGCTGCGCCTCACCGGTGCGCTCGATACGGCGGCCCTGGAAGCCGCGCTCGCCGATATCGTCGCGCGGCACGAAACACTGCGCACGGTGTATCCGGATATCGGCGGCATCGGCTATCAGCAGATCCGGCCCGCCGACCACGTACCGGTGCTGTCGCGGCTGCACGGAAACGACATCGCCACGGCGATCGGCACATTCATAGCCGAACCGTTCGATGTGACCACCGAGGTTCCGCTGCGCGTGGCCCTGCTGCCCGTGCGATCGGAAAGCAGTGCGCCCGAACATATTCTGGTGCTTGTCGTCCACCACATCGCCGCGGACGGCTTCTCGATGGGGCCGCTGGCCCGCGATATCGCCACGGCGTACGCGGCCCGCAGCACCGGCACCGCCCCGCAGTGGCAGGAGCTGTCGATCCAGTACGCCGACTACGCGCTGTGGCAGCGCGAGGTACTCGGCGCGGAATCCGATCCGGATTCCTCGGCCGCGCGCCAACTGCAGTTCTGGCGCGATCGGTTGCGCGGACTCCCGACCCGGCTGGACCTGCCCACGGACCGGCCGCGCCCGGCCGTTGCCGGTCACACCGCCGCCACGGTCACCGTCGACTTCGACGCGCGGCTGCGAACCGGCCTGGACGAACTGGCCGGACGCTACGAGAGCACGCCGTTCATGGTGGTGCACGCCGCGCTCGCGGTGCTGCTCGCCCGGATGTCGGGCACCGGCGACATCGCCATCGGCGCACCGGTCGCCGGGCGCGGTGCGGCGGTCCTCGACGATCTGGTCGGAATGTTCGTCAACACCCTCGTACTGCGTGCCGAGATCCAGCCGGCGCAGCCGTTCTCGGCCGTGCTGCGGCAGGTGCGCGAGGGTGATCTCGCCGCCTTCGCCCACGCCGACATCCCGTTCGAGCGCCTCGTCGAGGTGCTCGACCCGCCACGTTCACAAGCCCACCATCCGCTGTTCCAGGTGGCGTTGTTCTTCCAGAACCTGAACCCGGTGACGGTCGAACTGGGTGAGCTGAGCGTCGGAGAGGTGCGCCTCGACACCGCGGTGAATCCGTTCGACCTGCAGGTCACCGTCACCGAACGCGAGATCGGATTCACGTACGCCACAGAGCTTTTCGATACCGCGACGGTGGAGAGCCTGGCCGCGCGGTTCCTGCGGGTGATCGAGGCGGTCATCGCCGATCCGCAGCGCGTCGTCGGCGATATCGACCTGTTCGCCGCGGGTGAGCGCGAGCGCGTCCTCACCGAGTGGAACGACTCGGCGCATATCGGTTTCGGGGCGGAACTGCTGCTCGACGAGTTCGAAGCGCAGGCCGCGACCGCACCGCGGCTGCCCGCCGTGCGCTACGTCCCGGACGACGGCTCGGCGCCGACCGTCCTCACCTACGGTGAACTCGACAGCCGCAGCAACCGCCTCGCGCGCCACCTCATCGCCGCCGGGGTGGGACCGGAATCGCTGGTCGCCCTGTCGATCCGGCGCTCACCGGCGTTGGTGGTGGCGATGTACGCCGTGCTCAAGGCCGGCGGTGCGTACGTCCCGATCGATCCCGACCATCCGGCCCAGCGCATCGCCCACATCCTGGATACGGCCCGGCCCGCGGTGCTGCTCACCACCACCGGCGCCGAGGTGGACTTCGAGGGCCCGACCGTCGCGGTCGACACCGTCGCGCTGGATGCCTACCGCGACGATCCGATCGCGGTGAACGAACGCCACAGCCCGATGTACGCGAACCATGCGGCCTATGTGCTCTTCACCTCCGGTTCCACCGGAAAGCCCAAGGGCGTCACCATTACCCACGCCGCGATCGTCAATCAGATGACGTGGATGCAGGCCGAGTACCGGCTCACCGCCGCGGACGTGTACCTGCAGAAGACCGCGACCACCTTCGACGTCTCGCTGTGGGGCTACTTCCTGCCGTTGCGGATCGGCGCCACCCTGGTGCTCGCCGCCCCGGACGGCCACCGCGATCCTGGCTATCTCGCCGACACCATCGCCGAATACGGCGTCACGGTCACCGATTTCGTGCCGTCGATGCTCAGCGTCTTCGCCGCCCAGGTCGCTCCGGCGCAGGTGCGGTCGCTGCGACAGGTGTTCGTCATCGGTGAGGCGCTGCCCGCCGAGACGGTGCGGGCGTTCGGCGCGATCAGCCCGGCGCGGCTGCACAACCTGTACGGGCCCACCGAGGCCGCCGTCTCCATCACCTACCGCGACGTCACCGGGGTGACCGACCGCCCGGCCCTGCCGATCGGCCGGCCCGAATGGAACAGCCGGGTCTACGTGCTGGATTCCCGGCTGCAGCCGACCCCGCCCGGCGTCGCGGGCGAGCTGTACCTGGCCGGCGCCCAGCTGGCGCGCGGCTACTACGGCCGCGCCGACCTCACCGCCGACCGATTCGTGGCCGACCCGTTCGAGGCCGGTTCCCGCATGTACCGCACCGGCGATCTGGTGCGCTGGGACGTCAGCGGTGACACACCCGAGCTGATCTACCTCGGCCGCACCGACTTCCAGGTGAAATTCCGCGGCCAGCGCATCGAACTCGGTGAGATCGAGGCCGTGCTCGCGGCGGTGCCCGGTGTCGCCGCGGCGGCCGTGCGGATCGTGGCGGCTCCGGGTGGCGACCACCTCATCGGTTTCGTCACCCCGGTCGGCGGATCCGCCGACCCCCGCATCGGTGACCGGGCGCGCGATGCGGCCGTCGCCCAACTGCCCGGATATATGGTCCCCTCGGCCGTGGTCGCGCTGGATGCGTTCCCGCTCAACGCCTCCGGCAAGCTCGATCGGGGCGCACTGCCCGATGCCGGTGACCCGCGGGTCGCGGCGGTCTTCGGCGGTGACGAATACCGGGAGCCGAGCACACCTGCCGAGCGGTTGGTCGCCGAGACCTTCGCACAGGTTCTCGGTATCGAACGCGTCGGCGCCGACGACGACTTCTTCGCCCTCGGCGGCAATTCGCTCGTCGCCACCCGGGTACTCGCCCGGCTGGGCGAGCGCCACGGCCGCCGCATTCCCGTCCGCATGCTGTTCGAACACCCGACCGTCGCCGGTCTGGCCGCCGCCATGATCGCCGACACCGACGGCGCCGCAACCGATCTGCTCGGCCCGGTCGCCGTCGAACGCCCCGACGTCGTTCCGCTGGCGCCGGTGCAGCAGGGCATGTGGTTCCTCAACCGCCTGGCCCCGGATTCGGCGGCCGACAACATCGCGGTCGCGGTCCGCATCCTCGGCGATCTGGACGAGGCGACCATGCACGCCGCCTTCACCGATGTGGTCGCCCGCCACGAGGCGCTGCGCACCTACTATCCGCTCGATGCCGAGGGCGCGGGCTGCCAGGTGGTCCTGGCGCCCGACCAGGCGCCCATCGCATTCGAAACTCTGGCCGGCGCCGCGGCGGAGCCGATCGCCGACTTCGCCGGACGCGGTTTCGACGTGACCGCCGCACCGCCGGTGCGGGCCCTGCTCGTCCGGGAATCCGAGACCAGCCACGTCTTCGTGGTGGTCGTCCATCACATCGCCGCCGACGGCTATTCGCTGAATCCGCTGCTGCGGGATCTGATCGCCGCCTATCTGGCCCGCCGCACCCGGACCGCGCCGAACTGGCCCGAACTGCCCGTGCAGTATGCGGATTACGCACTGTGGCAACGGGAGTCGCTGGGTGCCGCCGAGGCCGAACACCTGGACTTCTGGACCCGCACGCTGGCGGATCTGCCGGACGAACTCGCCCTGCCCGCCGATCGGCCGCGCCCGCCCGTGGCCTCGCGCCGGGGTGCGGTCGTGCGCGGTCGCATCGACGGCGCCGTCGCCGGTGCGGTTCACCGCCTCGCCAAGGCGCACGGCGCGACCCCGTTCATGGTCTGGCACGCCGCCCTGACCGTGCTGCTGGGCCGGCTGTCCGGTGGTGACGACATCGCCGTCGGCACCCCCGTCGCCGGGCGCGGCGCCAGCGCACTGGACGAGTTGGTCGGCATGTTCGTCAACACCCTGACGTTGCGGACGAGGCCACGGAGCACCGACAGCTTCGATGCGGTACTCGACCACACGCGGGCCGTCGATCTGGCCGCATTCGCCCATGCGGCACTGCCTTTCGATCGCGTGGTCGACGCTCTGGGAGTGGCGCGCACGGCGGATCGCAACCCGCTGTTCACGGTATCGCTGAGCTATCTCAACCTCGGCTCACAGACCCATGCCGTGCCCGGACTGATCCTCGAGCCGGTCGAGTTCGACCGTCCCGTGGCCAAATTCGACCTGCAGTTCACCGTGTCGGACGAACTCGACGCCGACGGGCATCTGCCGCTCGAACTCACCTACGCCACCGATCTGTACGACCCGGCCACCGCGGCGGGACTGCTGCGGCGGCTGGGCCGGGTGATCGGCGCGGCCGTCGCGGAACCGCAGCGCGCCGTCGGCGATATCGACCTGCTGTCCCCGGCCGAACGCGCGGCCCTGCTCGACGCCCGCCCTACCCCGTTCGTCGCCGCCCGCACCCTGGCGGAGTTCCTGGCCGAGGCGGCCCGGCGCAATCCCACCGGGACCGCGCTGTGCGGTGACGGCCGGGAGGTGAGCTACGCGGAACTGGATGCCGAGTCCAGCCGGTTGGCGCGGGTCCTGATCGAATCCGGCGTCGGCACAGAGGATTTCGTCGCGATCGCGATCACCCGCTCGGTGCGGTGGGTGGTGGCCTGGTGGGCGGTGGCGAAGGCGGGAGCCGCCTTCCTGCCGGTCGACCCGGACTATCCGGCGGAGCGAATCGCGCATATGCTCGCCGATTCCGGCGCGACCGTGGGCATCACGACCGTCGCCGACGCCGCCGCGCTTCCCGGCACGGTGCGCGCGATCACCGTCGACGCACCGGATATCGCTGCGCGCCTGCGCACTACCTCCGCAGAGCCGATCGCGGCGCACGAACTGCTGCGCCCGGTCCGGTTGCAGAATCCGGCATGGATGATCTACACCTCCGGCACGACCGGGAAGCCGAAGGGCGTCGTGGTGACCCACGGCGGAATCGGGGCGATCGTGACCGCGCATCGCCGGCACTATCGGATCGACTCGGGCGCGCGGGTCCTGCACGCCTCCTCGCCGAGCTTCGACGCCTCCATGCTGGAACTACTGATGGCCTTCGCGGGTTCGGCGACCGCCGTCATCGCGCCGGTCGGCGTCTACGGTGGCGATGAACTGACGGAATTGCTGTCAGCCCAACGGGTTTCGCACGCGTTCATCACTCCCGCGGTACTGCGGACCCTCGACCCCGCCGCACTGCCGCGACTGCGGCGGCTGACGGTCGGTGGTGAGGCCTACGGTCCGGACCTGATGGCCCGCTGGGCCGCGGATCGCGAATTCCACAACACCTACGGCCCGACCGAAACCACCGTCTTCGCGACCGTGAGCGCGGTGAAGCGTCCGGGCGACCCGCTGGATATGGGCGCTCCGATCGCCGGGATGTCGGCGGTGGTACTCGACGGGCGGTTGCGCCCGGTGCCGGCCGGCGTCACCGGTGAGCTGTATCTGCGCGGCCCGGGTCTGGCGCGCGGCTACCACGCGCGGGCGGCGCTGACGGCCGAACGTTTCGTCGCCGATCCGCACGGCGCGCCGGGCGAGCGGCTCTACCGCACCGGCGATCTGGTGCGCTGGGTCGCGCGCGGCGAGGAATACGTCGTCGAATACGTGGGCCGCTCGGATCACCAGGTGAAGGTGCGTGGCCTGCGCATCGAACTGGGCGAGATCGACGCGGTGCTCGGCGCGCACCAGTCGATCCAATTCGCCGCCAGCCTGGGCCATCTGGATGCGACAGGGGAGACGTCGCTGGTCGCCTATGTGGTCCCCGCGCCCGGGCACACCGTCGACGTGGACGACGTGGTGGCCCACGCCTCGCGCAGCCTCACCGCGTACATGGTTCCGGCCGCGATCATGGTCATCGACCGGATTCCGCTGACGCCGACCGGCAAACTGGATCGGAAGGCACTGCCGGAGCCGGTTTTCCGGGTCGCCGAATTCCGTGCTCCGCGCACCGCCGCCGAATCCACGGTCGCCGAGATCGTGGCCGGGGTGCTCGGCCTCGGCGAATCCCGCCGCCTCGGGCTCGACGACGACTTCTTCGCGCTCGGCGGAAATTCCCTCACCGCAACGCGTTTGGCCGCGCGGCTCGGCGCGGCGTTCGACACGACGGTGCCGGTGCGTGCCGTCTTCGAACATCCCACGGTGGCCGCGCTGGCGTCCGCCGCCGCGGCGCCGGAGGGCGCGCCGGCCCGGGTGGCGCTGACCCCGCGCGCTGTCGACGGGCCGGTACCGCTCTCGCTCGCCCAGCAGCGCATGTGGCTGCTCAACCGTATGGACGAACAGTCCGCCGCGTACACGATCCCGCTGGCCATGCGGCTGAGCGGCGATCTCGACGTGGCCGCGCTGAACGCCGCGTTCGCCGATGTGGTGGCCCGGCACGAGGTGCTGCGCACGCTGTATCCGCAGACCGAGGCCGGACCGGTGCAGGTGATCCTCCCCGTCGCCGACGCCTCGGCGCCGCGGCTGGCGCCGGTGCCGCTGCCCGGTGCCGACGTGCTCGATGCGGTATCGCAGTTCGTCACCGAGCCGTTCGACGTGACGGCCGCGGTGCCGCTGCGGGCCCGGCTGTTCGCCGTCACCGACGCACCGGGCAGCGAGTACGTGCTCGTCGTGGCCGTCCATCACATCGCCGCCGACGGTTCCTCGCTGGTCCCGCTGGCCCGCGACGTGATGACCGCCTACGCCGCCCGCCGCGCCGGGACCGCGCCCGGCTGGACTCCGCTGCCCGTCCAATACGCCGACTTCGCGCTCTGGCAGCGGGAGGTGCTCGGCTCCGAGGACGATCCGCAATCGCCGGCCGCCCGGCAGATCGGCTACTGGACGCGCGCGCTGGCGGGGCTGCCCGACCAGCTGGCGCTGCCCACCGATCGGCCGCGTCCGGCGACGGTCTCCACCGCCGGCGCCACCGTGGACTTCACCGTGGACGCGGTGACACACACCCGCCTGATCGAGATCGGCCGCACCCACGGCGCGACGCTGTTCATGGTGATGCACGCCGCCTTCGCGACCCTGCTGTCGCGGCTGGCCGCCTCCACGGATATCGCGATCGGCACGCCCATCGCCGGCCGCGGCGACGGAGCGCTCGACGAGTTGGTCGGCATGTTCGTCAACACCCTGGTGTTGCGCACCGAGGTCGATCCGGGTGCGGGCTTCGCCGCACTGCTCGCGGGCGTGCGCGACCGCGATCTGGCCGCCTTCTCCCATGCCGACATCCCGTTCGAGCGGTTGGTCGAGGTGCTGAACCCGGTCCGGTCGACCGCTCGGCATCCGCTGTTCCAGGTCGGCTTCTCCTTCCACAATCAGGCCGCCGCGGAGTTCGCGCTGGACGGATTGACGGTGAGCGCGGCGGATTTCGACACCGCCGTCTCGCAGTTCGACCTGCATCTGGTGATCACCGACCGCTACGACGCGTCCGGTGCGCCGCTCGGCATGGCCGCATCGCTCACCTACGCCACCGCGCTCTTCGACGCCCCCACCGTGGCCGGGTTCGGCGAGCGGCTGCTGCGGCTGCTGGACGCCGTCTGTGCCGATCCGGACCGGGCCGTCGGCTCGGTGGATCTGCTCGCACCGCAGGAGCGGGTGCGGATTCTGCGAACCTGGAACGATACGGCCGAACCAGGTTGTGCGACAACGCTTCCCGAGATGTGGAACGCGACGGTGGCCGCCGCCGGTACGGCACCGGCGCTGATCATCGATCGCGACGGTACCGGTGAAGCGGTGTCCTATGCCGAGCTGTCGGCGCAGGTCAATCGGCTCGCCCGGCATCTCATCGCGCTGGGTGTCGGCCCGGAGACGCGCGTGGCGCTGGCCCTGCGCCGATCCCGGGAGCTGATCGCCGCCATGTACGCGGTCAGCGTCGCCGGAGGTGCGTATGTGCCGGTCGATCCGGACCAGCCGGCCGAGCGGGTCGGCTACATCCTCTCGACCGCCGCACCGCTGTGTGTGCTGACCACCTCGGATATCGCACCGACGCTGCAGGACGAGACGGTGCGAGTGGTGGACGTCGACGCCGTACCGGATCTGTCCACCGCGCCGGTGACCGATCGGGACCGCCGCGCTCCGCTGCTGCCCCAGCATCCGGCCTATGTGGTCTTCACCTCCGGTTCGACGGGCCGGCCGAAGGGCGTCACCGTCTCCCATGAGGCGATCGTCAATCAATTGCGTTGGAAGACAGCGCAGTTCGATCTGGGCGCCGACGACTCGGTGTTGCTGAAGACCGCCTCCACCTTCGACCTCTCGGTCTGGGAATTCTGGTCCGCCGCCGTCTCCGGCGGCCGGCTCGTGGTCGCCGCACCGGACGGCCATCGCGATCCCGCCTACCTCGACGAGCTGATGCGGCGCGAGCAGGTGACCACACTGCACGTCGTCCCGTCGATGCTCGACGCGCTGCTCACCGCCTCCGGCGGCAGCCTGCCGCCCTCGCTGCGCCGCGTCCTCGCCATCGGTGAGGCGCTGCCCGCCACCACCGCGCAGCGCGTGCGCCGCGACAGTTCCGTCCGGCTGTACAACCTCTACGGCCCGACCGAGGCCGCGGTCTCGATCACGGTCCACGCGGTCGACGACACCGATACGGTGGCGGTCCCGATCGGCCGCCCGGAGGCCAACAGCCGGGTGTACGTGCTGGATTCGCGGCTGCTGCCGGTACCGGTGGGCGTGCCCGGTGAGCTGTATCTCGCCGGTGCGCAGCTGGCTCGCGGCTATCACGGCCGCGCCGATCTGACCGCGGAACGGTTCGTGGCCGATCCGTTCGAACCCGGAACGCGCATGTATCGCACCGGCGACGTGGTGGCGTGGAACGCGGCCGGCGAACTCGAATACCGGGGCCGCACCGATTTCCAGGTGAAGGTGCGGGGCTTCCGCATCGAACTCGGGGAAATCGAGGCGGCGCTGCTCGCGCTGCCGGCGCTCGCCCAGGTCGCCGTGCTGGCGGTCTCCGATCCGCGCACCGCCGACCGGCTGGTCGCCTACCTCGTGCCGTCCGCCGGGGATATCGATGTCGCCGACGTGAAAAAGGCGCTGGCACAGACACTCCCGTCGTACATGGTGCCCGAGGCGTTCGTCGTCCTCGACGCGCTGCCGCTGACCGTGAACGGCAAGCTGGACCGGGCCGCGCTGCCCCGCCCCGCCTTCGAGGCGACGGCCTACCGCGCCCCCGCCGGCCCGGTGGAACAGACCATCGCCGACATCTACGCCGAGGTGCTGGGATCGCCTCGGGTCGGTGCCGACGACGATTTCTTCGCCCTCGGCGGCAATTCGTTGCTGGCCACCCAGGTATCGGCCCGCCTCGGCGCGGCCCTGGACGCCCGGATCCCGGTCCGGCTGCTGTTCGAGGCATCGACGGTGACCGCGCTCGCGGTGCGGGTGGACGGCCACATCGGCTCCGGCGGCCGCACGGCGCTGACCGCCGGGCCGCGGCCCGAGGCGCTGCCGCTGTCGCTGGCACAGCAGCGGATGTGGTTCCTCAACCAGTTCGAACCCGAATCCGCGGCCTACAACGTGCCCGCCGCCGTGCGGCTGCGCGGTGAGCTGCGGGTCGACGCCCTGCAGCAGGCGGTACTCGACGTGCTGGACCGACACGAGGTGTTGCGCACCGTCTATCCGCAGACGGCCCAGGGCGTCGTGCAGCACATCCTGCCCGCGTCGCAGGTGGGCGCGGATCTCACGCCGCGGCCGGTCGGCGCGCAGGAGGTCGCGGCGTGCATCGCCGAGCTGGCCTCGGCCGGGTTCGACGTGAGCACCGAGGTGCCGATTCGCGTTGCGCTGCTGCGGCTTTCGGCCGACGAACACGTGCTGGTGGTCGTGGTGCATCACATCGCCGCCGACGGCTGGTCCATGCGGCCGCTGACCCGCGATGTGATGCTCGCCTATACCGCCCGCCGCGCGGGCGAGACACCGCACTGGTCCCCGCTGCCGGTGCAGTACGCGGATTACGCGCTGTGGCAGCGGCAGGTGCTCGGCTCGGAAGACGATGCGCGAAGCCTGATCTCGACGCAGGCGCGCTATTGGCGCGAGCAGCTGGCCGGTCTGCCGGACGAGGTGAATCTGCCCGCCGATCGCCCGCGCCCGGCCGTGCAGTCCGCGCGCGGCGGCCGAGTGGTGTTCCCCCTCTCGGGGCAGCTGCGCGCGGATCTGGTCGAGCTCGGCCGCGCGCACAACGCGACGCTGTTCATGGTGGTGCACGCCGCGTGGGCGCTGTTCGTGGCACGGATGGCCGGTACCGACGACGTCGCCGTCGGCACCCCGATCGCGGGCCGCGGCGAGGCCGAACTCGACGACGTGGTCGGCATGTTCGTCAACACCCTCGTGCTGCGCACCCGGGTGCCGGGCGAGGTGAGCTTCGCCGAATTGCTCCGCGCCGCACGCGATACCGACCTGCAGGCGTTCGGGCACGCCGATCTGCCGTTCGAGCGGTTGGTGGAGCTGGTGAATCCGGAGCGCTCCACGGCACGCCATCCGCTGTTCCAGGTGATGCTGACCTTCCAGAACCTGCCGCAGCGCGATATAGCACTGCCCGGTCTGCGGGTCGAGGCCGTCGATTTCGATTTCGACGCCGAACAATTCGATCTGTCGCTGACCGTGCAGGAGACCGGGGAGGGGCTGCTCGCCGACCTCTCGTACGCGCGTGATCTGTTCGACCACATCACGGTCGAGTCGTTCGCCCGGCGCTTCACCGGACTGCTCACGGCCGTGGCCGCCACCCCGGAGCGGACCGTCGGCAGCCTGCCGCTGCTGTCCGAGGCGGAGTACGAGCAGTTCACCCGGATGGACGGCGGCCCGGTCCTCGCCGGCGGGCTGCTGCCGGAGATCTTCACGCGCGGCCTGCGTCACGGCGCCGACCGGGTCGCGGTGCGCGTCGACGGCCGATCGGTGACCTACGGGGAGCTGGACCGGCAGTCCTCTCGGCTGGCCCGCCTGCTCATCGACGCGGGCGTCGGCCCGGAGCGGTCGGTGGCGATCGCGCTGCCGCGCTCCTACGAGATGATCGCCGCGGTCTGGGCGGTCGCGAAGGCCGGCGGCGCGTACGTGCCGGTCGATCCGAGCTACCCGCCCGATCGGGTGCGGCATATGGTGGTCGACTCCGCCGCCGTAATCGGTATCACCACACGGGAATTCGCCGCCGATCTGCCCACGGCCACCACCTGGTGGGCACTGGACGAGGAGACCACCGCCGCAGCCTGCGCGCGCCGCTCGCCCGATCCGATCACGGACGCCGACCGCCTCCGTCCGCTGCGCCCGGACAATGCCGCCTACACCATCTACACCTCGGGTTCGACCGGTCTGCCGAAGGGCGTGACCGTCACGCACCGGCGGGTCGCCAACCTCGCCGCCCATGCCACCCGACTGTGCCGGGTGCAACCGCGGCACCGCTTCCTGCACGTCTGCTCGCCGAGTTTCGATCAGTCGCTGGAGGAGTGGCTGCTGACCTTCGGCAGCGGGGCCACCCTGGTCATCGCGCCGCCGTCGGTGCTGGGCGGACAGGAACTCGCGGATCTGCTGCGTGACGAGCGGGTCACCCACACCATGATCACCCCGGCCATGCTGGCCACCGTGGATCCGTCCGGACTGCCCGACCTGGAGGTCGTCGGCGCCGGCGGCGATGCGACCACGCCGGAACTGCTGGCCAGATGGCAGCCCGGCCGCCGCTTCGTCAACAGCTACGGCCCGACCGAGGCCACCATCTCCTCCGCGTACGCGGTGCTGGTCGCGGGCGTGCCGATCACCATCGGCACCCCGGTGCCGGGCACGACCACGCTCGTGCTCGACGCGCGTATGCAGCCGGTGCCGCCCGGTGTCGCGGGTGAGCTGTACGTCGTGGGCGAGGCGCTGGCCCGCGGGTACCACGCCCGGGCGGGGCTGAGCGCCGGACGTTTCGTCGCCTGCCCGTGGGGTGCGCCCGGCACCCGGATGTATCGCACCGGCGACCTGGTCCGCTGGATCGTCGGCGGCACGGGTGAGTGGGAGCTGGAATATCTGGGCCGCACCGACTTCCAGGTCAAGGTGCGCGGCTTCCGCATCGAACTCGGCGAGATCGACGCGGTGCTCGCCGGTCACGACGACATCGATTTCGCGGTCACCCTGGGCCGCGAGACCCCGGCCGGTGCCACCGCACTGGTGTCGTATGTGCGGGCGGTGCCGGGACGTTCGATCGATCCGCAGCAGGTGACCGCCTACGCCGCGCGCAGTCTGCCGTCGCATATGGTGCCGGCCGCGGTCGTCGTCCTCGACCGCGTGCCGCTCACCCCGGTGGGCAAACTGGATCGAAAGGCATTGCCGGAACCGCAGTTCCAGGCGCGGCCGTATCGCGAACCGGCCACGCCGCAGCAGCGTCTGGTCGCCGCGGTGCTGGCCGAGGCGCTCGGTGTGCCCCGGGTCGGCGCCGACGACGACTTCTTCGAACTCGGCGGCAACTCGCTGATCGCCACCCAGGTCGTCGCGCGCCTGGGCGCGCGGACGGCGACCCGGATCCCGGTGCGCACGGTGTTCGAGGCGCCGACGGTGCGTGCGCTGGCCGAACGGCTCGCCGCCCACGCCGGTACGACGAGGGTCGAGCTCACCGCCCGGCCCCGGCCACAACGGATCCCGTTGTCGCCGGCCCAGCAGCGGATGTGGTTGCTCAACCGCATGGATCCCGCCTCCGCGGCCTACAACGTGCCGTTCGCGGTACGCCTGACCGGTGCGGTGGACGCCGCGGCACTCGAGCTCGCCTTCGCCGATGTGGTCGAGCGGCACGAGGTCTTGCGGACCGTCTACCCGCAGGCCGACGACGGACCGTTCCAGCAGATCCTGGCCGATGCAGACGCCCAGTTCACGGTCGGATCGGTGACCGCCGACGAGGTGGAAACCGCAGTCGCGCAGCTGCTTTCGCGTCCCTTCGACGTCACGCGTGACATTCCGGTGCGCGCGGCACTGCTGCGGGTCACGGATACCTCCGAGCACATCGTGGTGCTGTCGATGCACCACATCTGCGCCGACGGCGCCTCGGCCGTGCCGCTGGCCCGGGATCTGCTGACCGCCTACGCGGCGCGCACGGCCGGTGCGGCGCCGCAATGGTCCGCGCTGCCGGTGCAGTACGCCGATTACGCACTGTGGCAGCGCGAACTGCTCGGCCCGGAGGACGATCCGGGGTCGCTGGTCGCGGGTCAGCTCGCGCACTGGCGGTCCGCCCTCGCGGATCTGCCCGAACAGCTGCCACTGCCCACGGACCGGCCGCGCCCGAAGGTGCAGTCGCTACGGGGCCGGGCGCTGACGTTCGAGATCGGCGCCGAGCGGCATGCCGCCCTGCACCGGTTGGCGCGGACCCGGCACGCCTCCCTGTTCATGGTGGTCCGCGCCGCGCTGTCGGTCCTGCTGGGCCGGCTCGCCGCCACCGAGGATGTCGCGATCGGCGCGCCGATCGCGGGCCGAGGTGAGGCGGAACTCGACGACCTGATCGGCATGTTCGTCAACACCCTGGTCCTGCGGGCACGGGTCGCGCCGCAGGCGTCGTTCGCCGAGTTGCTCGACCAGGTGCGCGAGACGGATCTGGCGGCCTTCGCCAACAGCGATGTGCCGTTCGAGCGGCTGGTGGAACTGCTCGATCCGGCCCGGTCGACGGCACGGCATCCGCTGTTCCAGGTGGGTCTGTCGTTCCAGAACCTCAATCGGACCGAGGTGCGGCTGCCCGGCGTGATGGTCAACGAACTCGAGATCGACACGCGCACATCGCAATTCGATTTGCACTGGTATCTGACCGACACCTACGACGAGCAGGGCGTCCCGGCGGGCATCTCGGCCGCCGTCACCTACGCCACCGACCTGTTCGACGCGGCCACGGTGCAGCGGTTCGTGCAGCGCTTCCTGCGGGTGATCGACCGGATCGCCGCCGACGCGGAGATCGCGATCGGCGATATCGACCTGCTGGACGACGCCGAACGCACCCGCATCCTGGTCGACTACAACGACACCGCGCGCGAGCTGCCACCCGTCTCGGGCAGTGACCACCCGGACACGCTGACCGCCCGGTTCGCGTCCGCGGTGGCCGCACATCCGGAGGCGGTGGCACTCGCCGAGGATCGCTCGGGAAGCGCTGTGGCACAACGGGTTCTGACCTACGCAGAATTCGATGCCCGGAGCAACCGGCTGGCGCGGTATCTGATCGGCCGCGGGATCGGCGCCGAGCAGCGGGTGGCGGTGGCGCTGCCGCGCTCGGTCGAACTGCTGGTCGCCGTCTACGCGGTACTCAAGGCCGGCGCCGCCTACGTACCGATCGATCCGGATCAGCCGGAGGAGCGCATTCGGCACATCCTCGACACCGCAGCGCCGGAATGCACACTGGCACTGACGGATTCGACGATCGACGGCGCGCTCGCCCTGGATCGGCTGGACCTCACCGAATACAGCGACGCCGCCGTCACCGATGCGGACCGGGTGCGCCCGTTGCGTCCCGAGACCATCGCCTACGTGATCTTCACCTCCGGGTCGACGGGCCGCCCGAAGGGTGTGGCGGTCAGCCACCGGGCGATCGTGAACCGGTTGCTGTGGATGCAGTCGGAATATCGGCTCGACACCGGCGATGTGGTGCTGCAGAAGACGCCCGTCACCTTCGACGTATCGGTGTGGGAGCTGTTCTGGCCGTTGCAGGTCGGAGCGAGACTGGTGCTGGCCGCACCGCAGGGGCACCGCGATCCCGCATATCTGGCCCGCCTGATCGCGGCCGAATCGGTCACCACCGTGCATTTCGTCCCGTCGATGCTCGCGGTGTTCGTCGCCGAGTCGGCGGCCGAGGCCGGTAACTCGCTGCGGCGGGTATTCGCCTCCGGCGAGGCGCTACCGCCGGCGGTGGCGCAGCGGTTGCGGACGCTGACCGGCGCCCGGTTGCACAACCTCTACGGGCCGACCGAGGCGGCGGTGGACGTGACGTACCACGAGGTCACCGATGCCGACACCGCTGTGGTGCCGATCGGCCGGCCGGTCTTCAACACCCGTGTCTACGTGCTCGATTCGCGTCTGCGCCCGGTGCCCGCGGGTGTCACCGGCGAGCTGTACCTCGCCGGAACCCAGCTAGCGCGCGGCTATCTCGCGCGACCCGATCTGACCGCGGACCGGTTCGTGGCCGACCCCTTCATGGGCGGGTCCGGGGGCATTGATGCAGCGGGCGGGTCCGGGGGCATGGGCGCAGCGGGCACGGGCGGGGAACGCATGTACCGCACCGGCGATCTGGTGGTGTGGAACGCCGACGGTGAGCTGGAGTACCGCGGCCGCTCGGACTTCCAGGTGAAGCTGCGCGGGTTGCGGATCGAGCTCGGGGAGATCGAGGCGGCGCTCGTCGCGCAGCCCGAGGTCGCTCAGGCCGTCGCACTGGTGCGCGGCGACGACGGTACCGACCAGCAGTTGGTGGCCTATGTGGTCGCCGAGGCGGGGCATGCCGTCGACGCCGATCGACTGCGGAGCGAACTCGCGCGGCGTCTGCCCGGCTACATGGTTCCGGCGGCGGTGGTCGTCCTCGACGAACTTCCGGTGAACGCGTCCGGCAAGCTCGACCGCCGCGCCCTGCCGGCGCCGCCGCGCGCGGTGCGCGCATTCCGCGCGCCGCGGACCCCGGCCGAGGCGCTGGTGTGTACCACCTTCGCCCAGGTCCTGGGTGTGGAGCGGATCGGCTTGGAGGACAACTTCTTCGAATTCGGCGGTACCTCGCTCTCGGCGACCACGCTCGCGGCGCGGCTGAGTGCGGCCCTCGGGCGACAGGTGCCGGTGCTGACGCTGTTCACCGCGCCGACGCCCGCGGCAGTGCTGGCCGAACTGGACCGGGCGTCCGGCGAGGTCGATCCCGATGCCGCCTTCGACGTGCTGCTTCCGTTGCGGCGCAACGGTATCGGCGAGCCGCTGTTCTGTGTGCATCCGGTCGGTGGCGTCGCCTGGTCGTTCGCCGGCCTGGCCGCCTCGGTGCAGCGGCCGCTCTACGGCCTGCAATCGCCGGCCCTGAGCGGGGAGGACCTGCCCGGCACCGTCGAACAGTGGGCACGGCGTTATGTCGAGGCGATCCGCTCGGTGCAGCCGGAAGGGCCCTATCACCTGCTGGGCTGGTCGCTCGGCGGTGTGCTCGCCCATGCCGTCGCGGTGCAACTGCAGGACGAGGGTGAGCGGGTCGGCCTGCTGGCCGTGATGGACAGCCGGTTCGGCGAACCGGATGCCGACGGGTCCGAGCCGGTCGCGACGGCGGAACTGCTCGGCGGTTTGCTGGGGGAGCGGTTCGAGGAGTTCGGCGACACCATGCCGGACGATCCTGCCGCGATCCTCGCCGCGCTGCCCGAACCGTTCGCGTCGCTGGGCCGGGAGCGGATCACCCCCATCCTCGAGGCGGCGCTGGGATCGGTCGATCTGGCCGCCGCCTACCGGCCCCGGATCTACCGCGGTGATCTGACGTACTTCGTCGCCGCCCACGACGCCTCGAGCGAGCCGGCCGCCGAACGGTGGATACCGGCGGTCAGCGGCACGGTGCGGCGCCACCACCTGCCCACCACCCACTGGCGCATGACTTCCGCGGAATCGTTGCGACGCATCGGCGCGGTAGTCGGCGAATACCCGGACGGCGGCGAAACGGCCTGACCCGCATCGCTTGTCGCCTCATCAGCCCGGAGCCGATCAGGTTCCGTGCGGCCCTCGGGCGCCGGTCCGGCGTCCGCGGTTCGCGACCGTGAAAGGAAGAAGGAAGAAAGTATGGACGGCACTGTCGACTACGCCGCGATCATCACTCAGGTGCTGAGCTTCCTCAGCTCCGGTTCCAGCATCGCCTACACCCCGAAGTAAACCCGCACCAGCAAAGGATTTTCGACTGATGGATACCGGAAGCTCCGGCCTCGGCAGCATCTTCACCGCCCTCGCGAACCTGCTCTCCACCGGATCGGCGGTGTCGGTGACACCGGGCGCTTGATCGCGGTGCGGGCTCGAATACCGCGGGCCCGCACCACCCCCCGGCGCGGTGGCGGCGCTACCGCACCGGAAACAGTTCCGCACGAAAGGTATTCGAATGAGCAACCCATTCGACGATGAGGACGCCGAGTTCTACGTCCTGACCAACGATGAGGGCGAGCACTCGTTGTGGCCGGTGTTCGCGGCCGTGCCGAGCGGATGGACGATCGCTCACGGCCCTTGCCTGCGTCAGCTCTGCCTCGACTATGTCGAATCGCACTGGACCGATATGCGCCCGAAATCGCTGATCGAGGCCATGCGCCTGCAAGCCAACTGAATGCGTCGCGCCGCGGCGTGCCCTCCGAACCCCCTGCACCCGGCACGCCGCGGCGTTCACGTCCTCCTCGCATCGGCGGAGGCGGCCTGCTAATATAAGTGGCAACTTATAGAAGGAGGTATGTCATGCCCTTGCTTTCCGACCCTGCCGCTCTTGCCGGCCTCGTCACCCGCGAGGTCCGCACCGGCTCCCGCGACGGCGCGACCACCAGGATCGCCGTCGCCCGCCGCAGCTATCCCACCGATCAGGCCGATCTGTGGGACGCGCTGACCAATCCCGACCGCATTCCGCGCTGGTTCCTGCCGATCAGCGGCTCACTGGAGGTCGGCGGCCGATACCAGCTCGAGGGCAACGCCAACGGCGTGGTCGAACGCTGTGACGCGCCGAAACACTTCGCCGTCACCTGGGAGATGGGCCCGCAGATCTCCTGGCTGGAAGTCACTCTCGGCCCGGCCGGCGACGGTACCGAACTGAAGCTCGAGCACGAGGCGCCGATCGATCCGGCCATGTGGACGCAATTCGGTCCCGGTGCGGTCGGTGTCGGCTGGGACCTCGCCCTCCTCGGCCTGGGGATGCACCTGGACAGCGGCGAGCCGGTCGATCCGACCGTCGCGCTCACGCTGCACACCACGCCGGAGGGTCGTACATTCATCCGCACCGCCGCCACGGCGTGGGGTGAGGCCGCGATCGCCGACGGCGACGACCCCGCCGCGGCTCGCGCCGCCGCCGAACAGACCTTCGCCTTCTACACCACCGAACCAGAGGACACCCCGGAACCTCGATGACCGCCCCACCCGCCCGCATCTTCGATGCGCTGGGCGACCCCGTTCGCCGTCACATCCTCGAACTCCTGGCCGCCGGCGAACACTCCGCCGGCGCCCTGGTCGAGTCGATCCGCGCCGCCACCCCGATCTCCCAGCCCGCGGTCTCGCAACACCTGAAAACCCTGCGCGACACCGGGTTGGTCACCGTCCGCGCCGAAGGCACCCGCCGGTACTACCGCCTCGACCCCGGCGGCGTGGACATCGCCCGAACGTGGCTCACCGCCCTGCTCGACCCCCTGCACCACCTGGCGAACCCTCTCGATGCGCTCGCCACCGAAATCGCCCGCGGCAAACGGACGCGGGATTCCGCATCCGGAGTCCGAGGAACAGATGGCGAGCAGAAGCGGGCGACGGGGTGAGCGCGTTCGGCTGATCCGAGATCGTCTCGGCGCCTGCGTCTTACGCCGAGCGCCGAAGCTGATCGCACTGACCGCGGGGTGGGTCGTGCGGTGCCGGGCGATCACTCGCCGACCGTGGTCGAACGTCTGTTCGCCGCTGCTCAGAACGCCGGGAAATCCCTCGCGGTCGCACCGGCAGCATCGGTGTTCATGAGTTGAGTTCGCTGCAGCTGCTTGCGGATTCGCTCGCGGAGCCGGGTGGCGGCGGCACGGTGCTTGGCCGCGGTGACGCCGTCTCCGCATGCCGCCGCCAGATCGGCGAGGATCTCGTCCACCGGATCCAGTGGGGTGAAGCCGGTTTCGAGGCCGGCGACGGTGCCGGCGGCGGGGAGGAGGCGGCGATACAGTTCGGCGCAGTCGGCGGTGGAGCCGAGGGCGATGGCGGCGCGGGCGCGGTGGGCTCGCATCAGGACAGGGTAGAAGTGCTCGTCGACCTCGGGGCCGTGGTGGAACAGGGCGGCGGCTTCGGCACGCGCGCCGGCGTCGAGGAGGGCGACGATGTAGATCTGGGTGAGCATGCCGGGCAGGGCGGCTTCGATATCGGCGAGGGCGTCCGCGGCGAGGGAGAGATCGCGGCGCGCCCAGCCGAGTGGAAGCAACGCGATCAGGGCCGCCTCGTCACCGTGTGGGAAGCCGGAATCTCTTGCCGCCGAGATGCATTCGTCGAAGTAGTGTGCCGCCCGGGAGATATCGCCGCGCAGGATCTCGGTGGCCGCGCGGAAGTATCCGAAGATCGTCGCCAGCGGGCGCACCTGCGCGGTCGCCGCGAACTCCAGGGCCAGCGTCGCCTGCCGGCCCGCCTCGATCAGGTCGACGTTGCGGCAGGCGGTGCGGAAGTGCAAATAGTGTGCGAGGGCACGATAGTGGGGAAGGTCGGCGGCGGTGGCGATGCGCTCGAGCTCGGCGGTCCAGTGCCCCAGACCGTCGCCGGAATGTCCGTCCAAGACGAGATGGGTCAGCGCGTTCAAGGCCATGCACTGCAGTTCGGCGTCGCCGGTGCTGCGCGCCAGTTTCAGGGCGGCGTGGGCGCGGGTGTGCGCGAGCCGGTGTGCGGTGGGGCCGGCTTCGAATACCGCCGTGATCAGCAGGCGTGCCTGGGTCGCCACCGGCTGGTCACGCGCGGAGGCCACCGCGAGTGCGCGCCGCAGCCGCGGATTCGTCCATCTCCAGTCCCGCATCGCCCAGACCACCGGGGCCCGCCAACTGGTCAGCGCGCGCACCACCAACTCCCCGTCGCCCAGTGCGGTGGCCAGCCGCAGCGCCTGTTCCCGGGCGTCGCGGGCCGCGACGATCCGTCCCGCGTACGCGGAGGCGGTGACCAGTTCGCAGTAGGCGTCCACACAGGCGATCCGATCCGCGGCCGGGGCGTCGTCGTCCTCGTGCCCGGCCAGGCGCCGCAGTTCGATCACCGTGCGCCACAGCGGCGCCGCGTCGGCGCGCATCCCGCGTTCGACACAGTGGCGCGCCGCCGTCGTGATGTAGTCGACCGCGGAATCGGCGGTACCGGCCGTGGCCGCGCGCACGGCGTGATGGGCCAGCACCTCCACGGCCCGGGTGTCGTCGGGCCGGCACCCGCCCAGCAGTGCCAGCACACCCTGATGCATCCGCGTCCGGCGCAGTTGTGCGATGCCCGCGTAGACGGTGTCACGAATCAGCGGGTGCGCGAACATGATCCGGCCGGCGGGATCGATGATCACCAGCCGTGCCACCTCGGCGGTGCCGACGAGGTCGACGATCTCCTGCTCGGATCGTGCGGTCAACGCCACCAGCGTCGCCGGTTCCACCCGTTCGCCGCAGACGGCCGCGTACTCCAGGACCTCGCGGACCGGATCCGGCATCCGCGCCAGTTGTTGTTCGATCACCCCTCGGGTGCTCGGCGGCAGCGTGTGGACGTCGCCGCCCACCGCCATCGCGGCGGTGAGTTCGCGCAGGAACAGCGGATTGCCGCCGGTGCGCTCGTGCAGCAGCGCCAGTAGATCGGTGTCGAGTCCGGACAGTCCGGCGGCGCGCGCGATGGCACAGGTCCCGTCCAGATCGACGCCGGTGAGCTCGATATGCGCGGCGGTCGGATCGGCCAGGGCGGCCACCGCCGCCCGCACCGGCGCCGGCGCCTCCGCCTCGCGCAGAGTGGCGATGACCAGCAGCGGCTGATCGTGCAGCCATGCCATGGCTTGACGCAGGATCTGCAGCGTAGCCTCGTCGGCCCGGTGCAGATCCTCCAGAATCAACGCGACCGGGCCGTCGGCGACGGCCTTGCGGCATCGGTCGGCGATCACTCGCGAAATCTCGAAGGCCCCACCGAGCACCGGCCGCGAGGTCAGATCGGCGCCGAATCGCGCGGCGACCTCCGCCCACACCCATGCCTGCGGAGCTCCGTCGACCTCCGGGCAGCGTCCGGTCGCGACCACCCAGTCGCGGCGGCGCAATTCGGCGGCGACGGTCTCGGTGAGAGTGGACTTGCCGAAACCCGCGCCGCCACAGACCCACACCACCCGGGCGCCGTGTTCGGCGGCCTCGCAGGCCGCTTCCAGCACGACCTTGCGCTGCACCGGATATCCGGGCGCCGTCGCGGTCGCGGCCCGCTCGACCGGCTCGGTCGGCGAGCGCGTGATGTCCCGCGCGATGTCGGCGCGCACGGCGATGGGCGCGGTCGCCGCGGTGGAGTCGAGCACCGGGACCGCCTGGTTGAGGATGGCGGTCTCCAGTTCCTGAATGCGTTGTCCCGGGTCCAGCCCCATCTCCCGGGTGAGGAATTCCGCTGTGCGCCGCAGCGTGGCCAGCGCTTCGGTCTGCTGCCCCAGTCGATATTGCGCGAGGGCGAGCAGTCGCACGCTCTCCTCGCGGTCCGGCCGGTCCTCGACGGTGCGCCGCAGGCCGCTGATCACCTCGGTGGTGCGGCCGAGTTCCAGCGCGGCCTGCGCGCGCAATTCACCGGCGGTCAGATACAGATCGGTCAGCCGCGCCGCCTCGGCCGCGGCCCAGCCGCAATCGGCGAAACTCTCCAGCGCGCGCCCGTTCCAGCAGGCCAGTGCGATATCCAGCATCCGAGTACGGGCGGCCGCCTCGGGGGCATGGGCACCGCTGCTGACTTGCAGATATTCGTGCAGCAGCGATTCGAACTGCCAGGCGTCGACTTCGGTATCGCGCAACCGCAGCGCGTAACCGAGACCCTCCGACACCACCACCGTCGCCGGCGCGCGGGCGGGACGTTCGGGTTCGAACACCCGCCGCAGGTTGTGGACGTGCACCTGCAGCACCGACGTCGCCTTCGGCGGGGGTTCGCCGTCCCACAACTCGTCGACCAGCCGATCGGTGGATACCGCCCGGCCCTGCGCGACCACCAAACGCGCCAGCAGGGCCCGGGTGAGCCGGCCCGCGAGCCGGATCGGTGTTCCGTCGAGTGCGATATGCATCGGCCCGAGGACATGGATGCGCCGTTCAGCCATGCCATGCCCCCTGCCACCGTGACATCCCGGACACCTTCCCCATGGCCCGGCCCCGTCCGTGCGCCGACGGGACGGCCAAAACGCTGGACATCTGATTTAAATCAGAATCTCTACTATAAATTTTCGGCACTGTCTGTCGTTAGCCTCATGGTTGCCAAATCGTTATATCCATTCCGGGTGGTAGTACCGGCGCGAGTGTGCTGTGCATCGCGTTCCGGCTGTTCCGGGTTGCGACACACGTGGTTCGATCCTGAGTGGCGAGGTGAGCGGCCTGTAATGCAATTGTGACTTTTTCGCCGAACTGTGGTTTTCCGGACGGATGATCACCCTCGGCTCGTATATTTCAACGCAACTTCGGAATTGCTCTCGATATCGGGCCCAATTGCTTGTCGCCCGATTCGACCGGAAGTGAACCAGAAGTGGGATGGACGAGGCTGACGTTCACAAACCTGATGGATGGGGAGGTTTCGAATGGTTCGAATGTCACAGAACGCGGTAACGGAATTCGGTGGCGCAGGGCAGGAGAAATCATGAGTCAGAACAGGATCCGTCCCCGGCCCACCGTGCCGGACATCGTGGCCCTCTTTCACGACGACGATCAGGCGGGAGAACTGTTCATGCGGACCGACGAGGTGATCGCGGTACCGGCCGGGCAATTCGTGGCCATGGCCCGCGCCGTAGCGCAACTGGCCGACCGTGCCCTGGTCGGCGGCGGAATTCACGCGGACCGCCCGGACGAGGGGACGCTCGGCGCCTTCGGGGACGCGGGCGAGAATTCCGTCACGGAACCGGAACCGGTCACCCGCGGTCTCTATGTCGACGCCGACGGTGACGTCTGGGAGCACGACGAGCTCGGCTGGCGGTTACTGCTGCAGGCCGGCGTGGTGGTCGACCCGGTTTCACATTGGGACTGGATCCTCGGCCATGTCGGTGAATTCGGCCCGTTCACTTTCGTCGCCGCCAGCTGAGCAATTCACCGGCGGAGTTTTTATCGTCAGACTGACGATTACAATGCCCGTCATGGGCAGTGGTTTTCGCCTCAATGCAGCGGTCGCGGTCGATTTGGTGGTTCTGACCCTGGGCGCCCGCCACACTGCCAACGACACGCTGTGCGCGCTGCTGGTCCAGCGGCTCTACGCCCCCTATCGCGGACGATGGGCGCTGCCCGGCGGTTTCGTCCGCCCCGAGGAAAGCCTCTCCGCCGCCGCGGTCCGGGAGTTGCGCGAGGAAACCGGAATACGCGGCGACCGCATGCATCTGGAGCAACTGGCGACCTACGGTGAACCCGGCCGTGATCCGCGCGGCCGGGTCATCAGTACCGCCTATCTGGCGCTGGCGCCGAATCTGCCCGCGCCGCAAGCGGGTTCGCAGGCCACCGCGGCCGGCATCTGGTCGGTGGAGCAACTGCTCGCCGAGCGCGGCCGCATCGCCTTCGACCATCGGCGAATCCTCACCGACGGTGTCGAGCGGGCCCGCGCGAAGCTGGAATACACGCCGCTGGCCACGGCCTTCTGTGCCCGCGAATTCACGGTGGCCGAACTGCGCCGGGTCTACGAGGTCATGTGGGGCACCGACATCGATCCGCGCAATTTCCACCGCAAGGTCACCACCACACCGGGTTTCGTCCTGGCCACCGGCGCCACTACGACCCGCGACGGCGGTCGCCCCGCCAAGCTCTATCGCGCCGGGCCCGCGCAGGTGCTGCACCCACCGATGTTGCGGCCCAGCTGATTCCCCGCCGTTGCCGCCGTGTGCCCCCACGGTGGTAAACCGGGAGTATGACGGAGGTCACTACCGGCGCGCCGACTGTCGCCGGGCGTTCGGCGGAGTTCTGGGGATATCTGATGTGGGGGCTGGCGGGCATCGTCATCGCGGTCCCGGAGTTGGCCGCGGTCTTCGATCTGGCGGACTGGCCGACGATTTCGGCGACGATCGGCCACCTCGAGGACGCGCATTCGTGGGTGCGGCTCGTGGTCGTGTTCGTGGTCGTCGTGCTCGCCTACTATTCGCTACCGCAGCTGGCGATACCGCCGCAGCGCCCGGCCGCGGTCGCGGGCCGGCAGACCACGGCCAACGGCCGGCTCACCCCCGACCCGGACGCCGTGCGCACCGAGGGGATGGGCGGCTATCTGGTGCTGGCCTGCGCGGCGCTGGCCGTGGCGGTCGCCTTCGCCGGTGGAGCGCGCGCGGTCGATCCGGGGTCCTTCGCCGGCGCCTACGTGCTGTACGGAACCATCGCGGTGATGTGGGTGATCGTGCCGAGCGTGCTGTCGATGTTCTTCGCGCGGGAAGTGCCGTTCCCCACCCTGTTCCGCACCATCGGCTATCTCGAGCATCGCGCGGGATTCGTCGCCGCGCTGCTGCTCGGACTGCTGGCGATCCTGCTCATCCACCTCGCGTTGTACCCGTGGCCGCGGATGAACAGCTGAGGCGATCACTCGCGGCGCGGCGACCCGAACAGCACGACCTCCATCAGCGCCATGACTCGCTCCGGAGGGCAGAGGTTTTCGTCGTCGCCGAAGACCCGGCCCAGATCGACCACGAGCCCGAAGCCGGCCTGAACCAGAATGCGCGCCTGCGCCTCGGACAGCTCCGGCCGCACAGCGACCAGCAATTTCACCCATTCGGCCACGATCAGGCGCTGGATATTGCGCAGTACGGTGCGTTCCTCGGGCGGGACGTGGCTGAACTCGGCGTAGTAGACGAAGGTCAATTCGCGTTCTTCGAACGACCCGGTGACGTACAGGCCGATCAGTTTCGACAGTGCCTCGGCCGGGGATTTCGACGCGGCGGTGGCCGGGCCGATCGCGCCCGACACCCGATCCGCCGCCCGCCGGAACGCGGCCGCGAGCAGATCGCTCTTGCTGCGGTAATACCGGTAGACGGCCGAGGCCGCGGACAGATCCGCGGCCGTCGCGATATCCTCCACACTCACATTCGGATAGCCGCGCTGATGAAACAGCTCCACCGACTTCTTCAGCAGCAGTTCGTGTTTGAACGACTGCGGGATCTCCGCCGCCCGCGGCGTGCCGGCCGAGGGCGCGGCGTCCGGAAGTTCGGCGCCGATGATCGCCCACGCCGCCGAATTCAGCACCGCGGTCAGCGATTTCACGGGGAGGGTGGCATGGTGGTCGCCGATGCTGCTGACGATGCTGAGCAGTGCCACCGCCCGTACCAGCCGATCCCGCCGGGTCAGCTCCGGGCGCAGTTCACCGAGCAGGCCGGCGAGGGCGCGGATCGAGGTGGTGAACTGCTCGTCCAGCGTGGCGCGATCGGTGTCGTCGAGATAACGTCCCTCCCACCGGGCCAGCGTCACGGTCGGTCGATTGGCGATGGTCGCGGCGATCATGGCGTCGAGCACGCCGGCCAGCCGCTGCTGCGCCGGAAGCTCGGCGGCCTCGGGGGCCACCGTGGTCGATTCCACCGTCAGCGCGCCGAGGCGCAGCAGTTCCTCCCGGAACAGCGCGTACTTGCTCGGATAGTGCCGGTACAGGGCCGCCGACGAAATGCCGAGACGGGAGGCGATGTCCTCCATGCTGACCCCGTGGTACCCCAGCGAGCCGAAGGCCGCCGCCGAGGTCGCGGCGATCTGGGCGCGCCGATTCTTCGGGCGTCGGCGAATCACCCGCTCCTGCGGCTTTGTTGTCGGCTGTTCTGCGGGGCTCGCGGTGCCACGCTCTACGCTCACGGTTCCGGCCTGTCTGTGGTGCGGCGGCACTCCTCGGCACTCATGAATGCCATGGTAGTCACCGGGTGATTTCCGGCTGCCCGGTGTTACCGCCGGTTCCGGGAGGTCGACCGGGGATCGGTGCGGTGGCGAAGGCCGGTTCCGCGTCGGATCGGGACAATTGTGGACCATCGCCGCCGACGCGCGGGCGACGGGGGTGCGCAGGGGTGAACGAAAGGCTTTCTGTCACAAGGAAATACCGACCGGATTCATCTTTTCGTGGCTCCCACCCGGCTTGGGCGGACGACCAGATCGCTTGCTCGTATCGAAATAGCATCGTTTCGACTCTCGTCACTGGCAGCGGGGGCCCGCAGCGCCGTACGCTGCGCTGGCACTCGGCACCGATCCGGCATCCCCGCCGGTCGCCGATCTCATCCGACACCGCGGTAGCGAAGGGACCCTCGATGCGCACGCTGGACCTGGAACGGATCATCCGGGCACCTCGCGCCGACGTCTTCGACTGGATCACCGACGCCACCAACTACCAGCGCGTTCCGGCGATCCGGCGGGTCACTCCGGTCCGTCCGGGCAATGTCTCCGAACATGGGGTCGGGGCGGTGCGGCTGCTGGTGACGCCGCTGCTGCGACTGACCGAGGAGGTCGTCGACTACGACCCGCCGCGGCTGTTCAGTTATCGAGTGCTGAAATCGCTTCCGCCGCTGCGCCGCCAGGACGGAACCGTGACCTTCGACGACCATCCGTCGGGTACCCGGGTGCGCTGGCATTCCCAATTCGAGGTCGCCACACCGCTTTTCGCCGCCGCGTGGACCCTGGCGCTGATCCCCGCCGTCTATCTGGGCGTGAGCGCGGTCCTGTCCACCGCCGAGGCCGAACTGCGCCGCGACTAGGCCGGCTCGGCCCTCTGATCGGCCCCCCGGTTCAGCGCTGCCCAGGCCATCTCCCGCAGGATGGGCCGAGCGCGCCCGGCTAGGGTGGGGGAGGCACTGTGCGGCGTGGAGTTGATCAGGCCGAAGGTGGCGTGCGCCTTGACCCGCGCGGCGGTCTCGTCCAGCTCCGGATGCAGGCCGCGCAGCACCCCGACCCAGATCTCCACGTACTGCCGCTGCAGGCGGCGCACCTGCCGGCGGGCGGATTCGGGCAGGCTTTCCAGGTCCCGGTCCTGGATACGGATGAGTTCGGGCTCGCCGAGGGCGAAGTCGAGGTGGAACTCGATCAATCCGGACAGCGCCGAGCGCGGTGATTCGGCCTGTTCGGCGACCGCCTGGCCGCCCTCGAACAGCCGGGTGCTGATCCCGACCAGCAATTCCACCAGCAGGGCTTCCTTGTTGGGGAAGTGCCGATAGACCGCCGGGCCGCTGATACCGGCCGCCGCCCCGAGGTCGTCGAGCCGTACCCCGGGGAAGCCGCGGTCGGCGATGAGTCGTGCCCCGGCCTCCAGTAATTGTTGCCGCCGCTGCGCCTTGAGCTGCTCCCGGCGTGTGGGGGCGATGGCCTCACCGCTGCTCATCGGGCTCCTCTCCGCAGGCCGGGGCGTTCGACGGGTCCGGTTTCCGGCACGCCTGGACATTTCAGTTAACGAAGATTATCTTAGTTTCCAGTTATTGGCCACTAACCGAATGGGCAGGATGGCGTGATGACCCTGACGCAGGACGTGCGGGCCGGCAATCGTGCCGCACATCTGGCGCTGCTCGACGAGCTGCGCGCGAAGCTGGCGGCGAGTGCGCTCGGCGGACCCGAGCGGGCCCGCGAGCGCCATCTGGCGCGCGGCAAGCTGCTGCCGCGCCAGCGGGTGGACCGGTTGCTGGATCTCGGCAGCCCGTTCCTGGAACTCTCGCCGCTGGCGGCCGACGGCATGTACGGCGACGACTGCCCCGGCGCGGGGGTGATCGGCGGTATCGGACGGGTGTCCGGCCGGGAATGTGTGATCGTCGCCAATGATGCGACGGTCAAGGGCGGCACCTACTACCCGATGACGGTCAAGAAGCATCTGCGCGCCCAGGAGGTGGCACTGCAGAACCATCTGCCGTGTATCTACCTCGTGGACTCCGGTGGTGCGCATCTGCCGCATCAGGACGAGGTCTTCCCCGACCGCGAGCACTTCGGCCGGATCTTCTACAACCAGGCGACCATGAGCGCCAAGGGAATTCCGCAGATCGCGGCGGTGCTGGGTTCCTGCACCGCGGGCGGCGCCTATGTTCCCGCGATGAGCGACGAGGCCGTGATCGTGCGCAATCAGGGCACGATCTTCCTCGGCGGGCCGCCGCTGGTGAAGGCCGCCACCGGCGAGGTGGTCACCGCGGAGGAACTCGGCGGTGGTGAATTGCATTCGCGCACATCGGGTGTCACCGATCATCTGGCCGACAGTGACGAGGACGCGCTGCGGATCGTGCGCCGCATCGTCGGCACCTTCGCGCCGAAGTCGCCGAGTCCGTGGGAGATCACGGCGCCGGTCGACGCGATCGCCCCGCAGTCGGAGCTCTACGACGTGGTTCCGGTGGACCTGCGCACCCCCTACGACGTGCACGAGGTGATCGAGCGGATCGTGGACGGCGGTGAATTCCAGGAATTCAAGGCTGAATACGGCCGGACCCTGGTCACCGGATTCGCGCGCATCCACGGCCACCCGGTCGGCATCGTCGCCAACAACGGCGTGCTGTTCGGTGAATCCGCCCAGAAGGGCGCGCATTTCATCGAATTATGCGACAAGCGGGTCATTCCACTGGTGTTCCTGCAGAACATCACCGGTTTCATGGTCGGGCGCGACTACGAGGCGAGCGGTATCGCCAAACACGGCGCGAAGATGGTGACCGCGGTCGCCTGCGCGCGGGTGCCGAAGCTGACGGTGGTGATCGGTGGTTCCTACGGCGCCGGCAACTATTCGATGTGCGGGCGGGCCTATTCGCCGCGCTTCCTGTGGATGTGGCCGAACGCCCGCATCTCGGTGATGGGCGGTGAACAGGCGGCCTCGGTGCTGGCCACCGTTCGCGGTGATCAGCTCGGCGATGCCTGGAGCGCGGAGCAGGAGGAGCAGTTCAAGGCGCCGATCCGGGACCAGTACGAGCGCCAGGGCAATCCGTACTACTCCACCGCCCGGCTGTGGGACGACGGGGTCATCGATCCCGCCGACACCAGAACCGTGCTCGGCCTGGCCCTGTCGGTCTGCGCGCAGGCGCCCCTCGAACCTGTCTCCTACGGCGTATTCCGGATGTGATCACCATGCTGAACAAATCTCACCCGGTGCCCTTCGACACCGTGCTGGTCGCCAACCGCGGCGAGATCGCGGTGCGCGTGATCCGCACGCTGCGCGCCATGGGTATTCGCTCGGTGGCGGTCTACAGCGACGCCGATGTCGCCGCCCGGCACGTGGCCGAGGCGGACGTGGCGGTGCGGCTGGGCCCGGCGCCGGCACGGCAGAGCTACCTCGACATCGATCGGGTGGTCGATGCGGCCGTGCGGTCCGGTGCGCAGGCCGTGCATCCCGGTTACGGCTTCCTGTCGGAGAATTCGGCCTTCGCCGCGGCGCTGGAGAAGGCCGGCATCGTCTTCCTCGGCCCGCCCGTGCGGGCGATCGAGATCATGGGCGACAAGATCGCGGCCAAGACCGCGGTCGCCGACTTCGGCGTGCCGGTCGTGCCCGGTATCGCCCGGCCCGGTCTCACCGACGACGAATTGATCACGGCCGCAACCGAAATCGGGTATCCGGTGCTGGTCAAGCCGTCGGCGGGCGGTGGCGGCAAGGGGATGCGCCGGGTCGACGATCCCGCCGATCTTCCCGCGGCGCTGGTGAGCGCGCGCCGGGAGGCCGCCGCGGCGTTCGGCGACGACACCCTGTTCCTGGAACGCTTCGTCGCCACACCCCGGCATATCGAGGTGCAGATCCTCGCCGACCGGTTCGGCAACGTACTGCATCTGGGTGAGCGGGAATGCAGCCTGCAACGCCGTCATCAGAAGGTCATCGAGGAGGCGCCCTCGCCGCTGCTGGATCCGCAGACGCGGGCCCGGATCGGCGCCGCCGCCTGCAATACCGCGCGCAGCGTCGACTATGTGGGCGCGGGCACGGTCGAATTCATCGTCTCCGCCGACCGGCCGGACGAATTCTTCTTCATGGAGATGAACACCCGGCTGCAGGTCGAACATCCGGTGACCGAACTGGTGACCGGGGTGGATCTGGTGGAATGCCAGGTTCGGGTCGCGGCGGGGCAGAAGATCGTCGCCGAACAGGACGACATCCAGCTCACCGGGCACGCCGTCGAGGCCCGCGTCTACGCCGAGGATCCCGGCCGCGACTTCCTGCCCACCGGCGGCACCGTGCTGGCGCTGGCCGAACCGCAGGGACCGGGCGTGCGAGTGGATTCGGGGCTGGGCACCGGCAGTGTGATCGGCAGCGACTACGACCCGATGCTGTCGAAGGTGATCGCGCACGGCCCCGATCGCGCCACCGCGATCGCCCGGCTGGATCAGGCGCTGGCCGGCACCCAGGTCCTCGGCGTGCGGACCAATACCGACTTCCTGCGGTTCCTGCTCGCCGATCCCGATGTGCTGCGCGGTGATCTCGACACCGGGCTGCTGGACCGGCGCGCCGGAGATTTCCGGCCCGCACCGGTCACCGACGATCAGTTCGTCGCGGCGGCGGTGGCGCGCTGGCTGCGGGCGTGGCCGCCGGCGCCTCGAGGCCCCTGGGAAATTCCGGACGGCTGGCGCATCGGCACCGCGGCGCCCACGGTGCTACGGCTCGAAGGCGGCGATCGCGTTGTGCACGTGGCGATTACGGGCACACCCGCCGACGCGTGGGTGGCGGTGGACACCGGACTGCCGCGTTCGCTGACCGCCGTGCTGGACGACACGGTGCTGACGATCGTCCTCGACGGAATCCGGCTGCGGTACCGGGTCGCCGAACAGGCCGGCCCGATCTGGGTGGCCGGCGCCGACGGTGTCGCGGCGGTGCGCGAGGTGGCCGAACCGAGCCTGCGCGGTGGCGACGAACAGCTCACCGACGCCGAAATCCTCAGCCCCATGCCGGGTTCGGTGATCGCGGTGCATGTGGCGCCGGGCGCGGAGGTGGCCGCCGGCACCCCGATCGTGGTGGTCGAGGCGATGAAGATGGAACACACCCTGACCGCGCCGGTCGCCGGAAAGGTGGAGTTGCTGGTCGCCGCGGGCGACCAGGTACAGGTCGAACAGGTCCTGGCGCGGATCGCCGCCGAACCCGCCGAAATATCGGACACCGAGCAGAAAGAGGCACAGGCATGAGCGATTTCCTGTCCACCGGCACGCTGCCGGAGGAGTACCGGGAACTGGCGCTGACGGTCCGCGATTTCGCGAATCAGGTCGTCGCGCCGGTGGCGGCGAAACACGATGCGGCCCATACCTTCCCGTACGAGGTCGTCTCCGGCATGGCGGATATGGGCCTGTTCGGCCTGCCGTTCCCGGAGGAGTACGGCGGTATGGGCGGCGACTACTTCGCGCTGTGCCTGGCGCTCGAGGAACTCGGCAAGATCGACCAGAGCGTGGCGATCACGCTGGAGGCCGGGGTCTCGCTGGGCGCCATGCCGATCTACCGGTTCGGCAACGAAGCGCAGAAGCAGGAGTGGTTGCCGCAGTTGACCTCCGGTCGCGCGCTGGCCGGTTTCGGTCTCACCGAACCCGGTGCGGGCAGCGATGCCGGCGGCACCCGCACCACCGCCGTGCGCGACGGCGACGATTGGATCATCAACGGCAGCAAGCAGTTCATCACCAACTCGGGCACCGACATCACCCGGCTGGTGACCGTGACCGCGGTGACCGGCGAGTCGGAGGGCAAGAAGGAGATCTCCACCATCCTGGTGCCGGCCGACACCCCGGGATTCGTCGCCGAACCGGCCTACAACAAGGTCGGCTGGCACGCCTCGGACACCCATCCGCTGAGCTTCACCGACGTGCGGGTGCCGCAGTCGAATCTGCTCGGTGAACTCGGCCGCGGTTATGCGAACTTCCTGCGGATCCTGGACGAGGGCCGGATCGCGATCGCGGCGCTGTCGGTCGGCGCGGCGCAGGGCTGTGTCGACGAGAGCGTGCGCTACGCCGGTGAGCGGGAGGCGTTCGGCCGCACCATCGGCCGCAATCAGGCGGTGGCGTTCAAGATCGCGCGGATGGAGGCGCGCGCGCACGCCGCGCGCACCGCCTACTACGACGCGGCGGCCTTGATGCTGGCGGGCAAACCGTTCAAGAAGCAGGCCGCGATCGCGAAACTGGTCGCCAGTGAGGCCGCGATGGACAACGCTCGCGATGCGACTCAGATTTTCGGCGGCTACGGCTTCATGAACGAATATGCTGTGGCCCGGCACTACCGCGATTCCAAGATTCTGGAAATCGGCGAGGGCACGACCGAGGTGCAGTTGATGCTGATCGGACGGGAGCTGGGACTGTGAGCGAGCCGATGGAGCCGGTGCGCCGGGTGGTGCAGCGCGGACTGTGGTTCGAGGAGCTGGAAGTCGGTGTGCTGTACGAACATCGGCCCGGCCGCACCATCACCGAAGCGGACAACGTCGCGTTCACCACGCAGACGATGAATACGCAGGCGCTGCATCTGGACTCGGCCTTCGCCGACGGTCTGCCGCCGTTCAATCAGCGGCTGGTCAATTCCATGCTCACACTGTCGACGCTGGTCGGACTGTCGGTGACGCAGCTGACGCAGGGCACCATCGTGGGCAATCTGGGTTTCTCGGAGGTCGCCTTCCCGAAGCCGATGTTCCACGGCGACACCTTGTACGCCGAAACCCTGGTGACCGCCAAGCGCGAGTCGAAAAGCCGCCCGGGCGAGGGGATCGCGACCTTCGCGCACACCGGACGCAACCAGCACGGTGACGTGGTGGCCACCGCGGTCCGTCAAACCCTGATGCGGATGCGCCCGAACGGCGAATAGGAGAGCGGATGAACTGGGAACTCCCGGGCCCGGCCTGGCTGTTCTGCCCCGCCGACCGGGGTGAACGCTACGAGAAGGCGGCCGCCGCGGCCGATGCCGTGATCATCGATCTGGAAGACGGTGTCGCGGCCGGAGACAAGGAGGCCGCGCGCGAGGTGCTGATGGCCACGCCGCTCGATCCGGAGCGGACGGTGGTCCGGGTCAACGCGGCCGGTACGCACGATTTCGACGCCGACCTGACCGCGCTGGCCTCGACCGCCTACCGACGCGTCATGCTGCCGAAATGTGAATCGGCGCAGCAGGTCTCGCTGCTGTCGGACTACGAGGTGCTCGCCCTGTTCGAATCGCCGCTGGGCGCGCTGCGCACCGAAGAGGTCATGGCCGCGCCGAATGTGATCGCCTCGATGGCCGGGGCGGAGGATCTGGTCGCCGGGCTCGGTGGCAATTCCAGCCGCCGCGCCGACGGTGGCTATCGCGATGTGGCACGGCAGCTGCGCTCGACCGCCCTGCTGGCGGCGAAGGCGTACGGCAAGATCGCGCTGGACTCGGTGTATCTCGACATCGCCGACCTCGATGGACTGCGCGCGGAATCCGACGAGGCGGTGGCGGTCGGCTACGACGTCAAGGTCGCCATCCATCCGAAGCAGCTGGCGGTGATCCGGGCCGCCTACGCCCCGGCGGACGAGGAAGTGGACTGGGCCCTCCGTGTGCTGGCGGAGGTGCCCGACAATCGCGGTGTGTTCAGTTTCGAGGGGCGCATGGTGGACGGCCCGGTGATCCGGCATGCCGAGCGCATTCTGCAGCGCGCCGGGACCGGGCAGAGCTAGGAGAGTCATGACGCAACCACAGTGGGAACCCGATGCCGGGGACGTGGAAACGGCGCGGGTCACCGACTTCGCACGATTCGTCGGAGCCCGGACCGGACGAGAATTCGACGACTACCACTCGTTGTGGGAATGGTCGATCACCGACCTCGCCGGGTTCTGGGGCGCGCTGTGGGAGTACTTCGAACTCGGCGACGAGCCGGACACGGTGCTGGCGAGTTCCGATATGCCGGGGGCGCAATGGTTTCCGGGGCAGCTGCTGAACTATGTCGATCAGATCGCGCGCCATACCCGCACCGATCGGCCCGCGATCGTCTACGCCGGCGAACAGGGCGGCCTGACCGAGATCTCGTGGGCGGAACTGCTGGGCCGCGCCGCCTCCTTCGCGGCGACGCTGCGCGAACTCGGCGTGGGACCCGGCGATCGGGTCGTCGGTTATCTGCCCAACATCCCCGAGGCGGTGATCGCCTTCCTCGGTACGGCCGCTATCGGGGCGGTGTGGAGTGCCTGCGGACAGGACTATTCGGCCAAGGCGGCGCTCGACCGGCTGGGACAGTTGGAGCCGGCCGTGCTGGTCACCGCCGACGGTTACCACTTCGGCGGGAAGCAACACGACAAACGTGACGATATCGCCGCCCTGCGGGCCGGACTGCCGAGCGTTCGAGCCACCGTCGTGGTGCCGCGTCTCGGCGGTGCGGTGCCCGGCGCCCTGGACTGGAATGCGGTCGCCGCGCCCGAGGGCGCCGAATTGTCCACCGAGCCTGTCGGTTTCGCGCATCCGCTCTGGGTTCTGTTCTCCTCCGGAACCACCGGTCTGCCGAAGGGGATCGTGCACGGGCACGGCGGCGTCCTGCTCGAACATCTGAAAGCCGCTGCGCTGCAATCGGATATCGGCCGCGGTGACGTCTTCTTCTGGTACACCAGCCCCAGCTGGATGATGTGGAACTTCCAGGTCGCCGGCCTACTGGTGGGCGCGACGATCGTCTGCTACGACGGCAGTCCGACCTTCCCGCACGCCGATTCGCTGTTCGACCTGGCGGCGCGTACCGGCACCACCGTGCTCGGGACCAGCCCCGGTTATGTGCTCGCCTGCATCAAGGCCGGTGTGGTGCCGCGGCGCGACCACGATCTCTCGGCGCTGCGCACGGTCGGTATCACCGGATCGTCGCTGCCGCCGTCGTCGGCACTGTGGTTGCGCGACCACGTCGGCGAGCGAGTGCAGGTCAACTCCATCAGCGGTGGCACCGATGTGGTGTCCGCCTTCCTCGGCGGTGTGCGCACGGTGCCGGTGTGGCCGGGCGAGCTGTCGGTGCCGTTCCTCGGCGCCGCGGTGGATGCCTGGGACGAATCGGGCCGGCCGGTGCGCGGCGAGGTCGGGGAACTGGTGATCACCGCCCCGATGCCCTCCATGCCGGTGTCGTTCTGGAACGATCCCGACGGAAGCCGGTATCGCGCAGCGTATTTCGAGATGTTTCCCGGTGTCTGGCGGCATGGTGACTGGATCACCGTCACCGACCACGGCAGTATCGTCGTGCACGGCCGCTCCGATTCGACGCTGAACCGGCACGGCATCCGGATGGGCTCGGCCGATATCTACCAAGCGGTGGAACAACTTCCGGAGATCGCCGAGGCGCTGGTGATCGGCGTCGAACAGCCCGACGGCGGCTATTGGATGCCGCTGTTCGTCACCCTCGCCCCGGGCGCCGAACTGACCGACGAGCTGAAACAGCGCATCAACGCGACGATCCGTAGCGAGGTCTCGCCGCGTCACGTCCCCGACGACATCATCGCCGCCCCGGGCATTCCGCACACCCGCACCGGCAAGAAGCTCGAGGTGCCGATCAAGAAACTGTTCCAGGGCGCGGACGTGGACCGAATCGTCGAGCGCAGTGCTGTCGACAATCCGGACCTGCTGGGTTGGTATGCGGCGGTGCAGGTTCCCGCGGCGCGGAAGTAGCAGCCACACGGTGGTCACGCCGCCAAGCTTGTGGATCCCTCCACCGACAACCGGCCGTCGACCATGCGGTAGACCGCGTTCATGCGGTGCAGGTGGGTGCGGTCGTGGGTCACCAGCAGGGTGGCGGCGGCGTGGGTGTGCACGACCCCGAGGATCAGGTCGATGACGGCGGCCCCGCGTTCCTGGTCGAGGGCGCTGGTCGGCTCGTCGACGACGAGCAGCGCGGGGTCGTGCATGAGCGCGCGGGCGATGTTCACGCGCTGTCGTTGACCGCCGGACAGCTGTGCCGGGCGCTTCCTCTCGTGACCGCGCAGGCCGACGGCATCGAGCAGATCCATCGCCTTGTCCCGGGTTCGGCGTCGCAGGCGCGGTGAGACGACCACGTGGCCGCCCAGATGCCGCATCACCTCGAGTTGTTCGACCGCGGTCAGGGCCGGAATGAGATTGGGCTGCTGGAACACGATCCCGATGCGTTCCCGGCGCAGGGTCGTCGCCTCGCGCCGGGACACTCGGGCGAGGTCGACACCGCCGCCGTCGGTGTCGAGCAGAATCCGGCCCGAATCCGGGCGCACGAGCGTCGACACCGTCGCCAGCAGACTGGATTTGCCCGACCCCGAGGGGCCGGTGATGGCCGCGATCTCGCCGCCGCGCACGGTCAACGCCACCCGGTCGAGGGCGGTGACGCGGCCGGCGCCGTCTGGGAAGGTGAGGGTGAGATCGGAGACGGTCAGGGTGGTGGTCATCGAAAGCTCCTGTGCGGTAATCGAATCAACGAGAGTTGTTGAGCGCGGTGAGCGGATCGGCGGTGACGAGGAAGCGCAGGGCGAACACCGCGCCGAGCAGCCCGAGCCCGATCAGGGCCAGTGCGGGTACCACGGTCGTCGACGCGCTGAGCACGAACGGCACCGCCCCGCCGAGGAATGCCCCGGCCAGTGCGGTCACTGCGACCCCGACGCCGACCCCCAGCAGCAGCACGATCAGCGCCTGCCCCAGTGCGTCGCGAACCAGCGCGGTCGTGGTGGCGCCCAGCGCTTTCAGCGTCGCGATATCCGGCGTGCGCTGAATGGTCCAGACGGTGAAGAACGCACCGATCACCAGGGCGGAGATCACGAACAGCATCACGGTCATCAGCGTGAGCGAACCGTTCTCGGCCCGATACGACCCGATCGCCCGCAGTGCGCCGTCGACGCTCGTCGTGCGGGTGTGCGCGGCGCTGTTCACCGCATCGGTGCCGGGGATACCGGAGGCGACCAGAATCGTGGCCGCCCCACCACGCGGATCGAGTTGCTGCCAGTCCGACAGCGTCGTCCAGACCGCCGGGGTGTGCGCGTACCAGTCGTCGCCGCCGATCCCCGCGACCGTGAAGGTCCGATCGCCGATCGACACACGCTCTCCTGCCGTGGCCGAGAGGTCTTCGGCGGCGGCCTTACTCAGCACAACGGTGCCGGGGCCGGTAACCACCTCTTTGCCGAACGCGGTGCCGTCGACACCGAATATCGCCACCTGGGTCGGCGCGGACCCGTCCCGGACGGCCTGACTACGGCTGATGCCCACCGGATCGACGGTTCCCCCGGCCCGCTGCCAGCGCCGCACCTGTTCGCCGGTCAACGCCGAGGAATCGAACGACGGGTCGGCGCCGGTATCGGCGAAGACGACGCTGCCGCCGGACAGCCGCTCGAGGGCGGAAATATTCTGATGGGCGAGTCCTGCCGTGAGTCCGCTCAGAAAGCTCACCAGCAGGGCCACCATGGTGACGACCAGGGTGATGAGCAGGAATCGGCCGCGGGCGGCCCGCAGATCTCGCAGTGCGACGAACATGTCTCCACCCTCGCGGTGAATCCGCCGGTCGGCATCGCCTGCGCGGACACTTCGCGACCGCCCGACGGTGGGGTGCCGATTCCACCTTTCGATGGATGCCGCCCCGATAACCGCGCATAAGCTGGCAGCGTGCACCGCTCTCCACTCACCCCTGTCTTCGCCGCACTGCAGGTAGGACTGCATGTGCTGATGACGGCGCTGGTGGTCGTGGTGATGGTGCGGGCGGCCGTCCCCGGTGACGACGGCACCCGGCCCACCCTCGCGGTGATCGTGCTCGCGGCGCTGTTCCTGGTCGTCTACTTCGCGGGCGGGCTGCTGCGCGGGCGTCCGGTCGCGGCCCGGGTGTGGCTGGGCGGGCTCACGGTGCTGTGGCTGGCGCTGATCGTGCTGGTTCCGGAGGCCGTGTACCTGGTATTCGGACTGTTCTTCCTCTACCTGCATCTGCTGCCGCGACTGTGGGGACTGGCCGCGGTCGTCGCCGCCACGGTCGTCTCGGTGGTCGGGTGGGGATTACACGAGGGGTGGACGGTTCCGGGAATCGCCGGGCCGGTGCTGGGCGCGATCGTCGCGATCGCGATCGGCCTGGGTTATCGGGCGCTGTTCCGGGAGGCCGCCGACCGTCAGCAGCTGATCGACGAATTGCTTTCCACCCGCGCCACTCTCGCCGAACGCGAACGCACCGCCGGCAAACTCGCCGAACGGGAACGGCTGGCCCAGGAGATCCACGACACCGTCGCCCAGGGACTGTCCAGCATCCAGATGCTGCTGCATGCCGCCGAGCGCGACGCGCCGGATCATCCCGCGCTGCAACAGATCCGGCTCGCCCGTGAGACCGCCGCGGACAACCTGGTCGAGACCCGGCAGTTGATCGGCGACCTCACCCCGGCGGTGCTCGAGGGGCAATCGCTGAGTGATGCGCTCGAACGGATCGCCCGGCATGCCGAGGGTCCCGGGCTGAGCGCCCGCACGGTGGTCGAGGGGACCCCGATGCGGTTGCCCATGCCCGTCGAGGCCGCGCTGGTGCGGGTGGCGCAGGGCGCGGTGTCGAATGTGGTGCGGCACGCCCGCGCCGACCGGATGCGGATCACGCTCACCTACGGTGACGACGCCGTCCATCTCGACGTGGTCGACGACGGTGTCGGTATCGATCCGGCGGTCTTCGGGGGCGGCACCTTCGGACTCAACGCCATGCGCAGCCGTGTCGAACAGCAGGGCGGTGTCATGGACGTCGAATCCGAACCGGGGCATACCGCCGTCACCGTGTCGTTTCCGCTGCACGACTCGGAAACCGCTGCCGCCGAGCTCATCTCGCGGGAGGACCTGCCGTGATACGTCTCCTGCTGGCCGACGACCACGCCATCGTCCGGGCCGGGCTGCGGGCCCTGCTGGATTCCGGCGAGGACATCACGGTGGTCGGGGAGGCCGCCACCGCCGAGGAGGCCGTGGCCTTCTGCACCACCACACCCGTCGATCTGGTGCTGATGGATCTGCGCTTCGGCCCCGGCAAATCCGGTGTGGACGCGACCCTGGCCCTGCGCTCCCTACCCGATTCGCCGAATGTCCTGGTGGTGACCAACTACGACACCGACGCCGATATCCTCGGCGCCATCGAGGCGGGTGCCTGCGGCTACATCCTCAAGGACACGCCGCCACCGGAACTCCTCGCCGCCGTGCGCGCGGCGGCGGCGGGGGAGAGTGTGCTCTCGCCCTCGGTCGCCTCCAAACTGATGACCCGCGTCCGCAAACCGGACACCACCCTGAGCGCCCGCGAGATCGAGGTGCTGCGCCTGGTCGCCGACGGCCATTCCAACCGCGATATCGGCAAACGTCTGTTCCTCAGCGAGACGACGGTGAAATCCCATCTGGTGCATATCTATTCGAAGCTGGGTGTGAGATCGCGGACCTCGGCGGTGGCGCGGGCGCGCGAGCGCGGGGCCATCTGAACGGCGGCCCGCGCATCCGGCGCCGACGTCGATCGCGGCCGGGGCCGTCGGCGCGTGTCGGGGCCCGCCCACCGGCCGCCTCTTCCTAGGGTGAGTTCATGCCTTCCATCACCGATCCCGAAGTGCGGGAATTCCTCGCCGCCGGCACCCGTACCGGCAAATTGGCTCTGGTCGCCTCCGACGGCCGCCCCATCGTCAATCCGGTGTGGTTCATCCTCGACGGCGACGACCTGGTCTTCAACACCGGCAAGACCACCGCCAAGGGCAAGGCGCTGGCGCGCGACCCCCGCGTCGCCCTCTGCGTGGACCTCGACGAACCGCCGTACGCCTATTTCCAGGTGCAAGGGGTCGCCACCCTCTCCGAGGACCCCGCCGAACTCCTGCGCACCGCCACCGCCATCGCCGCGCGGTACATGGGTCCGGACCGCGCCGAGGAATTCGGCCGCCGCAACGCCGTCCCCGGCGAGCTGGTCGTGCGGGTACGACCGGCCAAGATCCTCGGTGGGCTGAATATGACCGGGTAGCCGGAAAAAACTCAGCGGCGCCGGGCGTACTCCGCGGCCGCGGCCCAGTCGATCATCACGCAGGCTTGTTCGCCCACGGTCCAGGCGTCGTGGCCGGGCGGGCACTGCATGAAATCTCCGGGGCCGATCTCGCATTCGGTGCCGTCGTCCATCCGGATGTGCATCCGCCCCGACACGCAGTAGCCGATATGCGCGGCCTGACAGCTGTCGGTTCCCGCGATCGGCTTGACGTGGGTCGACCAGCGCCAGCCCGGCTCGAAGACCGCCCGGCCGACCGCGCCGGACGGTGCCTGCACGACCTCGAGGCGCCCGCTGCCGGATTCGAATTCCCGCGTCTCGTCGGCGGCATCGAAATTCCGCACCAGCAACGACGTCCGCGCCGCCCCATCCATATCGTCTTCGCGCACCAGGTCGAGATTGCGGAAGACCGCCGGCTCGTCGCACAGGGCGGCGAGGGTTTCGGCGAAGCCGGTCGTCTCGGGCAGCGCGGAATTCGCCATGGCCTGCTCGTAGGAGGGGAATTCCACGATCTGCAGATACGTGTCCGGATGGTCGCGGTCCCGGGTTTCCATACTGTGCGTCGCCGAACGCGTTCCCTCGGTGGCGGTCAGCCACCGATCGAGCGTGCGATTGAACTCGTCGAGTTGCGAGGTCTTGAACTCGATGGTCTGAACGAATTTCGTCATCGTGGTCACCTTCGAAGTTGTGGATGACCCCGGGCATGATTTTACGCCGCGCGCTACCCCTAGACTCCCGGCATGACCGTGCATTTCATCGGAGCGGGCCCCGGGGCGGCCGATCTGCTCACGCTGCGGGCGGTGGCGTTGCTGCGGGAATCTCCGGTGTGCCTGTATGCGGGGACGTATCTGGATCCCGAGGTGCTGGCGCATTGCGCACCGGAGACGGAATTGATCGATACCCAGGGACTGGATCTGGACGAGATCGTCGCGCACTGTGCGCGGGCCGATGCCGCGGGTAAGGATGTGGCTCGGCTGTGTTCGGGGGATCCGTCGATCTATTCGGCGCTGACCGAGCAGACCCGGCGGCTCGACGGACTGGGCATCTCCTGGGATGTGACGCCGGGGGTGCCGGCGTATGCGGCGGCGGCCGCGGTCCTGGGCAGTGAGCTGACCGTGCCGGAGGTGGTGCAGTCGGTGGTGCTGACGCGCACGCGGGCGCGCTCGACCGCGATGCCCGAGTCGGAGGCGCTGGGGAACTTCGCGCGGACGCGGGCCAGTCTGGTGCTGCATCTGGCGATCACGCGGATTCGGGAGCTGGCCGCGGAACTGGCGGACGAGTACGGCGCGGACTGTCCGGCCGTGGTGGTCTACCGGGCCAGCCAGCCCCAGCAGCGGATTCTGCGCGGGACACTCGCCGACATCGCCGGCCGGGTGGAGGCGGCGGGGTTGCGGCAGGCCGCGGTGATACTGGTCGGGCGGGCGCTGACGCCCGCGCTCGACTGTGCGCAGTCGCATCTCTACGACCCCGGCCGGGAGCGGCACCCGGTGTCCGGACCCGGCGCGTGACCCACCGCCCGCACCGCGATTTCCGTCACTCGGAACCGGGGATTCCCAGCAGGTTCCCAGTGCCGGACCGAACCGCGAGGTGGCGGGGACAACGCAGTCCAGTGCTGATGTCGGAGCGCTATCGCCCTTCTTGGCTCATTGTCGGTACCTGGCGGTAGATTGGTTCGGTGTTCATCAGCGAATCTCGAAACGAGGCCGATCCGTGGCCGGTGGGTGTGGTCGGGCCCATGTAACAAGATCGGCCCGACGGACGGATAGGTCCTATGAACATTTTTGTCTGATTGCAATCGAAGTGAGCCCCGAATGCCGGACGCCACGCTCGGATGAGGTGAGCGTCGGCATCGGTGTGCCATCGGGGAGCGCTGCGTGGCGTTCCGGAAGCGAGGTTACGGGTTGGACCGGCTGGATTTCGGCGGAAACGGCGAAGCTGGCGGCGAGGTAACGCCCGCGGCAGTATCGGGGGATCAACTGTTCCCGCTGTCGCCGGCGCAGCTCGGAATCTGGTACGCCCAGCACCTGGATCCACAGGTGCCGATCACGATCGCCCAGTACGTCGACCTGCGCGGCGACATCGACGTCGAGGTGCTCTCGCGCGCGAGTCTGGACGCCTCGCACGAGCTGGGTTCCGGCTTCGTGCGCATCGTCGAACGTGACGGTCAGCCGCTGCAGTACGTCGACCACACCCTCGCCGATATCGACGGGGTCGACCACGTCGATCTGCGTGACGCCGAGGATCCGGAGGCCGCCGCGCACGAGTGGATGCGCGCCGACATCGCCCACCCGTTGAACATGGTCACCGACCGCCTCGTGCGTTCGGTGGCATTGCAGCTCGCCGACGACCACTGGTTCTGGTACTCCCGCGCCCACCACATCGCACTCGACGGTTTCGGCGCGGTGAACCAGGTGAACCGGATCGCCGAGCGCTACACGGCCTACCGCAACGGGGTCGAACCGAAGCCGCTCAAGGCCTCCGACCTGCGCGATCTCGTCGAATCCGAACTCGCCTACCGCGACAGCACCCGCTTTCAGACCGACAAGGAACACTGGGCGCAGCGGGTGGCCGGCCTGGAGGAGGGCACGAGCCTCGCCGGTCGCAATGCCCCGCCCGCGCCGCTGAACACGGTGGTCGGCGCCGCACTGTCGAACGAGCGCAACGATCTGCTCGCCGCGGCCGTGCGAGCCCACGACTCCGCACCGTCCGCCCTGCTGATCGCCGGTTTCGCCGCCTATCTGGCGCAGTGGACCGATGCCGAGGACGTGATCCTCAGCCTGCCGGTCACCGCGCGCACCACCGCCGTGATGCGGCGTTCGGGCGGCGCCACCTCGAATATCGTTCCGCTGCGCTTGCACGTCGGCCACGACACCACGGTCGCCGAGCTGCTCAGGTCCGTGCAGACCGAGGTTTCCGGCGCGCTGCGGCACCAGCGGTACCGGCACGAGGACATCCGCCGCGACGCGGCCGCCGCGAGCCGCGAATCGGGCGCCGGCGACGGTGTGGTGACGACGGAGTTCTTCGGCCCCTGGGTCAACATCATGTTGTTCCAGGACGAGCTGAAACTCGGCGATACGCCGGGCCGCCTGCATGTGCTCTCCACCGGTTCCATCGAGGATCTCGGCGTCAACTTCTATCAGACCGAGGGCGGTGCGCGGTCCCGGATCGACTTCGAGACCAACCCGAACCTCTACACCGAAGACGAAGCGCGCCACCATCATTCGCGCTTCCTCGAGTTCTTCGACCGGTTCCTGCAGGCGGGTGAACAGGACCGCCTGTGGGATCTGCCGATCACCACGGCCGTCGAGCGGGACGCCACCGTCACCGGCTGGAACCGCTCCGCTCACGACGTGGCGACCACCACGCTCTCGGCCCTGCTGGACGCCGCGATCGCGCGCACGCCCGACCGGACCGCGATCGACTTCCAGGGCCGCACGCTGACTTACGCCGAATTCGGCGCCCGGGTCAATCGCCTGGCGCGGATTCTCATCGCCGACGGTGTGGGCCCGGAATCGCTGGTGGCACTGGGGATGCGGCGCTCGCTGGATCTGGTCGTCGGTATGCACGCCGTGCTGAAAGCCGGTGGCGCCTATGTGCCGATCGATCCGGATCACCCGGCCGAACGCACCGCCTACATTCTCGACAGCGCCGGCCCGGTCTGTGTGCTCACCAGTTCCGCCGACGAGGTGGACCTGCCGGATTCGGTGCGGCAGATGCAGATCGACACGCTCGACACCACAGGTGTGTCCGATGCGCCGATCACCGATGCCGACCGGCTCGCCCCGCTGCGCCCGGACAACACCGCCTACGTCATCTACACCTCCGGTTCGACCGGACGGCCCAAGGGCGTCGCGGTCACCCACCACGCGATCGTCAACCAGCAGCTGTGGATGCTGCACGAATACGGCCTGACCGAGGCCGACGTCTATCTGCAGAAGACCGCCACCACCTTCGACGTCTCGCTGTGGGGTTACTTCCTGCCGTTGATGGTCGGCGCGAAACTGGTGGTCGCCGATCCGGACGGCCATCGCGACCCGGTCTACGTCGCGCAGATGATCGAGCGGCACGCGGTGACCGTCACCGATTTCGTGCCGTCGATGCTGACGGTCTTCGCCTCGCACGCCACCGCGGGCCAATGTGATTCGCTGCGTGCGGTTTTCGTCATCGGTGAGGCGCTGCCGCCGGAGACCGCCGCGATGTTCCGGGCGATCAACCCGGATGCCGGCCTGCACAACCTGTACGGCCCCACCGAGGCCGCGGTCTCGGTGACCTATTGGGAGGCCACCGCCGCCGACACCACGACGGTTCCGATCGGTATTCCGGAGTGGAATGTCGATGTCTACGTGCTGGACTCGCGGTTGCGTCCGGTCGCGATCGGCGCCCCGGGTGAGCTGTATCTGGGTGGGCGGCAGCTGGCGCGCGGTTATCGCGGCAGGCCCGATCTGACCTCGGACCGGTTCGTCGCCAACCCCTTCGGCACCGCCGGCGAACGGATGTACCGCACCGGTGACCTGGTGCGCTGGGGCCGGCAGGCCGACGGAACCGGCGTCCTGGAGTACATCGGACGCACCGACTTCCAGGTGAAATTCCGCGGCCAGCGCATCGAACTGGGCGAGATCGAAACCGATCTGCTCGCCCATCCGGCGGTCAGTCAGGCCGTCGTGCTGGTGGTCGACACCGCGACCGGTCAGCAGCTGGTGGCGTATGTCGTTCCGGCGCCGGGATATTCGATCGACGGGTCGGATCTCACCCGGTTCGTGGCCGAGAAGCTGCCCAGCTACATGGTGCCCGCCGCGATCATGGTGCTGGACGCGTTCCCGCTCAACACCTCCGGCAAGCTGGATCGCAAAGCGCTGCCCGAACCGGTGTTCAGCGCCGACGCGACCGGATATCGCGCTCCGCGCACCCAGGCCGAGGAGATCGTCGCCGGCGTCTTCGCCGACGTGCTGAGCCAGCCCCGGGTCGGCGTGGACGACAACTTCTTCGACCTCGGCGGTAACTCGCTGGTCGCGACCCAGGTCGTCGCGCGCATCTCCGCCGCGTTCGGCGTGCAGCTGGGCGTGCGCGCGCTGTTCGAGACGCCGACCGTGGCCGGTATCGCGGCCCGGGCCGACGCCGCGGCCGAACACGGCGGCGACGGCGACTTCGCGGCGCGCCCGCCGCTGGTCGCGCAGCATCGCCCGGACCGGGTGCCGCTGTCGCTGGCGCAGCAGCGGATGTGGTTCATCAACCAGTTCGACCCCGCCGCGCCCACCTACAACCTGCCGTTCGTGGTGCGGCTGCGCGGCACCGTCGACATCGACGCGCTGCGCAAGGCGCTGCTGGACGTGATGCAGCGCCAGGAATCGCTGCACACCGTGTTCCCCGAGTCCGGCGACGGCGGCTACCAGCTGGTGGTGCCGATCGACGAGGTCGACTTCGTCATTCCGGTCGCGCCCATCACCAGCGGCGAATTGCCCGCCGTGCTGGCCGAATTCGCCTCCACGGGTTTCGACGTCTCGCGCGAACTGCCGATCCGGGTGCGCATCTACCGCGTGACCGACACCGACGGCGTGGACGACGACTACGCGGTGGCGTTCGTGGTGCACCACATCGCGGCGGACGGCTTCTCCTTCGGCCCGCTGGCCCGCGATGTCGCCGCCGCCTATCTGGCGCGCGCACAGGGCGACGCTCCGCAGTGGGCGCCGCTGCCGGTGCAATACATCGACTACACGCTGTGGCAGCGTCAGGTGCTCGGCGCCGAGGACGATCCGGACTCGGTCGCCGCCCGCGAAATCGCCTACTGGCGTGAGGCTTTGGCGGGACTGCCGGATCAGCTCGAGTTGCCGGCCGACCGGCCGCGCCCGCCGCTGCAGAGCTTCCACGGCAGCCGCGTCACCTTCGACATCGATCCCGACCTGCACGCCCGGCTGTCGGATCTGGCTCGGGCGCAGGGTGTTTCGCTGTTCATGGTGCTGCACGGCGCCCTGGCGACGTTGCTCGCCCGCCTGTCCGGTACCAGGGACATCGCGATCGGCACGCCGGTCGCCGGCCGTGGTGAACAGGCCCTCGACGATCTGATCGGCATGTTCGTCAACACGCTGGTGTTGCGGTCGGAGGTCGACGGCGCCGAGCGCTTCAGCGAATTCCTCACCCGCACGCGGGAATCCGATCTGTCGGCCTTCGCTCACGCCGATGTGCCGTTCGAGCGACTGGTCGAGGTGCTGAATCCGGCCCGTTCACAGGCCCGGCATCCGCTGTTCCAGGTGATGCTGTCGTTCCAGGAGATGTCGCACGCCGCCCTGGAACTGCCCGGGCTCTCGGTCACCGCCGACGAACTCGATGTCGACATCGCCAAATTCGATCTGCTGTGGACGCTGACCGAACAGCGCGGCGGGCGCGGCGAACCCGCCGGAATCTCGGCGGCGCTGTCGTATGCCACCGACCTGTTCGACGCCGCGACCGTCGCCGAATTCAATCGGCGCTATCTGCGGGTGCTGGAAGCCGTGGTGGCCCGGCCGGACACGTTGGTCCGCGATATCGAGGTCTTCGATCCGGCCGAGCGCGACCGCGTGCTGGTGGACTGGAACGACACCGCGCACCAGGTGCCGGCGCTCGCCACGGTGCTGGATCTGTTCTACGAACAGGTGCGCATCCGGCCGCACGCCACCGCGCTGCTGTTCGACCCGGGCGAGCGCTCGATCGGGGCGGTCGAACCGGCCGGGGAGATCACCTACGGTGAGTTCGCCGAGCGGGTGAACCGCTTGGCGCGCAAGCTGATCGAGTCCGGCGTCGGGCCGGACGAACTCGTCGCCGTCGGCATCCGCCGCTCGATCGACATGTTCGTGGCGATCTACGCCGTGCTCGCCGCCGGCGGCGGGTATGTGCCGATCGATCCCGACCACCCGGCCGAGCGTACCGAATACGTCCTCGCCAATTCGCGCCCGGTGGTGCTGCTGACCACCTCCCGCGACGAGGTGTCGACCACCGAATGCCCGGTGCTCGAGATCGACACCGTCGATCTCGCGGGCTTCGAGGCCGGCCCGATCGCCGCCGCCGAGCGTCGTGCGGCGCTGCGGCCCGGCAACCTCGCCTACGTGCTGTACACCTCCGGCTCCACCGGCCGGCCCAAGGGTGTGGCGGTCGACCACGCCGCGATGGTCAACCAGATCTCCTGGAAGATCAGCGAGAGCGGCATCAGCGACGTCGACGTCGTGCTGCACAAGACGCCGTTCACCTTCGACGCCTCGCTGTGGGAACTGTTCGCGACGCTGGCCGTCGGCGCCAAGGTGATCGTCGCCGCGCCGGACGGGCATCGCGATCCGCTGTACCAGTCCGAGGTCATCTGGCGGCATCAGGTCACCATGACCTCGTTCGTGCCGTCGCTGCTGGCCGTGTTCGCGGCCACCGCGCCCGCGTCCGAATGCACCTCGCTGCGAGCCATTTTCGTCGGTGGTGAGGCGCTGGCCCCGGCCACGGTGGCACTGTTCCGGCGCTTCAGCGGCGCGGCGGTCTACAACCTGTACGGCCCCACCGAGTTCACCGTCAACGCCACGGCCTGGCCGGTCGGCGCGGTGAACGGCGGCGCGGTGCCGATCGGCCGGCCGGTGTGGAACGCGCGGGCGTACGTGCTGGACGAGGGGTTGCAGCCGGTACCGGCCGGAGTGGCCGGTGAGCTGTACCTCGGTGGCACGCAGATCGCGCGCGGCTACCGCCACCGTCCGGATCTGACCGCGGAGCGGTTCGTCGCCGATCCGTTCGGGGAGCCCGGAGCGCGCCTGTACCGCACCGGTGACCTGGTGCGCTGGAAGGAGCGCCCCGGCGGCGAGCCGGGCGTACTCGAGTACATCGGCCGCACCGACTTCCAGGTCAAATTCCGCGGCCAGCGCATCGAGCTCGGTGAGATCGAATCGGCGCTGACCGAACTGCCGGACGTGAACCAGGCCGCCGTCCTGGTGATCGACACCGTCACCGGCGACCAGTTGGTCGGCTATGTGGTGGCCGCCGACGAGTCGGTCGAGACCACCGACATCCAGGCCGCACTGCGTGAGCGCTTGCCGAGCTATATGGTGCCCTCGGCGGTCGTGGTGCTGGACGAGTTCCCGCTCAACGCCTCCGGCAAGCTGGATCGCAGGGCGCTGCCCGCCCCGGTGTTCGAGGTGCGCGAATTCCGTACGCCCGCAACGCCGATCGAGGAGATCGTCGCCCAGATCTTCGGCGAGGTGCTGGGGCTGGCGCGCGTCGGCGCCGACGACGACTTCTTCGATCTGGGCGGCAACTCGCTGATCGCCACCCAGGTCGCCTCCCGGCTCGGCAGCGCACTCGACACCCGGGTGCCGGTGCGCATGCTGTTCGAGGCCAGCACCGTCACCGCGCTGGCCGCCCGGGTGGAATCGCATGCCGGCGACGGCGCGCGCAAATCCCTGGTCGCGCGCGAGCGGCCCGAGCAGGTGCCGCTCTCGCTCGCCCAGCAGCGGATGTGGTTCCTCAACCGCTACGACACCTCCTCGGCGGTCAACAACATCCCGGTCGCCATGCGGCTCTCGGGTGAATTGGACGTGGCCGCGCTGCAGGTCGCCGTCATCGACGTGATCGACCGCCACGAATCGCTGCGCACGGTGTTCCCGGAGACCGGCAGTGCGCCGGTGCAGGTGGTGCTCGACGCCGCGCAGATCGTGCCGGACCTGACCCCGGTGCCGGTGACCGAGCACAATCTGATCGACCACCTCGTCGAACTGGCCTCCATGTCGTTCGACGTGACCAACGAAGTGCCTTTGCACGCACGGCTTTTCGAGATCAGCGAAACCGAGTACGTGCTCGGTATGGTGGTGCACCACATCTCCGCCGACGGCTGGTCGATGCATCCGCTGGCCCGCGACGTGATGGTCGCCTACGCCGCGCGCACCAACTGGGAGCAGCCGGCCTGGACCGAACTGCCGGTGCAGTACGCCGACTACGCGCTGTGGCAGCGCGAGGTGCTGGGTTCGGAGGACGATCCGAACTCGTTGATCTCCAACCAGATTCGGTACTGGACCCGCGAACTCGCCGACCTGCCCGACGAACTGGTGCTGCCGGCCGACCGGCCGCGCCCGGCGGTGGCGTCGTATCGCGGTGGTACCTATTCGTTCGTCATCTCGCCGGAGACCCAGCGGCGCCTGGCCGAGCTCGGCCGCACCCACAACGCCTCGCCGTTCATGGTGGTGCACGGTGCGCTGGCGATCCTGCTGGCGCGGCTGTCGGGTACCTCCGATATCGCGATCGGCACGCCGGTCGCCGGTCGCGGTGAGGCCGCGCTCGACGATTTGATCGGCATGTTCGTCAACACGCTGGTGTTGCGCACGAACGTCGACGGCGGCATGACCTTCGCCGAACTGCTGGCCCAGGCCCGCAACACCGACCTGCAGGCCTTCGCGCACGCCGACGTGCCGTTCGAGCGGCTGGTCGAGGTGCTCAACCCGGCGCGTTCGCAGGCGCGGCATCCGCTGTTCCAGGTGATGCTGGCCTTCCAGAACATCCGCCACGCCAGCCTGGAACTGCCGGGCCTGTCGGTCAACGGCATCGACTACGACGCCCGACTGGCGAAATTCGACCTCCAGCTGACCCTGCAGGAGGCGCCGGACGCCGAGGGTGTGGCGGCGGGTATGTCCGCCGAATTCTCCTATGCGCTCGACCTTTTCGACGAGCCGACGATCGCCGGATTCGCCAAGCGCCTGGACCGGGTGCTGGCCGCGGTGGTGGCCGATCCGGACCGCCCCATCGGCGACATCGCGCTGATCGACGCGCTCGAGGCCGATCGGGAACTGCGCGAGTGGAACTACACCTCGCGCGAGATCGGTTCCGCGACACTGCTTCCCGAGCTGTTCGCCGAGGCCGCCCGCACCCACGCGGATGCGGTCGCGGTGGTGGATCGTGAGGCCGGCGAGAGCCTGACCTACGCCGAATTCGGCTCTCGCGTGCGCCGGTTGGCGCGGCGGCTGGTCGAGGCCGGCGTGGGTCCCGAGGCGCGGGTGGCGCTGGCACTGCGGCGCTCGACGGACCTGGTGGTCGCCATGTACGCGGTGCTCGAGGCCGGCGGCGGCTATGTGCCGCTGGACCTGGATCAGCCCGCCGACCGCATCGGCTACGTACTCGACACCGCCGAACCGGTCTGCGTGCTGACCACCTCGGCGAACGCCGGCGACCTGGAGGCCGGTGACCGTCCGGTCCTGCGCTTGGACGAGCTGGATCTCGCGGACTACTCCGACGAGCCGCTGACCGATGCGGATCGCCTCGCCCCGCTGCGCCCGTCGAATCCGGCGTACACGATCTTCACCTCCGGTTCGACCGGCCGCCCGAAGGGTGTGGCCGTCCCGCATTCCGCGGTGGTGAACCAGATTCGCTGGATCACCGGCGAATACGGCATCGGCGCCGACGATGTGGTGTTGTTCAAGACGCCCGCCACCTTCGACGTCTCGGTGTGGGAGCTGTTCGCGCCGCTGTCGGTCGGTGGCCGGATGGTCGTGGCCACCCCCGACGGGCACCGCGATCCGCGCTATCTCGCCGATGTGATCGCCGCCGAGCAGGTCACCATGACCTCGTTCGTGCCCTCGATGCTCACCGTCTTCTCCGGTGCCGTCGACAGCTCCGCGCTGGCCTCGCTGCGCGCGCTGTTCGTCGCCGGTGAGGCCTTCACCTCCGATGCGGTCGAGGCGTTCCGCCGGGTCGGCACGGCACGGCTGTACAACCTGTACGGTCCCACCGAATTCACCGTGCACGCCACCCATGCCGCGGTGGCCGACGACGTGCGCGGCGCGGTCCCGATCGGTCTGCCGGTGTGGAACGCGCAGGCCTATGTGCTGGACGCGCGGCTGCATCCGGTGCCGCCGGGTGTCGCGGGTGAGTTGTACCTCGCCGGCGATCAGCTGGCCCGAGGCTATCTGGGCCGGGCGGACCTGACCGCGGACCGCTTCGTCGCGAATCCGTTCGCCGACTACGGCTCCCGGATGTACCGCACCGGTGACCTGGTGCGCCGCGGCGCCGACGGCGCGATCGTGTACCTGGGCCGCACCGACTTCCAGGTGAAGGTGCGCGGTCTGCGCATCGAGCTCGGCGAGATCGAATCCGCCCTCACCGCACACGAATCCGTGGCCCAGGCGGTCGCGGTGGTGCGGACGGACGCGCGTCTGGGTGATCAGCTCGTCGCCTATGTGGTGCCGGCCGCCGGCGTGGTGGACCTGGAGGTGCTGCGGGCACATCTGACGCAGCTGCTGCCGTCCTACATGGTTCCGGCCGCGATCGTCACGCTGGACGCGATGCCGCTGAACCCCAACGGCAAACTGGACCGGCGCGCGCTGCCGCAGCCGGTGTTCGCGGCCCGCGAATTCCGGGCGCCGTCGACGCCGGTCGAGGAGATCGTCGCGGCGACCTTCGCCGACGTCCTCGGCCTGGACACCGGTGAGCGTCCGGTCGGTGTGGACGACGACTTCTTCGATCTGGGCGGCAACTCGCTGATCGCCACCCAGGTGGTGGCGCGGCTGAGTGCGGCGCTGGACGCCGAGGTCGGCGTGCGTACCGTCTTCGAGGCGCCGACCGTGGCCGGTCTGGCCGCGCGCGTCGAATCCCAGGTGGGATCCGGTGTGCGCCAGGCCCTTACGCCGCGCACCCGCCCGGAATTCCCGCCGCTGTCGCTGGCGCAGCAGCGGATGTGGTTCCTCAACCGCTTCGACACCGATTCGGCGACCAACAACATTCCGGCCGCGGTGCGGCTGACCGGCGAACTCGATGTCGACGCGCTGCGTACCGCGATCGCGGACGTGGTGGCCCGGCACGAATCGCTGCGCACGATCTACCCCTCGCACGAGGGCCTGGCCTACCAGCAGATCCTGCCCGCGACCCGGGCCGTGCCCGAACTGGACGTGGTCGATACGACCGAGGCGGACCTGACGGCCGCGCTGATCGAATTCGTCGGCCGCGGTTTCGATGTCACCGCCGTGCCGCCGACCCGGTTGCGGCTCTACCGCCTCGGCGACGCCGACCATGTGCTCGTCGTGGTGGTCCACCACATCGCCACCGACGGCTTCTCGATGACCCCGCTGGTGCGCGATCTGATGACCGCCTACCTGGCCCGCACCGCCGGATCGGAGCCCGGCTGGGCGCCGCTGCCCGTGCAGTACGCGGATTACGCACTGTGGCAACGGGAATCGCTGGGCTCGGAGGACGATCCGCGGTCGGTCATCTCCGAACAACTCGGATACTGGCACAACGCGCTCAACGGCCTGCCCGACGAACTGCGGCTGTCGACCCGTCCGCGGCCTGCCGTCGCCACCTACGAGGCCGGGACCTACCGGTTCCGCCTGCCGGGTGAACTGGTCGACGGGCTGAGCCGGGTCGCGCAGGGCCAGCAGAGCACGCTGTTCATGGTGGTGCACGGGGCCTTCGCCGCGCTGCTGGCGCGGTTGAGCGGCACCGACGACATCGCCGTGGGTATTCCGGTCGCCGGCCGTGGTGAGCGGGCCCTCGACGACCTGGTCGGCATGTTCGTCAACACCCTGGTGCTGCGCGCCCAGGTCGACCCGGGCGCGCGGTTCACCGAACTGCTGGCCCAGGTCCGCGAGCGCGACCTGTCGGCCTTCGCCCACGCCGACGTGCCGTTCGAGCGGCTGGTCGAGGTGCTCAACCCGGCGCGTTCGCAGGCGCGGCATCCGCTGTTCCAGGTGATGCTGTCCTTCCAGAACCTCGGCCGCACCGCCCTGGAGCTGCCCGGGCTGACCGTCGCCGAACTCGGAATCGATTCGCAGACGGCGAAATTCGATCTGCAGCTGACGCTGAGCGAGGGGCCGGTCGGCACCGGCGCGGACGCCGCCGGCGCGGAGATGGCCGCCGAACTGGTCTTCGCGACCGATCTGTTCGACGAGGTGTTCGCCGAAACGTTCGCCCGTCGCTTCGTGCGCGTACTGCAGGCCGTGGCCGCGGATCCGTCGGTCGCCGTGGGCGCCCTGCCGGTCCTCGACGCCGCCGAGAACGCTCTGGTGCTGCGGCATTGGAACGACACCGAATTCCCCATCGACGCCGCGCTGCCGACGGTGTCCGACGACGCCGCCGCGACGCTGGTCTCGCTGTTCGAGGCGCAGGTCGCGCGCACGCCGGACGCGACCGCGGTGATCTTCGAGGGGACGAGTCTGTCCTACGCCGAGTTCGCCGCTCGCGTGCGCCGGCTCGCCCGCTGGCTCGTCGACCAGGGGGTCGGACCCGAGTCGCTGGTCGCTCTGGGGATGCGGCGGTCGATCGATCTGGTGGTCGGCATGTACGCGGTGGCCGCCGCCGGTGGCGCCTATGTGCCGCTGGATCCGGATCATCCGGCCGAGCGCACCGATTACATCCTCGACACCGCCCGCCCGGTCTGCGTGCTGACCTCGGGCGAGGCGCTGCGCGAAAATGCTTCCACCGCAAGCGATATCGCGCCCGAGGTGCGTATCGATCGGCTCGAGCTGTCCGGATATTCGGACGCACCGCTCACCGACGCCGACCGGACCGCGCCGCTGCGACCGGGCAACACCGCCTACGTGATCTTCACCTCCGGCTCCACCGGCCGCCCGAAGGGTGTGGCCGTTCCGCACACCGCGATCGTGAACCGCCTGGTGTGGATGCACGCCCAGTACGGCCTGGCCGCCGACGATGTGGTGCTGCAGAAGACCCCGGCGACCTTCGACGTGTCGGTGTGGGAGTTCTTCTGGCCCCTGCAGGTCGGCGCGCGCCTGGTGGTGGCACGGCCGGACGGCCACCGCGATCCGGCCTATCTGGCCGAGGTCATCGTGCGCGAGGGCGTGACGGTCACCCACTTCGTGCCGTCCATGCTCGCGGTCTTCGTCGGAGAGCCGGCCGCGGCCGAATGCACCGGTCTGCGCAACGTCTTCGCCTCGGGTGAGGCGCTGCCCGGCACCACCGCGCAGCAGTTGCGCCGCCTGACCGGCGCTCGCCTGCACAACCTCTACGGCCCGACCGAGGCCGCGGTCGACGTCACCTATCACGAGGTCGTCGACGCCGATGTGGCGTCGGTGCCGATCGGTGCGCCCGTATTCAACACCCAGGTCTACGTGCTGGACGCGCGGCTGCAGCCGGTTCCGGTGGGTGTCGCGGGTGAGCTGTATCTGGCGGGCGCCCAGCTGGCCCGCGGATATGTGGCGCGGCCGGATCTGTCCGCGGACCGCTTCGTGGCCAATCCCTTCGGGGGCGGGTCCGGGGGCAGGGGCGCAGCTGCCGGTGAGCGCATGTACCGCACCGGCGACCTGGTGGTCTGGACCGAATCCGGTGAGCTCGAATACCTCGGGCGCACCGACTTCCAGGTGAAGGTGCGCGGCCTGCGCATCGAACTCGGGGAGATCGAATCCGCGCTGACCGCCGTCGCATCGGTGGGTCAGGCCGTGGTGGTGGTGCGCTCCGACGATCGCACCGGCGATCAGCTGGTCGCCTACCTGATCGCCGCACCGGGCGCCGAGATCGCCGTGGACGCGGTGAAATCCGCGCTGGCCGAACAACTTCCGGCGTACATGGTGCCCGCGGCCTTCGTGGTGCTCGACAGCTTCCCGCTCAACGCCTCCGGCAAACTGGATCGCAAGGCGCTGCCGGCACCGACCTTCGCGGCCACGGTGTTCCGCGCGCCCAGCACCTCGGTGGAACAGTCCGTCGCCGACGTGATCGCCGAAATCCTCGGCCTGGGCCGCGTGGGCCTGGACGACGACTTCTTCGAACTCGGCGGCAACTCGCTGCTCGCCACCCAGGTCGCGGCCCGGCTCGGCGCGGCGCTCGACACCGAGGTCGGGGTCCGCACCCTGTTCGAGGCCTCCACGGTGGCGGCGCTGGCCGCGCGACTGGAAACCCGAGCGGGACAGGGCGGCCGGCTCGCGCTGACCGCGCAGCCGCGGCCCGAGCCCGTCGCGCTCCCGGACGGCGAGACCGCGCAACTGGTGCCACTCTCGCCGGCCCAGCAGCGGATGTGGTTCCTCAACCGGTTCGACAACCGCACCGCGGTCAACAACATCCCGGTCGCGATCCGGCTGACCGGCGCGCTGGACCGCGAGGCCTTCGCCGCGGCCGTGCGCGACGTGGTCGCGCGGCACGAATCGCTGCGCACCGTGTACCCGGAGGTCGCCGGGGACGGCTACCAGCGGGTGCTGCCCGCGCAGGCCGCCGGTGTCGAACTCGCCACCGAGACGGTGGACGCCGGCGACGTGCCCGCGCGCGTGGCGGAATTGGTCAACGTCTTCTTCGACGTGACCGCCGAGGTCCCATTCCGGGCCACCCTGCTCGAACTCGGCCCGCGCGAGCACGTGGTCGTGCTGGTCATGCACCACATCGCCGGGGACGGCTTCTCGCTGCGCCCGCTGCTGCGCGATGTGGTCGCCGCCTACTCCGAGCGCTCGCGCGGCGAGTCTCCGCAGTGGGCGCCGCTGCCGGTGCAGTACGCCGACTACGCGCTGTGGCAGCGCGAGGTGCTCGGCGCCGAGGACGATCCGGAATCGGTCGCCGCTCGCCAGATCGCCTACTGGACCGAGCAATTGCGCGATCTGCCCGAGCAGATCGAACTGCCGGCCGATCGCCCGCGCCCGGAGATCGCCACCAATGCCGGTGCGACACACGAGTTCTCGATCGACGCCGACCTGCACGCACGGCTCACCGAGTACGCGCGCGCCCACGGCGTGACGCTGTTCATGCTGATGCACGCGGCGCTGGCCACCTGGGCGGCGCGGCTGTCGGGCAGCACCGACGTCGCCATCGGCACGCCGATCGCGGGCCGCGGTGAGCGCGCGCTCGACGATCTGATCGGCATGTTCGTCAACACGCTGGTGCTGCGCACTCCGGTGCGCCCGGATGCCACGTTCGCCGAGTTGCTCGGCGAGGTGCGCCGGACCGACCTGGCCGCCTTCGCCAACGCCGACGTGCCGTTCGAGCGGCTGGTGGACGTGCTCAGCCCGGTGCGTTCCCAGGCGCATCACCCGCTGTTCCAGGTCGCATTGACCTTCGAGGCCACCGGACAGCGCGACGCCACCACGGCCGCCCTGCCCGGCCTGGATCTCGCGGTCGTCGACGCCGATCCGGGAATGGCGAAATTCGATATCCAGCTGACCGTCGGCGACGCCACCGACGGCGCGGGGCTCGCCCTGTCGTGGACCTACGCCACCGATCTGTTCGATCCGGAAACCGTCGCCGCCTTCTCCGACCGACTGCTGCGGATCCTGCGCAGTGTCACCGAGAGCAGTGTCGCCGAGGACGCCACCACGGTGGTGGGCGATATCGATCTGCTCGGCGAGGGCGAACGCCTGGACGTCTCGCAGCGCTGGGTCTCGGCCGGCGAGGACGGCGGCACCGGGCGGTTCGCCGACCGGGCCGTGACGCTGTCGGATCTGTTCGACGCCGCGGTCGCCGAGCACGGCGACCGGGTGGCGGCGAAGTTCGGCGCCGATCAGCTCACCTACGCGGAACTGGATCGGCGCGCGAACCAGTTGGCGCGCAGGCTGATCGCCGACGGCGCCGGCCCCGAGACACTGGTCGCCGTGGTGCTGCCGCGCTCACTGGATCTCGTCGTCGCCCTGTTGGCGGTAGTCAAGTCCGGCGCCGGATACGTGCCGATCGATCCGAGCTATCCGGCCGAACGCATCGCCTATGTGCTCGCGGATTCGCGCCCGGCCGGGGTGATCGTGGACGGCGGCACCGAGGTGGAGCTGCCGACCGGCCTGCCGACCGTGCTGATGGACGGATTCGGCGCGGAGACACCGGAATTGGTGGACGCGGGCGAGGGCCCGATCACCGATGCCGATCGCAACGCGCCGCTGTCGGCGAGCAATATCGCCTACGTCATCTACACCTCCGGCTCGACCGGCCGCCCCAAGGGTGTGGCGGTCGCGCACCGGAACGTGGTGCGGCTGTTCGCCAACACCGATCGCGAGTTCGGTTTCGGCGCCGACGACGTGTGGACGATGTTCCACTCCTTCGCCTTCGACTTCTCGGTGTGGGAGATCTGGGGTCCGCTGCTGTTCGGCGGCACGCTGGTCGTGGTCGACTACTACACCTCGCGCTCGCCCGAGCAGTTCCTGGAACTGCTGCGCCGCGAACGGGTGACGGTGCTGAACCAGACCCCCTCGGCGTTCTATCAGCTGGCCGAGGCCGATCGCCTGGCCGGTGGCCGGCCGCTGGCTCTGCGCTACGTGGTCTTCGGCGGTGAGGCGCTCGAGCTGCGCCGGCTCGCGGACTGGGTGGCCCGCCACGGCGACACCGCGCCGCGACTGGTCAACATGTACGGCATCACCGAGACCACGGTGCACGTCTCGCATCGGGTGCTCGATGCCGAAACCATCGCCGCCGCAACGGGTTCGGTGGTCGGCCGCGCCATCGCCGGACTGCGGGTGTACGTGCTCGACGACCGGTTGCATCCGGTTCCGGTGGGCGTCGCCGGCGAGATGTATATCGCCGGTCCGCAGTTGGCGCGCGGCTATCTGGGCCGCCCGGATCTGACCGCGGCCCGCTTCGTCGCGGATCCGCTGGGTGAGCCCGGGACGCTGCTGTACCGCTCCGGTGACGTGGCGCGCTGGAACCGCTTCGGGGAACTCGAATATCTGGGCCGCGCCGACGATCAGGTCAAGGTGCGCGGTTTCCGCATCGAACTCGGCGAGATCGAGGCCGCGGTGCTGGCCCAGCCGGGGATCGCGCAGGCCGCGGTCGTCGTGCGCGAGGACCAGCCGGGCGACCAGCGCATCGTCGCCTATGTGGTGCCCCCGTCCGGACAGACCGAACCGGCGCTGGACGTCGTGCGCGACGGTGCGGCCGAACGGCTGCCCGCGTACATGGTGCCCTCGGCGTTCGTGGTGCTGGACCGCATTCCGCTGACCGTCAACGGCAAACTGGACCGCCGCGCCCTGCCCGCCCCCGCGGTGCAGTCGCGCGCCTTCCGGGCCGCCGAGACCCCGGTCCAGGAGATCGTGGCCGCGGTCTTCGCCGAGGTGCTCGACGTGGAACGGGTCGGGCTCGACGACGACTTCTTCGATCTGGGCGGCAACTCGCTCATCGCCACCCGCGTCGTCTCCCGCATCGGGGCGGCGCTGGGCACGACGGTGGGTGTGCGCGCGCTGTTCGAGGCCTCGACCGTGGAGTCGCTGGCCGCACGGCTGGAAACGCACACCGGCGGCGAGGCGCGCCCGCGCCTGATCGCCCGCCCGCGTGCCGCCGCGGAACCGGTGCCGCTGTCGTTCGCGCAGCAGCGCATGTGGTTCCTGAACCAGTACGACACCTCCTCGGCGGCCTACAACCTGCCGCTGGTGGTGCGGCTCTCCGGTGAACTCGACACGGCCGCATTGGAATTGGCCGTCTTCGACGTGGTGCGCCGGCACGAGTCGCTGCGCACCCGCTACCCGGAGCACGGCGGCACGCCGATGCAGCTGGTGGTGCCGGCCGAGCAGATCGTGCTGGATCTGCGCGCCTACCCGGTCTCGGATGCCGATCTGACCACCGCGGTAACTGATTTCGCGTCCGCGGGATTCGATGTCGCCGAACAGGTTCCGCTGCGCGCCCGGCTGTTCCAGGTGCACAGCGACGAACACGTGCTGGTCGTGGTCGTGCACCACATCGCCGCCGACGGGTTCTCGATGACCCCGCTGGCCCGTGACGTGATGACCGCCTACACCGCCCGCACCCAGGGCAGCGCCCCCGGCTGGGCGCCGCTCGAGGTGCAGTACGCCGATTTCGCGATCTGGCAACGCGAGGTGCTGGGCTCGGAGGACGATCCGCAGTCGCTGCTGGCCCGCCAGGTCGACTACTGGCAGCGCTCGCTGTCCGGAATTCCGGAAGAGCTCACCCTGCCCGCCGACCGCCCGCGCCCGGCGATCGCCTCGCTGCGCGGCGCCGAACTGCATCGCACCCTGACGCCCGAGCTGATCGGCGCGCTGGAAGGCGTTGCGCGCGAACAGGGTTCGTCGCTGTTCATGGTGATGCACGCGGCCCTGGCCGTCCTGCTGGGACATCTGTCGGGCACCGAGGACATCGCCGTCGGCACCCCGATCGCCGGCCGCGGTGAGGCCGCGCTCGACGATCTGGTCGGCATGTTCGTCAATACCTTGGTGCTGCGGACCGGCATCGACCCCGACGAGTCGTTCACCGGACTGCTGGAGCGGGTCCGCCACACCGACCTCGAGGCCTTCGGCAATGCCGACGTGCCGTTCGAGCGGCTGGTGGAACTGCTGGCGCCGGAGCGTTCGCAGGCCCGCAACCCGCTGTTCCAGGTGATGCTGGCCTTCCAGAACCTCGACCGCGCGAGCCTCGAGCTGCCTGGCCTGACCGTGTCCACGGTCGAGCGGGAAGAGAACATCGCCCGCTTCGACCTGCAGTTCACGCTGTCGGAACGGGTCGGCGACGCCGACGGTGCGGCCGCCAACGGCATGGCGCTGAACCTCGTCTACGCCACCGATCTGTTCGACGAGCAGACCGCCTCGGAAATCGCCGATCGCTGGATCCGGGTGCTGCGGGCGGTGGCCACCGATCCGCGCATCGCCGTCGGCGCGGTCGACATCCTCGAGGCGTCCGAACGCGCGGACCTGCTCGCGCGCACGGGCGGCCCGGCGGTCGCGGCGGCGACCCTGCCCCAGCTGCTGGCCGAGGCCGCGGGCCGCGACCCGCAGGCTCCCGCGGTGATCGCCGACGGGCGCACCCTCACCTACCGGGAACTCGACGAGCGGTCGAACCGCTTGGCGCGCTTGCTGATCGAACGCGGTATCGGCACCGAGGATCTGGTCGCGGTGGCCGTGCCGCGCTCGGCCGAGAGCTATCTGGCCGAATGGGCGGTGACCAAGTCGGGTGCGGCGTTCGTGCCGATCGACCCCGCGTACCCGGCCGACCGCATCGACCACATGGTCACCGATTCGGGTTCGCCCGTCGGCCTGACCGTGGCCTCGGTGCGCGACGATCTGCCGGAGTCGGTGGACTGGCTGGTTCTCGACGAGCTCGAAATCGACGGTTACGACGCCGCCGCGATCACCGACGCCGACCGGGTTCGCCCGCTGCGTGTCGAGCATCCGGCCTACGTCATCTACACCTCCGGTTCCACCGGTGTGCCCAAGGGCGTGGTGGTCACCCACGCCGGCCTGGCGAACTTCCGCGCCGAACAGAACGAGCGCTACCGGCTCGATTCCGATTCGCGCGCACTGCATTTCGCCTCGCCCAGCTTCGATGCCTCGATTCTGGAGTTCCTGCTCGCCGTCGGTGCGGGCGGTGCGCTGGTCGTGGTGCCGCCGGGCACCTACGGCGGCAGCGAACTCGGTGAGCTGATCGCCCGTGAGGGCGTCACCCACGCCCTGATCACCCCGTCGGTGCTGGCCACCCTCGATCCCGCCGATCTGGCCGGGATGCGGGTCGTCATCGCCGGCGGTGAGGCGGTCACCGTCGAACAGGTCGCCAAGTGGTCGGTGACCCCGGACGGGTCGGCGCGCCGGTTCCACAACGCCTACGGTCCGACCGAGGCGACCATCGCCACCAACATCAGCGATCCGCTGGCCGCGGGCGATCCGGTCACCATCGGCGGCCCGATCCGCGGTATGCAGTCGCTCGTCCTCGACGCCCGGTTGCGGCCGGTGCCGGTGGGTGTCGCGGGTGAGCTGTATCTGTCCGGCGTGCAGCTGGCCCGCGGCTATCACGCGCGGGCGAGCCTGACCGCCGAACGCTTCGTGGCCAACCCCTACGCGCCCGGTCAGCGGATGTACCGCACCGGTGACGTGGTGCGGTGGAACCACACCGGTGAGGTCGAATACGTCGGCCGTTCCGACTTCCAGGTCAAGGTGCGCGGTTTCCGCATCGAACTGGGCGAGATCGACGCCGCGCTCACCGCCCACGATTCCGTCGATTTCGCGGTGACGGTGGGCCACACCCGCGGCGCCGGCGCCACCTCGCTGGTGTCGTACGTCGTCGCGGTCCCGGGCGCGTCGATCGACGTCGCGGATGTGACAGCGCATCTGGAACAGCGCCTGCCCGGCTACATGGTGCCGTCCTCGATCATGGTCATCGACCGGGTGCCGCTGACCCCGGCCGGCAAGCTCGATCGCAAGGCGCTGCCGGAACCGGAGTTCGCCACCGACACCACCTTCCGCGCACCGCGCACGCCGGTGGAGCACGCCATCGCCGAGGTGTTCGCCGAGGTGCTGGGCATCGAACGCGTCGGCGTCGACGATTCCTTCTTCGCGCTGGGCGGCGACTCGATCGTCTCCATCCAGCTGGTGTCGCGGGCCAAGGCGCGCGGCGTGGTGTTCAGCCCGCGCGACGTCTTCGAACAGCGCACCGTATCCGGGCTGGCGATGGTCGCCGAATCCGCTGCGGGACAGGGTGATTCGGTGCCGGTGCTGGCCGAGCTGCCGGGCGGCGGCGTCGGTACCATGCCGCTGACTCCGGTGGCCCGGTTCATGGTGGAGCGGTCGGGTTCGTTCGGCCGGTTCCATCAGGCGCTGGCTCTCGAACTGCCGATCGGCATCGACCGGGCCGGGCTGCTGGCCACCGTCGCCGCCGTCGTGGATCGCCACGACATGCTGCGGGCGCGGCTGCGCCGGCACGCGGGCGCGGAATGGATCGTGGAGACCGCCGCGCCCGGCAGCGTCGATGTGGAGTCGCTGCTCGACCACACCGGATTCGACGCCGCCGCAACCGATTCGGAACTGTTCGCGATCGCGACCGCGGCCCTGGACGCGAGCCTGGACCGGCTCGATCCGGAGGCCGGCGTGGTCGTGCGCTTCGCCTGGCTGGAGCCCTCGGCCGCCGACCGGGCCGGACGCCTGATCGTGGTCGCCCACCACCTCGTCATCGACGGTGTGTCGTGGCGCATCCTGGTGCCCGACTTCGTGACCGCCTGGGGACAGCTCTCGGCCGGGCAGACCCCCGAGCTTGCCGTGCCGCCGACCAGCATGCGCACCTGGTCGCATGCGCTCGAGCGTGCCGCCGCCGACCGCGACGACGAACTCGACTGGTGGCGTGCGGTCGTGGACGGCCCGGACCCGCTGCTCACCGAGCGGCCGTTCGATCCCGCCGTCGATGTGGCCGGGGTCGCCGGAAAGGTCGAGGTCGAGGTCTCGCCGGAGGTCACCAAGGCCCTGCTGACCGCGGTGCCGGCGCTCTACCACGGTGGAATCAACGACGGTCTGCTGGCCGCGCTGGTGCTGGCCGTCGCGAAATGGCGTGCCGCGCACGCCGGTTCGGACGATCGGGCCGACAGTGCGCTGGTGCGCCTCGAGGGCCACGGCCGCGAAGAGGACGTCGTGCCGGGCGCCGATCTGTCCCGCACGGTCGGCTGGTTCACCGCGATCTTCCCGGTCCGCTTCGACCTGTCGGGTCTCGACATCGACGCGGCGCTGACCGGCGGCCCGGCGATGGGCCGGGTCGTGAAGGCGGTCAAGGAACAGCTGCTGGCCGTGCCCGACAAGGGCCTGGGCTACGGCATGCTGCGCTATCTGAACCCGCGTACGGCGACCCAGCTGCCCGAGCAGATGCCGGGCCAGGTCAGCTTCAACTACCTGGGCCGGGTCTCCGACAACGCGGTGCCCGAGGCGCTGCGCGGTTTCGGCTGGATTCCCGCCCCGGAACTCGGCGAACTGGCCGGCGACTACGACGCCGATATGCCGGCGATGGCGCCGCTGGACATCAACGCCATCGTGGTCGGCGACCGGCTGACCGCACGGATCGGCTATCCGACCACGCTGCTCGGCGCCGACGCCGTGCGAGAATTCGGCGAACTGTGGACCCGGGCGCTGGAAGCCGTCGCGCGGCACGCGGAATCGGCCGGTGCCGGTGGGCACACCCCGTCGGACTTCCCGCTGGTGCGCGTCGGCCAGAGCGATATCGACGGCTGGGAGCGGCGCTTCGGTGAGATCTCGCAGGTGTGGCCGCTGTCCTCACTGCAGGCCGGTCTGCTGTTCCACGCCGAACTGGCCGCCGCCTCCGTCGACGTCTACACCGGTCAGGCCGTTCTCGACCTCACCGGACGCGTCGATCCGGCCCGGTTGCGCAGTGCCGCACAGGCTCTGATCGATCGGTACGAGACGCTGCGCACGGCCTTCGTCACCGACGCGCAGGGTCATCCGGTGCAGGTCGTGCTGGACGGCGTGCGGGCGACGTGGGCCGAACACGACCGCCGCGACACCGGCGAGGCCGCGGATCTGATCGAGGCCGACCGGACCCGCCGCTTCGACCTGGCCGCGCCGCCGCTGATCCGATTCACCCTGATCCGGGTGGCCGAACAGCGCTGGTCGCTGGTCGTCTCGAACCACCACATCCTGCTCGACGGCTGGTCGATGCCGCTGCTGATGCGGGATCTGCTGGTGCTCTACGCCACGCACGCCGACTCCGGCGCGCTGCCCGCGGTGCGCTCCTACCGGCATTTCCTGGAATGGGTTGCCCAGCAGGATCATTCGGCCTCGCTGGCGGCGTGGACCGATGCCCTCGCCGGCATCTCCGAGCCGACCCTGCTGGCGCGCCCCGACGCCGGCCGCGAGATCACCGCGCTGTCGGACGAGTACGTCTTCGAACTCGACACCGCGCGGACCGCGCGGCTGACCGAATTCGCCGCGCGCCTCGGCGTCACCGCCAACACCGTGCTGCAGACGGCCTGGGGCATCGTCCTGGGCCGCATGACCGGCCGCGACGACGTGGTGTTCGGCACCACCGTCTCGGGCCGCCCGCCGGAGCTGGCCGGTGTCGAGTCCATGGTCGGCCTGTTCATCAACACCGTGCCGGTGCGGGTGCGCCTGGATGCCGCCGAATCCGCGGAGCAGCTGCTCACCCGGGTGCAGGGCGAGCAGGCGGATCTGCTCGACCACCACTACCTCGGCCTGGCCGATATCCAGGACGCGATCGGCGTCGGCGGTCTGTTCGACACCCTGGTGGTGTTCGAGTCCTATCCAGTGGATGCCGAGGGCATTCAGCGCCAGGCCGCCGATATCGACGGTATGGCGGTGGCCGGGCTCGAGGCCACCGACGCCACCCACTACCCGCTGAGCCTGATCGCCTCGCTGGGCTCCACCCTGCGGATCCGGGCCGGTTATCTGCGCGACCTGTTCGACGAGAACGCGGTGCGCCGTATCGCCGACCGGCTGCTGCGGGTGCTCACCACCATCGTGGGCGACCCCGCGGTCGGCGCCGGCGATATCGAACTGCTCGAGCCCGCCGAACGCGAACTCGTGGTGTCGCAATGGAATGCGACCGACCACGAGGTCGACGGCTCGGCCACCCTGGTCTCGCTGTTCGAGGCGCAGGTCGACCGCACCCCGGACGCCACCGCGGTGAGCTTCGAGGGGACAGGTCTGTCCTACGCCGACTTCGCGGCCCGGGTGCATGCGCTGGCCCGCTGGCTGATCGAGCGCGGCGTCGGCCCGGACACCTTCGTGGCACTCGGTATGCGGCGTTCGATCGATCTGGTGGTCGGCATGTACGCGGTGGCCGCCGCCGGTGGCGCCTATGTGCCGCTGGATCCGGATCATCCGGCCGAGCGCACCGAATACATCCTGGCCACCGCGGATCCGGTCTGCGTGCTGACCTCCGGTGACGATCTCGACATCGACACCGCGCAGGTGCGCATCGACCTGCTCGACCTGTCGGGCTACGCGATCGAGCCGATCACCGACGCGGAGCGCCGCGGCCCGCTGCGCCCGGCCAACACCGCGTACGTGATCTTCACCTCCGGCTCCACCGGCCGCCCCAAGGGCGTCGCGGTGTCGCATGCGGCGATCGTCAACCGGCTGGTGTGGATGCAGGCCGAATACGGCCTCACTCCCGCCGATGTGGTGCTGCAGAAGACGCCCGCGACCTTCGACGTGTCGGTGTGGGAGTTCTTCTGGCCCTTGCAGATCGGTGCGCGGCTGGTCGTGGCGCGGCCCGACGGCCATCGCGATCCGGCGTATCTGGCCGAGGTGATCGTCGGCGAGGGCGTCACCGTGACGCACTTCGTACCGTCGATGCTGGCGGTCTTCGTCGCCGAGGCGGCGGCCGCGCAGTGCACGACGCTGCGCCTGGTGTTCGCCTCCGGTGAGGCGCTGGCGCCCAAGTCGGCGCAGCGCCTGCGCGAGCTCACCGGCGCCGCGCTGCACAACCTGTACGGCCCCACCGAGGCCGCGGTCGACGTCACCTATCACGAGGTGACCGATGCCGATGTCGATTCCGTGCCGATCGGCCGCCCCGTCTTCAACACCCGTGTCTACGTGCTGGATTCGCGTCTGCGGCCGGTTCCGGTGGGTGTCGCGGGTGAGCTGTATCTGGCGGGCACCCAGCTCGCGCACGGCTATGTGACGCGTCCGGATCTGAGTTCCGACCGGTTCGTGGCCAACCCCTTCTCGGCGGGCGAGCGGATGTACCGCACCGGCGACCTGGTGGCCTGGAACGAACAGGGTGAACTGGATTACCTGGGCCGCACCGACTTCCAGGTGAAGTTGCGCGGTCTGCGCATCGAACTCGGCGAGATCGAGACGGCGCTGACGGGGCTCGACGAGATCGACCGGGCCGTCGTGGTGGTCCGCGGCGACCAGCACACCGGCGATCAGCTGGTGGCGTATGTCGTTGCCACACCGGGCCTTCCGGTCGACGCCGAAGCGGTGCGCGAGGAACTGGGCCGGCAGCTGCCCGGTTACATGGTGCCCGCGCTGGTGATGGTGCTCGACGAATTCCCGCTCAACGCCTCCGGCAAGCTGGACCGCAAGGCGCTGCCCGCCCCGGTGTTCGAGGCGGCGGTGTTCCGCGCGCCGGTCACCCCGGTGGAGCAGATCGTCGCGGGCACCTTCGCCGAGGTGCTCGGCGTGGACCGGGTCGGCCTGGACGACGATTTCTTCGCCCTCGGCGGCAACTCGCTGATCGCCACCCAGGTGGCCGCGCGGTTGTCCTCGGCCCTGGACACCCAGCTGGGTGTGCGCGAGATCTTCGAGGCCTCCACCGTCGCCGGACTGGCGGCGCGGGCCGAAACCCGTTCCGGTGCGGGCGGTCGCGCGGCGCTGGTGCCGCAGCATCGGCCCGAGCTGGTGCCGCTGTCGCTGGCGCAGCAGCGGATGTGGTTCCTCAACCGCTTCGATCCCGAATCGGCGGTGGACAACATCCCGGCCGCGGTGCGGCTGTCGGGTCTGCTGGACCGGCAGGCACTGCAGATCGCGGTCGCCGATGTGCTGGCGCGCCACGAATCGCTGCGCACCCGCTACCCCGAGGTGGACGGCACCGCCTACCAGGAGATCGTGCCGACCTCGAAGGTCATCCCCGATCTCACGCCGATCGACGTCACCGAAACCGAACTGCCGCAGCGGATTTCGGAGCTGGTCGGCACCGGCTTCGACGTCACCGTCGAGGTGCCGTTCCGGGCCCGGCTGTTCGAGGTCAGCCCGACCGAACACGTGCTGGCCCTGGTGGTGCACCACATCTCGGCCGACGGCTTCTCGATGGGCCCGCTGACCCGCGACGTGATGACCGCCTACGGTGCGCGCGTCGAGGGCGGCGAACCGGCCTGGGCGCCGCTGCCGGTGCAGTACGCCGACTTCGCGCTCTGGCAGCGCGAGGTGCTCGGCCGCGAGGACGATCCGGAATCGGTGATCGCCGACCAGATCGAATACTGGCGCGACGCACTGCGCGGAGTGCCCGAACAGCTCGATCTGCCCGCCGACCGGCCGCGTCCGGCCGTCGCCTCCGGCCGCGGCGCGACGCACACCTTCCACATCGACGCCGACGTGCATGCCCGGCTCGCCGAACTGGCCCGCACCCGCGGCGCGACCATGTTCATGGTCACGCACGCGGCGCTGGCGCTGGTGCTGTCGCGGCTGAGCGGGGAGGCCGATATCGCCATCGGCACGCCGGTGGCCGGCCGCGGTGAGCGCGCGCTCGACGATCTGATCGGCATGTTCGTCAACACCCTGGTGTTGCGGACCGAGATCGACGGCGGCGCGAGCTTCACCGATCTGCTGCAGTCGGTGCGCAGCACCGATATCGCCGCCTTCGGGCATGCGGATCTGCCGTTCGAGCGGCTGGTGGAGATTCTGAATCCGGCGCGTTCGCAGGCGCGGCATCCGCTGTTCCAGGTGATGCTGTCGTTCCAGAACACCGGCCAGAACGCCCTGGAACTGCCGGGGCTGACGGTCAGCGGTGTGGAACTGCCGATCGACACCGCGAAATTCGATCTGCAGCTGGTGCTCACCGAGGAGACCGCCGAGACGGCCGACGGCGCCGGTGCGGCCGCCGGTATCACCGCCGAATTCGTCTACGCCACCGACCTTTTCGACGGCGCGACGATCGCCGGCTTCGCCGACCGTCTGGTGCGGGTGCTGACCGCCGTGGTCGCCGAACCGGCGGCCCGGGTGGGCGACATCGATCTGCTCGCTCCCGCCGAGGCGGCGCGCGAACTGCGCGGCTGGAACAACACGGCACGTCATCTGCCGGTGCGGCGCGAGGGCGCCACCACCCTGCTGGCCGACTTCCACGCCCAGGTCGAGCAGACCCCGGACGCGGTCGCGGTCGTCGATCCGGAGGCCGGCGTCACGCTGACCTACGCCGAATTCGCGGCGCGGGCACAGCGACTCGCGCGGTATCTGGTCGATGCGGGTGTGGGCCCGGACACGCGGGTGGCACTGGCCGTGCGGCGTTCGCTCGACCTCGTCGTGGCCGCCTACGCGGTGCTGGAGGCCGGTGGCGCGTATGTGCCGCTGGATCTGGAACAGCCGGGTGAGCGCATCCGCTACGTGGTCGACACCGCCGCCCCGATCGCCGTGCTCACCACCGCACGCGACGGCGCGGACATCGATCGCGCGCTCGAGGGTGCCGCGACCGCCGTGCGCATCGACGAGCTGGACCTGTCCGGCTTCCCGGCTGGCGAACTCGACGACACCGAACGGCGCGCCCCGCTGCGGCCGGAGCACCTCGCCTATGTGATCTTCACCTCCGGCTCCACCGGACGGCCGAAGGGCGTGGCGGTCTCGCAGGCCGCGGTGGTGAACCAGATCCGCTGGATCACCACCGAATACGGTATCGGCGCCGATGACGTGGTGCTGTTCAAGACGCCGCCGACCTTCGACGTGTCGGTGTGGGAGCTGTTCGGCGCGACCGCCACCGGCGCGCGCCTGGTGGTCGCGGCGCCGGACGGCCACCGTGATCCCGGCTACCTCGCCGAGGTGATCGCGGCCCAGCAGGTCACGATGACCTCGTTCGTGCCGTCGATGCTGTCGGTGTTCTCCGACAGCGTGCACGCGGGTACCGCCGCGCAGGTGTCGTCGCTGCGCACCCTGCTGATCGCGGGTGAGGCGTTCACCGCCGATGCCGCGCAGGCCTACCGCCGCATCGGCACCGCCGAACTGCACAATCTGTACGGCCCCACCGAATTCACCGTGCACGCCACCGCGATGCCGGTCGCGGCGGATATCGCCGGCGCGGTGCCGATCGGCCTGCCGGTGTGGAACGCGCAGGCCTACATCCTGGACGCGCGGCTGCATCCGGTTCCGGCCGGTGTCGCGGGTGAGCTGTATCTGGCCGGTGCGCAGCTGGCGCGCGGCTACTTCGGCCGCACCGACCTGACCGCGGACCGCTTCGTCGCGAATCCCTTCGGCAGCGGCGGTTCCCGCATGTACCGCACCGGTGACCTGGTGCGCCGCGGCGCCGACGGTGCCATCGAATACATGGGCCGCACCGACTTCCAGGTGAAGTTGCGCGGTCTGCGCATCGAGCTCGGCGAGATCGAATCCGCGCTCACCGCACAGGATTCGGTCGCACAGGCGGTGGCCGTGGTGCGTTCCGACGAGCGGATCGGCGAACAGCTGGTCGGCTATGTCGTGCCCGCCGCCGGCGCCGGTGAGATCGATGTCGACGCGGTTCGCGCGCAGCTCGCGGCGCGGCTGCCCTCCTATATGGTTCCGGCCGCGATCGTCGTGCTCGACGCGCTGCCGCTGAGCGCGAACGGCAAGCTGGACCGGCGCGCACTGCCCGCACCGGAATTCGAGGCACGGGAGTTCCGCGCCCCGGCCACTCCGGTCGAGGAGATCGTCGCCGCCACCGTCGCCGAAGTGCTGGGCATCGACACCGACGCGCGACCGGTCGGACTCGACGACGATTTCTTCGAACTGGGCGGCAACTCGCTGATCGCCACCCAGGTGGTCGCCCGCCTGGGCCAGGCGCTGAACACCCGCATCCCGGTGCGGACCCTGTTCGAGGCGCCGACCGTGGCGGCGCTGGCCGCCCGGCTGGAGACACACGCCGGTTCCGGTGGCCGCCGCGCCCTGGTGGCGGGGCCGCGTCCGGAGGAGATTCCGCTCTCGCTGGCACAGCAGCGGATGTGGTTCCTCAACCGCTTCGACACCGCCAGCGCGGTCAACAACATCCCGATGGCGGTCCGGCTCACCGGAGCGCTCGACGTCGACGCCCTGCGCGAGGCCGTCGCGGATGTGATCGAACGCCACGAGGTGCTGCGCACGGTCTACCCGGAAACCTCCGAGGGCCAGGGCGTGCAGGTGATCCTGCCCGCCGACCGCGACGCGGTGGAACTGGACGCCGAACCGGTGACCGAGGCGCAACTGCCCCAGCGCGTGCGTGAGCTCGTCCTCACCGGCTTCGACGTCACCGCCGCGGTTCCGGTGCGCGCCAAGCTGTTCCGCGTCGAGCACGCGAGCGGCAACGGCGCGGGCGAGCCGGCGCCGGACTACGTGCTGGTCTTCGTCGTCCACCACATCTCCGGTGACGGCTGGTCGGTGCGGCCGCTGGCCCGCGATGTGATGCTCGCCTACGCGGCGCGCTCGCAGGGTGCCGCGCCGGGCTGGGCGCCGCTGCCGGTGCAGTACGCCGATTACGCCCTGTGGCAACGGGAAACGCTCGGTTCCGAGGACGATCCGGAATCGCTGATCGCCCAGCAGGTGTCGTACTGGTCGCAGCATCTGGCGGGTCTGCCCGAGCAGCTGGATCTGCCGTCCGACCGTCCGCGCCCAGCGGTCGCCACGTATCGCGGTGGCGTGCACGAGTTCTCGCTCGACACCGAGCTGGTCCGCCGGCTCAACGCGCTGGCCCGCACCCACGGCGCCAGCCTGTTCATGGTCACGCACGCGGCCTTCGCGGCGCTGCTGGCGCGGCTGTCCGGCAGTGACGATCTGGCCATCGGCACCGCCGTCGCCGGCCGTGGTGAGGCCGCGCTGGACGATGCCATCGGCATGTTCGTCAACACGCTGGTGCTGCGCAGCAGTGTCGATCCGGCGATGTCGTTCACCGAATTGCTCGCGCGCACCAAGGAATCCGATCTCGCCGCCTTCGGACACGCGGATCTGCCGTTCGAGCGGCTGGTGGAGATTCTGAATCCGGCGCGTTCGCAGGCGCGGCATCCGCTGTTCCAGGTGATGCTGTCGTTCCAGAACACCGGTGAGGCCTCGTTCGCACTGCCGGATCTCGAGGTCGGCGGCCTGCCGCTGGATGTGCTGACCGCGAAGTTCGATCTGCACCTGAACCTCACCGAGCGCTTCGCCGCCGACGGGTCCGCGGAAGGTATGTCGGCCGAATTGGCGTACGCCACCGACATGTTCGATGCCCGGACGGTCGCGGCCTTCGCCGATCGCCTGGTCCGGATGCTGGACGCGGTGACCGCGGATCCGGCCGCCGCGCTCGGCGATATCGACCTGCTCGACGCCGTCGAACGCCGCACCATCGTCGACAACTGGAACGCCACCGCCTACGACGTCGACCGCGTCGTGCTCGGCCGGGCGGCCGGTACCGTCGCGCTGACACTGGCCTCGATGTTCGACAGGCAGGTCGACCGCGATCCCGACGAACCGGCGCTGACGTTCGAGGGGACAACTCTGTCCTACGCCGAGCTGGCGGCCCGGGTGAACCGGCTCGCCCGCTACCTGATCGAGCAGGGCGTGGGCCCGGATTCGCTGGTGGCGCTGCATATGCGGCGTTCGCTGGAACTGGTCATCGGCATGTACGCGGTGACCGTCGCCGGTGGCGGCTACGTGCCGCTGGACCCCGATCACCCGGCCGAGCGCACCGAATACGTACTGGCGACCGCGAATCCGGTGTGCGTGCTGACCACCTCGGACAGCCCGCTCGCGGCACGGCCGGACGTGCCGGTCGTCGCGATCGACGGCCTGGAGCTGTCGGACTACGCCGACGACCCGGTGACCGACGCCGACCGCATCGCGCCGCTGCGTCCCGCGCACACCGCCTACGTGATCTTCACCTCCGGTTCCACCGGGCGGCCGAAGGGTGTGGCCGTCAGCCATGCCGCGATCGTGAACCGCCTGGCCTGGATGCAGGACGAGTACGACCTCTACCTCGACGACGTCGTGCTGCAGAAGACGCCCGCCACCTTCGACGTGTCGGTGTGGGAATTCTTCTGGCCCTTGCAGGTCGGCGCGCGTCTGGTCGTCGCCAAGCCCGACGGCCACCGCGATCCGGCTTATCTGGCGGAGCTGATCGACGCCGAGCGCATCACCACCGTGCACTTCGTGCCGTCGATGCTGTCGGTCTTCGTCGCCGCGCTGGACGCCTCCGGCGCCGACTGCACGACGTTGCGCCGGGTGTTCGCCTCCGGTGAGGCGCTGCCCGCGGTCACCGCCCAGCGCCTGATCGAGCTGACCGGCGCCCGGCTGCACAACCTCTACGGCCCGACCGAGGCCGCGGTCGACGTCACCTATCACGAGGTGACCGAGGCCGACACCGTCGCGGTGCCGATCGGCCGCCCGGTGTGGAACACCCGGGTCTACGTGCTGGATTCGCGGTTGCATCCGGTCGCGACCGGCGTCGCGGGTGAGCTGTACCTGGCCGGCGACCAGCTGGCGCGCGGCTATGTCGCGCGCGCCGATCTGACCTCGGATCGGTTCGTGGCCAACCCCTTCGGGGGCGGGTCCGGGGGGATGGGCGCAGCCGAGGGCGAGCGGATGTACCGCACCGGCGACCTGGTGCGCTGGAACTCCGCCGGCGAACTGGAATACCTGGGCCGCACCGACTTCCAGGTGAAGTTGCGCGGTCTGCGCATCGAACTGGGCGAGATCGAATCGGCGCTGGTGGCGGTCGACGCGGTCGCGCAGGCCGTGGTGGTCGTGCGCTCCGACGACCGGCTCGGCGATCAGCTGGTCGCCTATGTGGTGCCCGCGATCGGCGCCACCGTCGACGCCGACGCGGTGCGCACCGAACTCGGCGAGGCGCTGCCCGGCTACATGGTGCCCTCGGCGTTCGTGGTGCTGGACGCGTTCCCGCTCAACGCCTCCGGCAAGCTGGACCGCAAGGCGCTGCCGGCGCCGGTGTTCGAGGCCCGGCAGTTCCGCGCCCCGGCCACCCCGATCGAGGAGATCGTGGCCGGCACCTTCAGCGATGTGCTGGGTGTCACCCGGGTCGGTCTCGACGACGACTTCTTCGAACTGGGTGGCAACTCGCTGATCGCCACCCAGGTGACCGCACGCCTGGGCTCCGCGCTCGACACCCAGCTGGCGGTGCGCGATCTGTTCGAGGCGTCGACCGTCGCCGCCCTGGCCGCGCGCCTGGAGCAGGGCGCCGGATCCGGCCGGACCCGGCCGAAGCTGGTGGCCGGGCAACGGCCGCAACGGATTCCGCTCTCGCCGGCGCAGCAGCGCTACTGGTTCCTCAACCAGTTCGACACCACCACCTCCGCGGTGGACAACATTCCGCTCGCGGTGCGGCTGTCGGGTGCGCTCGACGTCGCGGCCATGGAACGCGCGCTCGGTGACGTGCTGGCCCGCCACGAGGTGCTGCGCACCACCTACCCGCGTTCGGCGGACGGCCCGCACCAGGTGATCCTGCCCGCGACCGAAACCGCGCCCCCGCTGGAGCCGGTGGCGGTCGACGAGTCCGAATTGCTCGACCGCATCATCGAATTCGCGATGACCACCTTCGACGTCACCGCCGAGGTGCCGCTGAAGGTCGCGCTGTTCCGGATCACCGGCGGCGACCAGTCGGCCGAGGAACACGTCCTCGCGTTCACCGTCCACCACGTCGCCGCCGACGGCTCCTCGATGGGACCGCTGGCCCGTGATCTGATGGCGGCCTACGCCGCACGCGTCCAGGGTGAGGCGCCGCAGTGGACGCCGCTGCCGGTGCAGTACGCCGATTACGCGCTGTGGCAGCGCGAGGTGCTCGGTTCCGAGGAGGATCCGGAATCGCTGGCCGCCCAGCAGGTGGCCTACTGGACCGCGGCTCTCGACGGGCTGCCGGATCAGCTGGAACTGCCGACCGACCGTCCGCGTCCGCCGGCCCAGTCGTTCCAGGGCAAGGCGATTCGTTTCGAGATCGACCCGCAGCGCCACGCCCGCCTGCACGAGCTGGCGCGCGCGAACAACGCCTCGCTGTTCATGGTCGTGCACGCGGCGCTGGCCGTCCTGCTCTCGCGGCTCTCGGGGACCGGCGACATCGCCGTGGGCACCCCGATCGCCGGACGTGGTGAGCGCGAACTCGACGATCTGATCGGCATGTTCGTCAACACGCTGGTGTTCCGCACCCGCATCGACGGCAACGCGAGCTTCGCCGAACTGCTCGCCGATGTGCGCGAGCGCGACCTCGAGGCCTTCACCAACGCCGACGTGCCGTTCGAACGGCTGGTCGAGGTGCTCAACCCGGTGCGCTCCACCGCGCGCAACCCGCTGTTCCAGGTGGGCCTGTCGTTCCAGAACCTGGCCGAGACCGCCCTCGAACTGCCCGGTCTCTCGGTGAGCGCGGTGAATTTCGATTCCCAGCTGGCCAAGACCGATCTGCACGTGACGCTCTACGACCGCTACGCCGAGGACGGTTCACCGGCCGAGATCATCACCGAATTCGGTTATGCCATCGACCTTTTCGACGAGGCGACGGTGCAGGGCTTCGCGGACCGGTTCGTCCGGGTGCTCGATGCGGTGATCGCGGACGTGTCCGGCCCGGTCGGCGATATCGACCTGCTGGATCCGGCCGAGAACGAGCGGATCCTGCGGCAGTGGAACGAGACCGCCCATCCGATCGACACCGAGGCGACGCTGGTGTCGCTGCTCGATGCGACGGTCGCCGCCGATCCGACCGCGGTCGCGCTGGTGGTCGACACCGAGGCCACGGGAACGGCGCAGCAGGTGCTGACCTACGGCGACCTCGACGCGCGGGTGAACCGCCTGGCGCGCTACCTCGTCGAATGCGGCATCGGTACCGAGGATCGGGTGGCGCTGGCACTGGGCCGCTCGGTGGAGCTGATCGTCGCGATGTACGCGGTGGCCAAGACCGGTGCGGCCTACGTGCCGATCGATCCGGGCCAGCCCGCCGAACGCATCGACTACATCCTGGAGACGGCGGCTCCCGCCTGTGTGCTGACCACCTCTGCCGTCGTCGCGGACACCACCGGCGACGACGAGGAGAGCGCGCTGCGCTGGACCCCGCAGCGTCCGGTGATCGAACTCGACGGGCTCGAGCTCTCCGGGTACTCGGCGGCGCCGATCACCGCGGGGGAGCGGTTGCGTGAACTCACCGCCGCCAACGCCGCGTACGTGATCTTCACCTCCGGTTCCACCGGTCGCCCCAAGGGTGTGGTGGTGTCGCACGGCGCCATCGTCAACCAGTTGCGCTGGGAGATCGCCGAATTCGGCCTCGGCGCCGGGGATTCGGTGCTGCTCAAGACCGCGGCCACCTTCGACCTGTCGGTGTGGGAGTTCTGGACCGCCGCCGCCTGCGGTGGCCGCCTGGTGGTGGCCGCGCCCGAGGGGCATCGCGATCCGGCCTACCTCAACGATCTGATGCTCGGCACCGCCGTCACCACCCTGCACGTGGTGCCGTCGATGCTGGACGCCCTGCTCACCGAGAGCGAAGGCATGCTCAGCTCGTCGCTGAAGCGGGTGCTCGCCATCGGTGAGGCGCTGCCGGCCGCGACCGCGCAGCGCTTCCTGCAGACCGCCGGGGCCGCGCTGTTCAACCTGTACGGCCCGACCGAGGCCGCGGTCTCGATCACCAGCCATCGCGTCACCACCGCCGACCGGCAGTCGGTGTCGATCGGTGCGCCGGAGTGGAACAGCCGGGTGTACGTGCTGGATTCGCGGCTGCGGCCCGTTCCGGTGGGCGTGCCGGGTGAGCTGTACCTGGCCGGTGCGCAGCTCGCGCGCGGCTACTTCGGTCGTGCGGATCTGACCGCGGACCGGTTCGTCGCCGATCCGTTCGGGGCGCCCGGCACGCGGATGTACCGCACCGGTGACCTGGTGGCCTGGACCGAGCGGGGTGAACTGGACTACCGGGGCCGCACCGACTTCCAGGTGAAGATCCGCGGCTTCCGCATCGAACTCGGCGAGATCGAGGCGGTGCTGCTGCGGCAGCCGGTCGTCACCGCGACCGCCGTTGTCGCGCACGCGGATCCGAATCTGGGCGATCGCCTGGTCGCCTACGTGGTCGGCGCCGCCGAACTGGACAAGCAGTCGCTGCAGGCCGCACTGGCCGAACAGCTGCCGTCCTACATGGTGCCGTCGGTGTTCATGCAGCTGGACGCGCTGCCGCTGAACGCCAACGGCAAACTGGACCGCGCCGCGCTGCCCGAACCGGTCTTCGAGAAGGCCGTCTTCCGCGCGCCGGTGACCCCGATCGAGCAGATCGTGGCCAACACCTTCGCCGATGTGCTGCGCAAGGAATCCGGCACGATGGGCCGCGACGACGACTTCTTCGCGTGGGGCGGTAACTCGCTGCTCGCCACGCAGGTCGCCGCGCGCCTGGGCGAGGCCCTGAACACCCGGGTGCCGGTGCGCCTGCTGTTCGAGGCGTCCACGGTCGCCGCGCTCGCCACCCGGGTCGAGCATCACGCCGACGCCGGCGGTCGCCGCGCGCTGACCGCCGCACCGCGCCCGCCGCGGATCCCGCTGTCGCTGGCGCAGCAGCGGATGTGGTTCCTCAACCGCTTCGACACCGCCTCGGCCGCCTACAACGTGCCGATCGCGGTGCGGTTGAGCGGTGCGCTGGACGTCTCGGCGCTGCGGGCCGCGATGGCGGATCTGGTGGCGCGCCACGAGATTCTGCGGACCGTCTACCCGCAGACCGACCAGGGCCCGGTGCAGGTGATCCTGCCCGCGGCCCAGGCGATTCCGGAGCTCGAACTGCGCGTGGTCGATGCCGCCGCGGTGGAGTCCGAGGTGGTCGCGCTGATCAACACCAGCTTCGACGTCACCACCGAGGTGCCGGTGCGGGTCGCGCTGTTCGAGGTCCGCTCCGGCAGCGATACCGAAACCGCGAGTGGCGCAGGCGAATACGTGCTCGCGATGGTCGTGCACCACATCTCCGGCGACGGTTCGTCGGTCGGCCCGCTGACCCGCGATCTGATGACCGCCTACGCGGCCCGCGCGGCCGGGCTGGCGCCGAATTGGGCGCCGCTGGCGGTCCAGTACGCCGACTACAGCATCTGGCAGCGCGAACTGCTGGGCAGCGAGGACGATCCGGATTCGCTGGCCTCCAAGCAGGTCGCGTACTGGAAGCAGGCGCTGGCCGAGCTGCCCGATCAGCTCGATCTGCCGTCGGATCGCCCGCGTCCGGCCGTGCAGAGCTTCGCCGGTGGCAAGGTCGAGATGCGCATCGATGCCGACCTGCATCGCGCGCTGATCGACCTGGCCCGCACCGAGGGCGCGACGCTGTTCATGGTCGTGCACACCGCGCTGGCGGTCCTGCTGTCGCGGCTCTCGGGTTCCGACGACATCGCCATCGGCACCCCGATGGCCGGTCGCGGTGAAGCCGTACTCGACGACCTGATCGGTATGTTCGTCAACACGCTGGTGTTCCGCACCCAGGTCGACGCCGGTGCCGGCTTCACCGAACTGCTGGGGCGTCAGCGCGATATCGACATCCAGGCCTTCGCCAACGCCGACGTGCCGTTCGAGCGGCTGGTCGAGGTGCTCAACCCGGTGCGCTCCACCGCGCGGCATCCGCTGTTCCAGGTGGGCCTGTCGTTCCAGAACCTGGCCCAGGCCACGCTGGAACTGCCGGGCCTGCGGGTCAGCGGACTGGACTTCGACACCCAGCTCTCGCAGTTCGACCTGCACCTGATCGCCACCGACCGCTACAGCGACACCGGTGCGCCCGAAGGCATCACCGGATTCTTCACCTACGCGACCGACCTGTTCGACCACGCGACGGTGGCGGGCTTCGTGGATCGCTTCGTGCGGATGCTGGGCGCGATCGTGGCCGCACCGCGCACCGCGGTCGGCGATATCGATCTGCTCGACGCCGCCGAACACGATGCGCTGGTCTCCGCCCGCAATGCCACCGATCACCCGGTGGACCGGTCGGCGACGCTGGCCTCGCTGCTGGACGCGACGGTCGACACCCACTCCGAGCGGGAGGCACTGGTCGGGGCCGACGGCACCCGGGTGACCTACGCCGAACTCGACCGCCGGGTGAATCTGCTGGCGCGCCATCTGATTTCGCTCGGTGTCGGTCCGGAGTCGCGGGTCGCGCTGGCGATGCGCCGCTCGGTCGACCTGGTGGTCGCCATGTACGCGGTGACCGTGGCCGGCGGCGCCTATGTGCCGGTGGATCCGGATCAGCCGGCCGAACGCACCGGCTACATCCTCGACACCGCCGATGTGGTGTGTGTGCTCACCGATGCCGACGCCGGATTCGAGACCGATGTCGCACCGGTGGTCCGCGTCGATGACCTCGACACCACCGGTGACGATTCACCGATCGAGGACGCCGAGCGGGTCGCGCCGCTGCTCCCGCAGCACACCGCCTACGTCATCTTCACCTCCGGTTCCACCGGTCGGCCGAAGGGTGTGGCGGTCCCGCACGCCGCGGTGGTCAACCAGTTGCTGTGGAAGATCGCCGAATTCGGCCTGGGCGCCGAGGATTCGGTGCTGCTGAAGACCGCGGCCACCTTCGACCTGTCGGTCTGGGAGTTCTGGTCCGCGGCGGTCGCCGGCGGGCGTCTGGTGATCGCGGCGCCGGACGGCCACCGCGATCCGGCCTACCTCAACGAGCTGATGGCCCGCGAGGCGGTCACCACGCTGCACGTGGTGCCCTCGATGCTGGACGCGCTGCTCACCGAATCCGATGGGACGCTGACGAATTCGCTGCGTCGCGTGCTGGCGATCGGTGAGGCGCTGCCGGGTGCGACCGCGCAGCGGTTCCGCCGTGACAACGCCGGTGAACTGTTCAACCTGTACGGCCCGACCGAGGCCGCGGTCTCGATCACCAGCCACCGCGTCACCGCGGACGAACAGCAGTCGGTGTCGATCGGTGCGCCGGAGTGGAACAGCCGGGTCTACGTGCTGGACTCGCGCCTGCATCCGGTTCCGGACGGCGTCGCCGGTGAGTTGTATCTGGCCGGTGCGCAGCTGGCCCGCGGCTACTTCGCGCGGCCGGATCTGACCGCGGACCGGTTCGTTGCCAACCCCTTCGAGCCCGGCACCCGGATGTACCGCACCGGTGACCTGGTGAGCTGGAACGCCCAGGGCGAGCTGGATTACCAGGGCCGCACCGACTTCCAGGTCAAGATCCGCGGCTTCCGCATCGAACTCGGCGAGATCGAGTCGGCGCTGCTCGGCCTGGACGAGGTCGCGCAGGTCGCGGTGCTCGCGAAGTCGGATCCGCGCATCGGCGACCGGCTGGTCGCGTATCTGGTCCCGGCGGGCGAGAGCCTCGACCTCGACGCGGTGAAGGCGGCGCTGAACGCGGCGTTGCCGTCGTACATGGTGCCCTCGGCGTTCGTCGAACTGGACGCGTTGCCGCTGAACATCAACGGCAAACTCGACCGGCGCGCGCTGCCCGAACCGGAATTCGAGACCACCGCCTTCCGGGCGCCCTCGACACCGATCGAAGAGGCGGTCGCCTCCGTCTACACCGACGTGCTGTCGGTCGAGCGGGTCGGCGCCGACGACGACTTCTTCGCCCTCGGCGGTAACTCGCTGCTGGCCACGCAGGTCGCCGCGCGCCTCGGTGCGTTGCTCGACACCCGGGTGCCGGTGCGGGCGCTGTTCGAAGCCTCGACGGTGGCCGGGCTGGCCGCCAAGGTCGAGCAGCAGGCCGGTGCCGGTGGTCGGCCGCCGCTGACCGCGGGACCGCGGCCCGAGCACATCCCGCTGTCGCTGGCGCAGAACCGCATGTGGTTCCTCAACCAGTTCGACACCACCTCGTCGGTGGACAACATCCCGGTGGCGATCCGGCTCTCGGGCGCGCTCGATGTGTCCGCGCTGCGTGAGGCGGTCGCCGACCTCATCGCACGCCACGAGATCCTGCGCACGGTCTATCCCGAGACCGACGCCGGTCCGGTGCAGCGGGTGCTGTCGCCGGCGGAGGTGGCGATCGATCTCGAGCCGGTGCGGATCGATGAATCCGGCGTGGTCGAGGCCGTCGCCGCCGCGGTGACGACCGGTTTCGACGTGACCGCGCAGATTCCGTTCCACATCCGCCTGTTCCAGGTCACCGACACCGACTTCGTGCTGGTCTTCGTCGCGCACCACATCGCGGCCGACGGCTGGTCGATGGGCCCGCTGACCCGGGATCTGATGGTGGCCTACGCCTCGCGCGCCGAGGGTGCGGCACCGGCGTGGGCGCCGATGCCGGTGCAGTACGCCGACTACAGCATCTGGCAGCGCGCTCTGCTCGGCTCCGAGGACGATCCGGAGAGCCTGCTCAGCGCCCAGGCCGACTACTGGCGGCAGGCGCTGGCGGGGATTCCGGACGAGCTGAACCTGCCCGCGGACCGGCCGCGGCCGACCGTGCAGTCGTTCCAGGGCGGCCGGGTGCTGTTCCCGATCGGCAACGAGCTGTACGACGGGCTGCAGCGCACCGCCCGCGAACAGAACGCGACGCTGTTCATGGTCGTGCACACCGCGCTCGCGCTGTTCCTGGCGCGGATGTCGGGTACCGACGACATCGCGATCGGCACCCCGATCGCGGGCCGCGGCGAGGCCGAACTCGACGATCTGATCGGCATGTTCGTCAACACGCTGGTGCTGCGGACCCACGTGCGCGGTGAGCTGACCTTCGGTGAGCTGCTGAGTCACGCCAAGGACGCGGACCTGCAGGCCTTCGCGCACGCCGACATTCCGTTCGAGCGGCTGGTCGAACTGCTCAATCCGGAACGCTCCACCGCGCGGCATCCGCTGTTCCAGGTGGCGCTGTCGTTCGAGAACCTGCCCGAGAGCACGTTCGAACTGCCCGGATTGCACGTCTCGGCACTCGATTTCGACGTCGACACCGCGAAATTCGACCTGTCGCTGACGGTTCGGGAATCCGGCGACGGCCGCAACGGCATGTACGCCGAATTCTCCTATGCGCGTGACCTTTTCGACGAGGCAACGGTGGAGGTGTTCGCGCAGCGGTTCACCCGTCTGCTCGAGGCGATCGTCGCGCAGCCGCAGACCGCGGTCGGCGATCTGTCGCTGCTGGCCGCCGACGAGTACGAGCTGCTCACCCACGTCCACGGCGACGAGGTGATGGCGACCGGCCTGCTGCCGGATCTGATGAGCCACGGCGTCCGGCTCGGCCGGGATCGAATCGCGGTGCGCTACAACGGCGAATCGATCACCTACGGCGAACTCGACGACCGGTCCTCGCGCCTGGCGCGGGTGCTGATCGAACGCGGTGTCGGACCCGAGCAACTGGTCGCGGTCTCGTTCCCGCGGTCCTACGAGATGGTGCTGGCCGTGCTGGCCGTCACCAAGGCCGGTGGCGCGCACGTGCCGGTGGACCCGAACTACCCCGAGGATCGGGTGCGCCACATGCTCACCGATTCCGGTGCGCTGCTGGGTATCACCGGCTCGGCGTATGTCGGCGATCTGCCCGGCGACGTGGACTGGCTGGTCCTCGACGATCCGGCGACCGACGAGCTGTGCGCCGCGCAGTCGGCGGCGCCGGTGACCGACGCCGACCGGCGCGCCCCGCTGCGGATGGCGCACCCCGCGTACGTCATCTACACCTCGGGTTCGACCGGTAAGCCCAAGGGCGTCACCGTGACCCATGCCGGTCTCGGCGGCTTGGCGGATGTGGCGACGAGCCTGTACGGCCTGGAGCCGCAGCATCGGTTCCTGCACATCTGCTCGCCCAGCTTCGACCCCTCGGTGCTGGAATGGGTGTGCGCGTTCTACATCGGCGCCACCCTGGTGATCACGCCGTCGCAGATCATCGGTGGCCCGGAACTGGCGGAGCTGCTGCGCACCGAGCAGGTCACCCACACCATCATCACGCCCGCGGTGCTGGGCACGATGGACCCGGCCGACCAGGAGCAGTTGCTGGTGACGTCGGTGGGTGGCGACGTGACCACGCCGGAACTGCTGGCGAAGTGGCAGCCGGGACGCAAGTACTTCAACGCCTACGGTCCGACCGAGACGACGATCATCTCCTCGTACGCGCGGTTGTTCCCGGGTAACCACATCACCATCGGCACCCCGGTGCACGGTATGTCGGCGCTGGTGCTCGACGCCCGGATGAACCCGGTGCCGCCGGGTGTGGCCGGTGAGCTGTTCCTGTCCGGCGGTGCGGTGGCCCGCGGCTACCAACAGCGGCCGGGGCTGACCGCGGAGCGGTTCGTCGCCAACCCGTGGGGTGAGCCCGGAACCCGCATGTACCGCACGGGTGACGTGGTGCGGTGGTACGCCGAACCGGATGTGCGCGGTGGCAACATCGCCCGCCCGGAGGTGCCGTGGGAACTCGACTACGTCGGCCGCACCGACTTCCAGGTGAAGATCCGTGGCTTCCGCATCGAACTCGGTGAGATCGACGCGGTGCTCGGACGGCATCCGGATGTCGAATTCGCGATCACCATCGGACGCGAAACCGCCGCCGGTGCAACGATTCTGGTGTCCTACGTGCTCGGCGTGCCGGGGCGTGCGGTCGATCCCGCGGCGGTCACCGACCATGTGGCCGCGGTGTTGCCGCCGCATATGGTGCCCTCGGCGATCGTGGTCCTGGACGAGATTCCGCTGACCCCGGTCGGCAAGCTCGACCGCAAGGCGCTGCCGGAACCTCAGCTGGCGCCGCGCGAGTTCCGGGCGCCGACCAGTGCGCTCGAGGCGACCATCGCCGAGGTGTTCGCCGAGGTGCTGGGCGTCGATCAGGTCGGGCTCGACGATTCGTTCTTCGCGCTCGGCGGTGACTCGATCCTGTCGATCCAGCTGGTCTCGCGGGCCAAGGCGCGCGGTGTGCTGTTCACGCCGCGGCAGGTCTTCGAGCGGCGCAGCGTGGCCGCGCTGGCCGAGATCGCCACCCGCGCCGGTGAGGCCGAGCAGCAGGTGCTGGCCGAACTGCCCGGCGGCGGTGTCGGCGAGATCCCGCTGACGCCGATCATGGCCTCGATCCTGGGCACCGGCTCCTCGTATCAGCGGTTCTCGCAGGCCATGGCGCTGCGACTGCCCGACGACACCGACCGGGAGACCCTGGTCGCGACCGTCGCCGCGGTCGTCGATCACCACGATGTGCTGCGAACCAGGTTGCGGCGCGACGAATCCGCTCCCGCGGACGCCACGGACGGCTGGACGTTCGAGGCGCTGGAGCAGGGCGCGATCGATGTCGACGCCCTGGTGCGTCGGGTCGAGTTGCCCGGCGACATCTCGGAGGCGGAACTGTCGCGCCGGGCCAGCGCCGAATACGACGCCGCGCTGGGTCGCCTCGATCCGGCGAACGCGGTGATGACGCAGTTCCTGTGGTTCGCCTTCACCGGTGCGCAGGACGACGCCGCGCCGCGTCGCCGGGACGTGCTCGTGATCGTCGCCCACCACTTCGTGGTCGACGGTGTGTCGTGGCGCATCCTGATCCCGGACCTCGCGGTGGCCTGGTCGCAGCTGAAGTCGGATCAGGCCGTGACGCTGCCGGCGAACGGCACCTCCATGCGCCGCTGGGCGCACGCCCTGGTCGACGCCGCGGCCACGCGGACCGCGGAACTACCGTTCTGGCAGCGGATTTCGGCGGTCGATGATCCGGTGCTGGGCGAGCGGGCGTTCGACCCGGCGGTCGACACCTTCGCCACCGTCGATCGGGTCGAGGTGCTGCTCCCGGCCGAGGTGACCGATGCGGTGCTGACCGGCGTGCCGGACAAGTACCGGGCCGGCGTCAACGACGGTCTGCTGTCGGCGCTCGCGCTGGCGGTGAGCACGTGGCGCGGTGCATCCGCGGGCGGTGCCGCGCTGGTGAAGCTCGAGGGCCACGGCCGCGAGGAAAGCGTGGTTCCGGGCGCCGATCTGTCGCGCACGGTCGGCTGGTTCACCAGTGCCTATCCGGTGCGGCTGGATCTGGGCGACGCCGATGTGGCCGCCGCCCTGCGCGGTGGAAAAGCGCTGGGCGACATCGTGAAATCGGTGAAGGAGCAGCTGCTCGCGGTGCCGGACAAGGGCATCGGATACGGCCTGCTGCGCTACCTGAATGCCGCGACCGGAACCGAACTGGCGACCGGCACCGCACCCCAGATCAGCTTCAACTATCTGGGCCGCGCGGATACCGGTGCGGGCGCCGAGACGGCCGAAACCGCCTCGGGCCCGGTCGGTTTCGATTGGGCGCCGGTGGCGGACCTGGGACAGCTGGATGCCGATATGGATCCGGATATGCCCGCCAACGCCGCGATCGACATCAACGCGATCGTCACCGACGGGCCCGAGGGCGCGCAGTTGTCCGCCTCCTTCGCGTTCCCGACCGGGCTGTTCGGCAAGCAGCGCGTGCAGGAGTTCGCGGATCTGTGGGTGGCGGCGCTGACCGCGCTCGCCGACCACGTCCGGCAGCCGGAGGCGGGCGGTCTGACGCCGTCCGATCTGCCGCTGGTCGAGGTGGCGCAGTCCGAGATCGACGAGTGGGAACAGCAGTATCCGGGTCTGTCGGATGTCTGGCCGCTCTCGCCGCTGCAGTCGGGTCTGCTGTTCCACGCGATGATGACCCAGCAGACCGTGGACGTCTACACCATGCAGGCCGTGGTGGATCTGGGCGGCGTGGTCGACGAGGACCGGCTGCGGGCGGCCGGCCAGGCCATCCTGGACCGCTATCCGAACCTGCGCGCCTCCTTCGTCACCGATGCCGGTGGCCGGGCGGTACAGCTGATCTCGGATCGGGTCGAGGTTCCGTGGCAGACGGTCGATCTGACGGATCTGGATCGGCCGCAGCGGATTCCGGAGTTGAAGCGCCTGCTCGAAGAGGATCGGGCGACGCACTTCGACATGTCGCGGGGGCCGCTGCTGCGGTTCACGCTGTACCGGACCGACGGTGATGCTTTCCACTTGGCCATCACGACCCACCACATCCTGGTGGACGGCTGGTCGATGCCGCTGCTGATGCGGGATCTGCTGGTGCTCTACGCGGTGCGCGGGGATACCGCCGCGCTGCCGCGGGTGTCCTCGTACCGGAACTTCCTGAGCTGGCTGGCCGGGCGCGACCGCGAGGAATCGCTGCGCACCTGGTCGCGGGCACTGGCCGGTGCGGACGAGCCGACCCAGCTCGCACCGCCCGCGCGCGGACCCGAGCACTACGAGATCGAGAAGTTCGTCGCCGAGGTCGACGAGGACCGCACGCGCCGGATCACCAAGTACGCCGCCGAGGTCGGGGTCACGGTGAACACGCTGGTGCAGGTCGCGTGGGGCATTCTGCTCGGCCGGCTCACCGGCCGCGACGACGTGGTGTTCGGCGCGACGGTCTCCGGCCGCCCGCCGGAGCTGACCGGGGTGGAATCGATGGTCGGCCTGTTCATCAACACGCTGCCCGTGCGGGTGGGTGTGGACGACCGCCTGTCGGTCGGTGAGCTGCTGCAGCGCCTGCAGCGCGATCAGGCCGATCTGCTCGACCACCACTACGTCGGCCTCACCGATATCCAGCGGATCGCCGGTGCCGGAGCACAATTCGACACACTGCTGGTGTTCGAGTCGTATCCGATGGATACCGACGCGATCGCCGCGGCGAGCTCGATCGACGGCATGTCGGTGACCGGTGTCGGCACGAACGACGCGACCCACTACCCGCTGACGCTGCTGGTGACCGCCGAATCGACGATCGAGGTGACCTGGAAGTACCTCACCAGTCGTTTCACCGCCGAGGAGGTACACACTCTCGCCGAGCGACTGGGCCGGGTGCTGGACGCGCTGATCGGCGATCCGACGGCCGCGGTCGGCGATATCGACATCCTCGACGCCGAGGAGCGGGCGCGCATCCTGGCCGGCGCCGCGGTGACCGCCGAACCGGTCGCCGAGCCCGGCCGGGTCGGCAGCCGTACGGTGGCCAAGGCCCTCGGCGATGTGGTCGAGGAGGATCCGCAGGCTCCCGCGCTGCTGTCCGGTGACGCCGAAATCGCCTATCACGAGGTGGATTCGCGGTCGTCGAAGCTGGCCCGGGTGCTGATCGGGCGTGGTGTCGGACCGGGTGACATCGTCGCGGTGGCGCTGCCGCATTCGGTGGATGCCGTGGTGGCGCTGTGGGCGATCCAGAAGGCCGGCGCCGCGGCGCTGTTCGCCGACGGCCTGTCCTTCGGCGACATCGTCGCCGCGGGCGCCGGCTGGGGTATCGCGCTGGAACCGGCGGCCAAGTCGGTGCGCTGGCTGGTCCCGACCGATCCGAAGGTGCGCGCGGAAATCGATGCGGCGCAGGCACATCCGGTGTCCTACGCCGACCGGGTCCGGGTCCTGCAGGACGACCATCCGGCCTTCGTGGTCCGGGCAGCCGACGGCACCCTGCGCACGCTGACCCAGGAGCAGGCCCTCGAGCACGCCGACGCCCTGCGCGCCGAGCACGAGATCGACTACGAGTCGACCACGTACACCACGGCGGCGGCGGGCCCGGCAGCGCTCGCGGAATTCCTGACCTCCGCGACCGCGGGCGCCCTCTCCGTCCTGCCCAGCGGTGACATCGCCGGCGACCTGGCCGAGGGCGAGGTCAGCCACTGGTTCACCGTGCCGGGCGAGGCGACCGATGCCGCCGACGGCGAGGTGCGGGTGATCGAGGCGGAGTGAACGAGGCCGGTGCATGGGGTGCGGCTGCCCGAACGGGGTGCGGCTGCTCTCCGGCACCGGCTTTCGGCCCGCGGGTCCGATAGACTCGCCAAGCGTAGGAAGAAACGTTCGCCCAGATCAGAGGGAGTGGAGGTGGTTTCCGTGGCGATGCCGACACCTGATGCGTCCTCGATGCTGCAGCCGATGGCGGACCGTTGGACCTCCGCCGATCTGGCGCATCTGCCCGATAACGGAATCCGCTACGAGGTGCTGAATGGCCAGCTCATCGTGAACGCAGCGCCCAAACCGCGGCATCAGGAATTGCTGACGTGGCTGCTGATTGCGCTCACCTCGGCGATGCCGCAGGATCACTGGGTCCTGCCCGGGGTCGGAGTCCTCATCGGCGATGACGAGCCGATTCCCGACCTTGTCGCGGGCCGAGGGGCCGTCGACAAGGATGAGCGCGGCGTTCACGCCGAGCAGGTCGACTTGGCGGTGGAGATCGTGTCAGCCTCTACGACATTGCAGGACAGGATGGTCAAGCCGATCGTCTACGCGCAAGCGGGCATTCCGAACTACTGGCGCATCGAGATCAATTCCGTCAAGGGGCGCCTGCCCGGTGAAGACCTTCCGGTCTTGTTCGCCTACGCCTTGAACGAGGATAACGAATACGAACTCGTTCAACGTGCGGCTGCCGGCGCGGAGGTCACCTTACATGCGCCCTTCGAATTCACGGTCGACCCCAAAACCCTACTTCGATAGCAGGTTCCACCGCGGTTACCGCCATATACGGTCGTCGCGATTCGCAACGATGTCCTCGCGGGGGCGATATCTGTCAGGGAGCGGGTGCGTCACCCGTGGAGGAGGGGATATGCAAGCCGATGTCACGCCCGCGCTGCGATTGAGCGGGCTGTACAAGCGATTCGGTGGGCCGTGGGTGGTCGACGGGGTGAGTGTGGTGGTGCCGCCCGGGTCGTTCTTCGGGCTGGTGGGGCCCAACGGCGCCGGTAAGACCACCACGTTGTCGATGGCGGTCGGGTTGCTGCGGCCGGATGCGGGGCAGGCGCAGATCTTCGGCGCCGATGTCTGGGCGGATCCGGTGCGGGCCAAGACGATCGTCGGGGTACTGCCGGACGGTCTGGCCGTGCCGGAGCGGCTCACCGGACGCGAATTACTCACCTACACCGGACTTTTGCGCGGGCTTCCGCCGGGGACGGTGGCCGATCGCGCGCAGGAATTGCTCTCGGTGCTGGAGCTGATCGAGGCGGAAAACACTCTGGTCGTGGACTATTCGGCCGGGATGCGCAAGAAGATCGGGCTCGCCACCGCGCTGTTGCACGGGCCCAAGCTGCTGGTGCTCGATGAACCGTTCGAGGCGGTGGATCCGGTGTCGGCCAGTACTATTCGCACGATTCTGCAGCGGTTCGTCTCCGCCGGAGGATCGGTGGTGTTGTCCAGTCACGTGATGGCGCTGGTGGAGAATCTGTGCGATCACCTCGCCGTCATCGACAAGGGGAGGGTGGTCGCCGCCGGCTCGGTCGCCGAGGTGCGAGGCGAGGGCAGTCTGGAGGAGGCGTTCGTCCGTCTGGTCGGCGGTCGCATCGGGGGAGACGAGGGGCTGTCGTGGTTGGCGTCCTGATCCGGATGCGCTGGCGGCTGACCGTCCGCGCGATGAGCCACGGACGCGCGGCGGTCGGCTTCTGGATCGGTCTGGTCTTCGGGATACTCGCCGCTGTCGCCACCGCGGTGGTGATGGCATCGGCCGGCCACGCCTGGGATACCCGCGCGGCGATCAACGTGGCCGCGACGCTGTATGCGGTGTGGACGCTCGGCTGGCTGGCCGGCCCGATCATCACCGGCAGCAGCGACGAAACGCTGCAGCCCGAACATTTCCGGCTGCTGCCGCTGAGCTATCGCCAACTCTCGATCGGCCTCGCGGCGGTGGCGTTCACCGGTCCGGCCGGTGCGGTGAATCTGATCGCCTTCGCCGGGCTCGTCGCGCTCGCGGCCCAATTGGGCGTGGTACCAACCTTGTTCGCTGTCACCGGGATGTGTCTGCAGCTGATCTTCGTGGTGCTGCTCTCCCGCGCGGTACTCGCGTGGATCGGCGCCGCGATGCGTTCGCGGCGCGGCCGCGATCTCGGTGTGGTGCTGGCGGGCCTGACCGGCCTGGCGTACTACCCACTGCAACTGCTGGTGTCCTATCTCGGGCCGCGCCTGGAGCACGTGTCGCCCGGCCTGGGCGTGACATTGCGGGTCCTGCCCTCGGGATGGGCGCCCTACGCGGTGCAGGCAGCCGAGGAAGGTCACTGGTTGTTCGGCGTCGGGGCCTTGGCGGGACTCGCCGCCCTGTCGGCGCTGCTGTGGCAGGCGTGGGCGGTCCTGCTGCGCCGGCGTCTCACCACCGCCGCCGCGCCCGCCGGACCCGTTCGCGCACAGGCGGGTTCGGGACGCCTCGACCGGCTCGTCCGCCCGACACCGGTCGGCGCGGTGGTACTCAAAGAGTTACGCACCTGGTCGCGCGACGGCCGGCGGCGGGCGGCGCTGCTACCGCTGATGCTCATCGGCGTGGTCCTGCCCATCTTTCTCGGACTGCAGAACGGTGGTGCCAGTCTGCCTTTCGCGGGCGTGTTCGTGGTGTGGATGGCCGCGATGGCCAGTGCCAACATGTACGCCTTCGACGGCACCGCCCTCTGGCACACCCTGGTGATTCCGGGCGCCGTGCGCGCCGACGTCCGCGGTCGCATGATCGCCTGGCTGCTGGTGGTCAGCCCCCTGGCGGTGGTTCTCACACTCGTCCTCCCGGGCGTGACCGGCCGCTCGACCATGTACCCCTGGGCCGTCTCGACCCTCCCGGTAGTACTCGGCGTAGGTGTGGCAGCCGCCCTCTACCTCTCGGTCTACGCCGCGTATCCGCTTCCCCAGCAACGAGGTAACCCCTTCGCCGGCAACAGCGGAAACCCCGGCTGCGCCCGCGCTCTGGTCCAGCTGACCGTCGGCTTCGGCCAGCTGGTCGTCAACCTCCCCGTCCTCGCCATCCTCGGCGTAGGCACGTATCTACACAACGCATTCATCCCATGGTGCGCATTCCCGGTGGGCCTCGCCCTGGGCCTCGGCGCCACCCTCCTGGCCGCCCGATTGGTCACCCGGCGAGTGGAATCCAGGGGTCCGGAATTGCTCGCCGAGGTGAAACCCCGGTAAGAATGCTGCCGGTCCAGCCACCGTCCGCACTTGCACTGGCCGGCAACGCTGGCTGCACCCCAAGCCTTCTCTCACGCCCCTGGGGGTATCGCTGGCGCGATCGCATTCGCTACGTCGGTCACGATCAGGCATGTGTCTTTTTTTGAACTCAAACCGGTGAGATACACTCCGCCGGTTTCAAGAGCAACCAGCATCGTGCAATAGCCGTCATCTTGGCCGGCCGTAGCTGCATCCCGCCCGCCGATCTTCAGTGTTGTGAACTTTCGTCCCGGTGCAAAATTGCGAGTGAAGTATTCGATCGTCATGTTTGTCAGTTGAATCGATATGCCGGGACCGAGCTCTGACTCGGCGTCATCTTGTGCCCGGAATCGACACCCCCTGTATTGCTCGCCGTCGCCGCCCAGTCTGGGCGGAATTGGTGTGCCGGACGGATTCAGGTGCTCGGACTCCATGACCGTTGCGGGGATGTCGTTGCACGGATCGAATACCTTGGACAAAGTGGTCGGCAGTATGGTGTTCTGTGCCGAATTGTCGTGAGCGGTTCCGCACGCGGCCATCGTCGGGATTCCGAGAACAATCGCTGCGAGAAGTAACAGCGTACCTATGCGCACCCTGGGGCAGATCGGTGAACTGACCATCGGCATATCCTATTTCTTAGGGCCCGAGTTATCGGGTGCCTGCGCCCCACCCTTGACCAGGTCGTCCAACGAATTATTGTCATGCACCTGGTCTGCGGATACGGTGGCGTTGTATTCCCAATCGTATGTCGCGCGATATTTTTCGCGTGTGGCCTCGTCGAGCGGATGATCGCTATCGACGTTGAACCTGTCGAAACGGTCTCGAAATTCCTGTTGACCGTCCTTCTCGACCTGTAGAACAGATGGATACTGAACGGTGCTGGGCGTGGGATCAGGATTTATATCCTTCATCAAGGCTTTATACGCCGGATCCTCCACGAAGTCCTTTACCGTGTTCACTGCTGTTCCGCCCGGCACAGGAATCGCGTCGACAACCCTCTTGACGTTGTCGCCGATCTCCTGTTTGTCATCGTGCGATTTTTGTGCCTGCTCGTTATGGTCCGCGACCTCATTGTGGTCTTGGTAGATCAGAGCGTTTCGCTGTGCGTCGCCGATGATTCCATCCATGCTGGCCATCTTCTGGATGGCATCCTGTGCGGCCACATCACCACCGGTGCCGCCATGAGTGATCGAGTAGAGCGTGGCGTTGTCGTATGTCTGGCGAGCTAGATCGAGCGTCGTCCGTCCGTCCTGAGTCTGGCTTGCCAGGAACGCCATGCGCTGGGCGTCGCGCACCTCCATGGGAGCGGCCGGCTTCGGCGCATTGGGGTCGGATCCGACCTGGGAGAAGGCATCGATGTTCGATGCATCGACCCGCGCAAGCGCATTCGCGAGCTCGGGATTCTTGTTGAAATCTTCAACGGTCTGCTGGAACAGCTGTTTCCCGTCTTTGTCGGTGATCAATTTGTCACCGTCGCGAGGGGCGAAGACTTCCGGCAGTGCGCTCATGGTCTTGCGGGCCAGGTCTCCTTGGGGTCCTTGCTCGTGGGCGTGATCCGCCGTCCAGCCATACATTTCCGATGCGGTCTTGCCCTGGTCACCCCAGTCATGGCCGAAGACGACGCTGTTGAACTTCTGCGGATCGTAGTTGCCGTGAGCGAGGTATTTGTCGCCTTGGGCGCCGAAGGACAGGTCGTCGGGGATCTTGTTGCCAGTGGTGGCATCCAGGCCGGTCATCAACTGGTAGTCGGCAACATGATTGCGGACGCCGACTCCCAGGTATTGCGAAGCCGCGTTCTTCAGCGCGTCCTTGTCGCCGTCCTGGAATCCGGGGGGCATCACGCCGTTCGTGTTCTTGTCGACGTTGTCCACATAGTTCGCGAGGCTCGCGCCCTGGCGCGCGGCCTCCATGCTGAAGGTGGTGCCGCCCACCATATTCGGATCCGACTTGGACAGCAGGTTCGCGAGCCGGGCCTTGTCCAGCATGGTCTGACGGTTGGCGTTGGGGCTCGGTGTCCCGTCGCTGTTGCGTTCTTCCGCACGGCCGGAAAGCACCTGGCGGATGTCCGGTGGCAGGTTGGTGTAGGCCCCAGCCGAGGTGAGTTTGCCGTCCGGGCCGGTGCCGGTTCCCAGGTGTTCGTTGGTGATCGCCATCATGCCGTCGGCCAACGCGCGCTGCTGAGAGGCCGCGACGGTGCTGGCCGGATGATCCGGGGTGGCAGTGGCCTGCTCCTGCAGATGATCGTTCAGCGCCAGCAGACCGTCCTTGCCGGCCGAATTGAAGAAATGCTTGTAATAGTCCTGTACTTCAGCTGGCAACGTCGGCACGTCTTTGCCCTCGGAGAGAGCTTGAATCTGATCCGGTGTCAGCACGTAGGTAGGCAGATGCGACGCCACCTCATCGAGCTTGGCCTGATCTCCGTTCTTGGCCGCGTCGGCGGCTTCCTTGCCGTCCTCGTCTCCGAGCCGACCACTCTGCGTGCTCGCGTCGTTCACATCGAGATCGGAGCCGAACAGGTCGCCGGCGGCACGGACGAGCTCGGCCGCCTCAGCGATTTTCGTACACGCGGTGGAGACTGCATCGGAGAACGGGTGGAACGCGCCGTTGATTGCGTCCTGATGAGAAGTGATGACGTCCGCGGCAACGCCTTCCTTCTCGCAGACCACCCAGTTGTCCGCCACTCGAAGTCCCGCCTCGCTCGCTTCGGCGACCTTGCCGATCAGCACCGTGCGATGTGAATCAATATCGGACGCAGCGGTTTTGATCGCCGTGGCGAGGTCGTCGACGTAAGCCCAGACCCTTCGGGCCTGATCATGATCCTCACCCACGCGATCGTAGGCCGCGTTGTAGGCCACACCTTGCCAGGAGTTGCCGGCATCGGTGAAGAACTTTTTCGTGTTGTCGATGTTCACCAGGAAGGTGTCGTTATTGGCTGTTGCGATCGCGGCCCCGAGGTCGGCCAGGGCGGTGACGCTCCATTTCTCGACCTGCGACCGCAGTAGCGATGTCGTTCCCGGAGCGACCATCAGTGGCCGCCTGCGTGGTGGACGTCGAATTTGCGCATCTCGGCGGCGAAGCTGTCGTCTGTTTCCAGATACCACCGCGATGTGGTCTCGATCTTGCCCGAGACTTGGGTCAGCTTGCCGGCAACCCGCTGGTAGGCGCCATCGACGAACTGGGCGGCCTGGGTGCATACCCCATCGAGTCCACTGCCCGCGAGTGCGGCGCCGATACCGGCGGCGGCCGCGGCGGCGTCGACTTTCGTGATGTTCATCGCGGCGCCGGCCAGCGTGCCTGCCAATTTGTGCAGCTCGTCGACATCTGCCTTCAGAAGTGCCATCGAGATCCTCCCCACCTGATCGAACGAACGACCCCAGACACTAACCCAGTTGTGCAGAGCGGGCTGATCGGCAACCCGTTCGCGGCGGCGAAGGGCGGCGCGCTCGTGATCGGTCTCGAACACCCCGGTTGCGCCCGCTGCCGGGGCGGGTGCTGGCGGGCGCCGGGGGGTTACCGGTGGAGGTGGACTGCTTTCAGGGCGGTGTTGGATGTGTCCCACTCGTCGGGGCGGAGATCAGTGCCGGGCCGTGGGGGTTTTCGAATCACGGACGCCGACAGTGCCGTTCGTGAGCCGTGCCCTGGCGATACTCGCGCAGGTACCTGTCGAGCTGGCGGCGCGGGAGCGTGGAGCCGGTCCGAGCCTCTGCGGTGCTTCAGCGCAGTCCGGGGATCCGCATCGTCTCCGCCATGATGCGGGCGCCCTCGTCGTTGAGGTGCAGTCCGTCGCCGCTGTCGAGAGCCGGGCGGATGAAATCGGGCCGCTCCGGATCCGCCACGGCGGCCGCCACATCGAAGACGGCGTCGAAAACCGTTGTGGTCCGCAGCCATTCGTTGACTACGATGCGCACCGGCAGCGCGGGATCCACATTCACCTCCGGATAGATCACCCCGGCGAAGGGGCCGATCGTATTGGCATAGACGGGTAATCCGGCGGCGTGTGCCCGCGCGGCGAGTTCGGTGTAGCCGGCGATCAGATCGTCGGCCGCGGCCACGTCACCCAGCCCGAGATCGTTGATACCGAGATTGACCACCACGTGGGTGACGCCCGGCACCGCGAGCACATCGCGGTCGAACCGGGCCAGGGCGTGTTCGCCGACCTCGTCGGTGAGCAACTGGTTGCCGCCGATGCCCTGGTTGACCACCCAGCCGCGGGTCAGCAGCGAATTCAGCGCGTCGACCGAGCGGCGATTCGCGCCGACCGTGGTGCCGGCACCGTCGAACCAGGAGTCACCGAACGCCACCACCACGGGGGTGGCCGCGTCGGCCAGTACGTCGACGCCCGTCACGTAGAAACGCGAGGCAACCTCCTCGACCTCGGACAGGTCCGGATCGGCGGTGCGATCACCGGCCACCACGGCGGAGATCTCCATCGGTTGATGGGAGAAGGTCGCGAGTCCGGTCGGCCCGGGCAGATACAGGCTCAGCAGGAGGTCGTCGCCGCCGTTCACCACGAGATCGACGGCGTCGCTGACTGTTTCGGCACCTGCCGGAATGCGCACCCGGTCCGCTCCGTCGAAACGCAGCACGGTATCGGTCTCGGCGACAGTCGCGAGCCCGGTCTTGCGCAAGGCGATTCGAGCGGCACCGATCTCGAGCGCGTCGCGTCCGTACCGATTGCTCAATCGCACCCGAAGCTGCCGCCCGCCGCCGGCCATGTGCAGCACCTGGCGCACGGTCCGATCGGTGAACCCGCGGGGTTCGGTCAACTGGAACTGCTCGTAGGGGCTGATGATCGCGGAGCGGAATCCGGCGAGCCAGGTGCTGGTCATGACATCTCCATTTAGTTGCTGTGAGGAATATCCTCGCAGCAATAATATGAAAGATATTCCTCATGTCAACTATCCGCACAACAACAGTGCGTTAGGCTGACCGCATGGAGCACACGCACGACGCCGACGTCTTCGACGACCCGCGCCTCTCCGACATCGGGATGCTGTTCGAGGCGACGAGCGGCATCCGCCGCAAACTCGAACCGACCTGGTCGGCGCACGGGCTGTCGGTGCTGGACTTCACGGCGCTCATGCGTCTGAGCCGCTCGCCCGGCCGCCGGCTGCGGATGACCGATCTGGCCGATCAGGCCCAGCTGTCGACCAGCGGTGTCACCCGCCTGGTGGATCGGCTCGAACGCAACGGATTCGCCCGCCGCCAATCCGATCCGAACGATCGCCGCAGCTCCTATGCCGCCCTCACCGCCGCCGGTGCCACGCGCCTGGCGAAGGTGCTGCCGGAATATCTGAAGATCCTCGACACCTGGTTCTACGGTCAGCTCACCCCGGAGCAGTGCGAGGCGCTGATCAGCGGTCTGCGGATCATCCGCGACGCCACCTTCCCCGAGGCGGGCCGGCTCTCCGACTGATCCGGTAGCCGAACGCTCGCGTTCACCGCACGGTCCGGTATCGCCCGGTCCCTATTGCCGAGATTCGCCCGGTTCGGCTCGTAGACTCGACCGATACGAGTTACTTCCCAGCGACATCGGTCGACGACGGGAGCGGCGCATGGCTGATCACGTTCGAACAGACGCTGAGCTCGGTTCGCCACCCACCGGTGCCAGACGGTGGTACGCCCTCGCGGTCCTCGCGCTGGGGCTCGCGATGGTGACGCTGGACGGCACCGTCGTCGGTGTCTCGCTGCCGGCGATCATCGGTGACCTGGGACTCGATTTCACCCAGGCGCAGTGGGTTTTCTGCGTGTACTCGGTGGTGCTCGCGGTCCTGCTGATCACCGTCGGCCGGATCGGCGACCGCTTCGGCCGCCGCGTCCTCTTCGCGCTCGGAGTGCTGATCTTCGTCGGCGGCAGCCTGTTGTCCGCCTCCGCGGATACGGCGAGCCCGCTCATCTGGGGACGGCTCGTGCAGGGCATCGGCGGTGCGGCGGTCGTGGCGGGATCCTTGGGCACGGTAGCCGCGATGTTCCACGGCCGGGCACGTGTGATCGCCTTCACCGCGTGGGTGGTGGCTCCGGCCGCCGCGGCGGTCGTCGGCGCGGCACTCGGCGGCTGGTTCGTCGACTCCTTCACCTGGCCGTGGATCTTCCTGATCAACGTGCCGCTCGCGGTGGTCGTCCTGATCGGGACCGTGCTCGTGCCCGAAACCCGCATCGGCGCCGCGGCCACCGGACCGGACGTGGACGGATGGTTGCTCAGTACCGCCGGGTTCGCGCTGGTGATCTTCGCCCTCATCGAGGGGCAGCGCTACGGCTGGTTGCGGCCGCGGCGCGAGTTCACCGTGTTCGGCGTGACCTGGTCGACCCAATCGGCGAGCTCGCCCATCCCCTTCGTACTCGGCGTGGGGGTGCTGCTGCTGGTGCTGTTCGTCTTCTGGGAACGACATCGGGTGAAGGTGGAACATGCCGCGCTGGTGGACTTCTCGCAGCTGCGCGATCCCCGGCACTGGGGTGACGGCGCCGCCCTGCTGATCGCGGCGGCACAGTTCGGACTGCTCTTCGTGCTGCCGCTGTACCTGGTGAACTGTCTCGGATTGTCCACGCTGCGAACGGGTTCGATCCTCGTGGTGCTGACCGGATGCGCGCTCATCTCGGCCGTACTGACCGCCGGACCACTGCGAGCGGTGCCTCCGCTGTGGCTGGTGCGGATCGGCCTGGCGATCGCGTTGCTCGCGATGGCGGTGACCGCGCTGGCATTGACCTCGACGATTTCGGCGTGGGTGCCGACCGTGCTACTGGCCTGCTACGGAATCGGTCTCGGGCTGGCCGCCGCCCCGCTGACGGCGAGTATGCGAACCGGCGCGGGCGCCATGGCATCGGATCCGGGTTCGATCACGGCGGCCACGGCCCGGCCCGCCGGTGCCGCGCTGGGTGTGGCGGTTCTCGGCAGTACCCTCTCGATCGGTCTCGGCCACTTCCTGCCCGACCGGTTGAGCTACGTCCCGGGTCTGGCCACCCGCGCCGCCGGGGCCGTGGGCGCGGCCACCCGCGATTCGGCGGGCGGCGCGATCGTCGGGCTGCGTGCCCAGCACGCACCGGCCCCGGTCACCGACGCGCTGGCCAACGGATTCGCCGACGCGACTCGCGTGGCCCTGCTCGGTGTCGCGGTCGTGCTGCTCCTGGCGTTCGTGGTGGCCACGCGCATCCCGTCCGACACCGAACAGTTCGACGCCGAGCGGACCGGTGCCGAACCGCCCGGTGCGGTGGCCCGCGATCAAGACCTCGAGCGGCCGGACGAGACGCCTCCGGACATCGGTGGCGACGGCGCCGCGCCGGTCGAACGCGGCGAGGCGACGTAAACCTCTCGCGGTCACCGCACGGGATCACCCGTCGCCGTCACCAGTCGATCAGGTCGAGTTCGTGCAGGCGCCGGAAGACCAGCATCGAGCCGGGCGCGACATGCGGCATGGCCGCGTACTCGCCGACCGTGAAGTAGCGCAGTTCGGCGATCTCGCTCGTCGGCGTCGGTTCGCCGGTGAGATCCGCGGTGAAACAGGTCATGTGCAGCGCGGTGCCCGGCGTGTGCCCGTACGCCTCACATTCGAAGACACCGAGCTCGTCGTGGGCCGTCACGTCGACACCCAGTTCCTCCCGCACCTCGCGATACAACGCCTGCACCGCCGATTCGCCGGGGTCGATCTTCCCGCCCGCCATGTAGAACACCTCTTTGCCGGTCGACCGTGTCTGCAGCAGACGACGATTCCGGATGTGGGCGAGCGCGGCGGTGCGAATCATGGAGCTCACTGCGCGGCCGGTGCGAGCTTCCAGTGTTCGTGCAGGGCCGAGGCGATCTCGGGCAACAAGGTGACCGGTATCCGCTGCTCGCGCAGGATCCGGCGAATCTCGGCGACCTGTTCGCGCTTGCGGTGTTCGTAGGCGTTGGACACCGGATGCCGCACCGGCGGAATGCTGAGCAGGACCAGCTCGTCGTGCGGTTCGTCGCCGCCGGTCAGATCCAGCGCGAGCGACCAGCGGGCCCGCTCGTCGAGGGCGAACCGGCCCGCCACCACCCGATCCCACTCCAGCCGCGATTCGGCCCACGGGGTGCGCCGATAGATCGCGCGGTCGGTGAGCACGACGACATCGCGACCGAACAGCGCCACCAGTAACGCGATACCCGCCACCGCCCCGGCCAGCAGTCCGGTGAAGATCCGGTTCACGCCGAACAGGACCACCACGGCACCGCAGATCACCAGGACCGACAGCACGGCGAGCGCACTGTAGGTGAGGGTGCGGCGGCCGGTGACGACACCGGCCCGCACCGCACGCATCGGCCCGCGGGACCGGCGGGAGACATCGGGTCCGGAAACGGGCGGGACGTCGTCGCTCATGGTGACACCTCGAAAGATCGTTCGCGCCGTGCTCAGCCGCGCAGCGGGACCGCGGCCTCGGCGGTGTAGACCAGGAAGGTCAGGCTTTCCTGGAAGTACAGCTGCACGGTCTCCGCGTCGTGGGACAGGTAGCCGATCGACAGATCCTGCCCCAGTTGCAGATCGAAGTCGCCGCCGCGGGTGGTCAGCACGAAGGCGCCGTCGATGGCGGGCGCCCAGATGATCTCGCCCTCGGGGATCAGCCGCTCGATATGCGTGCGGATCGGGTGGCCGTGGTCGGAGGTCTCGCTCACGGCGGTATACAGATCGGCGCTCAGCAGCACCGAATACGGCCCGTCGACACCGGACAGCCGCAACTTGCTCAGTGCCTGGGCGATCGCCTCGGGGATGAGGCGCGGATCGCTCGGCGCGGTGACGGGAGTGTTCGACACGGCCGCCCGGATGCCGGTGATCCCGGCGGCGGGGTAGCCCTCGAAGACGGCGCGGTCCTCGGCGAACGCGATCTTGCGGGCGGCATCCTTCACCGGATCCAGATCGGCGTCCTCGGCGCCGCGCTCGACGTTGTCGAGCTCCTCGCGCGAGAGCGTGAACGGCACCCGCAGCTCGACCAGCGGCGCCACCAGGCGCTGGCGGGCCTGCACGCCCTGATCCGGCGCGTCGATGACGGTGGTGCGTCCCAATCCGACCGCGGAGTAGTCGGTGCCGTGCGGACCGGACAGGTCCACCACCCGGCGACCGGCGATGTGACGCCGGAAGGTACGCGTCGCCTCCTCCTCGATGGCCGACCACGCCTCGGAGGTGATCGGCGCGAGTTCACGGTGCAGATTGTTCATTGCGGAATCCTTTTCAACGTGCCGATACCGAGAGAGCCGTCGCCGGAAGGCGCGGCCGCGGACAGCTCGGCGATACCGGCTGCCCCGAGTTCCAGGTCCTGTTCCGCATCCGCCTCCTGCTCGGGGGCGTCGGGAAGGTCGTCGAAGAAATCGTTGGCCGGGGTGAAGAACAGCGTGCCGGTGATCGCGGTGGAGAAATCGAGAATCCGGTCGTACGGTGCTTCGTCGGTGCCGAGGAACATGCGCACCAGCATTCGCTCGGTGACATCCGGGGTGGCCGCGTAAGCGATGTAGTACGTGCCGAATTCGCCCTCGCGGACACTGCCGAACGGCATGTTGGCGCGCAGGATCTGGCGTTCGGTGCCGTCCGGATCGATCAGGGTGTTGACCGCCACATGGGAATCCGCCGGCTTGTCCTCGTCGGACAGTTCCAGATCCTCGAGTTTGGTACGGCCGATGACGAGCTGCTGCTCCTCGACGGTCAGCGAACTCCACGCCTCCAGATCGTGCAGATACTTCTGCACGACGACATAACTTCCGCCGGCGAAGTCGGGATCCTCGTCACCGATCAGCGCCGCGGCGACCGCGGCGGGTCCCTCGGGATTCTCGGTGCCGTCGACGAAGCCGAGCAGATCGCGCTGTTCGAAATAGCGGAATCCGACCGTCTCGTCGATGATCGTGGCCGCACCCTTCAACCGGGAACCGATCAGCATCGCCAATTCGAAACAGGCGTCCGGCAATTCGCCCTTGATGTGAAACAGCAGATCGCCCGGCGTGGCCGGGGCCTGATGCTTCGGCCCGGCGTAGCCCGGAAATTCGTGCAGTTCAGCGGGTTTCGGACCGGCGAACAGCCGATCCCAGGCGGCGGAACCGATACTCGTCACGCAGGACAGCCGCGTCTGCGGCACCCGGAATCCGATCGAGCGCCGCAGTCCCGCCAGATCGGCGAGCAGATCGCGCACCACCGGCTCACCGCCCTCGTCGATGGTCGCGACGAGGAAGATCGCGGCGCGCGAGAGCGGATCGAGGATCGGCTGCGGCTCACCCATGATCAACAGGGTACGGTGCCCGCCCGACAGCGCGTGCGGACGGCCCGGCCCGGCGAGACCGGCCTCACTTCGCGACGGTCAGCAGGAATACCGCGTCGTCGATCGCTTTCACACTGTGCCGGGCCGACGGAATGACCAGCAGATCGCCGGGCGATCCCTTCCACTCGTTGGTGCCGCAGATCAGAATCAGGGTTCCGGTCAGAACCTGCAGGGTGGCTTCACCGTGAGTTTCGTGCTCGGCCAGGCTCTGGCCGGCTGTCAGCGCGATCAGGGTCTGGCGCAGGCTGTGGGTGTGGCCGCCGTAGAGGGTTTGCGAACTGCGTCCACTCGTGGCGGACGCGGCCAGCTTCAGCTGCTGGCGAGCCGCCGCCGTCAGCGATTTCTTGTCCATGATCTGCCTCTCGCGGTTCAGCCGGGATCGGGCTGTGGTCACAGGCTGGATATCGCTGAGTATGCCGGACCCACCTCGCCCGGTCGGGCGTTTCGCCGATGCGATTCGGGTTCGAGACCTGCCGGGCCCGTTCAGCCGACGGTCGCCGGGGCGGTGTCGCGGGCGAAGTGCCGGATCCGGTAACGCAGGCCCGACCGCGACTGCGACCAGGGCGCGTCCTCCACCTGCCACTCGCCCTCGATCGCGGGTGCGTAGGCGTCGCCGGGGATATCGGTGTCGACTTCGGTGACCATCAGATCGGTCGCGTAATCCATTGCCTGCCGGTAGATTTCGCCGCCGCCGATGATCCACACGGTCTCCGCGGCGGCCAGTGCGATGGCGCCGGCCACCGAATCGGCGCGTTCGGCGCCCGGCGCCGACCACTGCGATTGCCGCGTGATGACGATATTGCGCCGGCCGGGCAGCGGCCGGAAGCGCGCGGGCAGCGAATCCCAGGTGCGCCGGCCCATCAGCACCGGATGATCGGCGGTGACCGTTTTGAAATGCGCCACATCCTCGGGCACTCGCCACGGGATGGCGTTGTCGGCGCCGATCACGCCGGCGGGGGTCTGCGCCCAGATCAACCCGATGCGGCTCATACCGCCACCGGCGCCTTGATCGCCGGATGATGGCGGTAGTCGAGCACCTCCACATCCTCGAAGGTGTAGTCGAACAGGCTCGGCGCGGGCCGCAGATGCAACCGGGGGAACGGATATGGTTCGCGGCTCAGCTGTTCGCGGACCTGGGCCAGATGGTTGTCGTAGATGTGGCAGTCGCCGCCGGTCCAGATGAAATCGCCGGGCTCCAATTCGGTCTGCTGGGCGACCATATGGGTGAGCAGGGCGTAACTCGCGATATTGAACGGCACCCCGAGGAAGAGGTCGGCACTGCGCTGATAGAGCTGACAGGACAGTTTTCCGTCCGCCACGTGGAATTGGAAGAACGCGTGGCAGGGGGCCAGCGCCATCTTGTGCAGCTCCGCCACATTCCAGGCCGAGACGATGATCCGGCGGGAATCCGGGTCGGTGCGCAGGGTTTGCAGGACCTGCGCTATCTGGTCGATATGGGTGCCGTCCGGCGTGGGCCAGCTACGCCACTGGACCCCGTAGACCGGGCCCAGTTCACCGTGCGCGTCGGCCCATTCGTCCCAGATCGTGACGCCGTGCTCGTGGAGCCAGCGGACATTGGAATCGCCGCGCAGGAACCACAGCAATTCGTAGACGATCGACTTCAGATGCACCTTTTTGGTGGTGATCAGCGGGAATCCGGCGGAGAGGTCGTAGCGCAGCTGATGTCCGAAAATCGAACGCGTACCCGTCCCGGTGCGGTCGGATTTCGGCGTACCGCGCTCGAGTACCAGCCGCAGCAGATCCTCGTACTGAGTGTCGTTTCCGGGCGCGCCGTCCATATCCGCAAGCCTAGCCTTCGGGCGACCACCGCCCTCATCGCCCGGTGGTCCGCTGGCTAGCCTGGGGCACCGTGCGCATGCTCTATGTGATCGGAATCGGCGCCGGTGATCCCCGGCAGGTGACCGTGCAGGCCGTCGAGGCGATTCGGCAGGTCGACACGTTCTTCGTCATCGGCAAGGGCGAGACCAAGCGGGAACTGACCGAGGTCCGCGCCGCGATCCTCGCCGGACACGCCGATCCGGAGCATCGCGTGGTGTCCATCGCCGATCCGCCGCGCGAACGCACGGTCTCCGGCGCCGCCGATTACCGCGAGGTGGTCGAGGACTGGCATCGCCGCCGCGCCGAACTGCTCGCCGAGGCATTCGATGCCACCGAGGGGGTCGGCGGCATCCTGGTCTGGGGTGATCCCTCGCTCTACGACAGCACCCTGCGGATGGTGCAGCGAGTGCTGGACGCGGGAACGAGATTCGAGTACGCGGTGATCCCGGGCGTCACCAGCGCCCAGGCCCTGGCGGCGGCGCATCGCATCGTGTTGCACGAGATCGGCGAACCGGTGCACATCACCACCGGTCGCCGCCTGCGCACCGAGGGCGTGGCGGTCGACGGGTCGACGCTGGTGATGCTCGACGGCGAGTGCTCGTTCACGCAGGTGCCCGGCGACGATCTGCACATCTGGTGGGGCGCCTACCTCGGGATGCCGGACGAGACGTTGATCGAGGGTCCGCTGCGCGCGGTCGAGGATCGAATCATCCGGCGCCGCAACGAACTTCGGGACGCCAAAGGATGGGTGATGGACATATATCTCTTGCGCAGAGTCGATTAGCGGGTGTTCGTGCCGCGGATATGTCCGAAATAGCCCCAAAATTGCTGTGGAATAAATCGATACGAATGTGATCCAGACCACCGGCCGGTTCGAATCACTGTCATTCGATCGAAATCCGACTGGAGGTTTTCATGGCAGGGCAGCATTCGGCGGCATCGGGACAGTGGTGCCGGCGCGTTGGTTCCTCACTCGTCATCGGGGCGTTGCCACTGACAGTGGCGCTGTGGCAGACGGGTGTGGCGGGGGCGGCCGCGCCGACCACCGATTCGGGTGTGGCGCCGGCCGCCGGGATGCTGCCGGACACCGGGACCGTCGCCGCCGGCGTCTCGAACGCGGCGGATGCCGTGGCCCGCGTGGTCACGCAGGCCAACCCGTGGCAGTTCCAGCCGAGTGCCGCGACCGACCCGGCCGTACCGCCCTTCGCCGCCCCGGTCGCAGATGCCGAACCGAATGCCTCCGCCGAAGCGCCGGCCGCCGCGCCCGCCCCGGGCACCGTGTCGACGACCCGCAACGCCGCTGACAGCACTCGGGCGGTCCCCGATCTCACCGCGCCGGCCATGGTGAATCCGGGCGCACTGCATATGCCCGACCTCGCCCATCCGGCGCCGCCGGTGGCGCCGATCAAGGCGCCCGAGGGCACCATCCGGATCGGTTCGGTCGTCACGCCCCGGCCCGATTTCATCGATCCGCAGCTGACCGCGCAGATCAACGATTCGGCCGCGCAGACCGAGGCGGGTTTGGCGCAGACGCTGGACTCGGCCGGATTCGAGCCGTCGCGCTCCGACCGCATCGCCGCGGACACCCTCGGCGGGGCGGTGATCGGGTCCAGCGTGGGCAATATCGTCAGCAGCCCGATCGCGAGCACCAGCGCGGTCGTCGGCGCGGTCGCCGGTTTCATCGCCGGGATCCCGTTCCTGCCCGCAGGTCTGGTCGTCATGCCGGTCGTCGGCGCCGCCATCGGTTACGCGGTGATCGCGGCGCCGGCCGCTGCCGCGGGTGCCGCGATCGGGGCCGGAGTAGGCGCGATCGAGGGTGCGGTCGCCCCCGGTGTGGCCACACCGCCGCAGGCGGCTCCCACGCAGATGTGATCCGGGCCGTGGCCGTCGCGCGAATGCGGCCGGTTGTCGGTGGACGCCGGTAGGCTGCGGGAATGCCCGAGTTGCCGGAGATCATGGCGCTCGAACAGTTTCTGGTCGAGCATGCCGTCGGCGCGGTTGTCGGGCGGGTCGACGTCGCGGCGCTGAGTGTGCTCAAGACGTTCGATCCGCCGGTGACCGCGCTGTCCGGGCGTGATGTCACCGGCGCCGGGCATTGGGGAAAGCATCTGGGCCTCGACTGCGACGGGCTGTGGCTGATCACGCATCTGTCGCGCGGCGGCTGGCTGCGCTGGATCGACGAACCCGGTGCCGCGCCGCCGAAACCGGGGAAAGGCCCACTGGCGCTGCGGGTCCACTTCTTCACCCCCGAGGGCGCGACGCCCGCCTTCGACCTCACCGAGGCCGGGACCAAGAAGCGGCTCGCCGTCTGGATCACCGCGGACCCGCAGTCGGTGCCCGGAATCGCCCGCCTCGGCCCCGACGCGCTCGAGATCTCCGAGGACCACTTCGCCGAACTCCTCGCCGGCACCTCGCAGCGATTGAAGACCGTATTGGCCGATCAGACCGTGCTGGCCGGCATCGGCAACGCCTACTCCGACGAGATTCTGCACGCCGCCCGGCTCTCGCCCTTCGCCACCGCGTCCACCCTCGGCGCCGACAAGGTCGCCGAGCTGTACCGGGCGATGCGCGGCATCCTCACCGACGCGATCACTCGCTCCGTCGGCCAGGACGCGGCGCGGCTCAAGGGGGAGAAGCGGTCGGGCATGCAGGTGCACGCGCGGACCGGACTGCCGTGCCCGGTCTGCGGTGACACCGTGCGCGAGGTCGCCTACGCCGACAAATCGTTCCAGTACTGTCCGACCTGCCAGACCGGCGGCAAGATCCTCGCCGATCGGCGTATGTCCCGGCTGCTCAAGTAGTTCAGACCAGCGCCGGAACCCGGACTCCGTGCCACGCGAGCCGTTTCGCGCGATCCGGATCGACCTCCACCCGCGCCGGGCTGTCGATGATGCGGGTGCTGCGGCGCTGCTCGGTGTACTGCGGCCAGGACGGCAGCGGCTCGCCCTTGCGGGCGAACGACAGCCAGTTGTCCTGGAATTCGCGCTGCACCGCGAGGAAGTCCCGATAGCCGCCCGCCGCGGTCAGGCCACGTCCGATGGGGCTGTCCACCCCGCCGAACACCGGAATCAGATCGAGGGCGTGGGTGGCGCCGAAGCCGGCCAACTGGACCGCGCGCGGCGCGTAGTCGAGCCGATAGGCGTAGGTCGGGGCGTGGCGGCTGTGGCCCTCGAGCACCTCCACGGTGGGACGCCAGAAGACGAAGTCACCGCCCATGCGCACGGCGGCCCGCCGTGACGGATAGCCGGGATAGGCTGCCACGACCCGCTTTTCGAGGTCGGCGTCGCCGCATCGCGACAGCGCCACGTGCAGTTGTCCGGGGGTGGTGGGCAGGCTGCGGTCCCAGCGTTTGAACAGGGTCGCCTCGTCGCGGTTGGTGCCGATGATCAGGGGGACGGCGTGGGCGCGCCCGGCGGCGATGGCATCGATCGGATCCATCGGCAGGAACTCGCCGTCGACGACCGGGGCGGCGGGGAAGCTGCCCGGCTGCCGCCACAGCACATCGCCGATCGCGCGGTCGGCGGCCTTGCGGATGTCGTTGGCACCGGCGCTGCTCAGCGCCTCGGCCGCCTCGTGCGACGTGGCAGCCGGATTGTCGACGCCCAGATTTTCGACGCAGCGCCGGGCGAAGATCCGCGCCTCCTCGGCGGTCAGCGACCAGTCCGCCGGCGCGCTCTGCGCGATGCCCCGATGGAACAGCCCGGCCGCGGCCGGGGTGGCGAGGAGGCTGACCACCGCGTGCGCGCCGGCCGATTCGCCGAAGATGGTCACATTGTTCGGATCACCGCCGAAGGCCGCGATATTGCGCTGCACCCACTGCAGGGCCGCCACCTGGTCGCGCAGACCCAGATTGGATTCGAACGGCCGTGTCGCCGTGGAGAATTCACTGAAGTCGACGTAGCCGAAGGCGCCCAGCCGATAGTTGAACGACACGACGATCACATCGCCGCGCAATGCCAGGCGGGCGCCGGAATACAGCCGCAGCGCCGAGGTGCCCAGCACATAACCGCCACCGTGGATGAACACCATGACCGGCCGGGGGGCGGTGGCCGGTTCCAGGGGCGCGGTGACGTTCAGGGTCAGGCAGTCCTCGCTCGTCGGCTGCGGGCCGCGCGGGCCGATGCGGGCGCCGTCGCGTTGCTGCATCGCGGCGAATCCGTATTCGGTGGCCATGCGCACCCCGGACCAGCTCTCGACGGGCTGCGGCGCGCGGAAACGAAGATCGCCGACGGGCGGTGCGGCGAAGGGAATCGAACGCCACTGCGCGATGCGACGCCGCCGGAGACCGCGAACAACGCCGTCGGCGGTCGTGATGTCAACCATTACCCGATGGTAACCGTTACTGCAGATACCCTTCGACCTGCTTCACGGGGTTGGCCTGGGCTTCGTCGGGGTTGCCGCCCTGCTCGATGCGGGCCCGCCGCTGCCGCAGCAGATCCCAGCACTGATCGAGCATCACCTCGAGATCGGCCAGCTTGGCCCGCTCGGTCTCGTGATCGAGTTCCCCGCTGGTGGCCTTGGACCGCAGCTGATGCTCCTGCTTCACCAGGTCCTGGATATGGGCAAGGATGTCCTGTTCGGTCATGAGGCCATGGTACGGCGCGCGTCGGCGGGCAGGACTGTGGCGGCGAGCGCCGACGGGGTCGGGCCCCGGATCGTCGACTTCATGCATTCCCCACGTGACCAGGGCGCTCGGCACCGTGGGCTCGGGGCCTTACGGGGCGCTGAGCGCCGTGCGGGTACCGGTCGCATCAATGATGCCGGCGAGGAAAGGGACTCGGGCGACCGCTGCGGCCGGATGGCGGCGCAGGACGGTTTCGCGCACGGTCCGGATGTACCCTCCGGCTTCCGGATGATCGCGGCGCCGCAGGTAGTGGCCGAAGTCGTAGTCGCCACCCAGCAACTCGTGCGTTGCCGCCGCGAACAGCCGCAGCCTCTCGTTCGCGGGGGTGGATGGGCGGGTTCGGCGCAGTTGTGTGCGCAGGGCGTCGTCGAGTATCTCGGGAGCGGCATCCGGTGCGGCGGCCAGCACATTCGCGACGGTGGAGGTGAACCACTGGGCAATTCGCCCCTCCACCGATGTCGTGCCCTGGAATCCGTCGCGCAACCGCATGGCGTGACGCAGCTGATACGGCTCGATCCAGTGGTTCAGGAAGCGGTTGTAGACCGCGCGGCAGGCGATCATCGGAAGCAGGCTGTCGCCCGCGTATCGTGCTCGGAAGTATGCCGGTGTCTGCCGGTCCAGGGCTCGGCAACCCGGATAGTTCAATCCGTAGACACCGTCGCGGGGAATGGGATCGAAATGCCGGAACTCCTCCGGCCGCAAGAGTTTCCGGGTCAGGTCACGATCGACCTGGAGGATCGGCCGTGCCGCTATCATCGCGAGGTAGGGATACTGTGGAAGCTCGTCGAGCGACAGGTCGCGCTGCACGCGGCCGATGGCGCTGGCATGTGCCGCTGTGTCGGGTCCGCTGGGCTGCTCCAGCTCACCTCCCCACATCGTCCCGTATTTGTAGATGCGCAGCATCTCACCGGGCGTCCGGGGTCGCGACTGTTCGAGCAGCAACCTTCGGCCGCTCGTATTGGGAAGGCCGAGAGCCGCTTCCGCCTCCAGCGCGGCGGCCGAGAATGCCGCGAGCGCACTCAGCCGTGGCCCGCGTTCGGCCAGCCAGTTCAGCTGCCAATCCCAGTAGTCGGGGCTGTCGATCCAGGCCGGGCCGTGCTGTTCACCCGCCGCGATGCGCAGCAGATCCTCGACATAGTCGAAGCTCGGCCCGAAACCGAGTAGTTCCGTGGCGAGCCGGTCGGGTTGGGGTGCGTATGCGGTCGAGGACGACGGCCGCCTCCCGATGCGGGGGTCGGTCGCAGTCGAGCCGCGTCGTTCGGCCTCGGCCGCGGCCAGCGTGCTGATGTTGCGGTGGACTATCGCTTCGCCCTCGGTCGGCGTCAGGCTGTCGACCTCGGCAGCCACGACTGCTTCGGCCTCGGCCTCGTCCGGTTCGAGTGCCCCGTCCTGCTGGCGGATGCCGTACGAGCTGAATTGGGTCGCCATCCAGGCCCGTAGAGCCGGAATGTCGTTGGACCCGTATCTTTCCTCGAAGGCCCGGCTGACCACCTCATACGCCCTCGGCGCGTGGACGGGCAGGAGTCTGCGCAGCAGATGCGCCAACTCGTGAATGGCCAAGCAGAAGTACACCCGATCGAGATCGAGGCGCAGCCGTTCGGCAGTCAACTGCTTTATCGCGTCGGCGTGCATTCGCGCCGGTGCGGTCATCCACAATTCGTTGAATTCGATGCCGTCTACGGAGGTGTGGGCGAATTCGCCGATGTCCCCGGGAGCGATTCTGATCTCGGACAAGTCGCCGAGGATCGGGAATCGCGCGATCATGTGCCGTATAGCCGCGACGAGCTCACCAGCGGTGGCCGCGGGAATGCCCGGGTTGTCGAGACCGATGATGTCGACGCCGTAATCGGCTCGCAGCGCCGCCGCCATGGCCAGCTTGGCCTGTTGTTCCATCGGCGTGATCGGGTGGTACTCGGCCGTGAGTTGTTCTCGGTCCCGGTCTTTCCCGGTTTGGCGCTGCGGCGCGTGCACAGTCAGCAGGTTGTGTAGCACCTGCTCCCCGACCGATGTGTCCCGTGGATCGTGTTCCATGGCCGCGAAGGCTCCCGCCAGCGCCTCGGCCGAGTTCAATCGTCCTTTCCCATCGGGGCCGTATTCGCGGAATTGGCTGTTGGACCAAGCGAATCCCTCACGGGGAGACCAGCGCATCGGCCCCTGGTGACTGTTCTCATGGTGGCCCAACAGCGTCGTCTTGGCTTTTTGTCGTGCGATCAGCCGAGTCGCGACATCGAGTGCGTAGCCGAACTCACGGCGAATCAGCCCGACTATCGGCTCCGCGACGGATCCCACAGCGCGGCCGCTGTTCACCATGTCGGCCCATTCCGAAGCGAAGAGCGCTCGGTCGGCCGCGACGGCGTCGGATATCGTGATCGACCGCGTGTAGGGGTAACTCGTGTCGGTTCCGGCGACATGGTCGCTCACGGCGAGCGAACGCGGCTCGGGGATGGGGCCGAACCCGATCCGGTGTAGTTGAACGTAAGGGTATTTCGTCAACAGCCGGTGTGTCGCCCGAGCGAGCTCACGAACGAGTTCCACTGTTACGCCGGGTATGTCGATTCCGAACATGTGGATGGCGTGTCTGTCCCACAACTCTGCGGCTACCGCGGCGCCCGTTGTGCAGGATGCGAACGGGTCGGCCACAGCCCGGTCGACTGCACCGGCCGCCACCACCGAATCACGTGCCGCGCGAGCCAGACGCCGATGCTGCTCACGCAATTCCTCCGGGTAGCCGGGATCATCGAATGGCAATCGCTGTTGCGGGGTGGCGATGCGCCAATGGCGTTGGAGCCGGCCATTGTGAATCCGGCTGCCCAGGTCGTCGAGGAAGTCGTCGGTCGAAATGTCTGTCCCGGAATCCAGCGCGGCGAGCACGATCGGCACTGCGATTTCCGCCAATCGCAGATGTTCGGACAGCACATCGTTCGGGAGGTCGTGGAATTCCGTGGTGGCCGGCGAGATTCGGTTGCTGCCGTTGTGCGCGTCGATCCAGGCCGGGGCGGTCGTTGTGCCGAGGGGGGAGCCGTAGCCAGTGGGCTCAGGTGAATCAGTGGCCGCACCCGCGTACAGACGAGCAGCTACTGCGACGATCAGCGAACGCGGAGGGGGTGCCGGAACGTCGTTGTTCGTCTCCTCGGATCGGGGCGCTGAGCCGATTTCGCCGTCCTCGGCCACCCGGCCCGTCGCTTCCCCGGCTTGGAGCGGCATCGGGTTTTCGGGAGATGCGCCGGGACGCTCGGTGTGGGGCTGCTCCGGGTTACGAGGTCGACCGGGATCGAAACGTGTGCCGGTCCATGGCGTTACGCCGCCCGCAACCGTTCCGATCGCCGGGGCCGCGTCGACTCTGCGCGGAGCGGCGTCCAGAGCGTCGGCCCCGACTGGTTGGCGTCCGGGCATCTCGCCGGTGGGGAAGGTCACCGTGTACGTGCCGTCCGGGATGGCGGGTCGGCCTAGCGGATCCACCACCCATGTGCCGTCGACAGACCGGACATGCGCTCGGGTCAGTTGTTCTCGTGTGCCTCGTTCGGCGGCTAGTTCGGTCGGGACTTGGTGGTGGACCGGTGTAGCCGGTGTGTCGTAGGTGCCGTCCAGCGATGCGGCCAGGTATCTCACCTTGCCCAGTACATCGAATCGGCGTATCACCGATCCGGCGGTGATGGTGCCCATGGCCGCCGTCATTCCGATCGCGGTGGGTGTCGCTCCTTGGTTGGCGATGAGCGTGCCGCCCGCGAGACCGGCCAGGGAGTAGGCGGCGATTCGGCTGACGGTGAGGAAGGATTGCGCGCGCCCGAGCCGATCGTCGGGCACGTTTCGGTTGAAGTAGGCGTTGGTGTGCACGCCGGCGGCTCCCAGGGCCACCCAGCCCGCCGCGTAACCGGCGCCGCCGATGTACGGGTCGTTCGTGAACGCGGTGATCAAGGCGCCGGCCGCCATCCCGGTCAGACCGACGTACCTGGCGGCCAGCAGTTTGTGGATGTCGACCTTGCTCAACCATCGTTTGGGCAAGGAATTGCCGATGATGCCGCCGATCGACGGCAGGATGAATGCCGCGGAGGTCTGGGCGCCGGAAAGTCCGGCCGCGGACAGCGAGTGGATGAAAAAGAAATGTTGTACGCCCAGATATCCGTTGGTGACGACGAGATTCCAGGTGTAGTTGCGCAGGATCTTGTCTTGGTGCAACGCTTCGAAACCGGGTACGAACACCTCGCGCAAACGGCCTCGAAACGATTGCGGCTCAGTCTGTCCGGGTGTGGGCGCCAGAGTGCGAACCCTGCGCAGCCCCGCCACGTTGACGCCGGAGGCCGCCGAGTCGAGTCCGAAGATCAACCACGGTTGCAACGCCCCCGCGAGACTGGTGCCGATCGTCCGGGAGAGGTTGGTCACGAAGGCGTTGTATTGGCTGAAACCCTGCTGCAAGCGTATGTCGGATCCGAGGATCGCGCGGTTGACCCGGGTCGCGGCCGGCGCGTACAGCGTGTCGGCGGCGGTGTTCACAAGATTCGCGCCGAGCAGGAGCGGAACCATGTACGGCGTATGGAATCCGGATGTGGCAGCGGCTACGGCGGAGGCGCCGAACATGACCCGCTTGGCACCCTTCATCATCCTGGTGGGTTCTATGGTGTCGGCGAGGTAGCCCATGAAGGGAGCCAGAACGATCCTCGGCACATCCGACAGCCCCGCGACGACGGCCGCGGTTTGCGGATCGATGCCCATCATCAGCAAAATCAGGGCGTTCTGGGACGCCGAGGTGCCTATCTCGGCTACCAGTTGGCCGGAGAAGAGGGTTCGCGCCTCGGCACTGTTGCGGACCAGGCGGAGCAGCGATCCGTTCGCTTCGGCAGCGGCTGTCGTCCGCCCGGCGGTGCCGGTGCCCGGGTCCGGCTGCTCGCCCTTCCGGCGTGCCGGGTTGGCGTGGCCCTCGTCGCCGACCCGCGGATCGTCGGCGAAGACGATGGTGGGGTCTGTGCTCAGGTGTGCGACGAGTCCGGTGCGGTCGGTGCGGGAGTTCGTACCACGGGGCAGGTCGAGGGCATCCTCGATCTCGGGAATCCGTCCGGCGGCATTCGGCGCTCCTGCCGCGGAGTCGGGTGCGGGAACGGGCGAACCTACGGACGATTGCCGAAACGCCCGAGCATCCTCGCCGGCGGCGCGGCGGGCTCGCTGCTCTTCCAGCAAGGCCGCGGCCCGGCGTTCCGAGGAATCCCCGACCTTTTTGCGGGCGCGGGCCAAGGGGTGGCCATCGCCCGGTGGGGCGGCCGGGCCGGACGCGGATTCGGCGAGCCTGGTCAGTTCGTCCTCGTCGAATGCGTCGAGCGCGCCGACGATCCGCGGCATGGCGGTGACCAGACTGGGAGATTCGATGCGGGGCAGTGAACGCTCGACGTGTTCGTCGACGGTACGAATCGAGATGGACAGCTTGTCGGCGATCTCCCGTCTGCTGAGTCCACGAGACAGGTACGCGAGCACGACGATCTGGCGCGGGGTCAGTACCTCCCGGAGATCGGTCAGTGGCGCTTGCACGGAAACGAGCCCGCGACGTGCGCCTTCGGCGGCGATCAGATAGCGCTTGGTGGGAATTTCGAGCGCCGCCGCCAACTCCCGGATATAGGTCGCCGCCATGCCCGTGTCCGGCAACGCTTCGGTGATCTCCGGATCGGTCCACCCCTGGGAGATCCACAGCAGCACATTCAGGTGATCGGAACTCACGGTGCTGGAACCATCGATCACCTCGATGCGGTAATCGTCGAGGGTCCGCCCGTTCTCGTCTTCGATCCGTATGGCCTCCAGGGCGGCCCGGACCGCCGAGTCGACGCCGATTGTGAAGTGCCACTTGATCTGTGGTGGGAAGCCATCCACCCAGTAATCGCGATTCGAATATGCGATGCGGAGTTGCTTGCGTGCCTGTGCCTCGAGTCTGCTCTGGCGCTGCCGCTGCCACTCGAGGGTGTAATTCTTCGCCTCGTGCCAGGCTCGGCCTCCGTCGGTCGAGACGTCGACTTCGCTCTCCAAACGACCGCCATCCGGCGTTTCGGCGTGGACGGGAGTGCCCAGCGCGTGGATTTCCTGGAGCTGTTCGGCCAACGTGACCTCGCCCTTGGCTCCGCCGAGCTGGGCGAGGTCGCTGCTCATGATCTCCTTCAGCATGCGGGGGGTGATCGGAACCCCGCTGGCGAGCCAGGCGTCGACCGCGATGGACAGCTGTTCGACCTCGGCGAGTCCGGTGAGGAAACCCGCGGGCCAGCGTGCCGCGTCTCTCTCTGCCACATCCGGAACCCGAGCTAATACAGCCGCTCGGCGGGGTGCCAATTCCTCGAATTCGGCTCGTATGTCGCGCAACCGGTCCCGGAGTTCGCGTCGCCGCGCCGGCGACAGGGGCATGTGATTGCGCCGGTAGATGTCGGCCAGCAGGTCCGCCAGGTCGCTTTCGCTCCGCTCGGCCCTTCTACGAGTCTTGTCGAGCCACTGGGTCGTAATTTTCGCAGCGACGTCTGCGACCAGTGCGTGGGCCTTCTCTGTCCGTATAAAAGAATCGGCTGACAGCTGGGCCAGCACACCCGCGACGTTTTCCGGGAAGCCGAGGTCTGTCGACGAGTTGTGCTTGTTCAGCTGGTGATCGCGGTATATGGACGCGGTGGCCGACTGCAGGTATTCGTTGAATATATTGAGAACGGCGAGTTTCGCCTGTTCGGCCACCGTGGTATCGGAATTGGCGTTCGTGAGGCCGGAGAGCGCCGTCGCCAGCGTGGTCGGCAATCGACTGGGGTCACGAGCGAGGTCCTCGGCTGTGGGGCCGGTATATGGGGGCGCCGGCATCGCTCGGCCGGAGGATGCGAGAACTTCGAGCGCCCGAAAAAGCATGAGGCCATCGAGCCACCGGATGGTCTGTGCTACGGCTTCACCACTTGCCGAATTCTGCGATCGACCGTTCGTGGTGTTTCTCCGGTGCTGCTGCTCGTAGCGGCGGACGATGGCCTGTTTGACCTGCGCCGCGGTCGTCGGATCGACGCCGCTCTCATCGACTCGGGTCAATGTGTCTCGGAGCGCACGCGGTCTGGAGCCTATCGACCCGACACCCGGTGTGTTCCCCGGCGGTGTGCGGAAAGCGAAAGGCCCTTCTGCGGCCTGTCCTCGCTTCGTCCACGGTGACGGGGCGATCACAGCCCCGTCGGCGCGGGTCGCGCCCCCGTAGGGGAGGTCGAGCGCGTCGTCCGGGGATGCCGGATAGCTCTTCGGGGGAGTTCGATATTCGACCCAGACGGTTTTGCCGTGTCGGGTCACGTCGGTCCCGACGGCGAAAGCCTTGTCTCTCACGATTCGCGCGCCCCGCCCGTGCTCGCCATCGGCACGGATCCCCAGTTCGTTCGGGTCGGCCCGGGCGGAGTCCAGCGCCGCCAGGTCGATACCGGCCAGGAACGCGTCGACGTCGTCGAGGTCGATGGTGGGTGAGGGAGCCACCTCGTCGGATGCATCGACGTCGCTCTCGATGCGCCACTTCGGCAATCCGAGTGAGGTGTCGGTGACGCCGATCCGCACGCGGGTGTCGTCCGCCTCGACGGTGACTTCCGCTCCCCCTTGTTTCGCGTACTGCGCGGAGTTCCCCAGCAATTCCGACAGGGCGAGCACCGCGGCGTCGATTGTCGTCTGGGGCAGCCGGGTGTTGTCCGACAGGAATCGGCCGACATCCCCGCGAGCCCGCGCCACGCCCTGCCGAACCTGCCCCCGCTCGAACCTCATCCGCACCGCGGGTTCGGTCGACGCCGATACCGCCTGGGTCCGGCCGGCAGCGAACCATCGGGTGCGCGACCCGTCGGTGTGCATCCGGAAGCCCCACCGGCCGGACTTGTCCAACAGCGCGGTGACCTTACCCGCCTCCGTCGGCATCACTTGCCCTGTCGCCTCATCCGGCTCATCACGCACCGGCAAGTTCCGGCTGTGGTCGAGCACCTCGACCCGCACGCTCCCGGTTCCCTCCTGCCGTACCCGGACTGCGACCGGACCCTCCGCCGTGCGAACCAGAGCATCGAGCATGTGCTCGACCGCGGCGATATCGGCTTCGGCAGTGAGCAATTCACGAATGCTCGCGCGCGCTCCTGCCACGGTCGGCGAATCCGTGGCAGGCGGGGTCGGCCGGGCCAGGCCGAGGAAGCGTGCGGCCGCATCGACGAGATCTGCGATCTCTTGTGGCGCGTTTGCGCGCGTGGCCAGTCGCCGAAGTTCGTGTAGCTTGTCGTCGCTGTCGGCGGCGCGCCAACCGGGGGCCAATTGCTCTTGCCCGAGAATCGCGGGGAGATCTGCTTCGAGTTGGCGGGTATCCGCATCCAGCCGGGCGAGTTCTTCCGCGGTGGCGCCATCGCTCATCGCGCGCTGGGCGCGGTACTCACGGTCGAGAGCTCGTCCCAGCCAGCCGGGAAGTTTCTCGGCTCGGATCCCGGGCCAGTCCTCGTCGTCGAGGAGGCGCAACTCCATTTGCACCTGATCGAGGACCTGTAGTAGCGCCCCTCGCAGACCTGTTAGGCGCGGGTCCACGCCGAGTAGCCTCGCGAGATCCACACGCGCACGGTCTGTTTCGCTCCGTTGCTGTTCTATTTCGATCTCGCGGTCGGTCAGGCGATGTGTATTCGGTTCCGCCGGAACACCGTCCGAGCCCACACCGTCCCGGGGCTCATCGGGTTGGTTGTGGAAGAAGACGCCGCCGTGTTGGAAGGGGGTGAGGCGTTGTTGTCTTCTGGGGGTGGGTTCGTGGTCCACGGCGTCGTCGAGTTGTGCCATGGCGGCGCGGTGTTCGGCGAGGATGATGTCGGCGATGTGGAGCAGGTGTTGTGCGGCGGCGTCGGGGTCGGTGGGTTGTTGTTCTCGCTGGGCGCGGGCGTGGGCTTTGGCGGCGAGGTCGCGCGCGATGCGCGGGTCACCGAGTTGGGCCATGAGGCGGTGGTAGACCCGGCTGTTCTCGGCCGGGTGCGCGGATTCGTCCGAAGTCTCGGTGGAGCGGGTGGCGTTCGTTGCAGCGCGCTCCGCCTCGGCAGGTTCGGCCCGCGGCGCGCGGGACAATCGCCCGAGCCACCCGCGGCCTCGTGTGATGATTCGGAGGGAGACTCGGCCCCGCCTGACGAGCAGAAGAGCGCTGTACCCCGCGGCGGTGAGCGCGGTGGCGGCCGCGGCTATACCGGCCATGGCGTCACCGCCCTGGCCTCCGTGCGCGTTCGCCACGGCGGCAGCCCCCAAGAAGCCGAGGGCCGGTCCGCTTCTCAGGAACAGCCGACGCGCTGACATCGCTCGGCCTTGAAGGTCCTCGGGGAAGGCGTCTTGTGCGTATTTCGTGACCCGGTTGCCCGCGGCCGCCATCACCATCGCGTCCACGAGCGACGCGGAGGCGATCACAGCAGGGTCGTTCGTCGATGCCATCAGCGTGAAAAAGCCGGCCATGCTGGCGAGTGCAGCCGGATAGAAAGTGGTGGCGTCGATCCGGTCGAGCGCTTTCGGCAGGAAGCCGCTGAGTATCCCGCCGACAGCAGGTGCGGTAGCCGCCGCGCTCGTTGCCCAACCCGGCAGGCCCGCGTCGGTCAGAACGGTGGCGGTGCGGAGCCCCATCATGGCGAATGCGGCATTGTTGATCGTGGCGAAAGCGGTGTGTCGGGTGAGGAATTTCTCCCGCCGCAGTGCGCGTACTCCTTCGCCGATCTCCCGGAAAAGGTTGCGTGGCTCCCTTCGGGCACGAGCGGGGAAAGCGAATCCCCTGACGTTCGCCAGGTTCCCCCAGTAGCTGAGAGCGTTCAGGCCGAACGAGGCTGCGGGCGCGACGCCGGCCAGCCCCGCGCCCAGTGCTGCGCCGGTGATTCCCGCGGCAGATCCGGTGCTGGTTATCAGGCGGTTTCCGGAATCGAGCTGTGATTTGGTGAGCAGATTCCGCACTTCGTTGAGGAAGGTGCTCGTATAAAAAGTGGCCGCGGTGGCTTCGACCAGTGTCGCCGCAGTCAAAGCGGCTCCGAGATGGGAGGCATCGGCCAGCACCAGCCCGGCGGCAGTGGTCGCGGCTGCCGAGCCGACCCACAGGGCGGAATTCACCACCTTTTCCGGATTCCAGAAGTCGGCTGCGTAGCCGGCCAGCAGTTCGAATGCGCCCGGGACCCAGAGCGCGGCAGCCGCCATGGCGGTCGTCGTCGTCGATTCCCCGTGGCCCAGCAAGACATAGGTGAGTCCCGAGGACGCTGCGGCGGTACCGATTTGGTTCACGAACTCGCCCGGCAAGAATTTCTCGCCGAACAACAACTTCGTGAACGGCTTGTTGACGACGAGCAGTTCGCGTTTCGAAACCGTCGCGTCGTCCTCGGGGGCCGGCGCCGCGGGTTCGCTCGGGTCGTCGTCTGCGGGCGCGCGGCCGATGCGGCTGGGCGGACCGGCCTCGGCGTCGACATCCCTTTCGGCGGTCGAGGACGCTTGCCGCCACCGTTTACCGTGCGGCCGTGGCGCAACGGGGTACTCGGCGCGTTCGGCGGCCTCGGGTCGGCCGACGAGTATCCATCCCAGATTGTCGAGGCTGCGGCCCGGCACCCGTTCGGTCTCGTCGGCCCAGAGATAGTAGGAGGCGTGCGGTTTCACTACGAAGCGGTGGGCCGGCCCGGGGCGTTGCGCGGCGTAGCTGCCACCGGCCGGTACTTCGGTGGTGAGCAGGGTGGCGCCGAAGATCGCCGCCGCCGGGCTCGTACCCAGTCCCAGGCGCCCCTGCCGGCCCGGTTTGTGGGTACCCAGATTGGCGACGGGATCGGCCTTTTCGCTCAACACGTACACCGGCACCCCGAACTCGGCGGCATGCGTCATCCGACGGCCCGTTCCCGGGGAACCGGTGAGAATCACCTGATCGACCTCGCCGGCCAATCGCATATCCTGCGCCGCGTAGCACAGGGTGGTCGAGCCGTAGCTGTGGCCGATGGCGTTGCGCAGCCGCGGCACGGGCACGCCGGTCGGTTGCTCGGCGTAGAACTCGCGGGTGGCGTTGAAGGCGGTGATGTCGCGGGCCACGATGTCGCCGCCGACTTCGGCCATCTGCGGTGAGGCGACGGACAGATCGACCGGGCAGTGATAGCCGATATCGACGATCGCGGCGACCGAAGCGCCGTTCCCGCGCAGCGTGGTGATCTCGTAGAGACTCTGCGCATACTGCGCGCGGTGGTGCAGTTTCCGCGCCGTCGAACCCAGACCGTTGGTCATCCGGTTCACGATTTCGGCGTGGTCGGCGTCGCCGATGGACAGGATCACGCGGCCGTTGCCGGCGTGTGCCGTGGCGTCGTAAGCGAGCAGTTGTACCGGCGGGTGTCCGGTGAGGCGCGCGGCATCGGCCTCGATGTCGCGCAGGTGCCGCCGTGTGGCGATCAGGTTGCGCAGTTCCTCGAATTCGGCTCCGGTGAGTGTCGGATTGGGAATTCTCGCCCGCAGATCGGTACCGGCGCGGCGCAACAAGGCACGGGCGCGCGCGATACCCGCGGCGCCCTCGACGACGGCATGCGTGGCGACCTCGGGTCGCCGTTGCAGGAACCGCCGGATATCCCGGGCGATCGAGAGCCGATTCGCCTTGTCCCGCACCGTGAACGGAATACCGTCGGCGTTGCCGATCGCGTGCGGGTAGGCCCGCAGCAGCGCGTACTGCTGATCGGAGAGTCCGAGTTCGACCTGGAGCGGCGGCAGGTCCGGGCGGTCGGGCAAGCCGGTGCTCATCGCATGCCACCACGGGGCGACCTTGTCGGTGTGGGCGCGGGAGGCGCCGACGACGTCGGTGGCGTCGACGTTTTGCAGCAGTGTGCGTTCGTCCGCGCCGGGGCCGAAGTACCCCTGTAGTCCGGTCAGTGCCTCGGCGGCGAGCCGCGTCTCGGACAGGGTGGGATCGGTGTCGGCCGGCAGGGGATCCGGTGTGACGGCGGAGTTCGTCGCCGAGGCTTCCCCGGGTGTCGATGTCGGCTTCGCGCCGATCGCACCCTGGTCCGGTCGCTCGGTATCCGGCACCTCGTCGGCCGACGAAACGGCGCCCGGGTCGGTGCGGCCGGGATTCTTCTCGCGTCCTGTCTCGTCCGTCGCCACGCCCGGTGCGGAGTTACCCTCGGCCACAACGATATTCGAATCTTCCAGCTCGGTGATCTTCCGGATCTTGCGGCGTGCGCTGCCGAGGTGGTCCTCTACGGTATGCGGGGCGATACCCAGCTGGGCGGCGATCGCCCGCTTGGACAGATTCTGTTCCGTCAACGCGAGCACCTGAGCCTCGCGATTCGACAGACCCGCCCGGCGAGCTACGGCCGATGGGTTCGCGACCGGAGAGGCGGTCCGTCGCGGCGGGCCTTTCGCGGCGGGGGAAGCCGATGACGTGTCGTCGAGCAGGCCCGAGCGACGGGCGATCTCGACGAGCTCGGCGCGACCTTCGCCGTGGAGTTCGCGGGTCACATCGGCCACTCGCGACTTCAATGAGTCCACCGAAATGCCCAGCTCGGCAGCGATCTCCCGATATGTCAGGTCCTGTGCGAGCAAATGGACGAGTCTTCGTTGGTCCGGCGTCAGACGAAGATCCATGGTCGGTCGGGTGGACGGTTTTCCTGTCCGGGTGTGGAGTATCTGCCAGGGCCAGTGGCCGGTGGGCTCCATCGGCAGAGAAGTGGTGACGCCGTGGCGTTCGGCCAGCTGAATGGCGAAAGCGCGTGCGGCCGACCATAGTTCGATCGGTTCGGTCATCGGATCCGTGGGAATCTCGCGTGGCACCGCCGAGTCGCGCCGCGCCGGCCAGAACCTGTCGAGCCGCAATTGTCGATTGAGGGGGAGTTCGGCGCGTAGGTGGCGCACTTCGTCGGTGGAGACATTCGCCAGTGCCAGCGCGAGCGTGTCGTCACCGGACAAGCCGGCGCCGCGCAGCACGAAATCTCGGAGACGACTCAGGAATTCGGCGGCCGGGCGGTGTTCGGCGATCACGTTGCGGGTGACGGAATCAACCCATTCCGCCACCGTCGGGCCATTCGTCGCGGCCCCGCGCTCCGCGCGTGCGCACACTTCCGCGACGATCAGCGAACCCGAGGCGGCCCCGACAGTTCTGGCAGCCAGGTCGAAAATCCTGTCGGCGAAATGGGTTCGGAGTGTCTCGGTGGTGATCGGCCAGTTGTCTCGCGGGGCGACGGTCGGTCGACCTCTGATGACGACGGCGAGATAGCCCTCATCGCGTAGTTGCCGGTACGCCCCTCGGACCGTGGACGCCTGTATCTTCTCGGGGGGCAGCCGCTGCATCAGCAGACGGGCCGAGGGCAGTGCCCGGCCGGCAGCTACGTCGCCCGACAGGATCGCGTGACGCAGCCGATGCACGAGCGTCCGACGCCACTGTGGCTGACCGGCCTCGCGGCCCGCGGTAGCCTGCTCGACCATCCGCAGAATGCCGGTTATGGCCCGAATATCGGCGCTGCTCGAATCAGGCAGTGCGGCAACGAGTTCCGGCTTCGTATACGTGGCAATGACCGCGTCCTCTCGGGAGTGGACACCGAGCTTGACGAAAATCCGGTTGCGATAGGTCACGGCCGTTTGCCGGGTCGTGTTCAACTCGGCTGCGATCTGATCGTCGGTGTGACCGGAGATGATCAGGCTGAGGGTCCGGAGTTCCTGTGCGCTGAGAGGTACGGCGGTGCCGCGAACGCGGGAGTGGGAGGGCCAGTCGTCGGCATTGACATCCAGCCAGCCCGCGCGAATGGCGGCGGCCACCATCCCGGCGCGATCGCCGACTCCGATCCTGCGTCCGAGGGCTTGCAGGCGCTTGGTCACCGCGTCCTTCCCCACGGGCACACCGCGTAGGGCGGTGAGCGTCTCGGCGATCGCGCGGTTCGACAATCCGGTGGCTACCAGGAACAGCAGGGTGGACTCGTCGGGGGTTACGGGGGGAGTCCGCTCGGGTACTGCCGGAAGTTCGGTGATGTCCAGCAAGCCGCGGCGGACCGCCTCCGGCACCATCGACACGCGCTTCGGGACGTCGAGGGTTCGCAGGAGCTGTGAGTAGGTTCTGCGCCCGGTCTCTCGCGACCAGCCGGTCTGTTCGAGGACTCCCGACCACGACACGCCACGGGCGATCAGCCTGAGGAGTGTCTGCTGCCGTTCGCGGGAGCGATCGCTGACCGCCTCCGTCCCGTTCGGGGCCAGCAATCCGGCCAGCCGGCGCAAGGCACCGGCCTCCGCCGTCCGCACGATCTGGGGCGTCACTGTCGAGGCGGCCCAGCCCCGCGCGTTCAGCTCCTCGGACGCCTCGGCGGGCGCCGAACCCTGCTGGTAGCGCAGCTTCAGGACGCGACGCTGAATAGGGCTCAGGGTGCGGAAGTGCTCGTCGAACTGTGATGGGGTGGCGCGGGAGAACGATTCGGCGAGGGGGTCCGAGTCGTCGGCATTTTCCAGTTCTCGGTATGCGGAGACCAGTTTGTCGCGCAAATGAACAATGTCCGCTGCCCGATCCGCCGATGCCGACCCGGGTTGTGTCCCGTCGCCGCCGTCGCGCATGTCCGATTCGTACCGCGCGGCGGCGCGTACCAGATCCTCCGGCATCGGGTAGTCGAGCCAGCGCGCGGCGATGAGGATGATTCGCTGGTCGGCGGTGATATCGGTGGCCGCTCGGCGCAGTACCTGACTGACCTTCGACTGCGAGGCTCCGGCGACCTTCGCGATATCTTTCTGAGCCAGCTTTCCGGTGAATCCGGCTGCCTGCAGGTCGCGGTATCGGGCAGCGGCAGCGGCCAATTCCGGATTCGCATGGTCGTCGGGCCGACGGTTGTCGACGCCGGTGTTCGCGAAGTAGCGCGTCAGCGCATCGACGAGGGCGGCGGCATGCGCCGAGTTCGACACGTCGGCCAGCCGTCGCAACTCACGCAGGGGATCATCGGCATCCGGGGTGGCGAGCGGCGCCGAGGAATCGGATCCGAACATCCTGTCCAGGCGCCGGGACAGCGCGTCGCTCGTTGTGACGAACGCCCGCCGAAGGTGGTCGAGCTGATCCTGCCGGTCCGCCGGAAGGGCATCGGTGCTCGCGGACTTTCTGGTCATCGCCTCGATTCGGTGGTGCAGCTCGAGCGACTCCGCGATCCAGGCGATCAACTCCGAGGTGTTCACTGCCACCAGAACGTCGTCGGGGGCCTCGGCGATGCGCTGCCGGATGGCGTCCACGGCGGAGCGAACCGCTCCCATGACCACGACAGGCACCGGCGCCGAAAGCAATTCGGCCAGGCCTCGCCGGGCGGCCGACCCGACCGCGCGGTCGGCGGTCGGGCGGGCTCCCACGGGCTCGTCCGGTTGTGTCCCGGGATTCTCCGGGCGGGCCGGCCCGGTCCGGCCGATGGTCTGGAGATGCGACACGGTTCGGTCGAGAATCCGGCGGGTGGGACTGTTCTCCGCGAGCTCGTCGGCCAGCGTCACGGCCGACGCCGGGACTTCGATGAGAGTGCGCCGCAGCTGATGTAGCGGTGCCAGGATGGCTTTGATCTCCGCGTCCGCGGTGAACCGATTGAGCAGTGCTATACCGGCGTCGAATGCCGCCGAGAGGCGTGTGCGTGCGGTCGTGGATCGGCCGAGCGAGAGCTCGTACTCGGCGATCGTGATCAAGGTGCGCAGGTAATCCGCCCCGGCCGCGGCGAACTCGTCGAGCGGATCCGCCACACCGGCCCGGTTGAACTCCCGCTCGAGACCGGGCAGTGATCGAAGCGCATCGGTGATTCGACCGGGATTGACGAGGTAGACCGCCTCCGCTTCGGCGGCGGACTTGCGTGCACGTGCCCGGGCCGGTGTTTCCGCCGGTGCCGGTGTTTCCGCCGGTAGGTCCGCGCCGACGTGGTCGACCTCTGTCCGAGGCGCGTCCGGAAGTTCGGCCTGTACACCAGCGGCCGCGGCGATCGCCGATCCCAGGTGGCGGGCAGCCGACCACAGCGCCTGCGGCTGGGTGGCAAGGGGATCGACAGGTGCCCGCCCGATACCGCGGCGGGCAGGATTGAAGGCGGCGATCAGGCGATCGCGGCGATGCGGCGGCAGCGCGTCGAGCGCCCGCCGTACATCGGTCAACCGCGCGTGGTTCCACGCCTGCACCATCGGATCCGATTCCGGCAGACCCGCGCCGTTGACGAGCAGTTCACGGATGCGCCACCACATGTCGGCGAATCCGCGCTGTTGTGACAGCACGTTGTGGGCGACGAGCTGCACCCACTCGGCCAGGCTTCGGTTTCCGATCCGGGCGATCCGCGCGACGACCGTGGCGCAGATCTCGTCGAGCACGCCGGGGGTCGCCTGCAGACCGAAACGTGAGGAGACTGTGCGAAGTTCGGTATCGAACTCCGCGCGGACGAGTGCGACCGCCCGATCTCGCGCCCCCTCGTCGATGTGCGTCCTGATCCTCTCGAGGAGTCGCGCCGAATCGGAACTCGCTGTACCGCTGGCGTTTCCGGCGACAGAAGCCCACGGTGTAGTGGCCGGCGTCGAGTTGTTGCGCTGCCACGGGGTGGCCCCGATCGCCGTGGCATCGCTGTCTTCGCCGAAGTCCGCGGCGGCAGGGCCGGGCCCGGGGCGAGAGGTACCGCCGCGGCGCCATGGGGAGTCGGGTCCCCGAGCGGTGTCGGAATCCTGTTGCAGTGCAGGCTTTCCAGCAGGGCCGCCTGGGCGTGAGCCGATCGGCCCGGCGATCGGTGAAGCGGGCCCGGAGAGTAGTGCGTGCGCCCAGGCCGTCAGTATCGGAACGTCGCCGGGCAGCGGCGTCAGTGCTCCCGCGGTGACAACGGCCGACGGCAGATCACGAAACCGGGCGTACTGCCGTGCTGCGATCCGGTCGGCGACGACGCCCGTGATGGCAGCGGCGAGAAGCCGGCCGGTGCGGGCGTCGATGGCATCGACCGCCTCGGTGAGATGCTCAGCCAGCATCGCGTGGAAACGGTCGCGCAGTGGGCCGTCAGCCGGCAACTCCATGTGCAGCACTCGCGTCTCGTCCCCGTGCACAGCCAGGACCGTGAGACAGGTGCCCAATGCGGTCTCCAGCCACGGTCGTAGTTCACCGCCGACCGTGTCGGGTAACGCCGCTCGAAGGGACGCTCGGAGGCGCTCGATCGCCGCGGCGCACGCGGCCTCGAAGCCGATTTCCTTGTCGGAGAACAACTCCTGATAGGTCTCGGCGGACACGCCGGCACGCTGTCGGACGGCGTCCAGCGATATCTTCGTGTAACCGTAATGGGCGGCGCTCGCGAGCAGCTCGGTCAGAATCCGTTCGCGCTCATCGCGTTTCGCCGGTTCGGTCGAGCCGCCGTCCTCCGATTGCCGGTGTGGCGGCCGCGTGACGGCGACGGGCTTCACCTCCGGTGAGGTGATACCGATGCGGAGGAGGTCGGCGAGATCACGCCGCAGGCGCGGTGCCGCAGCGATGTCACCGGTCGCGGCCCAGTTCGCCAGCAGGCTGTGGACCGCGGCCGCCAGAGCGCGCACACCCTCGACGGACATTGCCGGCTCGTCGAGCACCTCCGCCAGAGTGACGGCAATCGAGTTCGTGACGGCCAGCGCGCGGCCGGCACGCTGAACCAGGTCGAGGCCCGATCTCTCTACCAGGACGACACGTGCGGTGTCCGGTCGAGCGGTCAGGGCACTCACATAGGTGTGCACCACGGTCGCGATGCGGGCGGTGTGGTCGGGCGCCCGAGCGATACTCACTTCGTCGGCGATCAGTTGCCGCAGATCATCCAGCGCAGCCTTGTGCGCCGCGGTCAGTGCGTTGTAGGCGCGCGGGAAGTTTTCGCCGAACTCCTCCGGAGTGACTTCCGCCCGGCGGCAGATTTCGTCGACTGTCGTTGCGGCGAATCCCTGCTCGGCTACCGTCGCCACCGTTGCACCCAGGATGCGGGCTCGCGAATCATCGTGCCGCGCAAGTCTTGTCCATGGTGCGAACAACCACTCGTCCGGATCCGCCGTGGCGAGGCGGATCGACAGTGGCTCCCAGGACGGCGCGAATTCGATGCCCTTGCGGTCGATGATCGCACTGCGCACGGCGGGATCGGTTTCCATCGCGTCGGCCACGGCGAGTATCCGCAGGTAGTCTTCTTCCTCCCCGCGCGCCACGACTCGCCCCTGCACCAACGACACCCGCGTCCGCGACGGCCGGATCTCGGGTCGGGCGTGCGGATCGGTATTCACTGTGGCGTGCACGAGCATCCTGGCGCTGTTCTCCCGCGTCAGGGGCCGCATCAGCTCCTGCAATCGGCGGGCCGCCGCCCATGCGCCGGGCACATCGTCGATGACGACCCGCAGCTTGGCCACCCAGTCGTCGATCGGCACCGGTGCACCCTGGTCCTGCTTCACCAGGTTGAATCGTTCCGCCGCGCCGCGGTGCCCGGCCAGTGCGGCGAGGTATCGACCCGCCCCGCTCGTCGACGGCACCACGACCGGCACGCCCTGTTCGGTCGCCTCGGTAGCCACGCTGCCGAAACCCTCTGCCCGTGAAGGCATCACGACCACGGTAGCCGCGCGAATGTCCGCTCGAATCTCGGCGGGATCTCTCGTGTGCGGCAGCACCTCGACCGCATCCGGATCACCCACGATCTGTGCCAATTCGGTGTGGGCCGCTCCGAGGTCGTTCTCGAAACCCCGGACCACCAACCGGACATCATGGCCGTGCGCGCGCAGCCGCGACACCACCTCGGCGATCTCCGCGCCACCTTTCAACGCGTCGTCCACACGGCCGAAGAGCAGAACCCGTACCGGACTGCCGGGCGCGGGCTGCGGCGGCTGTTCGGCCATGTCCAGGACCGGCTGCAGTTCGTGCACCGATCCGTGGCCCGCCAGGGCGGCCTGCAACAGTGCGTCCGTCGCCAAGGCCGGGCCCAAGCCCGTGACCAGATGCGCCCGCCGCGATAGGTAGATGCCCGCCGCTACGCTGCCGCGACCCCGCGCAGGATCGTTCGTGAGGCTCTCCCACAGCATCGGAATCAGATGATGGACAGCGACAATCTTGGCTGCGGGATAGGCCTTCTCGGCATTCACCGCGGCACGGAGGCCGTCGGCTTCGACGTGTACGATCACCGAATCGACCGACTCGGGCAGACTTCTCACGTGCTCGGGGTGCAGATCCCGCATCCACTCCTCGCGGAGGTAGACCTGCACGCCCGGAACCCGGAACTCGGAATCGACCTGTCCCGGTAGGACAGTCACTTCGTGCCCGGCCGCTGCCAAGCCCTCGCAGAGCGCGAGGTTCAACGTGCCCATACCCGTCCGGCCCCGCCCCCATAGAGCGCAGCACACCAGAATTCGCTGTCTGGTGAGGTCGAGCCGGACCCGATGCCAGACCTGCCCCTCCGGCAGGGGCTCGGCCGTGTCGAGATCGATGCGGCCGTCCACATCGGACAGTCCGCGTCGCAACTCCTCGACGGTCAGCCCGGGATCGGAATCGGTGGGATCGCTTCGGGTGTAATCCAATTGGCTGACCAAGCGGTGTCGGCCGTCGGGGTCCTGGGTCGACGTGACAACGAATGTGGCGTCGTCCCCGGCAGTGGTCCGGGCGAGTTCGGCCAGGCGTGCCGCCGCGGCGATGATGTCCCGGTGCGCCGGCTTCGAGTCCTCGTCGGGCAGTCGAGCCGCGACGGCGGCGGCCAGGGCGCCCGGATTCGATACGTCGGCGCCCGATACGACCAGTTGCCAGCGAAAACCGCTGTACTCCTCGCGCATCTCGGACGCGTGCAGACGAGCATCGTCATGAGCTTCGGCCGGCCCGTAGGACGGATCGGACTCCAATCGGTCGGCGATCTCCCGTGCCTTCGCGGCGTGGTCGCGACGCATATCGCGGTTGTCCGCGAGCCACCCGTCCGGTGGCCGGAAGCCGGTGGCGGGATGGGCGAAGGCGGCGCGGTCGCGCAGGTGATCGATCAGCGCGCGTCGGTCGGAGTTCCCGTGGTCCGCAGCGGCCATTGCCGAACGGACCCACCCGAGAACCGCTTCGGGCTCCGACAACGACCGTAGAGCATCGTCGGGTGAACCGAGTTCCTCCGTCGGCCTGCTGCCGATGCGATCGTCGGGCTGCGGCAGCCCTTGCCGCCCGGCGTTGGCGGCGGGCTCGACAAGGTAGGCCGATCGGCCGACGTCGTAGCCGTTGAAGGTCGTGTCGGCCGGATCCACCTGGACCGGAGTCAGCGTCGCGCGGATGTCGTCGAGGTACCGGAACAGGGCGGGGCGGTTGGTCGCGGCTCGGCCGCTGGCGCCGTCGATGACGATTGCGAGATGACGGCCGCGAGCTGCGGCAATACCCTGTGCCCAGGCGACGAATGTGCGATAGAAATCATCGATCGACACATGATTGATATAGGTCTCCAGGGGATTGAGACCGCGAATGAGGAGCAAGGGCACACCGGATGTGCTGGTGGTTTCGATGAGCAGGCCCGCTCCCTCCAGCCTGGCGCGGTCCGGGTCTTCCGGATTGCGGACGATGACAGCGGCCGTCATATTCGGCATCGCTTCGGCAACCGAGCGATACTTGCCCGCCCAGCAGGCGCTGGCGATATGTCCGGACAGCTCGAGCAACGGCCCACGTGTCGGAATGAATCGCAGCGGAGTCGTCTCGCTCGCGACACCGACCCCCTGAGCGCGCGCTATCGCCTCCTCGAGCGCGATAGCGCTGGTCATTCGACGGAAAGTGCGGGCGCCGTTGCGGCTGGAGAAATAGTGTGAGAACACCTCCTGGTTGGTGATGTGATCCACAAATTCCCGGACGAGGACGATCTCGTCGAGCGTCGGCTCTCCCGCACCGATATCCCGCAACCGGTCGATCCATTCCGGATATTGTTGCATCGCCCACGCAAAAGAAATCGTCCGCAAGTGGTCGTGCAACTCACCGACTCCGGCCAACAGCTGGAAATTGTTCTCGAAATCCTTCAGCGAACGCAATGCCGGAAAAGGATTAGCACTACCGGATTCCGATGCGACGAGTTTCCGCAGCTCCTCCGCGAGAGCTCCCATTTTCCGACGCGCCACATCGTTCATCACGTCGCCGTTGGCGTGCCTGCCCGACGCGAGCGAACGCTCCAATGCAGAGATGTGTCCGGTGATGCCGCGCCCGAGCTCGCCGAGTAGTTGGGTGATCGGACGCCGGGCACCGGTCATCGCCGAATGCGCGGCACGCAGATTTGCCGCCAGCCGCGCGAAACGCGTCAGCAGATCCTCGGTCCACTGCGGCCCGGATCCGGCGCGCAGCTTGGCGACCTCCACCACGTCACTCGGCTGGTATTCCTCGGGCATCGCCGCGATACGCCCGTCGGCCGTCGCCCGGTCGAAATACGCCAGCAACTCCCGCAAAGACGCGGTATCGCCGCGGTGCCACTCGGACGTCGAAAATCTCGTCACGGCCATCAGCACGCCGGCGAGAAGATCCGACGACCGCACTTTCGCCAAGCTTTCCCGCGAGAGATGCGCTGTCTTCACCTCGGTCACGAAGGCTCGCACCACAGCCTTCAATTCGGGCAGCACTGCCGCCCCGGTACTCCGCAAGCCGAGGACTGTGTGCTCTCCGCCTTGCTCGTCATCGGCCATGACAGCGCGGACAGACCGGGCGAGTTCCACTGTTACGTCTGCGACCAACTCCATGGCCGCGCGAATCGTCGGCGGCCGACGGCTCGCTGGCAGCGCGGCGGCCAGCGTGAAATATCTGGAGAATGCGAAAGCACTCGCGCGGTCGATGTAGAGGTCCTCGACCTCGCGCAGCTGCTGTTCGGTGAAGGTTACTTCACCCAGTATTTCCTCCGAAAACTCTCCGATTCGCCCCGACCGCAAATAGTCGTGTGCGATGCTGTGCCGGATCGCGCTCGCGGAATTGTCGTCCAGGGCAACCAGATAACTCCAGGCCCGGTGATCGAGGGCCATCCTCGCGCTGCGCAGATCGGTTGTTTCCGGAGCGTCGGGATCTGCGCTCTTCGACACGAACTGGCGGATCATCGTCAGTAGGGCTTGATCCAGGGCCCCCGCCGGTATTTCAGCCAGGCGACGCAGCTCCCGGCCGATCCTGCCGAGATCGTCCACCCATGGCAGACCCAGACTTCCGCGTACAACGGGAGCGAAATCCGGATTGTTCGCGTCGGCCCGCCGCAGAGCCGCACGGATCTCGGCCTCCGCCAAGAATTCCACTCGGGCAGCTATCCCGGCGATACTCCAACCCGGAGTGTGCGCGACATCGAGCACGGCCTCGTAGCCTATCGGCGTGGACAGCGCGTCCAGGATGTCGGGATGGGTGGCGAGGGTGATATAGATCTGGTGTTTGTGCGAGCTGTCGAGCAGTTCGGCATCGCCGCTCGCCGCGGAGGCGTCGGCCATCCTGTTCTCCTCGACCCACTCGACGAGCTGATCGAAGAACTCGACGATATCGGCGTGCTCGGTCACCGGCCGTGCGTCCACCGCGCGAACCAGGCGTTCGATGTCGTTCGTGCTCAACGACAACCGGGAGGCGGATCGCGCGACGCTGCCGGCAGCATCGCGCGGTGGCGGCACCTCGTCGTACGTGTCCCGCGCGGCCGGGAGGGTATCCACGAACCATGAGTGCAACCGGTCTGCGGACTCTTCCACCTCGAGTTCACCGGCCGTCAGCCACCGGGCGTCGGTGATCCGGCCCTCGCTGATACCGGCGGCGAAGCGCACGGCGGCTTCCACCACCGCCACTCCGGCATCGGTGAATGTCACCGGACCCGTCGCCCGCACATTCAAGGCCACCGCCTCCGCTACGGTCGGCGACCGCCAGTCGGCGGGCGAACCACTGGGACGGGGAGATTCCCTGACCATCAGAAACCGTTCGACGCCGGTCGCGTCGACATGCCTGACCAGCGCGCCCGCATCCGGCGGCAGGACGCCGGGCACACTGCGGATATCGATTCCGTCGATATCCCGGACGGTGGCGTCGCGCGGAAAGCCTGCCGTCAGCGAGCCGGGCGGTGTACCGAAGAGCCGTGCCAGCTCGTCGTCCAGTTGTGCTGCGAGCGTGGAGGATTCGTTGTCGAACGCGGCCGATGCGTCGCCGTGGGCGAGCAACGCCGCGGTCAGCGATTCCACGCGGTGCATCGGCACCGGCCGGCTCTCGGCGTTCGAAATCTCGGCGCCGGACCGGCCCCGCGCATCGGCCCACACGCGACCGGCCAGCTCGTCGAGGCATTGCAGACGCCAGGCAAGCCGGACGAGCCGGTCGGCATCGGCCGGCACACTCGGGTCCCCGTTCATCTCGACGGCGCGATCGAGCACCGGCCGCAACTCCGGCCGCAGGGCCGTCGACAGCGGTCCGCCCGCCACCGCACCGAATTGTCCCGCCAAGGCACGGTATTGGTCATCGAGCCGGTGCCGGTAACGCTCGTATGCCGGCCCAGCTTCGGCCGGTCTCGCGCCGATCGGGTCGAATCGCGGGTTTGCCTCGTTCTCCGAGGGCCTGCTGCCGATGACGTCGTCGGGTCCGAATCCCGACTGGTCCACTGTGGTGGCGGTTCCCGATTTCGCCTCGCCGGGAGGAAGATTCACCACCAGGTCGGGTGAGATCTCCGGTAGGCGCAGGGTGGTGACATAGTGATGGATCACCCATTCCGGACTGCCGACGTCGGGGCCGTCGATCTCCACCGCGGCGAACCCCACCGCGACCGCCTCCGCCGGCCTGAGCGTGGTTTTCGTTTCGTCGGTGAAGGCCGCCTCCGGAAGGCGCTGGAGCCAATCTTCGTACGATTCGGCGATCAGGCCGGTGATTCGCAGCGCCCTCCATGCGCGGCGCAGCACGGCCTCGACCTCCCGGCTGAACCGGTTGTCCGCGGCGTTGTCGATCGCGTGCCCGAATTCATGGATGACATCGTCGTGGTAGGACCGTCCGCTGGCCGGGTGGAACCCGGTCGAGCGGTCGTACAGATCGTCCTCGAGTGCCTGAGCTCGGTCGGCCACCCGGGACAGGTTCAGGGTCATCCACGTGCTTCGGGTGCCCCGGTTGAAAGTCTCGGCGTTGACCCCGGGATCCGCCAGGAAATCGATGCGCAGTTCGCGGATATTGCTCATGTGCGCAACCAGATCCGGGGCGTGCCGGTATCGGGTGAGCAGGTCGTCCAGTGTCTCGAGAATTTCTCGCACCGCGTCGAGGGGGACGCGGGGATGGTCGAATCCGGCGACGGCGAAGTAGGGATGGTTGAGGGTGAACTCCTCGACCAGCCGGGCTTTGGCCTGGGCGTCGGCGCTCACACCGCCGACGTGCGCGGTTTCTTCCGGGGTGTGCACCGCATACCGCTCGGCCCGGGCGAACTCGGCCATCACCCGCGAGTGCCTGTCGAGCAACATGGTTTCCTGCGCACTCGAGAAGTCCCGCAGCCGGTCCTCGAGGTAGGACACCTGTTCCCGCATCTCGGTGATGTCGGCGCGGGCGAAGCCGTGGCCCTGCCATACCGGGCGACCGTCGACATACCGGGTGAACTTGGTGGCGAATGGGCTCGGCACGGCCTGCTCGGAGTCGAGTGCGGTCCGCCCGCCGGTCACCTCGCCGTCCGGGCCGATACTCCAATGCCGTGTGCTGCGCCGAGTTCCGGTGACAGCATCCAGCAGGCCGAGCAGCTCCCCGGAAGCCGAATCCAGATAGCCGCGATCGACCGGACCGAACGCCGCGAATCCTTCGCTCGCCGCATCGTCGCCGACCAATCCCAAATCGTATGCCCGTGACATTCTCTGCGGCAGAACGGTATTCGCATCCCGACCGGGCACGATTTCCCGGTACAGCACTCTATGGTCGTCGCTTGCGGGGTGGGTGGCGGCGACCGGTGCGCCCATCGCACCACCGATCAGCGATATATGCCACTGTTTCGCCGCATCCTCGGCGTCGTCGTAGACCTCCTGGAGGCTCTGGTAGCCGTTACCGAACGTGACCCGCTCGACGCTGACTCCCGGGGCGCCCGGCAGCGGTTCCCGGCGCACCACACCAGCGTCGAGGCCTTCGATGAGAAGGACCGGGAAACCGGTTGTGCGCGGGCTGTGGGGCACGCTGCCGATCCGGCCTTCCGGGCCGCCGGAAGGCCGGTCCGGCGAATCGTCGCCGGGGCCGGGGAACAGTGTGCTCAGACGATCCAGTTCGTCGTCGCTGTCTCGGTCGGAGTCGGTGTCCGGTCGCTCACCGCGGAGCTCGAACCACACGGTCTTTCCATCGACATGCTCGACGACACCGTGATCGGTGGCGAGCATCGTCAACAGTGGACCACCCCGTCCCGACTCGGCATTACCGCCCGGGTTGCGCCAACCCGGCAGTGTGCGGTTGTAGTCGCGAACACCCACCCGGATGACCGGGCCGCCGGGCCCATCGGTCACCGTCGCGATGACGAACCCGTGAGTTCCGTCGTGACGCGGGATGTTTCCCGCCAACTCCGATACCAGCAACTCCGCCGAGTCGACCTGATCGGAGACCGGCCACCCCACCTCGCCGGCGTGTGCCCAGTTCTCCATGATCCGGCGCACCAGCCGCCGAGTTCGCCAGCTGTCGGAACCGTCCGGGGCGCTGACCCGCACCAGATAGTCGTCGACGTCGGGCAACGCGGATGGTGCCGCACTCGGGAGCGCCCCCTGGATCTGGATCTGGGTGAACCGCGCGACGACGCCGTCGACGGCCGAACGAGTCGCACCGAGATCGACAAGCATGGCTTCGAGATCCGCGGGGTCCAGCCCTCGAATCGCCTCGACCACCGACGCTTCCAGACCCTCGCTCACCGCGGAGGCGACGTCGCCGGACGCTGCCCCGGCAACGTAGTCGAGGACCGCCAGCATGCTGCGCTCTCGCGCCGTACGGTTCCCCGCTTCCGGATCGGATGCCACCGCAGCGGCGGATTCGAGGGACGAGCCCGGCCCCCACAGCTTCGTCATCAGCGCAGTGCGGAAACCGTCGGGTGCTGTTGTCGCGGAACGGGAAAGGTTCGATCCGGTCGCGTTCGCCCTTTCCGAGTCGTGTGGTCTACTGCCGATCGGATCAACCGGATCTTCCCCGGTCGCCTCGGTGGGCCGGGCGAAGACGGTGCGGAGAACCTCACTCACTTCCAGCGTCAGCTGCTGGAAAGTTTCGGGCGAGATGTTCAGTCGGGCTTGCGCCTCGTCGGGCGAAAGTCCTTGCATGAGGGCGCCCACCACGAGTTCGGCGGTTGCCGGGTCCGGCAAATCTTGCAGCGCCGCGCGCACGGTGGTCGCGAACTCGACGTCGGCTGTGGCAAGGGTCGGGTCGGCCACTTGCCGCGGGCGATCCAGCCCGGGCGCGTTGGCATCGAGCGATGACGTCTTTCCCGCGATGAGCTGCTGTGCACTTCTGACCTCAGCGGGTGCGAGATCCAGCGCCGCCGCGATCTGGTCGACTTCTGGTTGGCCACCGGTCTTTTCGACATGGCGATTGACGAACGTGTAGACCCGGACCACCAACAGTCGTGTCGGTCTGTCGAGGTTGGGGAATCTCGATTCGAAGTATGAACTCAGCATCGCGCCGCGGACACTGCGCCAGGCGTGGGCAGCGAACGGCGGTCCACCTGGTACATGGTTGCGGATCGCGCCGAGTATCGCCTCTCGGAACCGCTGGGTCAGATCCTCTGCAGATTCCGGGAGCGAATTCCAGCGCCGAGCGGCGGCGACGGCGATCCAGTCGAACTGCTCGAAGATCGCGTTTCGGATCCGCGTCTCGTCGGAGGACCCGGCCGGCGCATCTATCAGTTGCCAGAACAGCCTGTCTTCCGGTCTTTCCTCCGGGGTGCCGCGAACCAAGAACTGCTCGACAGCCTCGCGAAGTATTTCCCGCGGCATGTCGATCGAATCACGCAGTCTTCGAAGGAAATCGAGCGTTGCCCGACCCCCGTTTTCGACATCGGCAACCGTCCGCTGATGACGTTCCATCCGGCCGGCAAGGTCCTTCTTGGTCAGCCCGTGATGTCGCCGGACCGCCGTGACCCATTCTCCGATCGATGCACGGTCGCGCGGGCGAGGTATCGATGTGCCGAAATAGTCCTGCAGTTCGGGAGCGAAGCGGCGGAGGGCAGCTTGCATCGTCTCGATCGGAATCCCCAGCGCTACGCGCAGATCGCGCAGGAGCCGAGGACCGATGGGGCGATTGGTATCCTCCGCATCCCAAATTGCGACGCGATGGTCATTTGTTCGGTTCGCCAGTTCCTGCCGGTTCCAGCCGAGCCGCTCGCGGTTGGCGCGGAGCCAGTCGCCCAAGGTATCGAATGCGGGATCGTTCGGATCAGGCACCGCGAACCGTCGCTGTGCGATCGTGATCATCTGCGCGGGAATGCCGAGTGCGCCGGCGATCTGCCGCAACAACTCCTCGGGCAGGCTTTCACTGTGCTCCGCGCGCCACACCCGCTTTTTGGGAACGCCGGCGCGGTCGGCTACTTCTTGTTGTGTCCAGATTCGACGCTGGCGGTTGGCTGTCAGCCAATCTCCGATCGTCTCGAACCGCTGGTCTCTCGGGTCAGGGGCGGCGGTGCTGACTGCGTCGGCCAGGTGCGGCGCGAATCGAAGTGCCGCTGCGTGCAGTGTGACGCGAGGAATTCCTAGCGCCCGGCCGAAGTCCTGCAGATACTTCGGCCCGATCGTACGGTGATTCTCTGCGTTCAAAACTGTTGTACGGCTCCAGCCCATTCGGGCGCCCAGCTTCGTCTGGGTCCACTCGTGGTGTTCTCGCACCGCGCGCAGCCAGTCACCCAGTGTCCGGTACTCCGGCTCGGCAGGATCTGGAACAGGTTCCCGGAAATGGTCTGCCAGCGGGAGTTCGAAACGGAGGAGAGCGGACAACAGTTCGGCGTCCGATATGCCGAGCACATCGATTACGTCACGTAGATAACCGAGACCGGGGCGGCGGTTTCCGGTTTCCACCATCGATACCACTGTTCGATGGCGACCCATACGAGCCCCGAGCTGTGGCTGATCCAGATCGTGGCGTTCCCGAACAGCTCTGAGCCAGTGGCCGATCGACTCGAACTCCGCCGGGTCGGGGGTCGTGAAGCGCCGCTCGGCGACCAGGACCGTCTCATCGGGCAGGGAGAGAGCCGTCGCGAACGCACGCAGATAGTCCCGGGTTACCGTCTCGCCGCCCTCAACCTTTCGTACGGTGTCGCTGGACCGACTCATACGTTCGGCGAGTTGTCCTTTCGTGTAGCCCCGTTGTTTCCGGACCGCCGTCATCCACGCGTTCAACGTGCGGTATCGGGGATCGTTCGGTTCTGGAACCGAATCGGCCAGATAGTCCGCCAAGTCGGGCGCAAAGCGAAGAGCAGCCGTGCGCAGTGCGTCGTTCGATAACCCGTATGCAGTGCCCACTGCACGCAGATAATTGAGCGTTACCGGGTAGCGCCCGATCTCCGTCCTGCGAACGGTTTCGACCTCGAAGCCGATACGCTGCGCAACCGTCTGCGGTGTCCACCCGCGGTGGTTGCGCAATGCGACGAGCCACTCGCCGACGGTCCGAAATCGGTCGTCGGTCGGTGGCGGGATCGACTCACCGAAATGGTCTGCGAATCTGGGCTCGAAGCGCGCAACCGCGGAACGCAAAACCTCTTCCGGGACCTCGACGGCCGCAGCATATTCCCGCAGGTAGGCAACTGTCACAGGGCGGCGCCCGAGTTCGATGCTCTGCACGCTGTATTTGCTACGGCCCATGCGAGCCGCGAGATCCGGTCGGCTGATACCACGAAGTTCGCGGTCGGCGCTGAGCCAGTCGGCCATCGACTCGACACGGTCGTCGGTCGGATCCGCCCCTGTCCGGCTCGTATCGGTGCCGACGGCCGGCGCGGCCTGATCACTCGCAGGTAGCGGCCGGTGTAGTTCGAACCAGGACGACTTGCCTGAGCCGTCGTCGAACACGGTGATGCCGGACTCGTCGGCGGCGGCCGCCATGATCGGCAGGCCGCGGCCCCGTTCGGCGAATTCATCCGGCATATCGTGCATTTCAGGGGCGAAGGTGCTCTCGTCGAGAACTTCGAAACGCAGTTTCCGCGCGGCCTCGGCATCGGTCTGGGTGATGACGACCTCGACCTTGCCGTCGGTATCGGCGAGGGAGTTCGCCATCAGTTCCGACATCAGAATGACCGCGATGTCGACGCCGTCGGAGTCCAGCCAGCCGAACGATTGGTTCAGCAGTTCCTCGAGGCGGTGACGTTCCGCGGCGACTTCGCTGGTGCGGGCTCGCTCGCCTTCTCGGCCGGACGGGCCCGCTGCCGTGCCGGTCTCCCGCACGGTGTACTGCTTGCGGGTGCTCGGTGCCGGCTGATTTGCCGCGCTCTCCGACGGCCTGCTGCCGATGCTCCCCAGTGCGGCACCGGTTCGGTCTTCGGCAACTATGGGGCCCGGACCCCCGTAGGGCCGACGACCGACCTCGACACGTTCGTCGCGGCGCGGATCGTCCGATCCGGTCTCTGCGTCGTCCAGTCGGATCGGCACCGCCGCGCCCAGGTCCGATAGCCCCGCGGTTATCGCATCGAATTCGTCCATCGTGGTGTCGCGAACGACGACTCGCCGGGATGGCTGTCGGGCCTCGGCGGCCGGGGTGCCCATGCGCGAGCCGACGAGGTTGCCTTCGCGGTCGAACTCGATGCTTTCGAACAGCCGCTTTTCCACCGGCATCCGATCGATGAACTTCTTCTGCTCGCGGCGCCATTCATCGAATCCGACCGCCTTGTTCAGCAACGCCCGGCGGTTCCGGAGGTCCTTGGGGCCGTAGTCGTTCGCGGTGTCGCCGTCTCGCGAGGCCGCCAGGTCGACGACGACCAGGTTCGGTCGGTCGACCGAGTCGCTGTCGTTGACCAGCAGGACCATATGGTCGTCGGCGTCGGCGCTGCCGGACGCGCGGGTGTCCTTCCATTTGTAGACCAGGACGCTGATCCCACCCGGCCGGGACTTCAACGATTCGGCGACCTGCTCCAGCGATTCGGCCTTCTCGAGCCCGGCGCCGAAAACAGTGCGCACCACGTCGCGTCCGTGGCCCCCTAAGGTGGTGGCGGGCATCTCGAAACGGCGGGCGTTGCCGGGGCACAACACTCGCATGCCGGTCACGGCATTGTTGACGCAACTGTTGGGGCTGCGGCGGTGGATCTGCACGACCAGATCGAGCAGGGCCGCGGTGGCCAGATACCGCGACGCCGCGGCGATGATGTCGGCGTCCGTCCGATCGTCGGCGCGCGGCGTCTCCGCCTCCGGATCCCGGGCGTCCAGATCCACCGACCTGGAATCCGCCGACCCGGAATCGACAGGCCCGGAATCCACCGCAGCCGAGGCGATATCGTCCCGGGCGGCGTGTTGTCCGTTATTCGCGGCGGTCAGGTGGTCATCGACCGCCTCGCCGAGGATGTCGCGGGCGATGGTGGGGGTGATCGCGGAGGCCGGGTACCCCAGTGCCTCCGCCAGGACGTTCGTGGCGTCGATCAGCGCGGGATCGAGGGTGCGCATACCTTCGGCACCGTCGATATCGGCGATCGGCAGACCGAGCGCGACGGCGAGCCGATCCCGCAGGGGCGTCAGGTGGTCCAGCGCTTGCTCGTCGGTGAACAAGGCGCGTTGCAGGACCGTCGCGGGCGCGGTCGCATCGACGTGTTGACGTAGGGCCTCCACGGCTGCGGACGGAATTCCGTTCTGCTCCAGCAGCTCTCGCAACGGATCGGCGGCACCGTCGCGTTCGAGACCGGCCAGATGATCGGCGACGACCGGGGCGGGTATGCCCAGCAGCCCGGCCAGGCGGGCCGTCCGGTCCGCCGGTCCGTCCGGGCGGCCGAAGTCGGTGTCGTCGCGGTAGTGCCCGGTCTCGGCCTCGGCGACGGCGAGGGCGGGAAGGTATGTGGAACTCGCGTGATGGCTGATGAACTCCGCGGTGGAGTGTCGCAGCGCACGCTGCTGCAGTTCCGGTGTCATCTCACGGATGGCATGGCTCGCCGCGACGACCGCGTCGTGGGTCTGGGGCGTGGGATCGGCCTGGTGTGCGGCAACAGCCTGCTCGTAGACAACAACCGCCTCACGGACTCCGCGCAGGTGCATGGCATTGCGGATCAGCGCGTCCTGTGTCGACATCACCACTTGCGAACTGCCGCGCTCACCGTTGCGTGCCGTGCGGTTCTTGGCCTGTTCGTGGATGTAGGACTGCTCCGGGGCCTCGGTCATCCAGACGTGCATGCCGCCCTTGGCCTTCACCGCCTCCGAGACCGAGATGTCGACGCCGCGCTGGCCCTGCCGGTTGATCACCAGGATCTTGCCCTGCTCACCGGCCTCGTCGAAGACCTTCTGCAGCTGGGCTTCCCAGTCCGCACCCCAGCCGATGATCCGCTTGGCATCGACCGCTTCGATCGCCTCTCGGGGCACCCCCGCGCGCACCAATGCCTCGACCTGCCGGGCGACCAGATCATTACGGTGACACAGGATCTCCTGGAACCGGCCCTCGCCTCCGGCCCGCATCTCGTTCGCGTATTCGGCGATCGCGCGCAGTTTGGCATGGGTGCTCTCGACCACATCATGCTGACCCTCCACCAGCCGATGCGTCTGCGACCGTCCGACCTCGTGGGCCTCCTGCAGACCGTAGATCTTGTTCAGTACCGGGTTCAGGTCGGTGAGGGTGCCGGACGCGCCGGTCACTTCGTCGAAGAAGGATTCACTTCCGACACGGTAGATTTCGACCGAATCGATGCGTTTGGCGGACTCCGCGTCCGCGCGCACCACGATCCGATGCGCCTCGGCCTTCTCCCCTCGGGCCTCGGCCGCCCGAAACTCCTTGGCTTCGATGGCTTGGGCGAGGCTCGCCTTGCCCGGCTCCGCGCTCCACCGTGATTCGCTCGAGGTCTTCGGGTTTCGTTGCAGACCGTGTTCGGCTTGGTCGATGATGACGATCTTGCCCGCGTCCATTTCATAGTGGACGCCTTCACGGACGAGGAATTCGGCGTGGGCCGCGGTCTCCAGCCGGGAGGCGCCCATTCCGTCCAGCCAGTTCTTTCCGCCGGGCAGTGCCTCGACCTTCGCCCGGCCCTCGGGCGTGAGTTCGGGTTGACCGTCGTACCAGTACATGACCTCCGGTGTCCCGTCGGCATGCTCTCCTATTTCCTCCGAGATGCGCCGGAGGCCGAAATCCTCGTGTGAGAGAGCCCCTTTCGCCAATGCCTCGGTGAGAAAATCGTGGGCATCGAATACTTGCTTGGCGGTTGCCTCCGGCGCCGCCTGCTCGGCACCTTCCGACCGAAGGAACTGCCGTTCACCCCGGTCGATGATGCCGTCCATCTCGTCGATCAGCGCATGGCGCGGTGGCTTGATACCGGCGTTGCACAGATGCCCGACCGTCTCACCGGTCGCGACCACGATCGCGGGCCGACCTTCCGTGATCGGCCCGAAACCGTTCTGCTGATCGGCGCGGAACACGTCGATTCCGAATTTGCTCAGCAAATTCCGCGTGTCGGCGAATTCCTCATCGCCGGTCAACAGCTTCCGATACGTGCTGACTTCGCGATTGGCCAGTCCATCGGTGGTGGTGACGAGCAGAACCGAACCGTGCTGCACCGCACGCTGGATTGCGCCGGCCATGAATACCAGCGATTTGCCCTCGCCGGGTTTCATCTCCACCGGACGCGATTTCATCGCGTAGACGGCTTCGGCCTGTTCGACCCGCAGCACCATGCCGCCGGGCACCTTTTCGCTGATCGTGCCGCGCCGGATGATCTCCATTGTCGCCAGCAATGACTGGTGCTCATCGCCGCTGTGCAGCCCGGCGGTCAGCACGTCGTCCGGAAGATTGTGCAGGCGTTGACTTTCCGGAACCTCCTCGGCGGAGGCCTGGTGGAAGTCGATCAGCAGATCGACCGCCTTGTCGCGGTCGCTGCGCGGCATACCGGCGGCGTCGGCGAGATTGTCGTGATCGGCGGTCGGAACGCTCTGCTTCTCGTGCACCGACGACGAATGTTCCTCCGCAACTGGCGGTTCGGCACCGTCCGTCTCGGTCCGGCTCGAGTGCTCGGGACTTTCCGCGCCGGACTGCTCGGCGGTCGCATCCCGCTGCGGGGCCGAACGCTCTCCGCCACCCGAGGATTCGTGCTCGTCGCGAGCGCCCGGCGGCGAACCGGCTTCGCCCTCGGCTACCGGATGGGGTCGTGCCGATGTCTCGTTGCCGGCGCCGTCCGCGACCGCGGTGTGTTCTCCGGTCGGGCTCGGCCCGGCTTTCGCGGGCGCACGGTTTTCGGTTGGGGCGGCGGCTCTTTCGTGGACCTCGCCGACCGGGCGTGGCGTCGCGCCCGCCGGGAGCTTGGGCGGCGGCGAGGTTTCGCCCACCGCCTCCACCGATCGGGGCGCGGTCGCCTTCCCGGCGGCGGCCGTTTTCTCGGCCGGTGGCCGCTCGCCCTGAGCGGCGGTCTCGGAATGCGAGCCCGACCGGGCCGCGGCGGCGTCGGAGGATGCGGGACGGACCTGGTGCCCGGGCTGGCGGCCACCGGCTCCGTCCGCTGCGGTCGACGTACCCCGTTCGCTGCGTGAGCCTGGTTCCGCTGCCGGGGTCTCCTCTTTGACCTCGGCGCGAGCCCCGTCGCGCTCACCTGAGGTCTTCGTGGCCTCCGCGGTCGGGCCCCATGCCTTCCGCGCGTCCGCCCACGCCCGTTTCGATTCCGCCGCCACCTCGACCGGCCGCCGCGGCGTCGCGGCTTTCCCATCGTGTCCTGCCGCGAACGCGTCGGGTGGCGTGAAGGCCCCGCCGCCGTCGACGGTCCGCGCGGGGGCGCCGCCACGGGAATACACGCCCCCGGCGAACGCGCCGTTGAGCAGCGGCGCGAGTACCTGGTCGTAATGCTGCGGCCAACCGGCCACCATCGACGCCGCACCCAGACCCGATATCGCACCGGCGGTACCGTGCACCAGGCCCATGGCCAGGCGACTGCTGCCGATCTTGGGAAATACCATCGGCGCGAACTTTCCGGCGAGCATGCCGCCCGCCGCCCCACCCATTCCCGCCAGGGCCGCGACTTCGATCGACTTCAGGTCGATTCCGGTCGGATTCGAACCGTCCGATCCGATGATGTCGGCGCTGCGATCGCCGGTGGCGACCTGCAGCGCCTGCACCCCCGCGTCCACGCCCACGGGGAGCGCGGCCGCCTTGCCCAGCATGGTGGCGAACTGCAACGATCCCGCCGCGGCCAGCCGAGTAGCGGCCTTCGCCGCACCGGCCTGGATCGCCCGTTCCAGGCTCGCCCGCATGGCCGTTACTTCGCCGCGCCCCTCGACCAGCATGGCATCCACGGTGGGCGCGGCGGCGGCGGTGCCGGCCGGACCCGCCGCCGTGGCGCTGCTCACCACACCGAAGATGCGCCACGCCAGGTGGATACCGAACGTGAACATCACGCACAGCCATTTCTCCGCGTCATTGGCGGCGGCCTGCGCTTGGTCGGCCAGGGTGGCGGCGTCGTTCCCGAGCTGGGCCGCGCCTTTTCCGTACGAATGCAAGGCCTCGCGCAGCCGGTCGGCCAGCTCGCCCACCGAATCTTCCTGTGCGAGAACGGCTTTGATATCCCTCGAATGCCCGTCCAGCTCCTCGCCGCGTGCCCGTAGCTCGGCGGCCATGCGGCGCATCTCGGAGATGTCGGCGCGCGGGAGTTCTCCGCCGAACACCACCATCTCGATCGGTCGCCGCAGCATGTCGGGCAGACTTTCGAAGGTGTTCCGCAGCTCGACGACGGGGCTGAACAACGAACCGTCCACCGGCACCACCTATACCGGTCGAGATGCCGCGGCGATCAGCACCGCATGCAGCAGTCTCGCCTGGATGCCCGCCTCGGCACCGTGCTGCACCACCTCGGCGAACGCGACTCCCAGCGCGTGGCCGACATCGAATTCGCCTGGGGCAGCGGACTTCCCGGCCAAACCGGCTCGCCAGTCCCGGTAACCGCTCACCACTTCGGCGAGTGTGCGATCCGGCTGCGGCTCCCGGCGCAGGTATTCCCCGATCAGGACGCGCTGCGCCTGCTTGCGCGCCGCGCCGCCACCGGCGTCGTCGAGGGCCCGGCCGAACTCGTGGAGCGTCGCCGGATAGACGTCCGATCGCGCCGGCTCGCCGCCGGGTTCCGTGGTCGGGGCGGCCGCCGGCTCTTGCGCGGTGGGCAGGTCGAGCGTCATCGAGCTGGCGGAGCCCTCGTTGCCCGGTTCACGACTCCATCGCACCGTGCCGTGTTCACCATCGAGCTCCGCTACCGCGACCGAATTCAGCTGGATCATCGGGTAATCGGTGAGAACCCGGTCCACCGCCGACAGAAAGTCACGTACGGGCGGCAGCTGGAGGCCGGGTGTGTCGAACCCGGTGACCTCCACACCGTGGCGTTCGGCCACTGTCCGCGCCAGCCAGCCGATCATCGGGTCGGACGCCCGCTGCTCGCGAGAGCGGCGCCGATCATCCGCCCGCGCCTTGTCGCGGGACGAACGGTCGGATCGGGGCGGCGAACCGGGCCGGGGATTCGACTCCGGCCGACCGGGAGATCCGGTCCTTCCGGGGGATTCGGTCCTTCCCGGTGTGCCCGAAGGGCGAGGCGGCTGCCCTCCCCACGGGGTATCGCCTCGTCTCGACGGTGCCGTTCGGCCGCCCGGCGATGCGTCCGTCGCCCGGGGCGCGGCGCGGCGGTCGGCAGGAGGCGGTGCCGACGAGGATGGCGGCGCCGAAACGGAGGAGGACCGGCGACCGGAGTCACCGGCCGGGGACCGCCCGTCCAGCCCGGACGGATCGGATGTCGGCCGATCCTGATTCCACGGCGAGCTCGACTGCGCCCCCTCCGGGCCGGTCCGCGCCGGAGAACCGTTCGGTGACTGCGCGCCACCGGCCGGAGGTTGTTCGGCGCGCTGCGCCCCGCCGGAGCGCTGCGCCGGAGCGTCGGCGACCGCGGAGTTGTGTGCAGGGGAGGACACAGCGGGGTCGTACGGGACCTGTGCACCGGTGTCGACCGGCGACGGCAGGGTGGTCGCATCATCCGGTCGAAGCGTGGGCGAACTCCCGCTTCCCGGAGCGTGATCATTCGCCGCGTCGGCCAGCCGGGCGGCGTTACCGGCATCCTCGGCGTCGAATTCGTCTGCGACACCGACGATTCCGGACGCCGTGCTGTGCAGGCCCTGCTCCATCGCCCGCACATTGGCCAGCATCTGATCGGCATGCGGTGTGAACTGCTCGGCGAACTGACGGCCCATATAGTCGTCGCCCCAGCTACCGCGAGCCTGATCCAGGCAATCCCGCAGTCCCGCATAGGTCTGCCCGACCCGGTCGGCGAGTTCGGTCAGCCGTGCACCGCGTTCGCGCAGACCGGCCAGGTCCAGTCGAAGTTCGCCGCTCATATCCCGCCTCGAACCGTCAGCTCCGGCCGCCGACCCGCAGGCGGAGCCGTCGCTCGAAGTCGGTCACGAAAACCGACAGCGGCACCGACGAACTCGAGCGCTCCACGACTCCGTCGTCGGCGACGTAGAACACCGCGCGGTCCAGTGCGATGTCGTTGTCCGGCACCGGCGATCGCACCATCCAGCCCACGCTGACCCGGTCGGCGCGCAAGGACGACAGGGGATAGTCCGCGGTGTCGTACCCGCGCTCCCGGATGTGATCGCGGATCAGTGCCAACGCCTCCGCCTCGCCGATCCCGGCGACCTCTCCGGCGACCAGATCCGCGAGGACGAACTGGAACAGCGCACCGGCGACGTCGACCCGGGTGTCGTCACCGACCACCTGCACGATCGCCTCACGTGTCACCGCGGCGGCCTGCGCAGCAGAGACCAGCAACTCGGCGGCATCCGGCGATGAATTCTCCACCACATCGGCGACCACTCGCGCCACCGTGTCGGTAGTCCACACCGCGGGCAGCGCCGCCGCGCATTCCGGCACCGGAGCGGATTCACCCCGGTACCACTGCCCCTCCTCCCACCAGTAACAAAACGACAGCATGCCGGTCAGCACCCGCGGATTGAGCACGGGGTCCGCCACCCAGTCCGGTGCTCCCGCAAACACATTCGGCATCGCGCCACCCCCGTTGTAGGCGACGTCCAACGCGTGGGCTTCCCATACGCCACCCGACAGCACCGCCCGATCCCCGGGAAGCAACGTCAACGTCGAGCCGCTGTGGGTCGCGCTTTCGAAGATGCCCACGGACGGACCGATGCGTGGCCCCCGTTCCGAGCCGACCGCCACGAAGGCCGCGGCCAGCACCGCCCACCGTGCCCACAGTATCCGCAGGTCCGGCAACTCACCGGTGACCGGCACCGCCCGCACGCCCGCACTCCGGTCCGCGCGCATTCCGTCCCAGGCGGCACGCGGTGGCCTCGACTGGGATCCACCGCGCCCGATGTAGGCCGCCAGCCACACCGGCAGCCGACGGCGCGGATGACGTTCCAGGTCGGCCAGATACGCCTGGGGTGCGAACAGCTGCTCCCCGGGAAACGGCTCGGCCCCGTGATCGACGACGACCTCGGCCTCCTCCGCGTCGGCGCGCACCACGATCCGCCACCACGGTTCGCTCTCCAGCTCGGCCGAGAGCTGCCGGTGCCGGCGCACCGATGCCCACACCTCGTCCGACACCTGACACCTGATCGGCCCGTTACCGTCATCTACCAGGAACAACGCCGACTCGGTGACAACGGTCACCGCGAACGAAGCCTCCAGCCGTTGCCATCCGGGCGGTGCGAGCTCGCGCAAGCCCGCGGTGATCCGATCCGCCAAGTCCGCGAGATCTTCAATTCCCACCACCGCCTCGATCTATCGCTCGTCAGGGCCGCATTCGGATCGAGAATTTCGTAACCGAGGCCCGCATGCAACCGGGCTGCTATTGCCACCCCTGGAAAGTGGCGTGCACATCGGTATTCGCTCCGTGCGCGGCGGCCGCGAGGCATTCGGCGGCGATCCGGAGGGCGCGGGGGAGTTCGTCACGGGGCACCGCGGTGTATCCCAGCGCGATGCCGAACGCCTGCCGAGGTCCGGCGTGGTGGCGGGCCAGACCGTCGAGGAGGACACCGCGGCCGCCCGCGAGCTCGATCGCTCGGCTTTCCGCCGCCGCGTCGGGGAGGGGAACCACCAGGTGGGATCCGGCGTCGTCACCGCGGATGTCGAGGCCGTGGCGGCGTAGTTCCGCGACGGTGAGGGTGCGCCGGGGCGGTACTTCCCGGCGCAATCGGCGCAGATGGCGGGCAAGATCGCCGTGGCGGGCGAGTTCGGCCAGCACCAGCTGACCGGCCGGGGCCGGCCAGGCGCCGGTCGATTCGCGGTGCTCCAGTACGGCCGCCACGATCCATGGGGCGGCGACCAGCCATCCGACGCCCAATGTGGGAGAAAGGATTTTCGATGTGGTGCCGAGGTGTACGACCAGGTCGGGCGCGAGGCCGGCGAGCAAGGGCAGCGGTGCGCTGTCGTAGCGCAGTTCCCCGTCGTAGTCGTCTTCGATGATCACCGCGCCGGTGCGCCGCGCGAAGTCCACGAGCTCGACCCGGCGGCCGGCGGGCATCCGTACGCCGAGTGGAAATTGGTGTGCCGGAGTGCAATACACCGCGCGGACGTGAGCGGGAATCGATTCGACCAGGATCCCGTCGCTGTCCATCGGCACCGGCGCCACCTCTACTCCCGCGGAGCGGAAGGCGCCGACCGCGCGCAGATATCCGGGATCCTCGATGGCGACGGCATCGCCGGGCCGCAGTACCGCACGAGCGAATTCGGCTACGGCGGAACTGGTTCCGGCTGTCGCGAGGATGCGTGCCGGTTGATCGACGCACAGCCCGCGATGGCGCAGCAGATGTTCGGCGACCATGGCCCGATAGCCGGGATCGCCGGCGCGCTCCTTGCGCACCGAGGGGCCACGATCGCCGGCCGCCCGCCAGGCTCGCCGCCATGCGGCGCTGTCCATCGCCTCCGCGCAGGGGGCGCCGGGCGCGAGGTCCAGCAGCTCCCCGGCGGCATCCGAATCCGCCTGGGCGGCTGACTGGTTCGAGGCGGGAATGGGTGCCGCGGTGAGGTAGGTCCCCGATCCGTGCCGACCCGAAATCCAGCCCTCGGCATGTAATTGGTCGTAGGCGGCGGTGACCACCGTGCGGCTGACGCCGAGCCGGGCGGCGAGGGCACGCGAGGAGGGCATACGGTCACCGCCGCGCAGCCGCCCGTCGGTCGCGGCGGTGCGCAACTCGTCGGCGACCTGTACCGACAGCGGACGCCGGTCCGATCGATCGACGGCGAGCGGCAGCTCGTCCACGGTGGTTCTCCGATCCACTCCGAAGTGGACTTCTCAAAAGTCAGGGTATTGGCCATTTCATAATGCCATTCGCCGCGCGATGCTGTTCCCATGACCGCCACATCAGCTCCCAGACCTGCGCTTTCTCCCACCCGCCGCAGTACGGTCACTCGCTACCGGGACCGCGCGGCGACCGACCGCGCGGCCTTGGACGACGTTCTCGACGCCGGCCTGATCTGCCATATCGGCGTGTTACTGCACGGCGCGCCGGTCGTGCTGCCGACCATCTACGGACGGGTGAACGACACGCTGTATCTGCACGGTTCGACCGGTGCGGGCAATATGCGCGCCGCCCTCACCGGCGAGATCTCGGTGGCGGTGACGCTGGTCGACGCGATCGTGTACGCCCGTGCGGCCATGCATTTTTCGATGAACTACCGCTCGGCCGTCATCCACGGGCGCCCGGTCGAGGTCACCGATCCGGAGGAGCGGCTGCGCGCGTTGCGCGCCATCGTCGAACATTCCGCCCCCGGCGCCTGGGACACCGTGCGCGCGCCCGACAAGAAGGAACTGGCGGCCACCCTGGTCCTGGCTCTCGACCTCACCGAAGCCTCGGTGAAGACCCGTACCGGCGACCCCTCCGACGATTCCGCCGATCTGAACAGCGACGCCTGGGCGGGCTTGCTCCCGGTCCGACAGGTCTTCGGCACGCCGGTCCCGGCGCCCGACCTGGTGCGCCCGGTGGCTGTCCCGGACCACGTGACGGCACGCACCGCCTCGGAAGTCCGCGAGAGGACGGGGCACACCATGTCCGGGCGGTAGTCTCACCACACGATGACCGGCACATCGAGTCGTTCGATCGCCGTGCGCGCGAGATCTGCCAGCGCGGCGGAAGATTCGACGTGGTCCCGATCCAGGCCGACCAGTGCGAGGGTGTACGTGTGCCCGATCCGGCACAGATAGGCCGCGAGACGCGTGCGGGGCAGCGCCGTCGGTTGCAGTCCGGGATGGATGGCCCGGGCGGCGACGCCGGTACAGCGATGGGGACCCAGCTGGGCCAGCGAGGCCGGGAGGGTGCCGATATTCGAGCACAGGATGTCACGTTCACCCGCACCGCGGGAGAGCCGATGAGCCACGCGTGCGGGCAGCACCTGCAGTAGTTCCGCGGGCATCCCCGGCGGACCCGACATCCGGTATTCGTATGCCGCACGGCACTTCTCGCGGAGGATGGCGGGTGTGTCGGTGCGCTCCACCACCACTTCGGTCATCGCCATGTCGTTGTTGACGCGGCGATCGTCGCGGGTGTCGACGGGCACCGCGGCCGTGATGGTCGGATCGGGAAAGCCGCTGTCCCACAGTATTCTCGCGACGATACGGAGGAACAGGCTGTTGGCGGTTCCGCCCCGCCCCGCCGCGGCCAGCTCCCAATCGGCCGCCGGAAATTGGAGGACCGCATCGCAGGTCGTCGCCGTCTCGGCGCTGCGGCCCGTGCCGCCACCGGATTCCCGGGGAACTCCGTGGCGCAGGGCGCGTGCGGTTCCGGACATCACGGTGGACCACTGCCGGGCGGCATCGGCCCAATCCGACCGGGGGGCGGCGTAATCCGTGATCGGCGTGCCGGACAGTGCGTGGTCGACGGCCAGGGCCAGGCCGCGTCCGTCGGCGAGGGCGTGGGAACACGTCAGCGCCACCACCGAACCGCCCTCCCGCAGCGCCGCCGCGGACAGCCGCCATCCCGGTCCGAATTCCGGATCCAGGTCGTAACCCTGTTCGCCGGCCCAGCTCAGCAGATCAGCGGTGGCGATGCCGCCGCCGGCGATACGCAACGGATGAGCGCCGTCGTTGCGCCGCCAGTACGGCCGCGCACCCGGCACCCGTGGCCGGACGACCCGGCGGCCGAGCGGGCCGACGCGCAGGGCGGCGTGGATCTGTTCCAGCAGCCGGCGGTCGATCGGGTCGGCCGTGCGCCACAACCCTTGCAGCGCACTGGGAGTGCCCAGACCGCGATGGGCGCGCAGGAAGATCTCGTCGACGACGGTGAGCCGGCCCATCGCCGCTCAGGCCGACGATCCGTGCCGGCCCGCGCCACCGGCGAACCGTTGCGCGCCCTCGAGCGCGCCGTCGGCCAGCGCGGTGAAGCCGTAGCGGAACTCGCGCGTCATCGCCTCCGATTCGTCGAGCCCCCACTGCTCCAGCGCCGACATCCGATCCGAACGCAGGCACGTCTGCGGCAGCGCGGCCAGTTCGGTGGCGAGCCGCTCCGCGGCGGCGCGAGATTCGCCGGGGGACACGACCTGGTTGACCAGTCCCATCTGCAGTGCCTCGGGTGCGGCGACCGCACGGCCGGTCAGGATCATGTCCATCGCCCGGCCGTGGCCGACGATGCGCGGCAGTCGCACCGTGCCACCGTCGATCAGCGGGACGCCCCAACGGCGGCAGAAAACGCCGAATGTGCTGTCCTGCTCGGCGATTCGCAGATCGCACCACAGCGCCAGTTCCAGTCCACCGGCGACGGCGTAGCCGGAGACCGCGGCGATCACCGGTTTGGTCAGCGTCATGCGGGTGGGGCCCATCGGCCCGTCGCCGTCCTCGGCCGCCCGGTTGGACTTCTCGGTGCCCAGCGACTTCAGATCCGCCCCGGCGCAGAAGGTGCCGCCCGCGCCCCAGAGCACCGCGACCGCCGCCGTGTCGTCGGCATCGAATTCGCGGAACGCCGCCGCCAGTGCCTGCGCGGTCGGTCCGTCGACGGCATTGCGCGCCTCGGGGCGATCCAGGATCACCGTGAAGACCGGCCCGCTGCGCTCGATTCGTACGCTCACGAATTCGACCATACGGCCCGCCCCGGCCCTTGCGTCAAGAAATGAATATGTGATTCACTTCTTGCGTGGCGTACCGCAGAACCCCCGCCGTGCAGGCCCGACTGGACGCCCAGTCGCGCGCCATCGTGCACGCGGCCATGAAGGTGCTCTCGGAGCAGGGCTTCGGCGGGCTGTCGATGGCCACCGTCGCCGCGGAGGCCGGGGTCGCCACCGGGACGGTCTACAAAAGCTTCAGCGGTAAGGCCGAACTGGTCACCGCCGTGTTCCGGGACGTCGTCACCGGGGAGGTCGCCGCGGTCGCGCAGGCCGGGGCAGAGGGCGGCGTGGTCGAGCGCGTCACCGCCGCGGTGGAGACCTTCGCCGGGCGCGCGCTGAAAAATCCCAAACTCGCCTACGTCCTGCTCGCCGAACCGGTGGACGCGAGCGTCGACACCGAACGCCTGCGCTTCCGCCGGGCGTTCGCCGAAACCTTCGAGACCGCGATCGCCGACGGTGTCGGCGCCGGGCAGCTACCGCCCCAGGATCCTCGAACCACCGCCACCGCCCTGGTCGGCGCCATCGGTGAGGTGCTGGTCGGCCCGCTGGCCGAGCAGTTGCAGAGCGAATCCGTGGTGCCCGAACTCGTCGCCTTCGCCCTGCGGGCCCTCGGCGCGCACGAATAGGAGAACTCATATGGCCACCCACGAAGTGTTCAACCAGGTCCCGCCGATCACCCCGTTCGACTTCTCCCGCAACCCGGCCCTGATCGAGGGCCTGCACCGCGAGGGCGCCGGCTGGGCGGAGGCCGAGGTGCGCGAATTGGGAGCGCTGGCAGGTAGTTTCGAGGCGCAGGAGTGGGGCCGGCTGGCCAACGAGTACCCGCCGGTGCTGCACACTCACGATCGCTACGGCAATCGGGTGGACGAGGTGGAATTCCACCCCTACTGGCACAACCTGATGGACGTCGCGGTACGGCACGGCCTGCACGGCAGTCCCTGGCTCGACGACCGGCCCGGCGCGCACGTCGCCCGCGCCGCGAAGTTCTACACGTGGGGTATCGCCGACGCCGGACATATGTGCCCCATCTCGATGACCTACGCCGCGGTTCCGGCGTTGCGCCACAACCCCGAACTGGCCGCCCGCTTCGAGCCGCTACTCGGTTCGCGCACCTACGATTTCGGCCTGCGCGAACCCTCGTCGAAGGCCGGTCTGATCGCCGGGATGTCGATGACGGAGAAGCAGGGCGGCTCCGACGTCCGGGCCAATACCACCACGGCCACACCGCAATCCGACGGCACCTACCGCATCGTCGGGCACAAGTGGTTCACCTCCGCGCCGATGTCGGACATGTTCCTGACGCTGGCCCAGGCGCCCGGCGGTCTGTCCTGCTTCCTGCTGCCGCGGGTGCTGCCCGACGGCACCCGCAACGCGCTGCGGCTGCAGCGCCTGAAGGACAAGCTGGGCAACAAGTCCAACGCGTCCTCGGAGATCGAGTACGAGAACGCGACCGGCTGGCTGGTCGGCGCCGAGGGCGCGGGTGTGAAGACCATCATCGAGATGGTGAACATGACCCGGCTCGACTGTGTGATCGGTTCGGCGACCGGCATGCGCACCGGTGTGGTCTACGCCGCGCACCACGCCCGGCATCGGGAAGCGTTCGGCGCCAAGCTGATCGACCAGGCGGCCATGCGCAATGTGCTGGCCGATCTGGTGATCGAATCCGATGCCGCGACGACGGTGATGATGCGGCTGGCCGGTGCCACCGACCGCGCGGCGACCGACCCCGCCGAGGCGGCACTGCGCCGAATCGCGTTGGCGGTCACCAAATACTGGGTCTGCAAGCGGGCCCCGGCACACGCTGCCGAGGCGCTGGAATGCTTCGGCGGCAACGGCTACGTCGAGGAATCGGGTATGCCGCGGCTGTACCGGGAGGCGCCGCTGATGTCGATCTGGGAGGGCTCGGGCAATGTGGCGGCGCTGGACGCCCTGCGCGCCATGGGCCGTCAGCCGGAGACGGTCGAGGCCTACTTCAACGAGGTATCGCTGGCCCGCGGCGCCAACCACCACCTCGACGACGCGATCGACCGGATCGGCAAGGAGCTCACCGATCTCAGCGATATCGAGTTCCGCGCCCGGCGTGTGGTCGAATTGATGGCGTTGGTGCTGCAGGGCGCGCAGCTGGTGCGGCACGGTCACGCCGCGGTCGCGGATGCGTTCTGCGCCAGCCGATTCGGTGGTGACTGGGGAATCGCCTTCGGCACCCTCCCGGTGGGGGTGGATACCGAGGCGATCCTGCGGCGCGCCTTCGTCTGATCCAACGTCGTCCGACCCGGCTCAGCCCACCGGTTCGCTCGACATCTCCCACGGGGCCTGCGGCAGTACGTCGCCGGTCTCGAGGAGGGATTTGAGGTTGGCCAGCACCGCCGGCCATCCGCTCGAAATGCCCTGCAGCATCTCCTGATTCGGCAGGTTCTCGTGGGTGACGGTGAGCCGGACGATATCGCGGTGCGGTTCGACGAGAAAGGTGACCAGCGACGGCGACCGCTCGGCATCCGGCATGTCCTCGAAGGTCACCACGAGGCGGTGCGGCGGATCCGATTCGATCACCTCGCCGACGACGTCGACGGCGCCCGAGCCGTCCACGCGGCGGTGTTCCCAGCCCGAACCCGGTTGCCAGTCGGACACATTCGCATGTCCCCAGTAGCGGGCGGTGAGATCGGCGTCGGTCAGTGCCTTCCAGACCTGTTCGGCACTGGCGTGAATGTAGGTGACATAGACGTAGGTGGGCACGGTCGTGCTCATGGCGTACTCCTCAGCCTGGTTTCTGATGGCCCGGATCGCATCCAGTCGCGGCCTGTCGAAGACGGAGATCCATCGTTGTTCGATGTCGTGGATTGGTGCCGGATTGATGTAGTGCACCCGCTCCCGCCCGCGTCGCAGCACGGTGACCAGTCCGGCTCGCACCAGGATGTCGAGATGTTGCGTCAGTGACTGGCGCGCCATCTCCACCCGCTCGCACAGTTCGCGCAGGGTCTGCCCGTTCTGCTCGCGAAGCCGGTCCAGTAGCAGTCGCCGAGTCGGGTCGGCCAATGCCTTGAAGACCACGTCCATATCCGGTTCGGGTTGCACGGGGAAATTATGCAGGTATTTACCTGCATAAGTCAACGGGTATGGGTGAGTAAGCACACCCTTCCGGTGGTCGCATCGGCGGGATTGGATCGAGTCATGTCTCGTACGACGACGTACAAGCAGTTGCTGCGCCGCAGCGGTTTTCGATTCCGGTATCCGACACTGGGCGACGCGCTCACCGACCTGTTGCCGCGGGGATCGCACGCACTCGGTGATGCGCACTGCGGTCCCGGCCTCACGGGGCGGCGGCGAGGGCCAGGCCGATCAGGCCCACCACCTTGAGCAGCTCCAGTCCGATGTACCAGTAGTGCGCTGTCGAGCGCGGTCCGTCGTCGCCGGCCAGGACCCGGTTCGAACGCCGGGTCAGCGGCGGCCGCACCGCCGCCACCTGGATCGCCAGCACGACCACCGCGCCGATCAGCCACCCCCAGGTCGCCGCGCCCGGGCCGACCACGGCCGCCGAGATCAGCAGCAGCGCGGCCAGCGCGGCCTCGGTGATGTTCAGCGCCTTGAACACCATCCGGCCGATTCCCAGCCCGAGGGCGAGCGTCACGCCCGGCGCGCGGAACTTCAGCGGCGCCTCCAGGAAGGAGATGGCCAGCACCATGCCGAGCCACAGCATCGGCAGGAACCACAGCAGATGTTGTGCAACCGAGGTCATGGTCAGCGGTGGCCGCGATACCACCGGATCAGCGCGTCGGTCGACGAATCCGATTGCGGTGCCGGATCTTCGGCGGAGGTGAGCAGCGGCTCCAGCGCGAGCGCCTGCTGTTTGCCCAGCTCCACGCCCCACTGGTCGAAACTGTCGATGCCCCAGATGGTGCCCTCGACGAAGACCTGATGCTCGTAGAGCGCGATCAGCTGTCCGACCACCGACGGGGTGAGCTGCGGGGCCAGGATCGCGGTGGACGGCCGGTTACCGGGCATCACTCGATGCGGCACGAGGTCCGGATCGAAATCCGGAGTGCCGCCGTCCTCGGCCTCGATCTCCGCCGCGGTGCGGCCGAAGGCCAGCACCTTCGTCTGCGCGAACAGATTGCTCATCAGGATATCGTGCATGCTGCCGGAGCCGTCGCGCGTCGCGAGATCGTCGGTGGGACGGGCGAATCCGATGAAATCGGCCGGCACCAGCCGGGTGCCCTGATGCAGCAGCTGGTAGAAGGCGTGCTGTCCGTTCGTTCCGGGTTCGCCCCAGAAGATCTCGCCGGTCGAGGTCGTCACCGGACTGCCGTCCAGGCGCACCGATTTGCCGTTCGACTCCATGGTCAGCTGCTGCAGATAGGCCGGGAAGCGCGCCAGATCGTTGGAGTACGGCAGCACCGCGCGCGACTGGGCGCCGAAGAAATTCGAGTACCAGACCCCGAGCAGGCCGAGCAGGATCGGCGCATTGCGCTCCGGCGGCGCGGAGACGAAATGTTCGTCGACACTGTGCATTCCGGCGAGGAATTCGGCGAAACGTTCCTTGCCGATCACCGCCATCATCGACAGCCCGATCGCGGAATCCACCGAGTAGCGGCCGCCGACCCAATCCCAGAACTCGAACATGTTCGCGGTGTCGATGCCGAAATCGGCCACTCGCTGCGCATGGGTGGACACCGCCACGAAATGTTTGGCGACCGCGTCCTCGCCGAGCGCCGCCACCAGCCAGCGCCGCGCCGCGGTGGCATTGGTGAGCGTCTCCAGCGTCGAAAACGTCTTGGAGGCAACGACGAACAGGGTGTGCGCCGGATCGAGGCCGTCGAGCTTCGCCGTCAGATCCGCCGGGTCGATATTGGAGACGAATCGCGCCGAAATACCGGCATCCGCATAGTGCCGCAAGGCTTGATACAGCATGGCGGGGCCCAGATCCGAACCGCCGATGCCGATGTTCACCACCGTGGTGATGCGTTCACCGCTCGCGCCGCGCCACTGTCCCGAGCGCACCGCGTCGGTGAATTCGCCCATCCGGCGCAGCACTTCGTGTACCTGCGCACCCGCGTCGGCGCCGTCGATCGCCATCGAGGCGCCGGCCGGCAGGCGCAGGGCGACATGGCCCACCGCGCGGTCCTCGGAGGTGTTGATGTGCTCGCCCGCGAACATCGCGTCCCGGCGCCGCGCCACACCCGCCGTCTCCGCCAGATCGAGCAGCAGATCCAGGGTTTCGCGAGTGATGCGGTGCTTGCTGTAATCGATGTGCAGATCGCCGACCTCGACGGTCAGCTCGCGGCCCCGCTCCGGATCCTCGGCGAAGAACTCGCGCAGATGCCGGTCGGCCACGGCCGAATAGTGATCGTGCAGTTTCCGCCAGGCCGCCGTCGCGGTGATGTCGCTGCTCACCCCCGCGAGATTACAGACCAGTTCCGCTACGCGCAGGTAGTGATGTCGCTGGCTCTGCCGTCGCGCGAGATTACAGACCGGTTCCGCTACGCGCAGGTAGTGATGTCGCTGGCTCTGCCGTCGCGCGAAATTACAGACCAGTTCCGCTACGCGCAGGTATCACAGCCCACCTGGCAGTTGCCCGCGCTCGCGTCCACCGCGGCCTACCCTGAGCACATGGTGTCGCAAACCGAGTTACTCGAATCCGTCCCCACTCAACTCTGGATCGGCGGGCCGGTGGATGCCACCGGCGGCGCCACCTTCGCGGTCGAGAATCCGGCGACCGGAGAGCCCCTCGCACACGTCGCCGACGCCACGCCCGAGGACGCCGTACGCGCCCTCGACGCGGCCGTGGCCGCGCAGGACAGCTGGGCCGCCACCCCGGCCCGCGAACGCGGCGAGATCCTGCGCGCGGTCTACGAGCGGATCGTCGAGCGCACCGAGGACTTCGCCCTGCTGATGACTCTGGAAATGGGTAAGGCGCTGCCGGAGAGCCGCAACGAGGTGCGCTACGGCGCCGAATTCTTCCGCTGGTTCAGCGAGGAAGCGGTCCGGGTGCACGGCCGCTACCAGACCGCGCCCACCGGGACCGGCCGCATCGTCGTCCACAAACAGCCGGTCGGGCCGTGCCTGGCCATCACACCGTGGAATTTCCCGCTCGCGATGGGCACCCGCAAGATCGGCCCTGCCCTGGCCGCGGGCTGCACGATGATCGTCAAGCCCGCCTCGGCCACGCCGCTGACCATGCTCCTGCTGGCGAAGCTGTGCAGTGCGGCCGGGCTGCCGGACGGGGTGCTGTCGGTCATCACCTCCAGCCATTCCGGTGCGGTGACCGAGCCGCTTATCAACGATCCGCGGCTGCGCAAACTCACCTTCACCGGCTCGACCGGGGTCGGCAAGAAGCTGGTGGAGAAGTCCGCGAACGGCCTGCTGCGCACCTCGATGGAATTGGGCGGCAATGCCCCGTTCGTGGTCTTCGACGACGCCGACATCGATGCCGCGGTGCAGGGCGCGATGCTGGCGAAGCTGCGCAACGGCGGCGAGGCGTGTACTGCCGCCAACCGGTTCCACGTGCACAACTCGGTGCGCGCCGAGTTCACCGACAAACTGGTCGCCGCCATGCAGGAGGTGAAACTCGGCCCCGGTGACGACCCGTCGACCACCCTCGGCCCGCTGATCAACCAGGACCAGCTCGACACCGTGAGCGAACTGGTCGAGGACGCGGTCGAGCGCGGCGCCGAGGTGCGCATCGGCGGGAAGGCGCCCGGCGGGACCGGGTACTACTATCCGGCGACCGTGCTGTGCGAGGTGCCCGAGCAGGCCCGGATCCTGAGCGAAGAGGTGTTCGGGCCGGTCGCGCCGATCGTCGGATTCGATACCGAGGAGCAGGGCCTCGCCGCTGCCAACGACACCGAATTCGGTTTGGTCGCTTACGTTTACACCCGCGATCTGGATCGTGCCCTGCGTATCGCGGAGGGCCTGGAGAGCGGCATGGTCGGCATCAACCGCGGCGTCATCTCCGATCCGGCGGCACCGTTCGGCGGGGTCAAGGCCTCCGGATTCGGCCGCGAGGGCGGCTTCGAGGGGATCGAGGAATATCTGTCGACGAAGTACATCGCCCTGCCCTGATCCGGTAGTCCCCGGATACGAAACGACCGCCCCGGGGGATCGGCACCCGGGGCGGCCTGGGGTCGCGGAGTTCGTCGAGACGATCGCCGCGTGGTCTCGGTGGGTTGTAGCTCAGTGGCCGAGCCGGCGGTAACTCAGTGGCCGAGACGGCCGCGGCCGAGGCGGAGCAGCAGCATGGCCAGCGTGTGACCTTCCTGACCCAGTTCGCTGAAGCGTTCCAGCACCTTCATCTCGCGGGAGTGCACCAGGCGCGGGCCACCGTTGGCCATGCGGGTGCGGCCGATGATGCGCGAGACCTCGGTGCGCCGCTTGATGGCTGCGAGAATCTCGGCGTCGAGGCGATCGATCTCCTTGCGGAGCTTCTCGATCTCCGCCTCACTACTCGGCAACGTCGCATCGGAACCGGTCGCGGGCTGATCAATCGGCTCAGTAGAGGTGCTCATACTTTCTTCTCCTCGTGTCAGAACTTCGATCGGCGTGCGGCCCTGCCCCGTTACCGATGTGATTCCTCCACCGTGAAACAGACCTGTTCGGCCTTGAATTGTCCCCCGTCGAGTATGCGCTCACGTGCGAAATCGGCGACCACGAATACCTTCGTACGCCTGAACAGCAGAGGTCGTGAGCGCGCTGGTCATGTGGCCAGTCTGCCACGTGGGGCAAGTGAGGCAAAGTTCTCGGCGGTGAGAATGCGCTGAGATCGCGCCGGACTACAGCATGTCGGTGGCCGCCGGTAGCGTGGATGGACGATGGAGACGACGGTGGCGGGAACAGCGGCGGGGACGGCAACGGTGGGTACGGCGGCAACGCGAGGTGCGGACAGGTCCGCGCAGGCCGATCAACAGGCGCAGCGCCTGCTCGAGGGCCTGAATCCGCAGCAGCGGGCGGCGGTCGTGCACGCGGGTTCACCCCTGCTGATCGTGGCCGGCGCCGGCTCCGGGAAGACCGCCGTACTCACCCGGCGCATCGCCTATCTGCTGGCCGAACGCGGCGTCACGCCCGGGCAGATCCTGGCCATCACGTTCACCAACAAGGCCGCGGCGGAGATGCGCGAGCGCGTGACGGACCTGGTCGGTCCGCGCGCCGCCGCCATGTGGGTGTCGACCTTCCACTCCTCCTGTGTGCGCATCCTGCGCATGCAGGCGAATCTGCTGCCCGGCGCGTTGAACTCCAACTTCTCCATCTACGACGCCGACGACTCGCGCCGCCTGCTGGCGATGATCATTCGCGACCAGAATCTGGATCCGAAGAAATATTCGCCGCGACTGCTCGCGACCGCGATCTCCAATCTCAAGAACGAGCTGATCGACCCCGAAACGGCCACGGCCGACGCGGAATCCGACGAGACGGAACTGCCCGGCATCGTCGCCCGGGTCTACACCGAATATCAGCGGCGGCTGCGCGCGGCCAACGCCTTCGACTTCGACGATCTGATCGGCGAGACGGTCGCGCTCCTGCAGAGCCACCCGCAGGTCGCCGAGTACTACCGCCGTCGGTTCCGGCATGTGCTGGTCGACGAGTACCAGGACACCAATCACGCCCAGTACGTGCTGGTGCGCGAACTGGTCGGCCATCATGTGCGACCGGCGGCCGACGAACTCGCCGACGCCGATGCGGGGGCCGAGGCGGCCGATCCGGAATTCAGCCCGGCACGCCGCGGCGATGCGGTGCCGCCCAGCGAGCTGTGTGTGGTCGGTGACGCCGACCAGTCCATCTACGCGTTCCGCGGGGCGACCATCCGCAATATCGAGGAATTCGAGCGCGATTTCCCCGATGCGGAAACGATTCTGCTGGAACAGAACTACCGCTCCACCCAGCACATCCTCTCGGCTGCCAACGCGCTCATCTCCCGCAACGAGAATCGGCGCGACAAGAAGTTGTGGACCGATTCCGGTGAGGGCGATCTGATCGTCGGCTACGTCGCCGACAACGAACACGACGAGGCGTCGTTCGTCGCGCGAGAGATCGACCGCCTGGTCGAACAGGGCGACTACAACTACGGCGATGTCGCGGTGTTCTATCGCACCAACAACAACTCGCGGGCGCTGGAAGAAATCTTCATCCGTATGGGGTTGCCCTACAAGGTGGTCGGCGGCGTCCGGTTCTACGAGCGCAAGGAGGTCCGCGATGTGGTCGCTTACCTGCGCGTGCTGGAGAATCCCGACGACGCGGTGAGCCTGCGCCGCATTCTCAACACTCCGCGCCGCGGGATCGGTGACCGCGCCGAGGCGTGTGTGGCGGTGCACGCCGAACAGCGCGACATCGGTTTCGCGGCGGCGCTGCGCGATGCCGCCGACGGCAAGGTGGCGCTGTTGAACACCCGCGCCCAGCGCGCGATCGCCGGCTTCCTCGATCTGCTCGACGAGATTCGCGCCGCCGGCGTCACCGACGACAGCGAATTCCCCGATGTGGGCAATGTCGTCGAGGCGGTCCTGGACAAGACCGGCTACCGCGCCGAGCTGGAGGCCTCCGACGATCCGCAGGACGGCGCCCGGCTGGACAACCTCAACGAATTGGTCAGCGTGGCAAGGGAATTCAGTTCCGAGGCGCGCAACAATGTCGAGGCCGCCCGCGCGGAGGGCCTGCTGCCCGAGGCGGCCGACGGCGAGCCGGACCCCGGTTCCCTGGCGGCGTTCCTGGAACGGGTCTCGCTGGTGGCCGATACCGATCAGATCCCGGACGGGGGTTCCGGCGTGGTCACCCTGATGACCCTGCACACCGCGAAGGGCCTGGAGTTCCCGGTGGTGTTCGTGACCGGCTGGGAGGACGGCCAGTTCCCGCACATGCGCGCGCTGGGCGATCCGGCCGAACTGGCCGAGGAGCGCCGCCTGGCGTATGTCGGCATCACCCGCGCCCGGAAACGGCTGTACCTGAGCCGCGCGGTGGTGCGCTCCGGCTGGGGACAGGCGGTGTCGAATCCGGAGTCCCGCTTCCTGCAGGAGATTCCGGGGCATCTGATGGATTGGCAGCGGCTGGAACCGACTCCGCCGTCGGGCGGGCGAGGGTTCCGCCGCCGCGGCGAGGACGACGGCCTGGAACGCGATTGGACCCGCGGTGACGGCTGGTCCCAGCAGCGCCCCGGCCTGCGCGACCGCAGCCCTGCCCGGCCCGCCGCCAAGCACAACAACTCCGGACTGGTGCTCGCCGTCGGCGACCGCGTCAGCGACGACAAGTACGGTCTCGGCCGCGTGGTCGCCGCCGAAGGCTTCGGCGCCCTCGCCACGGTCACCATCGATTTCGGCACTGCCGGCAAGATCCGCCTGATCCCGCAGTACAGCCGGACCCTGATCAAACTCTGAGCGGCGACCGCGACCTCAGCCGATCGCCGGGGCGACAGCCTTGACCATGACTCGCTCCACTCGGGGATGCGACCGGTGATCGGCTGGTTCGTCCGGTTGCGCGAGCTCGCCGCGTTCCGGTAGGAAGTCGAAGCCGTTGCGCCGGTACAGCCCGATGGCATGTCGGTTGTCGCTGAAGACGTCGAGCCGCAGAGTGGTGTAGCGGCCCTCGGCAGCCCAACGTTCGAGAGCGCGGAGCAGCAGGATCGACCGCTGCGAACGAGTCTCAGTCGCGTTCGGGGCCGAGGGAGATACCGCGGGAGGCGAGCCAGGGGAGGGGGTCGATCTTGTCCTGGCCGTTGAGCCACACCTCGAAATGGCAGTGCGGGCCGGTGGAGAAGCCGCGGTTGCCGACGGTGGCGATCTGGTCGCCCGCCAGCACGTGCTGGCCTTCCGAGACGGTGGCGGTGTCGACGTGGCCGTAGACCGTGATGGTGCCGTCGGCGTGCCGCAGACGGACCCACATGCCGAAACCGGAGGCCGGGCCGGCGCTGATCACCTCGCCGTCCTCGACCGCGTAGATCGGGGTACCGATGGGGGCCGCGATGTCGACACCCAGATGCTGCACACCCCAGCGGCTACCGAAGCCGGAGGTGAAGGTGCCGTTGGCGAATTTGGAGAACAGAGGGCGCAGTTTCGCCGATTCCTGGGCCGCGAGTCCGGCGGCGAATTCCTGACCGTGCTGCAGGATGTCCTGGAACTGACGGAGGTCCGCGACGGGCGCGATATTGAGAACCTGCGGCGACTGCGGATTGCCCGCCTGGGTGCTGACCGCCTGGGCCGCGATTTCGTGGACCTGACCGGCGGCGTCGTAGTCGGCGGTCGCAGTGTGGTGCTGACTGCCGGACTCCATTCCGGCCTGGCCGGCGGCGACCACCGCGCCGGCGGCGACCGCCACCACGGCGGCGCGGCCCTTGAGCGCGGCGGGCGGGGTCGGCACGCGGTGCGCACCGCTGAAGCGCCGGGGGCCCTCCGCGTCGGTGCCGGTCTCATCGGCGTCGGCGCTGTCTCGCTTCCAGGAGCTGCGCAGCCGGGCCAGGTTGAACGATTCGTTGCCGGCGGGTTCGTCGAATTCGTCGTCGGCGTCGTAGTGAGCGGCGTCGTAGTCGGCGGGGCCCTCGGGGTAGTGCACGCCGCGGCCGTCGTCGAGACCGGGGTCCGCCGCGGCCCACTCGTCGGTCCGTGGCCACTGCGGATCGGCGGTCCAGTCACCGTCGGGCTGCGCCTGGGCTCCCCACGGCTGCCACTGCCCGGAATCCTCCGAAGCGGTTGCGCCCCAGGCGTTCTCGGTGGAATTCCCGGTGGTCGCGGTGAGGCCGACGACGGTCGCGCCCGCCACACCGGCGCCGGCGGACATCCAGCTGTCGGCACGTCCCGGCATACTGCGCACGGGTGGGGCCGCGGGCTCCTCGGAACGGGAACCGGTGTAACCGCCGAAAGATTGGTTACCACCGAAGTACGGATGCTGGTCGAGGGATTCTCCGTCGCCGCGGTAACGGCGGGCGGACTGTGGCCGATGCCCAGGTTGTAGGCGACCGTGGCTCATCGGCGGACTCCGAGACCGGGTAACGCGGGGGATCCGGAAGACGCGGGACGCGGTGCGCCGGTGGAACGGCTTGCTACCTGCGGAGCACTGTGCTGCAACAAGCCTGCCGTCCTCCTGATCGGTGCGGTGTACGCGGCCTCATCCGGGTGGGTCTGTCGATGTGTTCTACCAGCTGGGCCCGACGACCGAGTGACGAGTATTCCCGTCACGCCTGTGATCTGGCTGTGACATCGACCGCATCGACGGTAACGAAACGATTGCAGGTGGGCAAGCGCTCCGCTCGATATGGGGGCACTTGTGACATTGATCACGTCTGGCGCGCGGAATATCTCACGTTCCACTGGGCACGCGAGTGAGAACAGACAACTACACTATGTAGTAGCCAGCGTGGCAATTCGGATCATCGTCCGCCCTACCTGGCGGCGTGTCAGCAAGCTACTCGCCAGTAGCCTTGGCCAGCGGTTTTGCCCGGGCGGATGCCCGCTCGTGACCTGCGCCACTTAGGCTGTATGCGGCTGATTTCGGCGACATCGAACTGATTAGAGTCCGACTCGACCCGCTTCCGACGACGGGCCGCCAACAAAGTCGTTGTCACAACAACGCAGACGAGACGGTGAGTACATGGATCTCTTCGAATATCAGGCGAAGGAACTCTTCGTGAAGCACGGAGTGCCTTCGTCGGAGGGCCGCGTCACGGACTCGGCCGAGGACGCCCGTGCCATCGCGACCGAAATCGGCAAGCCTGTGATGATCAAGTCGCAGGTCAAGGTCGGTGGCCGCGGTAAGGCCGGTGGCGTGAAGTACGCCGCCACTCCGGACGACGCCCTCACCCACGCGAACAACATCCTGGGCCTGGACATCAAGGGCCACGTCACCAAGAAGATCCTGGTCGCCGAGGCCAAGGACATCGCGGAGGAGTACTACATCTCCTTCCTGCTCGATCGTGCCAACCGCACCTACCTGGCCATGTGCTCGGTCGAGGGCGGTATGGAGATCGAAGAGGTCGCCGCCACCAAGCCCGACCGCCTGGCCAAGGTGCCGGTCGACGCCGTCAAGGGTGTGGACCTGGCCTTCGCGCGTTCGATCGCCGAGCAGGGCCATCTGCCCGCCGACGTGCTGGACGCCGCCGCGGTGACCATTCAGAAGCTGTGGGAGGTCTTCGTCGGCGAAGACGCCACCCTGGTCGAGGTGAACCCGCTGGTTCGCACTCCCGAGGGCGAGATCCTGGCGCTGGACGGCAAGGTCACCCTGGACGAGAACGCCGACTTCCGCCACCCCGACCACGCCGAGTTCGCCGATCGTGACGCCACCGATCCGCTGGAGCTCAAGGCCAAGGAGAACGACCTCAACTACGTCAAGCTCGACGGTGAGGTCGGCATCATCGGCAACGGCGCCGGCCTGGTCATGTCGACCCTGGACGTCGTCGCCTACGCCGGTGAGAAGCACAACGGCGTGAAGCCGGCCAACTTCCTCGACATCGGTGGTGGCGCCTCGGCCGAGGTGATGGCCAACGGTCTCGACGTGATCCTCAACGACGCGCAGGTCAAGAGCGTGTTCGTGAACGTGTTCGGCGGCATCACCGCGTGTGACGCGGTGGCCAACGGCATCGTCAAGGCCCTGGAGATCCTGGGGTCGGAGGCGAACAAGCCACTGGTCGTCCGCCTCGACGGCAACAAGGTCGAGGAGGGTCGCCAGATCCTCGTCGATGCCAACCACCCGCTGGTCACCCTCGCCCAGACCATGGACGAAGGCGCCGACAAGGCCGCTGAACTGGCTGCGGCCAAGTAAGGACTACAGAGATGTCTATCTTCCTGAACAAGGACTCCAAGGTCATCGTCCAGGGCATCACCGGCGGTGAGGGCACCAAGCACACCGCACTGATGCTGAAGGCGGGCACCCAGGTCGTCGGCGGCGTCAACGCCCGCAAGGCCGGCACCACCGTCTCGCACACCGCCAAGGACGGCTCGGACGTCGAGCTGCCGGTGTTCGGCACCGTCGCCGAGGCCATCAAGGAGACCGGCGCCGACGTGTCGATCGCCTTCGTGCCGCCGAAGTTCGCCAAGGACGCCATCATCGAGGCCATCGACGCGGAGATCCCGCTGCTCGTGGTCATCACCGAGGGCATCCCGGTGCAGGACACCGCCTACGCGTGGGCCTACAACGTGGAGAAGGGCAACAAGACCCGGATCATCGGCCCCAACTGCCCCGGCATCATCACCCCGGGCGAGTCGCTGGTGGGCATCACCCCGGCCAACATCACCGGCAAGGGCCCGATCGGCCTGGTGTCGAAGTCGGGCACCCTGACCTACCAGATGATGTACGAGCTGCGTGACTTCGGCTTCTCGACCTCCATCGGCATCGGTGGCGACCCGGTCATCGGCACCACCCACATCGACGCCATCGAGGCGTTCGAGAAGGACCCGGAGACCAAGCTCATCGTCATGATCGGCGAGATCGGCGGCGACGCCGAGGAGCGGGCGGCGGCCTACATCAAGGCCAACGTCACCAAGCCGGTCGTCGGCTACGTCGCGGGCTTCACCGCGCCGGAGGGCAAGACCATGGGCCACGCCGGCGCCATCGTCTCCGGCTCCTCGGGCACCGCCGCCGCGAAGAAGGAGGCCCTCGAGGCCGCGGGCGTGAAGGTCGGCAAGACCCCGTCCGAGACCGCCGCCCTGGCGCGCGAGATCCTGGAGAAGGCCTCGATCACCGCTTGATCGTTCGCTGCCGTGCGGCAGCGGGACACAGCGCGAAGGCCGCCTTGTCGTAACGGCAAGGCGGCCTTCGTTTTTCACTCGGCAGGTGAACGACGTGCTGCTGGGCAGTAGCAGCTCGCTGCTGTGGGCAGGTCGCAGCTCGCTGCGGTGGGCATGGACAGCAGCGGTTGTCGCGGGCAGGGGACAACCGTCGTTCAGGGTGCCGGGAACAGGTGGCACAGGCCCAGCGCCCGCACCACTGTGCAGAACATTTCCGAAAGGTCCATCCGATACCTCCGATCGTCTTCGGTGACAACACGATCGATCCGGGTATGCGGTTCATAGTGAATTCTCGAGCTTGCCGCCAGTGGCGTCGTGGCCGTGACCGGTGCGCTCGAGTGCAGTAGCGTCAAGGGCATTCAGCCTGAAGCCGATGAAGGACTCGATAGGAGACGACCACATGTCCTACCCGACCGGGGGATCCGGGTACAACGCGCCCAATCAGACGCCCTCGCCCACACCCTCGTCCGCGCCCAGCTTCGGCCAGCAGCCGACAGGTAGTACCGGCGGCGGTTCGGGGCTTTCGGCGTTGAGCGCCAAGGGGCTGACTTTCTACCTGACCGTTGGAATCGCCGCGCTGGGCGTGATCAACTTCTTCCTGGGCTTCCTCGATTTCTCGACCTTCGACGAGGGCGCGATGAACAGCTCCAAGGAGCCCGACAAGGGTATGAGCCTGTTCCAGGAAGGCGGCACGGCGCCGCTGCTGCTCCTGCTGTTCGCGGGTCTGGTGGCCGGTATCGCGCTGCTGCCCAAGCAGGAGGCCAGGAACGCGGTGGTCGCGGCGGCTTCGGCGGCCGGCTTCCTCGGTGTCCTGTTCCAGGCGTTCGTGACGCCGACGCTGTACAAGACCGCGGGCACCGCCTGGGTCCTGGTCTTCCTCGCGCTGGTGCAGCTCGCCGCGGCCGTGGTCGCGCTGCTGTTCGAGAGCGGAATCCTCTCCGCGCCCGAGGCGAAGCCCGCGGCGGCCGCCGCCCCGGGCGCCGGTGGGTCGAGCGCCTACGGCCAGCAGTCCTACGGCCAGAGCCAGCCGGGCCAGCAGCAGTCCTACGGTCAGGCCCAGGCCGGTCAGCAGGCCGCCTACGGCCAGTACGGCCAGCAGTACGGCCAGGCGCAGGGTCAGGCCCAGCAGCAGGGACAGCAGCAGGCGGCTTACGGCCAGTACGGTCAGCAGTACGGCCAGGGCCAGTACGGTCAGCAGCCCTCCGCGTACGGCCAGCAGCCCTACGGTCAGCAGGGTCAGCAGGCGCAGCAGGGTTACGGTGCGCAGGGTGCGCAGTCGCCCTACGGTCAGCGTCCGCAGACCGGTGGTGACGAGGCCGCGACCCAGCACTTCGGCGCCGCGGGCCAGCAGCCCGGCCAGTCCGGTCAGCAGTACGGTTCGCTGAACTTCGGTCAGCAGGGCCAGCAGGGGCAGCCCGGCCAGCCCGGCGCGCAGCCGTTCGGTGGCGAGCAGACCGGCAATCCGGCCGCCGATGCCACCAAGGCCTTCCGTCCCGAGGACGACCAGAAGTAGATCCGCTCGACACGACGATCGGCGAGTCAGGCGCTTTTCACGGCGCGCCTGACTCGCCGATCCGTTTCCAGCTGAGACCCTGTCATGTCGGTGGTCGTGTCGTGCTTCGGCGAGTCAACCGGACGAGTCAACCAGGATCCCGCGAGGTAGTTCTATGAAGTCCGCACTGGTCCGATGGGCCGACCTTCGCGAACAGCGGGCCGGCACGAGACCGGCGCAGGCTCGCCCGAACGCCGATGCGCCCCGGCAGCGGAGCGGTCCCGGCGGCACGGGCGCGGGCGGCCCCGAGGATCCGGTATTCCTCTCACTGAGCCCCGAGCGGGCCAAGGTGCTGCTCGTCATCGCCGCTCGGGCGTCGAGTTTCACCGTGGTCGCCATCGTCGCGCTCGTGCTGATCACGCTGGTGGCTGCGGGCAGCGGTATGACCGGCGCGTCCGGCGCGATCGCGGCCGGCTGGCTGGCCGTGCATCAGGTGCCGGTCGTCGTCGGCAAGACCTCGCTCGGGCTCTTGCCGCTGCTGCCGACCGCGGGCGTGTTGTGGCTGACCATGCACGACTGTGCGCATGCCGTCTCGCCGCGCTCCTCGCGGGCCGATCTGGGCTGGATCGTCGGCGCCGCGCTCGCGGGCCCGCTGCTGGTCACCGCCGTCTGCCTGGCGGTGGCCGAGGATGCCGCCACGGCGGTGCCGCTGCAGTCGCCCGATACGCTCACCGCCTTCTGCTGTGTGGCGGGTTTGCACCTGCTCGCGGCGGTCACCGGGATCGCCACCCGGCCCAATGCGCTGCGCGATCGGATCGCCTCCTCACTGCCGGACTGGGTTTTCGCCGGCGCGCGGGCGGCGGCGCGGGCGCTGTGGCGTCTGCTGCTCGGCGGTGCGATCCTCACGCTGGTGTCGTTCGTGCTGCACTGGTCGGTGATCGGTGACACCTACGCGGCCGCGGGCAATATCGCGGGTCTCGTCGGTCTGACCGTGCTGTCGCTGGCCTATCTGCCGAATGTCGTGATCGCGGCGACCAGCGTGCTGATCGGCGCGGACGTGCACATCGGCGGCGGGGCGCTGAGCGTCTTCTCGGTCGCCGGGGCGCCGGTACCCGCGCTGCCGGTGCTCGCGGCGGTACCGAGCGGACCCGCGGCGGGCTGGTGGCCGGTGTTGCTGCTGGTGCCGGCGGCCGTCGGCGTGCGGGGCGGTTTTGACTGCGCGCGCGAGTCCGCCGACGAGGTGCGCAGCCCATGGGCGACGGTGTTCTCGGCGGCGCTCGCCGCGCTCGCGCTGTTGCTGCTGGGCCTGTTCGCCGGTGGCACGGTCGGATCGTTCGGGGAGATCGGACCGGGCGTGCTGGTCACCGCAGGCCTCACCTTCGCCTGGCTGACCGTCGCCGGATACCTCGGATTGCTGTGTGGGCGAAGGTTTCTCGGAATTCCGCCCGCTGTGGTCGAGGTGGATCTCGGCGGGCGGCGCGACCGGTACCTTCCCACCGACTACTCGCACGACGAGTACGACGAGGACGACCGGGACGAGTACCGGGAGCACGGCTACGACCCCGACCCGGCCGCGGATCGCGACGATTACTACGACGATCGCGCCGAACCGGGCTATATCGACCAGCTGTACGACGACCCGCGCTACGTCGAATACGAATTCGAGGACGAGGTCGCCGTCGCGGACGACTATCCCCAGCCGGCCTACCGCCGCACCGGCTCCACCGAGGTCGTGGAGGTCGACGGCGAACTGCTCGACGACGACCTCGCGCCCGCACACGCCGATCCGGACGCCGAATTCGACGCGGGAAACTCCGACATCGTCGACGCCGAAGTGGTAGAGGGTGACCTGCCGGAGAGCCCCGGCAGGGGCGGTCGTTAGGCTCTAACCCGGCGGACCTCGGGTTCGCCGCCCTCCGGCAGCCCCGACGCACAGGGAGTAGAGCGCTGACCACCCCGCCCGCCCAGCTGGTCCCTCCGACCGCGCCTGCGACCCTCGTCGTTCTCGCCTCGGGCACGGGATCGCTGCTGCAATCGCTGATCGCGGCCACCGAGCGGCCGGACTATCCGGCGCGGATCGCCGCCGTGGGCGTGGACCGGACCTGCGCGGCGACCGAGCATGCGGTCCGGGCCGGCATTCCGGACTTCCGGGTGGCCCCGGCCGACCATCCCGATCGGTCCGCCTGGGATATCGCGCTCACCGACGCGGTCGCGGCCTACGCGCCCGACCTGGTGGTGTCGGCCGGATTCATGCGCCTGTTCGGCCCGAAATTCCTGGAGCGATTCGAGGGCCGGATCATCAACACCCATCCCGCGCTGCTGCCGGCGTTCCCGGGCGCGCACGGCGTGCGCGACGCGCTGGCCTACGGCGTGCGGGTGACGGGTTCCACCGTGCATCTGGTCGACGCGGGCGTCGACACCGGACCGATCCTCGCGCAGGAGCCGGTCGTGGTGCTGCCCGGTGACGACGAGGCGAGCTTGCACGAGCGCATCAAAGTTGTGGAGCGTCGGCTGCTGGCGGACACCGTCGCCGCCGTCGCCACGCGAGGCATTGTCTGCGACGGACGAAAGGCAGTAATCCCAGATGAGTGAGGCCCCGGTGAGTGAGCGCAGCGAACGACCCGAAGACACGGGTGCACGCAGGGCGATCCGCAGGGCGTTGGTGAGCGTCTATGACAAAACCGGGCTCATCGAGCTGGCCACCGGACTGAACGACGCCGGTGTCGAGCTGGTGTCGACCGGTTCGACCGCCGCCCGCATCGCCGACGCCGGAATTCCGGTGACGAAGGTCGAAGACCTGACCGGCTTCCCGGAAACCCTCGACGGCCGGGTGAAGACGCTGCACCCTCGCGTGCACGCCGGCATCCTCGCCGACACCCGCAAGCAGGAGCACCTCGATCAGCTGGTGGAGCTGGGCGTCGAGGCATTCCAGCTGGTGGTGGTGAACCTGTATCCGTTCACGCAGACCGTCGCCAGCGGCGCCACCCCCGACGAATGCGTGGAGCAGATCGATATCGGCGGCCCGTCGATGGTGCGCGCCGCGGCGAAGAACCACCCCTCGGTCGCGGTCGTGGTCGACACCGGGGACTACGACGACGTGCTGACCGCGGTGCGCGGCGGCGGTTTCACCCTGGCCGAGCGAACCACGCTGGCCGCCAAGGCTTTCCAGCACACCGCGAGCTATGACGTCGCGGTCGCGAGCTGGATGACCAACGTGCTGACCGCCGAGGACACCGCGGATTCGGCCGCGGGCGGGCAGTTCCCGTCGTGGATGGGTGGCGTGTGGACCCGCGACGCGGTGCTGCGCTACGGCGAGAATCCGCATCAGGCCGCCGCGCTGTATCGCAACGACTCCGCCCCGGCCGGGCTGGCGCAGGCGAAGCAGGTGCACGGCAAGGAGATGTCGTACAACAACTACACCGATGCCGATGCCGCCTGGCGGGCCGCGTGGGACCACGCCGAACCCGCGGTGGCCATCGTGAAGCATGCCAATCCGTGCGGCATCGCGGTCGGCGCCGATATCGCCGAGGCGCACCGCAAGGCGCACGCCTGCGATCCGGTGAGCGCGTTCGGCGGTGTGATCGCGGCCAACCGCGAGGTCACCGTCGAGATGGCCGAACAGGTGGCCGAGATCTTCACCGAGGTCATCGTGGCCCCCGGCTATGCCGACGGCGCGGTGGAGGTGCTGCAGCGCAAGAAGAACGTGCGCATCCTGATCGCCGACGAACCGCGGCGCGGCGGCGTCGAACTGCGGCCGATCAGCGGCGGCGCGCTGCTGCAGCAGACCGATATCGTCGACGCGGACGGTGACGACCCCGCCAACTGGACCCTCGCCACCGGTGAGCCGGCCGATGCCGAAACCCTCGCCGATCTCGAATTCGCTTGGCGCGCATGCCGTGCCGTGAAATCGAATGCGATTCTGCTGGCCCACGACGGCGCCTCGGTCGGTGTCGGCATGGGGCAGGTCAACCGCGTCGACGCCGTCCATCTGGCGGTCCTGCGCGCCGGTGACCGCGCCAAGGGTTCGGTGGCGGCCTCCGACGCCTACTTCCCGTTCCCCGACGGTCCGCAGCAGCTGATCGCCGCGGGCGTGAAAGCCATTGTGCAGCCGGGTGGTTCGGTGCGCGACCAGCTGACCATCGACGCCTGCCGGGAGGCCGGCGTGACGATGTATCTCACCGGGGCGCGCCACTTCGCGCACTGATCGAGTAACCACCGACGTCGCCGCCCGCTGGTGCCTCCAGCGGGCGGCGACGTTGTTCGAGGGTGCGGTTGCCGGCCCGCGAATCAGTTCGCGCTCAGCACTTTCCGGTCGCCCAGGGGCTTCTTCAGCGGGAGCTCCAGCGTGCCGAAGACGGCGATCATGGTGCACATGCGCCCGGCAGCCTCGGGCAGCGTGCCGGCCTTCAGGGCGACGGTGACGGTGGTGTCGGTTTCGGTGGTGGACGCGTCCACGCCATAGCACTCCGGCGAGCCGATCTGGAAGTTCACCGCGATACGGTCGGGGGCCACCCGGCTCCAGCTGTCGAACGGCAACGGGTGCGGATTGGTGATCGTCGAGTTGGCGGTGAACATCCGGCCGGGTTGCGGCGGATTCTGCTCGGTCGGCGTGCTGACCGCGGCCGTGGTCGTATTCCCTTGTGCCCCACCGTTGTCGGAGTTCCCGCATGCGGTGACCAGCAGGGCCGGTAGTGCGAGTAGGGCGAGTGCCGCCGCTGCGATGCGGCGTCGTCCGGGGATGGAGTCCATGGGGCTCACCCTATCTGCGGCGATGCGGTGGCTGTGATGCGATCCATTCCGTGACCGGAAACGGCGAACGCCCCCGGTGCCGCGGCACCGGGGGCGTTCGTTGATCATCGCTACCTACTGGTGAACGGCAGCAGCGCCATCTCGCGGGCGTTCTTCACCGCGACCGCCACCTGCCGCTGCTGCTGCGGGGTGAGCCCGGTGACGCGGCGGCTGCGGATCTTGCCGCGGTCGGAGATGAACGTGCGCAGCAGGTTCACATCCTTGTAGTCGACGGTCTCGACGCCGGCCGCGATCAGCGGATTCTTCTTGGGCCGCCGGGCCTGTTCGGCGCGGATGCGCTTCGACGGTGCTCGCTTGACTGCCATGTGGGCCATCCTTTCTCGGCGTGAGCTCTGGTCCTACGCTGTCGCGCGGGCGCCCCGACCGCTCCTGCCGGTTCCTTCCGACGAGATCTGCGATGGTCTACCAACTCGATTTGTGTACACCGGGCAGCTCCCCTCGGTGGGCCAGCTCGCGCACACGTACCCGGGATAGTCCGAACTTGCGGAGATGGCCGCGGGGGCGGCCATCGGTGGCGTCCCGATTGCGCAATCGTACCGGACTGGCGTCGCGCGGCAGTCGCTGCAGCGCGAGCTGTGCCGCCGCCCGGCGATCGTCGGCGGTGGCCGGATCGCGGATCAACTCCTTGAGCTCGGCCCGGCGTTCGGCGTAGCGGGCCACGACAGCGCGGCGTTGCTCGTTGCGGGCGATCTTGGATTTCTTCGCCATCACCGCTCCTCGCGGAAGTCGACGTGCCGGCGCAGCAGCGGATCGTATTTGCGCAGCACCATGCGGTCGGGGTCGTTGCGGCGGTTCTTGCGGGTGACGTAGGTGTAGCCGGTCCCGGCCGTCGACCGCAGTTTCACGATGGGTCGAATCTCATTGCTGCGGGCCATCAAACCTTCTCCCCACGCGCCCGGATACGAGCCACGACCGCTTCGATCCCGTCGCGGTCGATGGTCTTGATGCCCTTGGCCGAGACGCGCAGCGTGATGCGGCGGCCCTCGCTGGGCAGGAAGTAGGTCTTGCGCTGGATGTTCGGGTCCCAGCGCCGGTTGGTCCGGACGTGGGAGTGCGAGACGGACTTACCGAAGCCCGGCTTGCGACCGGTGACCTGGCAGTGGGCCGACATGGGGCTCCTTTCTGAAAATCATTTTCGACAACGGTCGCCGCAGACTGTACCGTGTGGCTGGAGCAAATGACAATCATTATCGAAAGGGGTTCCGGTGCTGTCACATCCCGACCGCCGCACGCCCGTCGTGCTGCTGGCGGGCTTCCAGGGGCCGGTCGCGGACGGTATGGATCACCTCGCGCGACTGCTGGGCTCGGCGCCCGGCACCGTCGTCGTGCGACACGATCTGAGCTCACTGCCCGAGGGTGTGGTGCGCCGCCGGGTGCACCTCGACGGCCGGGAGACGGCGAGCGTGCACGAACTCGCGCACGGCTGCGTCTCCTGCACGCTGCGCGCCGATCTGCTGCCGCTGCTGTGCCGGTTGGCGGCACGAGATTCGGTGCACCGCATCGTGATCGCGCTCGATCCGGCCTTCGAGGCGGAAGCCGTATGTCATGCGATCGGCAACGTGCCCGTGGTCGACCTGGTGGGTCGCGTCGACGGGCCCGCCGCCCGCGATGTGCGGATCGAGGCGGTCGTGACCGGGCTCGACGCCCGCAGCTGGCTGCCGGACGCGCTGAGCGACGAGACGATCGACGAACGGGCGGGCGGCCCCGGTGACGACGACCGGACGGTGGCGCAACTCGCCGTCGGACAGGTCGAATTCGCCGACGCCCTCGTGGTTTTCGGTACGGACCAGGTGGGCGACGGTGAGCGCGACGTGCTGCGGTCGGTCGTGGATCGGCTGGTGCCGCGGGCTCCGTCGATCTGGGTCGGCGACGGGCGGGATATCGCCGCGGCGCGCATCGAGATGTTGCTCGACCGCATTCCGGCCGATTCCCGGCGCGGCCGCATCTTCGACGCGCACGCACCGTTGTTGCGCGGCCGGCCACCGCTGACGGAGGAGCACGGTGTGGCGTTGATCGAATTCGCCACCGATCGCCCGTTCCATCCGACCCGCCTGCACGAGGCGATGGATGTGCTGTTCGACGGCGTGGTCACCGCGCGCGGACGCATCTGGCTGGCGACTCAGCCCGAGCGCGTGGTGTGGCTGGAATCCGCCGGTGGGGGAGTGCGGGTCGGTGACGCCGGAACCTGGCTGGCGGCGATGAGTCCCGCGGAACGGGAATCGGTCGACCCCGATCGGCGGGCACTGGCGGCGCTGCGCTGGGACGAGCACTTCGGTGATCGCGACATCTCGATGGTGATCCTCACCTGCGGCGCGGATCCGGACGACATCCGCACCGCACTGCACTGGGCACTGCTCGACGAGGCCGAGATGATCCTGCTGCGCAACGCGCCGGATCTGGTCGCGCACTGGGCCGATCCGTTCGGCGAATTCCACGAGGACCCCTGCGAGACAACCGAATCCGACAACTCAGGCGGCCGCGGCGTCGAATCCCGGCCGAACGAAAGGTAGGGCGATGAAATCAGGGATTCATCCGGAGTACCACCCGGTGGTCTTCGAGGATGTGAGCACGGGCAAACGCTTTCTCACCCGATCGACGGCGACGAGCACCCGCACCGTCGAATGGTCCGACGGCAACAGCTATCCGCTGATCACCGTCGACGTCACCGCGGACTCCCACCCGTTCTGGACCGGGGCGCATCGCGTCCTCGACACCCAGGGCCGGGTGGAGAAATTCGAGCGCAGATACGGCAGGCGCACACCGCGTCCCGCTGCTGTGCGAGGGGAGAACTGAGATGGCGGTGCCGAAGCGACGACTGTCGCGCGCCAACACCCACAGCCGGCGTTCGAACTGGAAGGCGACTCCTCCCGACCTGGTGCCGGTCAGCGTCGGGGGCGTCGTCCACAAGATCCCGCGCCGACTCGTCACCGCCGTCCGACGTGGCCTGATCGACCCGACCCGGCTGTAGGACACGGGTTTCGGTCGAAAATATGTGGCGTTTGCCTGAATCGAGCGACCGATCGGTTATCGAATAAATCGGAGCCAGCAGGGGTATCGGTGTCATCGGGCTTGCGAGGCGGTAGCTGGAATGTGAATCGCCAACTGCTGGTTGGTTTTTGGCGCCGGAAAAAGTCCAGCGGAATTGCTGTTTTCCTGAGACGCCCCCGGTACCCTCGTGGCTGAGGGCGGGTTCTCCTGGCAACAGGAGAACCCGCTCATCGCCACTTTCAGGGCCGTTCACTCATGTCGCGCGGAAGGTGACCGCGCTTCCAACGCTCGCTGTCCGGGCTGCGGCGCATCGTCCGGCTTCGGTCGCAAGGCCTCGAGCAACGACTCCCAGCGTGCGATCTGCTCACCGATCACCGCCGCCGGATTCTCCAGCAGGGCGGCCACCAGCGACAGCGGCCACGGCAGTTCGGTCGCCGGCGGCGCCTGCCGGGTCAGTTCCAGCACTGTCGTCTCCAGATCGGCGATCTCGGTCCGCAACTCGGCGATCTGCCGCAGGGCGGTGCCCAGCGCCTCGACGACCGTCCGTTCCGATATGGCGCCGCCGTCCGTGCCGTCGTCGTCGCCCAGCTGGGGCCAGCCCGCCAAACCGGGACCGCGCAGCTGCACCTGTACATCGCGCAATATCGCTTCCTGCTCCGGAGTCACATCCGGTACCTTCCTCATCGCTCCCGCCGCGGGCCGAAATGCCTGCTCCACACTGTAATTCGCGGAGCTCCTCCGGTGTGCCCCGAGATCGGGGCGGTGACGCCCAGCAGAGCGGTTCCCGTGCGGATGCCGGTCGGCCGGCGGGCGCCGTGTATCGGGGGCCGGAGACGTCGGCGCGCGGGCGGCTGCGCGTTTGCCGACCCTGGCTCAGCCGCCGGAAAATGTCCGAATTTTCAGTTTATTAACATTCCTGGCATCTTCTTGGCGGCTTATTAACGGCCTTTGTTACGTGTTCGTAATGGGTGCACGACAGCCTGTCTAAGGGTTTCGATTTCGAGCTCAGGCGCCAGGGTATCGGCGCCGCAAACTGCTGAAGAAAGTGTATGAGGGAATGAAGCTCAGGAAGTTCGCCGCAACATCGGCTCTGGTCATCGCTGCTCTTGGGATCTCCACCGGCACCGCATTCGCAGCTCCGGCTCCGGCCGCCAACCCCGACATTCATTACACGGCAAACGTTGTCGACAAATCCGTTGTGGTGAAGACGGACGCGGGGTCGCTGACGACCGAAGGCAACGAGTTCCAGGTCCGCGACAACCAGGGCAAGGTGGTAGCCGGATTTCCGCTGAGCTATCAGCACGACGGTCTGGAGTTCCCGATCGCCGCGCAGATCGACGGTAACCAGGCCACCCTGGTGCCGAGCACCGACCGCGCCGCCGCTCACCCGGCGCCGATGCTGCACGATGTGGCCAGCCGTTCGGATCTCGACGCGGCCAACCAGAGTGCGATCAACGAGCTCGGTATCGCCACCAGCATCGGCACCCTCGTCGGCACCGCGATCGGCCTGGCCGGCGGTTGTGCGCTCGGTGCCGTCCTCGGCACCCCGTTCCTTGTCGTCCCGGGCTGGATCGGCGGCTGCCTGACCGGTGCCGCCCTGGGCGCCCCGCTGGGTGCCGCGGCCGGTCTGGTCGGCGTCGGCGGCATCTCCGGCGTGCTCGTCGCGATCGAGTACTTCAACCGGATCAACGCGCCCGCCGAAGGGTAATCACCAGTAGCGCAACGCGATCGGGGCGGGCCGTACGGCCCGCCCCGATTCTCGTCTGTGCGCGGCCCGGCGCCGCGAATCCGCTCAGCTCACCGGCTGCGGTGCCCGAGCCGCCGGGCGCGCCTTCCCGGCCGGCGAAGCGGTCTGTCCGGCAGGAGAATTCGCCGCCTGTGCCAACTGCCGCGAGCGGGTGGTTCCGGTGCGGTCGGGGGCGACCAGCACGGCGGTGATCGGGACCGCCAACGACAGCGTCCCCATCACGAACACCGGCACGAAGAGGGTGAACAGATCGTCGCCGTCGGGCTGGCCGACCGCGGTGTCGAGATGTACGTGCACCCCGGCCTGGCCGAGGTAGTGGATCGCGGTGACCGCCAGCGCATACAGTGCGGCCGCCCCGGCCAGTGGCAGCATCGCGTGGAAACGGGTGGTGGCCCACAGCACACCGATCGAGGCCGCGACGGCCAGCGCCCCCGCGCTCAGCGACATCCAGATGTTCACGTCGACCGATCCCTGCACGCGGATCGCGCCCATGGCGAGCAGGTGCATGATGCCGATGCCGATACCCATCACCACGCCGCCGGTGATCACCCGCACCAGCGTGCTCACCTTGCCCGTGATCACCAGGCCGGCCAGGACCGCCGCCACCGCGACGGCCGTCGCCACCACCATCCGGGCGATGTCGTAGCGGATCTCACCGGCCGACACCCCGACACCGAGCATGGTGACGTACACCGCCAGCCAGGTGCCGACGCCGCCGATGGACACTGCCGCCGCGGTGAGCCACACCAACCGGAACCGCGCGGTGACCGAGAGCGTCGACTGGCGAACACAGGCCAGTCCGACGACCGCGCCGGCCGCGGAAACCCCGAGTGCCAGGCCCAGCACCCAGTACCCCATGGTGAAGTAGTTCATCGCTTCCCCTCAGCTCGCACCGCTCAGCTCTGTCCCACCGTCGCGTGGGTGGCGGTCAACCGCGCGATCGCGTATTCGGTGACCGCGGCGAGCGCCCGTCGAACCTCCCCGGCGTCCCGGGCGTCGATATCGACCACCGGCACGCCCTCGCGGATCGACAGCGCCTCCCGCAGTTCCGCGACCGGGAAACGCGGTGCGCTCGGAAACCTGTTGACCGCCACCAGGAATGGCAGCCCGCGCGCCTCGAAGAAGTCGACCGCGGCGAAGCTGTCCTCGATCCGGCGCGTGTCGACCAGCACGACGGCGCCGATCGCACCGCGGATCAGGTCGTCCCACATGAACCAGAATCGGCGCTGCCCGGGCGTGCCGAACAGGTACAGCGTCAGGTTGCCGGGCAGGATGATGCGGCCGAAATCCATGGCCACCGTGGTGGTTTCCTTGCCCGGGGTGGCGGACAGGTCGTCGATGCCGTCGGATACGCCGGTCACCATGGCCTCGGTGCGCAGCGGCACGATCTCCGAGACCGCACCGACGAAAGTGGTCTTCCCGGCGCCGAACCCACCCGCGACCACGATCTTGGTCGAGGCGGTGCGGCTGTCGAGCTCCGGGTGGGGCGGCATCGGAGCCGTCGAGTTCTGAAAGTGCATGGGGGGATTCTGGTATGGAAGCGGCGGTTGCGGGTGCGAGCCCGGGGAATTGGGTCCGAGCGGTCCGATCTGCGCGGAATCGGGCTGCGGCGCGGGCGGATACCGCTCGGCCGTCGAGGGTGCCCCGGCGGGCCGGGGCGGTGCCGCGGTATCAAAGGGCACGGAGTCCACGCAGGGTCCTCTCCATCAGGGATCGCCGCTCGTCGAATGTGGCGTCCTCGCTGAGCGTGGTGTGCACCCGCAGTGTGCCGGCCACCACCAGGTCGCCGATCACCACCCGGATCATGCCCAGGGGACGTTGCAGATGGGCGGCGATTTCGGCGACCGAGAGCCGCCCCGCGCCCAGACGCAGAATATCTGTTCGAATATCGCCTGCGGGCCAATCGAATTGATTGGCGTAGGGCAGTGTTTCCACGACCGCCTCGAGAGGCAGTTCGACCGCGGGTTCGGTGCGCCCAGCGGTCAGCGCATAAGGACGGACGCGAGTGGTTGGCCGGCCGGACCCGGCTCCGAACGAGCTGGACATCGCAATCGTCAGACCGCCGAACGGGCCGTGGCTTGCACGACCGATCCGACTCGATCGACGAGCAGGGCCATCTCGTAACCGATGCGGCCGATGTCGTGCTGCTTGTTGGCCAGTACCGCCAGATGCGAGCCGTTGCCGACGCTCATCACCAGCAGGTAGCCGCGCTGCATGTCGACGATCGACTGCATCACCTTGCCGCCGTTGAACAATTGCGCCGCCCCCGCCGACAGACTCGCCAGACCGGCGGTCACCGCGGAGAGCTGTTCGGCCCGATCGGACGGGAGGTGCGGACTGGTCGCCTGGAGCAGGCCGTCGGCCGAGACGAGCACCGCGTGCGAGACTCCAGGCACCTCTCTGGTGAAGCGGGTGACGAGCCAGTTCAAATTCTCGTCCGTACTGTTCTGCGCAGTGTCGGTCATGCAAAGCCTCCGTCGTTCTGCTGAGCGTTGTTCCGCCCGGCCGTGTCGAATCGGGCCGGCCCGGCCGGGTCGTATCCGGCCGTATCGGCGGGGTCGTACTGGGCCGTGTTGTCTCGGACGCTGACGCGTCCGCTGCGGACGCCGCTCAAATGCCTTGACAAGTTGTTGCGGATTTCCTCCGGATCCCGAGCCTCGACGGCATCGTCCTGCGTCACTCCGCCGGGCACCAGCTGCGCACCGGGCCGGCGGATGGGCAGGCCACCCGTGGTACGGGTGGTCGCGGTCGGGGTGCTGGCGTCCGCGGCCGCCGCCCAGCCCTCGTCGGCGGGAGACGACCAGGCGCCGGTCGGCGCGTTCGAGGACGGTTCGACCAGCCATTCGGACACCATGCGCTGATAGATCGGCGTGGGGGATTCCGGTTTGGCCGGCGCCTGAGCATCCTGCTGAGGAGCATCGTGCTGATAGGCATCGGGCCGGGGTGGCGCGAGAGTCGCGCCGTGGCGGGACAGCGGCGCCGGTTCGCGGTCCGGGGTGCGCTGTGCCGGGGTCATGATCGCCGTTTCGGCCCAGATATCGATGGGCTGCGGCTGGGGTTGCGGTCGTGGATCGGCCGGGGCGGGACGCCGGGGCGGCACGATCTGTTGCAGATCGCGGTCGGTCACCGGGTTCCACGGATCGGAGGCCGGGGCGAAATCCTGGCCGCGACTCGCGTTTTCGGCCTCCTCGGCCTCGGCGCGTTCGTCGCGCTGTTTCTCTTCGCCGCGGTCGTCGTGGAAGGCGTTCTCGCGCCCGGTCTCGGCACCGCGCAGCACGCCGTCGTCGAGCGGTTCCGGCGCGCGATCGTCGTTCTCGGCGACGTCCGGCAGCGGCGTGAGCCGGGTGACTTGGGCCGTGGAGTCGGAATCCGACTGGCCGGCCGGACGGCGCTGCGGCAGTCCGGCGCTGGTGAATCGGGCCGGCTCCGACGTCTCCCCGAACCGCTCCGGCGGATTGGGCACCGCGGTGAGTGTGCGGCCGGGAGCGGGGAATTCGGTGACCGGGGAGGGGAAGTCCGCCGCCGGTGTGGTGAACGTCGAGATGGCCGGCGGGACGACGGCCTCGGTGGGCGAGACCAGCGCACCCGGTAGATGCACACTGGCCGTGATGCCCGGCTGCTGCGCCATCGTGGAGGTGCGACGCAGGCTGACCGTGATGGTGTGCCGTGCCGCCAGGCGGCCGACCACGAAAAGACCCATGCGGCGAGCGGTTTCGATGGTGACCTCACCACCGGAGGCCAGGCGCTCGTTGATCGCGCGCATATCGTCGGCGGACATGCCGAGTCCGCGGTCGGTGATCTCGATCAGATATCCGCCGTCCACCGCGCGCGATACCGAGACCGCCACCGGCGTATTCGGCGGCGAGTAGCGCAGTGAGTTGTCGATCAGCTCGGCCAGCAGGTGTTCGATGTCGACGGCGGGCTCACCGGCGACGATACCGTCGGGCACCGAACCGATTTCGACGCGCTGATAATCCTCGACCTGGGAGACCGCGCTCCACAGCATGTCCGACAGCGGCACCGGCGGCAGATGTCCGCGGCGCAGCGCGGTGCCGGCGAGTACCAGCAGGTTGTCACCGTTGCGGCGCATGCGGGTGGCGAGGTGGTCGAGGCGGAACAGGCTCTGCAGCCGATCGGAGTCGTCCTCGTCGCGTTCCAGATCCTCGATCAGCGACAGCTGCTGTTCGACCAGGGATTGGCTACGCCGCGAGAGCGTTTCGAACATATTGCTGATCTGCAGGCGCAGGCGGGCCTGTTCGGCGGCGAGGAACAACGCCTGGCGGTGCATGTCGTCGACGGCTCGGGCCAGCTGGCCGATCTCCTCGGTGGTCTGCACGTCGACCGGGACGATCTCCGGGGTCGCGCCGCCGCCGCGCACGACCGCGAGTTCGGCGGGCAGGTCGGTGTGCGCGACCTGGAGCGAATCGCGGCGCAGGCGGCGAATCGGGACGACCAGCGAGCGGGCGACCGCCAGCGCCAGGGCCAGACCGGCCAGCAGGGTGACGACCACCAGCGCCACATCGCGCAGGACCGTGCCGCGCGCGTCGACCGAGCGGTCCGACAGTCCGGAGTCGATCAGGTCGACCAGATGGTTGGTGGCCTCGTTGTAGGTGTCGGTGCTGGTTTGCAGCGATTGCACGACGCCGGGCACGTTGATCGGCTCGACCGCGTTCTGGCTCATCGCCGCGATACGCGTCTGCAGCGCACCCAGCAGCACATCCGGCTTCAGCGCCGATTCCGGCTGCACGACCGCGTACTGGTTGATCATGGTCAGCTCGGCGCCGGTGGCCGTCAGGACCTGGGCCAGCACGGCCGGGTTGTTGCCGATCTCGCCGCTCTCCAGCGCCAGCTGCTGCTGGGTGAACATCTGGCGGGCGATCGCGATGACACCCATCTGCACGTAATAGCGCTCGAGGGTGGTTTCCTTCGGCGTCGCCAGCGAGGAGACGGCGTTGCTGACGTGGCCGTTCACCTCGCTCGCCTGTTTGACCACCTCTTGCGGCGCACCGCCGTGCAGACTGTTGCGCAGGGTGCGCCCGGCCGCCAGCGCCTCGGTGAGTTCGGTGGCGACCCGCTTGTCGGCCGCCGAATTCTGCAGCGCCGTCTGCAGATCCGCCGCGGCCTGGTCGAACCGGGCCGCGGCCTGGTCCAGCGCCGACTGCGGAACGTGTTCGCCGTTGCCGAGGGTGACGGCGAGATTGTTGGCCGCCGAACCGAAGTCGAGGGTCGGCCGAATGATCCGCGCCTGCTCACTGGCTGTGTTCAGCTGTGAGATGGTGCCGAGCTCGTCCTTGATTCGAAGAACGGCGAATGCCGATGCCAGCACGACCGGCAGCAGTAGCACGATGCCGACCTTGCTGGTCACGGACAGATTGGACAGACTCCTCTGCCATGGCCGCGGTGCAGTGCCCATCCCGCTTCCGTCGCCTCCGCTCGCGCACGTGCCCCGGGTTCCGGCCGCCGCCCGCGTCTGGCCGTTCGGGTCCAACGGGTTGAGAACCAACTAGAGGTTTACTTTTACCGCAGGCAACATACCGCGAGAACACGTTCGCGGCAATTTGGAGGGGTCCAGCGACAACGGTCTAAATCGGCTCGGCGCAACAACTTTCGTGTGCAACGCATACTTCTCGGAACTATTTTCGATGATTCCGCAGGTCATCTGTTGTGGATGTGCGGCGTGTCGAATGGTCGGTTCTCAGTCGGCTCTCAGTCGATCCGGTCAAACTGGAGGCCATGCGCATTCTGGTAGTCGACGATGATCGCGCGGTGCGCGAGTCGCTGCGCCGGTCGCTCACCTTCAATGGATATTCCGTCGAGCTGGCGGTCGACGGCGTCGACGCCTTGGAGAAGGTCAGCGCGTCCCGGCCCGATGCATTGGTGCTCGATGTGATGATGCCGCGGCTGGACGGCCTGGAGGTATGCCGCCGCCTGCGCAGCACCGGTGATGATCTGCCGATTCTCGTACTCACCGCCCGGGATTCGGTGTCGGAGCGAGTGGCCGGGCTCGACGCCGGCGCCGACGACTATCTGCCCAAACCGTTCGCGCTCGAGGAATTGCTGGCGCGTTTGCGCGCCCTGTTGCGCCGCACCACCGCCGACCCGGCCACCGATTCCTCGGAGACGATGCGTTTCGCGGATCTGTCCCTGGATCCGGTGACGCGCGAGGTATCGCGCGGCGAGCGCGCCATCAGCCTGACCCGCACCGAATTCTCGCTGCTGGAAATGCTGATGGCGAATCCGCGCCGGGTGTTGACGCGCAGCCGCATTCTGGAGGAGGTCTGGGGCTACGACTTTCCCACCTCCGGTAATGCGCTCGAGGTCTATATCGGCTATCTGCGCCGCAAAACCGAGGCCGAGGGGGAGCCACGACTGATCCACACCGTGCGCGGGGTGGGTTACGTGCTGCGCGAGACTCCTCCGTAGGCCGGGGCGTCGTGGCAAGAGCTCATCCGGGGCACGGTGGCCGTCCCGATCGCGTGGCCCGGCTGGGGCCGCGTCCCGATCCGCACGAAATGCGCCCGCCGATGCCGCTGACCCGATCGGTGTCGCTGCGCTGGCGGGTGACGCTGCTGGCCGCCTCGGTGGTGGCCATCGCCGTCGCGGTGACCTCGATCGCCGCCTACGCACTGGTCGCTCGCGCCCTGTACGCCGATGTGGACAGTCAATTGCGCAGCCGCTCGGAGGTGATGGTCAAGAACAACATCGACCTGCAGGGTTTCCAGGCGATCATCATGTTCAGCAGCCTGTACTCCAACGATATCGGCATCGCGCTGATCTACCCCGACGTCGATGTGCCCTATGCCCCGCCGCAGCCGATGGATCCGCCGATCGGCCCGGCCGAGATGGCGGTGGCGCACGGTAGGGCGGATGTCTCGCTGCGGACCGCGAACAATCAGCGCGTGCTCGCCCGGCGCACGAAATCCGGTGCCACGCTGGTTATCTCGCGGTCGCTGGAACCCACCCGGGAAGTGCTCGACCGGCTCGCGTGGCTGCTGTTCACGATCGGCGGGTGCGGCGTGCTGGTCGCCGGAGCCGCCGGTGCCACGGTCGGGCGAACGGGGCTGCGGCCCATCGCGCGATTGACCGCGGCCACCGAACGCGTCGCGCGCACCGACGATCTGGCGCCGATTCCGGTCACCGGTGACGACGAACTGGCGCGGCTCACCGAGAGTTTCAATCTGATGTTGCGGGCGCTGGCCGAATCTCGCGATCGGCAGCGGCGGCTGGTGGCCGACGCCGGACACGAACTGCGCACCCCGCTGACCTCGCTGCGCACCAATATGGAACTGCTCATCGCCTCCTCGCGCCCGGACGCGCCCCCGATTCCCGAGGAGGACATGGCGGGGTTGCGCGCGGATGTGATCGCCCAGATCGAGGAGCTGTCCACGCTGGTGGGAGACCTGGTGGACCTGGCCCGCGAGGACGCGCCCGAAACCGTCTACGAGCGGGTCGATCTCGGCGAGGTCGCCGAGCGCGCACTGGAACGGGTGCGGCGGCGGCGCGTGGACGTCCAATTCTCGGCGCAACTGCGGCCGTGGTTCGTCTACGGCCACGACGCCGGGCTGGAGCGAGCCATCCTCAACGTGCTCGACAATGCCGCGAAGTGGAGTCCGCCGGAGGCGCAGGTCGTCCTGACCATGCGCGAAACCGGGCCCGGGCTCATGGAAATCGCCATCGACGATGCCGGGCCGGGTATTCCGCCGGAGGAACGGGAACTGGTCTTCGAACGCTTCTACCGCACCACGGCGTCGCGATCGATGCCCGGTTCCGGGCTGGGTCTGGCGATCGTGAAACAGGTGGTGTCCAAACACGGCGGCACGATCACCGTGGACACCTCCGAGCGTGGCGGCACGCTGGTGCGCATCGTCCTTCCCGGCGAACCGCCGGTCGCCGGGGAGCGCCGGGGGTGATCACCGGCGATCCGGAATCGCCGGGCGCGTGCGGGGGCGCCCCATAAACTGTGACCCGTGCGGCGTCCCGCTCCCGCGGAAACCCGGATACGGCACGGAGTCACGGAGAACTGAAAGCACGGTCTCAGTCCGCTCTCAGTCGCTGTCACCAGGCTGGGCGACAGACTCGAGGAGAAACGAGAAATATGACCGAGGATTCGAGGGACAGGCGCGACGAGCCGACCGGTTCGACTCCCCAGTCGGGAGGGGCCGAGCCGACTCCGCCGTCGACAGGTTCCGGAACCGCTTCGCAGTCGGGGGATGCCGGGAACGCCTCGCGCGGGTGGGGGCAACCGTCGCAGTGGGCAGGGCCGTCGTCGCAGGCCGGTGGGGCCGACGCGGGTGCGCAGTCGCCGGGGCCGGGACCGGCCGGTTCGAGTGGGAGCCCGCAGGTACAGCCCGGCCAGCAAGCGTCCGGCGAGCATCGGACCGAGCAGTTCACGAATCCCGGACAGGGCGGGCCCGACCGACCGGGGCAAGGGTACGGACCGGGACAGCATCCGGGGTTCGCCGCCGATCCCGCGGCCGGCCACACCGCGCCGATGCCGCCGTACAACCCGTACGCGGCGGGCCACACCTCGAGTCAGGGCTATCAGCAGCCCGGCTCGTACCCCTCCGGCACGCCCTACGCCACCGGCGAGCACCGCGCGGGTGAACCGTATCCCACCGGTTCGGGCGCCGATCCCACCGGCGCCTACGCCGGCACTCCGCGCCGCCGCGGCCGCGCGGGCCTGCTCGCCGGCGCCGTCGTGCTGGCGCTCGTCGCGGGTGGTATCGGCGGTGCGGTCGGCACCCTCGCCACACGCTCGGACGACAACAACGCGCCGGTCGACAACGCCCTGAACGCGCCCGCGCCGGTCGATCCCGCCTCGGCGAGCGCACCGCCCGGATCCGTGCCCGCGGTCGCGCAGAAGGTCCTGCCCAGCGTCGTGATGATCCGCGTCGCGGGCGCCCGCGCGGAGGGCGAGGGCTCGGGTGTGGTGCTGTCCTCGGACGGGCTGATCCTGACCAACAACCACGTGGCCAGCGGTGCCGGCCCCAACGCCAAGATGGAGGTCGCCTTCCAGGACGGCACGACCGCTAACGCCTCGGTCGTCGGTGTCGACCCGGTGTCGGATCTGGCCGTCATCAAAGCGGCCGGCAAGACCAACCTGACGCCGATCGAACTCGGCACCTCGCGCAACCTGATGGTCGGCCAGCCCGTAGTGGCGGTCGGCTCGCCGCTGGGCCTGGCCGGAACCGTCACTACCGGCATCGTGTCGGCGCTCAACCGCCCGGTGTCGACCAGTGGTGAGGCCGGCTCGCAGGGCACGGTCATCTCCGCCATTCAGACCGATGCGGCGATCAACCCCGGCAATTCCGGTGGCGCGCTGGTCGATACGAACGGCAAGCTGATCGGCATCAACACCGCGATCGCCACCCTCGGCGCCTCGGAAATGCCCGGTTCGCAGAGCGGTTCGATCGGTCTGGGCTTCGCGATTCCGGTCGATCAGGCCCGTCGCGTCGCCGATGAGCTGACCAAGTCCGGCCACGCCACCTATGCTCAGATCGGGATCTCGGTGCGCGCGCAGGACGACGTCAACGGCGCTCGGGTCCTGGACGTGACACCGGACGGCCCGGCAGCCAAGGCGGGCATTCCGTCGGGTGCGATCGTCACCCGGGTCGACGATCAGGTCATCGACTCGGGCAATTCGCTGATCGCCGCCGTGCGGTCGCATCAACCGGGTGACAAGGTGAAGGTCACCTACACCGATCCACAAGGACAGAATCCGAAAACCGTCGAGGTGACCCTCGGCGCCGCACCGGCGGAGGGTGGCCGATGATCCGTGAACCGCGTCCTTTGACAGTGCTCCCGACACCCGACGCCGACGAGCCCGGGGGACCGGAGTGGTTGTCGCCCACGGACGCTACGGTGAGCAACATGGAAATCGATGCTCCCGTGGCGGGCCGGGCACTTGTTGTGGTCGTGGACGATCGAACCGCGCATGGCGGGGTGGACTCGCTGGGGCCGCTGGTGACCGAACTGCTCACCGAATTCGGCTTCCTCGTCGACGCCACGGTGTCGGTGGCCGGCGACGAGATCGAGATTCGCAACGCCCTCAACACCGCCGTGATCGGCGGGGTCGACCTGGTGATCTCCGTGGGTGGCACCGGCATGTCGCCGCGCGATGTCACCCCGGAGGCGACCCTCGAGGTACTCGATCGCGAATTGCCCGGCATCAGCGAGGCGCTGCGCGCCTCCGGACTCGCGGCCGGTTCGCTCGACGCCGGCCTCTCGCGGGGTCTGGCCGGGGTCTCGGGCAGCACCCTGGTGGTCAATCTGCCCGGCACCCGCGATGCCGTGCGCGACGGTATGGCGACGCTCGGCCCGCTGGTGAGCCGGGTCGTCGACGAACTGTCCGGCTTGGCGGAATAATCACGGTATGACCGACCGGCCGACAGGGGCGCAGCGTCCGGGCGATTCGCAGTCCGCGGATCGCCCGGCGAAGGGCCGCGCCCGGTCGGCCGCGGAGGCCGCGCGCTTGGCGCGGGTCTTCGGTGAGACGCTGCCGCGCACCAGCAGCGACGAGCGCGCCCCCGACGGTGAGCTACCCCGCTCCTCGGACGACTGGCTGCGCGCGCAGGTGCCCCCTCATCACGGATAACCCGTTACGTTCATCGCCCGATGTTGGCAGCGGTGAGGCGTGCCGTTTATTGTCCCGTTCGGCTGCTTCACCTGCGGGTCACGAAGGCTCCGGGTAGGCGCGCGCGTCGCGCCGCCCGATGGAGTTCGTGGCCCACGGCAAGAACCTGATGAGGGGACATATGAATACCAACCGTGCGAACGGTCGGCGGTGGGGTGCGCGCATCGCGGGCCTCGGCGCCGTGGCGGCCGTCGCGCTCGGCCTGTTCTCCACCGGTGCCGCCAACGCCGACACCTTCGTCGCGCTGCCCGGCGGCGACCTGTCCAAGACGCTGTCCGACGGCACCGTGGTGCACGTCTGGCTGGACGGCGAATCCGCGAAGATCACTCCGTCGCTCGGCGCGACGCCGGTGCACCGCACCGCGTGGGTCTCCGGCAACGCCCATGTCGAGCTGTCCGGCGATACCACCGCCGTGGGCGGCAGCATCTACCCCGGATACACCGTGGGATGCCAGGTCGACATCTCCGGCGGCGGGGTCGACGGCGGTCCCGGCGCGAGCATGGACTGGAGCGACGGCGAGAACGCCAAGCCGGATGCCGGCGGAAATATCGGTGGCAACATGACTCTCGGTCCGGGCCAGGCGAAGTCGTTCTACATCCTCGACAGTGAGGAGAAGGACGACTTCGGACCGGACGTGCACAAGTCCCGCAACAAGTTCCAGGGTGCCGGCGGTTCGGTGGCCTGGTCCGACGAGATCATCGGCCTGACCGGATGTGGCGGTTACGCGCAGGCGCGCGCGTTCGTCAGCGTCGAGGTCGAGACCGACAACGTCATCTCCTGGGTGACGCTGTGGGGTAAGCCGTTCAGCCTGGGCTGAGCTGTTCCGGATACGCGGCAGGGCCGGCGCTGTCACCGGCTCCGCTGCGAATCCCCCTGTCGGCGTAGGGAATCGACGTCGGCGAACTCGTGCCGGCCGCCGGCGCTCTTGCTGCCCTCCGAGAGCAGATCACGGATCTCGGTGAGCAGTGCGACCTCGGTCATCACGGCTTCCTTCTCGGTGCCGTAGCGCTTCATCAGCCGGCCCGCCGGCAGCACCAGAATGAAGTACAGGATCGCCGCGATGAGGATGAAGTTGACCACGGCGGTGACGATGGGGCCGAGTGCGATGAATGTGGACGGTTTACTGGAATCCAGATAGAAGCCCCAGCCGTGTTCGTTCGCGCCGCCGAACACATCCAAGAGGGGATTGACGATTCCGGTCACGATGGCGGTGACGACCGCGGTGAACGCGGTACCGATGACGACCGCGACCGCCAGATCGATCACGTTCCCGCGGAGCAGGAAATCCCTGAAACCTTTCAGCATTGCGGCTCCTGTCTCATCCGGCGTGCCCGCGCCGCGCCGTTCGGTCTGGTCGTGGCATCCGATGCGATTGCTTTCCGCTATCGAATGAGGTACTCGGGATGCTAACGGACAGTTGCGGCAAATGCTTGGCGAACACAGCGAACATCAGTGAAACACCACGGTCAGGGCGGTGTGCAACGAGGCGGCCGCGACGGTGGTCGCATGCCCCGGATCGAGTGCCAGCAACACGATTCGTTCGGGGGAGGCGCGGGTCCGGGAACCGGTGTCGGCGGCACCGGAAATCAGGACGACCGCGGCATCGGTGGCGAGGGTATGCGCGGACGGTGAACGCTCCCGTGGCGCAATCGCCTCCGGATCGCCGTGCGCCCCGGTGTCCTCCGCGGCGACCACGTCCACCCGGTCGCCGGGGCGCAGAATGTCGGCAATCGCGTTGTCCGCCAAGCGCATCGGCACGATCCGGGCATTCGGTGTGCCGGTCGCCGCGGCAGCCAGGCGTGGGCCGACGATCCGGAGATCGGTGAGTATTTCCCCGGCGTGCACAGCGCCGGTCGAGGTCGCGCCGAGCAGTGTCGCGGGATCGGTGACGGCGCCTTCCGGTACCGCGTCCGGTGGCAGGTCGGCGTACCGCAGATCGGCGGGAGCCAGCACCTGCCCGGGTTGCACGTCCCGTGCCGCGACCACGACCGGTGTGCGATGCCCGGCGGGGTCGCCGCGCAGGGCGACGACGGCTGCCGCGGCGGCCAGTCCGACGGCGGACAGCCGGCGGATCAGGGTCAGGTCGAGCCAGGGCGGCCGTATCCGGGACAGGAATTCGCTGCCACGAGCATGGCCGAGATCGGTGTCACCGGCGCGAAGCCGATCGAATCGCAAGGTCCGCATACCGGCCACCGTAGGACCCACGCCAGGTCGGTCATCCGGGAAAAGAGCAGGTCAGAACTTTTCTGTGGATAACGGAAAGACTGTGGACAACTCAGGACGGCGCGGCCGGAGGGTGGTGACCGTCCGGGCGGTACGTGGCCGCCCGGTACGGGGATGGGTCAGGCGACGGCGGTGCTGGTCGACGAGGAGGTCGACGAAGCAGAGCTGCTCGACGAGCCGGACGAGCCGGAGCCGGCCGAATCGCTCGACTTGGATTCGCTCGACTTCGCGGCGGGCTCACTGGCCGACGACGAGCCGTTGCGGCTGTCGGTGCGGTAGAAGCCGCTGCCCTTGAAGACGATGCCGACCGAGTTGAACAGCTTGCGCAGCTTGCCGTCGCACTTCTCGCAGGTGGTCAGGGCGTCATCGGAGAACGACTGCACGATGTCGAACTTGTCACCACACTGCGTGCACTGATACGAGTAAGTAGGCACCTGCGAACCTCCACGGTTTTCGTCTTTTAGCACTCTACAGCCGACAGTGCCAACAGTGCCAATCCGGTCTTGATTCCCATGGTGCGCGTGAGGTCACATCCGCGCCACCGAGTCCGGGCGCCCGGCGCCCGCGTCAGACGCTCGAGTATCGACCGCCGATCTCGCGATCGCCGGCATCGAGCCTGCACAGCCCAGCCTCCGGCAGCAATGCCCACCCCATCCGGCGATCGTGGGGTTCCTCCGGCAGCGCATCCAGCAGTTCCGTGTCTCGGACGACCGCCACCAGACATGCGTCCGGTCGCGCCGCGGGCAGCGTCCGGTCGTAATACCCGGCGCCTCGCCCCAGCCGCACACCGCGCCGATCGACCGCGAGTGCCGGGATCACGATCACCTCCGGCCATTCGATGGCCGCCACGCCCAACGGCGGCCCGTCGGGCTCGAGCAGTCCGTAGCGGGCGCGCCGCAGCCCCTCGATTCCCGTGTATTCCACCCACCCCAGCGGACCGGGCGGTCCCGTCACGGGAACCATCACTCGAGCCCCCGCGACCCGCAGTGCGTCGAGCATCGCGACCGAACCCGGCTCGCCCGCGACCGGGATGTACCCCGCCACCCAGCGCGAGCGGGGAGCCTGCGAGCCGGATCCTCCCGCCGGGCGATCGTCGCTGCGCGGCCCATCGGTACGCGGCCGGTCGATGTCCAGTACTCGCGCCACGGATCGGCTCAGCGCCTCGGCCTCCGCGGCCCTGGTTTCCGGCGGCACCGCCGCCCGGGCGGCCAGCAATTCCGCTCGCCACCGCCCCTTGTCCCGCTGACCGGCGATCTCCACAGGGCTCACCCTAGGTGGGCGAACGGTGAGTTTGCCCGCTCCCGTGTTTCCAGGTGCCCTCGGCGGGGAATCGCTGACCCGACGCGTTACCGCGAACTCGCTGGTGAGGGTTGCTGCCGCACCGTTTCGGTGCGACGGCGCCGCCGCGGCCGCCTAGGCTTCCCAGATGCCGGGCCGGTGTTGAGCCGGTCCGACGACAAGAGCGATGGATAGGGTGTGCACTTATGACAGCTGACGCCGGATCGGACGCGACGCAGGCCGTGAGTTCCTGCTTCCGCACCGCGGTGGTTCCCGCGGCCGGACTCGGGACACGGTTCCTGCCCGCGACCAAGACCGTGCCGAAAGAGCTGCTGCCGGTGGTGGACACACCCGGTATCGAATTGGTGGCCGCCGAGGCCGCCGGCTCGGGCGCCCAGCGGCTGGTCATCGTGACCTCGCCCGGTAAGGACGGGGTCGTCGCCCACTTCGTCGAGGATCTGGTGCTGGAGAGCACGCTCGCCGAACGCGGGAAATTCCAGCTGCTGGAGAAGGTGCGCAAGGCTCCCGGCCTGCTCGATGTGACCTCGGTCGTACAGGACGAGCCGCTCGGGCTCGGCCATGCCGTCGCCCAGGCCGAGCAGGCGCTCGATCCCGACGAGGACGCCATCGCGGTGTTGCTGCCCGACGACCTGGTGCTGCCCTGCGGCGTCCTCGACGTGATGAGCCGCGTCCGGCGCAAACGCGGCGGCACGGTGCTCTGCGCGATCGACGTCCCGAAGCAGGAGGTCGGCGCCTACGGCGTCTTCGACGTGGAGCCGGTGACCGACAGCACGAACCCCGACGTACTGCGCGTGGTCGGCATGGTGGAGAAGCCGGCGCTCGAGGAGGCGCCGTCGACCTTCACCGCCGCGGGCCGGTATCTGCTCGATCGCGCCATCTTCGACGCGCTGCGCCGGATCGAGCCGGGTGCGGGCGGCGAACTACAGCTCACCGACGCCGTATCGCTGCTGATCGCGGAGGGACATCCGGTTCATGTCGTCGTCCACCGTGGGTCGCGCCACGACCTCGGCAACCCTGGCGGTTATCTTCGTGCTGCGGTCGATTTCGCTTTGGAGCGAGACGAATACGGCCCCGCCTTGCGCGAGTGGTTGCAGCGTCGGCTTGCTCCGGATTGGAACCCGCAGCTGATCTCGTCGTGACGGCGGGGTCGGCCGGGTCCCGTCACCGCGGGACCGGGTGATCAGTCGGAGTAAAGGGAAGGGCGGCATGCGCTCGGTTGAGGACCAGCAGATCAAGGTGACCGCGGCGGCCGTCGCCCCGCGGCCGGTCCGGGTCGCGATTTCCGAAGCCCAGGGTCTGCTGTGCGCCGAGGATGTGGTCACCGAGCGTCCGCTGCCCGGATTCGATCAGGCCGCCATCGACGGATATGCCGTGCGCAGTGTGGATGTGCAGGGCGCCGGCGCCGACATCCGCACCGAGGACGGCGATCCGATCGATCTGACGCTGCCGGTGGTCGGCGAGGTCGCCGCCGGTTCGCGCCAGCCGATCCGGTTGCAGCCGCGGCAATCGGTGCGCATCGATACCGGTGCGCCGCTGCCCACGCTGGCGGATGCGGTGCTGCCGCTGGATTTCACCGACGGCGGCCGGGCCCGGATCAAGATCTACGAGCCGGTGCGGTCCGGCGATTACGTGCGGCGCATCGGCGACGATGTGCAGCCCGGCGATATCGCGGTCCGGGCGGGAACCATCATCGGCGCGGCGCAGGTCGGCCTGCTGGCGGCGGTCGGGCGGGACAAGGTGCTGGTGCATCCGCGGCCGCGGCTGTCGGTCATCTCGATCGGTGGCGAACTGGTCGACATCGACCGCACGCCCGGTCCGGGACAGGTCTACGACGTGAACTCCTACGCCCTGGCCGCCGCCGCCCGCGATGCCGGCGCCGATGTGAATCGGGTCGGCATCGTCAGTGCCGATCCCAAGCGCCTGCGCGATGTGGTCGAGGGACAGCTGGTGCGTTCGGAGGTCGTCGTGATCGCGGGCGCGGTCGGCGGCTGGGCCTCCGATCAGATCCGCGAGGCCCTGGAGGGGCTGGGCGAGCTGACCATCGATCGGGTCGCCATGCATCCGGGTTCCGTGCAGGGTTTCGGCCGGCTCGGCCGCGACGAGGTCCCGACGTTCCTCCTGCCATCGAATCCCGTTGGCGCACTGGTGGTTTTCGAGATCATGGTGCGGCCGCTGATCCGGATCGCGCTGGGTCGCCGGCATCCGATGCGCCGCGTGGTGCGGGCCCGCACGATCATGCCGATCACCTCGATGGAGGGCCGCCGCGGCTACCTGCGCGCCCAGTTGATGCGCGACGAGCAGACCGGCGAGTACCTGGTTCAGCCGCTCGGGGTCAACGGCTCGTCGCATCTGCTCTCGACCTTGGCCGAGGCCAACAGCCTGATCGTCATCGACCCGGAGGTCACCGATATTCGCACCGGTGACGAGGTCCAGGTCGCATTTCTCGCACAGCGCGGGTGAGCTGTGGACATGAACGTATTCCGGGCCGCCCAGCATCCCGGCTGGCCCGCCCATCTCGGTCCGGTTCGGGTCGCGGGCGGGCGGGTGACCCTGCGCCCGATCCGGCTGCGCGACGCGGCCGCCTGGTCGCGCATCCGGCTGCGCGACCGCGAACATCTGGAGCCGTGGGAGCCGACCGGCCGGGGTAGCTGGGAGGCGCGCAATCACGCCTCCAACTGGCCCGCGCTGTGGTCGAGTCTGAAGGCCGAGGCGCGGCGGGGCGCGATGGTGCCGTTGGTGATCGAGGTCGACGGATCCTTCGGCGGCCAGCTGACCATCGGCAACATCGTGCGCGGTGCGCTGCGTTCGGCGTGGATCGGCTACTGGGTCGCCAAGGACGTCGGCGGCCAGGGGGTGGCCACCGCCGCGCTGGCGATGGGCCTGGACCACTGTTTCGGGCCCGTGGGCCTGCACCGTGTGGAGGCGACGGTGCGCCCGGAGAATCTGCCCAGCCAGGCGGTCCTGCGCAATGTGGGCTTTCGCGAGGAGGGCACATTGCGGCGCTATCTGGACGTCGACGGCGCGTGGCGGGACCATCTGCTGGTCGCGATGACCGCCGAGGAGGTATCCGGCACGGTCGTCGATCGCCTCATCCGCTCCGGTCGTGCCACGCCGCCGTGAGTGGCCCCGTCACGTGGCGTGTCCCGCGTCGACGCGCCCGCGCCGGGTGATGACCGGCTTGTGACGGGTGGGACGCGTGTGGGCGGCGCGCCTGCGGGATATTCCTGTGACGCCGGATTAACCTACGGACGTCGGTGGTGCGTCCGGTGCCAGGACGGAACAGGTGGCGAGAACCTGCCCAGTGGTCGAGAAGGGACAGTGGTCAGGCGGGGACGGAGGTGGGAGCGCGATGCCGAATTCGATCTTGTGGATCGCGCTGGTCGTGCTCTGGGTCTTCGTGCTGTTCCCGATGCTCGCGGATCGGCATCCGCGGATCCGCCGCACCACGGACGTGGCCCTGGCAACCCGGGTGCTGCATCGAGGCGGTACCAGACGACGTGCGAAGAAAGGGCCGGCCACCGGACATGAGACCGATCCGGACTGGGTGCCGGCCCCTCGGCAGAGAAGGCTTTCCCACGGCGATGATGCGGAGGACCGGATGACGACATCGGCCGATGAGCCCGTCATCGAGGACGACCGGAACGCACCCGAGCGCGCCGAATCGGAGGTGACGCGGGCCCGCCGGAGTGCCGGTGATCCGCCCGGTCGCGCCGACGCGGGCGAGGAGCACGCCCCCGAAACCCCCGTCGACGCCGCCGATGCCGAGCCGGGCGGCGACGACCGCGACGACATCGACGGCACAGCCGAACGCGAGGGCGACCATGACCTCGCCGGAGACGCCCACACCGGTGATCCGGACGGTGCCGAGGATCGTGAGGAGGCCGACGACGTACCGGCCGCCGCCGCGACCGAGGATCGCCCCCAGACGAGCATGGCCCGCATCCCGCCCGCGCCCAGTGCGGTGGTTCCGGCCCGGCGCGGCGATGTGGATTCCGACGACGATTTCGACGACTCCGGTGATTTCGACGACCGCGCCGGCGACGAACCCGGATCGACCGCACGCGATTTCGTCCCGTCCCGGCGTGGCCGCGGCGGGTTCGATCCGGAGGCCGACGCGATCGCACGCGCGGCCCGGTATCGCTTCCGGCAGCGCACCGCACTCGGATTGATCCTGAGCACATTGCTTTTCGGCGCCTTCGCGATCGTCGTGAGCGCGACCCTGTGGTGGGGTTGTGCGCTCTCGGTGGTGGCGTTCGGGGCCTACCTGGCGTATCTGCGGCGGCAGGTGCGCTTCGAGGAGGACATCCGACGGCGTCGCGCCGCGCGGCTGCCCGGGGCGCGGCAGCGCCCGGCCGGCAACACCGAACCCGTTGCGCAGGACCAGGTCCGGACCGAGCGGCGCCCGGGCATGGACCGCGATGCCGCTCGTGCCCTGCGCCGCCGCGCGGTGGTGCTCGACGTCGACGACGAGGACCCGCTGTTCGACCATCTGGAGCACTTCGACGCCGCCGCTGCCCGGGCCACCCGGAACCGGGCCGCGGGAGGCGAAATCCGCCGCGCCGCAGGCGAATAGGAGCCGACAGCCGGTCGCCGACGGCCGCCGCATCGTAGCCAGGGGCTGCGAGCGGCGGCCGTTTCGGCGTGCTGGGGCGATTTTCACCGCTGTGGACGGGCCTATCGGCATCTGTGGCTAACTTCTCGCATCCCACCTGGGGGGTGGGGTGTGGTGGGCTGTCAGCCGGAATGTGAAACGCCCGTGTCCACTCACCGGGAATGCCGAGAAGGCGGCAAATTCATAGATAACCTTTTGCCGTTGTGATCTGCTCGTTACGAGTGGCTCGCGGGCTATTTCGGGAGTAAGCTCGGGCACCGTGCAGAATCGCTGTCCACAAGATCGAAGGATTTAATCCTTCCGGTACGGATGCGTGGTCACGGGTATTGACACGCCGCAGCAGGTGAGGACGCTGCGCGTGGGGTAGCTGGGCGGTTGGAAGGGTTGATCGACGTGTATGAAAGCACTCTGCTATCGATTTTCACCGGCCTGCCGTCGTAACAGATCGAGAAATCGCGATGAACAATTCAACGGTCATCGACGAGATCGAGATCGATCTTGCCGAACGGGTCACCGCGCTCGATCTCTATCGCCGCTGGGAAATGCAGCAATGGCAGGCGCAGAGCCTGGAATACGAGCGTGATGCCGAGGGGTGGACCCAGCTGCCGGCCTTCGCGCGGTTGCCGCTGCTGGCCACCCTCGCGCGCTTCCTGATCGGCGAGACGACCGTGACCGAGACCTTGGCGCCGCTGGCCTACGCCGCGCCCGAGGTCGACTACAAGATGTATCTGGCCACGCAGCTGGCCGACGAGGCACGCCACACCGTCTTCTTCCGGCGCTACCTGGCCTTCCTCTCCGAAACCCTCGGCAACGAGGAGTTGTCGCAGGTCAGCGGCGTCGATCGGGTGGGCGACCTGTTCGAGAAGGCGCTCGTGGACGCGGTCGAGCGGGTGCGGGAGGACCCGGCCGACACCGCCGCCTGGTACGAGGGGGTGGTGGTCTACCACCTGCTGGTCGAGGGTGCGGTGGCGATGACCGGTCTGCACACCGTGCTGGGCACCGTGCGGGCGCTGCCGCGCTTCGACATCCTGCGGACCGGCATCACGAATGTCGCCCGTGACGAATCGCGGCATATTTCCTTCGGTGTGCTGGCATTGCGCAACGGCGTCCGCGGCGGATATCGCGATCATATTGTGGAGATGATTCGCGGACATCTTCCGGCGGCGGCCCGGACTCTGGTCGATCCGGAAACCCGGGATCCGTTTCCGCGATTGGTTCCGGTTTTGCAGAAGCGCGCCGAGATACTTCACGAACAATGGGAATTCGCGGAAAGTTCTCTCGGCCGCAGAATGACGTCCATCGGAATACCGAGCGACATTATTTCGGAGCTCGCGGAAAACTGGCGGGAATCCTGCACGGCGGCCGCCGGAGAATATGCCGATATACACGGCGAATCACATCCGATCACGTACCTCGTGCGGTGAACACAAACAATTCGGGAGCATTTCGTGGACGAAAATGAAGTGCGCGACCAGGTACGGGAACTGGTCCGTCGGCACGCCCCCCAGCCTTCGGCGGAATTGGCCTCCGATGATGTGCTGGCCGAACAGTTGGGTTACGACTCGCTGGCCCTGATCGAACTCGCGCTCGGCCTGCAGGTGCGTTTCGGAATCGACGCCGGCGGTGACTCCGGTGCGACCAATGTGGTGACCGTCGGCGATATCGAGCAGATGGTGTGCGACGCGCTGCGGGCGAAACAGCCGTGACGGGCCTGCTCGACTGGCTGGCCTACGACGGTGAGGACCGCGGCTGGACCATCGCCGCCGAGGGCGAATGGCGGCGCGTCGGCTACCCCCGGCTGAGTGAGCAGGTGCGGCGGGTGGCCGCGGCCTGTATCGACGCCGGGGTACGTCCGGGTGCGGTGGTTTCCATCGTGGAATCGGCTCCGGAACGATTCATGACGAATTTCTTCGGCGTGCTGGCCGCAGGGGCGACACCGAATCCGCTGGCGCCGCCGCTACCGCTGCAGAACGAGTCGGCGTATCGGCAGCAACTGTCGGCATTGCTGGCCGCGGCCGCCCCGTCGGCGATCATCGTGGCCGAGGAACTCGCCGCGGTGGTTCATCCGGTGCTCGAATCCCTGGGCGAAGTCACGATTGTCGGGACGTCGAATGAGACCCCCGCCGTGACGGAACTGCCGGGCTGCGAACCCGACCGGATCGGGTTGCTCCAATTCACCTCCGGCAGTAGCGGTTCGCCCAAAGCGGTGCGGGTATCGGTGGCGAATCTGGAGGCCAATTGCGCCGCGATCGACCGGTGGCTGGAGTTTCGGCCGACGGACCGGATCGCCACCTGGCTGCCGCCGTATCACGATATGGGGCTGATCGGCTGCATCATCACGCCGACCATTCTGAATCTGGACATTCAGGCCATGACGCCGATCGATTTCATTCGAGATCCGCTGTCGTGGCTGTCCTGTTTCGGCCGCGACGGTGCGACGATCACGGCGACACCGAACTTCGCGCTGGCGTATCTGCTGCGAAAGATGACCGACGACGCCTTGGCCGGAATGGATTTCGATCCCTGGCGGGTGATGATCGTGGGCGCCGAACGGATCGACCCGGCGATTCTGCGCGGCTTCGCCGAGCGGCTGGCGCCGTACGGATTCGATTCGCGCACACCGTGTCCCGCCTACGGGCTCGCCGAGGGCACGCTCGCGGTATCCGGTCTGCGCCCCTCGGAGCCGGTGCAGGCCGCCGCGGTGACACCCGACACCGGCGCCGTGGACGGTCCGTTCGATCTGATGTCCGCCCCGCTCGAGGACGGCCGGCGCTGGCTGGTCGGCTGCGGCGCACCGCTGGACGGGGTGACGGTGCGGACCGCGTCGACCGACGAATATGCCGGAGCTCCGGGCGAATTGATCGTCGGTGGTCCGAGCGTCGCCCGGGAGTACCAGACGGCCGAGGGCACTCGCGACCTGGCGCGTGCCGAGGACGGCGCTCTGGCGACCGGTGACGCGGGCCTGCTGGTGGGCGGGCAACTGTATCCGATCGGCCGGGTCGGCGACGCGGTGAAGGTGCGCGGGCGCACGGTCTATGCCGAGGATATCGAGGCGGCCGTGGTGGAGGCATTCGGCGTGCCCGCCAATCGTGTGGTCGCGCTGGCCGGCAACGCCTTCGGCGCCGCGCGCGTCGCCGTGCTGGTCGAGGACAAGCCGGTGGAGGCCGTGCGGCTGCGGCAGGTTTTGGCCGGGCAGCTCGGAGCGGAGACGTCGCTGCGGTTGTTCATCGGCGACCGGGGACTCATCGCGCGCACCACCAGCGGTAAGCCGCGGCGGCGGGTGATGTGGAACCAGTTGCTGCAGGGGGAATTCGACGCCCTGGAGAGGAGTTGACGATGGCGCCGGTACCGCTGTCGACCGTCGACCACATGTGGACGGCGAATATGGCCGGTCCGCTGCAGTTCGTGGTGGAGTTCGGCGAGGTGCTCGACGCCGATCGGATCGTCGAGGCCTATGTCGAGACCGCCCGCGAATTCGTCGGTGCGGACGCGGCACTGGTGCAACTCGACGAGCGCACCTTGGCGCTCGACGTCGACGACCCGCGCCCCGCGATCCGGGCCACGGTCGCCGAATCCACCGTGCCGCTGAGCGAATGCCTCGACCCGGTCGAGATCGGGGTGGGCCATGTGCTCGCCCGCGGCCGGGTGGTGACCCGCGGCGAGCGCACGGCCGTCGGGCTGTCGATGTCGCACGGCCTGTCAGACGGCTACGGCATGTTCTTCTTCATGGCGGCATGGGCGGCTCGGGCACGCGGTGCTCGCTTCCTGTCGCCGCGCTGCGACCGCGAGGTGCTGACGCGGCCGCAGGCTCGCGACCGCGACAGCGTCGATCCGGATGCGTTGCGCCGGGCCGGTTTCGTCACCGTCGAGCCGGATCTGGAACTGCCCGAACTCGACGTCCACACCGGCCGGCTCGACCTCACCGAATGTGAGGCGCAGGCGGAGGTCTCGGGGCTGTCGACCGCGGATCTGGTGGCGGCGGGCCTGTTTCGCGACTACGCGGCGACCAAGGACACCGAGCGGGTGACCCTGGCCTGCCCGGTCGACATCCGTCGCTTCGTCCGCGAGCTGGGCCCCACATATTTCGGTAATGCCTTCGTGCAGGTGCTGATCGATGTCGACACCGAACGGGTTCGCGACGCGTCGGTTCCGGAGATCGCCGGCTGGGTGCGGGATGCGGTCGCCACCGCGCCCGAGCGTATCGACGACGCGATCGCCGAACTCGAGGCGTTCCTGCAGGTGCACGGCATCGCCGGGCTCGACCGGGTATGGGGATATCCGCCGCAGTCGGGCTTCCTGGTCAGCAATCTGTCCCGGATCCCCGCCTCCTGGCTGGATTTCGGCGCCGGGCCGCCGGTCGGTCTGGTGACACCGGGCCGCCGGCCGCGCCAGGACGGGGCCTATCTGCTGCCCGATCCGGAGCGGGCACACAGCCTGCAATGGGCCTCCACGCTCGAGCACGAACCGGCCGCGCGTTCGTAGAGAGACGAATCCGATATGGCTGCAGCGATGACCTACAGCATGGCCGTCGGCGATCGCGACGCGGCGCGCCTGGCCCTGCTGGATCAGCATTACAACCCGAGTTCCCGGGCCTTCCTCGAGTCGGTCGGACTCTGTGCCGGTGCGACGGTGGCCGATATCGGCTGCGGGCACGGCGCGATGACGGCCTGGCTGGCCGAGCGGGTCGGGCCGGACGGCATCGTCTACGCCGTCGACGCCTCCGCCGAACAGCTCGAGATCGCCCGCCGGTTGGTGGGCGATCTGCCGCAGGTGCGTTACGTGCACGCGCGCATCGAGGACGCACCGCTCGAACCCGGCTCGGTCGACTGGGTGTACAGCCGCTTCCTGCTGATGCACGTGGCCGACGCCGCCGCCGCGCTCACCGCGATGGCGCGCATGCTCGCCGACGACGGTGCGCTGCTGCTCGAGATGTCCGACGTCGGGGCATTGCGATTCGTCCCCGCCGACGATCCGGCGGCGGATCTGTGGCGGCAGTGGTGGTTCGCCCTCGGCCGGGCGCGCGGCGCCGCGCACGACATCTACGACCGCACTCCGCAACTGCTCACCGAGGCCGGCTTCATCATCGCGCGGCGCGACCGCTTTCAGCCGGTGTCGGCGATGCCGGAGGCGAAGATGTTGCACGCCTTGGGTTTCGAACAGTGCGTGCCGGCATACCTGGAACACGCCGGCGCCGACCCGGCGGCCATCGATGCCCATCGCGCCTTCCTGCAGCGCGTCGTCCCGGATACCGACATCACCGTCGAACTGTATGCGACCAGCCAGTATTTCGCCCGCAAACGTCCGCGGGCACGAAGATTGTGAGCCTCCGCCATGGTGAGAACACCAGCCGCGCAACCGAAGTCGATCATGGGGATCAGCGGTCTGCACAACAGTGTGCCGTTCAAACAGGCCCGCTTTCCGGGACTGGGCTGGCGGGACTATCGCATCACCCAGGGCTTCGATTCCGCGGCGGCGCTGCTGCACGAGGGCGAGCTGGTCAGCGCGGTCGCCGAGGAGCGGTTCACCGGCGAGAAGGCGACCGGCGCCTTTCCCGAACACGCCATCCGTTTCGGCTGCGAGCGGGCCGGAATCTCGGTCGATTCGCTCGACGTCCTCGCGCACGGCTTCTCCTACGAGCCGCTGCGCGCCGAATTCGACCACAGTGAACTCGGGCGCGCGCGCTTCCGCGAGGTCTTCGCCCGGCAGGTGCTGCTGGACAAACTCACCGAGACCTTCGGCGGGGACTGGGACGACCGGCTGGTGCAGGTACCGCATCACCTGGCCCATGCGGCCAGCACGTTCTACCCGAGCGGATTCGACTCGGCGCTGATCCTCGTGGCCGACGGCATGGGAGAGCAGCACAGCGCGACCGTCGCGCTCGGAACGGATGCGGGCATCGAACCGATCGCGACGGTCTCGGAGCTGAATTCCCTGGGAATTCTCTACGGCGTCTTCACCTACTATCTGGGCTTCGCGTTCGGCCTCGACGAATACAAGATCATGGGGCTGGCGCCCTACGGTGACCACCGCAAACACTTCGCGGCGATGATGGATCTCATTCATCTGCGGCCGGACGGTACTTTCACGATTCCCATCCTGTACCGCAACGAAACCGATCTGGACCGGGAAACCTACCGCGGCACACTGAAAGCCGTCGAGGAGATCTTCGGGCCGGCCCGCGGACCCGAGGACGAGCTGACCGACCACCACCGCGATATCGCGGCCGCCCTGCAGGCGGCACTCGAGGCGACGCTGCTGCATACGCTGCGCCACTTCCGCAAACAGACCGGTGCGAAGAATCTGTGCATGGCCGGCGGGGTCGCGCTCAACTGCACGGCGAACGGCGTGATTCTGCGCAGCCGCCAGTTCAAGCGCATGTTCATCCAGTCCGCGGCCGGCGACGACGGCACCGCGCTGGGTGCCGCGCTGTACGTCCACCATCAGCGTGACCAGGCGGCCCCGATCACGGGCATCGAGACCCCGCTGAACGGCCCGGAATACTCCGACGACGAGATCGCGGCGGCACTGGCGGGCCGGACCGATTGCACCGCAACGCGATTCGACGACTTCGCGGCACTGGCCGGCGAACTGGGCCGTCGGTTGGCCGCCGGGCAGATCGGGGCGCTGTTCCAGGGGCGCCTGGAGTACGGTCCGCGCGCTCTGGGTAATCGCAGCATTCTCGGTGACCCGCGCCATCCGCGGATGCGCGACATCATCAACGCGAAGGTCAAGAAGCGGGAGGGCTTCCGGCCCTTCGCCCCCGCGGTCCTCGACGAGTACGCGACCACGTATTTCGACATCAAGGACACCGAGGTCGACACCTATGCCTGGATGTTGTTCATCACCTCGGTGCGGCCGGAATTCCGTGAGGGGTTGCCGGCGGTCACCCATGTCGACGGATCGGCGCGGGTGCAGACGGTGTCGCGGGAGCGCAACGAACGGTTCTGGACGGTGATCGACGCCTTCCGGCAGGAAACCGGAACGCCGATCCTGCTGAACACCTCGTTCAACGTGAAGGGCCAGCCGATCGTGTGCACGCCGGCCGAGGGCCTGGACACCTTCGTCACCGCCGGACTGGACGTGCTGGCCATCGGCAATTACCTGGTAGAGCCGGTTCGCGCCGGATAAGTGGGATCGAGTTACTGTGCAAGCCGACTTTCTTCCCGGCGTCCTCGCCATCGCCACCGATTTCCGCCGCGCACCGGTGCAGCGATATCTGCGTGCCCGGGAGGAGTACCGCCTCGGCGCGTCCGGTCCGGCGTTGGCGGCGCTGGCCGCCCTGATCCACAGGTATTCCGAACACGCCGAGGTCACACTCGGTGTGATCGCGCCAGAGGATGATTCACCGATTCCGCTGCGAATCGCCGTCGAACCGGATCGCACGGCGGAAGCGCTGGCCGCCGAGGTCGCCGACGCCCGGTCGCGGCTGGTGGACGGACGCGCCGGTTTCGACATCGACGAGTTGATCGGGAAACTCTGCCCCACACCGGTCTTCGATCGGCATCCGCTGTTCCAGATCGCCTACTGCGAGCTCACCGGCGACCACGATCCGGACGCGGCGGAGGATGCGCTCGAGGCCGTCGTCGGCTGCGATCTGGTCTTCGTCGACGATCGCGGCGCCGGTGAACTGCGCTGTGAATACGATGCCGAGCTGTTCGAGCCGCAGACGGTGCGCCGGCTCCTCGCGCAGTGGGCGCTACTGATCGACGCGTTCACCGCCCATCCGGATACCGCGCTCGCGGCCTTGCCGATGCTGCCGGACGACGAGTGGACGGCCCTCGACGAGTGGTCGACCGGGCCGTCGGTGGCCCGCCCCGCGACCACCCTGCACGCGCTGATCGCCGAACGAGCGGCGCGCCGGCCGCACAGTCCCGCCGTGATGTCCGAGGCGGGCACGCTGAGCTACGGCGAACTCGACGACCGCGCGGCGCGGGCCGCCGGATACCTGAGCGCCGTGGGTGTGCGACCTCGGCAGATCGTCGCGCTGTGCCTGCGGCGCTCGCTCCGGGTGCCGGTGCTGGCGCTGGGCGTCATGAAGGCCGGTGCGGCCTATCTGCCGCTGGACCCGGCGGATCCGGATGCGCGGCTGGCGACGATTCTCGCGGATTCCGGTGCGTCGGTGGTGCTGTGCGACGATGCCGGCATCGCCGGGCGCTTATCGGTCGAGGGCGTCACGGCGATCGATCTGGATGCGGTATGGGACGACCTGGAACAGGTCGAGCCCGCGCCCGCGCGGGTCGGAGCGCCGACGGATCTGGCCTACGTCATCTACACCTCCGGCTCGACCGGCCGGCCCAAAGGTGTGCTGATCGAACACGCGGCGATCTGTAATCGCCTGCTGCACGACGCGATTCGCATCGACGAGTCCGATCGGGTGTTGCAGAAGACGCCGCTGACCTTCGACGTGTCGGTGTGGGATCTGTTCTATCCGCTGGTGCACGGTGCGCAGTCGGTGCTGTGCGATGCGGAGGGGCACCGGGATTCGCGCTACCTGCTGGAAACCATTCGCGCGCAGCAGATCACCGTTGCTCACTTCGTGCCCTCGATGTTGCGCACGTGGCTGGCCGAGCCGGGCGTCGAGGGGTGCACCTCGCTACGCTATGTGACCACCAGCGGTGAGGCGCTGCCCGCGGATGTGGCCGCCGAATTCCATCGGCTGCTGCCGGATACCGCGCTGCACAACTATTACGGACCGACCGAAGCCGCCGTCGACGTCACCTGTGAACAGGTACTTCCGGGAGCGGCGGTCACCCTCGGCCGGCCGATCGAGAACGTGCGCGCCCTCGTCCTGGACGCAGCGGGACAGCTTGTGCCCGTGGGTGTTCCGGGACAGCTGCATCTGGCCGGCGTCTGTCTGGCGCGTGGCTATGTCGATCCCGCCGACGAGAGCGGCCGCTTCGTGGCCGATCGGCGGACCGGAGAACGGCTGTACGCCACCGGCGATCGGGTGCGGCGACTGCCGGACGGACGCCTGGAATATCTCGGCCGGGCCGACCATCAGCTGAAATTGCGGGGCCTGCGCATCGAGGCCGGTGAGGTCGAGGCGGTGTTGCGCACCGCCGACGGGGTGCGCGAGGCCGTGGTCACTGTCTTCGGTGATGATCCGCAGCGCAGCGAACTGGTCGGCTACGTGAGCCCCGCGGACGACGCGGTGGTCGACGCCGATACGTTGCGTGAGCACGCCCGTGCGCTGCTGCCGGCCTATATGGTGCCGGCGAGAATTATCGTGCTCGAGAAGTTTCCACGTAACGCCGCCGGGAAGATCGACCGCAGGAGTTTGCCCGCACCCGTCGCGACGGTGCGCGGCGCAACCACAGCGTCAGCGAACGAACTCTCCGACGCGATAGCGGCGGTGTGGGCCCGAGTGCTCGAATGCGACTCGGTCCCCGCCACCGCGAATTTCTTCGATCTCGGCGGCAATTCACTGCTCGTCGCCCGGGTGCACCTGGCCTTGGAAGAGGCACTCGGCATCTCGATCGCGCGCACGGACCTGTTCCGCTACCCGACCGTGGCCGCACTGGCCGCGGCCCTCGCCGGCTCGGTGGCCGCCCGGGACGTGGCCGACGAGGCCGCCGACCGCAGCGGTCCGTTCGCGGTGATCGGGATGGCCGTGCGCGTGCCGGGCGCTGCCGACCTCGACGAATTCTGGGATGTCATCGCCGGTGCGCGCACGACGATGACCGACCTCGACGACGAGCAACTACGGGCCGCGGGCGAATCGGCCGAGCGCATCGCCGCGCCGAATTACGTGCGCACCGCGGCGGTTCTGGACGATATCGCCGGATTCGACGCCGACTACTTCGGTTTCACCGCCCGCGAGGCGCAGGTCACCGATCCGCAGCACCGGCTGCTGCTGGAATGCGCGGTCGAGGCGCTCGAACACGCGGGCTACGGTGGTGCGCCGCAGCGGCCGCGCACCGGGGTGTTCGTGGGCGGGCTGCCCAGCAGCTACTTCCATCGCTATTTCGCCGACGACTTCACCCAGCTGCCCTCCACTCAGCACTACCAGATCAAGGTGGGCAACGAACCGGACTTCCTGCCCACCTCGATCGCCTACCGCCTCGACCTGCGCGGACCTGCCGTCACCGTGCAGAGCGCGTGTTCGACCTCGCTGGTCGCGGTCCATCTGGCCTGTCAATCCATCGGGCGCGGCGAATGCGAGATCGCCGTGGCCGGTGGTGTGGCCGTGCGAGTGCCGGATCGCGTCGGCTACCTGCACCAGGAGGGGATGGTCGCCTCGCCCGACGGGCACTGCCGGGCCTTCGACGAGCAGGCCGGCGGCACGGTCTTCGGCAACGGTGCGGGCGTGGTCGTGCTCAAACGGCTCGACGACGCGGTGCGCGACGGTGATCGGATCTTCGCCGTGGTGCGCGGCACCGCGATCAACAACGACGGCGCGGCGAAGGTCGGCTTCACCGCGCCGAGTGTCGACGGCCAGGTCGAGGTCATCCGCCGGGCGCACCGTGTGGCCGGAGTCGCCCCTACGGAGATCGGATACGTCGAGGCGCACGGTACGGCCACCCCGATGGGTGATCCGATGGAGATCGCCGCGCTCACCGAAGCTTTCGGGGGACCGCGTGAGGATCGGTGCGACGTCGGGTCGGTGAAGGCCAATATCGGCCATCTCGATACCGCGGCCGGAGTCGCGGGATTCGTCAAGGCCGTGCTGGCATTGGATCACGCGGTGCTGCCGGGACTGGCGAATCTGGAGCGGCCCAGTAGCCGGATCCCGTGGTCCGAGACGCCGTTCCAGGTTTCGCCGCGCTCGCGGGCGTGGCCGTCGGATCGGCCGCGGATCGCCACCGTGTCGGCGTTCGGCATCGGCGGCACCAACGCACACGCGGTGCTCGAGGCGGCGCCGCCGCGCGCCGCCACCGACTTACCCGCGGGCTGGACCGGACTGTTCCGGTTGTCGGCGCGTTCCGATGCGGCCCTGCGCGACCTCGCGCAACGCTACCTCGATCGTCTGACCGACGATACGGCCGTCGAAGATGTCTGTTACACAACGGGTTTCGGTCGCGAGCAACACGAGCGTCGACTGGCCGCGGTGATCTCCTCGCTGCCGGAGTTGCGGGCGGCGCTGGCGGCGTACCTGCGTGGTGAACCCGCGGCGGCATTGTTCACCGCGGCGGAAGAGCATGCGGACCGGCGGCTGTGCCTGGTCCTGGGCGACGCTCCCGAAGCCGGTGTCGACGCATTCCTCGACCTGTACGCCGAGGATTCGGTGGTGCGGACGGCGCGGGCGGAGGTGACCGCCGCGCTCGGCGGCGCCGAACCCACCGGAGTACCAGCGGATCTGGGCCGGCTGTACGTCCTGGTGCAGGTGTGGCGGGCGTGCGGTCTGCAGTGGGATGCGGTGATCGGGTACGGCACAGGCGAATACGTGGCGGCGGCGATATCCGGTGTCGTGGATCTGGCGACCGCGATGCGCTACGCCGCCGCCGCGACACCGCTGACGACGGGTGGCGATCGCCGCGAGCTGTGGCTCGTCTCGCAAGCACCGGACGTCGAATCGTGCGTGACGGCCGCGGGGTGCGATCGGATGCTGGTCCTGGGCCGGCGCAGCGACGAACGCGCCCGGCTGCGGCTGGCCGCCGATCGGCACGGGGTGCACACCGTACTCGCGGCCGACGGGCCGCACGATGTCCAGCGGACCCTGCTGATCGCCGCGGCGAAACTCTATGCGGTCGGTATGGATATCTGCCCGACGCCGTGGGGGCCGTTCGCTCTGGGGCGCCGAATCCCGCTGCCCACCTACACCTTCCAGCGCAGCCACTTCTGGGTCGAACCGGAGCGTGCGCTTCGCCGTACCGTTCGCGCCGCCGAGGACGCCGGGCTGCCCGGCCGTCCGGTGGATCTGCCGCTTTCGGAGGAGATCCGTTACGAACGGAGTTTCGCCTGCGACTCCCCGTCGTACGTGACCGATCACCGGCTGTTCGGCACCGCGGTCGTGCCCGGTGCCTCGCATATCGCGATGGTGCTGGCCGCGGCGGCCCACCACATCGACGGGCCGTACGCGTTGCGGGACACGTTGTTCCTCCATCCGTTCGCCGTGTCCGACGGCGGGAGCCGCCGCGCCCAGTTGGTGCTGCGCCCGAACGGTTCGGGCTGGGACGTGACCCTGGTTGCGGAGGAGGAATCCGGTGCGGGTGTGGCGTGGCCAGCGCTGTTCCGCACCGCACTGGACAGCGCTCCCGCCGAATCGGATTCGACCTTCGGTGATGCCGATCGCGACGATGTTCTCGCTCGCTGTCCACAGGAGCTGTCCGGACTCGAGTTCTATCGGGACGTCTGGGTGCCGGGGCTCGACACCGGGAACTCCTTCCACTGGATCGAGACCATCTGGCGTGGCGACAACGAGGCACTGTGCCTGACCACCCGCCCCGAGGGTGTGGAGATCGGACCGGAACCGCTGCACGCCGGGCTGGTCGAAGCCGCGTTCCAGGTACTCAACAGCTGCTGGAAATACGACAACGCGCTGCTGCGGGCACAGGAGAACATCTACGTTCCGTTCAGTATCGACCGCTACTACTTCTCCGGTCGCCGCACCGAGGGCCCGCTGTGGATCCACGCCCGCTTGGCGGGCGGGCACGGCGCGGGGGACGAGGCGTTCACCGCGCATATCCGGATGTACGACGTCACCGGCGAATTGGTGGTCGCCGTGGACGGATTCGAATCGCGGCGCATCAGCCGCGCGCAGGTGGAGCGGGCGCTCGCCCACAAGACGGCCGATATCACCCACGAACAACACTGGCAGCGCACCGAGGCGGCCGGGGCGGGCGCCGAGCCGGTGTCGCTGCTGGTGGTCGACGACGAACCCGACCGGTTGAGCCGGTTCGCGCGGGTGCTGCGCGAGCGGTCGATTCCGGCCGTGTCCGTGCTGATCGGCGCGGAGGTACCGCCGGGCTCGGGCATCACCCGCCACGCGGCCACCGATGCCGAAATAGGGTCGTGGCCCGCGGAATTCGCCGCGGCGGATCGTCGCGGCTTCGTCGACCTACGCGGCCTGTCCGCGACGGACGACGAGAGCGCGCACTTCGTCGGCGAGGTCGCCCAGCGGTGTGCCGCGGCTGTGCGACCGTTACCGGCACTGGCGTCCGAACGCGTCCGCGTGTGGTGGCCGACTCGTGGCGCTCAGCCGGTGACCGGCGACGCCGACGTCACCGATCCGGCCGCGACCATGCTGTGGGGTGTCGCCACGGTCGTGCGTCGCGAGTATCCGGAATTGCGGTGCAGCACAGTCGATCTGGATGACGACGCCGATTCGTCGCTGGCACGTCTGGCGGAAGAGATCCACCGGTGGTCGCCGGAGATGCGAATCGCGCATCGCGGGCAGGATCGCTACGTCGCGCGGCTTCGCCGTGCACAGCCGGGAACGGATGTGCGGATCCGGCCCGATCGCAGTTATCTCGTCACGGGCGGTCTGCGGGGCATCGGCCCGCGCGTGGCGCGTCTGCTGGCCGAACAGGGCGCGGGCCACCTCGTACTCGTCGGCCGCACCGCCCCCGATCCGGAGACCGCGCAGCTGCTGGACGAGATCCGCGACGGTGGTTGCCCGATCACCGTGCACACCGCCGATATCGGCGCCGAATCACTCGCCGCCGTGGTCGCCACGGCGCCGCATCCGCTCGGCGGCATCGTGCACGCGGCCGGTGTGCTGGACGATGCGACGATCGCCGGGATGGATGCCGGCCGGTTCGAGAAGGTGCTCGCGCCCAAGGTCGGCGGGATTCGTTCGCTGCGCGAGATCATCGGCGCGGAAACCGATTTCGTGGTCTGCTTCTCGTCGCTGACGGCGACCGTGGGTGCGGGCGGGCAAGCCAACTACGCCGCGGCCAATGCCTACCTGGACGGGTACGCGTCCGTGCTGCGGGCCCAGGGCATCCCCGCCACCAGCATCGCGTGGGGGCCGTGGGGGGAGATCGGGATGGCGGCCCGTCTCGACGCCGAGGAACGCGAGCGCGCCCGGCTGCGCGGTTACCGCCCGCTCTCACCGGAACAGGGGCTGCGGTTGCTCGCCGGCAATCTGGTCGCAGCCGGACCGACGGTCGTCGCCGCGGATCTGGACTGGCCGAAACTTGCCACGGCCGCGGGCGGTGACCCGTGGTACGGAAGTATCGCCGCCACCCCCGCCGCTGCCGGACCGGCCGCCTCGCTGCGGGAACGGGCCCTGGCCGCTGCCCGGACCGACCGGCCGGCCCTCGTCCGTGATCTGACGGCCACCGAGGTGAAGGCGGTACTGGGACTCGACGACGGGCATCTGATCGACCCGGAGGAGGGGTTCACCCAGCTCGGCATGGATTCCCTCGCGGTCGTCGAACTGCGCTCACGCCTGCAGGACGGCTTCGGACTCGCGCTGCCCGCGACCTTCGGATTCGACTATCCGACCGTCGAGAAGGCGGCCGAATATCTTTCGGCCGCCATCTCTTCCGAGGAAGCCGACACGTCGGACGCGATCGTGGCCCCTGCGGCACATCGCGCCCGGCCGCAGCAGCCGACGGCGCAGGCCGGGCCACCGCACCCGGCCGCGACATCGCCGGCTTCGGCCGAGTCGCCACCGTCGGCCCGGCCAGCGGCACCCCCGCCGGAGGATCCGATCGCCGCCGAGCTGGCTCTGCTGGAGGCGGCATTACACAGCGACGCACAGTGGTGAGGGATATGTCCGCAGCACCTTCCGAATCCGCCGGCACCGGCGGTGCGGCACCCGACCGCGAACAGCGCATCGCCGCGGCCCTGCGCTCGGCCCGCGAGCGGCTGGCCGAACCCCGCCCGGCGGAACCGATCGCGATCGTCGGCATCGGCTGCCGGTTCCCCGGCGGCATCACCGATCCGGACAGCCTGTGGGATGTCGTCGCCGGCGGTGTCGACGCCACCGGCGAACAGCCCGGCGATCGATGGGATGTGCAGCGGTTCTACGATCCGGACCCGGACAAGCCCGGCACCATCTACACCACCCGCGGCGGATTCCTCGACGCAGTGGACATGTTCGACGCCGACTTCTTCGGGATCTCGCCGCGCGAAGCGCACGCGATGGATCCGCAGCAGCGGCTCCTGCTGGAGATCGCGTGGGAGGCGGTGGAGAACGCGGGCATCGCACCCCAGCGGCTGCGCGGATCCGATACCGGGCTGTTCGTCGGATTCAGCTGGCGCGACTACGACCGCGTCGCCGTCGCCGACGTCCCCGAGGCCATGAACGCCTATGCGGGACTGGGCAATACCCCGAGTATCGCGGTGGGCAGGGTGGCGTACACGCTGGATCTGCACGGACCGGTGTCGCTGGTCGACACCGCGTGCTCGTCGTCGCTGGTCGCGGTGCATCAGGCGGTGCAGAGCCTGCGCAACGGCGACTGCTCGACCGCGTTGGCCGGTGGCGTGAATCTGATCCTCTCGCCGTTCTCGACGATGTTCTGCTGCCGCATACGCGCGCTGTCGCCGGACGGCCGCTGCAAGACCTTCGATGCCTCCGCCGACGGATACGGCCGCGCCGAGGGAGCCGGTCTGGTGGTGCTCAAGCGGTTGACGCAGGCACAGCGCGACGGTGACCGGATCTACGCGGTGATCCGCGGCTCCGCGGTCAACCATGACGGCCGGACCGGCGGCCTCACCGTGCCGAGCGCCCGTGCGCAGGAGGCGGTGGTGCGGGCCGCGCTGCGGACGGCGAATGTCGAACCGGCGCAGGTGAACTACATCGAGGCGCACGGCACGGGCACCGCCCTGGGCGATCCGATCGAAATCGGCGCGCTCAATTCCGTCTTCGGCGCCGCCCGAGCGCCGCTGTGGGTCGGGTCGATCAAATCGAACTTCGGGCACGCCGAGACGGCCGCGGGGATCGCCGGCCTGATCAAGGCGGCTCTGGCCGTACAACGCGGTGTGGTGCCGCCGACCCTGCATGTGCGGGAACCGAATCCGCGCATCGATTGGGCGTCCGGCTCGGCGCGGGTGGTCACCGAGACCACACCGTGGCCGGCGGGATCGCGGATCGCGGGTGTCAGTTCGTTCGGATTCAGCGGGACCAATGCGCACGTGGTGGTCGAACAGCCGCCGGTGGCCACGGCGTCGGGCACCGCCGTGCCCACGGGACTGCTGACACTGTCGGCGCGGACCGACGACGCGTTGCGGGCGCAGTCGCGGCGATTCGCGCTGGCGTTGCGCACCGTCGAGCCCGCGCAGATCGAATCTGTGTGCGCGACAGCCAATCTCGGCCGGAATACGTTCGAGCACCGGCTCGCCGTGGTGGCCGGGAGTACGACCGCGATGGCGGCCGCCTTGGACGCCCATTCCGCCGGGCAGTGGCAGCCGGCGGTCGTGACCGGCCATGTGCCGCGCGGTCGCGCCGTGCGCACCGCCCTGCTGATCGGCCATCGCGAACCCGGTGTGGAGCCGCTCGATCGCGAGAACTACACCGGCTCCGGCGTTTTCCGCGCCGCGGTCGACGAATGCCTGGACGCGACCTCGTCCCGGGAGAGTTTCCGCACCGCCCTGTTCGCGGGGCTCGCACCCCATCAGGCGCAGCGGGTACCCGGCCTCGCGGATGCGCTGGCCTTCGTACACCGCTACGCCATCACTCGCCAGCTGCTGGCATTCGGACTGCGCCCGGCTGCCGTCCTCGGCGTCGGGGTGGGAGAGTACGTCGCCGCCGCGATCGCCGGAACTCTGGAACCCGCTGTGGCACTGCGTGCGTCGGTATCGACCGCCGCACTGCTCGGTGAGCGTGCGGTGGCACGCACCGACGACGGCGCCCTGCTCGAGGCGGTGCTGCGCGAAACCGGTGCGCGCCTGTGTGGTCAGACCGGCGACCGCTACCTGCTGGAGGCCGGTCCCGGCGGCCGCGAGCCGCTGCTGCACCGCCTGCGCGCCGCCGGTATCGCCGCCACGACCCACGCCGAACTGCGCGATCACCTGGGAACGGCCGTGCCCGACCTGGGGCAGCCGGGTGATCCCGAACTCACCGTCGTCTCCGCGCACACCGGGATGCGCCTCGGCCGGGAAGCCGCCGATCCGGCCTACTGGTCGTCCCGCCCGCTGTGGCCCGCACACCTGGACCGAGCCTTCGACACCCTGCGGGAACTCGACTGCACCGTCGTCGTCGAAGTCGCGGGGGCGACGCTGACCGACCTCGCCGGGAACCGCCTGAGCGAATCCGAGAACCGCCGGCTCACCACGGGTACCACCCGCGGCGAACTGACCCGGTGCACGGCCGGACTGTTCGCGGCCGGAGCCGTCGACGACCTCCGTGACCTGCACGGCACCGACTACCCCCGGATCACGCTGCCCACCTATCCATTCCAACGCCGCCGGTTCTGGGTGGAAGCACCCGGCGCGACCCACGGTGAACCGAGTGCGCCGGCCGCGACGGCGCTCCCTCCGCATGCCGAAACGCTCGGCGTGGACGCCCGCGACGCCGCCCGGACGGCCCCACACGACGCGGCCGGCGCGTCGCGTCCGGCCACGACCGCAACGAGCGAAGTCCGGGGAGTTGCCGCCGATTCCACCGTCCCCGCCTCGCCCGCGCGCAATGGAGCCGGTGCGACCGTGCCGGACGCGCCCGGGGCGTCAGCCGTCGAACCCGCGCGGACGGACGCGGATCTGTTCCTGCTGCGCCGCCGGGTGAGCGCGGTCGTCGTGGCGAGTATCCGGCAGGTGTTCCAGATGCCGGAGTCCGATCCCGTCGATCTGCACACCCCGCTGCAGGAACTCGGTTTCGACTCGTTGATGGCGATCGAACTGCGCACCGTCCTGGGCCGTGCCCTCGCGCTGCCGATCGAGGCGGCGTTCGCCTTCGAATTCCCCACGGCGACAGCGCAGATCACCGAACTCACCGCTCGATTGGCCGTCGCGCCGGCGATTCCGCCCGCACCGGTTGCGGAACCGGCGATGTCGGCACCGGCGGCGGCACCGACGACGACCGAGCCGGAGCACCATGACGGCGAGGCCGACCCGCGCCCCCGGCCGTTCGACATCCCCGTCAGCACGACCCGTACTCCGCTCGACGGGCTGAGCGAATCCGATCTCATCGCGCTGGCTCGCGCGGAAGTGGCCGCCCTGGAAGAGGTGCTGCGTTGACCCCGACCGCGACGAATCCGAGTGCGCTGCCCGAGGGCGGCGACAGCAGTGAGGCCTTACGCGGCGCCATCGCCGCCTTGCGTACCGCCCGTGGGGCGCTGGCGCAGCGCAGTGAGCCGGCCGCCGTGATCGGTGCGGGCTGCCGCCTGCCCGGCGGGGTCGATTCGCTGGACGGATTCGCCGAATTCCTGCGCGCGGGCGGCGACGGTGTGGTCGACATTCCGCCGGACCGCTGGGACGTCGAGCACTACTACGACGCCGATGCCGACGCACCCGGCCGATCCTTCATCGCGAAGATGGGCGCCCTCACCGATATCGGCGACTTCGATGCCGCCTTCTTCGGTATCTCACCGCGCGAGGCCGAGGCCATGGACCCGCAGCAGCGACTGCTGCTCGAGGTCACCTGGGAGGCGCTCGAACACGCCGCGGTCGCACCGGAAACCCTGCGCGAGAGCCGAACCGGCGTCTTCGTCGGCATGTGCCCCAACGATTACGGCGCCGCGGCCACCGACCCGGCGTCGATCGACATCTACTCCGCGACCGGTCTGGCGCCGTCGGTGGCGGCCGGGCGGATCGCCTATCACCTCGGACTGCAGGGTCCCGCCCTGGTCGTCGACACCGCGTGTTCGTCCGCGCTGGTGGCGTTGCATCTGGCGGTGCAGAGCCTGCGTTCGGGGGAGTGTGATCTGGCCTTGGTGGCCGGAGTCAATCTGATCGTCTCCCCGCAGTCGATGATCTCGATGTCGAAACTGCGGGCGCCCTCGCCGAGCAATCGCTGCGCACCCTTCTCCGCGGCCGCCGACGGACTGGTACGCGGTGAGGGGTGCGGTGTCGTCGTGCTGAAGCGCGAATCCGCCGCCCACGCCGCCGGCGACCGCGTCCTGGCCTCGATCGTGGCCACCGCCGTCGACCAGGACGGCCGCAGCAACGGCCTCACCGCCCCCAACGGCCGCGCCCAGGAACAGGTGCTGCGGGATGCGTTGCGTGAGGCCAAGGTGGACGCCGGACGCATCGACTACATCGAGGCGCACGGCACCGGCACCCCGCTCGGTGACCCGATCGAATTACGCGCGCTCTCGGCGGTTTTCGGTACCGAACGCGACCGTCCGCTGCTCGTCGGATCGGCCAAGGGCAACCTGGGGCATCTGGAACCGGCCGCCGGAATCGCCGGACTGCTCAAAGCCATCACGGTCGTCCGCGACCGGATCGTCCCGCCCACACTGCATTTCGACGCGCCGAATCCACTGATCGACTGGGATGCCACACCGATCGTGATCCCCGCCGACGCGCAGGAGATCCCCGGCACCGAACCGGTGTACGCGGGGGTCAGCGCATTCGGATTCAGCGGGACCAACGCGCATACGATCATCACCGCGGCCCCCGGAACCGAAATGGTTCCCGAAGAAGCCGCCGAACCGGCGCGGGAACTACTGGTCCTGCCGCTGTCGGCGGCAACCGGTCAGGCCCTGCGCGAGACGGCGCTTCGCCTGCGCGACGAATTGGCAGCCGGTACCCCCGCGCGCGACCTGTGTTTCACCGCGTCCCGCCGCGCCGCGCTCGACCATCGTGCCGTGGTGATCGGTGAAACCGCCGCCGCGCTGCAACGCGGGCTCACCGCCATCGCCGAGGACCGTGACCGCGCGGGCGTGATTCGCGGCCGCCGCGGCGAACCGGGCGCGCTGGTCTTCGTCTTCGCCGGATTCGGTGGGCACTGGCCCGGGATGGGCGCCCAGCTCATGGCCGATCATCCGGTCTTCGCGGCGGCGGTGCGGCGCTGCGCGGCCGCGTTCGAACCGCATCTGGGCATCGATATCGCGGAACTGCTCGCCGCCGGCGAATCCGATGGCGGCCGTATCGATCTCGCCCAGCCCATGTCCTTCGCCGTGCAGATCGGAGTGGCGGAGTTGCTGGCGGCGAACGGATTCCGCCCCGACGCCGTCATCGGCCACAGCGTCGGTGAGATCGCGGCCGCCCGGGTCGCGGGGGCGCTGAGCCTCGCCGACGCGGCCGCGGTCATCGTCCACCGCAACCGGGTGCTGCGCGCGATCGAGGGGACCGGCGGCATGTTGTCGGTGCCGATGAGTGTCGGCGAGCTCGAGGGATGGCTGGAACGGATCGAAGGCGAATTCGACCTCGCCGCGGTGAACGGTCCCGCGCAGGTCGTGGTCTCCGGTACGGTCGCCGATCTGGACCGGCTCGAAAAGGCCCTTGCCGCAGCGGGAGACGACCCGCGCCGGGTCAAGATCGAGTCGGCCGCGCACAGTCGCCAGCTGGATCCGCATCTGGACGCCTTCGTCGAACGGATCGCCGGTATCACCGCGATCCCGGGTGGCCGGGCCGCATTCCTGTCCACCGTCGAGTCCGACTACGTCCCCACCGGTGCGCTGACCGCCGACTACTGGGCCCGCAATCTGCGCAGCACGGTCCGACTCGACGAGACGGTCGAGCGGGTGCTCGCGGAGGGCCCGGCGACCTTCGTCGAGATCGGGCCGAATCCGGTCCTGGTCGACGGTATCCGCGCCCGCATCGACGCCTCGAACGACCGGGGCGCGGTGGCCGGTTCCCTGAAACGCAACGGCTACGCGCGCCGCGACATCCTGGAGCTGATCGCCCGGTTGTACGTGCACGGACTCCCTGTCGACTGGGCGGCTGCCGGGGTGCGCGGCCGGATCGTCGACCTGCCGTCGTATCCATGGCAGCACAAGCGGTTCTGGGCGCGCTCCGATTGGGATGTGGCCGCCGAACAGCACGGCGGCCAGGCGGTGGTCGAATCGTCCGTCAGCGGCGAACGCCTCCTGCAGCGGGTGGTCGATCCCGCCCGCTCGCCCTGGCTGCTCGACCACGCCGTGGGCGATACCCCGGTCGCCGCCGGTGCCTGGCTGGTCAACCTCGCCGCCGCGGCGCGCCTGCAGCACGGTTTCGGACCGGGATGCCATTTCGCCGATATCCGGTTCGAACGGGTGCTGACCCTGCCCGATTCCGGCCGCCGAGTTCAGGTGGTGTTGCGCGACAACGAATTTCGGATCAGTGCCCGTTCGGCCGAGTCGAGTGGCGCGGCCACGGTGTGGACCGAACACGCTCGCGGACGGATCGTCGCGGGCGAGCACCTTCCCGAGGCGCCGGGGCTGAGTACGGCACAGCGGCGCTGCCTCACCGCGCTCGACCCGCGGGATCTCTACGCGGCCTACACCCGCAACGGCACCCGCTACGGGCCCGCGTTCCGGACCGTGACCGAACTGTCGGTCGGCGACGGCGAGGCGCTCGGCCGGGTGAGCGCGGTCACCGGCGCGCGCGATCCCGAGCAGGGGGTCACGGCGGCCGCGGTGCTGGACGGATGTTTCCAGGTGGTCGGTGCCCTGGCCGGGGACGAACTGTTCCTGCCGTCCGCGATCGGCGCCCTGTCCGTCGCCGACCACATTCCGCCGCAGGTCCACGCCCATGTGCGCCGCTACTCCCGTGAAGGACGTTTGCAGACCGCCGATCTCGACATCTACGCCGACGACGGTTCCCTCGTCGCCACGGTGCGCGAGTTGACCGCGACCCGCGTCGACGGCGCGGACACCCCCGAGGCCGCCGTGCTCGCGGTCGACTGGCAGCAGCGACCGCGCACCACCGGCCGGCTCTCGGGGCGCTGGGTGGTCGTCTGCGGCGACGCGGAGGACGACGCACCGCTGGGATCCGCGACGCTGATCCGGGAGCTCGTCGCGGCGGGCGCCGAGACCACCACCGCTGCGGCCGCGCCGAGTGCCGACGAGAGCGGGCCGGAGGCCGCGACCTTCGACGAACCCGCGGACCACATCCTCTACCTCGCCGGAACCGAGGACGGCGCAACGGCATTCGCCGATCTCGCCACCCTGCTCGGTCTCGCGCGCACCCTCGTGCAGATGACCTCCGCGCCGCGCCTGTGGGTGGTCACGCGCGGCGGACAGGCGGTGGCGCAGGAATGCGTCGACCCGTGGCAGGCCAGTTTGTGGGGTTTCGGCACGGCCCTGGCCGCCGAACACCCCGAACTGCGGACCACGCTCATCGACCTGGCCGCCGATGCGGGCGTGGACGGCGACGACGCGGCCGACCTGGTCTCGGAACTCGCCGACGGCAGTGAGCGACATATCGCGCTGCGCGCCGGAATGCGCTGGGTCGCGCGCCTCGACCGGGTCCGGCTGAACCCGGATCCGCCCGTCGTCGCCGCCGGAACCCGCGGCTTCGGGGTCGATATCGATGAGCCGGGCCGATTGCAGACGCTGACGCTGCGTGGACGCGGCCTACCGCGACCGGGCCCGCGCGAGGTCGTCATCGCCGTGGCCGCGGCAGCTCTCAACTTCGCCGACGTCATGTGGGCCATGGGCTTCTTCTCCGATCTCGACGACGTGCCACTCGGATCGGAATGCGCCGGCACCGTCCTCGCCGTGGGCGCCGAGGTCGATACGGTGCGCGTGGGCGACCGAGTGGTGGCGGTGGCACTGAACAGCCTGGCCACCCATGCCGTCGCCGACGCGGCGCTGGTCCATCGGCTGCCGGAGACGTTCCCGCTCATCGACGCCGCGGCGCTGCCCACCGCCTACACCACCGCGTGCTACGCGCTCGAACATCTCGCCCGGGTGCGCCCGGGCATGCGCATCCTGATCCACTCGGGTACGGGCGGAACGGGTTCGGCGGCCATCGCGGTGGCACGGCGACACGGACTGGAGATCATCGCCACCGCGGGCACCGAGGACAAGCGCCGCTACCTGCGGGAGCTGGGCATCGAGCACGTCTTCGATTCGCGCAGTACCGAATTCGAGCAGCAGGTCCTCGACGTCACCGCCGGTGCGGGCGTGGACATCGTGCTCAACTCCCTCACCGGCGCGGCCGCCGAGGCGAGTCTGCGCACGGTCGCCGCCGACGGAATCTTCCTCGAACTCGGCAAACGCGATATCTACGGCTCGGGGCGGCTCCCGCTGGAACATTTCAAACGCCGCATCACCTACACCGCCGTCGATATGGCCGGACTGCATCGCGCGCGTCCCGCCATCTTCGCCGAACTGCTGCACCACACCCTCGACCGCGTCGTCTCCGGCGAACTGACACCGCTTCCGGTGCAGACCTATCCGATCGCCGCGGCGCCCGAGGTCTTTCGTCTCATGAGCACCGGCGCGCACACCGGGAAACTGGTGCTGGTGACCGACGACGCGGCCACCACCGACATCGTGCGCGGCGCCGCACAGGGGCTGGCCGAACCCGGCTGCGTCCTGATCACGGGCGGCCTGGGCGGGCTCGGTCTCGACCTGGCCCGCACCCTGGTCGAACGGGGCGGTGCGCAGGTCGGCCTGCTGGCCCGCCGCGATCCGAATGCCGAGGAACGCGCGATCATCGACGAACTCAATGCCGGAGGAGAACGGGTCCGGGTGGAGCGCGCCGACGTCGCCGATGCGGCCGAGGTCGGCGCCGCCGTCGCGCGGCTGCGCTCCCGGGTCGGCCCGGTGCGCGGTGTGTTCCATCTCGCGGCCGTTCTGCGCGACGCCGTACTGACCAATCAGAGCTGGGCACAGTTCGATCCGGTGTTGCGCCCGAAGGCGTTGGGAGCGTGGAATGTTCACCGCGCCGTGGCAGGCGATCCCGTCGAGTACTTCGTGATGTACTCCTCCACCGCGACGGTGCTGCCCTCGGGCGGTCAATTGAACTATGCCGCGGCCAACGCGTTTCTCGACGGCCTGGCCCACTACCGGCGCGCCCAGGGCCTGGCGGCCACCGCGGTGGCGTGGGGTCCCTTCCGCGATACCGGACTCGCCGCGCGCAGCACCGCGACGGAGGAGTATCTGGCCGGCCGCGGAATCCGCTCGCTGACACCGGCGGCGGGGTACACACTGCTGGAGACGCTGCTCGACGACGGCCGCCCGCGCGCCGCGATCATCGGTCTCGATGCCGACGCCTGGCTCGGCGCGCACCCCTTCGCCCGTGCCGTTCCGCTGTACGAACCGTTGCGCGCCATGGGTTCCGGCGCCACCTCGGCCTTGGCGGAGGAGTTGCGCCGCCTCCCGGCCGAGGAGCGCGAGGCCGCGCTGTGGGAGCTGCTGCTGAGCAGGACGGCGGCGGTTCTGCGCATCGGCACCGACGAAATCGACCCGGCCACACCGTTTCTGGAGCTCGGCATGAGTTCGTTGGCGCTGCTCGAATTCAAGAACGGCCTGTCGGCCGCCCTGGGTATCGACCTGCCCGGCGCGGTGCACTGGGAACATCCGACCGTGCGGGCGATGCACCGCTATCTGTGCGCCCGCCTACGCGAGGAGGAGTCCCGATGAGCGTCTACCTGCACGGGATCTCCTACGCGGTCGGCGCCCGCGAGCCGATCGCCGGCCTCGAACCGCTACGGGACGACCCGGCCATGCTGCGCGATATGCACGGCCTCGGCCTGTACAACTACTGCCGCGCCGAACAGACGCCGCTGCAACTGGCCGCGGAAGTGGTCGCGAGCACCCTCGACCGGATCCCGGTCGATGCCGCCGAGATCGACCTGCTGGTCTACGCGTCGTCGAGCCCCGAAACCGGCGCCCTGGCCGGTGGTGACTTCCTGCGCTTCTGTGAGCGTTTCGGTCTCACCCGTGCCACTCCGATCGGTGTCACGCTGGCCGAATGCGCGAATTTCGGTAGTGCCCTGCGCATCGCGCACAGCCTGGTCGCCGCCGGATCGGCCCGCAACGTCCTGGTGGTCACCTCCGACGCGTGCCCGGACCCGCACGCCCGCATTCTGCGCGACGCGCTCTCGGTACTGAGCGACGGCGCCGCCGCCTGCCTGATCACCTCCGCGCAACCGTCGCGGATCGAGGTGCTCGGCTCGAACCAGGGCACCAATCAGCTGATCCGCGTGGCGAAGATGCCGGCGCTGGCCGGGCTGACCAAGCGTGGCCTGTCCCGTGCGGTGGCCGATATGCTCGACCGCGCCGGCCTGGACCGCGGCGACGTGCGGCGCATCATCGCCAACAACGTCAACGAGGAGGCCGTGCGATTCATGGCCGATTCGGCCGGACTCGACCACGACCTGTGCTACCTGGACAACATCGCCGACTACGCCCACGTCCATTCGGCCGACAACCTGATCAATCTGCAGACGTATCTGGAGGACGGCGTCGCGCCGGGGGAGATCGTCATGACCATCAGCCACGGGTTCGGCACCTGGGGCGTCGCACTGTTGAGGATCGGCTGACATGCTCGCATTCGTATTCCCCGGTCAGGGCGCGCAGTTCCCCGGCATGGGCAAGGCGCTGGCCGACACCTATCCGGTCGCGCGCGAGGTGTTCGACCGTGCCGACGCGGCGATCGACTTCGGCCTGAGCGAGCTGTGCTTCGCCGGCGACCCGGCGGAGCTGGCGCGGACCGAATGCGCCCAGCCCGCGATCCTGGCCACCAGTGTGGCGGCCTATCGAGTTCTGGTGTCGGAGACCGGAATTCATCCGATGGTCGTGGCCGGGCACAGCCTCGGTGAGATCACCGCCCACGTCTGCGCCGGCGCCCTCGACGTCGAGACCGCGGTGCGCCTGGTGCGTCGCCGGGGCGCCCTGATGCAGGAAGCGGTGCCGCCGGGGGCGGGCGCGATGGTGGCGGTGATGGGTCTCGCCGCCGACGAGGTCGACCGGATCTGCACCGCCGCGGCGCAATCCGAGGTCGTCGCGGTCGCCAACTACAACGGCGCGAGTCAGCTGGTGATCTCCGGGCACACCGGCGCGGTCGGCAGGGCCCGGCAACTCGCCGAGGAGCGGGGGGCCATCACCCGTGCGCTCGACGTCAGCGCGCCGTTCCACTGTGCACTCATGGCACCGGCCGCCGCCGGGTTCCGATCCGAACTCGCCCGCGCCGAATTCACCTCGCCGCGAATTCCGGTGGTGGAGGGCGCGTCCGGGCAGTGGCGAACCGACGCCGACCCGGTCGACTCGCTGTCCGCGCAGATCTGCGCACCCGTGCGCTGGGATGTGGTGACGGCCGGACTGGCGGCGCGCGGTGTTCGATACGTGATCGAAGCCGGGCCCGGCGCACGCCTCACATCGCTGCTGCGCCGATCGGAAAAAGGCATCGGCACAGCGCATTTCGGGGAGCCGCAGGATCTCGACGCCGTGGTCGCTCTCCTCGGAGACCGGCCGTGGCTGCGGCGCGAGCCCGGGTACTGGCAGTACGGTGACCGCGGCGACCTGTACGCGCCCGGTACCTCCGAGATCGTCTGGGCCGGTGGCGACGACGCCGAGACGATGACCGACGCGGCCTGGACCACCCGTTCCGACGGCTCGCGTCTGCGCCACTACGGCCCGATGGCGGTGATCACGGCGGACAACGCGCTGCGTACCTACGATCCGGCGCTCTGGACGCCGCGTGAGGACGGGGCCTACGTGCGCCGCGACCACACCGCTGTCGAGCACCCGGCCACCGGCGGTGACAGCTTCGATCCGGCGGACTGGATCGTCGACCCGTCCGGGACCATGCGCCGCCGCGACGGCTCCCGCGTCATCTGGCCCGATGGCGACGAGTGGAGCTTCGCCGCGCCCTGAGCGCGGCCACCGTTCGTGGGTTGTCAGTGCACCCGTGAGGAATCCGGAATCAGCCGGCCTTCCTCGACCAGCACGCGTAGCGCGGCACGCCGGCGCGGGCATTCGTCGGTCCGGCAGCCTCGGTGCATCTGCATGATCTGATGGGCCTTCTGCGGGGTGAGGTCGAGCGGTTCCATCCAACAGGTGCTGAACATATCCACGGTGTAGTCGCCCTCCTCGATCCCTGCCTGCCCATCGGCCATCCCGTGCCGATGTCGGTCTGTCGAGGTTATGCCCCCACTTTCGGGGGCCGGAATGTGCCGAGCGGACCGAATATTGGTAATTTCGGACTGTGGTTGGGATCGGTACGCCGTCCGATGTGTTGCCGCACGGCAGCGTCAGTGTGCGAATGATGGTCAGTGTCGGGCTCGCGCATGGATTGGACGAACCGCTGTTATTGGCGGGTACCGGAATCGAACCCGCGGATCTGGCCGATGAACAGGTGCGAATTTGGCCGGATCAAGAATTCGCCGTCGCGCGCAATCTGATTCGCGCGCTCGGCGACCGGCCCGGTCTCGGCGTGCAGACCGCCGCGCAGGCATCCCTCGGCAAGGCCGGTCTGGTCGGCCTCGCGGCCCTGGCCAGCGCGACCATGCGCGATGTGCTGAACATCGCGGTCCGCTACCAGGATCTGGTCTCGGTGGCGGCGCGCTATCACCTGGAGGAGTCCGGCGGCGACGAGGTGGCGCTGGTTGCCGACGGCTCGGGAATACCCGCGGACCTGCGCGGATACTTCGTCGAACGCGAGGTGGCGCTGATCTTCGTCGCTGAGCGGGCGCTCGATGTGACCATCCCCGCGGTGCGCCTGGAACTGGAGCTGGGTGCCGATCGGGCCGCCGCACTGGCCGAGTTCACCTCGGTCGACAACATCCTCAGCGACTGTCCGCGGACCGCGCTGGTACTGCCGCGCTCGTTCCTGGATCTGCGCATGCCACATGCCGATTCGCATACCGCGAACCTGATCGAACGGCAGTGCCGCGAGGCGCTGCAGGTGCTGCTGGACGGCGGCTGGAAGTTGTCGACGCTGGTCCGTGAGCGCCTGCTGCGCGAACCGGGTTCGGTGCCGTCGATGGCCGAAGTAGCCGCTGAGCTGCACATCAACGTCCGGACGCTGCGCCGGCAACTCGCCGCCGAGGGCGCCAGCTTCCGCGGCCTGCTCAACACCGTGCGGGAGAGCACCGCGGCGGAGCTGCTGCGCGCCGGGTCGACGGTCGAGGATGTGGCCCGCCGGCTCGGATATGCGGAAACGGCCAATTTCACTCACGCCTTCACGCGGTGGATGGGGATGTCACCGCGGGCATACCGCCAGTCGCTGACTCGAAATCGATAGCGAATCGTGTCCTGACCCGTATTCGGATTTCGGGAATCCGTGATTTTCGGTGCCCGAAACAATGTGCGGCACCGTGTCCCGGTTAACTCGCTGCGGCATTTTCCGTCGCCCGCATTCTGCATTCGCAATATGGCGATCGAATGCCGAAGAATTGCGCTGGGCGGAGTCGCGGCCGCTCGGTGGGTCGTCGGCTGCCCGGTCCGTCGCCCCACCTTCCGTGGAGTGCGTGCTGCCCGTCATATAGTTTCCTAGTAAAATACCTGTTAACCTTCCTGTGTGTCGCATCGTGCCCCCTCCTCCCCAGCTGCCGGCTTCCGTACCACCCTGCGGATGCTGTCGCTGCGAGGCGTGTTCCGGATGCGACCGGTCGCCGACACCTGGTATCAGGCGGCGCTGTGCGCGGTGATCGCCATCGGCGGGCCGGAGGTCGTGCTGCTGGCCACCGGGCAGGTGCAGCTGGCCTTCTACACCAGCGCAGGCGGTCTGTGCGCCCTGTACGGGCACGGCCTGCCGTATGCCGCCCGCGGCCGCACGCTGGCCTGGGTGGTGCTCGGAATGTTCGCCGGCACAGCGGTCGCGTTGACCGCGTCGGCGCTGATCGACTCCGCGGCGGTGCGGGTGCTGGTGATCGCGGTGCTCGCCGGGCTGTACAAGCTGGTCTGTGATGCCGCCCGGATGGGCCCGCCCGGCAACATCATCTTCACCTTCGTGGTCTCCAGCGCGGCCTTCATCCCGCAGCGCACTGAGCAACTCCCCGGCCACCTCGCCCTGATCCTGCTGGGCGGCGTCCTGGCGTGGTGTGTGTGTATGGCCCCGGCGCTGGTACGCCCGCACGGGCCGCAGCGGCTGGCTGTGGCGCGCGCCCTCGAATCCACCGCTCGGCTGCTGCGGGTACCGCTCGACGATGCCGGAGTGCCGCGTGCCCGGCACGATGCCGCGGTCGCCGTGCAGGCCGGATGGACCGCGCTGGCCCGGGTGCCCGCGACCGCCCGCACCGCGGCACAACGCACCGCGCTGGCCGGTCTGCTGGCCCGCGCCGAAACCCTCGCCGCCACAACCCGGCCCGCCGACTCCGAGTTGTCCCGGTATCCCTCCGATGCCGGAAGTGCCGGGGCGGAAACGGATTTCACGGCAACACGGGAGCGAACCCGAATCGACGCCGAAACCCTCGAGCAGTACGCCCGCACCCTGCGCCGCGGCCGTGACATCCCCCGGATCCATTGCGCCGCAGCCGAAGAATCCGAGATCCGCGGTATCGGCCTCGGGCGAACCGACGGCGTCCGCGGTGCGGCGCTGCGGCGGGTGGGCCATGCCTTCCTGCCCGGCGCCGCCGGACTGCCGCTCGCCGCCCGCGTCACCCTCGGTTCCGCGGCCGCGGGCTGGATCTCGTTGGCGCTGGGCGTGAATCGCCCGTACTGGGCGGTGATGACCGCCGCCGTTCTGATCGTCGCCAACACCGCGCTGTCGTGGCAGCGTACTGTGCAACGCGTGCTGGGCAATCTGGTAGGTGTCGCGCTGTTCACGGCGGTGGCGCCGTGGGCGCACAGCGCCGTCGCACTGGTGGTGATGGCTCTGATCTGTCAGGTGATCGTCGAGGCCACCATCTCCCGGAACTATTGGGTCGCTTCGGTGTTCATCACACCGATGGCCCTGGCGATGGTGGAGTTCGCCACTCCGCGTCCGGCCTCCGAACTCGGACTCGATCGCTGGCTCGACACCTGCGTGGGCGCGGTGATCGCCGTCCTGATCTGTTTCGCCGTGCCCAATCGCCGGGTCACCGACCGGGTTGCGGCGGCGCTGGGCGAACTCGATGCCGCGATCGCCCGCGCCCGCCGGGCGGTGGACTCCGGTACCGGTGGCCCCGGCGACCGGGCTCGGCTCGCGGCCGCCCTGATCGAGGTCCGAAACTGCGCCGACACCGCCGCGGGGGAGTGGTGGAGTGCGCCGCTTCCCGACGAACGCATCGTCGCCGCGGAACGTACCGGACATCAGCTGCTGGATCGGTTGCCGGTCCGGACCCTCGCGGCGGTGTCGTGATGACCGCGCGGACTCCGGCCGCAACGCGCGGCGCCGTCGCCGCGACCGCCGACGATGCCGTCGCCGAGGTGATGCGGCAGTGGGCGCAGGCCGCGCCCGAGCTCGATCTGAGTCCGATCGCGGTGATCGGCCGCATCACCCGCTGTGCGGCGCTGCTGCAACAGGTCGCCGACGCACCGCTCGGCGACGAGGACCTGGCGCGACCGGAATTCGACATTCTGCTGGCACTGCGGCGCGTCGGCGGTGAACTCACGCCGGGCCGGCTGGCACGCGAAACGTTCGCCTCGCCCGCGGCTGTGACCAAACGGCTGCGGGGGCTGGAAGAGCGCGGGCTCGTCGGCCGGCGGGCCGATACCCGCGACCGGCGGGTCTCCCATATCGCGCTGAGTGCGGAAGGCCGTGCGCTGATCGATCGGCTGATGCCGCGCCAGCTGGCCTATGAGGCGGGATTGCTGTCCGGACTACCGGACGAGGACCAGCGCGAACTCGCCCGCATCCTGGCCGATGTGCTGGTGCGGTGGGAAGGGCGGTTCGGCGGCTTGCCCCGCTGACGCGCGCGGCGGCTCGGTCGGCGCGGACGCCCGCATCCGGTCGTGCGAGAAGCGGACCGGATGCGGGTGGATTCGCCTGCGAATCAGCCGTTTCCGACGGCCGAGAGCGGGCGGATCAGGGGAATGCCGTCGGATGCGACGGGTACCGGGACACCGGCGAGTTTGTCGATCGCCGCGTAGTAGGCGGATTCGTATCCGGCGCCCAATTGGTCGACGGAGAACTTCTCCACCACCCGGCGCCGGCAGGCGGCCGGGTCGATCTCGTCGGCCGCGGCGATGGCCGCGGGCAGTTCGGCGGGATCGTCGCAGATGATGCCCGTGACCCCGTGGTCGACGACTTCTTCGACCGCGCCGCCACGCAGAGCCACCACCGGGGTGCCGCAGGCCATCGCCTCGATCATCACGATGCCGAACGGCTCCTCCCAGCGGATCGGGAACAGCAGGCAGCGCGCCGAGGCGAGCAGTAGCCGTTTCGCGATCTGATCGGCCTCACCGAAGACGAAATCGGTGTCGCGCAGCAGCGGCCGCACCGCGTTTTCGAAGTAGGCCTTCTCCGGGGGCTCGTTCATCTTCGCCGCCAGCACCAGCGGGATCCCCGCCTCGTGTGCGGCGTGCAGGGCCAGATCGGGACCCTTGTACGGGGCGTAGCGCCCCAAGAACAGGCCGAAGTCCTGTTTGCGGGTCTGGAATGGCCATTCGGCCGGGCGGACCGTGTTGTAGACGCGGCCGACCCAGTTGAGATTCTCCGCGAGTGAGCGCTGCCGATCGCTGATCGCGACGAACTGCGCGGTATCGGTCAGCGAGCTGTAGTACTCCTGCGCTTCCCCGTCGACCGGACCGTGCACGGTGACGACGGTCGGAATGCCGAGGGCGGTGTACATCGGAGCGTTCAGCGGCCCCGCGAAGGTGTGGTCATGGACGACATCGATCCGTTCGGTCTGCGCCAGTTCGGTGATGATGCGCCGAACCTTGAGCGCGTTGAGCACCTCCGGGAACGGATCGCCGAGGCGATCGGCGAGGATGTCGTCCCACACCCGGATGAACCGAGCGGTAGTCCCGGAGCGGCCGGCGCCCAGCAGTGTCACCCGGTGCCCGCGTGCTACCAGTGCGTCCGCCAGTTGAGCCACCACGGCTTCGACGCCGCCGTAACCGGCAGGCGGCACTTCGAAGTACGGCGGTGCGACCATCACGATGTGCAAGGGCGCGCCGGAACCGTGGAGCCGGTAGATCAAGGATTCCGAGTCCGCCAGTGAAGCGTCCTCCAACGAGGCCGAGTACGCCGAATCCGGGTAGTGCAGGGAGTCGTCGTACTCGACGGGACTGGAGCCGGACGGACCCGAGGAATCCGAGCCTGACGGGTTACTGCTCATGGTACTGCCTCCTCAACGTGTGAAGCTGCGACCAAGCATGGCGAGAGACCAGAAACCACCAGGCGTCTCTCGGGAACTACGGTTTCCCTCATCGGGCGGGCCGGAGCGACCCGGTGGGTGATGTACCCAGCAGACGTCACGGTAACCCCTCGACAGTAAATTGTCCGGGAATGCCTGGTAGAACACGAAATTTGTGCGATCCGACCTGGTCGGGCGGGCGGGATTGCCGAGCGGTAGGACATCGCGGCGGACCGTGTCGCCGCCCCTGCCGGGGTGTCCGGGGTCGTCGGCGGGCCTCGGTCGCACCGCCCTCGGAGGCCCGGGCGCGCATATATATAAGGCATAGATAGATCGACGAATCGAAATCTCGACAATTCGGGCAATCTAGACAAATTGCAATTACGACGCGCCGATGATTTTACCGTTTCACGGCAGTGTATTGACCGTTGATTTACCATTGCCGCGCCGCTGCGAGCGGCGTCCGAATGTTCCGGAAAACGCCCTCATTTGCAGGTCGTACGGCGTAGAAGACGATAGCCCGTCGATGACTGAGCCTATTCAGCCGGAGTGTCCGGCGCAAAATTCAAGATCAAGTATATGAAGATCAAAAATGTTGCTACGCAAGAAGGTTGGTCTGTGTAAGCTGACCTCGATCACGACCTACTACGAGGTGGGATGGCGGCGATGGTGGTGTCGCAGTGAGTATCGACAAACTCCGGCTGCGCCGTGCGAGCTACATGGTAGCCGCATTCGGTGTGCTGGCTTTGGTGGTGACCGGTCCGCTGGATCGGTTGATGTTGGGTGTTTTCATCTGTATCGGGCTGGGGCTGGGATGGCTGAACGCGCAATTGACATTGCGATCGGTCACCGGCATCACCCGCTCGGAATCGCCGAATAAGCAGGCGCTGGCCTTGTCGACGGCCGCGCGGCTGATCATCGTCACCGTGCTGGCGATCATCGTGGCGTTCCTGACGCGCCCGAACGGTGTGGGCATCTTCTTCGGACTCGCGTTGTTCCAGGTGATCCTCGTCTTGCATACCGTCGTGCCCGAGTGGAGAGGGCTCCGTCAGCAGTCATGAGCAGCACTATCGCGACGATGATCCTGGCCGATGAAGAGCCGAAGATCGAAGTAGGTCACCACGCCACCACCGAACTCTGGGGATTGACGTTCAACGTCGACACCATCCTCTCGACGGCGGTCGCCGCGGTGATCGTCATCGCCTTGGCTCTCTTCCTTCGCATGAAGATCACCTCGGGCGTCCCGAACGGCGTCCAGTTGTTCTTCGAAACCGTCACCGTGCAGATGCGCGGGCAGGTGGAGTCCGCGATCGGTATGCGTATCGCGCCCTTCGTATTGCCGTTGGCGGTAACGCTTTTCACCTTCATCCTGCTGTCGAACTGGATATCGGTGCTGCCGATGCAGTACGGCCGCGGCGAATTCATCTTCCCGCCGGCCTCCGATGTCAATTTCGTCTACGCCCTGGCATTGTTCGTCTTCGTCTTCTACCACGCCGCGGGTGTCAGACGCCGCGGTCCGGTGACGCATGTGAAACAGTTGCTGAAGGGCCACACGGGGTGGGGGCCGATGGTGTTGATCAACATCATCGAAGAGATCGCCAAGCCGTTGTCGCTGTCGCTGCGATTGTTCGGAAATATGTTCGCCGGCGGCGTCATGGTCGCGGTGATCGCACTGTTCCCGTACTGGATCGCGTGGGGCCCCAACGCCATTTGGAAGTTGTTCGACTTGTTCGTCGGCGCCATTCAGGCGTTCATCTTCGCGCTTTTGACCGTCCTCTACTTCAGCCAATCCATGACGCTGGAGCACGAAAACCACTGAACGGCAGTCCCGATCGGCCCCACCGATCGGTCAACGTTGGAGAACAGGAAGAGAAAATGGCAGCAGATCCAGCAATCGTCCAGGGTGCCCTCATCGGCGGTGGCCTCATCATGGCCGGTGGCGCCATCGGCGCGGGTATCGGCGACGGTCTGGCCGGTTCGGCACTGATCAACGGCGTCACCCGGCAGCCCGAGGCCGAGGGCCGGTTGCGCGGTAACTTCTTCCTGACCGTCGGTCTGGTCGAGGCCGCGTACTTCATCAACCTCGCGTTCATGGCGCTGTTCGTATTCGCAACTCCCGGTAAGTAATCGGCGAGATGTCCGCGCGAACCGATGTGGTGGCCGAGGGGAACTTCCTCATCCCCAACGGCACCTTCTTCGTCGAGCTGATCATTTTTCTGATCGTGCTCGGAGTCATCTGGTTCTTCGTCGTTCCGCCGATCCGCAAGGTGCTGACCGAACGCGAGGAGCGGGTGGAGGCGACCGCCGCCAACGCCAAAGAGGCGAAACAGGTCTTCGCCGACGCCCAGGCGAAATATGAGACGGCGCTGGAACAGGCCCGTACCGAGGCGGCCGACATCCGCAACGAGGCACGGGCCCAGGGCCGGGCGATCATGGACGACCTGCGGACGCAGGCACAGCAGGAGGTCGACGGCATCGTCGCCGAATCCGCTGCCCATCTGCGCGCCGAGGCCGACCGCGTCAAGTCCGAGCTGCGACTCGAGGTCGAGCCGCTGGCCCAATCGCTCGCCGATCAGGTGATCGGTGACAGTCGCCACGCCGGCACCGCCGGTCGTAGGAGGGGCAGGGATTCGTAATGATTCACACCAGCGGCGGTGTGCTTGCCGCAGGCGGATACCAGATCACCTTCGACTGGCCGGTCTTCTTCAGTCAGCTGTTCGGCTTCGCCGTCATCATCTACATCATCTGGAAATGGGTCGTCCCGCCGGTGAAGAGGTTGATGGCCAAGAGTCAGGACGCGATCGCCAAGCAGCTCACCGAAAGCGATCACGCCGCACAGCAGTTGGAGGAGGCCAAGCGCTCCTACGCGAACGCCCTCACCGAAGCGCACACCGAGCTCGAGCAGATTCGCGCCGACGCGCGCGCCGACGCCGAGTACATCGTGGCGCAGATGCGAGAAGCGGCCGCGGCGGAGGTCGAACGGGTGCGACGGCAGGGCCGCGATCAGGTCGCCCAGCTGCGTCGCCAGATGGTGCGCGATCTGGAAACGGATCTGGCGGCCGCGATGCTGGCGATCACCGAGGAAAAGGTGCGCGACCAGGTGGCAACCCCCGAGGCGAAGTCGGACAGTATCGAACGGTTCCTCGAGGACCTGGAGATCCTGGCGAACTCGTCGTCGGTCAAACGGCAGGCCCAACCGGGCTGGAACTGAACATCCTGTGCGGGTAGCCGGTGGACCACGGTCCACCGGCTACCCGTTTCATACGGAGACGCCGTCGGCCGGGATCAGCGCGTCGGCGAGGGCCGTGAGGGTGGGCGAGCAGCCGGAATCGATACGGACGGTGGCCGATTCGTCACCTCGCGTGGCGCCGCGGTTCACGATCACGACCGGCTTACCGGATTTCACGGCGCGGCGGACGAATCGCAGCCCCGACATGACCGTCAGCGAGGAACCCGCGACCACCATCGCATCGGCCGCGTCGACCATCGAGAACGCCTCGGCCACACGATCTTTCGGGACGTTCTCGCCGAAGTAGACGATATCGGGCTTCAACATCCCGCCACAGTCGTCACAGTCGACCATGCGGAAACTGTCGGTCTCGCGGACCACGGCATCGGCGTCCGGCGCCACCTCGATACCCGTCGCCGTCGCCAGTTCGGCGAAGCCGGGATTGGCCGCCTCCAGCCGGTCGGCGAGCGTCATGCGCGAGATCAGGCCGTGGCACGACAGACAGCGCACCCGCGCATAGGTGCCGTGCAGATCGATGACGGCGCGGTGCCCGGCCTTGGTGTGCAGCAGGTCCACGTTCTGCGTGATCAGCCCGCCGACGACGCCGGCACGTTCGAGCCGGGCCAGCGCGCGGTGGCCGAGATTGGGCCGCGCGGCGTCCATCCGCCGCCAGCCGACGTGATTGCGCGCCCAGTAGCGCTGCCGGAACACCGGATCACCGACGAACTGCTGATAGGTCATCGGATTGCGGGGCGGCGAATCCGGCCCGCGATAGTCGGGGATACCGCTGTCGGTGGACATGCCGGCCCCGGTCAGGACCACGATTCGCCGGCCCGCCAGCACCTCCACCGCACGATCGAGGCCGGTTGTCGTCGGCAGGGTCGCGAGCTCGGGCATGAATCCAGGTTACGAGCCCGGACGCGATGTTCTCCCAAGGCTTGTTCGATGACCACCATGATCGTGCCGATCAGCGCCGCACCACCGCCGTCACCGAGGCCGGAGCTGTCGGATAGGTAGTCGCCGAGCGCGGGTCGCGGCGAGCCGGGGCTCGTCCTCGACCATCAGCACACGCATCACCTCAGACGCGTATCGGGGGCCGCGCGGGCACTACAACCAGATGCCCGATTCGACGACCCACACGCCGCCGTTGTTCTTGCGGGCGGGCTGGGACAGTTGCAGGGAGACGCGCTGTCCGTTCGGCCCGGTCGCGACGGCGAGGTAGGCGCCGTCGTGGGTGATCGTCGGCCGCGACCAGCCGAAGCGCCCGGAGAGGAAGGCGCGTGCGACGGCGTCCTCGTCCAACCGCCACGCCTGGTGACCGGCGTCGGCCGACTGCTGCAACTGTTCGGCCGCCTCGCCACTGATGCCTTCGCCGGGGAAGGTGGTGCCGGCGGGTGGACGGTCGCCGGCGGCCGGGCTGGACGCAGAGACGACGGGAAGGTCGGACGTCGGCGCGGAGGGTACTTCGGCGGGTCCGGACGGCGTCCGCTCGAAACCGCCGGAGGCGTTGTCGGTTTCGCCGGAGGTGTTCACGGCGGGCGCTTGCGTCATCGACCGATATGCGGCGGTGTTCGGTCCTTCCGAGGCCGGTGAGTCGGTCGAGCAGGCGACGAGGGTGGCGGCGACTGCGACGCCGGTCGCGACGGTGACGACGCGGAGTATGTCCGTGGCCCGGATCTGCCGGTGGCCGGAAAAATGAGGGAGTCGGGTGGGGGAGCGCATGGGCGGTCTCCTGATGCGATCGGTGCCGTCATCGTGTGATCCGCGCCAGGTCGGCGGGCGTTAGCGGCGGCGAGGCGTGTCGGCGCAAATCGAGACCACTCCGTCACCGTGACGGTCGCGGTCGATGGTGATCGCTCACCTGCCGCGACCGCGGCGTCAGCCCGCCGCGGATCTCGGCGGCCGCCGCCCGCACCCGCGGTGCGATCCGCCGCAGCGCCGCCGGACGATCACAGACGACACCCACCGCCGCCGACGCGTCGACGGCCACGGCCACCGCGGCCAGCCCGGAGCCGAATTCGTCGTCGTCGTAATCGGTTGCGCGACAGCCTATTCGATGCAGACGCCGATGCAGGGCCGCGAGATCGAATCCGGGTTCGACATCGGTCACCCGTGCTTCGACATCCTCGGGTGGCAGCTGCGCCAGCGCGACCCGGCCTAGGGTGCTGCGGTGGGCCGCCACCCGGGTACCGACCCGGGTGGGCACCGCCGTCGCCGCGCGGCCGCCGAGTTTGTCCAGGTAGAGCACCTCCCCGCCGTCCAGTGCCCCGAGATGGACGACCGCGGCCGTGGCCAGCAGCAATTCGTGCAGTATCGGCGCCGCGCAGGCACGTAACCGGGACAGTCGCGCGGTGTCGGCGTTCCAGGTGCGGACGCGCCGGCCCAGCGCGTAACCGTCCGTGCCGTGGGTGAGCCACTCCAGTGCGATGAGCTGCCGCACGATCCGATGCACGGTGGCGCGCGGCAGCCGGGTGCGGACGGCGATCTGGCCGAGTGTCAGATGCCGATCGGGCGCCTGGAACAGGTCCATCACCAGGGTGGCGCGCTCGAGCATGGTCAGAGGCAGCTGAGCTGCGGCTACCTCGGACATGTACCGATGGTAGGAGTCGCCCGCGGTGCGCGACGGCCAAGTTACCCATTCGGTACGCCGGGCTCACCCGCCCGATCCGGACGCCGATCCGGCGCCGAGGCCGTTCGCGGATCCGCTGGGCAGTTGCAGCTGTGCGTCCGGTGCGCCGGTGCCGTTCGGGTCGAGCATTCCGCCTTGCCCGGCGTAGGTGCTCTGTCCCGGTGGCGCCTGCAGCACGGTGAGGTAGTTCCACAATCCCGCCGCGAGCGCACCGCCGCCGACCAGCACCGTCCCCGCGACACCGCCCGCACCGGCGAATGCCAGGACGGCCGCCGGAATCGTCGCCAGGCAGCCGGGCCCCACCACCAGGCAGGTACTCGCGCCGACCGCGGCGCCGACGAGGGCGCCCAGCACGGTGCCGACGACCGTCCCGATCACCGGCCCGCGCGACATGATGGTCGCGAAATCGTTGAGCGCCAACTGATTCTCCATCGCGGACGCCGCGGGGTGCCTGGCGATATCCGGTGTCATCGTGAGGGTTCGGCCGCCGTCGCCGATGCGGGTGTCGATGCGGTGGGCGATGCCGTCCACGGTGAAGCTCGCGGGCAGTGTCGCGACCGGAGTGCCGTCCACGGTCACGCGGACGGCACCCGCGCTGAATGCGCCGGTGGCGAAACCGCTGAGAACGACTGCGCCCGAGATGGTTTCGATACTCGGTGCGGGAGGCTCGGCGGTCGCGGTGGCGGCGGTGAGGAACGCGGTCACGGCCGCGGTGGCCGCGGTGAGCGCGGCGATCGTACGGTGGGACATCTTCGCCTCCCGCGCTCAGCGACCTGTGTCCGGCACACCCGGCCGGCCACGCAGATCGGGGGCGTATTCGCTGGTTCCCGGGGGTGCCAGCAGCGTCGTGACATAGCGGTAGAGTCCGACGGCGGTGGTGGGACCGCCGCCCAGGACCAGGCCCGCGACACCGCCCGCGGCCCCCGCGAGGCTGACGATCGGCAGCACCGCGACCACACAGGCGACGCTCAGGACCGCGCACGAGGCGCCCGCGAGCGCGATTCCGAGCCCGACGCCGAGGACCGCGCCGACCGCCGTGCCGATCAGCGCGCCGACGGACGTGCCGATACTGACCGCATTGACCAGGTCGTTCATCGCGAGCTGGTTCTCCAACGGGGAGGCGACCGGGGTCAGGGCATCGCGGCGCAGGCCCGCGGTATCCGGTGTCAGCGTGAGAGTCGTCGCATCCCCGCCGATCTGCCCGCGGATCGGCATGTGCTGGTCGCCGATCGCGTAGGCCAGCGGCAGGGCATCGAGCGCGCGTCCCGCCTCGTCCCGGATGGTGACCGCGGTGCCCGAGGGGTCTACGACGAAGGTGCCGTGCGTCAATTCGACTGTCACCGAACCGCTGTCGGTTGCTTCGGCGTGGTAGGTGACGACCGCCGGGGCCGGATCGGCTGCTGCCGTCCCCGCCGCGGCCAGTGTTGCGGCGCAGACTGCCGCGATCGTCGAGATCCGAATCTTCATGGGGCGCCCCCTCGTCTCGATCCGGGCGCTCGTGAAGCCCGGCTCCCCGCACGTCGCGTGCGATATCGCACGCGACTTGCGGGGAGCCGGACCGTAGCGCGGCGGATTCGGAAGCGTCCGAAGGCGTCTCGCTCAGCGAGACAGATGTTCCTTCGTGGCCGGGAGTCCGGTCGGGAAGGTGGTGATCGCCGCCGACTTCCAGACCCCGCTGCTCAGCGGACCAATTGCAATGCCAGCGTCGCCGCGGCCGGAATCAGATACAGAGCCGGGAAGATCGTGGTCCCGTAGGAATGGGCGCGCACGGTGGTCGCCATCGCGCCGAGGAAATACAGAATCAAGCCTACGGCCGCCGCCACCCCGATCGCCGGGACGAAGAAACCCGCCACGAGCCCCAGCGCCCCGGCGGATTTGGCGAGGGCGAGCCAGTTCCACCAGCTTCGCGGCACCCCGTACTGGTTCAGCGGTTCCACGACGAATTCGCTCTTGTTGAACAGTGAATAGCCGGAGAATCCGATCCACAGTGCCGTTGCCGTGCCGACGATGTAATACGCGATGTTCATGCCGGTATGACGACGCCGTGGCCAAGAGTGTGACATGCCGGCGCGAATGCCCGGTCAGCGTCGCTGGAGGGTAATTCCCGCGATCGGATACGGGGCGTCGATCGAGGTTCCGGCGGCGTTCAGGGTGCCTTCCCAATACCCCTGTCGCGCATCGATATCCCGCAGATCCAATCCGACCGGCACGCCCTCGAACGTCACATAGGTCTCATCGGGGCCCGCCGCGTTCTGCCGGCCGGTCTTCGAGGAGTTCCCGCACACCAGGGTCACGGCCGTGCTGTCGACGAATACCTGCAGGTCGCAGTTGTGCACGGGCGAGCCGATCGTATTGTCGGGGTGTTGCGTGATGTGGTAGATCCCGGCCGGAATGATCCCGTTGGCGGGGTCTTCCGGGTTGTCGGCGGAGGCGGTGGCCGGCACCGCGGAAAGGGTGGCGGCGGCCAGTGCGGCTCCGGCCGCGGCGCGTCGAACGTTCATGGTCCGGCTCCCATCGGTCGATCCATCGAAATCGGCCGGATGTCGAGAGTCGCCTCGGCATCCGGGTCGCTCTGAGGGGAGGATTCCCCGCTCCTGCGAACGAAACCAGCGATGCGGTGGCCCCGCGTCCGGCTGGGTGATCGGGCGGCGCATCGGTTAGGCAATGTCCCGAAATATCAAGTTTCAAGTCCCGTGCAGATAAGCATTTGAGCCATTCTGTGCCTACCGTTGAGTGCATCACCCGGTGCGAGGCCGATGCTCCGGCCCGCAGAAAGAGGAGATGTCCAGTGCCACAAGCCTTTCGCTATTACGAGACCGGTGCGCCGGAGGTGCTGCGCTGGGAGCACGTGGAAGTCGGCGAACCGGGTCCGGAAGAGGTGCGGATCAGCCACCGAGCGGTGGGCCTGAACTTCGCCGACACCTACTTCCGTACGGGGCTGTACCCGGCGCCCCTGCCCGCGGGAATGGGCGTCGAGGGCGCGGGCGTGATCGAGGCCGTGGGGCCCGGTGTCACCGGCTTCGCCCCGGGCGACCGGGTGACCTACACGGGCAGTCCGCTCGGCGCCTACAGCACGGAGCGCGTGATGCCGGCCGAACATCTGATCGCGCTTCCGGACGGGATCGGCTTCGACACCGCGGCGGCGATGACCATGCGCGGCCTGACGGCGGCGTACCTGCTGCGCCGGATCCACCCGCTGCGCCCCGGCGATGCGGTGCTGGTGCACGCCGCCGCGGGCGGGGTCGGGCTGATCTTCACGCAATGGGCGAAGCTGCTGGGCGTCACCGTGATCGGCACCGTCTCCTCCGACCGGAAGGCCGAGATCGCGCGGGCCCACGGTTGCGATCACGTCATCGTGTACACCCGGGAGAACGTCGCGGAGCGCGTGCGCGAACTCACCGACGGCGCCGGCGTCCGCGTGGTCTACGACAGCATCGGCAAGACGACCTTCGAATCCTCGCTGGATTCGCTGGCGCGACGCGGGCTGCTGGTGTGCTTCGGCACGGCGTCGGGCCCGGTGCCGCCGATCGACGCCATGAGACTGGCCGTCAAGGGTTCGCTGTTCGTCACCCGGCCGGCGCTGGCCGACTACATCGCCGACCCGGCCGAGCGCGCCGAACTGGCCGGTGAGTTGTTCGCCCACGTCGCCGCGGGCCGCATTCGCATCGACATCAATCAGCGCTACGAGCTCGCGGACGCGGTGGCCGCACACCGCGATCTGGAGCAGGGTACGAGCATCGGCTCGTCGGTCTTCACCGTGGGCCGGGAAGGACAGTCATGACAAGCATTGCCCCCGTGCGCCATTCGGCGCGCTCGGCGCCGTTCGGCGTGCGACCGCTCACCTGCACCATCGGCGCGGAGTTGTTCGATCTGGACCTGGCCGAGGTGGCACGCGACGACACGCTGTTCGCCGCACTGAAGGACCTGCTCCTCGAACACAAGGTGCTGTTCCTCCGGAATCAGAACATCAGCCGCGCCGAACATGTCGCTCTCGCACAGCGTTTCGGGCCGCTGGAGGACCATCCCGTACTGGGCAGTGACCCCGAACATCCCGGGCTGGTTCGCATCTACAAGGATCTCGACAGCGCGCCGGAACACTACGAGAACGCCTTCCATTGCGATGCGACCTGGCGCGAGGCCCCGCCGATGGGCTGCGTGCTCCGCTGCGTCGAGACGCCGGCGGTCGGCGGCGACACCATCTGGGTGAATATGGCCGAGGCGTATCGCCGGCTGCCCGAGTCGGTGCGCTCGCGGATCGCTGGTTTGCGGGCGCGCCATTCCATCGAGGCCAGCTTCGGCGCGATGCGCCCGGACTCCGAACGCCTGCGGTTGCACGAGCAGTTCCCGGACGCGGAGCACCCGGTGGTGCGCACCCATCCGGAAACCGGCGAAAAGGTGTTGTTCGTCAACGCCTTCACCACACATTTCGTCAATTACCACACGCCGGAGAATGTGCGCTTCGGCATCGACTACGCGCCCGGTGCCTCGGAACTGCTGAACTATCTGGTCCGGCAGGCGAGTGTCCCCGAATATCAGGTCCGCTGGCGGTGGTCCGAGAACAGCTTCGCCATCTGGGACAACCGCTGCACCCAGCACTATGCCGTGCAGGACTACTTCCCCGACGTTCGCAAGATGGAACGCGCGGGCATCATCGGCGACAAGCCGTTCTGAAAGTCATTTCACCGCAATTTGTTTCGATCGGAGTACAGCCATGTTCTTTCACGACGACGCCCTGTTCCCGGAGAGCCAGGACAAGCTGGTCATCACCAGCGCGCCGTACGGGCCGGAATGGGAGCCCGACGATTTCCGCGAAGATCTGCCGCTGACCATGGAGGAACATATCCAGCAGGCGGTCGACTGCTACGAGGCCGGCGCCACCGTACTGCACATCCACGTGCGTGAGCTCGACGGCAAGGGCTCCAAGCGGCTGTCGAAGTTCAACGAATTGCTCGCCGGGCTGCGCGAAGCCGTTCCGGAGATGATCCTGCAGGTGGGCGGATCGATCTCGTTCGCACCCGAAGGCGAAGGCGCCGAGGCGAAGTGGTTGTCCGACGACACCCGTCACATGCTGGCCGAACTCGATCCCGCACCGGATCAGGTGACGATCGCGATCAACACCAGTCAGATGAACATCATGGAGTTGATGACCGCCGACGATATCGCCGGCACCTCGATGCAGCGGCCGGAACTGGCCGAGGCCTACCGCGAGATGACCGTCCCGGCTGGACCGGCGTGGGTCGCCGAACATCTGCGTCGCCTGCAGGCCGCGGGGATCCAGCCGCATTTCCAGCTGTCGAGCATTCCGCAGCTCGAGACGGTCGAGCGGCTGATCCGTCGCGGCGTGTACACCGGTCCGCTGAATCTGACCTGGGTCGGCATCGGTGGCGGCTTCGACGGACCGAATCCGTACAACATCATGAATTTCATCCAGCGCGTCCCCGACGGGGCGTGCCTGACCCTCGAGACGCTGATGCGCTCGGTGTTGCCGGTCAATGCGATGGCGATCGCCCTGGGTCTGCACACCCGCTGCGGTAACGAGGACACCATCTGGGGGCGCAAGGGCCGCAAGGCGACCTCGGTCGAGCAGATCCAGCAGCTGGTCCGCATCGCCGGCGAGCTGGGCCGTGACGTCGCCACCGGCAAAGAGGCGCGCGATATCTACAAGATCGGCACCACCTACGCCGACGCCGACGAGACGCTGGCGAAGATCGGGTTCGCGCCGAACCGGAAGTCCGGTCAGGTCGGATTCACTCACCACGCCTGAGCACAGAAGGGATTGCCGCACAGTGCAATGCGCCATCGAACCGACCGTGGTGATCGTGCCCGGCCTCCGCGATCACGTACCCGATCACTGGCAGACCAGGTTGGCCGAGGATCTGGACCGGGTGCGCACGGTACCGCCGCTCGAGCACGACAAACTCGGTCTGCCGGCCCGAGTGGCGGCGTTGGACCGGGTGCTGGCCGAGGTGGACGGCCCGGTCGTCCTGGTGGCGCACAGCGCGGGTGTCATGATCACCGTGCACTGGGCGCAACGGGCCGGCCGCGACATTCACAGTGCGCTGCTCGCGACGCCCGCTGATGTCGAAAAGCCCTTTCCCCCTGGCTATCCGACCTCGGCCGAGCTGAATCAGAACGGCTGGCAGCCGATTCCGCGTCGACGCCTCCCGTTCCCGAGCATCGTCGCGGCCAGCACCACCGATCCGCTGGCATCCTTCCGGCGGGTGGCCGGTATGGCGGAGGCGTGGGGCAGCCGGCTGGTCGACCTGGGTGATGTCGGGCATCTCAATCCGGCCTCGGGATTCGGCCGGTGGGACCGCGCCCGGGAACTGCTGCGGGAAACCGTCGATCTGGGCCGCCCGTCCGCTGTCGGGCAGGAGGTGTGATGACCGAGGTGATGACGTCGGCGGCCGCCGCGGTCGCCGATATCTCGTCCGGATCGTCGGTGGCGGTGGGGGGATTCGGCGTGTGCGGTATCCCGGACACGCTGATCGAGGCGCTCGCCGCCGCGGGAGCGGATGGACTCGCCCTCGTCTCCAACAATTGCGGCACGGCGACGCACGGCACGGGAATCCTATTGGCGGACAAGCGAGTACGACGCGTCACCGCCTCCTATGTCGGTGAGAACGCGGAGTTCGCCCGGCAGTATCTGTCGGGCGAACTCGAAGTCGAGCTCACTCCGCAGGGCACCCTCGCCGAACGGCTGCGGGCCGGCGGAGCCGGTATCGCCGCCTTCTACACACCGGCCGGGGTCGGCACGCTGATCGCCGACGGCGGAATGCCGTGGCGCTTCGGGCCGAACGGGAGCGTGGCGGTCGCGTCGCCGCCGAAACCGGTGGCCACCTTCGCCGGTCCCGCCGGGCCGAAACGCTATGTGCTGGAGGAGGCGATCACCACCGACTTCGCCCTGGTGCACGCGCTCATCGGTGACACCGCCGGCAATCTGGTCTTCGACAAATCGGCGCGCAACTTCAATCCACTGGTCGCGGCCGCGGGCCGGATCTGTATCGCCGAGGTCGAAACACTCGTGCCCGCAGGCGATCTCGATCCCGACCGCGTCCACCTGCCCGGAATCTTCGTCGATCGCGTCGTGGCGACCGGCCCGGCGCGGGGTCTCATCGAGAAGCGGACCGTGCGCGGCGAGGAGAAGAAATGAGCGGCGTCATCACCCGTTCCGGATGGGATCGCTCCGCGATGGCGGCGCGGGCGGCGCGAGAACTGCGCTCGGGTGAATACGTCAATCTCGGCATCGGCCTGCCCACGCTGATTCCCGACCACCTGCCCGCCGATATCCGGGTCACCCTGCACTCGGAGAACGGCATCCTCGGCACCGGACCCTATCCGGCCGAGTCCGAGGTCGACGCGAATCTGATCAATGCCGGCAAGGAGACCGTCACGGTGCTTCCCGGCGCGTCCTTCTTCGATTCCGCCACCAGTTTCGCGATGATCCGGGGTGGCCACATCGATACCGCGATCCTCGGCGGTATGCAGGTGTCGGCGACCGGTGACCTCGCCAATTGGATGGTGCCGGGTCACCTGGTCAAGGGCATGGGCGGAGCGATGGACCTGGTACACGGCGCCCGCCGCGTGATCGTGCTGATGGAGCACACCGACAAATCCGGCGCTCCGAAACTGGTGAGCCGCTGCACATTACCGCTGACCGGTGTGGGTGTGGTCCATCGCGTCATCACCGACCTGGCCGTTCTCGACATCACCGCATCCGGTCCGGTGCTGCGCGAATGCGCACCGGGCGTGACCGAGGACGACGTCGTCGCCGCGACCGGCGCGCCCGTCCGCATCGACATCGGAGGACACTGACCGTGCTCGATCTCGCGATGCTGCTGGAGGATTCCGCGCGCCGCCGCCCGGATACCGATGCGGTGCGGCTCGGTGCGCTGCGCACGACCTACGCGATCTGAACGTCGGGTTTTCCGGTCGTGCCGCTCGTGTAGAGGATGACCGCGGTGTCGTCCGGGCGGCGCACCGCCGTATCGAAGGTCGTGGGTTGCGACGCGAGCGCCCGGTCCGATGTTTCGATACCCGGATACCGTGAGGCCGCCGCGGAATCGGGTTGGCCACCTGCGCCGCGCGGGATGCCGCTGTTCGACGCCGCGGCCGCCCTCCGGCTGATGGCCGACGAGCACATCCGCCACCTTGCGGCGGGCGGTATCGGGCGGCGCCAACGCCTGGCGGCCTACAAATATCCGCGCTGGATCGAGTTCACCGACACCTTGCCCATGACCGCGAGCGGCAAAATCCTCGAACGCGAATTGCGCGTGCGCGACCGGCGGGAGCGAACCGGCGTGCCCGCAGGTTCGGATCATTGAGCGGTATCGCCGCTTTCGCCACTGTTTTTCGATGCGGCCCGACGCCATTGGCTCGGGCTGCATCCGTGATGGCTGCGGAACCAGCGCGTGAAACTGGCGGGGCTGGAGAAACCGAGCATATCCGCGATCTCGGTGAGTGAACGCCCCTGATTTCCCACCACCCGGCGGGCCAGATCCAGCCGGGTGGTGTTCACGATCTCCGAGTAGGTGTGTCCCTCGTCTGCCAGCCGGCGGTGGACGGTGCGGCGGTCCACGCCGAGACTGCGCGCGATCTGGTCGGCGGAGCAGCGGCCGGTGGGCAGCAGCATTTCGACGAGTTCCTGCACCCGGTCGCGCATGGCCGTTTCATGGGCGGTGTCCACGGCGCCGAGCAATTGTTGCGTGTACGGCCGCAACAGCGGGTCCGACATCGGATTCGGGGTATCGAGATCGCTTGTGTAGAGCGTTATTCCACTGAATTCGTGCTCGAATCTCAACTGGGACCCGAACAATCGCAGATGCGTGCTGCGATCCCGCGGCGCGGAATGGGTGAAGGTGGTTTCCGCCGGTTGCCATGCCGCGCCGAGGAACGCACGCAGAATTCCCTGCATCGCGCCCATGGCCAGCTCGGTGGCCTGCCGGGTACTACGGTGCTCGCCGATGTCCAGACTCAGACGGACGTGGGCGATGCCGTTGCGTTCGGTGAGCCGGATGTGCAGGGATTCGTTGTAGGTGTGCTGATGGCGCACCATCAGTTCGAGGGCGCTGCGCACATCGGGTTCCTCGCGGATCACCAGACTCAGCGGCCCCAGATTGGACAATCGCCGCCGCTCCGCGAGCAGCAGCCCGAAATCCTGTCGTCCGGATTCGGCGGCCGAGCGCTCGAGAAGTTCGGTGACGGCTGCGGCGGGCACCCAGCGGTCCTGCAGGCTCAGGCCCGCGGGATCGAGCCCGGCCTCGAGAATCAGACGGGCCGGATCGAGCCCGAGAGATTGGCCCAGATCCACGTAATCGTTCAGTGCCGCGTACCGCGCCAAGGGTTTCATCAGCGCCTCGCTGTCCCAGATTGTTCGCATCCGTGTCCCTGAGAGTAAAGCACGATAGGGTCGGCGACCCTACTGTTGTCTCCATCACATCGAGGCAGGCGCCCCGATTTCGCCGAGCGGCCACCGGGCCCGAGCGGTCCGGCGCCCTACCTTCCCAGCTCCGGCGGGTGGTCCATCGCCCGCCGCGTTCGTAGGAGCACCCATGCAGTTGAACACCACCCCTGAGCGTCCAGCGGCGCGGGATTCGGTCGCATCGACCGGTCTGCCCGGCCGGGCGCGGCGGCGATACCCCTGGCTGGTCTTCGCCCTCGCCTTCGGACTGTTGCTCGCCGACTACATGACCCGGCAGGTTCTCAGCGCGGTCTTTCCCCTGCTGAAAACCGAATGGGGTCTGACCGATTCGCAACTCGGATCGCTGAACAGCGTGGTGGCGCTGATGGTGGGGCTGCTGACGTTCCCGCTGTCGCTGCTGGCCGATCGGTGGGGGCGGGTGAAGAGCCTGGTGCTGATGGCGACGGTGTGGAGTATCGCCACGCTGCTGTGCGCGCTCGCGTCGAACTATCACCAGATGCTCGGCGCGCGGTTCCTGGTGGGGGTCGGTGAGGCGGCCTACGGCAGCGTCGGGATCGCGGTGGTCCTCGGTGTCTTCGCGCCGCGAGTCCATGCCGCGCTGAGCGGTGCGTTCATGGCCGGCGGGTCGTTCGGTTCGGTTCTCGGAGTCGCGGCCGGCGGTGCGATCGCGGTACACCTCGGGTGGCGGTGGTCGTTCGTCACCATGGCGGTGGTGGGCCTGCTGCTCGCCGGGCTCTTCGCGGCGCTGGTCGACGAGCGGAAACTGGCTCGGCACGCCGACCCGGGATCGGGCGAACCCGCGACGCGCAACGGGTTTCGCGCACCGGTGTCGTCGCTGTTCACCAATCCGGCGGTGCTGTGCGCTTATGTCGGTGGTGGCGTACAGCTGTTCGCCGCCGCGGTGCTGCTGGCGTGGACGCCGAGCTTCTTCAATCGGGTCTACGGTCTGGCGCCCGATACCGCGGCCATCGCCGCCGCCGGTGTCGTCCTGCTGGTCGGCGCCGGAATGGTGTGCTGCGGCATCGTCACCGACCGGATCGGCCGCCGCGACCTGTCACGCAAATGGCTCGCCGCCATCGCGTTCTGCTCGATCTCGCTGATCTGCCTGACGCTCGGATTCAGCGTCGAACACGGTGCGGCGCAACTGATTCTGATCGGCGTCGGGGCCTGGTTCTCGGGTGGTTCCTCGGGCCCCACCGCCGCCATGGTGGCCAACCTCACCCATTCGTCGGTCCGCGCCTCCGCGATGGGGACCCTGACGCTGTCCAACAGTCTGCTCGGAATGGCGCTGGGCCCCTTCGTCGTCGGCGTGCTCGCCGACCGCTACGGCCTGACCGCCGCACTACGACTGGCCCCGCTCGCCTATCTGGTCGCTATCGCCGCCCTGGTGGCCGGTCGCTGTCTGTACCCGGCCGGGCTGCGCGCACTCGCCGCTGTTCACAACCGATGATGAGGAATCCGATGAAATTCATGACACCCGCACTGATCACGGTTCTCGGGGTCACGGCCGCCGCCGTCACCACCGGTACCGCGCACGCGGAGCCCGATCGCACCGTGGTGCACTACGAGATCGGCCGCCGGGCGGACTCGGCCCTGGTGACGACCCCCGACGGCAAGCTGAAAGTGGTTGCGGACCAACTGATTCTCACCACGCGTGACGATCGGCCGGTCGCTGCCGTACCGCTGACCTTCGCCGTCGGCGACACCGCGTATCCGATCACCGCTCACGTCGACGGCTCCACCGCCACACTCACCCCGGACCGCGGTAACGGGCGGCCCACCAAGGCACGACGCGATGTCGTCTCCGTACGGCAGGCGGCGGAGTCGTTCACGCCGCGCGATTCGCAAGCGCTGGGCGCATTCGGTCAGCGCATCGCCATCGCGGCCGGAGTCAGCGCGGTCCTCGGCGCGGTGATCGGCGGCGGAATCGGCTGCCTGGTCGGCGGCGCCGTCGGCGCGGCGATCTCCAGCCCGGTGATCATGCTTTTGGCGCCGTTCGTCGGAGCGACCGTCGCCGGCTGTGTCCTGGGCGCCGCCACGCTCGGCGCCGTGGGATCGATGGCCGGCCTAATTCTGGCTGGTGGCCCCATCACTCTCTTCTCCGCCATCCAATACTTCTCGACCGTGCTGGCACCGTGCCCGCCCGAGCTGCCCTACTGCAAGGACCCCGCACAGCCCGCACCCGCCAAGTAGTCGTCCGCCAGGTCTTCGACCACCTCTGAGGAGACATCGTGTTCGATTCGCCCACAACGATTTCCACGCCGGTCGTCGACGCCATGCGGGCCGGCGGAAGCTGGAATCCGCTCTGGGATCAGCTCTACGAGTGGGACCCCGAATGGACCGAACGGTTCATGGCCATGAACGCCACACCGATCGCGCGCCACATCTTCCCGCCGGAATTCGTCGAACTGCTGAGCATCGCCATCGACGCGGCCTGCACCCACATGTACGCCCCCGGTGTACGCCGCCACATCCGCGCCGCACTGGATCTGGGTGTCCCACCCGAACAGATCGTGACCGTCCTCCAGATGGTCAGCGTCCTCGGCATCCACGCCTGCAACCTCGGCATCCCCATCCTCGCCGAGGAACTCGGCACTCCGCTCACGCCGACGCCACGGCAAGCTGATCGGTAACGTCGATCAACCAGGTGGGGCCGCCGTGCAGGCGGCCCCGCACAGCCTCATGCCCGGCCCGGCCCGGCTGCCTCGCCGCGAGCTTGCCGGTTATGAGTGATTCCGGAATTTCGATCACGCATCGACTCCGGCGTGGGGACCCATGGAACCAGTGTGCCCCGTCCGGACCGCTCGCCGTGTTGACGCCGGTGGTCCGGTGTGGGGTCGCTACGCTGGCGCGGACCCCATGAGAAGGAGCGTTCATGAGTGCCGCTGTCGATCGGTTGGCCGAGATCGCGTTTCCGTTGCCGGCGTGCCCGGACGAGAGCCGGGCGTTTCACGAACAGTGGCCGGTGCGGCTCGGGGACACCGATGGGGATCAGCGGCTGCGGCTCGATGCGGTGGCGCGGTATCTGCAGGACATCGGCTACGACCATCTGAAGGTGGTCGAGGACGGGGATCTGCATCCGGGGTGGATCGTGCGCCGGACCGTGATCGACGTGCTGCGGCCCATCGAGTTCGGCGATCGGGTGCATCTGCGGCGCTGGCCGTCGGCCCTGTCGAATCGGTGGTGCAACATGCGCATTCAGGTGCGCAGTGAGAACGGCGGTCTGATCGAGACCGAGATGTTCCTCATCCACGTCGATATCGAAGCCGGGCGGCCGGCGCGGATGACCGAACGGTTCATGGCGCCGATGCGCGCGGCCACCGACGAGCACCGCTTGCGGTGGCGCGCCGCCCTGCGCGAACAGCCCGGAGACGGTGGCGAAGTGCGGCCGTTCCCGCTGCGCGTCACCGATGTCGACCGCTACGGACATGTGAACAACGCGGTGCATTGGGGAGCCGTGGAGGAGGCGCTCGCGCGGTTCCCCGACGTATCGGCGCCGCCCTATCGGGTGATTCTCGAACACGCCGGGCCGGTGCTGGGCGCCGACGAGGTGCTGATGCGGGCCCGGCGGGACGAGGACGGGCTGCATGTGCAGCTCGAAGTCGACGGCAACACCCGCACAGTGGCGCGGATCGAACCGCTGCCTGCTCGCTGAGAGGCCGCGCCGGGCGTTTGCCGCCGCCCGGCGCAACCCGTGATCAGCGCGGCGCGTTGGCCGGATCGGCGAGGGCCGGGGTGCGTCCCTGCCGGTGTGCCTGCCTGGCGTCGTCGAAGAACTCACGGCTGAACAGTGCCGAGAGGATCGCGATGCCGCCGCGGTGAACGCGGAACTCGCTCTTGGCGCTGGTTCCGGTCAGCCGGACGATCCGGCCGGCGGCGTCCTGCGGCCGCGCGAAATCCTTCACCCGGCCACGCCCGGTCCACTCCAGGTCGCTGTGCTCGACGACCGCGTCGTCGGGAACGAGGAGTTTGACCATGGCGTGGTCGAGGTCGGCGTGGACCACGATCGGGTCGTCGCCCTCGATCCACGGCGAGCGCAGGTCGATGACGACGCTCGCATATCGGGCTTTCACCGCGAAGTCGGTGGCGCGAGTCCAATCGCCGAGGCGCTTGGTCGTCTCGTGGTCGGCGTGAATGCGGACGGTATCGGTCGGGACGGTCATTGTTCTGGTCCTTCCGGATCGCAGTGGACGGGTTCGCCTGCTCTTCGATAGTGGCACACAAACTAGTGTCGAAGCAACTAGTTGTTGAAAAACTAGTTGTGCGGCACCTAGTAGGATGAGCCGCATGCCCACCCCCGACCGGTTCAAGCGATCCCCGCTCGCCATGGCGGTGCTCGGCATCCTGCACCTGGAGCCGATGCACCCGTACGCCATTCAGCGCCGCATCAAGGAGTGGGGGAAGGACAAGGTCGTCAACGTGGGGCAGCGCGCTCAGCTGTACAAGACGATCGCGCGACTGCAGGACGCCGGTTTGGTGACGGTCCGCGCGACGGGTCGCGACCAGCAGTATCCGGAACGTACGGTCTACGAGATCACCGACACCGGCCGCGCGGCCTGCACCGCCTGGATCACCGACATGCTCGCCGTGCCGCGCGACGAATTCCCCGAATTCCCTGCGGCCCTGTCGTTTCTGATGCTTCTCGGTCCGGACGGCGCCCGGGTGGAACTGGAACGCCGGCTGCAAGCGTTGCGCGCCGGGCATTCCGAGCTGGAGACCGGCATCGCCCAGGCCGTGCGGTTCGGCCTGCCGCGGGTCACCATGCTCGAAGACGAATATCAGCGTGCCGTCACCGAGGCCGAAATACGGTGGCTGGAAGGCGTTGTCGCCGACCTCGCCGACGGCACGCTCACCTGGTCGTGGGAGTCGCTGGCGCAGTTCCAGGACCAGGGCCCCACGGCCGGCTAGGTATACGCACCGTGGCGAGGCGGGGCTCGACGGCCCTATCGTCGGATACGGTGCCGACGTCGACGCGAACCGGCGCGCACCGCCGGCAACCAACGAAACACAGGTGATGGCAATGGCAAAGATCGTCCTGTTCGGAGCGACCGGCTACACGGGCCGCCTGACGGCTCGGGCCCTGCTGGCTCGTGGCGCCGAGCCGGTACTGGCCGCCCGTAACGCCACCGCGCTGCGGCAACTCGCGGCCGACCTCGGCGGTGCCGAGACCGCCGTGGCCGACGTGACCGATCCCGCCTCGGTGCGCGCCCTGCTGGGGCGCGGCGATGTGCTGGTGACGACGGTGGGGCCCTTCCTGCGGTACGGCGGCCCGGCGCTGGGTGCGGCGCTCGAGGCCGGCGCGCACTACTTCGACTCGACCGGCGAGGGCCCGTTCATCCGCGAGGTGTTCGATCGCGACGCCGAGGCGCGCCGGGCGGGCGCCGCTCTGCTGACGGCCTTCGGATTCGATTACGTCCCAGGCAATGTGGCCGCGGCCCTGGCGTTGCGCGACGCGCCGGACGCCGCCCGTGTCGACATCGGCTACTTCATCGCCTCCCCAGGCACCAGCGGCGGCACCCGCGCGTCGATGGTCGGCATGTTGTTCGAACGAGGCTTCGCCCTCCGCAACGGCGATATCGTGCCGGAGCGCAGCGGTGCGCGGACCCACACCTTCGATGTGGCGGGCCGCGCGCTGACCGGCGCCTCGATTCCCGGGTCGGAACACCTCGTCCTGCACCGCGCCCACCCGAACCTGCGCGAGGCCGACGTCTATCTCGGCATGCCAGGTAATGCCGCTCGCGCGCTGCAGGCGACCTCGCTCGTCGCGGACACCGTCGCCCGGGTGGCGCCCGTGAAGCGGCTGGCCGAGAGCGCGCTGAGCGCCCTGATCAAGGGCTCGACCGGGGGACCCGATGCGGCAACCCGGGCCCGCACCCGCACCTGGGCGGTCGCCGAAACCCGCGACGCCAGCGGCCGCATCCTGTCCTCTGCCACGCTGACGGGCGTCGACCCCTACGACTTCACCGCCGAGATCCTCGCCTGGGGTGCGCAGACCACGCTCGCCGGCGGGCTTCTCGGCACCGGCGCCCTCGGCCCGGTCGAAGCCTTCGGCCTGGACGCGCTCACCGCCGCCGCGGCGGATGCCGGACTGCGCGCGGCGGAACCCGCGTAAACTGACTTCCGGACGTGCGAAGACCCGGCCGGGTATGGGTTAGTCCCGGTGACGTGAACCGTTGAACACCGCACCTTCCGCAGGTGTGACCTGTACGTCCCTTCCGATGATGTTCCATGCGAAGGGACTTGGTCATGTCGAGATTCGAGGTCATCATATCCGGCGCCGGGCTGGGCGGGCTGGCGTTGGCGCAGGGATTGCGCCGCCGGGGCATCGATGTCGTTGTGTACGAACGCGATTCCGCGGTGGATACCCGTCGCCAGGGCTATCGGCTGCATCTGGACGCCGCGGCGCGACTCGCGCTTCATCGGGTGCTGCCCGCGCCGCTGCGCGCACTGTTCGACGCGACGACGGGCACCCCGAAACCCCGATTCACCGTGCTGGACAGTGCACTGAACGAACGGTTCGCACAGGATTCGGCGGAACCGGCCTTCGCGGTCGACCGCCTGACGCTGCGCCGCATCCTGCTCGCCGGTATCGACGACCGTGTCGTATTCGGCAGGGCGGTCAGCGGTTTCGGCACCGACGGCGATCGCATCGCCGTTCACTTCGCCGACGGTGACAGTGCCGGCGCCGACGTTCTGATCGGTGCCGACGGGATCAATTCCGTTGTGCGTCAGCGATATCTGCCGCATGCGCGCATCGTCGACACCGGGGTGCGCCAGCTCTACGGCGCGATACCGCTGAACGCGCGGACTCGGGACTTGTTCGAAGACAGCATGTTCGGCATCTTCACCATGATCGCCGGCCCCGACGGTAGTTTCGTCGGGGTCGCGCCGGTCGAATTTCCGCAGGACCCGGCGATTGCGGCGGCCCGCATCGTTCCGGCTGCGAAACTGCCATCCGTCCCGGACTACATGACCTGCTCGTTCGGTGCTCGCGCCGAGTGGTTCGGCGCCGCGGAACAGGAATTGCGCGACCTGGACGGCGGCCGGCTGAAAGACATCATCTCCGCGGCGGTCCGGACCTGGCATCCACGGATTCGCGACATCGTCGCCGCCTGCGATCCCGACACCATGTTCGCACTCCCGCTGCGCACAAGTGTGCCGATCCCAGCTTGGCCGACCACACCGACGACCCTGTTGGGCGATGCGGTGCACGCCATGAGTCCCGCGGCCGGATCCGGCGCCTGCACCGCGTTACGGGACGCGGCCGACCTGTCCGAAACCATCGATTCCGTTGTGGCAGGCCGTGATCTGCGCAGCGCGCTGCACGACTACGAACAACGACTGATCGAGTACGGATTCACCGCCGTCCGCGCCGGGGCCGCGAACGGCCACCGCTTCCTGGGGCAGAACCCGCTGCCCGCGTAGGGATACCGACGGCGTGGGCCCGGCGATCAGGTCCGTCCCACGCCGCGCGGCCCCTTCGCGGGCATGGCAGGCTGCGGGCATGGAGCCCTCGCGCTGTGTTGTGCTGGTCCCGACCCACGGATCGATCGCACCGGATTTCGCCCGCAATCTGGCTCGGCTGGAGCATCGGGGTTACGAGGTCCGGACCGTCACGGGATTCGCCGCGATCGATCAAGGACGCAGTCAGATGGCCACCGACGCGTTGCGCGACGGATTCGAGGGGCTGATGTGGATCGATTCCGATATCGCGTTCGACGTGGATTCGGTGGATCGGTTACGCGAACACGATCTGCCGGTCGTCTGCGGGATCTATGCGAAGAAGGGGGTACGCGGCCTGGCCTGCCACGTGCTGCCCGGCACGGGGAACATTTTGTTCGGCGAGGGCGGGGGACTGCTGGAGATCAAGTACGCCGCTACCGGCTTCCTCTTCACCCACCGCGACGTCTACGAGACCGTCGCCGAGCACGAACAACTTCCGGTGTGCAACCTGCGGTTCGACCGCCCTACCGTCCCGTACTTCCTGCCCATGCTGGTTCCCGACGGCGAACACACCTGGTACCTGGGCGAGGACTACGCATTTTGTGAACGGGCGCGGCGCAGCGGCTACCGAATCATGGCCGACAGCTCCTTCCGGCTGGGTCATGTGGGGACCTACAGCTACAGCTGGGAGGAAGCGGGTGCCGATGCGCATCGCTACGCGAGTTACAACTATCGGCTCGGGTGAGCGGCGGATCGCCCCGATCGAACGTGTGGAGGCGGCTACCGGCTATTTCGCGGCGATCGATCCGGTCGGGACGGGATTCGCAATGTGCGTCCCGCTGGGGTTGAATCGGGATATGCGGTCGGACTATCACGCGAATCTGCGGCAGCTCGCCGAGTTGCTGCATGCCATGTGTGAACAGGACCGGACCGCCATTTCGGCGGCCACCTACGCGGTGGTGAACGCCGATATCGAACAGGCCGAGGCCGCACTGGACATCGTCGGCCAGGTCGAGGAGATGGCGCAACAGACCGAACAGGAAGCGCTGCGCCTGCTGGCACTGCAAGCCCCGGTCGCCAGCGAGTTGCGGCGCGTGGTGACCGCCATCCAGCTCACCGGCCATCTGCAGCGCATGGGCGCCCTCGCCGGGCATATCGCCACCAGTGCGCGCCGGCGCCATCCCGAACCCGTCGTCCCCGAACCGGTGCGTCCGTTGGTCGAACGTCTGGGCTCCACCGCCTGTGCGATCGCCACCAGCGCCGCGGCGGTGCTCGAGACCGGCGATCCCTACGACGCGGCCGGTCTCGACGCCCAGGACGACGCACTGGACACTCTGCACGAGCAGTTACTGGCCGCGGTGCTGGACCACGAATGGGCCCATGGCATCACGGCCGCGGTCGACCTCACGCTGCTGGGACGGTATTACGAGCGCTTCGCCGACAATGCGGTGGAAGTGGGACGTCGCACCATCTTCCTCACCACCGGCGAAACCGCCGACAACTGGGCGCCCGGCGACCAGTGATCCTTCCGGCCCTCGAGACTCATGGGGCGGAACCGAATTCGGCCAGCACCGTGCCGTGCCGGACGACTCGGGAAAGTCCGGCCAGTTCGGTGGGCGCCGACCACGTGCGGAAACCGTCGTAGCTGTCGCTGTAGAGATAGCGGCCCTCGGTGTAGGCGTCGAGATAGACGCGATGTCCGCCGTCGGGAAGCGGCACCACCGACGGCCCCTCACTCGGACCGCCCCAGCCGGCCCAATCACCCCTGGCGACAAAGGTATACGGGCCCAACGGGTTGTCCGCGACCGCCAGCTCGACGAGTTTGGTGTCCTCGTTCTTCACGAAGGCGTACACCCGCCCGTCCCACCGCACCAGCTGGGTGTCGATGAATCCCAGCGAACCCGGACCGCCCGGGCCCACACCGATCAGCGGAATCGGCGGCGCCCAGGTGGACAGTCCCGCGCCGACCGGTAGCAGCAGATGCGGGGTGAAACCATGCCCCCAGGTCAGCGACACGATGATCCCGACTCGGCCCGCCGCATCGACATACCACTCCGGGGCCCATGTCCCTTCCAGACGGCCCGGCACCAGCATGGGCGCCGGGGCCATCTCCGTCCAGGCGATTCGGTCCCGGCTGCGCGCCAGGCCGATCGAGGTCGCGTCGGGGGCTCTGGTGTAGGTGAGGTAATACCAGCCGTCGGTGTGCAGCATCACGCTGGGATCGCGAGCCAGTCCGGTCCGCGGCGTGAATGCGTCTTCGGCGACCGGCGTGAACCGTGTCCCGTCCACCGATTCGTACACGGCCACGGTGGAGTCGCTGTCGGCACGAAAGGCCGCCATCGTGTAGCGGATGGGCGCGCGCTGCGCGCGTGCCGTTCCCGGGACCAGCAGGGGCAGACCGGCCAGCAGTGCGAGTGCGGATCTGCGTCCCATCGCCATGACCAGCGATTGTGCGGTTCGCGCGCGACGATTCACCGCAGGCGCGCCGGAGCGCTTCGCCTTCGGCGTGGCGTGGCCCCCGCGCACCGCCCGCTGTAGTGGAATCGATGCGCGGCACTGTGGCTCGGACCGAAGAGGGAGGACTCACTCGTGCGAACAACTCTCGTGGCACCCCTGCTGGCTCTACTGATAGCGGGCGGTGCCGCGACGGCAAGTCCGGCCCGCGGGGCGTCCGAGCCGATTCCGATGAACCCGCGCACATCGTTCGCGATGGTCTCGCTGATTCCCGGAACAGAAACCGGCACAGGGAATTCGAGCGAAAGGCGGCCCGCCCTGTCGATCATCAAGCTGTATCTGGTCGATTACGTACTGCGCCACGGCGACGGATCCCGTTCGGATCGGCAGGCGGCTCAGCGCGCGATCCAGCTCTCCGACAGTGATGCCGCGAGTGAACTGGATACCAAGTATCCGCACGCCATCGATGCCGCCGCCGCGGAATTCGGTTCGGCCGACACCCGTCGCGGTTCGTTCTGGGGCGACTCCTACACCAGCGCCCGGGACGTCGCCGAATTCCTCGTCGCCAAGCAGCGCACCGATCCTGCCTCGCTCCTGCTGTGGTGGATGGCCACCGCGAGCCCGATCGCCGCCGACGGTACCGCGCAGAACTGGGGAACCGCGCACGTCCCGGCGACCGTCGGCACCAAATGGGGGTGGTCGGACGACGGCTCCTACGTCGCCTCGGCGTCCTTCGGCCCGGGCTTCGCGATCGCCGCCTTCACCCACGGCGATGCGAACGACGAGGACGCCGACCTCGCGGCGTTCACGGGCGGATAGTGGCGTTTCCGGCCGGCGGTTCGTGCCGAACCGCGACGGTGTGCCACACTGGAGGGTGAGCACGGGTTGTTGCAGTGATCGCCCGGCTCGCAACAGGAAGTAAATCAAAAGAATGTCGCAAGGCAGTGTGAAGTGGTTCAACGGCGAAAAGGGCTTCGGATTCATCGCCCAGGATGAGGGCGGTCCTGACGTTTTCGTCCACTATTCCGAAATTTCCGGTTCCGGGTTCAAGTCCCTCGATGAGGGACAGCGTGTCGAGTTCGAGGTAGGCCAGGGCCAAAAGGGTCCCCAGGCCCAGAACGTCCGCGCCATCTAGGAGCTGACAGACCAGCGAAACCCGCGCCTGCGGCGCGGGTTTCGTGCTATTTTCAGCGGCTTTACCGCAGCCGAGCGAGGCCACGTGGACAGGGATGGCCCGGTCGCGTAGAGTCGAAATAGATATCCGGTCCCACTGGCGTATGGCTGCCATCGGAATAGCAGCGTAAGCAGACGTCTTTTCGTTTCGGGAAACGGTCCCTCCAACGCCGTGCAGGCAACCGGATACGAGTGCGCTGCGACGAAATCTCGCGAGCCGCACAGGCTGTATCGCCGGTGTTCTCGATCATGTCGATACGAACGTATCGCAGCCGATGCAGACACTGATCTTGGACGTGTCGTCCAGGGGCGATGTCGGCCCCGGCACCTGTTTCCGCAGGTCCCGGATGTTGTCATTACGCGGCCGATCTTCGGCCGAGTCAGGAGCGTCGGCATGGCCCGACCGAACCACTTTGTACACAGCCCTGCGCGGGCCGACGTCGAGCCCGCCGCACGTGTGCAGTTCAAGGACTACGAGACGAAGACCGGATATGTCGACGGCGCCTGGTGGCCCCGTAGTCCGGATCTCGCCACCGAACTTCCCGGCCTGCTCGCGGCCGTATCGCCCGCCCTCGGCTCGATCCACCGGGTCGTGTACAACACCGACGAATGGAATCCGGTCGCGGGCTTCGAAGCGGTGCGTCTCGACGGGACCCGGCACGGCACAGCCCACACCGTCGAGGTGCTGGGGGCGCGCGACCGGCGTCGAGTACTGCTGATCATCCCGCCGCGCACCGATACCCATCGTGCCTGCGCTGTCATGGCTCTCGCGTGTCGCGCGAACGACGAATCGACGGTCGACGAACTCCTGGCCCGATTACCCGGCCGCACCGGACGGGCCGCCGCTCTTCGCCGGTGGCGCAACGGCGCGACCGGCCGTGAGTCGGCAGTGGCCGGCTGCATCCATCCGACTATCGAAAGACACCGCCTGTGAGCGAAAAACATTTGGGACCCCAACTTTTCAGTCACCGAGACGCGGCCACCGACAGCCCGTCCGACGTCGTGGCGCGAGGGGACCTGCGACCGACCTTCTCCGCCGCGCCGGACACCTCGGCCGAATCTCGAAACCGAACCGCCCGCCGCGAAGACGCGAAATAGCGCCGCGGCCTGCGAGAGTACTCACCGTGTCGTCGGCAGGGTGAACGCGGCGGTGCGGACGACGTCGCCGTGCTCGAAATCCAGGAACAGCCGGTAGGTTCCGGGTCCGGGGACTGCGGTGTGGAAGGTGACATCCGGGCCCGGTGCGGTGACGCCGTCACCGGGTTCGCCGTTGGGGTGGACGTGCACGTAGGCCAGGTCCCCCGCCCGCAGGATCACCAGATGTCCGTAGGCCGCCAGGTACGGCTGTAGGTCGGTGACCGGCTCGCCGTTCTTGCGCACGGTCAGGGTGAGCAGGCGGCCGTCACCGGGCACCAGATCGCCGTCGAGAGTCACCTCGTAGCCGTCGATGTCGGCGGTCCGGGCGGCCGCGGGTGCCGGGCGCGGTGCGTACGTTCCGGCGACGGCCAGGTCCGCGCCGAGGGTGATGGTCGTGCCGAGAGCCCGCGGGGCGATGTCGGTGAACACGCGATACGCGCCCGCCTCCGGCAGGTTCAGCCGCACCGTCCAGATGCCGTCGGCGGTGAGTTCCGGATGCACGTGCCAGAACCCGGTCAGTTCCCGCTGCACCACGATCAGGTGCAGCTGCCGATCGTGGATGGCGGTGTACTCGGTGACCGGTGCGCCGTCCGGACCGAGGATCCGGAACCGGAAATCCACCTCGCCGGGAGTAAGGATCGGCTCGGCGAGTGCCAAGGTGTACCCGTCCTGGGTGATCTGGAGCCCGCCCGGCAGTCCGCCACCGTGCGCGGCGTGACCCTCGTGTCCACCGTGGCCCTGATGCCCGCCGTGATGCGCATGCGGGTCGTGGGTTCCGTGATTGCCCTGTGCCCCATGGTGATTGATGTCAGTGTGCGCGGTCATCGCTCCGGCCTTTCCGATCTTGTTCTCGTCCGACATCGACGAATGTATACCCCTAGGGGGTATATGGCAAGCATCAGGCCGTCGAGATCGTGAGGCTGATCCAGACGACGACCGGCCGGCCCCCGGATGGGGACCGGCCGGTCGAATAAATCAGCGGTCAGCTGAGGCCGGTCACTTCCTGAGCGATCGCGGCGAGCCGGGTCTGGGCGGCCGACACGACGCCGTGGCGCTTCTTGTGAGCTTCCTCGTAGGCGACGATCGCGCGGATGTCGGCCGGTTCGGTGAGGTCCTTCACCGCGGCGACGGCCTGGGACACATTCAGCTCGTCGTAGTCGCGAACCGGCAACTCATCGGGTTCGAGGACACCGGTGGTCGCGCGGATCGAATGCAGGGCATCGGCGGCCGCGGCGGCGCCTTCGTGACGCGTGACCTGTTCGGCGGTCTCGAGTGCGGCGTCGCGGGAGGCCGAGAGAGTCTTGACCGCGACATCGCCCGCGTGGGCGCCTCGGGCGAGCAGGTCACCGAGCGCGGGCGGGGTGGTTCGGACGGTGTCCAGCGCACGGTCCAGGCCGCGAGCCGACCAGGTGACGGGCAGGTTGAACAGTTTCACCGCAGTGCCGGTCGCCGCCTGCAGCGCAGTACGGCGCAACGCGGCCGGCCCGCCGAGGGCGTCCTCGGCCAGGACGGTGGTCAGCCATTCCACCGTGGCCGAATGCGCGGTGATCAAGCGGTCGGCCAGCGTCACGATCTCCCGCTGCCCGGCGGCGGTCGCGAGGGCCTTGATGTAGCGGGCGCGGTCGAGCAGCTGGTGCTCCAGCGCCAGATCGCCGAGCAGGGCCTCGTCGAACGGCTGGGCCTGTTCGGCCATCGCCTTGATGGCGGCGACCGCACGACCGAGGAACGGGCCGACCACCTCGGGCACACTGCCCAGATCGCGGATGGCGGCCTCGATGGCCTCGGCGCGAGCGCGGCCCTTGTCGGCGTTCTCCGAGAGCTCCTTGCGGACGGCCTCGGTCCGCGCCTGTGCGATCCGGGTCTCGGCCACTTGGATCTCGGTATTGGTCAACGTCAGCAGTGCTCGCAGCTGGGCCAGCAGGGTGGACGTGTCAAGAGTGCTCATGCGAATCTCGTCCTTCGGCGTATAGACAGCATCAGGTCGGGGCGCAACGTTGCACCATATCTGCGACTACCCGCCATTACCGATGATTAACATCCGCTCAGCCGAGATAGGTCGATTCGAGTACGAGATCCTTGAGGACCTTCTGGTATTCGGCGTGCGTCCGATGCTCGCGGGTCGCCCACCGGGTGCCCTCGTGGCGACGCATGAACGCTCGATATTCCGGGGCGCCCGGATATTTCACGTTGTCCGCCACGACGACCGCGCCGGGGCGCAGCCACGCCTGCTCCAGGATCCGGTGGAGATCGGGAAGATATTCGTCCTTCTCGTGGTCGAGGAATGCGAAATCCAGTGCGCCGGGGGAGAATTCGTGGTCGTCGCGCAGCGCACGGAGCGTCTTTCCGTCGTCGCCCAATGTGCCGACGATGACGACGATGCGGTCACCTACCCCCGCGTGATCCCAGATCCGCTGGGCGACAGCGGCATTGGCGGCGTTGAACTCGATCGAGTACAGCACGGCGTCGGCCGGCATGACCCGCGCCATGCGCAATGCGCTGTAGCCGCAATAGGTTCCGAGTTCCAGCAGGCGGCGCGGCCGCGCGGCGGTGACGGCACGGTCGAGGATCCGGCCCTTCTCGTCACCGATATTGATCAGGTAGCTCTTGGTGTAGCAGAACTCGTCGATCGCCCGGATCACGTCGTCGATGTCGTTGCGCCGCGCATGCGCGCACACATAGTCGGCCAGCGCCTGTTCGCGGCCGTCACCGACCTGCCAGGTGGCGCCCATATGCCGGAGGCCGAACAGAAACCGCACATACGACCATCGCAGGAACATCACCGGTTTGCCCACGCTCTCGTTGGCGGCGACCGCCAAGGCGATCGCGGCGACAGCGGCCAGCGCCGCGCGCGGGAGACGGAGACCGAACACCGCCGGCCTCCGTGCGGCCAGCATGATCGACGACGCGACCGACACCGCGGATGCCACGATCGCGGCGGAATGCTTGCTCACCTGCTTCTCCCTTCGCCGTGCCGATTCAGTTCGGTCTCCAGGATCGGCCCGATGACCGCGAGCGCCTCGGGGTTGGTCATCTGGGCGTGGGTGACGTCGACGCGGTGCTCCGCGATCCGTCCGGAAACCCAGGGCCGCCACATCTCGCCGGTCAGGTCGCCGGTGATGCCTTCGGTCGCCGAGAAATACAGCAGATCGCCGTCATAGGATGCCGGCCGGTAGCTCGTGGACATGGCGACGCTGTCGACATAGCCCTGGTGCAGGCATTCGAGCTGCTCGCGGGTGAGCCCGCGTCCGGGGCCGGGGCTGTCGGCGAGCACGTCCACCGCTTCGTCGAGCGTGAGCGGCCGCGTATCGGGGGTGGCCGACTCGTTGCCCTGCAGATGGGTGACCAGATCACGGACGGTGGGCGGCTCCGGCTGCGGCGCACCCTCCCCGAAGGCCACGCTGTCGAGCATGACGAGCAATCCCACGTCGTGCCCCCGGGCGCGCAGCCGGGCGGCGAGCGCGTGCGCGAGCTGGCCGCCCAGGGACCAGCCCAGCAGGTGGTACGGCCCTTCCGGTTGCACGCGCGTGAGTTCCCGCAGATATACCTCGGCAAGCTCGTCGACGCTGTGATATCTGCGCGATTGCCCGGAGACGGCCGGCGACTGCAGGCCGTAGACGGGCCGGTCGGTGACGTAGCGCAACAGGCCCGAATAGCACCATGACAGCGGGACCGCCGAATGCAGGCAGATCAGTGGCGTCCCGGAACCGCTGCCGCGCAACGGAAGAACCGGCTGCAACGCCGAACCGCCGACTGCCGCATCGTTGTTCCCGTGGGTGGCAGTGGCTTCGATGGCGGCGGCCAAGGTCTGCACCGTCGGGGTGAACAGCGACGAGATCGTCACCGTGGTCCCGGTCCGCTCCGACAGTTGACGGCACAGTTCGACGCCCAGCAGCGAGTTGCCGCCGAGTTCGAAGAAGTTGTCGTCCAGGCCGATTCGGGACTGCCCGGTCACCTCGGCGATCGTCTCCGCCACGGTGCGCTCGATCTCCGAGGCCGGCGCGCGGAACGCCGGGCGCGGCAGCGTCTGCGGAGCCGGCAACGCGGATCGATCGGTCTTGCCGCTGCTCGGATTGATCGGTATCTCGGGCAGCGGAATCAGCATCGCCGGAACCATGCCGGGCGGCAGCACGGTCCGCAACCGCGCCAAGACGGCGGCTCGGTCGAAATCTTCCTCGGCCGCCGCCGGCACGACATAGCCGATCAGCCGATCGCCGAGTGTCTCGGACGTCCACACCCGCACCACGGCCTGATCGACCGTCGCGTCGGCGGCCAGGGCGCGCTCCACCTCGGAGGGCTCGATGCGCTGTCCGCGCAGCGAGATCTGAACATCGCCTCGGCCGAGGTACTCCAGCGTGCCGTCGGGTTGCTCGCGGACCATGTCACCGGTGCGATACATCCGGGTTCCTGGCTGCCCGTGGGGATTTGCCACGAAACTCTGCGCGGTGATCCCGGGCCGCCCCAGATATCCCCGCGCCAACGCGTCACCGGCGAGATACAGTTCGCCGCGGGCGCCACGGGGAGCCGGCCGCAGCCGGGCGTCCAGGACGAGAGTCTGCACGCCGGGCAGTCCGCGCCCGATCGTGATCGGCGAGCCGGGGGTGAGCGGTTCGGTCTGGGTCACCACGACGGTGGCTTCGGTGGGCCCGTAGGAGTTGAACATCGGTAACCGGCCCGCCCAGCGTTGCGCCAGTGCGGGCGGGCATTTGTCTCCACCGACGGTGACCGTCCGCAGCGAGGGCAGTCGATCCGGGTCGAGCGTGGCCAGAATGGCCGGCGTGACGATCAGCTGCGTGACGGCCTCGTCCTCCATCACTTGCGAAAGGCGTTGTCCGGCCACAATGTCCGGTGCCATGGCGACCAGCCTCGCGCCGGGAGCGAACGCGGACAGGTATTCGAGCATCGACGCGTCGCAGAATGGCGAATGTGCTTGCAGCACTACGGCATCGCTGCCGATGCCGTTGCGGGTGCGCAGATCGTCGGCCAGGGTCGCCAGTCCCTCGTGGGTACTCAGCACCCCCTTGGGCGCGCCGGTGGATCCGGAGGTGTAGATCAGATACGCCGGGTGCGCGGCCCGCAACGGTCGTAACCGGTCTTTGTCTGTCACCGCTTCGGAGGACCGGGAGGCGGCGGCGCGGGTGAACTCGTCGCTGTCGAGCATCAACCAGTCGACCGTCGTGGTCTCCAGGGGTGCGCGCCACCTGGTGAGGGTGATGCCCAGCGACGCACCGGAATCGGCGATCAGCTTCGAGACGCGGGCCGGCGGGTCGGCGGGGTTGACCGGGAAGAACACCGCGCCCGTGCGGGCGACCGCCCACAACGCCATGACCGATTCCACCGACCGCGACAATGCCACCGCGACAACGACTTCCGGCCCGGCGCCGTGCGCGATCAGCTCACGCGCCCACCGCGCGGTTGTCTCGTCGAGTTCGCGATAGGTCACCGAACGATCAGGCCCGCTCAGCGCGATCCGGTCACCGGCATCGATTCCAGCCGCGAGCAGGTCCGGCAGCAACCGCTGGTGGTGCCGCCGCTGCGGGGCGGCGATCGTGTGCGTGCCGGCGACGGCCGCGAACACCGTGTCCGCGCCGTCGGCCCGCAGGAATCGGGTCAGGCAGTCGACGAACTGCTGCCGATACCCCTCCACTTCGTCTGCTCGGTACAGCTCCGGGTTGGCATGGAAGTCGATGACGAACGGCTCGGTGCCGAACCGGTAGCAACTGATCGCCAAATCATCCACCGGCCCGGCCGAAAGCAGTTGCGTCCGCCCGCGAACGGCGCCGAAGTCGATGCTGTCGGGCAGGCTGAGGACGTTGATCAGCGGACCGTAGCCGTGCCGGCCGGCCTGCCCCACACCGTGGTCGCGGAGCAGGTCCTCGTGCCGGTACAACTGATGGCGCAATGCGCCGATCATGCTCAGCCGTACCTCGTGAACCAGCTCACCGACCGTGCTCTCGGCCACGCCGCGCACCCGCAAGGGCACCACGTTCGAAACCATTCCCGCCGACTGCCGCAGCGCTCCGGTGGTGCGCCCGGCGACGGGCAGCGACACCGTCACATCGGAATGGCCCGTCATCTGCGCCAGAAAAGCGGTCACCGCCGCGACCAGCACCTCGGCCATTCCGGTGCCGTACCGGCGGGCCGCGTCGCCGAGCCGTGCCATCACCTCCGCGTCGACGGTCGCGTGCGAGATGTGCGGCCGGGCCGAAGGTGCGGCGTACCGCTCAGTGAGGCGGGTCGTGTGGTCGAGGCCGGCGAGTTGCCGACCCCAGTACTCGCGGTCGGCCGCGAACCGCGACGAGGACCGATACCGCTGCTCGGCCGCCACGATCTCTGCCAGCGATACCGCCCGGCACGCAACCGGCGGCCGTCCTTCCGTTGCGGCGGAATGCAATTCGGCCGTTCGCTGCAACACCTGAGCGGCGCCGAAACCGTCGACGGCGATGTGGTGGCTGCGCGCGTAGCAGCGATACCGGCCGGGGCCGAGGGTGAACAGCACCGTCTTGGTGACGTCGTCTCCGGTCAGATCGATGCCCGCGTGATGATCCCGGCTCATCCACTCCTGTGCGGCGCGTTCGGGATCGGGGTGATCACTGAGATCTATGCAGTCGAATCCGGTGTCCGCATCGTGGTCGAGATATTGGCGCGGCCGCCCATCGACGATGGCGAATCGCACATGCGGCGACTGTAATTCGCGTGCGGCGCGGCGGGCACACCGCTGGAGCAGTTCCAGGTCGAGATCGCCTTGCACATCGGTGTATTGCGAGATGGAGAACGGAACCGTGGGATGTAATTGCTGAGCCAGCCACAGTTCGTACTGCGCCACCGACAATTCGAAGAAGTCCGCGTCCGGAGTCGCGTCGTCGTGACGACGCGTGGTACTCGAAAGGTCTACCACCGCAATTCCTTAATCGTCGCCGGCGAGGTTGTCGTCCGGGGGATCGTGCGATATGGCGTCGTCACGAACCGATCCTCGTCCGGAGGAAGCTCGTTACCTCCGCCATCATCCGGCTGACCGAATCGGCGACGAAGAGGAGAGGTTGACAGATGCTGTCGTCGATATCGGCGGCGAGTATGTCCTCCACCCGGAATTCTCGCAGATCCGCCTCCACGAAGGACTCCATCTCCGTCACCGAGGACAGGATCGCGGCGCCGTACGCTCGCGGGTGACCTTTCTCGGCGACCACGCCGACCTCCAGGGTGAACCAGAACAACCGCGCGATCGCGGCCCGCTCCTCGTCGGAGGTGGCGCGGTTGGCGGCGCGGCCGAAACAGCGATACAGCTCCGCGAATTCGGGGTCGGCCAGTATCACCGCATGTCCGACCAGTTCGTGGATGACGTCCGGATCGGGCGAGAACGATTGCTCGGTCACCGGCCGCACGTCCGGAGTGGCGTGGAGGATGCCGTCGGCCATCGGTCCGTAGAACAGCCGGCCCGGTTGGCTTCCGATGGCCGGCGCCAACGCGAAACCGGTCAGCGAACGAAGCATGTGCGACACCTCGCTCATCTGCGGTACCCGCTCGGCGGGCAGCTGAACGACGCGAGCCGCGCACCGATAGTCCGCGCACGCGAGCTGTTCGTGCATGGCGCGAAGCGTCGCGAAGACGCGGGTCCACAAGATGTCTTCGTCACTACTGTAAAGGAATTCGGGCAGGGGCTGCCCCGGGCGGCACGCGCGAGCGACTCGCTCACGCTCGGACCGAACGTCGAGACCAACCGTCATCGCAATCAATCCTCTCCTCGAGTTGCCTAAGTTGCGCAGGTCATCACCACTCGGAATTGATCGGCGCTGACAATAGGTGCGTTCTGTGCGCGAGTACCCCCGGCGATTTTCAGCAAACAAATCGGCAGGGCCGGCGAGGATAAGGTAGAAGACGGTTTCCCGCAATACATTCGGCGGAATTTCGGGTGACAATTCGGTGCGCCCCGAGGGCGCTCGTGAAAGTGAAAAGGGTTGTCCGGAAAACGATGGTTTCGCTGTCCGATCTGTCGCCTTTCGACCGAATTGTTCATAGCGCCTTCACTGATCATCAGGCGTCGATCGCGGCCGCGCGCCCATCGGCTCATGCGGACCGGGCAGGTTCGGCATCGGCGCCTCCGCTCTTCTCGGGCGAGCAACGGTAATCGTCAAGCTACTACAGGGTGGGAGGCAATTCGGCGTTTGCCATCACATTGCCGACCGCGTTTCCGACCGCTGAGGTCGGCGAATACCCTCCGCCGTCACCGGATCGACGTAGTCGGACAGTCCAGGGGATCCACGCCCGTGAGCTCGGCGCCGGCCGCCCGCAGCTCGGCCGCGGCGTCCGGATCGGTCATATGCGTCACTGGGGTGGCGACGATGCTCGCGGTGTCGGCGCCGGATGCCCGCAGTCGGCGATCGAGTTCGAAGCCGAACAGCATCTGCGCCAGTTTCGATCGTCCGTAGGTGCGCTTGGGCCGGTAATCGCGCTCCGACTGCAGATCGGTGAGATCCAGCCGTTCCGACCGCGCGGCGAAGCTGCCCACCGTGATCACCCGGCCCCGCGGGGCGGCCGTCGGCAACGGCGCCAGATGTGCGACCAACGCGAAATGCCCGAGATGCTTCGTCGCGAACATCGATTCGTGTCCTCGCGCAATCAGCGCCGGTGATCAGGATCGTCTTCCCGTCGGCTCGACAGCCGCTGTGCCATGTCATACCGGCAACCCCGCCTCGGTGCTCTTGCACCGCCCTGACGTCCCACTGGCATGCCGTCCCGGTGGGGTGAATGCCGCGCACGGTAACCATCCGGAAGCTGACGACCAGTGCGCGTGGATATATTCTCAGGTCGAGCCTTGTATTCGGGGGAATTGCAGGATAAGCCGCGTCGATGGCCCGGCCGCGAGGTGTCATGGAAATGAGTGACTCACTAAAAGAATCTTGCCGGAATTAACTTTCCAGTCTGAATAATTAATCGCGGATAATGATATTTTCTTCTCGAATCGCTTGTGCGATTTCGGCCATGAAAAGATGAGAAGAGGCTATATTTTAGAAACTCGGTGTTGCGGTCCGGTATTCGGTCGCAACGTTGCTCTACCTTTTCTGGAGTCAGTCATGAGATCCATGTCTTCCCTGGTTCGTGCCGGCGTTCTCGCTCCGGTGGCGGTCGCCACCGTCTTTTGTCTGGCGGCACCGGCGAATGCCGCCCCGGTCAGCGTCAACTGGAGCTGTAAGGGCACCATTTTCGGGATCGGCCAGACCTCGAGCATGACCACATCGGTCACCGGCACCGCGCCGAGTTCGGCGGCGTCGGGTTCCGCGGTGGCCATCACCCTGACGCCGGGCTCGTCGTCGGTGCCCAGTTCGGCGTCCGGCTTCACCGTGAACAACATCAGCAATCTGAAGATGACGTTTCCGACACCCGCGAATTCGACATTGGTCTCCGCTACCGCCTCCGGGGGTACCGTGGCCGGCACCGTCGCCACATCGGGTGGGAATGTCGTTCTGACCGTGCCGGGTCCGATCGCCGGCGGCACCAGCTTCACGCCGCCGGCGGTGACCATCAATGTCACCGCCGGAACCCCCGGAACGCCGATCACCAGCAAGTACGCGGGGACCAGCTACACCAGTCCCGGTATGACCATGACGACCAACGTCGCACTGGTCGGCAATGTCGCGACCTCGTGTTACCCGAACCCGTCGCCGACCCTCACCACCACTGCCGTCAGCTGATTTCGCGGGCAGGCGCCACGGCGTGACGGTCGGTGTCCGCACCGGCGGCCGGTGGTGAACATGCCTGGGCCGGGTTGTGTCGGCAGCCCGGTCCAGGTCTCACCCGGGTCGGACGGGTGGCCACGGTTCTTCATAGTGATTGCCCCGCTTCACGTTTGGTGCAGGGCGGCCACTCGCACCGAATTCTGTGATGCACCGTATCGCATGGGTCGGTGTGTCGTACAGTGCATGTCCGACACAGCCGTGGTCGCTTCGGCGGCCGCAGCTGTGCCAGCTTTCGTGATGTTCGGCAGCCGCGGTTCGGGTTGCCGGCCAAATCGATTGACAGGAGCACATATGCCCGCTTCACGCGACCGGCGGCGATCCCTACCGTACGCAGGGGAAATGATGGTGCACACACCCTGATCGGCGACTTCTCTTGAGCGGTTTGATGTTTCACAGTGATCGAGGGGAAAGCGCGTGTGCCCGAGACCAATCGAACCCGCCCGGATCTCGGCCGAACTCAAAAGGGCCCTGGGGTTCTATCACGGAACCGTCGAGGATCTGACCCGCGAATTGATCCGGGTGCTGGGCGTGAACGAGACCGACCGGCGGGCACTGGAGATCGTCCTGGCCGACGACGAGAAGTCCACGACGCCGGGGATGCTGGCCGAACGGCTCGGCATCACCGCGGCCGGCGTCACGATCATGCTGAACCGGCTGGAGAAGCAGGGCTATATCGCCCGTTCGCTGCATCCGACCGATCGTCGTCGCGTGATCGTGATGGCGACCGACCTGGCGGCCTATCGCATACAGCAACTCGTCGTCCCCATGATCGTCGAGAGTTACAAGATGTTGCTGAGCTGGTACGACTCTGCCGAACTCGAGATAATCGCCGACTTTCTCACCCGCGCCGGTGAATTGCAGCGAATCCACCGGCAACGGCTGCGCGACGTGGATCCCTATTCCAGGGCCTGAAACATCGACCACGAAGCCTCGTCCACATAGACAGAAATTCGAGGCGCTGCGAGATTCGGCGCCCAGACCTCGCAGTGAAGTCCGGCCGCGCGCCGTCCGGGCGCTGCTCTTCTCGGCACAACATTCACGTATGGATGCCCGCTCGAGTTGTTCGGCGAGGCGACGCCGTAATGCTCGCGTTTCGGTATTCGCGGAACGGCCGCAATTCGATGTCCGATTCCCGGGCGTGTTTTCGGTGGTGCAAACGGTGTGAACACCGTTTCCCGGCGGCCGGCGCATCCGGAGGAAGAAAGCGACAGTGGGATGCAAACCGTCGACAACAGCGACAACCGAGCGGGTGAGCCGCGGGCTCGAATTCCGCGGTGGTCCGGGCGGCAATCCGCGAAGCCTCCGGCCGATCGATTCCGGCGGCAGCTCTCGCGTGCGGGTGTGGTCGCCGCGTTGGTGACCACCGCAATCGGGATAACGCTCGTGGTACGAGCGGATTCGGGTCCGCCGGTGCGTGTGAACGATTCTCGGGCGCACTCGGGCGAACCCACCGTGCAGACTTTCGACGGCGGTGCCTCGCGAAGCGAAATCGCCGCGGCGAACGGGAGTACGGCTTTCGGCCCCTCGAGCGAGCTCCCCGTACCGGTCGACGTCTCGGGCGATACCGGCGCGGCTGCCGATCCCGGAAGCGCCCCGCCGGCCGCCGATCCCGCCGACCCGGGTTCCGGCCCCGCCACTGCGACGGAATCCACGCCTCCGAGCTCGACGGCCGGTTCGCTCGGCGCGAGTTTCTCTGCCACGGCGAGCCTTTCGATCCAGATCATGCCCGGCGCGCCGGACTCGGGCCCGGTCGTCCCGCCTGCGATACCCACGGCGCCGACGGAGACGTCGACGGTCACGGTGACGGCCGATCCAAGTACAGCGACCACGACAGTGCCGACAACGGCAGCGCCCACCACCACAGCGGCGACAACGACACTGCGCGCCACGACGGTGCTCACCACGGCGCCGACCACGACGGTGCCGACATCGACAGTGCCCACCACCCCAGTGCCGACCACAACGCTGCGGACCACCACGCCGACGGCACCGGCCGACACCGCGACGACGGCACCTACCGACACTCCGGCCGGGACCACGACGGTGTCCACGCCCGCCTCGACGACCACCAATGCGGCGAGTGCGACGCCATCCCCATCACCGGAGGTGGTCACGACATCCGGGCCGCCGACAACCCCGGCGACGCGATCTATGACGACGATGGCGCCGAAGACGACCGCGCTCCCGCCACACCCGAAGTCGCGTCCGACGGCTCCGGCGACCGCACGTCCACCGGCCACATCGCCGAAAGTCGCAGGGGGATAAGCGGTTACATGGTCGAGGGCGCGGTGCATTCGAGCATCTGCGGTTGTCGGCCGATCGTTCACGGGCGCACCTACGTCGCCGGATGGGACTCCGGCTGCCAGTCGTAGACGACTGTGGTGCGCAAAACGATGTCTTGAATCGAGTGCCGACGCGAATCGATTGCCACCCAGAACAATCCGACGGCGAACATCACGCAGAACACCGCCCGCAGCAAGGCCCGCGGCCATCCCACGAGTTCGCCGTCGCGGCTCACCACCCGCAGGCCCATCATCACGGCGCCGACGGTGCGACCGCTCACGGCCCAGCATCCGGTGAGGTACAGCACCGACACCACGATGAATATGCCCGTCGACATGACCGCGCCGGTGTCCGGCCATGCGAAGTCCTGCGGCGAGAACAGCAGCCGAGCGAACGCCAGACACAGGTAGATCCCGGCCATGATCGCCAGGACGACGGCGATATCGACCCCCGATGCGACCGACCGGGTCACGATTCCGGCGGGCCGATGGGCAGGGGCGCTCACCCCGCGCCCGATTCGGACGGTGTTCGCCGGAGCAATTTCCCGACGAACCCCGCGACCGCGTCGTCCGCATGCATCCCCTGGCTTCGGATGCCGAGAACCGCCTCTGCGGACATCGAATCGGTGGATTCCCGGATGATCCGGGGGAGATCGACGCCGTCGATCACGGTATCGGCCAGCCCGACCAGGTCCACCCGCCCGATGATCTTGTCGACATCGATCCGTTCGGCCACCGCGTCGAGATCCACATTGTCGACGACGATCGCCGTGAGGTCGACGGCGCCGACCGCGGTCCGCACGATCCGGCCGATCACCGCCTGCAGCACCCGCTCGGTGAGATCATCGACGGCTTCCAGCGTCTCGGCGCCCCGCTGGCCGAGCTCCGCGAGCGCCGGCTCGACGCCCGGCACATGCCGGCCGACATCGAATCCGAACCCCAGCACGCGCCCGGCAGCTCCGCCGACCTTCGCGGCGGCGCCGACCACCAGGTTCACCGGCCTCGACATCGTGGTGCCGTCCACATCACCATCAAACTCGCTCGGCACCGGATGGGTATGCATTTCGAGTTATCCGGTTTTCAGACGTCGGCCGAGCTCGGCCGATCGGGGAGGCGGTCGCGCTGCCAGATCCGGCGGGACGTCGCCAGCGTGTCGCTGCCCTGCTCCGGTGGGGTCGCCCAGATGCGGCGAATCCGTTCGGCGGTGTCGAAACGCGGCCATCCGGGGTCGCCGGTCGCGGCGAAGGAGATGAAGGCGTGGCGCATCGCCGCCGAGAGGTCGCCGAAGTCCGGCGGAATCTCCGGCCCGATGAGCTCCGCGGCGAGCGGGCCGTGGGGCGTATCGAAGGTGAAGGGAACGTCGAGGCCGTGACAGGCCCGAAGTACGCCGCCGCGCGCCGGGCTCGGCCATGCGAACTCGTACAGGTAGGTGTCGTTTCCCGCCTCGGCGGCGGCCTCGGCGCACCACAGCGCGGGCATCCGGAACAGGGCATCGGAGAGGATCAGAGCGTGCAGCTCCTCGTCGGTGATGCCCGGATTTCCCCTTCGGTAGGTCCGGACCGCGTTGGCGTCGAGACCGCAGGCACGGGCGGTCTCGACGGGGTCGGAGCCGGACAGGTCGACATCCGCGGTGAACATCCGAGCCTCGTCCGTGGTGAATCCGCACACGAGTTCCAGGCTCGTTCCGGACGCTCGGTGGTCGAACCAGGGTGGGGCGTCGAACAATTCGTCGTCGATGATCATCGAGTACGGCGCGTTCGGATGGGTCCACCTGCCCGGCTCCGCCGCCATCACAGCCACCGGCGCCATCTGAACGGCGTGAATCGCTTCGGGCGGCAGCGCTGCCAATGCGTCGGTCGTCGGGCGGACGTCGAGTTGCGACGTGATCATCGCCGACACGGCACGCGCCTCGTCGGCGGGAACGAAGATCTTCCCCGGACTCTGCGCGATTCCGCGCCGGAACAGATCGGATGCGCGATCGCCGGCCATCAGGCCCACGACCGACGACGCACCCGCCGACTGTCCGATCAGAGTGAGCGCGTCCGGATCGCCACCGAAGGCGGCGATGTTGTCGTGGACCCAGCCGAGCGCGGCGATCTGGTCGAGTACACCCCGATTGCACGGCGCATCGTCGACCCAGCCGAAGCCCTCGTAGCCCACTCGATAGTTCATCGTGACGAGGACGACTCCCGCGGCCGCGAAGGCCGCACCGTCGAAATCGGCGGTGACGGCGGTGCCGCCCATGCAGGCGCCGCCGTGCAGCCACACCACGACCGGCATCCCGGAGGTGCCGGCATCGGGCGTCCACACGTTCACGGTCAAGCATTCCGGATCGTCGCCGGGATGCCAGAGAATCGGCTGCGGAACCGAGGACCCGAACCTGCGCGCATCGCGCACACCACTCCACCGCTGCGGCGGAGCCGGGGCCTGGAAGCGACGGACGCCGACCAGGGGTGCGGCATAGGGAATGGCGAAGAAGACCGAGTACCCCTGTCGCGCTTCGCCTCGGACCGCCCCACACGCCGTGCGAACGACCACATCCATCGTGCCCCTCCCTTGCTTCGGCAGAACTCTGATATAAGTCACTGTACTAAAAAGGAGGTGCGATGCCGAAGATCGTCGATCGGACCCAACGGCGCGACGAGGTGGCGGCCGCACTGTGGCGACTGGCCTACCGCGAGGGCTGGAACGCGGTGAGCCTGCGCCGGGTCGCCGCGGAGGCGGGGTTGTCGCTCGGTTCGCTGCAACACTATTTCGCCGGGATGGACGATCTTCTCGACTATTCCGTCGGGGGAGTGGTCGACATGCTCGACGAGCGGCTCGTCGAGCAACTCACCACCCTCGCCGACCCGCGCGACGCCGAATCGACTGTGCGCGAAGTACTTCGGAGCATGATCCCCGGAGCCGTCGTCGATTCCGCGGCCGGGCAGCACCCCGGCGACACCTGGCGCATTCAGGTGATGGCATGGCTGGCCGTGGTCACCAGGGCCGCACGAAATCCGGAAATGTCGGCCCGCCTCTCCGCCGGCTCCGACCGACTAGCGGAAGCGATCGCAGCCACCCTCCCCACGACCCGACACTCACGCGATGACGCGCTGTCCACCGCGCGCGGACTCCTGTCCCTCGTCGAGGGCTTGCTGCTGCAACTGGCCCGCGGCGACGTCGCCCCCAGCGAAGCATCCACGGTGATCACCCGTTTCGTGGCCCTTGCCTTCGACGCGTGAGTTGGCTCGGCCGGAGTTTCGGGTCGAGGCATGCCTCGCCTGCACGACGCCCCGTCGTCAGCGGCTTCGCTCGGACACGCCCGCGAGCGCATGCGCCTCGCGGTGGCAGGACACCGGCCACAGAGATATGCGTGTGCGATGCTGGGGCGGTCCCGTCCGGCGAGGTTCGCTACGGAAACCGGTGGTGGGGCAGTGGCATGGAGTGGTTCGTCATCGTGGCTGTTCCGCGGCGTCGTTCACGGTCTTGCGGAACTGTGCTTCGGCCTGGGCGGGGAAGGTGGCGGGGTCGATCACCAGCAATCGAAGGTGCCGGTCGTGCGGACCGAAGACGTACATCAGTCCGGGCGGTTGTCCTGGGAGCGGTCCGGTGACCTCGATCCCGTCCGGAGGATCGATTCCGCGCTGCGACCGGCTCAGGAAATTCCAATCGAAGGTGATGCGCGCGGTGGCGCCCAGTCGCGTGGTCAGAGCGGCGACCAGGTCGTGCAGTTCGGTGGTGAGGTTGTCGGTTCTGGGCCACCAGGCACCGTCCACGCCTGCGGATTCCTCATCACGGTCGCGTAGCAGCAGCCGAGGGGTGCGGGTCGGCGTGTCGAATGGTTGGCCGCCGCCCCCGGTGTGCCGGGGTCGTCCGGCATCACCGCCGCCAGTACCACCGCCCTCTTTCGGCGGCGGGTTCTGTGTCATCTCGAACCTCCCGCAACCGCGATAGACGTATCTCGGTCTTGCGGGGCCACTGGCGCATTGTGTCCGCCTTCGTCGTCCCAGCGGCACAACGCAACCCGGTTCTGGGTGTTCTCGAGGCTGCGGCCGGTACCGGCGGCCACGAGTTCGTCGGCGGTGAACTCGCTGCCCGGTCGAGCTGCGGCCGTCAGCAACGCCTGGGCCGCCGCGGCCTCGGTTCTTGCCGGGATCACCAGCAGGACGAGGCGGGTGCCGTCGAGTCCCAGGACACAGAGCATGTGCGCGGGCAGATGCCGGTAGCCGTCCAGGCGTACCGAACGCTTCCCGAGCACCGTGCGCTTGGGCGCCGGGTCCCAGGCATCGATGTTGTACACGATTCGTTCCACGCCGCCCGCCCGCCGGCCCAAAAGCGCCTCGAGACCGGCCATTTCGGCGACGAGGTCGGTCGTGTGGGGCCACCAGGCCCCGCCTACCACCCCGGGCCTGGGCGCTTGCGGTGACAGCGGCGAGGGGCCGCCGCGGAGGGAAAAGCGTGCCGAGCGGTCCAGCAGGATCGGCTCGTGTTGTAGCGTCATCGCGACGCTCCTGACCGGGACCGCATAGATGGTCCCTGTTCATTCGCCGAGCGACGACGAGACTGTGGATGGTCTCGTACGAAAAGCCCCCGACACTTCGAGCCTACCCGCGATGAACCCACCCGGGCCGCCTCGTGCGTCGACGATGAACCTTCGGGCATCACGGTGAGCCCATACCTTGAAGCGGAATCGCTCGTCGGCGAGTCGAGCCTGGACAGCGCGCACTACCCGGCGTTCACTGGGGAAGTACACCTCCCGGCGTTGGGGGCCATCATGATCATCATTTTCCGGCTGGCCGATTTCCCCGGAGCCTGCGGCGACGAAATCGTGACCTCCTCGATCGGTGGTGGCCGATGCCCCTGACCGAGCGTGCGTGGGATCTCGGGTACGCGGCCGGCTGGCACCTGGTGCGAGCCTTGCCGGAACGGTGGGCGATGCGATCGTTCGAAGCCATCGCCGACCGCGCCGCCCGCGGCGGTGGACCGATTCAGTTGCGGCGCAACCTGGCCAGGGTGCTGGCCACCACCCCGGCGCAGGTGCCCGACGAACTCGTGCGCGCGAGCCTGCGCTCCTACGCGCGCTACTGGTGCGAAGCGTTCCGGCTGCCATCGATGGATCCGGCGCGGTTGGCCGAGCGTATCGACTCCGCGGCCACCGGGCTCGAACATATCCACGAGGCGGCCGGGCGCGGGCGTGGAGCGGTGCTGGCGCTACCGCACAGCGGCAACTGGGAGGTGGCCGGCGTCTGGCTCGTCCAGCGGATCGGTTCCCCGACGACCGTCGCCGAGCGACTGAAACCGGAATCGCTGTACCGGCGCTTCGTCCGGTTTCGGGAGCGCCTCGGTTTCGAGATCGTCCCACTCAACGGCGCCGCTACCCCGCCCTTCCAGCAGCTGACCACGCGGCTACGGCAGGGACGAATCGTCGGACTCCTCGGCGAACGCGACCTGTCCGGCACGGGAGTGCCGGTCACCTTCTTCGGTGAACCGGCACACATGCCGGTCGGTCCGGCTCGGCTGGCGATCGACACCGGTGCCCCGCTGCTACCGGTGCATTGCTGGTTCACCCCCGACGGCTGGGGCTTCGAGGTCGGCGCACCGATCGACACCGCCGGCGGTCTGCGGCCTACCACGCAGGCATTGGCCGACCGGTTCGCCGCGGCGATCGCCGCTCATCCCGCCGACTGGCACATGCTGCAACCGGTCTGGGACGCCGACCAGCTCCCGCGTGAGCGGGCTCGTAGCGCTCCACATCCCTGAGCCGTCCGGCCGGCCATCACCGCCCGCGCCGGTGCCGCTGTCTACCCACGCCAGCGGCCACCCGCGGGCGTAGGCTGGGGTGTATCCGGCGGCATCACGCGCGCCGATCAGCAGAGATCGCGCCGTTCCCGGATTCGGATCCGGCCTCTTTTTCGGGCCTGGACAGGAGCGTCCGATGACGCTGTCACCGCTGCATACGCCTTCGGTATCGCCGCGCGCCCCCACCGGCACGCCGAGATTCCTTCTCGGTGGGGACCCCGGTGGCTACATCGAGGCCACATGGTGGCCCCTATCGGGCAGCCTCGTCACCGAGCTTCCCGAGTTGATCACCGCGCTCCAGCTGCGGACCGGGCCGATATGGCGCGTGGTCTACGATCCGACCGCCTGGTCACCCGCCGAGCGGCGGCTGCGCATCGACGATCGGGTCATACGACTCGATCCGTATCCTTTCGAGCTCTTCGGCACCTTGTACGCGTATGGAACCAACGGCACCGTCATCGTGCTACGAGTCGTCCCCTCGCGCACCGGCACGGACTCGGCATCGAGAGCAACCGGCGAGCCCGCTCGATCCGTGGCACCATCTGCGACGGATAAGGACCACGCCCCAGGACGGCCGATTACCAACCACGCCGCGATGGGTGCCTCCACCGTCCGATAACCAGTCAGCCATCGATTCGCCCTCGGCGGCAATGATTTTCGCGCGCTTCTCCCGCTCGGCTTCGGCCTGGCGGGCCATCGCCTGTTTCATGCTCTCGCGCAGTTGGATGTCCTTCAACTCGAGGAGGGTGACCTCGATGGCCGCGTTGTCGTTTCGATGGCCACTACCTCGCCGGGACGCGTTCACCAGTCGATCAGATCATCTTTGTCAATCCCCTCCTCACACGGCAAACTCCACCGGTCATCGTCAGCTACCAGTCGGTGCCGCTTAATATTTCACAGAAAACGACTCTTGCCGGCACGTGATTCTCATCGCCGATCCGGGCTGCGGTTGGTAGTGATGTCGACACCCGGGGGTGGCGAGTTCTCGCTCGGAGCTCCCGCCGATGACCGAGCGGGCGGACAGGGGCGATGGACCACGTTTCTTCCACGCTGCGCTCAGCTGGGCCGTTAGGTACCCCCATCGGTGTCCAGGGCGTCCGGACACCCGACCGCGGACGTCCTTCACGCGAGCACGACACGCCAATCCGGCACCGCCGCAGGCGATGTCAATGGTGCCGACCATGATCGGAACCACCCCGCCCGACCGATATCGGATTTCGCGAACGCAGCCGGGCGGCGGCGCCGGCCGGAGCGGGGAAGCAAAGATCACTGCTGGTGTCCAGCTTCCGAACAGCTATCCGCTGAACGGAAAACGGACTCAAACCGAACCGAAGAGTCATTGCCGAGGTGCCTTCGCTGGGCGGTAACTGATAGCAGCGGCGTCATCCAGCTGAGTCGGTGTCGCTGCGTGAGAACCCTTTTCACTGCTTCCCGTATTAAGGCAAGAAAATGTCACCTGTTATCACCTCGCTGAATCCCTCTTTCGGTCCTCCGGCGGGTCTCAACTCTGTCATCATCACCGGTTCCGGCTTCGCCAATGTCGGTCCGCTGACTGTTCGGTTCGGCACGACGGCAACAACATTCACCATCGACTCCGACACCCAGATCACGGCCATCGTCCCGCCGGGGACAGGCACGGTGAACGTCACCGTACAGGCGTTGCTGGACGGCACGAGCAACCCGCTGCCCTACACCTATGGCGGTGCGCTTCCTACGTTGACCAGCATCATCCCGGCGTCGGGGTCGGCGGCCGGTGGGACGACGGTCGTGCTCACCGGGACGCATCTGACCGGAGCCACCGCGGTGAGTTTCGGTGGTACACCGGCAACCTCGTTCACAGTCAACTCCTCGACCCAGATCACCGCGGTGGCCCCGGCCCATTCGGCGGGGACAGTGCAGGTCACTGTCACCACTCCCAGCGGTACCAGCAACGGGGTCGCGTTCACCTATATCGCGGTGCCGACGCTTACCAGCGTTACTCCGAGCTCGGGTCCGCCGAGTGGTGGGACGGTGGTCGTGCTCACCGGCACGGGCCTGACCGGAGCGACCGCGGTGAGTTTCGGTGGGACACCGGCGACTCTGTTCACTGTCAATTCCGACACTCAGATCACCGTTCTCACCCCGGCCCATTCGGCGGGGACAGTGCAGGTCACTGTCACCACCCCCGGCGGTACCAGCAACGGAGTCACCTACACCTACGTGTCGGGTCTGGCGCCGGTCAATCTGGGTACGGCGTCGACGTTCGCGGTGCTGGGTGCCTCGACAGTCACCAACGCCGGAGCCACGGCCATCACCGGGAACCTGGGCGTCAGTCCGGGCACCGCAGTGACCGGATTCCCGCCGGGCACGGTGACCGGTGGAGCGATCCATGCCGGGGACGCGGTCGCGGCGCAGGCGCACACCGATTTGCAGGCCGCCTACCTCGACGCGGCGGGCCGCACGCCCACCGCTTTCGTGACCGCTGATCTCGCGGGTCAAACCCTGACCTCCGGGGTGTACAAGGCAACCGGCGGGATCGGTCTCAACGGCACCGTCACCCTGGACGGGCAAGGCAATCCGAATGCGGTGTTCATCTTCCAGGCCGGGTCGACGCTGATCACGGGCGCGAACAGTGTGGTCAACCTCATCAACGGAGCCACCGCGCACAATGTGTTCTGGCAAGTCGGTAGCTCGGCCACGCTGGGTGCCAACACCAACTTCGCCGGCAACATCTTGACCTTCACCTCGGACACGGTGACCACCGGCACCACCGTGAACGGGAGCGTCCTGGCCCTCAACGGCGCGGTCACCCTCGACACCGACACCATCACGGCCGCCTGAGCCGACTCACCGAAAGGATCTCAACCCCCTGTCCGCGCGCCTCCGGCGCGCGGACAGGGGCGTTCAAGGGCGTCGCGCGCCTCGGGCACGGTGGGCCAGTCCGCCTCGCCCGCGGTGACTGCGATATCTCTGCTCCCGTACCCATCGAGGGTCAGCATCGGTGTCGCGTCCTTCATCGGGCGCGGGGGTGTTTGTGCGCCTACGTTGTCCGTCAACGCTGTAGACATACGTTGTAGGAGCGGCCTACGCTGGAGTTATCCGGCCACCCTCGGCCGGATGAGAACCGAGGTTGTGAACGATGGCACCTACCGACTCCGCGCCCCCTGTTCATCCGATTGCGGTCGACATCGCGGCGCGCGGACATGAACTCGACGAGATTCGCCGCGACGTCCGAAACCAGCGCGGCATACGCGGATGATCATCGTTACCTTGTTCGCCGGCATGGCGATCGGAGCGGTCGCGATGGCCCTGATCGATCGCCGCCGATCCGGTGTCTACCCCTCTGCCCGGCGAGCCCGTCCCGGCCGTCGTCACCACGATTCGGCGGCCGACCGCGACCTGCACGAAAACGCCGGTGGCTCGCGGCATATCCGCACTCATCCCAGCTGGCGAGACCGGCTCGAGCAACCGCGCCCGACCGGCGGGGAAATAAACCGAACCGAGGAATTGCCGTGATCGTCATCATCGGACTCGTCATCCTGGTCGCCGCCGTAATCATCGGCGTCATAGGAGTATTCGCCAACAGCGGCAACAGTCACCTCCTGACCGACAACTTCGCGGTGTTCGGCTATCACGTCACCGGATCGACCGGCGTGCTGTTCCTATACGGCATGGTGCTCGGCGCCATCGCGGTCGCCGGATTGGCCCTGCTACTCGCCGGCACCCGCCGCACTGCCCGCCGTGGACGCGCCGCCCGCCACGAACTCGAGTCGACCCGGCGGGAGACCCCGGTCTACTACAGTCACACCGGCACCACCAGCGTCACATCCGCACCTCCCGAGGTCGCCGAACACGACACCGGAAGCCCGACCGCGCCCCACCGGCACGGTAGGGGAAGACTGTTCGGGCGCAGGTCGACAGTGCACTGATCGCCGGTGTGTCCGAGTTCGCAGGTTTCAAAACCCCTGTCTACCTGCATTTTCACGGTCCAGGTAGACCGGACTCGAACCGGCACGGCGCGGACCGCGGAACCCTACGGTCGGGATCCTGGAGCACGAGGTCGGTTTCGAGCCTTCGAAGATGAGGTGGCAGTCGTGGACTCGATGGGGTCGCTGGTCGAACAGTCGGATGACGGCAACGCGGTATGAGTTGCCATCAGAACTGTCATCGGAATAGACAAAAGGCTCAGCAAATGCTGAGCCTTTTCCTGGTGGAGCTAAGGGGAATCGAACCCCTGACCTTCTCGATGCGAACGAGACGCGCTACCAACTGCGCTATAGCCCCGTGGCTCGTTTCCGGGCCAACGGAGGAGAACTTTAGCAGGTGGGGGCGGGAGAATCCGAATCGGCTGGTCGAGATGGGGAAATGCGGGGTCAGGTGGGTTCGGGGGTGGGTGGGGTGAGGTGGAGGCCGGCGGCGGTGGCGGCTTCGGCGAGGACGGTGTCGAGCATGGCGGGGGTGAGGCGGCCGGTGAAGGTGTTCTGCTGGCTGACGTGGTAGCTGCCGAACAGTTCGAGGCGGTGGCGGCCGGGGCGGGCGGGTTCGATCGAGTAGTGGACGCCGTGGCCGAATTTGGGGCGGGGGCGGGGGACCTGCCAGCCGGCCGCGGTGAGGGCGGGCATCAGTGCCTGCCAGCCCCAGGCGCCGAGGACGACGACGGAACGGACTGTGGGGGAGAGCAATTCGAGTTCGTTGATCAGCCAGTGCCGGCAGCGGTCGCGTTCGTCGATGGTGGGTTTGTTGTCCGGGGGCGCGCAGTGCACGGGGGAGGTGACGCGGGTGCCGATCAGCCGGAGGCCGTCGTCGCGGCGGGTGGCGGTGGGCTGGGTGGCGGCGCCGATCGTGTAGAGGGAGGCGAAGAGTACGTCGCCGCTGCGGTCGCCGGTGAACATCCGGCCGGTGCGGTTTCCGCCGTGGGCGGCGGGGGCGAGGCCGACCAGCAGCATGGCGGCATCCGTGGGGCCGAAACCGGTCACCGGGCGGCCCCAGTAGGTCTCGTCGCGGAAGGCGGCGCGCTTCTCGCGGGCGACCTGTTCGCGCCAGGCGACCAGTCGCGGACAGGCGCGGCAGTCGGTGAGCGCGGTGTCCATGGCGTCGAGGTCGGGATAGTCGGCCGACGCGGTCGCGGCGGTGTTCGGTGTTTCGCTGTGGGCGGTGCGACGCGCCATCGGTCCCTCCGTTCGGTCGGTGCACCTGCGAGTCTGCCCGTTCTCCGGTCGTGTCACACCTACCGCTGTCGATAGCTGGCAGGTAGCGAGGCTCGGCGCACCGTCTGGTACATGCCGATTCGTGCCTTGTGGGCGATTCGTTCGATCCGGCGCGAGGTGTTCGCGGCGGCGAGCAGAGTCGCCGATTTTCGGGATGGGGGCGGCTGTCGGTCGAAAAGCCGACAGGTCGCTGGAACCGGACCGGTCGGATGATCAGCTGTCCCGGCAGCAGACGTGCAGGTCCGTAGCTTTCGATGTTGATAGCATGGCGTTTCCAGCCGGACGGTCCGCCGCAGCACCGGTTGCGCGGCCCAACGCGATCACATCGAGAGAGTTCTTGCATGCAGTTCGAAATCGTCGAGCGGGACGAGACGTGGGTCGCCGGGCTACCGGTGCGCAGTCCGAAACGTGCGCTCGGAGAACTGCGCGACCGTGATCTCGAGGCGGCCTGGGCCGCGGTGCTGCATCAGGAATTGGGCGGTCCGCTGGCCTCCTCGTACACCGATTACGCACCGGATCTGGGCACGTTCAATACGCAGATCGTCGGCTACGAATGCACCTCGTTCGACCGGGTGACCCGCGGGCATATCGTGTCCCGTCTGCCGGCCGGCGCCTATGCGCGTTTCTCCGCGGTCGGCAATTTTCCGCAGATCATGACCGACCTGTGGACCCAGATCGCTTACGCCGAGGAACACAATCAGATCAAACGCACCTTCACCGGGGATTTCGAATGCTATCCGCACGCGTACAAGATCGATCTGTACCTGGCGGTAGACCCCCGATGACATATTCGATCGTGGTCCGCGACGCGGCCATCTACGGCGGCTTGGTGGTGCCGCGGGTCCGGCCGAGTTTCAAGGTCAGCAACAGTGAGCTGATCGAATTTCTGCGTGACCGGCTGCGTGATCGCGAGATCGGCGGCCCGCTCTACACCGTGTACGTTCCCGATCCGGCCGGAAATTACAACGTGCTGGTCAGCTACGAATATCACGCACCCAAAGAGGTGCCGGTCGGCGATGTGATGATTCGCGTCCCGAAGGGCGTATATGCCCGATTCGAACCCAACGGTGATTATCACGATCCGGTGGAGGACGTCTGGGCCCAGGTCGACGACGCCACCGCGTCGGCCGAGATCACCCGCGCGTATCGCGAGGAGATCGAGGTGTGGCGTGGTCCCGACCGGTTGGAGTTGTTCATCTCGATTCTGGTGTGATATTTGGTTGCCAACGGGTAACCAACTGTGAACCGGGCGGTCTTTTTGTTCTGTGTGGTGTACGACACCGACTGGATGACCTCGATCGATACCGCGCGCCACGCTCGGGTTTCGGAAGATTTGCCGGACGTCTGGTCAATTTCGGAGGGATGACGGATACTTCCCTAGGTGGCCATATCCGACACCGGCGGTACCGCGTGCCGAGCGGAGGTGGCCGAACGATCGCGCCGCGCCGCGCAGCAACAGAGTAGGAACCGTATGACTGGGCTGGAAGTCGCACCGGAGGCGCTGCGACGATATGGCTGCTGACCACCCTGTGCGACCCCGCCGTACGGCCCCCGTGCCGGCCCTCGGCGAATTCTCTGCCGCATCTCTCCGCGAACTCGCCGCGATTTCATCGCAATACGTCGATACACTAGCGTCGGTTCAGGGCGGATTCATCGGCGCTCGGGGCGTGGACGTCCTTCCCTTGACATGCCGTGGATAGCGCGATCGGAGACAAGGTGCCTCGGCGAACGCTCGACTCGTTGGTGACCCAGGTCGCCGCGGAGTTGATGGGTGTCGACGCCACGACGATGGTGGCGGCGACCGAACGAGTGCTGGCCAAGCTGGTCGACTACTTCGACGTCGATTTCAGTTTCGTCCGCCATACCGACCGGGAGCGGCGGGCGACGGTGCTGGTCGCCGAATGGCCGCCGCGTCAGGACGTGCCCGACCCCGACCCGCTGCGTGTGGTGTATTTCGAACAGGCCGATTCGGTGTTCCGCGCCGTCGAGCACGCCACCGAACCGATGATCGCCCGCCCCACCCCGGAATTCTCCGACTATCAGGAGACGATTCGCCGTTCCGGATTGAGCGATGTGACGACCGCGACCGTTCCGCTGATGTCGCGCGGTGAGCCGACCGGATTACTCGGATTCATGAAACAGGGCGACCGGCAGTGGAGCACCCGGGAGATCAACGTCCTGAAGGCGATCGCGGCGCTGCTGGCGCAATTGCAGGCCCGGGTGGTGGCCGAGGAACGGCTGCGCTACATCGCCCTGCACGACGACCTCACCGGATTGGCCAACCGTCGCGCCCTGCTCGAACATATGGAGGAGCGATTGCGTCCGGGCAGTTCGGGGCCGGTCGCCGCCTTCTTCCTCGATCTCGACCGGCTCAAGGCGCTCAACGATTTCCTGGGGCATACCGCCGGTGACAATTTCATCCGCACCCTGTCGTCGCGGCTGAAGGAACATCTCGATCCGAACGACATGATCGCGCGGCTGGGCGGCGACGAATTCGTGATCGTTCCGGCCAAACCGGTGGATCCGGTCGCGGCCGAACTAGAGGCCACCCGGATTCAGCAGTTGATCACCCGCCGGGTGTCGGTCGGCGGGGAAACGGTGAGCCGCGGCGCGAGTGTCGGTGTCGCGCTGGGTATGCCGGGAGAGACCACTGTCGCCGATCTGTTGCGCCGGGCCGACCACGCGCTGTTGTCGGCGAAATCCGGTGGCGGCAACGGCGTCGCGGTGTTCACCGATGCCATGCGCGCGCAGTTCGAACTGCAGGACGACGTCGAATTGAATCTGCGCGGCGCGGTCTCCGACGGTTCGCTGCTGCTGCACTATCAGCCCGAGGTGGATCTGCGGACCGGGCGCATCGTGGCGCTGGAGGCGTTGGTGCGCTGGCAGCATCCCACCCGCGGACTGCTGCCGCCCGGTGCGTTCGTCGGGGTGGCCGAGGCCACGAATCTGGCCGGCGAACTCGGTCGCTGGGTATTGCGCACGGCCCTGGCGCAATTCGCGAAATGGCGGCGCGCCGGGCTCGCCTCGAACGTGGTGATCCGGATCAACGTCTCGCCGGTGCAGCTGGTGAGCCTGGACTTCGTGGAATGTGTCGAGGATGTGCTGCGCCGGCACGGAATCGACGGCAGTTCGGTGTGTCTGGAGATCACCGAACACGTCGTGGTCTCGGATCTGACCCGCACGCAGGTGACCTTGCGCGGACTCAAGCGCATGGGCGTGCAGATCGCGATCGACGATTTCGGCACCGGCTACAGTTCGCTGTCGCATCTCAAGGCCCTGCCGGTGGACGCGGTGAAGATCGACCGCGGTTTCGTGCAGCGGCTCGGCGCCAGTACCGACGATCTGGCGATCGTGAAATCCATTGTGGGACTTGCCGGTTCGTTCGGCCTCGGGGTGGTCGGCGAAGGGGTGGAGACGGCGGTGGCCGCGCGCACCCTGGTCGGGCTGGGCTGCTATCGGGCGCAGGGCTTCCTCATCGCGCGGCCGATGCCCGCCGACGAGGCCGAACCGCATCTGGCGGAGGGGCGGATCCCGCTCGACCTGGAACTCCCGCGGGTTTCCCGTGGGGCGCATCGGATCTGATTTCCCGCGGATGGCCGTCGCCGAATCCGTGGGTTCGCCATGGCTCCTGGTGGAAACGCTCGCGCCCGCGAATGCGCCGACGATCGTCGCCGACGGGCCTCGCGTCCGGGAATGGACGAGTCTTTCGCGCGCCGGACGCTCCCTCGGGGCAGGTGCCTCCGCGCTGGCCGTCGCCGCCGTCGAGATAGCAGCAGCGACCGTTCCGTCCGGCTCGGTGGAGTCGGCGGACGGCCGGATCGTCGTCTCCGAGGGCGGCTGGACCGCGATCGCGGTGCCGGTCTTCTGCGCGTTCGGGGCAGTGCACGGGGTGCAGGTATGGGTGGGTGGCGCGGGACAGCAGCCGCCGCCCCGGCGCGCGGTCGCGGCATGGGACTGGGATTCCGATACCGAACTCGCCCATCACGGCCCCGGCCTGGAGGAACTCGCCTTCGCCCGCGCCCGCGAACACGTGCGGGTGGTGCGCACGCCGCCGGAGGTGTTCGGGCGGATGGTGCGCTTCGACGAGCGGATGGGCTACACCGCGGTGGTGGCGGGGACCGACCCGGCCGGTCGCTGGCAGGGGGAACTGGCGATTCGCGGTGACGACGAGATCGTGCGCAACTTCCAGCTGGTCGTCCGGGTGCATCGCGAGGATCCGCATCTGGCCGTCTCGCCCCGGACCGCGCATGTCACCCGCGCGCTGGTGCACGAGATCACCGACGTCAGCCCGCCGCGCCCGGATACCGATCTGGCGATCACCCGGGCGGTATCGCGGTCGACCGATGCCGGTGTGGGGTTCGTCGAATTGGCGATGGGGCTGGTGTACGAGTGGGCCAGTCCGCCGCCACCGCCGCTGGAACGCTGGAGCACCGAACGGCCGCTCGTGCATCCCGATGATCAGCGGGATTACCGGGCCGCGTTCGCGGCCGTCCTCGCCGATGAGATCGACTCGTCGGCAAGGGAATTCGAATTTCGCATCCGATTCGAACGTTCGGACTGGATCGTGGTGCGGGCGGAATTGTCGAGGCTCGGTTCGGAGCGCGCGCACGGCATGATCAGGGTCGTAGCCGCCGGCTGAGCCGCGCGCGCCCGCAGACCGAGGACGCGGCATTGGCTCAGGCTTTCGCGAGCATTCATCCCGTGTTCGTCCCGCCGGTTCGCGGGACGGGGACGATCGGCGCGTGCGCATCGCTCAGCTGGCGAACTTCTACGGGCCGCGTTCGGGCGGACTTCGCACCGCACTGCATCACCTCGGCGCCGGATATGTGGGGGCCGGGCACGAGGTGGTGCTGATCGTGCCGGGCGCGCGCCGGGGCGAGGAGATCCTGCCCAACGGTGTGGTGCGGATGACCGTGCCGGCAGTGGGGATTCCGTGGACCGGCGGATATCGCGCGGCCGATCCGCGTCGTGTCGCCGATCTGCTGGTGGGGTTGGCGCCGGATGCGCTCGAGGTGTCGGATCGGCTGACGCTGCGCGGTTTCGGACGGTGGGCCCGCCGCCGGGATATCGCGTCGGTGATGATCTCGCACGAGCGTCTCGACCGGTTGCTCGGCCAGGTGCTGCCCACCTCGGTCGCTCGCCGAGCCGCCGATGTGGCCAACCGTCGCACCGCCGCCGATTACGACATGGTCGTCTGCACGACGGCGTTCGCCCGCGCGGAATTCGACCGGATCGATGCCCCGAATGTCGCGCTCGTCCCGTTGGGGGTGGATCTGGAACTGTTCGCGCCGCATCGTCACGATCGGGCCCTGCGAGCGCGGCTCGGTGGTTCGCATCTGGTGGTGCACTGCGGGCGGCTGTCGGTGGAGAAGCGGGTCGATCGCAGTATCGAGGCGGTGGATCATCTGCGCCGGGGCGGGGTGAACGTGCGCCTGGTGGTCGCGGGGGACGGCCCGCGCCGCGACGCGCTGGTCCGGCAGGCGCGCGGCGTGGCGGCTTTGCCCGACGGGCGTCCCGGCGTCCATTTCGCCGGATTCATCGACGACCGAACGCATTTGGCGACCCTGCTGGCCAGCGCCGACATCTCCCTCGCGCCCGGTCCGCACGAAACCTTCGGACTGGCGGCGCTCGAGGCATTGGCCGCCGGCACCCCGGTGGTGGCGAGCCGTTCCTCGGCGCTGGCCGACATCGTGACCGCCGAATGCGGGGCCGTGGCCGCCGATCACCCGTCAGCCTTCGCCGAGGCCGTCACCGATGTGCTGGCCCGCCCGGCGGCGCAGCGACGGCGTGCGGCGCGCTCGCGGGCCGAACAATTCCCGTGGCCGGTCGCGGTCGCCGGGATGCTGTCGGTATTGCGCGGGTTGTCGTAGCCGCGACGTGCCCGTGCGGCCCGGTACGGATGCGGTGTGTCGGGGAACACGTATGCTCCAGGGCGACGGAGATAGTCAGTCCGGATGCCGGCCCAGCACCGGCATCACACCGCAGAGCATTCGAGGAACGGCGTGCGTGATCGCTTGAAGTCCGTGAGCGGCAAGAAGACTCTGGTCACCGGCGCGGCCAGCGGAATCGGTCGGGCGACCGCGATCGCCGCCGCCGCACAGGGGGCCGAACTCGTCCTGACCGATATCGACGCCGCCGGGCTCGCGGATACCGTCGAGGAAATCGGGCGCACCGGCGGCAAGGTGCTGGCATCGCGGGCTCTCGACATCAGCGATTACGAGGCGGTCGCCGCCTTCGCCCGCGACGTGCACGATCGGCACGGCAGCCTGGACGTGGTGATGAACGTGGCCGGCATCTCGGCCTGGGGCACCGTCGAGAATCTCGAGCACCGGCACTGGCGCTCGATGGTCGATGTGAATCTGATGGGTCCGATCCACGTCATCGAGAGCTTCGTGCCGGAGATGGTGCGGGCCGGGCGGGGCGGCGCGCTGGTCAACGTGTCCTCGGCGGCGGGGCTGCTGGCCTTTCCCTGGCATGCGGCCTACAGCGCGAGCAAATACGGGTTGCGCGGCGTCTCGGAGGTGCTGCGCTTCGACCTGGCCCGGCACGGGATCACGGTGCATCTGGTGGCGCCGGGCGCGGTGAACACCCATCTGGTGCAGACCGTCGAGATCGCCGGTGTGGACCGCGACGATCCGCGAATCCAACGGTATGTGAAGCGTTTCCAGTCGCACGCCGCCTCACCCGACCAGGCCGCGCGAGCCATCTTCCGGGGCATCGAGAAGAATCGCTTCCTCGTCTACACCTCGTTCGACGTGCGGTTCGGATATTGGTGGGCGCGAAAGTTCGCCTGGCCCTACGAGTTCACGATGCGCCGCGCCAACGACCAGTTCAACCGCTTCCTGCGCTGAGCTCGGCGGGATTCATCCGCACATCTTCTCGGCGCACGCCGCCACATCGGCATCCGTGAGATTTTCGCGGCCCGCCGCGGGCGGTTCCTCGCATCCCTCGGCCCGCGTGCAGTCGATGCTCACATCCAGCGTGCGCGCGCCGGGGCCCTCGTCGCCGAGCCGGTCGTGATAGTTGACGATCCGGCAGCTGCCCAGTGACAGACACCCACAGCCGATGCAGTCGGTGAGGCTGTTGCGCAACCGGGTGAGCTGTTCGATCCGCTGATCGAGATCGGTGCGCCACGTTACCGACAATCGTTCCCAATCCTTCCGATTGGGCGTCCGCCCCTCCGGTAGGGTGTCGAGAGCCTTGCGAATTTCGCTGAGCGGAATTCCGACGCGCTGCGAGATCCGGATGAATGCCACCCTGCGCAGCGTTTCCCGTGAGTATCGGCGCTGGTTTCCGCTGGTGCGGCGGCTGGCGATCAGGCCCTCGCGTTCGTAGAAATGCAGTGCCGACACCGCGACGCCACTGCGTTCCGACAGTTGGCCGGGGGTGAGCTCCTTGGCTTGCCACGTCGTATGCTGCATACCTCAACGATACTTCAGGTTCTGGGTGGCCGGGCGAGAACCGGGAACTTCGCCGCCGCGCAGCGGGGGCAGCGTCCGGAGCCGGATACGGTGCGGTCGGCGAACAATTTCGTGCCAACCCGGCGACGGCCCATTACGGTCGGGATATGGGAACAGAGGCTGTGCCCCCGGCGCGACCGTTTTCCGTGACGACCGAGGTCGGGACGCTGCGCGCGGTACTGCTGCATCGCCCGGGCGATGAGCTGCGCCGACTCACGCCGCGTAACAACGATCAACTGTTGTTCGACGCCATTCCCTGGGTCGAGCGGGCCCAGCAGGAGCACGAGATCTTCGCCGATGTGCTGCGCGGCCGGGGCGTCGAGGTGCTGTTGCTCGCCGATCTGCTGACCGAGACGCTCGCGGTCAGCGGCGCCGGACGCAGTATGGGCATCACCGCGGCCGTCGACGCCCGCCGCATCGGCTACGCCCTCGCCGAGGAACTGAAGACCTATCTGCGCGCGGTGCCCGCGCCGGATCTGTCGCGAATCCTCATGGCCGGCATGACCTTCGACGAATTGCCGTTCGAACCGGATGCCGCCTCACTGGTGCGGCGGATGCACCACGGCACCGATTTCGTCATCGAACCGCTGCCGAATCTGCTGTTCACCCGCGATTCCTCGTTCTGGGTGGGGCCCAAGGTGGCGATCACGTCGCTCGCGCTGCCGGCCCGCGCTCGCGAAACCTCGCTCACCGACCTGGTATACGCGTTCCATCCGCGATTCCTCGGCGTGCGCCGGGCCTACGAATCGCACACCGCACCGATGGAAGGCGGTGACGTGCTGCTGCTTTCGCCCGGCGTGGTCGCGATCGGGGTGGGGGAGCGCACCTCGCCGGCGGGTGCGGAAGCGTTGGCGCGCAGCCTCTTCGACGATGCGCTGGCCCACACCGTGCTGGTGGTGCCGATCGCGCAGAACCGGGCCACCATGCATCTGGACACCGTGTGCACCATGGTCGACCGCGATGCGGTGGTGATGTACCCGGGTGTGCAGAATTCGTTGCGCGCGTTCACCATCCGGTCCGACGGCGATTCGGTGCGGATGAGTGGTCCCGATCCGTTCCTGCCCGCCGCGGCCGAGGCGATGGGGATCGACAAACTACGGGTCATCGACACCGGGCTGGACGGGGTGACCGCCGAGCGGGAACAGTGGGACGACGGCAACAACACCCTCGCACTGGCGCCCGGGGTCGTGGTGGCCTATGAACGCAACGAGAATACGAATACACGGCTGGCCGATGCGGGCATCGAGGTGCTGACCATTCCGGGATCCGAACTGGGTTCCGGGCGTGGCGGGCCCCGTTGCCTGTCCTGCCCGCTGTCGCGTGACGAGGTGTGAAAAACCGATGCTGGATATCCCGGTCGACCATCAATCGACGGTCCCGCCGTACGAACAACTGCGGCTGGGCATCGTCGCCCGGGTGCAATCCGGCGAACTCACCGCCGGAACCAAGATTCCGACGGTGCGTGCACTGGCCGTTCAGCTCGGCTTGGCGCCGAACACCGTCGCGCGCGCCTACCGCGAGCTCGAACAGGACGGTGTGCTCGAGACCCGGGGGCGGCTCGGGTCGTTCATCGCCTCCTCCGGTGATCCGACTCGCGACGCGGCCGGGCGCGCGGCCACGGAATACGTTGCGGTGGTACGCCGATTGGGGCTCGACGACGACGCGGCGCTGCGCTACGTGCGGGCGGCGCTGGGCGAGACCCCCTAGCCGACCTCAACGCCAGCTGGGTAGCCAGAGGTGGTCGTGCCAGTTGGACGGCGTGATCGGCAGGGCGGTGAGAATGGGCCACAACCAGATGAAATTGGCGATCACCAGACCCAGATACAGGCACACCAGAAGTAGTCCGAGACTTCGGCGTTCGCCGGACAGCGCGAACCACCGCCCCGACCGGGCGCGCACCAGCGGCGCGGGGCCGAGGATGTCGCCGAGCGTCAAGGCGAGGCCCATCGCGAGGAACGGCGCCATCGGGACCGCGTAGAAGTAGTACATCTGCCGGTCCAGATCCGCGAACCACGGCAGCAGCCCGGCGCCGTAGCCGACCAGCATCGCCGCATATCGCCAGTCGCGGCGGGTGGCGGTGCGCCACACCGCCCAGGCGAGCATCGGCAGCGACAGCCACCACATCGCCGGGGTACCGATCAGCATCACGGCCTTCACACAGACCGCCTGCCCACAGCCGGTGACCCCGTTGTCGGCGTAGTAGTACAGCATCGGGCGCAGGCCCATCGGCCACGACCACGGCTTGGATTCCCACGGGTGATGGTTACCGGCCGAATTGGTCAGGCTCTGATGGAATTTCAGCGATTCGGCCTGGTTGTGCCACAGCGAACGCAACGCGTCCGGAATCCACGACCAGGTGCCGCCGGTGCCGACGGCATTGCCCACCGAATAGCGGTCGTAACCGTCCTCGCTGGCGAACCAGCCCCAATAGGTGGCCAGATAGACCAGCAGCGGAATCGCCACCAGCGCATACAGAGCCGGACCGATATCGCGGACCGCCGTGCCGGCCCAGGGACGCGGCACCCCGTAGGCCTTGCGCGCGGCCACATCGAAACACACCGTCATCAGCCCGAAGAACAGGATGAAATACAGGCCCGACCACTTCGTTCCGCACGACAGCCCCAGCAGCAGACCGGCCCCGAACCGCCACCACCGCACACCCAGTCGCGGCCCGAACACGCTGAATGCGATGGCGGCGCTCCCAGTGCCCTCCGTGGTTACGCGCGCTGCCGCCTCCGGGCCCGCCGCTCGCGCCGCGGGCGCTGTCCGGCCTTCGGCGTCGGCCCGGGCGAGGCGGGCCCGCATCTCGTCGCGATCGACGATCAGGCAGCCGAAGGCGCCGACGACGAAGACCGCCTGGAAGATGTCGAGCATGCCGATGCGCGAGGACACGAAGGTCAGGCCGTCGGCGATCAGCAGCACACCCGCGATCGCGCCGATGAGGGTGGATCGGGTCATTCGCCGGGTGATGCGGATGACCAGCAGGACCAGCAGCGATCCGAAGATCGCCGCGGTGAATCGCCAGCCCCAGCTGGTGTAGCCGAACAGCGCTTCACCCAGCGCGATCATCTGTTTACCGACCGGCGGATGGACCACCAGCCCATAGGCCGGATTGTCCTCGACCCCGCCGCCGGTGAGCATCTGCCAGGCCTGCGGTGCGTAGTGCTTCTCGTCGAAGACCGGGGTGCCGGCGTCGGTCGGGTAGTTCAGCATGGTGAACCGGGTGACCGCGGCGACCACCGTCAGGAATAGCGTGACCAGCCAGCCTCGGGCCCGGTCGGTCGGTCCGAAATCGGGTGCGGGGCGCAGCGGCGCCGGACTGGACAAGGCCGGGCCCGCGCCGATCGCCGGTCGCGTATCGGTCAGCTGGGTCACGCTCCGATCGTATGCGGTGTGCGGCGGTGGGCTGCGCGGCGGTGAGCCGACCTGCGGACTCGGGCGCGGTCCGTCCCAGGGGTAGCGTTTGCCCGGACCGGGCGCGGGTGCGCGGTGGCGGCCGGTCGGATGGGTCGGCCGGCGGTGAAAGGACGGCGATGGGCGAGCACGGCGGGCGGTTGGTGCTGGCGGCGACGCCGATGGGCGATATCGGTGATGCGTCGCAGCGGTTGCGCGACGCCCTCGCGAGCGCGGACATCGTGGCCGCCGAGGACACCCGCCGGACCCGGGCGCTGGCCAAGGCGCTCGAGGTGGAGATCAGCGGGCGGATGGTGAGCTTCTACGATCATGTGGAGGCCGCGCGAATTCCGTTGCTACTGGACGAGATCGAATCCGGGAGGACCGTGCTGCTGGTCACCGATGCGGGGATGCCCTCGGTCAGCGATCCCGGTTATCGGATGGTCGCGGCATGTATCGAGCGGGGCCTGGCGGTGACCTGTCTGCCCGGTCCCTCGGCCGTCACCACCGCCCTGGCCCTGTCCGGACTGCCGATGGAACGGTTCTGCTTCGACGGCTTCGCCCCGCGCAAGTCCGGGCAGCGCAAGCAGTGGCTCGCGACGCTGGTCACCGAGCCGCGCGCGGTGGTGTTCTTCGAGGCGCCGCATCGGCTCGCCGGCTGCCTGGCCGATGCCGCCGAGGTGCTGGGCCCCGAACGCCGGGCCGCGGTGTGCCGGGAGCTGACCAAGACCTACGAGGAGGTCGTGCGCGGCGGACTCGGCGAGCTGGCGGAATGGGCCGTCGAAGGCGCGCGCGGAGAGATCACGGTGGTGGTCGAAGGGGCGCAACCGGTTTCGGCCGACCCGGTCGATCTGGTCGACGAGGTGGAGGAACTGGTCGCCGACGGCACCCGCCTCAAGGACGCCTGCGCGCAGGTGGCCGCGCGGGCGGGCGGAGTCTCGCGACGCGAACTCTACGACGCGGTCCTGGCCGCCCGCGCGGAGTAGCGCAGATCCGCTCGACCGGGCCCGGCGGGGCATCCACCACCGCGCCCGTCTCGATCACACGCGCGCGACGACCGGCGCGAGCCCCAGCACGGTATTCGCGAATTCGATGAAGGTGGGCGCCATGTCGGGAACGCGATGCGCGCCCTCACGGACCAGCACTCGCCGCGTGCGTTCGCCGATGGCGTCGGGGACCAGGGCGATCACCTCGTCCGGCAGTGCCGGAATCCCGGGATCGGCGGCGCGCGCCTGATCGTGGAAAGTGCGGTACAGGGTGGCGAAGTGGTCCACCGCCAGATCGCGGAACTCCGCGGTCGCATCGCCGACCAGCAACGATTCCACCAGGATGAGCCGCGCGAAATCCGGTTCGGCCGCCACCACCGAACAGAACGTGCTGATCATGGTGGCGATGCGCTGCCGCGGATCGACCTCCTCGGGCAGGTGTGCCAGCTCCTCCGCGATCCGGGTGCGGATGATCTCGACACCGGTGTGCACCGCCTCGATGAAGCAGTGCTCCTTGTTGCCGAAATGTTCGTAGAAGGTACTGCGTGAGACGTGGGCGCGGCCGACGATATCGGTCAGCGTGACCGTGGAAAAGCCTCGGGCGCCGACACATTCGACCATCGCGCCGATGAGCCGGCCCCGGGGGGTGCCGAGCGCGTGGGCGCGAACGCTGCGGTGGCGCTCGGCGAAATCCGCATCCATAACCGGCTCCGGTCGCCTGCTTCTACTTCGGTTCGATGTACTTCGGGAACACCGGTTCCGGCGCGGGGAGGGCCAGTCCGGCCTCGATCGGTGTCGCGAGATCGGCGAAGGTGCGCGCGGTCTGGCCGAGCTGGTCGAGAATCCGCCCGGCCGAACCCGGGATCACCGGCTGCACGAGGATCGACACGATCCGCAGCACCTCGAGGGTCACGTACAGCACGGTCGCCTCGCGGGCCACATCCTCGGGCGTGCCCGACTTGGCCAGCGCCCACGGCTGCTGCGCGGAGAAGTACTTGTTCGTCTCGCCGAGAGTCAGCCAGACCGCCTCGAGCGCCAGATGCAGCTGCTGCCCGTCGAATTCGGTGCGGCAGCGCTCCAGCAGGCCGTTCGCGCGATCGAGCAGTTCCCGATCGGCGTCGGTGAATTCGCCGGGAGTCGGTACGGCGGAATCGAAATCGCGCGCCACCATCTTCAGGCTGCGCTGCACCAGATTGCCGTACTCGTTGGCCAGGTCGGTGTTGATCCGCCCGACGATGGCGTCGTGGCTGTAGGAACCGTCCTGGCCGTAGGAGATCTCACGCAGCAGGAAGAATCGCACCGCGTCGAGACCGTACTGGTCGACCAGCGCCAGCGGATCCACCACATTGCCGACCGACTTCGACATCTTCTCGCCCTTGTTGAACAAGAAGCCGTGTACGAAAACGCGTTTCGGCAATTCGATACCCGCCGACATCAGGAATGCCGGCCAGTAGACGGTGTGGAAGCGGGTGATGTCCTTGCCGATGATGTGCACATTCGCCGGCCAGAACCGCTGGAAGGCGGCCGAATCGGTATTCGGGAATCCGACTCCGGTCAGATAGTTGGTGAGCGCGTCCACCCACACGTACATCACATGCGCCGGATCGCCGGGCACCGGCACACCCCAGTCGAAGGTGGTGCGGGAAATCGACAGATCCTTCAGACCGGCCTTCACATAGCTGACTATTTCGTTGCGCCGGGTCGCGGGCAGGATGAAATCCGGTGTGGTCTCGTACAGTTCGAGCAGCCGGTCCTGATATTTCGACAACCGGAAGAAGTAGTTCGACTCCTCGGTCCATTCCACCGGGGTCCGGGTTTCGGTCGCCAGGCGCGTCCCGTCCTCGGTGACGGTGGTCTCCTCCTCGGTGTAGAAGGCCTCGTCGCGCACCGAGTACCAGCCCGAATAGGTGTCGAGGTAGATATCGCCGTTGGCCTGCATGCGCTCCCAGATCGCGATGCTGGCGGCGAGGTGATCCTCGTCGGTGGTGCGGATGAACCGGTCGTAGGAAATGTCGAGCGCCTTGTCCATGCGTTCGAACACATCCGAATTGCGCGCGGCGTATTCCTCCACGGAGACGCCGGCGGCGCGCGCGGCCTGCTGCACCTTCTGGCCGTGCTCGTCGGTGCCGGTCATGAAGAACACGTCGTAGCCGTCGAGCCGCTTGAACCGGGCCAGCGTATCGGTGGAGATGTACTCGTAGGCATGGCCGATATGCGGCGCGCCGTTGGGATAGGCGATCGCCGTGGTGATGTAGAAGGCCGGTGATGTGCGTTCGGGTGCGCTCATGGTGTGTCCACTCTAATCCGCCGCCCATAATCCCTCGCGTCGATATCCCGTCGTCCGCTCGGCGGTCCCGCCGGGGTCACCTGCCGTCGGTGCGGTGTGTCTAATCTGGTCCGATGCCCGGTAAACGACCCGCACCCGAGCCGCCCGAACCGCTGTCGCCGTTGATCGACGCGCACACCCACCTCGATGCGTGCGGCGCCGAGGACGCGGAATCGGTTGCCGCCATGGTGGATCGGGCCGCCGCCGTGGGTGTCGGCCGGGTGGTGACCATTGCCGACGACCTCGATGCCGCCCGCTTCGCCGTCGACGCCGCGCACTGGGATCCGCGCGTGTACGCGGCGGTCGCACTGCATCCGACCCGGGCGAATGCCCTGGACGACGCCGCCCGCGCCGAACTGGAGAAGCTGGCCGCCGACCCCCGCGTGGTCGCCGTCGGTGAGACCGGGCTCGACTACTACTGGCCCGGCAAACTCGACGGCTGCGCCGATATCGAGGATCAGGTCGAGGGTTTCCGCTGGCATATCGACCTCGCGAAGCGACTCGGCAAGCCGTTGATGATCCACAACCGCGAGGCCGATCACGACGTGCTGGCGGTCCTGCTGGACGAGGGCGCGCCGGAGACGGTGATCTTCCACTGCTTCTCCTCCGACGCCAATATGGCGCTGGCCTGCGTGGCCGAGGGGTATCTGCTCAGCTTCTCCGGGACGGTGAGTTTCCGGAACGCGCACGAACTGCGCGAGGCCGCGAAGCTGGTGCCGGACGAGCTGATCCTGGTGGAGACCGATGCGCCGTTCCTGACCCCGCACCCGTTCCGGGGCGCGCCGAACGAGCCGTACTGCCTGCCCTACACCGTGCGGGCCCTGGCCGAGCTGCGCGAACAGGATCCGGCGGCGCTGGCCGAGATCACCACCGCCAATGCGGAGCGGGTCTACCGGTTGCCGAGGCGCTGAGCCCGGCGCGTGCGGTGCGTCACATAAAACGCGACCGGAATGCGAGGTGTGCTCCAGTTCACTTACGATTGCGCGGTCGTGATATTTCCGGATCGTCGATATCGAATCGTGATGTGGAAATCCCCTGTTCCACGGCATGTAGTTGCCAGGGACTGACCCCCTCGTTATCGTATTGTGACCATGCCGGAGTTTCGGATATCCGCTCTCCAGCGGATCAACGCGTCGCGCTCGCCGCTGCTGTATGCGGCGATCGCCGCGATGCTGATCACCCTGATCATCGGGGCGAGTCTGGCGATCGTCAGCCGCAAGACCGTCACCCTGGTCGTTGACGGTCAGCGCACGACCGTCACGACCATGGCCGCCAGTGTGAAGGGTGTGCTCAAGGCCGGCGGCTACAAGCTGGCCGGTAAGGATTCGGTGTCGCCGTCCGGGGATGCCGACGTCACCAACGGCGCCACCATCACGCTCAACCGTGCCCGGCAGATCGCGCTGACCTTCGACGGCAAGACCAAACAGGTGTGGACCACCGCCTACACCGTCGCCGACGCGCTGACTCAACTGCAGCTGCCCGGCGACGTCTTCGTCTCGCCCTCGCGTCCCACCCCGCTGCCGCTGCAGGGCGCCGCGCTGGCCGTCACCAGCCCGCGCACCGTGCAGCTGTCTGACAACGGCGAACCGATGAGCTACGTGCGGCTGGCCGCACCGACGGTCGGGGAGCTTCTGCAGGTGCAGGGCGTGCCACTGACCGGCGAGGACACCGTGCAGCCCGCGGCCGTCACCCCGCTGCACGACGGTATGAAGATCACCGTCACCCGCAAGCACACCGAGAAGGTCACCGAACGCGAACCGCTCGACCCGACCGAGAACATCATCGAGGACACCGACCTCAACATGAGCCGGACCGTCGTCGAGAATCCCGGCAAGGCCGGGGTGCAGGACGTCACCTACGCGGTCTCGATCGTCAACGGCAGGGAAGAGTCGCGCGAGGCCGTCGGGCATACCGTCGTCGTGCCCGCCCAGCCCAAGACCGTCCGCAAGGGCGCCAAACCCGGCACCGAGGTGCCGCCGGTGCGCGACGGTGCGGTCTGGGACGCGCTGGCCAAATGCGAATCCGGCGGCAACTGGGCCATCAATACCGGCAACGGGTACTTCGGCGGCATCCAGTTCGACCAGAGCACCTGGTCCCGGCAGGGCGGTCTGAAGTACGCCGAGCGGCCGGATCTCGCCACCCGGGAGGAGCAGATCGCGATCGCCGAGGTGACGCGGGCCCGGCAGGGCTGGGGTGCCTGGCCCGCGTGCACGAGTCGCCTCGGGATCAGCTAGTCACATCAAGGCCCCGCCGTCGACGCGGATCTCCGAGCCGGTGATGTAGCGGCCGTCCTCGGAGGCGACCATGGCGACCACGCCCGCGACGTCGGCGGGTTCGCCCAGGGCGCCGCCGTTGAGCCAGCCGGTCAGCCGGGAGAAGAGGTTCCAGTCGGCATCCTCGGGAGTTTGCAGGTTGTTGGTGATGCCGCTGGTGATGCCGCCCGGGACGATGTTCACCGCGCGCAGGCCCTTCTGTGAATACTCCAGTGCGACCGCATGGGTCATCGCGTTCACGCCGCCCTTGGATGCGGCGTAGGCGGCCATGTACGGGTTCGCGCCGAGTGCGGCGGTGGAGGAGAAGTTCACGATCACCGGATGATCGGACTGCAGCAGGGTCGGGATGGCCGCCTGCATCATCAGGAAGGTGCCGGTGAGATTGATGCCGATCACCTGATTCCAGCTCTCGAACGCCATCTCGTGGGTATGCGCGGTGCGCATGATCCCGGCCGCGTTGACCAGTACGTCCAATCCGCCGAGATGATCGACGGCCGCGGCCACGGCGGGGCGCACCGATTCCGGATCGGCCACGTCGACGGTGACGGTATGGAGCCGATCGCGATCCGAACCCACCTCCGCCACAGTCTCTTTCAGCCCGGGCTCGGAGATGTCGGCGCCGACCACGTGCGCTCCCTCGGCGAGCATGCGCACCACGATGCCCCGCCCGATGCCCGAGCCCGCCCCGGTCACCACCACCCGTCGTCCCTCGTGCCTGCGCATCATTGCGGCCGTCCTCTCCTGCTGCGTCGCGCGCGGTGAGACCGGATGTGCCACCGCCTGTTCCGCGAGTACACCGAAACTAGAACGTGTATCAATTGACGTCAACGCTCCGCGACGCTCCGGCCTGGGGATTTCCGGACCGTGCGGTGTGTGCACCGTAAAATCAGCAGATCCCGACGATGTGAGGTGGCCCCATGCGGTTGTCGAAATGTTCGGCTCGGATCCGTCGGCCGCTCACGGCCGCGGCCCTGTTCACCGCACTGGCGGCCGCCTCGGTCGTCGCGGTGCCGCAGGCCGCGGCCGAGCCGGCCGGAACGACGATGTCGGTCACCGCGCAGCCGGACGGCTGGCACGGCATGACCGGAGGGGCGTTGCTCGACTATCGGACGACGACTTCGCAGGGGGCGCCCGCGCCGGCCAGTGGTGCGGTGTTCCTTCCGCCGGGTGAGCCGCCGGCGGGTGGCTGGCCGGTGGTCGCCTACGACCACGGCACGAGCGGACTCGGCATGGGCTGCAGCGGCATCTCGAATCCGGGTACCGCGCCCTATCCGTCCGGTCGCGCCAAGGAAGACCGCATTCTGCAGTACTTCCAGTCCAAGGGATTCGCGGTGGTCGCGCCCGACTATCTCGGACTGGGCGCGTTCGACACCGGGCCGCATCCGTATCTGGAGCGGCAGTCCGAGGCGACCGCCACCATCGATCTGCTGCGGGCGGCGCGGGCGACCTATCCGCAGTTGTCGCGCACGTGGATCGCCGTCGGTGCGTCGCAGGGAGGTCAGGCCGCGCTGGGCACGGGTCATCTCCAGCAGAGCTATGCGCCCGAGCTGGACTTCCGCGGGACCATCGCGGTCGACCCGGAATCGGATCTGGAACATGTGCTGCCCATCGCCGGGCCGTGGGTGCCGAATATCCCGCAGCTCGGCGACGGCAGTACCGCCTTCATCGCGGGGGTGCTGGTCGGGATGCGGGAGACCCGGCCGGATGTCGACGTCGACAGCTATCTGAGCCCGCGTGGGCGCCAACTGCTCGACAGCATCGGAACCCTGTGCCTGGACGGGATGGTCGAGCAGGTCAACGGCGCCTCCCTCGGGGATCTGCTGTCGCGACCGCTGGGCGATCCGCGGTTCACGGCCGCGCTCACCGACTATCTGGCCGTGCCCACGAGCGGCTACGACGCGCCGATTCTGTTGCTGCTCAACGCCACCGACCGCACCGTGCCGTCGCCGCTGCACGCCGCGCTGGCCGCCCAGCTGGCCGCGAACGGCGTGGATGCGCGGTCGGTGGTCGGCACCGGGCAGCATTGCGACCTGAATCCGCAGATGTGGGCGGCGATGGACGCGTTCGTCGCGCGCGTGCAGTCCACGCCGTACGCGCCCTGATACCTTGTCGGGCGTGTCCGAACCTGTGAGCGAAGCCCGTGGCCTGGCCGAACTGCTCGGCCCCGCCGAAGTGCGGGTGCTGGCGGAGCGGTTCGGCGTGCGCCCGACCAAGCAGCTCGGACAGAACTTCGTGCACGACGCGAACACCGTGCGGCGAATCGTCGCGACGGCGGGCGTCGGACGCGACGACGTGGTGCTCGAGGTCGGCCCCGGGCTCGGTTCGCTGACGCTGGCACTGCTCGACGTCGTGGACCGGGTGATCGCGGTGGAGCTGGATCCGGTTCTCGCGCAGCATCTTCCGGAAACCGTGTCCGACCGCGCTCCCGAGCTCGCCGGGCGGCTGACCGTGGTTCCCGGCGATGCGCTGCGCGTGTCGGCCACCGATATTCCGGGCGAGCCGACGGCACTGGTGGCGAACCTGCCCTACAACGTAGCGGTGCCCGTGCTGCTGCACCTGCTCGCCGAATTGCCCAGCCTCCGAACGGCTTTGGTGATGGTGCAGGCCGAGGTGGCCGACCGCCTCTCCGCCGAACCCGGCTCCCGCATCTACGGCGTCCCCAGCGTGAAGGCCGGTTTCTTCGGCGCCGTCCGCCGCGCGGGAGCCGTCGGCCGCCAGGTGTTCTGGCCCGTCCCACAGGTGGAGTCGGGACTGGTCCGCATCGAGCGATTCACCGAACCACCATGGTCGCTGGACACGGCCCACCGCGAGCGGGTCTTCGCCGTGGTAGACGCCGCATTCGCCCAGCGCCGCAAGACATTACGCGCCGCGCTCGCAGGCTGGGCCGGATCCCCCGCCGAAGCGGAACGCCGCTTGGTCGCCGCGGGAATCGCCCCCACTGCCCGCGGCGAAACGCTCGACACCGCGGCATTCGTCCACCTCGCCGAGCAGGGGTGAACCTGACGCGCGGCGGACGGTGGTTCGCCCCGAACTTTTCGTGCAAACTCGACGGAATCGGGGAAAATCCGCATAAATCGCGACTGTCGTTTCCGACGCTAGAACCTCAACTGCGATTCAGATCAAGGGGTCGTCCGGGCGCAGCGGGCGGTGATTCATAGCGGTGCGTCGGATCGTGCGCGGCTGCTCACATCCGTGTTGTAACCGCGCTCGTGCCGACGATAAGTCCGGCAGTACAGCGAGTCTCGGAAAGGGCGGATGTCATGGCCGGTCGTCATCGCGCGGTGAGTAAGCGCAGCACATTCCTACGCGGACTTCCGGTTGCCGTAGCACTTCCCGCGGCGGTGACCCTCGGCGAGGCGGGGACCGCGTCCGCGACGGCTGTCGGCGAGACCGCACCGGTGGTGGCGGCTCCCATCGCGAGTCCGCTCGAGAACGCCACATACATCGGCGCGACCGCGGGGCAGGTGGTGGGCGGTCTGACCGGAGCTGTTGTCGGCGGTACCGCCGGCGCCGCGCTCGCGAGTCCTACGGTGGTGGGCGCCCCGGTGGGTGCCGTCGCGGGTGGTGTGGTCGGCGCGGTCGCGGGGACTTTCGCCGGGTACTACGCCGGGGTCGCGGTGGGAACCATTGTGGCGGAACAGGCGCCGCAAATCGTGCCGAACATTCTGCCCTGATTCGGAAGCCGGCCACACGCGCGGCGAAACGTACTGGGCGCCTTGCCGGCTGGGCTGAACTATTCGTGCAAAGCTGCTCGAGTGCGTCCCACTCCGCCGATGCGATTCGTCGCTGGTCACATGCGACTCGGATCGTGGGGGCGGGAGTCCGCGGCCGGGACGCGGGCTTTCGAGTCCTGTGACCCGGGTAGCGGCGTATCGGTGGGCGGGGTGAACGGGATCGGCAGGGGAATCGGGGGAGTGGCGGGGCGGTGGCGCATGATCACCACCGAGTAGGCGCACAGGGTCGTCATCACGACGAATCCACCGCTGACCAGGATGTTCTTCCCTGTCGAATTGCCGCTGACGAACGGCGTGCCGATGGCGAGGAGGAGCGACCCCACCGCGCACATGCCCAGGCTCGCTCGGAAGGCCTGCTGTCTGAGGTCGTCGAGGGCGCGAGCGAGAAACATCGCGGCGATGCTGACGAACCAGATCACCAAACCGATCCCGAACAGGATGCTCATGTGGTCCCTGCCTTGTCCTCGTGCGCGGCGTCGGGTGTCCGGTCGACGCGGCGGCGCATTCATCTCTTCGGACAAAAAGTATGGCGGACCGGCGCGGGAACGCCGAATGTCGGCGTCCGATCGGACGCCGACATTCGGCGGATTCGTTCAGCGGAAGCGCCGCAGGCGCAGGCTGTTGCTCACCACGAACACACTCGACAGTGCCATGGCCGCACCCGCGAGCATCGGGTTGAGCAGTCCGGCGGCGGCCAGCGGGATCGCCGCCACGTTGTAGCCGAAGGCCCAGAACAGATTGCCCTTGATGGTGCGCAGGGTGGCCCGGGAGAGCCGGATGGCCGTGCCCACGGTCCGCAGATCGCCGCGGACCAGGGTGATGTCGCCGGCCTCGATCGCCACGTCGGTGCCGGTGCCCATCGCCAGACCCAGGTCGGCCTGGGCGAGGGCGGCCGCGTCGTTGACACCGTCGCCGACCATCGCGACGACCTTGCCCTGATCCTGTAGGCGCTTCACCACGTCGAGCTTGTCGGCGGGCAGCACCTCGGCGATCACCTCGTCGATGCCGACCTGGTCCGCGACCGTGCGGGCGGTGGCGGCATTGTCACCGGTCAACAGCACCGGGGTCAGTCCGAGCGACCGCATATCCGCGATGGCTTCGGCGCTCGAGGCCTTGATCGCATCGGCGATGACCAGCACGCCGCGCGCCTGCCCGTCCCACGCCACCACGATCGCGGTGCGCCCGGCGGATTCGGCCTCGGACTTGGCCTGCGCCAACGACTCCGGCAGCGTGATCGACCAGTCCGCGAGCAGTTCGGTGCGGCCGATCACGACCGCGCGCTCACCGACCAGGCCCTGCACGCCCTTACCGCCGTGGCTCACGAACTGCTGCACCGGCTCCTCGGCCAGACCCTGCTCGGCGGCGCCGCGCACCACGGCCCGGGCCACCGGATGTTCGGATCCATGTTCCACCGCCGCGGCCACGGCCAGCAGCTCGTCGCGATCCTGACCTTCGGCGGGGATCACCTCGGTCAGCGACATGGTGCCGGTGGTGACGGTGCCGGTCTTGTCCAGCACGACGGTGTCGATGCGTCGCGTCGATTCCAGCACCTGCGGACCCTTGATCAGGATGCCGAGTTGCGCGCCCCGGCCGGTGCCGACGAGCAGTGCGGTGGGCGTGGCCAGGCCGAGCGCGCACGGGCAGGCGATGATCAGCACCGCGACCGCCGCACCGAAGGCCACCGCCACCGCGGCGCCGCTGCCGAGCCAGAAGCCCAGCGTCACAACCGAAATCGCGATCACGATCGGGACGAACACCCCGGCGACCCGGTCGGCGAGCCGCTGCACGGGCGCTTTGCCGTTCTGCGCGTCCTCTACCAGTGCGGCCATCTGGGCCAGCTGGGTGTCGGCGCCGATGCGGGTGGCCCGCACGGTCAGCACACCGCCGGCGTTGACGGTCGCGCCGATCACGGGATCGCCCGGACCGACCTCGACCGGCACCGATTCGCCGGTCAGCATGCTCATGTCGACCGCCGAATTGCCGTCGGTGACCACGCCGTCGGTGGCGACCTTCTCACCCGGACGCACCAGGAACAGATCGCCGACCCGCAACTCCGACACCGGGATTCGATGTTCGGCGCCGTCGCGCAGCACCGCCACATCCTTGGCGCCGAGTTCCAGCAGCGCCCGCAACGCCGAACCGGCGCGTTCCTTGGCCCGGGTCTCGAAATACCGCCCGGCCAGGATGAACACGATCACACCGGCCGCGACCTCGAAGTAGATATTCGACGCCGAGGCGGAGCGTTCGACCGCGAAACTGAAGCCGTGCTTCATTCCCGGCATTCCGGCATCGCCGAAGAACAGCGCGTACACCGACCACGAGTAGGCCGCCAGGGTGCCCAGCGAGATGAGGGTGTCCATGGTGGCGGTGGCATGCCGCGCGTTGATCCAGGCGGCGCGATGGAACGCCGCGCCGCCCCAGAACACGACCGGCGTGGCCAGCGTCAGCGAAAGCCATTGCCAATTCCGGAATTGCAGTGCCGGAATCATCGCCAGCGCGATGACCGGAAGCGCCAGGGCGAGACTGACCAGCAGTCGATTCCGCAGCTGCCGCAGCGGTGAATCGGCCGAAACCTCCTCGGCCGCAGCCGTTTCCGCGGGCCGGGTGTCGTGGACGGTGGCGGTGTAGCCGGTGTCGACGACACGTTCGATGAGCTGATCCGGCGTCACCGTTTCCGGGAAGCTGACCTTCGCCTTCTCGGTGGCGTAGTTGACCGTGGCCGTGACACCCTCGATCCGGTTCAGCTTCTTCTCGATGCGTGCGGCGCAGGAGGCGCAGGTCATCCCACCGATATCCAGCTCGACGGAGCGCTCTGTCGTGGGCGCGCTCATTGGTGACCTCCTCCGTGCTGTCCGTTGTGCTCGTTGTCGTGTTGCCCGCTCTGCTGTCCGGCTACCGCCTCGGCCGTGAATTCCGCCGTGTGCACCGCGCCGTCGTGGGCGAAGTCCAGGTAGAGCCGGAAGGCGCCGGCGCTGGGCGCTTGGGCGTGGAAGGCGACCCGCGGCCCGGCGGGAGTCGAGCCGGCCTCTCCTTCGGGATGAACATGAAGGTAGGACAGATCGTTCGCGCGCAGTGCGACCAGATGCCCGTAGGCACCCAGATAGGGTTGCAGATCGGTGACCGGCCGTCCGTCGCGGGTGACGGTGAATCCCACCTCACCGCCGCCGGTCGACAGATCGCCGTCCATGCGGACCTGGTAGCCGTCGACGGCCGTGGTGCGGGATACGGGCGGCAGCGGCCGATCGGCGGTCGCGCCGGCCACGGTGACGGTGCGGCTGAGCACCAGTTCATCCGGTGCGGTGGCGGGCCGGGAATCGGCGAAGATGCGGTAGGTGCCCGGCTGGGCCCACTGCCAATCGATCGACCAGGTACCGGTGTCGTCGCGGACCGGGTGCACGTGCCGATATTCGGTGGCATCGGAGCGGACCACGATCAGATGCAGGTCTCGCTCGTGCAGATCGGTGTACCGGGTGACCGGTGCGCCGTCGGGGCCGGTGATGCGGAATCGGAGGGTGCCGGGGGTTCGAGGTTCGGTAGGTGCGGCCACGTCGGAGAGGGTGTAACCCTCCTGAGTGGCCTGGAGTCCGGTGCCGTGCCCGGGGGCCGGCTCGGCCGGATCGCCCACCAGGGCGCCGATGCCGAGCGCGGCCCCGAACAACACGACCAGTGCGCCGCCGAAGGCGGCGAACTTCAGTCTGTCGTTCATTCAGCTCGCCACCTGATATCCCGCCTCGTCGACGGCGGCGACGACCTCGGCGTCCGTCAGCGGTGCGGCGGATTCGACCTGGACGCGGCCGGAGGCGAGGTCTACGTCGACACTGGTGACACCGTCGATCTTGCCGATCTCCTTCTGCACCGACGCCACGCAGTGGCCGCAGGTCATCCCGGTGACGGTGTAGGTGCTGGTAGCCATGATCGCTTCCTTCGCTCGCTCTTATACGGTGCGGGGGTATCCCGCGACATGTCTGAACATACCCCCCATGGGTACCTGATGCAAGGGTGCGGGCGAGGAAATTCGGCCGCGGTGATGCGCATCTCCGCCGAAATCTGTCCGCCCTGGTAGCGAGCCTGTCATCGGCCGCTGGTCCGGCGCCGCCGGTCTGCGGCAGCCGCCCGGCATCGGCGAGTTCCCAGCCGCGGGAGCCCGCGTCGCGCGGCAAACCGACCGTTTGCCGCGCGGACGGATAACCTAGCCCCGTGCTGTCTGTAGTACCCAGTTCCGTGGTTGTGCGCGCCCCCTCCAAGGTGAACCTTCATCTAGGGGTCGATGACCTGCGTAGCGACGGATACCACGAACTGACCACGGTCTTCCAGGCACTGTCGCTCGCCGACGACGTGCGGATCGCCCCGGCCGGATCGCTGGCCGTGAGCGTGCACGGGGAGGGTGCCGCGCAGGTGCCGACCGATCGCACGAACCTGGTGTGGCAGGCGGCGGTCCGGCTCGGACATCTGGCGGGCCGCGCTCCGCTGGTGGAGATCGAGATCGAGAAGGGTATTCCGGTGGCCGGGGGAATGGCCGGCGGCAGTGCGGACGCCGCCGCGACGCTGGTCGGACTCAACGAGTTGTGGAGTCTGGAGATGTCGCGCGACGAATTGGCCGATGTCGCGGCCGAACTCGGCAGCGATGTGCCCTTCGCCCTGCACGGCGGCACCGCACTGGGGCGCGGCCGTGGCGAGAAACTGCTTCCGGTGTTGTCGCGCAACACCTTTCATTGGGTGCTGGCGCTGGCGAAGGAGGGGTTGTCGACGCCGAAGGTGTTCGGCGAACTGGACCGGCTGCGCGAGAACGGCGAACCGCCGCGCCTCGGCGATCCGCAGGAACTGTTGCAGGCTTTGGCCTCCGGCGACGCCACCCAACTCGCGCCCTTGCTCGGCAACGATCTGCAAGCCGCCGCCCTGTCGCTGAATCCGGCCCTGCGCCGCACCCTGCGGGCCGGCGTCGAGGCGGGCGCCCTCGCCGGAATCGTCTCCGGTTCGGGGCCCACCTGCGCCTTCCTGTGCGGTAGCGAAGCCGATGCCGTGGCGGTATCGGCCGAACTGTCCGGTGCGGGTGTGTGCCGCAGCGTCCGCGTCGCGACCGGGCCGGTACCGGGTGCGCGGGTGTTGGCCGACGGGCGTCACTGAGTTCGCCTCTGTCCGGTCGGCACGCGTGCGTGTTGCCCGCCCGGCCTTGTCGACGTGCCGGCGTTCAGCCGAGAGCGTCGGCGAGGCGGTCGACCTGTTCCGGGTCTCGTCCGTAGCAGTAGAAGATCACTTCGTCGGCGCCGAGATCGGCGAATTGCTTTGTGACCGTGCGGATCTGGTCCGGTGTGGTGAGCATGCCCTCGACCATGAACTCGGCGCGGCCGCTGAATTCGTAGTAGGCGGCCATGGCCGAGCGTGCCTCGTCGATCACCGTGTCCGAGCCGAGTGCGGCGTTGACCTGCGCGACGATGCGAGGTTCGCCCGGGCGATCGTATTCGCGCCAGAAGCGGTGCACGGTATCGAACAGGCCCGGCGCCCACGAGGGTGCGGCGGCGGCGAGGAAGCCACCGCCCCAGCGCGCGACGCGTTCCAGGGCGGCGGTCTGGAACCCGCCGAACAGCAACTCGGGGCCGCCGGGGGTCTGCGGTCGCGGGCCGATCGCGGCGCAGCTCTCGCTGTACGGTTCACCGGACCAGAGCTTGCGCATCGTCGCGACCTGCTGGTCCAAACGCCTTCCGCGCGTACGCAATTCGGTGCCGGACGCTTCATGGTCGTCGGCGCGGCCGCCGACACCGAGACCCAGTGTGAACCGGCCGCCCGAGAGCCGGTCGAGGGTGGCGGTTTGTTTCGCGAGCAGCGCGGTCTCGCGCAGCGGCGCGATGAGCACTTCGGTCTGCAATCGGATCCGCTGCGTCGCGCCGGCCAGAAGGGCCAGTGTCACAAGGGGTTCCGGATTGTCGTAGACCAGCCGGTCGAGCAGTCCGAGGGTGGAGAACGGGCCCGATTCGGCCCGCTCGGCCCATTCGACGAGTGATGGTGGATCGGCGATCGGCAGCCCGATCCCGACCTTGACGCCGTGGGCCGCGCGCATCGCGTCCGGCAGCCCGGAATTGCTGGGTGCGCGGTCGTGCGATGTCGAAGCGGACGACGAGGCGATGGGAGATGACGAGTCGGTCATGAGAATCCTTCGAATGTGGGGTCGACAAATCAGCGCCGCCCACTCCGCGCCTCATCAGGCGGGGCTCCCACACTACGGCCAAACTTCTGGAGAACCCATCTGGATTGCAAGCAGACTACCTATGCCTCAACCTTTTTCGCAACCGCGAGCCCTGTCGGGCCACGCGGTACCGCTGCGGTTCGGTCCGCCGCGATCCGGCGTCTCCCGCGAGCTCCCTGGAACCCACCACCGGCGGTCGCCGTCAGGGCGGCGTATTCGGGGAGTGCGGGCTCCGGCCCGGTTCACCCGCGCCGGAAGGGCGCATCCTCGTGCCGTAATGTTCACGGGTGAAGCCGACGGGCGTGGTCCCGCCGCTGCGGAAGCGCAGCCGGCGCGCGCGACGCGGCCGGACCTGCGCCGAGCTCGTGGCACACCCGAAGGCCCGCCATACTCGGAGAGGACTGACCCCTTGGCGAATCTGATCAATCTGGAGCAGGTCGACAAGAGCTTCGGAATCACCCCGCTGCTGGACTCGGTGTCCCTCGGCGTACAGGAGGGTGAGCGGATCGGGGTCGTCGGTCTCAACGGCGGGGGTAAGACCACACTGCTCGAGGTGCTGACCGGGCTCGAACAGCCCGACAGCGGGCGGGTGAGCCGCATCAACGGCCTGCGCATGGCGGTGGTGACCCAGCGCGGTGTGCTGCCGGAAGGGGCCACGGTCGGGGAGGTGGTACTGGCCGGGCTCGCCGAAGACGCGCGCACCGACGGTGTCGCCGAACACGAGTGGGCCGCCAACCCGCGCATCCGCAGCGTGCTCGACGGTATCGGCATCGCGGACCTGGGAATGGACGCCTCGGTCGCGAATCTGTCCGGTGGCGAGCGCCGCCGCGTCGCGCTGGCCGCCGCTCTGGTGCGCGAACTGGATCTGCTGGTGCTCGACGAGCCCACCAACCACCTCGACGTCGAGGGCGTGCAGTGGCTGGCCGAACATCTGCTCGCGCGCCGCAGCGCGCTCGTGGTGGTCACCCACGACCGCTGGTTCCTCGACACCGTCGCCACTCGCACCTGGGAAGTGGTCGGCGGCAAGGTGGAAAGCTACGAGGGCGGCTACAACGACTGGATCTTCGCCCGCGCCGAACGGGCCCGCCAAGCCGATGCCACCGAGGCGCGCCGGCGCAACCTGGCCCGCAAGGAATTGGCGTGGCTGCGTCGCGGCCCGCAGGCCCGCACCTCGAAGCCCCGCTACCGGGTCGAGGCCGCCGAGGCGCTGATCGCCGATGTGCCGCCGCCGCGTGACACCGTGCAGCTGGCCTCCTTCGCGCGGAAACGCCTGGGCCGCGTCGTGATCGAACTCGAGGACGCCACGCTCACCACTCCCGACGGCCGCGAATTGGTGCGCGATCTGACCTGGCGGTTGGCGCCGGGGGAGCGTGTCGGCTTGGTGGGCGTGAACGGGTCGGGCAAGACCACCCTGTTGCGCGCTCTCGCCGGTGACGCGGAACCGGCCGCAGGTAAGCGAATTCAGGGCCAGACCGTCCGGATCGGCTGGTTGCGGCAGGAACTCGACGATCTGCCCACGAATATGCGGGTGCTGGAAGCGGTGGCCGAGGTCGCCGAGCGAACGATGCTGGGAGACAAGGAGATCAGCGCCGGGCAGCTCGCCGAGCGGCTCGGGTTCACACCGGCCAAACAGCGCACTCCGGTCGGTGACCTGTCCGGCGGTGAGCGCCGCCGTCTGCAGCTGACCCGCATCCTGATGGGTGAGCCGAACGTGCTGCTGCTCGACGAGCCCACCAACGACCTCGATATCGACACCCTGCAGCAACTCGAGGATCTGCTCGACGGCTGGCCCGGCACTCTGGTCGTGATCTCCCACGACCGGTATCTGATCGAGCGCATCAGTGATTCCACCTGGGCCCTGTTCGGCGACGGCAAACTCACCAACCTGCCCGGCGGCATCGAGGAATATCTGCGTCGTCGCGCAGCGCTCGCCGACACTTCGCGGCGTCCCTCCGGAACCTCGGCTCAGCCCGAGACATCTGCTCCCGCAACGGATTCGGCTGCCTATCGCGCCGCACGCAAGGAGTTCGGCCGGTTGGAGCGGACGCTGGAGAAACTCACCGAGCGGGAGGAACGCCTGCACACCGCGCTGGCCGAAGCCGCCACCGATCCGGAGAAGCTGGTGAGCCTCGGCGCGGAACTGAAGCAGGTGCAGGCCGAGAAGGAATCGACCGAGATGCGCTGGCTCGAACTCGCCGAAGAGGTCGGCTGAGCGTAGGTCCGGGGGCGGGCTCTCAGAGGGCGTGGCCCAGGGGCGGCACCGGCAGGCACGCACACGTGAAATCCGTGCCGAACGAGGTGAGCGCGATGCTGCGGTAGGCGACCTTGGTGCCGAATCCGCGCTTGAGCAACCGCCGCACCTCCGGCTGCGATTCCAGCAGCTGATAGCGGACCGGATTGTCCAGCTGATCGCCCTCGACGGTGATGAGTCCGAGGCGGCGCAGATTCGTCAGGTAGGTGATCGCGCGGTCGGCGAAGCGCAGTGCCGCGGTCTCGCCGATCAGCGACATGCCGACCTCGATGCGCTGGGTGCCCGAACTCAGCGGCCGCCCGGTGCGGATGTCGAGCGCCGGCTGCGGCCCGTCGAGGTAGAGGAAGCGCAGGATCCGGGCCTCGTCGGGCGCCAGTTCGGCGAGGATGCGCGCGAAGGCCGGATGGTCGCTGTCCTCGCAGTGCACATCGGCCGAGCGGCGCAGCAGTTCGGCGCCGCGATCGCGCAGGCTCGGCGCCGTCGGGGCGGGGGCGCCGCCGGAGGTGGCGTCGATGCCGAGTGCGCGCCGCAACGAGTCGCGAACCTGCTCGCCGGCCTCGGAGAGCACATGCCGCGGCGGCTGCCCGGACATGCTGCCGCGCACCACCGTGGCCGTCACGCCGACCGCGGTGCCCAGGCTCCAGGCCGCGGCCTCGGTGACGGCGGACAGTGCCACTCGCACCACACCGGTCGTGGTGCGGACGGGACCGGCCCAGCCGGGGCGGGCATCCTCGGGCAGCATCAATTCGGCCGACCGGCGTGCGACGAGGTCGGTGGTGCGGGCGTCCGGTTCCGGGAGGACCGTCTCGATCTCGGTCGTACCGGTGCCGGCCGCCGCGTCGCCGGACTCGGCGACCACCTCGGCGTACTCGATCGAAAACTCGGCGCCGTCACCGGTTTCCGGTGCGGATCCGCTCACAGCCATACGTTCGCTACTTCCGTTCCGAAGATCAGAAGATGAGCGTAACCGGCGATGAGCCCCAGCACACCGCCATGGACGAACAAAAGCCACTCGTCCTGTTTGATCGCCGCGCGCAACATGTCGACGAAGTCCGGCGGCTTCAGCGCCGCCATCTGCTTGGCGATGTAGCGACTGACCTGCTTGCTCTGCTGGGCGTTGAAGCCCGGATCGGCGAAGGCCGCCGGCGCCAGCGACTTGGCCTCGTCGGCGAAACGGGTCTGCAAGGTGGCGTAGTCGCGGCTGCCGATCATGAATTTGAATGCCCCGCGCATCGGACCCAGCGCGCGGTCGGTGGCCGGGCGGAGAGTGTCCTCGAGGACCTGCATGGTGCGGTCGGAGCGGGGGCCGTTGAGCAGTTCGTCACCGACGTTGGCGATGGTGATGATCTGGGTGGCCACCAATTCGGCGTAACCCTCGGTGATTTCGGGCTGCCGCTTGATCAGCAAACCCTGCCGCCACGGGCACCACCACTTCGGATAGGCGGGTTCGAAGATCATATTGAGCCCGATCCAGTTGACCACCCACCCGATGATCACCCCGCCGATCGGCAGCACCACCAGCGGCGACCAATGCGTCAGATGCAACACGCCGACAAGTACGACACCCATCGGCGCGCCGAAATAGAAGCCGAAGTTCTGCATGAACCGCAACTCCTTGGCGCCCAGCACCTGGAATACCGTGTTGAGCAGCTGCGGCCGTGATTGGAAATAGCGAATCACCATCTGTTTGACATCGAGCAGTTGTTCGATGTTGGACCCGAGTTCGTCGGTCAGTTCCTTGAGGATCTCGGGCAGTTGTTCACGGACCCGCTCGTGCACCAGCTCCCGTACCTGTACGGGCAGGTTGTACCAGAGCTGCGGATGTTCGCGCTGGGCGATATCCTCCACGATCTCGCGGATCTGCGACTGCGCCATATCGGTCAGATGCGCCGCCAGTTCGTCGGGCTCGAGTTCGCGATAGAAGTCGGCGACGCTACCGAGTTTCGAGAGCCCTTTGTCGACAGCGATAGAGGCCATCTTGTCCGCGCGCGAGGGCACGATTCCCTGCCAGCCCATGCGCCCGTCGTACTGCAGCAACGGCAGCACCTGAATGCGCTTGGGAAGATAGGGGAACAACCATTTCAGACCCGGTACCCGAAACCCGTGAAAGCGTAGCGGCTTGAACAGCATCAGGATGCCGGTCCAGTTGGTGATATAGCCGATGACACCCGTGAAGAGGGGGATCGTGATCAGTTCCAGCAAAATCGTCGGGTGAAAACCCAGCAAACTATCCAGCACGACACCCTCCTGCCGACCCCTTACCGGTGACCGCCGTCACACCGGCACTACAACGTACCCCGTCGGCCAGGCGAACCTTACTGTGAATTCCGGAAACGGGTCCAATTCGGGTTGGAAAGCTGGTACGCGGTAGCGTATGGCGGAGACTTCGATCACATCGCGTGATCGGAATGTCGCACCGGACAGCGGCAGCCGCAAGAATGACCGGAACCACATTCATGCCGCTATCGCTGGGCGGGTGTCGGCGCTCATGGCCGAGAGCCGCCGAACATGGCCGGTGGCCGTCGGGGTGCGGTAAGAATATGTGAGCGGACTCGTTCACCTGGCGATATTCGGAGAATGACGTGACAGACGACAGGACCGGACAGGATGTGGTCCGACCCGGTTCCCGCGCTGTGGAACGCAGCTCGGACGTGGAGAAGCGGCAGATCAGCAACGAAGCCCGCATGATCCGCGGTGTTTTCCGGGCTGCCGGCCTGGCTGCCGGGACCGCGGTCCGCGGCGGCCAATGGGCTGTCGGCACCGGCCTCGAGGTCACCAAGCAGATCGCCCAGGCCGCGCTCGACGGTGAATCCTCCACCGAGATCGCCGAACGCACCGGAGCCGCACTGCAGTCCGTCGCCCGCAGTGTCCTCGGCGTCACCGAGGGCTCGGTGCGCGAGATCGTCAGCTACGTCCCCACCAACGGCCAGGCGCCCGGCCCGTCGGCCGGCGGGCTGGTCCGCTCGTCGACCCTGGTCGATCTGCGCCGCCGTGGCGACAATCTGCTCGCGCGCTCGGCCGACGTGTACTTCACCGAGGAAGTGCACCCGGCCTACGACCGCATCCTCGATCAACTGTCCTCGGACGAGGCGCGGATTCTGCGGTTCATGGCCATCAACGGGCCGCAGCCCTCGGTCGACGTGCGCACCAACCGGCCGCTGGGGATCGGTTCCGAGCTGGTCGCCGGAGATCTGACCTCGGTTCCGGAGCAGGCCGGCGTGCGGTATCCGGACCGGTCGCGGCTGTATCTGATCAATCTGAACCGGCTCGGTCTGCTGACCACCTCCGACGATCCGGTGGTGCTGAGCCGTTATATGGTGCTCGAGGTACAGCCGATCGTCGAATCGGCGCTCAAGCAGGCCGGCCGGGTGCCCAAGATCGTGCGAAAGAGCTTGCGCCTCACCGAATTCGGCGAGGACTTCTGCAAAACCTGCTTCACCATCAACGGGTCCTGAACCGCTACCGCCGGTCAACGGTGTGTAGCGATCCGATACCTATTTTCCGATCTGCGCAGATTCGCCGGATCCGGTGGGATTGTTGAGGGTATGGATTCCGATGCCGTCTCCGCGATCAGCCGGCTGAAGTTCCGGTACCTGAGAGCCCTCGACACCAAATCGTGGGAAGACTTCGCCGACACGATGATCCCGGAGGCGACGGCGACCTACAGCGAGTACCTGCAGTTCGAGTCGCGTGATGCGTTCCTGGCATTCATGCGCAACACCCTCGGGCCCCACGTCATCACCGAACATCGGTGCGACCACCCCGAGATCGATATCGATGGCGATGCGGCGACCGGCACCTGGTACCTGGCCGACACCGTGCTCATCCCCGGTCACAACATGCTGCTGCGCGGGGCGGCGTTCTACAACGACCGGTATGTCCGCTGCGACGACGGCCATTGGCGCATCGCCCACACCGGCTACGAGCGGACCTACGAGGTGGTGCTGTCGCTGTCGGACCTGCCGAGTCTGCGCCTGACCGCCAGCCGGTGGGGCGTGATCACCGGGGAGCCGGGTTCGGTGCCCGATATCCCGGCCGTGGTGTCGAATATCGAGGACACTCCGGGCGGGCCGGCCGAGGAAGAACCGGACGAGGCGATCGGGTAACAGTCCCCGGCCGACCCGTCAGGTGGTGACGCTCCGCTGCCGCCTCCGGTCGACCCGTCAGTCCGCGGTCGCGACGAGCGGTTCCAGCGTCAGTTCCGGCATTTCCTTCTCGATGTACTGCAGCCGCCACTTGTCGCTGAACAGAGCCAGGATGACGCCGTCGCTGCGGGTGAAGACCTCGACTCCGCGCTGGCGGTCCAGCTCCGCCGACGAGGCGGCGTCGGTACGCCGGGCCAGCTGATAGGGCAGGAAGTCCAGCTGCGTTTCGACGTTGAATTCGGCCTGCATGCGGGCGGTGACCACCTCGAACTGCATCGGGCCGACCGCCGCGAGGACGGGGGAGGCGTCGCCGCGCAGGTCGTTGCGCAGCACCTGGACCACGCCCTCGGAGTCGAGTTGATCGATGGCCTTGCGGAACTGCTTGTACTTGCCCGCGCTGCGCGCGCGCAGGGTGGCGAAATGTTCCGGCGCGAAGGACGGAATCGGCGGGAACTCCACCTTCTTGTCCACGAACAGGGTGTGGCCGGGAGCGAGTGCGGTCGCGTTGACCAGACCGACCACATCGCCCGGATAGGCGGTGTCGACGGTGGCGCGCTCGCGGCCGAAGACGGTGAGCGCGTATTTGGTCGCGAACGGGCGTCCGGTCTGAGCGTGCGTGACGACCATCCCGCGTTCGAATTCCCCGGAGACGATGCGCATGAACGCCAGCCGGTCGCGATGCGCGGCGTCCATACCCGCCTGCACCTTGAACACGACCGCGCTGAACGGGTCGGCCGGTTCCCGCGGGGAGCCGTCGACGTCGGCGCGGGAACCGGGCGGCGGGGCCAGCGCCACCAGCGTGTCGAGCAGTTGCCGCACGCCGAAGTTCAGCATCGCCGAGGCGTAGATGACCGGCGAGGTCTGCCCGGCGAGGAACAGTTCCTGATCGTGGTCCTGGCCGGTGGCCGAGAGCAGTTCGCTCTCCTCGGCCGCGGTCTCCCACGGCTCGCCTTCGCGGGCGGCGGCCTGGTCGGGCGTGTACGACTCCTCCGGCGCGATGGTCGCGCCACCCGCGGTCCGGGTGAAGTGGATGTATTCGGTGGCGGCACCCTCGGGACCGCGGCGCAGCAGCCCACGGAAATCACCCGCGATGCCGACCGGCAGGAACAGCGGCGTGGGGGTCAGGCCGATGCGCTCGCTGATCTCGTCGAGCAGTTCCAGCGGCGCCCGTCCGGGACGGTCCCACTTGTTGATCACGGTGATCACCGGGATGCCGCGGTGGCGGCACACCTGGAACAGTTTGAGCGTCTGCGGCTCCAGGCCCTTGGCGGCGTCGATGAGCATGACCGCGGCGTCGACGGCCGTCAGCACCCGGTAGGTGTCCTCGGAGAAATCGGAGTGGCCGGGCGTGTCGACCAGATTGATCACGCACTCGCCGTATTCGAACTGCAGCGCCGTCGAGCTGACGGAAATACCGCGCGCCTTCTCCATTTCCATCCAGTCGGAAACGGTGGATTTCCGGCCGGATTTCCCGTGAATGGCGCCGGCCTCGGAAATCATCTTCGCGTGCAGGGCCAGGGCCTCGGTCAGCGTCGATTTACCCGCGTCCGGGTGCGAGATCACCGCGAAGGTGCGCCGCCGTTCCGCCTCCTGCGCCACCCGCCCGGATGTGGTCGTGCTGGCTGAGGGGGAATTCACCGATCGGCTCCTCTTCACGGGACAGGGCAAAGCATCAGAATACGTGAACGACACCGCCCGGCCCGCGCCGGGCAGGGGAAAGCCGCCGGTCAAGGCGGGTGTGCCGGGGCGCGAGCTCAGTCGGACAGGTGCCGGGCGACGGTCCGCAGTACGAGCCGCTCCAGGTCGATGCCCGGCGCGATGAGTTCCACGCTCCGGTTCGCCACGAGCGTGGCGACTCCGTGCAAATTCGTCCACAGTCCGAAGGCCCGTTCCTCGGCGCGATCGGGCACACAACCGGCGACCAGATCCGCCCACGCCCGGTAGATGGGAATCGTCTTGCGGCGCAGGTTCTCTCCGGAGCCCTGCAGCAGATCGTGCCGGAACATGAGCGTGAACATCTCCGGCCGCCGTGCCGCGAAGTCGATGTATTCACCGGCCATGCGGTCGATCCGCACCCGCGGGATCTCGCTCTCGTGTGCCGCGAAACGCTCACTCAGATCGGCGAATCCGTGTACCGCGACGGCGGCCAGCAGTGCGTTGTGGGTCGGGAAGTACCGCCGCGGCGCGCCGTGCGAAACCCCCGCCTCCCGCGCGATAGCCCGCAGTCCGAGCTGCGCGGCTCCGACCTCCTCCAGCAAGCCCACACCCGCACTCACCAGCCGTTCCCGCACCGGTTCGTCCACACCCATGCCGCATATTGTCGCGTGCGGTGCCGCGGTGGTCGCCCTCACCGAGCGTGACGGCATAGACATTGTGTGCGTAGACATTGTCTACTACGCTTGCGTAGACAGTGTCTACGATCCGGCCACGGAGGGTGTATGTGGTATTGGCTTTTGAAGTTCGTCCTGCTCGGACCGGTACTGCGGATCCTGGGGCGGCCGAAAGTCGAAGGGCTGCATCACGTTCCGAAGGACGGTCCGGTGATCATCGCGGCGAATCACCTGGCCGCGATCGACTCCCTCTATCTGGCGCTCGTGCTGCCGAGGCGGATCACCTTTCTCGCCAAGAGTCAGTATTTCGACGAGCCGGGATGGCGCGGGCGGATCAATCGCTGGGTGATGACGGCGACCGGGCAGGTGCGCGTCGATCGCTCCGGTGGTTCCGCCTCGGCGGATGCGCTCGCCGCGGCGGTCGGAATTCTGGAGTCGGGCGGGGTGTGGGGTATTCACCCGGAAGGGACCCGGTCGCCGGACGGCCGGGTCTATCGCGGCCGCACCGGGGTGATCCGGGTGGCGATGCAGACCGGCGCACCGGTCGTGCCGGTGGCGCTGAGCGGCACCGATCGGGTGAATCGGCGTGGGCGGCGGCTGCTGCGTTTCGGCAAGGTTCGCATCGTCTTCGGTGCGCCTCGCACCTTCCTGCCGGTGGATCGGGACGCGGTCCGCACCGCGACCGACGACCTCATGGTGGAGTTGGCGATGCGTTCGGGCCGCCGCTACGTGGATTGCTACGCGGCGCACTTCCGCGCCGAATCCGCCTGAACCGGGCCCGGAGCCGAGGGGGTGGGAGTTTGCCCGTCCGGTGTGCATTACCGCATCGGGGTGCTGCGCGGAAGCGATTTCCGCTACATGCTATTGTTCTCAGGTTGTCTCGGCGAGGGTGTCGCACCCAGTGCACACCGTGATCGACGCGGCTCGGCTTCCGGCCGTTGTCGTGCGGTCATCGCCCGACGAGCAGACCCTTTCGCCAGGGCCGTCCGAATTCAGGACAGTACCTGGCCAGCACACCGTCCGCCCCGGAAAGCCGTAGGAGAGTATTTCAGTCATGTCCGACGTCAGCGTTCTCGCAGCTCAGACCCGCACCGAATTCGGCAAGGGCGCCGCGCGCCGCACCCGTCGCGACGGCAATGTTCCCGCCGTCCTGTACGGCCACGGCGAGGCGCCCAAGCACCTGGCCGTCAACGCCCAGGCCTTCGCCGCGATCCTGCGTGAGCACGGCACCAACGCCGTGCTGGAGCTGGAGATCGACGGCAAGAAGCAGGTCGCGATGACCAAGTCGGTGGTCGTGCACCCCATCCGCCGCTACATCGAGCACGCCGACCTGCTGATCGTCAAGCGTGGCGAGAAGGTCGTCGTCGACGTGCCGGTCGCGCTGACCGGCGATGCCGCAGCGGGCACCCTGGTCACCCAGGAGACCACCGTGCTGTCGGTCGAGGCCGAGGCCATGAAGCTGCCCGAGTCCATCGAGATCTCGATCGAGGGCGTCGAGGCCGGCACCCAGATCACCGCCGGTGAGATCGAGCTGCCGAAGGGCACCACCCTGGCCGGTGACCCGGAACAGCTGATCGTCAACATCATCGTCGCTCCGTCCGCCGAGGCCGTCGAGGGCGAGGCTGAAGGCGAGGCCGAGGGCGAGGCCGAGAGCGCCGAATAATTCGGTCGTTCAACGGATTTCGATGACGGAATCTACTGCCCCCGCGCTCGTGGTGGGGCTGGGTAATCCCGGGCCCGAATACGAGCGCACCAGGCACAATGCCGGTTTCCTGGTCGCCGATGTGCTCGCCGAGCGCATCGGCGGCCGGTTCACCGTGCACAAGAAGTCGGGCGCCGACCTGGTCGAGGCCCGGCTCGACGGGCGCAAGGTGCTGCTGGCCAAGCCGCGTACCTATATGAACCTGTCCGGCCGCCCGGTCGCGGCGGTGGCACGGTTCTTCTCGGTCCCGCCCACCGAGGTCATCGTCGTGCACGACGAACTGGATCTGCCGTTCGGCAGCATCCGGCTCAAACGCGGCGGCGGTGAAGGTGGTCACAACGGGCTGCGTTCGATCTCGAATGCCCTGTCCACCAAGGACTATCTGCGGGTGCGGTTCGGTGTGGGCCGCCCGCCCGGCCGGCAGGATCCGGCCGATTTCGTGCTCAAACCGTTCTCCGCGCCCGAACGCAAAGAGGTTCCGGTGCTGGTCGAACAGACCGCCGACGCGGTGGAGTTGCTGCTGCGCGTGGGTCTGGAAACCGCCCAGAACCAACTGCACTGAGCGATCCTCTGCGAAGATCGGTGGCCGTGCAGGACTACACGACGATTTTCGATCGGTATCGGGGCACGCTGCTGGGCGGGGCGGTCGGTGATGCCCTGGGCTGGCCGATCGAATTCCTGAAACTGGAACAGATCCGGGACCGGTTCGGTCCCGACGGGCTCACCGGATTCGCGCCGGCGGCAGACGAATCCGCGCCCAGGCAGATCACCGACGACACCCAGATGACGTTGTTCACCGCCGAGGGGCTGTTGCGGTGTGCGCCGGGGGCGGATCCGGTGCCTGTCCTGCGGCGCGCCTATCTGCGCTGGCTGCGGACGCAACGCGAACACGCGCCCGACCCGCGTCCCGACGGCTGGCTGGCGAGTCTGCCCTATCTGTACGCGGTGCGCGCACCGGGCAACGCGTGTATGCGCGGGCTGAACCGGCAGGCGCAGAGTTATCGCGAACCACATCCCTTCGGCGTCCCGGGTCCGGTGAACGAGGATTCCAAGGGATGCGGCACGGTCATGCGGTCCGCGCCGTTCGGATTGGCCGCCCTCGGACCCGAGGCCGCCTTCCAGGCGTCGGCGCGGTGTGCCCAGCTCACCCACGGCCATCCCACCGGATATCTGGCCGCCGGGGCGTTCGCGGCCCTGATCGACCGGCTCGTGAACGGCGCCGATCTGCGAACGGCGGTGCAGGACACCACGAGTCAGGTCGAGGTGGTGGCCGGTGGCGCGGAAACCGCCGCCGCCCTGCGCAAGGCCGTGGCCACCGCCGACGCGGGCGCCGGAACCTCGGAGGGCGTGGAACAGGTGGGTGCGGGCTGGGTGGCCGAGGAATGTCTGGCCGTCGGGGTCTACTGCGCGCTCGATGCCGAGCGGACCGGGGATGTGCGCCGCGCATTCCTGTTGTCGGTCAACCACTCCGGTGATTCCGATTCCACCGGTGCGGTGGCCGGCAATATCCTCGGCGCCCGCCACGGCCTCGACGCGCTGCCGCTGGATTGGTGCGGTGCGGTCGAGGGCCGCGACGATCTGGCCCGCGTCGCCGACGATCTGGTCGCCGCTTTCGTGTACCGCGACCGGAACCCCCTCGGCGACCGCTATCCGGTGGACGCGCCGGAAGATCGGGTACCGCAGTAACTCTCGTGCCGATCAGTTCAGGTGCGCCGCGGTGGCGGAGCGGCGCAACTTGCCGGAGGACGTCTTCGGCAGCGCGCCCGGGCCGAGGACGGTGACGCTGCGCGGGCGGGCGCCGACCGCGGTGAAGACCTCGTGCACGACCTCGTGCTCGATCCGGCGCACCGCCTCGGGATCCTGAAAGTCGTTGCTCTCCACTACGACCGCGAAACTCTCGCGTTTCTGCCCGGCGTCCAGGCGCACCGCGACCGCGTTGCCCGGCCGCACCCCGGCGACGCGCAGCGCGGCGCGTTCGATATCGGTCGGGAAGATGTTGCGCCCGCCCATGATGATCACGTCCTTGATCCGGCCGCAGACCACCACGGATCCGTCTTCGGTCACGTAGCCGATATCGCCGGTGTCGAGCCAGCCCTCGGCGTCGCGAGCGGGCCGGAAGCCCTCGACGGTCACATATCCCGCGGTGACCGCGGGCCCCCGCACCTCGAGCACGCCCACCGTTCGGGTCGGCAACGGCCGGTGTTCGTCGTCGACCACCCGGATCTCGAGATTGTCCACCGGGCGGCCCAGCAGCGGCAGGCGGCGCAGATTGCCGTGATGGGCCGCCGGATCCGTCGCCGGAACCGCCTTGCCGAGCGCCTCGAGCAGATCCGCGTCGACGATGTCGACGACCTGCCCGACGCCCGGGTCCGGAATCGATACCGCCAGCGTCGTTTCGGCCATGCCGTACACCGGCGTGAGCGCGGACGCGCTGAGCCCGAAACGTTTCCCGGCCGCCGCGAGGGCGTCCATCGTGTCGGGATCGACCGGTTCGGCGCCGTTCCACATGTACCGCACACTGCTCAGATCCACGATGCCGTCCTCGGCGCGCGCCAAGCGGCGGGTCAGCAGCGAATAGGCGAAATTGGGTGCGGCCGTGACCGTTCCGCGGTATTTCGAGATCAGTTCGGCCCACAGGATCGGCCGTTTCAGGAAATCCAACGGCGTCACACAGACCACCTCGGCGCCCAATTGCATCGGCACGCTGAGGAATCCGACCATGCCCATGTCGTGGAACAGCGGCAGCCAGCTGACCATCACGTCCTGATCGAGCTGGAACTTCACCCGATCGAACATGGCGTACGCGTTGACGTAGAAGTTCTCGTGGGTGATCCGCACCGCCTTCGGCGATCCGGTGGAACCGGAGGTCAGCTGCTGGAGCGCGATATCGGATTCCCCGGTCGGCACCGGATCGGTGTCGGGTCCGGTGGCCAGCTCGTCGGTCAGGACCACGGTGATGCCGCGTTCGGCCAGCAGCGGTGCCGCCACCTCGAACGGCGCGCCCAGTACCACCGCGCGGGCCTCGATCATCCGCAGCACGGTCTCGGTGTCGCGGGCCCACAGTTGCAGATCCGTGCGCGGCGTCGGCTGATGCAGCATGGTGATCGACGCCCCGCGCATCCAGATCGCCTGGCAGGCCGGCGCGATATCGGCGGGCATACCCGCCAGCACTCCGACGGCGTCGCCGTGCTCGATCCCGGCCGCCGCGAGCCCGCCGGCCATGCGCCGGGCGAGGCGGTGGATCTCGTCCCAACCCCGGCGTAGCGGCGTCTCCGGCTCCCCGGTGATCAGCCCCCGGCGGGAACGTTGTGCGGTCGCGAACATTTCCTCGGTGAACCGGCTCACCCTCGAACTCCCGTCTCCACCCGACCGGCGGTCGGCACATCTGCACTATCTCGGTGCGCGGGCGCGGCGTTAGCCGGCGCCGGAGCGTGATCGTTTCAGCGTCGCACTACGAATAACACGATGAAAATCGGAACTCGGTTCGGCCGCCTCAACCCGCGAGGCGGTCGACGGCCTCGAGGAAGCGATCGAGCTCCTCGAGGGTGACGAAGCAGTGCGGCGAGGCTCGCACCACCGATTCGAGCCGCCGCGCGGACATGTCGAGCAACGTGGAGCTACGGTAGCTGACCGTCACCGTGATGTCGGCGGCACGCAGCGTCTCGCGCACCTCGCCCGGATCGACGCCGTCGACGGTGAACGAGACGATGCCGGAATGTTCGGTTCCCAGGTCCCGCACCGTGATTCCCCGGATCGACGGCAGATTCTCGCGCAGATGCCGCGCCTTGGCGGCGACATCGGCGTAGACGTTCTCCGGTCCCAGCTCCAGCAGATAGTTCACCGCCGCGCCGAGGCCCAGTCGTGCCGCCACGTCGCATTCCCAGAATTCGAAGCGGCTCGCATCGGAGGCCACACGGTAGTCCTGCGGCCCGGTCCACACGGCACTGTGCAGATCGAGACGGCTGGGTTCCAGTTCGCGGCAGACGTCCGGGCGGACGTAGAGGAAGCCGGTGCCGCGCGGGCCGCGCAACCACTTCCGTCCGGTGGCCGACATCGCGTCGACGCCCAGCTCCGCGACGTCGATGCTGATCTGACCGACGGATTGGCAGGCGTCCAGCAGGACCAGCGCACCGACGCGATGGGCGATGCGGGTGGCCTCGGCGACCGGGTTGACCAGCCCGCCGTTGGTGGGAGCGTGCAGCAGCGAGACGATCTTCACGCGGTCGTCGAGCATGCTGTCGAGGGCCACCAGGTCGATCTGCCCGGTCTCGTCGCTGGGAATGGCCTCGACGGTCGCACCCGCCGCCCGCGCCCGCTGCAGGGCCGCGATCGCGTTGCTGGCGTAGTCCGAACCCGAGACCAGAATGCGATCGCCCGGCCGCAGCGGTACGGCGTAGAAGAAATCCGACCAGGAACGGGAGGCGCTGTCGCTCAGGGCGATCGCCGAGGCGTCGGCGTTGATCAGTGTGGCGATCGCGGTCTTGACCGCCGCCAGATCGTCGAGCCGCTCCGAGGCGGCGCGATATCCGCCGATCTCGGCCTCGCGCCGCAGATGCGCCACGGCGGTGTCCACGACGATCCGCGGGGGAAGCGAGGACCCCGCGCTGTCGAGGAAGACCGGCGGCGGTCCGGCGGTGTCGTAGGCGGGTATGTCGGCGCGCAGTCGGTCAATATCGAGCACCCTGTCGACGGTAGGCCATCGTCGGCCGCCGACGCCCGAGGCCGTCCCGGGAACCGGCCGGATCAGCTGCGCGGGCGCCGCCGCCGAGGGGGCCGGCGAGAGGCGAAACAGCGGCGGCCGGCTGGGGGCTGTGGTGCTGGTGGTGCCGCTGCGAACAGCATGTTCACCGTTTCGACGGATTCTGTGTCGGTGCGCGCGGCTACCCTGGTTCGAGCGACGGAAGAACCGGGCGCGGTCTCTCGTTGCACTGCTACACGCAATACCGGCACTCGGTCGATGCGGCACTGTCGCCGATATCGGCTCCGGGTGGGCGGAACGCGGTGGGTGATCCCCGTAGGCTCGAGCGGAGGTTGGCATGGCGGTAACGGTGGACAAGGCGCCGGCCGGATTGGGTGCCGGTTTGTCTTCGCGCGCCGCGGCGGAGGCCTATGTGGGAGGTGTCTGTTTCAAACAGGGCCCGCCCACGCTGATCGGTGCCGAACTGGAGTGGCTCACCGCTCGCGGGGAGCTGTCGGCGCCGGATTCGCGTCCGCGTCTGTCGATGTTCGCGGATGCGCTGGGGCCTTATGCCCCGCAGTCTGTTTCGCCCGATTCACCCGCCAAAGCACTTCCCGGTGGCAGCCGGATCACCCTCGAACCCGGTGGCCAGATCGAATTGTCCAGCGCCCCCTTCGCCGATGCCGCGCAACTCTGCGCCCGGCTGCTCGAGGATTCTCGCTTTCTCTCCGACTTGCTCGAAACCCGGTCCATCCGAACGTATTCCGCCGCCGCCGATGCCGGTCGGCAGGCCCGCCGGGTGCTTCGCCTGCCGCGTTATCGCGCGATGGAACGGGCGTTCGCGGGCCTCGGCCCGTACGGCAAGCTGATGATGTGCAATACCGCCGCCACGCAGGTCAGCGTGGACGCGGGGGCCGACCCCGCCGAGATCGCGGCCCGCTGGAACGCGCTCTACGCGGTCGGTCCGGCTCTCGTGGCGGCCTTCGCCTGTTCCCCTGATCTGCACGGTGCTCCCACCGGCGCCTGGGCGTCGCAGCGGATGCGCACCTGGTTGCGGCTCGATCACGCCCGCACCCGGCCGCCGGTGCGGAGCTGGGCCGATCCGGTCACCGACTACGGCCGCTGGGCGCTGGACACCCCGCTGCTGTGCGTGCGGCGCGGCCCCGCCGAGGCGGATTGGACGGCGCCGCCTGGCGCCACCTTCGCGGATTGGCTGTGCGGTGCGCTCGACGACGAGATCGGCCGCCGCCCGGAAGTCGAGGATCTCGACTACCACCTGACCACGGTCTTTCCTCCCGTGCGCGCGTCCGGACATCTGGAGGTCCGCTATCTGGACGCACAGCCGGGTGAGCAGTGGACCGTGCCGATCCACGTCATCGATGCGCTGATGTCGACTCCGGCGGTGGTCGAGGAGGCGACCGCGCTGGCCGAACCGGTCGCCGACGAATGGGCCTCGGCCGCCCGCTGTGGCCTGGCCGACCCCCAGATCCGTTCCGTCGCGGTGGAACTGCTGACCCTCGCCGCCGAGCATGCCCGCAGCGACGAGGCCGCCGAGCAGATCTGGGCCGCGGTACGGCGATGTCGCAGCGGGCGCATTCCGGACGGGGAGATTGCCCGCTGCGCACCCGCCGAGACGGCCGAATGAGTACGACCGGCGCCTCGGTGCGACGAGGCCGCCGGGCACGACCCTTGGGAGAGCACTGATGACCGTTCACACGGGAACCGATCACGCCGCCACCGAGCGATTACGCGCACAGATCGCGGAGGTCCTGACCCGCGCCCGCGCCCGCACGACGGTGCTGACCGAGGCGGTCGACGAGGCCGAACTGGTGGCCCAGCATTCGCCGCTGATGAGCCCGCTGGTGTGGGATCTGGCGCATATCGGCAACCAGGAGGAACTGTGGCTGGTCCGCGATGTCGGCGGGCGTGAGCCGGTCCGGGCCGATATCGACCACCTCTACGACGCCTTCCGGCATGCCCGCGCCGACCGCCCTGCGTTGCCGCTGCTGAATCCCGCGCAGGCACGCGGGTACGTGGGCACCGTGCGGGACAAGGTGCTGGATGTGTTGAATTCCAGCCCGTTGCGCGGAAACCGCCTGGTGGACAGTGGTTTCGCCTTCGGCATGATCGCCCAGCACGAACAGCAGCACGACGAGACCATGCTCGCCACCCATCAGCTGCGCGCCGGCGCCGCGGTGCTGACCGCCGCGCCCGCACCGGGAGCGCGTGTCGCGGTCGGCGACGAAGTCGTGGTGCCCGCGGGCGAATTCACCATGGGCACCTCCTCGGATCCGTGGGCCCTCGACAACGAGCGGCCCGAACATCGTGTGCACCTGCCCGGCTTCGCGATCGATGCGGCGCCGGTGACGAATGCGCAATATCTGGCGTTCATCGAGGACGGCGGTTATCACCGGCCCGAGTTGTGGTCACCGCGGGGCTGGGCCCACCGGATGGAGGCCGATCTGACCGCGCCACAGTTCTGGGAGCGCGACAGCGACAATCGCTGGTGGCGGCGGAGTTTCGGGACGTCGGCGCCGGTGCGCCCGCAGCAGCCGGTGGTGCACGTGTGCTGGTTCGAGGCCGAGGCCTACGCCAACTGGGCGGGCAAGCGCTTGCCCACCGAGGCCGAATGGGAGAAGGCCGCGCGATTCGATCCGGTTACCGGGCGATCCCGTCGGTATCCGTGGGGCGACGCCGAACCCGACGACACCACCGCCAATCTGGGGCAGCGCCATCTGGAACCGGCCGATGTCGGCGCCTATCCGGCCGGTGCGTCGCCGTCCGGGGTGCATCAGCTGATCGGCGACGTATGGGAATGGACCGCTTCGGGTTTCGAGCAGTATCCGGGATTCGCCGCGTTCCCCTACCGCGAATATTCCGAGGTGTTCTTCGGCGGCGACTACCGCGTCCTGCGCGGCGGATCCTTCGGCACCGACCCGGTCGCCTGCCGCAGTACCTTCCGCAACTGGGACCACCCGATCCGCCGCCAGATCTTCTCCGGCTTCCGCCTCGCCCGCGACCTGCGACCGGACGAGCGCTGATGTGCCGACATCTCGGCTATCTGGGACCACCGGCTCCGGTCGGTGAACTGCTCACTCGCGGAACGCATTCGCTGCGCACCCAGTCGTGGGCGCCGAACGATATGCGTCATGGGGGAACCGTCAACGCCGACGGTTTCGGGGTGGCGTGGTGGACCGGCGAAGGTGCCGCGAGCCGCTACCGCAATGCCGCGCCGATCTGGACCGACCCCGCGGTGGAGGAGGTGCTGCCGCAACTGTCCGCACCGGCGGTGCTGGCCGCGGTGCGCTCGGCGACGGTCGGCATGCCGGTGGAGCGGTCCGCCTGCGCTCCGTTCACCGACGGTGGATGGGCGTTCAGCCACAACGGCGTGGTCCAGAACTGGCGCACGGTGTTGCCCGTGGTGGCAAAGCAATTCGGGTCGCCGGATCTGCTGGATGCCGAATCCGCGACCGATTCCGCCGCGCTCTGGGTGGTGCTGCGCGCCGCCTTGGACGGCATCGGCGCGCTGTCGTCGTCGTTCGAGGGTCGCAGCGAGTCCGATGCCCGACTCCGGGCCGTCGCGGCGGCGGTGTCGGCGACGGTGCGGGCCGTATTGGCGCAGGCGCCGAGCGCGCGGCTGAACCTGCTGCTCGGGGACGGCGAAACGCTGTGGGCGACAACTGTTCACCACTCGCTGTCGGTGCTGGTCACCGACGAGGTCGCGGTGGTTTCCTCCGAACCGTACGACGACGATCCACGCTGGCAGGCGATCACCGACCGGCAGGTGGTGACGGTGCGGCCCGGTCTTCTCGTGGTCGAGCCGCTGGACGCCGCACAACCCACTCTCTCCGCAGGACCTGATGAATCCGAAAGGGCCCGTTCATGAGCGAACCGACGCTGGACATCCATCTCACCGACGACGATCTCGACGCCGCCCTGCGGTCGGACGCTCGGACCGGACTCACCGCCGATCCGAAGACGTTGCCGCCGAAGTGGTTCTACGACGCGCGCGGTAGCGAACTGTTCGAAGCGATCACCGAACTTCCGGAGTACTACCCGACCCGCACGGAGCGCGCGCTGCTGCAGCGCGTGGTCGGCGATATCGCGCGCACCGCCCAGGCCGAGGTGCTGGTGGAACTGGGCGCCGGCTCGGCGGCCAAGACGCGTCTGCTGCTGTCGGCCCTGTTGGCCGAGAGTCCACTGAAAACGTATGTGCCGCAGGATGTGTCGGTCTCGGCGCTGCGCGGTGCCGCCGAGCAGATCGGTACCGAATTCCCGAATCTCGCGGTGCACGGGGTGGTCAGCGATTTCACCGAAACCCTGCACAATCTCCCGCGCGGTGGTCGGCGGATGATCGCATTCCTGGGCGGCACCATCGGCAACCTGGTCCCGCAGGAGCGGGCCGAATTCCTGGCCGGCATTCAGCAGGTCCTCGAGTCGGGTGAGCAGCTGCTGCTCGGGGCCGGCCTGGTCACCGATCCGGCGGTGCTGGTGCCCGCCTACGACGATGCCGCGGGCGTGACGGCCGAATTCAATCGAAATGTCCTGCACGTGTTGAACTCTCGGCTGCATGCCGACTTCGACCCGGAAGCCTTCGCGCACATCGCGCACTGGGACGCGGAGAACGAGTGGATCGAGATGCGGTTGGCGGCGACCCGGGATATGAGGGTCACCGTCGCCGATCTCGACCTGATCGTGGACTTCGCCCACGGTGAGCAGATGCGCACCGAGATCTCGGCCAAGTTCCGCGTGGACGGCCTCGGCCGGGAATTGGACAGCGCCGGATTCGCCACCGAACAGGTGTGGACCGATCCGGACGAGCGTTTCGTGCTGGTCCTGGCCGAACGACGCTGATCGCCCGGCCCGGGTTGTCCGCCGAGGTCAGTTGCCGATGACCGCGGCCAGCCACTCGACGACGGGCCGCAGATCCTCCCACGCGGCCCGGACTTCGGTGGCGGCGCGGGGTGTTTCCAGCCAGGGCGGTGCGCCGAAGTCCTTGTGGACGACCAGGGATTTGTGGCGCAGCAGGTCGATGCGTGGATGGTCGGCGGGAAAACCCTTGGGCCGGGTCTTCAGTTGCTCCCCGCCGATCACATAGCCGACCGCCGCCACACCGTCCAGCAGCGCCCGCAATTCGTGACCGCGCACCTCGTCGTCGATGGTGGTGCGCAGCCGCGCGAGCTGTTCGGGCGTCGGTGCGTACACCCCACCGGCCACGTACAGTCCGGGCGCGCCGATCTGCACGTACCAGCCCGCTCCCGGGGCGGTACGGACGACGGCGCCCTGATGGTCCTTGTAGGGCGCCTTGTTCTTGGAGAACCGCACGTCGCGATACGGCCGGAAGATCTTCGCCGGTCCGAAGTCGTTTTCCAGTTCCGTGGTCAGCGCCACCATCGGCGCCCGCACGGACTGCTCGTAGACATGTTTGTTGGCGGTCCAGAAAGCCTTCGAGTTGTCGGCTTCCAGATCCTCGTAGAAGTCGAGCCCGGCGAACGGGAACCCCGCGAATCCGCTCATACCGCCAACTTAGCGACCGCCGCGGACACCTTCCGCGGCGCCCGCCCGCCGCTCAGTCCCCCGGCTCGTCGACCACCTCGATGGCGGCGACTTCGGCGGGCCGCTCGTCCTCGTCGCGCAACTCCTGACGATGCCGGCGACGAGTCCATTCCTGGTCGAGTTCGCTGCGGATCCCCAGGCGGCCGTCGTCGTCGTTCTCGTGATACCTGATTTCCAGATCGGCCGGCGGATCGTCGATGTAGCGCTGATATTCGCGGATCTCATCGGCCTGTTCATCGTCCCCGAGGTCGTAGTCCAGGTCTTCGCGCTCGTCATCGCCCATCTCGAACACCTCGTCCATCAACGGGTAAGTGTCGTCGTCGGCCATCAGGCCCACCTCTCTCGCAGGCCGGCACACCCTCAACATTTCGCGGTGCACCCTACAACCAACGCTACCGCTGATCACGAAAGAAGAGGAGAGGACAAAGACCAATACAAAATCAGTCGCCCCGACGGATGGACATCCGACGGAACGACCGATTTCGCGAGCACGTGGGTAACGCCCCGGGCACGCCCAAAAGCCGACACGCACCCGAGGCGAGACCGGCTGCCGACTCACCGCCCACCCAACGACACGCTGAATACGCGGAGAGGCGGGGAAGCTTAGGCTGAACCGTTGAACAGGCCGGTGACCGATCCGTTCTCGAATACCTCGCGGATCGTCCGCGCCAGCAGCGGGGCGATCGACAGCACGGTCAGCGAGGGGAACTTCTTGTCCTCGGTGATCGGCAGGGTGTTGGTGACGATGACTTCCTTGGCGCCGCAGGAGGCGAGGCGCTCGGCCGCGGGGGAGGACAGCACGCCGTGGGTGGCGGCGATGACCACATCGCCGGCCCCGGCCTCGCGCAGCACGCGCACGGCCTCGGCGATGGTGCCACCGGTATCGATCATGTCGTCGATCAGGATGCAGGTGCGGCCCGCGACGTCACCGACGGGACGATGCGATTTGACCTGGTTCGGCACCAGCGGGTCGCGGGTCTTGTGGATGAACGCCACCGGCGCGCCACCGAGCGCGTCGGCCCACTTCTCGGCCACCTTCACGCGACCGGCGTCGGGGGAGACGATGGTGACGTTCTCGGTGCTGTAGTGGTTGCGCACGTACTCCGACAGCTGGACCAGAGCGTGCATGTGGTCCACCGGGCCGTCGAAGAAGCCCTGGATCTGATCGGTGTGCAGGTCGACGGTGATGATGCGGTCCGCGCCGGCGGTCTTGAGCAGATCGGCGACCAGGCGGGCGGAGATGGGCTCGCGCCCGCGGTGCTTCTTGTCCTGGCGGGCGTAGGGGTAGAACGGCAGGACGGCGGTGATCCGCTTGGCCGAACCGCGCTTGAGCGCATCGATCATGATGAGCTGTTCCATCAGCCACTGGTTCAGCGGAGCCGGAAAGCTCTGCAACACAAAGGCATCCGAGCCGCGCACCGATTCTTCGAAGCGAACGAAGATCTCGCCGTTGGCGAACTCGCGGGCGGTTTGCGGCGTGATCGCGACGTCGAGTTCCTTCGCGACCTGCTCGGCCAGTTCGGGGTGAGCGCGCCCCGAGAACAGCATCAGGTTCTTCTGGTTATCGGTGGAGAACGCGGTCACTCTGTGTTGCCATCCTTTTGCTCGGTTGCCTGACTCGCTCTGTCATCGGCCGCGATCGCCTCCGCCGCCGCCTGCGCCGCGGCCGTCCCGGGACGATACCGCTGCACCCAGCCCTCAATGTTCTTCTGCGCCCCGCCGGATACTGCCAGCGCTCCCGGCGGAACGTTTCTACGCAGCACAGTACCCGCTGCCGAATATGCGCCATCGCCCACGGTCACCGGCGCGACGAACATGGTGTCGCTGCCGGTGCGCACATGCGAACCGACGACGGTGTGGTGTTTCTTCACGCCGTCGTAGTTGACGAACACGCTCGATGCGCCGATGTTGCTGTACTCGCCGATGGTGGCGTCGCCGACGTAGGTCAGGTGGGGGACCTTCGAATGCGCGCCGATCGAGGCGTTCTTGGTCTCCACGAATGCGCCGATCTTGCCGGATTCGCCGACGATCGTCCCCGGGCGCAGATAGGCGAACGGCCCGATCGTGGCGGCCGCGGCGATGGTGGCGCCCTCGCCGTGGGTGCGGACCACCTTCGCGCCCTCGCCGACGAGCACATCGGTCAGGGTCGAATCGGGTCCCACCTCGGCGTCCTCGCCGATCACGGTGTTGCCGAGCAGCTGGACCCCGGGGCGCAGCACCGCGTCGCGGCCGATGCGCACACTCGCGTCCACCCAGGTGCTGGCCGGATCGATGACGGTGACTCCGGCGCGCATATGGCGCTCGAGGATGTAGCGGTTCAGGGTGCGGGCCGCCTGAGCCATCTGCACCCGGTCGTTGACGCCGGTGACCTTGGCGGCATCGACCAGGCGCGCGCCGTGCACCGGATGGCCGGCCTCGCGCGCCAGCTTCAGGACATCGGTCAGATACAGCTCGTGCTGGGCGTTGGCGGTCGTCAGCCGGCTGATCATCGTCCGCAGCACGGTGACGTCGAAAACGTAGACACCGGAATTGACTTCGTTGATCGCCGCCTGTTCCGGGGTGGCATCGGCGTGTTCGACGATCTCGAGGACGCCGCCGTCGGGATCGCGCACGATCCGGCCGTAACCGTTCGGATCCTCGGGAACGAAGGTCAAAACCGTGACCGCGGAACGCGGTTGATAACTGCGATGTTCGTCCAGCAGCGCCGAGAGGGTGTGCCCGTCCAGCAGCGGCACATCGGCGGAGGTCACCAGCAGATCTCCGGTGAAGCCCGCGGGCAGCGCCGACAGGGCGCACTGCACCGCGTGTCCGGTACCCAGTTGCTGTTCCTGTACCGCGGAGGTGATCTCGCGACCCAGTTCTGCCGCAACGGAATTCACCGCGGCGCCGACCTGCTCGCGGTCGTGGCCGATCACCGTGATCAGGTCGGTGGGGTCGATCTCGTTCGCCGCGTGCAGGGCGTGCTCGAGCATGCTGCGCCCGGCGAGCGAATGCAGCACTTTCGGTGTCTTGGACCGCATTCGAGTTCCGGCACCGGCGGCGAGAACGACGACGGCGGTCTGCTGTGGCATGGATCTCCCTCGGCTGCCTGTCATCGTGCTGGTCTGCGCTGTCTTCGGCCTGCGGCTGTCGCTGCCTGCGCCGGGCCTTCGCAGGTTCGGTCTGCGGCGGGCTCGGCGGCTGGCCGTCCGCCCACACCCTAGTCCACCCGGGCCTGAGCACCGGCTCGGGGCTTTGCCCGGTATTCACGCAGGTCACAGCCCCATCGCCAGCTCCGCCGCCAGGACTCGAACCTGAACTAACTGAACCAAAATCAGTGGTGCTGCCATTACACTACGGCGGATCGTCGCACCGATGAACCCTCTGGATCCACCGCTGCGCCACGGCATGCGCGCAATATCCTCGCACGTTTCCCCATCGCTTCGCGAATTACGGGCAGATTTCCCTGCGCGGGTCGCGGGTCGAGGAGATGGCCCGGTCGCGATCGGGTAAATTTGCGCAACGCAACAATTGATTTCGAAAGCACATGGGTAACTCGGCGGGTACGCCTGACCTCGGGCGTCGCCGACCGCCGGCCCGGCCGAGAAATCTCCAGACACCTACGACCGGCAAGATTCCCGGAGAGGCGGGGGAGAGAGGCGGGGGAGATGACTTCGGGCGACCCGATACGGGCGCCGCGTCCGCGGATGACCGGAACGCAGCGCCGGCAGCAGCTGATCGAGATCGGACGCGCGCTGTTCGCCGAACGCGGATACGACGCCACCTCCATCGAGGAGATCGCCCAGCGCGCCCAAGTGTCGAAACCCGTTGTGTACGAACACTTCGGCGGTAAAGAAGGACTCTACGCGGTGGTCGTCGACCGCGAGATGTCGACGCTGCTGGACATGATCACCTCGTCGCTGACCCAGAACCGCTCCCGCGTCCGGCTCGAACAGGTCGCCCTCGCGCTGCTGACCTATATCGAGGAGCGCACCGACGGTTTCCGCATCCTGATGCGCGATCAGCCCGCCTCGGCGGCCGCCGGTACCTATTCGAGCCTGCTGAACGAGGCGGTCAACCAGGTCGCGCACATCCTCGCCGGCGATTTCGAGCGCCGCGACTTCGACACCAGTCTCGCCACTCTCTACGCGCAGGCCCTGGTCGGCATGGTCGCCACCGCCGCCACCTGGTGGCTCGACGAACGGCAGCCGTCCAAGGAGGTGGTCGCCGCGCATCTGGTCAACCTGTGCTGGAACGGGCTCACCCACCTCGAGGCCGATCCCCAGCTCGGCTCCGAATGGCCGAGCACGACACCCGGCTGACCGGCGGTGGCGCCGCCGGGGGGTAATAGGGGACCGAACTGGACGGTTAGCCCATTGTTTGCGAAGGAGACTGGTCTTAATGCTCGATTCCGCTGGCGACGGCCGGTCGGATGGTACGGTTCACCCATCCTTCAAGTGCTGTTCGAGCTGTGATGTCGGTCAACTTCGGGATATCGGTCTACTTCAGGATGGCTGGTTTGAGGACAGGCGGATCTGATGGCTAGGCAAGCGCGTGCGGAAATCACCCGCGATTCGGTGCTGGCAGGCGCGGCCGACGTCTTTCTGCGACTCGGTTACGCGAATGCGAGCCTCAGCGAGATCATCTCGCAATCCAACGTCACCAAGGGCGCACTGTACTTCCACTTCGGATCCAAGGAAGAACTGGCGCGCGCCGTGGTCGACCAGGGCAACGAACGACTGCGCGGCGCCTGTCAGGGCTTCTTCGACCCGCGGGTACCCGCACTCGAAGCCGCCATCGGCATCACCTACGTCGTCGCCGACCTCACCATGAACGATCCGATGGTCGGCGCGATGCTCAAACTCACCCACCAGATCGGCGACTACCGCGGCGCCTCGGGCGAGAACATCACCAAGACCTGGGGCGAAACCCAGATCCTGCTCGCCGAGCGGGCCATCGCGCAGGGCGACCTCAAACCCGACCTGGACCCCGAAACCATCGGCCTTCTCCTGCAGGAGATGACCGCCGGAGTCCACATCACCGCCGTCGGTACCGAATCCATCGACCAGATGGCAGTGCGCATGGAACGCATGTGGTACTTCCTGCTGCCCTCGATCGTGCCGGACGAGAAGGTGGCGTACTTCCGGGAATTCGCCGCGCGGCGGTTGCGTCGCTACGTGCCGTAATTTTGGCCCTCGCTTCGCTTCGGCGGGGTCTCGGCCCGTAGAAGTACGCCTTGGTGGTATTTCTTCGGGTATTGGTGTGCCCTGCACGTGCTGGTCGCGTGGAGTGGCGGGGACCACCGTGCTGGCGGCGCATTCGCGTGACTACACTCGATTGGTCGCTCTGAAAATCGCCGATCTGTGCAGCGGGAGTTTCTTTCATGCCGAGCCATCGCCCACCTCTTGCGGGACTGGCCGAGGTGGCCGGTGCCGATGCCGCGCTGAGCCAGGTTCGGCAACTGATCGGGCGCTCCTCGGTGCAGCTGGTCGCGCCGTCCGCGATCCGGCCGTTCGTGGCGGCGACCGTCGCGGCCGCGCGGCCGCTGGTGGTGGTGACCGCCACCGGGCGGGAGGCCGACGATCTGACCGTCGAGCTGAGCGAGATCATCGGCGATCGGGTCGCGCTGTTCCCGTCCTGGGAGACGCTGCCGCACGAGCGGTTGTCGCCCAGTGCCGACACCGTGGGCCGGCGGTTGCAGGTGCTGCGGCGGCTGGCGCATCCGGAGGATCCGGGCCACCCGGAACCGCTGCAGGTGGTGGTGACCACGGTCCGGTCGCTGATGCAGCCGATGGCTCCGGGCCTGGGCGAGATCGAACCCATCGTGCTGCGCGTCGGCGCCGAATTCGATTTCGACGAATTGACCACGCGTCTGGTCGAATTCGCTTATGAGCGCGCCGATATGGTCGGCAAGCGCGGCGAATTCGCGGTGCGCGGCGGCATTCTCGACATCTTCCCGCCCACCGCCGATCATCCGGTGCGCGTGGAATTCTGGGGCGACGAGATCAGTGAACTGCGCGCGTTCTCCGTCGCCGACCAGCGTTCGCTCACCGAGGTCGAGGTGGATCTCGTTGTGGCGCAGCCCTGCCGGGAACTGCTGCTGACCGAGGAGCTGCGCGAATCCGCGGCGAAGGTGGCCGCGGACAATCCGGCCGACGCGGCGCTGGTCGAAATGCTGGAGAAGCTGTCGCAGGGCATTCCGGTGGAGGGGATGGAGGCGCTGTTGCCGGTGCTGCGGCCGGGTGAGTTGCAGTTGCTCACCGATGTGGTGCCGACGCAATCGCATGTGCTGCTGTGCGATCCGGAGAAGATCCGCACCCGCGCCGCCGATCTGGTCCGCACCGGACAGGAATTCCTCGAGGCGTCGTGGACGGCCGCGTCCTTCGGCGGGGCGGCCCCCTTGGGCGCGCACGGCCTGGATCTGGCGTCCTCGGCGTATCGCGGTCTGGACGTCGTGCGGGCCGATGCCGAGGCGCGCGGGTTGCCGTGGTGGACGCTGAGCCCGCTGGCCGCCGACGATCCCGCGGAGGTCGTGCTGCCCGTGCTGTCGGCGCCGGCGGCCCGCGGCTCGGAGGAGCTGGTCGCGACCGTCTTCGCCTCGTTGCGCGCGCACGTCACCACCGGTGGACGCGCGGTCATCGTGGTCGCGGGACACGGTACGGCACAACGCATTCAGGAGCGGCTCGCCGATGCCGAGGTTCCGGCCGCGGCGCTCGAGCCGGGCACCGAACCGGTGCGTGGGCTGGTCGGGGTGCTGTGCGGTTCGCTGCACGACGGCATCGTGTTCGACGACGCGAAACTGGTCGTCATCGCCGAATCCGATCTGACCGGCAACCGCGTCACCGCGCCCGGCGAGGGGAAGAAGCTTCCCGCTCGCCGGCGCAATCAGGTCGATCCGCTGGCGTTGAGTTCCGGCGATATGGTCGTGCACGATCAGCACGGCATCGGCCGGTTCGTGGAGATGATCGAACGCACCGTCGGCGGCGCGCGACGCGAGTACCTGGTGATCGAGTACGCGCCCAGTAAGCGCGGTCAGCCCGGCGACCGGTTGTACGTCCCGATGGATTCGCTCGACCAGCTCTCCCGCTACGTGGGCGGGGAGATGCCGAGTCTGTCCAAACTCGGCGGCTCCGACTGGGCGAATACGAAACGCAAGGCGCGCAAGGCCGTTCGTGAGATCGCGACCGAACTCGTGCAGTTGTACGCCGCGCGGCAGGCCGCGCCCGGTCACGCGTTCGCCTCCGATACGCCGTGGCAGCAGGAGATGGAGGACGCGTTCGCGTTCACCGAGACCCACGATCAGCTCACCGCCATCGCCGAGGTGAAGGCCGATATGGAACGCCCGGTGCCGATGGACCGGGTGATCTGCGGCGACGTCGGTTACGGCAAGACCGAGATCGCGGTGCGGGCGGCGTTCAAGGCGGTTCAGGACGGTAAGCAGGTCGCGGTGCTGGTGCCGACCACGCTGCTGGCACAGCAACATCTGCAGACCTTCACCGAACGCGTCGCCGGCTTCCCGGTCACGGTGAAGGGCCTGTCGCGCTTCACCGATCCGGCCGAATCGCGCGAGGTGATCGACGGTATGGCCACCGGTGCGGTCGACATCGTGGTCGGTACCCACCGGCTGCTGCAGACCGGTCTGCGGTGGAAGGAACTCGGCCTCGTGATCATCGACGAGGAACAGCGGTTCGGCGTCGAGCACAAGGAACACATCAAGGCGCTGCGCACCCACGTCGACGTGCTGACCATGTCGGCCACCCCGATTCCGCGCACCCTGGAGATGAGCCTGGCCGGGATCCGGGAGATGTCGACCATCCTCACCCCGCCCGAGGAGCGCCACCCCGTCCTGACCTATGTCGGCGGCTACAACGACAAACAGGTCGCCGCCGCCGTGCGCCGCGAACTGCTGCGCGACGGCCAGGTCTTCTACGTGCACAACCGTGTGTCCTCGATCGACAAGGCCGCCAAGCGAATTCGCGATCTGGTTCCCGAGGCGCGGGTCGCGGTGGCGCACGGCCAGATGAACGAGGACACCCTGGAGAAGACCGTGCAGGGCTTCTGGGAGCGCGAATTCGACGTCCTGGTGTGCACCACGATCATCGAAACCGGTCTGGACATCTCCAACGCCAATACGCTGATCGTCGAACGGGCCGACGCCCTGGGCCTTTCGCAGCTGCACCAGCTGCGCGGCCGGGTCGGGCGCAGCCGGGAACGCGGATACGCCTACTTCCTGTATCCGGCCGAGAAGCCGCTCACCGAAACGGCCTACGACCGCCTGGCCACCATCTCGCAGAACTCCGATCTCGGCGCGGGTATGGCCGTGGCGATGAAGGACCTCGAAATCCGCGGCGCCGGAAACGTTCTCGGCGCCGAACAGTCCGGCCATGTCGCCGGCGTCGGCTTCGATCTGTATGTGCGACTGGTCGGTGAGGCGGTGGAGGCCTATCGCGCCGCCGCCGACGGCCGCCCGATCACGACCGAGGAAGAGGTCAAGGAGGTGCGGATCGACCTGCCGGTGGATGCGCACATTCCGCCCGACTACATCGCCAGCGACCGGCTGCGGCTGGAGGCCTACCGCAAACTGGCTGCGGCACAGGATGATTCGGCGCTGGCCGCCGTGGTGGAGGAGCTCGTCGACCGGTACGGCCCGCTGCCGGTGGAGGTCGGCCGGTTGGTGTCGGTCGCGAAGTTGCGACTGCTGTGCCGCGAGTACGGCATCCAGGAGGTCGGCGTCACGGGCACCACACTGAAGGTATCGCCGCTGCAGTTGCCCGATTCGAAGCAGATGCGGCTCAAGCGGCTGTATCCGAGTGCGAGCTATCGGCCCACCACCGGCATCGTGCAACTGCCGCTGCCCCGCGTGGAGGACAGCGTGGGCGCGGCGCGGGTGCGCGATGTGCAGTTGTTGCAGTTCGTCGCCGATCTGCTGCTGGCGCTCGACGGGAAGCCGAAGGGCATGGTCGATCTCGCGGTGCGCGCGGAGGTCGCGGTCGGGTGAGCGAGGACCGGGTCGAGCGCCCGTCGGATGGCTCCGACGACGCCGCGGCTGATTCCGCGCGGGTCGCGCACGGTCTGACCGAGGCCGTCGAGGTCATGGACCGGCTGTGGAATTTCGGCGGCTGGGAGGTCACCCAGACCCACGATTCGCTGCGGCCGTATCTGCTGGAGGAGACCTACGAACTCCTCGACGCCATTCAGCACGGCGATGCGGAGACGATCAAGGAGGAACTCGGCGACCTGCTGTTGCAGGTGCTGTTCCATTCCCGGATCGCCGAGGCCGCGGGCGAATTCACCATCGACGAGGTGGCCGCCGCGCTGGTCGCCAAACTGGTGCACCGCAGCCCGCATCTGTCCGATCCGGCGGTGGACGCCGGAGCGGATGTGGCCGCGAAGGTCGCCGCGCAGGAACGAGCCTGGGAGGAACGCAAACTCACCGAGAAGGCGCGCCGCTCCTGCCTGGACGGGATCGCGATGGCGCAACCCGCGCTGGCGCTGGCGGAGAAGATTCGCTCCCGCAGCGCGAAGGCGGGATTACCCCAGGATCTGGTCCCCGAGGAGCTGCGGGTGATTCACCTGGGTGGACCCGAAAGCGCCGAGGAGCGGCTCCGCAAGGCCACGCTGGACTTCGCGGCGCGAATCCGGGCCGCGGAGGACGCGGCCGAGCAGACCCGCGGCGTACGCGGACCACTGGGTCCCGACGAGTGGCGCGCTCACTGGGAAACCTTCGCCGACGCGCTGGGGGACCGGCAGCGCCGGCCGTGAGGTCACGCCCGGTCGGCTCGCCCGTGTCGGGTGGTCAGGAGCCTTCCGCCAGATAGCGTTCGACGGTCTCGACTTTCGACGTCAGGGCGCCGGTGACGCCGGGACGGATGTCGGCCTTGATCACCAGGCTGCAGCGCGGCGCGACCGCGAGGACGGCGTCGGAGGCCTGTTTGATCACCCCCATCACCTCGTCCCATTCGCCCTCGAGTGTGGTGAACATGGCATTGGTTTCGTTCGGCAGCCCGCTGGCGCGGACGATGCGGACGGCTTCGGCGACGGCGCGGCCCACATCGGCGCCGGTGCCGATCGGGGTGACCGAGAAGGCGGCGATCATGGGCGTCAATTCTTCGCGTCGACCATCTCCTGCAGGGTGGCGACACGCGAGCGGAGGTATTCGAGTTCCGGTTCGTCGAGGACCGTGCGCTGAATGCCCGCTTCGACCTCGAACGCGCCCTGGCGGTGGTCGTCGATCACCTCGACATCGATGGCGACGGCCACATAGTCCTCGGCGCCGGGCATCGGATCGGCGATGACGCGCGCCCGACCGCGGGCGCACAGTGCCACATTGCCGCCACCGAGGATCAGCAGCGCGACATCGGGACGTTTGCGCAGCCGCGCCAGCGAACCGCGATCGAACTTCAGGCTCAACAGGATTCGCCGGTCGTCGGCACGCACCGGCCAGCTGACGGGTATCGCGTGCGGCGACGGATCGGTGGTCACCAGGACGGCGATGGTGTCCAGTGGCCAGGTCGGCAGGACGTCCAGTTCGGGATGCTCGGCCGCGGGCTGTTGACGTTCTCCGGCACTGGCTACCATCTCGTCACCTCACGGTCGGCTTACGCGGCGGCGTCGGCCGCGACTGGCACCCCAGTGTAAACCGTTGTGCCGCTTACGTGCTGGGTGTGCAGGCCGGATTCGAGCGGCGCTGGTGGTAGGGGTGCGAACGGGTGGTCGGCCCCGCGTCGCGCGTAAGTGTGGATCGGATCGGGACGAACCGTCAGTTCATGCTATCGGCGAGCTCGCGTGGTTCGCTGTCCTCCCGGTGGTGCAGCAGGGAGAAGTACCGGCGCAGCATCAGCAGGGCGGTGGCCGCCAAGCCCGCGGTCAGACCCCACCAGACTCCGTTCGCGCCCAGGCCGAGCGGGAAGGCGAGCAGCAGTGCGGTCGGCAGGCCGACGAGCCAATACCCCACCAGCGAAAGCCGGAATCCGGCGCGCGTGTCCTTCACACCCCGCAGCAGCCCGTTGCCGATGTTCTGTGCGGCATCGAAGAACTGCAGGACGACGGCGATCAGCAGCAGGCTGTGCGCGAGTTCGACGGTGGCGCCGTCGCGGCCGGCGAGGAACGGGCGCAGCACCAGATCGGGCGCGGCGACGTACAGCACGCCGACGACCGCGGCCACCACGGCCGCCTGCCGCAATGCCAGCCAGGCCAGGTTCTGGGCGCGGCGGAACTCCTCGCGGGCCACGGCCCGGCTCACCAGGATCGAGACCCCGTGCGAGAGCCCCACCGCGACCTGGAACACGATGTAGACGAGCTGATACACCACGTTGTGCGCGGCCAGCGCCGCCGGGCCGAGCGTGCCCATCGCCAGCGCCAGCACCGAGAACATGCCTGCCTCGGAGCCGTAGGTGAGCGCGATGGGCGCGCCGAGCCGCAGTTCCGCGGTGACCGTTCGCCGGCGGACCGGCCACATCCGCACCGGCAGCGTCGGCCCCAGCGCCGCGTCGCGGCGCACCATCACCCAGAACACCGCGAAGGTGACGAGGAAGACGACCGAGGACGCCACGCCGACACCGGTCAGGCCCAGGGCGGGCAGTCCGGCCCAGCCGTGGATCAGGGCCAGCGCGACCACCGCGTTCACGGCCACCGAGCCGAGCGTCACCACCAGCAGCGCCTGCGGCCGTTGCATGCCGACGGTGTATTGCCGCAACACCTGGAACCACAGGCAGGGCAGCAGACCCGGGGCCAGCGCCACCATCATCGGCCGCGCTTCGGCCAGCACCGCGGCGTCTTGGCCGAGCCATTGCAGCGACCAGCCCAGGCCGACCAGGATCAGGCCGCCGAGCAACCCCGCCGCCGTGGCGATGAGGAAGCTCGATCGGACCACATCGCGGATCTCGTGTTCGGGGTCGCGGCGCTGCTTCTCGGCCCGGCTCACCACGGTTGCCACCTGATTGCCGCTGGCGGTGATCAACCCGACGCACATGGTCCGGATCTGGTTGAACAACACCAGCGCGAGCCCGCCGGCGGCCACCTGGTCGACGCCGAGGCTGCCCATCAGCGCGATATTGGTGGTGGAGATCGCGACCTGGGCCAGCTGCGTCAGCGCGATCGGCGTGGCCAGCGCCGTCAGCCGCCGCCCGTCGCCGCGGGCCGCGACCGCGGTCATCGGCGACCCTCGGTCATCTGATTCATCGGACACCCACCAGGTTTCGCGGCTCGGATACCGCTGGTGTACCCGGTGCGTAGCGGTCCAGCAGGTCGGTGACCGCGTGCTCGGCGGTGCGGTCGAGCAGATCGCGGTCGCTCATCCATTCGTCGTCGAAGACCGTGTCGAGGTACTTTTCCCCGCCGTCGCAGACGATGGTGACGATCGTCGAGCCCGGTTCGAATTCCTCGAGTCGCTGCAGCGCCACATATACCGACCCGCCCGCCGACCCGCCGATCATCAGACCGGAACGCTGCGCGACCGCGCGGGCGGTGGCGAAGGCGTCCACATCCGAGACGGTGACTCCCTCGTCCAGCAGCGAGTAGTCCACGGCCGTACCGACGGTCGCGCCGGGCGGGGTGCCGGTGCCCGACTGCCAGTACGGTCCGCCGGGCCCGCCGAACGCGATCGACCCGACCGGTTCCACGCCGATCACCCGCGCCGGATGGCCCAGGTCGCGCAGCCGCCGCGCCGTGCCGAACAGCGATCCGCCGGTGCCGACCGCGGACACCAGGATGTCGACATGGCCGAGATCGGCCAGCAACTCCTCCGCGACCGCGTAGTAGCCGACCGGATTGGCCTCGTTGTTGTGCTGTTCGGTGAAGTAGGCGTCCGGCCGCGCGGCCGCCATCGCCTCGGCCAGGTCCTCCCGGGCGGAGGTGGCCAGGCTGTCGTCGCCCTCGGCGGCGACGTAGACGAGGTCGGCACCCATGGCTCGCATCGCGCGCAGTTTGTCCTTACAGGCGTGGTGGTCCACGACCGCGGTGAATCGATAACCGCGTTCGGCCGCGACCACCGCCAGTCCCAGTCCGGTATTCCCGGATGTGGACTCGATAATATGCCCGCCACTTCTCAGCAAACCTCGGCGTTCGGCATCGAGCACCATTTCGCGGGCCATCCGGATCTTCGCCGCGCCGGTCGGATTGAACTGTTCGAGTTTGAGTAGTAGCCGGGTGCCGCCCTCGGTGACGGCCAGCTCGAACAGGGGAGTGTTTCCGATCAGGTCCGTCACGCGCGTGACGATCGGCATGCGAGTCTCCTCGAGAGTGTGATGGGAAGGGGAGTCAGCGTTCGAGCGTCCAGCGCAGCCGCGGCGGCTGCGCCGGATCCACGTCCGGGCTGCTCGACAGCAGCACCTTCGGCGGGAGGGGGAGATCGTGGAACGACGATTCGTTCGAATCCATCTGATATCCGGCGGTATTCGGATAGACGAGCAGATCGCCGATGACCGCCGGACGCGGTAGTGGAATGCGCCGCCAGCTCAGCATGTCCGACTCCAGGCAGGTCGCCGCGCCGACGCAGGCCGGAGTCACCGCACCCGGCCGCGTCGGCCACAGCACCGGATCGGGCAGGTATTCACTGTCGAACCACTGTTCGGACAGGCTCAGACTGGTGCCGTCGACGGTGAGCAGCTGGTAGGGAAATGACTGTGCCGTGCGGGTTTTCACGCCTTGGACGCGGAACACCGTGCTTCCGGCGCGGTCGAGCAGCGCGCGCCCGGGTTCGATCGCGAGCCGGATAGCGTGGGCGCGTAGAACTTTCGCCAGGTCGTCGTGGTCGAGGACGGCGGCCAGCGCGGCCGGTCCGGCGGGACGCTGATGGTAGGGATAGTACGAATCGAAGGTCTTGTCCGCGTGGAACCAGTGCGGATCGTGGTCCTCGGTGAAGGCGCGCCAGGCCGTATCCGGCAGATAGTCCACGCCGAATCCGCCGCCGATGGAGACGGTGGTGACCGGATGTCCGAGGGCGCGCGCGTGCAGGCACCGCTCGACCAGCGCCGCCGCGAGTTCCGAGCGGGCGATCGGGTCGTAGCCGGACAGGTGAAAGCTGAAGCCCTCCACCTTGATCGGTGCCGGATCGGTGCGGTGCAGCACCGTGTCGAGTTCGATGTCGGTCATGCCGAATCGGCTGGTCGAATCCGGCGGCAGTACCCGCAGCAGCACCCGGGCGGTGGCGCCGAGGCCCGCGAGCCGGTCGAGTTCGCCCGGTTCGTCGATGGCGATCAGGGCGCCGTGCCGGGTGGCCAGCCACAGCAGCTCATCGGATTTGGCCGGGCCGGTCACCATCAGATCGTGGCCCCGGATGCCATGCGCCAGAGCCGAACTCAGCTCACCGACGCTGGCGACATCGGCGCCGGCGCCGTGTTCGGCGCAGACCCGCACCACGGCTGTGGACTTGTTGGCCTTCTTGCCGTAGTAGATCGCGCCGTCGACGCCGTGGCGGCGGAACTGTTCGCGGAAGCCGTCGATATTCACGCCCACCCGCTGCGGGGACAGCACGTGGAACGGGCCGCCGACCGCGTAGGCGATGTCGTCGAGCAGACGGGCGTCGGCCAGCAGCCGGTGCTCCCATTCGTCTCGGTGTGCGGGGAGGGGAGGTGCGGTGATCGAACGAGGGGTCAACGTATCCTTGGGCGCCTGCGTACTCCGGCTCGCGGTCACCGCCTCGTCTCCGAGGCCGACGACCGCTTCGAGTCACCGAAAGTTGTTTGCGCAGTGGGCATACCCCATGGGCGCGCTCGCCGCGGTGTCGCCGGTCGGCCCGCACGTGGTGTAGCGAGCGGCCGGATCGTCGTCCGGTTCGCGGTCGGCCGGGACGACCGCGTAGCGCTAGGGGTGGGCGTCCCGGTCAGTCCCACAGCGGCACCTCCGTGCCCCGGCCCTCGGCGATGGCGCGTTCGGCCAGGGCGTGCGCGACGGCGATATCGGTGAGGACCAAGCCGCTGTTGTAGACGAACAGCCGTTCGTCGGCACTGGTGCGCGCGGTCGCGCGGCGGCCCAGAATCGCCGGCAGTTCGGCGTCGACCGAGCGCAACCGCCCATCCGGCCCTGCCATATCGGTGCCGGTCAGCGCCATCTGCTCGGCGCTGGTGGCGACCACGCGATCGGCGTCGGTGAGCGTCGAGGGAGCCAGTCCGTAACCGACCAGCACGGCCACCGAACCCGGTGCCAGATCATCGGATTCGAGGGCGACCTGCGTGCCCGGACCGGCGGTCGCGAGCACCACATCGGCGGTCGCCGCCGCGGCGCGCGGATCCTCGACCACGTCCAGATCCAGGTGCGGAGCGTGCGCGCGCAGGTGGGTGCCCACCGCTTCCAGGCCCTCGGGATGGGTGCCGTACACCATCAGCCGGTTCAGCTGCGGATTCGCGGCGAGCAAGTGCGGCAACGCGTTTCGGCCCTGGGTGCCGGTGCCGATCAGTAGGACGCTGCGCGCACCCGGCCGCACCGTTTCACGCACCAGCAGCGCCGACACCGCCGGCGTGCGCAGTGCGCCCACCCGCGCGCAGTCCATCATCGCGATGGGCGTGCCGGTGGCGTCGTCGTAGAGGGTGATGGTGGTGTAGTAGCGCTTGGTGCTGCGGTCGTGGCTCGGATCGAATTTGTACGAGGTCTTCATCGCCACCACCCGGCGGCGCCCGTCGCGCCCCAGCATCGCGTACGCCACCGACCAGCCGTCCGGATGCGCCACACTGAGCTTGCGGGGGTTGTCCGAATCACCCTGTGCCAGGGCCAGATAGGCGTCCTCGACGGCGCGCACCACCTCGTTGGGGGCGATCGGGACATCGGCGAGATCGCTGCGGCTGAGTACGCGCAACGGGGTGGGGCGGCTGCTCACTGCGTTCCTCGGTTCACTGGTCGGTTCATCGGTGCGAGATCTTCGGTGCCGCAGTGGGATCGGGCGCGAACGGCCGCACCGTCCGCTGCCCGTATCCGCTTTCGCCGGCCTCGGCCGGTGCGCGGCGGCGTGCCAGCCGGATGTTGACCCGTTTGAGCCAGCGGTCGGTCCCGTCGTAACGGGGCGTGAACGGAACCCGGCCGTGCACGACGACATCATTGTCCATCAGCAGCAACTCGCCGGGCTCCAACACCGCGCGGTGACAGACTCGTTCCAGTTCCGCACCGAGATGGGCGTAGGCGCAACGGTATTCGGGGCCGGCCTCGTCGAGCGGGGTATAGGCGGGGTCGTAGCGCAGGGTCGGCCCACCGTCACCGGCGGCGACGGTGGCCACCGGGGCGGGGCGATGCCCGCTGAAATCCTCGCCGTAGGAGACGTCGGGCAGGATCGGCACGATCGGTTCGGCGAGCAGCCGCCGCCCGTCCGCGTCCAGGTATACCCGGCGGACCGAGGACACCGTGGTGCCCACCCTATCGGGATTGCGCAGACAACCGAGCAGCAGCAGATGCGCGCGTTCGGGATGGAAGGCGTCCTCGGTGTGCGGGCTCAGCAGGGTGGTGCTGCTGGCGCCGGACTGTTCGTGTTCGTGGCCGGGTGTGGGCAGGATGTTGTTGACCAGCCGCCCGCCCTGCTGGCCTTGCCAGCCGAACGGTTCGCCGGCGCAGCGGGCGAGCAGCAACAGGGCGATATCCAGGCGAAACGAGGCCGGACTCGCCGGTTCGGCGGCATGGGCCCAGTCGGGCGGCGTCGGGCCGAGCTCGTCGTCGCGCACCGGCAGGCGGCCGATGATCGTCGCTCCGGCGGCGGTGTCGGGCGGGCGCAACGCGGTTCGCACCGCCGCCGGAAGGTCGGCGGCGTAGGCGTCGACGAGCCGGATCAGCGCCGGATCGGAGAGGGTGCGCCGGATCGGGGCGGAGCCGCCGGGCGTGTGGTCGAGTGTGATCGCGATCTCTTCGGCCGAACAGAAGACGGCCGCCGCGGCCTCGGGCGGAAGCGTGCGGCGGTCGATCGGTGCGGTTTCTTCGTGCTGGGGTGTCTTACGTTCGCGGAGAACGTTTTTCACCAGGAGTTCCCTTCCTCGCAATGGGGATGAAGCAGGTGGTGAAGACTCGGACTGCGAAGTTAGTCGCTCCGTTGATCTTAAGCAAGGCTTACCTAAAGTACGTCATTGGACATAGCGTTTCGGTATCGAACGGTTGCCGGGAAAGGTAGCTGATCGTATGCCGAGTCGGGTGGAGCGCACCGTCACGATGCGTGCCATCCGCGCGCGAATCTGGATGATGGAGAGGTGCGTTCGACCATCCCCGGATTCCGGCCCCTCGCGTTCGCCGCTGTCGCGGCGGTCGCGCTGCTGTCCGGATGTGCGGGAACCGATAACCTGCCCCCGATTCCGGACGGTTTCCCGCCCGGTGCGGGCAGCCCGGTTCCGCTGATCGACCTCGATGCGCCCGGCCGTAGTGCCGAACAGTTGCGTGGCTGGGCGGAAGGGCAGTCGGACGCGCTCGGCATCCCGGCGGTCGCGCTCGAGGCCTACGGATACGCGGCCGAGGTCATGGAGCGATCGCGTCCCGACTGCGGCATCGGCTGGACCACGATCGCGGGTATCGCGCGGGTGGAGAGCAAGCACGGCCGCCACGGCGGTTCCGACCTGGATGCCGACGGTGAGGTCCGCCCGCCCATCCGCGGCATCCCCTTGGACGGATCACCCGGTGTCGCAAGGATTCTCGACAACGAGGCCACCGCACGCGCCGGCGCTCCGGTCTACGTGCGCGCCGAGGGTCCGTTCCAATTCCTGCCCGAAACCTGGCAGCACTGGGGTGTGGATGCCAACGGGGACGGCCGGGTGGATCCGGACAGCATCGACGACGCATCGCTGACCGCCGCGCGCTACCTGTGCGCCAGCGGCGGCGATCTGCGCACAGCGGAGGGGTGGCAGAAGGCGGTGCTGACCTACAACCAGTCCACCACCTATATGGCGACCGTGCGGACGAAGGCGGCGGCGTACAGCGTCGGCCGTCGCGCCTGAGACCCGCCCCGCGGCCGCGCGCACGCTCCGGCCCCGCCGCAATTCGTTGCGCGCGCGAACGACCGCGACCGCGCGCCCACCTGTGTCGTGCGTTCCGCACCGCACCCATTAGGCTCGCAGACGCACGGGCCCGCCGTGCGACCTGCTCATGGACGGCGGTGGGCAGGGCCCTGAATTGATCGCCAGCAGCCGAAGGAGTGTCGTTTCGTGGCCATCATCGAACAGGTCGGAGCTCGCGAGATCCTGGATTCGCGCGGTAACCCCACCGTCGAGGTCGAGATCGCTCTCGACGACGGCACGCTGACCCGCGCGGCGGTGCCGTCCGGCGCCTCCACCGGCGAGCACGAGGCCGTGGAGTTGCGCGACGGCGGCGACCGCTACGGCGGCAAGGGTGTCCGCAAGGCCGTCGAGGGCGTGCTGGACGAGATCGCACCGGCCGTGATCGGCCTGGACGCGGTCGAGCAGCGCACCGTCGACCAGGTGCTGCTGGATCTGGACGGCACCCCGGACAAGTCGCGCCTCGGCGCCAACGCCCTGCTGGGTGTCTCGCTGGCGGTGGCCCGCTCGGCCGCCGAGTCCTCGGGGCTGGAGCTGTTCCGCTACCTGGGCGGCCCGAACGCGCATGTGCTGCCGGTGCCGATGATGAACATCCTCAATGGTGGCGCCCACGCCGACACCAGTGTCGACGTGCAGGAATTCATGATCGCCCCGATCGGCGCGCCCACCTTCCGCGAGGCGCTGCGCTGGGGTGCGGAGGTCTACCACGCCCTCAAGGCCGAGCTGAAGACCAAGGGCCTGTCCACCGGTCTCGGTGACGAGGGCGGTTTCGCCCCGGATCTGGCCGGCGGCACCCGCGAGGCGCTGGACCTGATCGCTTCGGCGATCGGCAAGGCCGGCTACAACCTGGGCAGCGATGTCGCGCTGGCTCTCGACGTCGCCGCGACCGAGTTCTACACCGCCGGAACGGGCTACAAGTTCGAGGGCGCCGAGCGCACCGCCGAGCAGATGGCCGAGTTCTACAACGACCTGCTGGGCGCCTACCCGCTGGTCTCGATCGAGGACCCGCTGTCGGAGGACGACTGGGACGGCTGGGTCGCGCTGACCGATCTGATCGGCGACAAGATCCAGCTGGTCGGCGACGACCTGTTCGTCACCAACCCGGAGCGGCTCGAGGACGGCATCGCCAAGGGTGCCGCCAACGCGCTGCTGGTGAAGGTCAACCAGATCGGCACCCTCACCGAGACGCTGGACGCGGTCGAGCTCGCCCACCGCAACGGCTACAAGACCATGATGAGTCACCGTTCGGGCGAGACCGAGGACACCACCATCGCCGATCTGGCGGTCGCGGTCGGCAGCGGTCAGATCAAGACCGGTGCCCCCGCCCGCAGCGAACGCGTCGCCAAGTACAACCAGCTGCTGCGCATCGAGGACGCGCTCGGCGATTCGGCTCGCTACGCCGGTGACGTTGCATTCCCCCGGTTCGTCTTCGAGGGGTAGTAGCCTCGACAACGGGTGTGGCGTGCGGTGCCGGTCGACACAGCGGCCGGTCACCGTGCGCAACCGTTGCGCTGTGCGGTCGAATCGCAGCGCCGCTACGGCACGGATTTGCAGCACCGCTGCTGCACGGATTCGCAGCACCGCTGCGGAGGCAGGCGATTTCGAGGTGTGGGGATGACGGAGCGACGGGCGCGCGGTACCAGTCCGGCAGGACGCGGTGACCGCCGCTCGACGCGGTCGCCCAGACCCGAACGGGCCGCGAACGGCTCCGCGCGCACGTCCGCCGGCAAACGGGCCGCGCAACGGCGTCCGGCCGGCACGAAATCCGAACCGCGCACTACGCGCGCGAAGTCGAAGAAGTCCGAGGATCGCCACGAGCGCCGGATTCTCGGGCTGTCCACCGGCCGGGCCGTCATCCTGGCTGCGGTGCTGTGCGCGCTCGCGTTGACGCTCGCCGTGCCGATGCGCACCTACTTCAGCCAGCGTTCGGAATCGGCGCAGCTGGCCGAACAGCGCCGCGATCTGGAAAGCGATCTGACGCGGTTGCGCGACCGTCGCGCACAGCAGGAAGATCCCGCCTACATCCGCTCCGAGGCCCGCGACCGGCTGCGGCTGGTGATGCCGGGCGACACCGCCTACATCGTGCAGGTCCCCGGTATCGAGCAGCCCGCGGTGCCGGTGCCGACGAGTCAGGCCCGCCGCCCCGATCCCTGGTACACCCAGCTGTGGCGCAGTATGTCCGAGCCGCAGCCCACCCCCACGACGCCGGCGCCCCCGCCGCCCCCTCCACCACCGCCCCCGCCCCATCCCGAAGGAGAACCCAGGTGACCGACCCCGCTACGCCCGAGCCTTCGTCCGGCGAGGCGGGTGAGGAGCAGGGTGCGCCCGCCGCGGCGGATCTCGAGATCGTGGCCCGTCAGCTCGGGCGGGAGCCGCGCGGAGTGCTCGCCATCGCCTATCGCACACCCGACGGCCGACCGGCGGTCGTGAAGACCGCGCCGCGGTTACCCGACGGCACCCCGTTCCCCACGCTCTACTACCTCACCGATCCGCGCCTGACCGCCGAGGCGAGCCGGCAGGAAGCCGCCGGGCTGATGCGCGGGATGACCGAACGCCTGGCCGCCGACCCGGAACTGGCCGCCGCCTACCGCGTCGCGCACGAGAGCTACCTGTCCGAACGCGACGAAATCGAGTCGCTGGGAACGGATTTCAGCGGTGGCGGGATGCCGGAGCGGGTCAAATGCCTGCACGTGCTGATCGCGCATTCGCTGGCCAAGGGGCCGGGACTGAACCCGCTCGGTGACGAGGCGGTCGCGCTGGCGGCCGATACCGGACTGCGCGGCACCGCGATTCCGCAGGACTGGCCGAAATACGAGCAGTACCAACCGAATACCGATGCGGGAGACAGTGATGAGTGACCGGGTTGCCGCCGTCGACTGCGGCACCAATTCCATCCGGCTCCTGATCGCCGATGTCGGCGCGGACGGCCACCTCACCGACGTGCACCGCGAGATGCGGATCGTGCGGCTCGGCAAGGGCGTGGACGCCACGGGCGAACTGAATCCGGAGGCGATCGAACGCACCCGCGTCGCCCTGCACGACTACGTCGACCGCATGATCGACGCCGGGGTGAGCCGGGTGCGCATGGTCGCCACCAGCGCCACCCGCGACGCCCGCAACCGCGACGACTTCTTCACCATGACCGGGGTGGAACTGGGCCGAGTCGTGCCCGGCGCCCAGGCCGAGGTGATCACCGGCGACGAGGAGGCGCGGCTCTCGTTCGCGGGCGCGGTCGGCGAATTGTCCAGTGCCGAAGGGCCGTTCGTGGTCGTCGACCTCGGTGGCGGATCCACCGAGGTGGTGCTCGGCGACAGCTCCGGCGTGCAGGAGGCCTACTCGGCCGATATCGGCTGTGTGCGGATCACCGAACGTTGCCTGCACGGTAATCCGCCGACCGGCGAGGAGGTCGCGTCCGCGCGGTTCTTCGCCTCGCAGCAGCTGGCCCAGGCCTTCGGCGTGGTTCCGGTCGAGCGCGCCCGCACCTGGGTGGGGGTGGCCGGCACCATGACCACGATCGCCGCCGTCGCGCTGGACCTGCCCGAATACGATTCGGAGCGGGTGCATCTGACCCGGCTCACGTTCGATCAGCTCCGCGAGGTCTGCCACCGCCTCATCGGGATGAATCACGACGAACGCGCCGCCCTGGGTCCCATGCATCCGGGCCGGGTCGATGTGATCGGCGGCGGTGCGGTGATCACCGAGGTGCTGGCCGACGAACTGGCGCGCCGGGCCGGGATTTCGGAGTTGATCGTGAGCGAGCACGACATTCTCGACGGTATCGCGCTGTCGATCGCCTGAGAGTGCGGCAGCGCGGCGCTACCACACAGGTCCGGTCCCTCCGGCGCGATCGGCACCTTCTGATGGTGCGGCCCCGACACCCCGCGTGATCGGCGATTCCCCCGATCGGCGTACCTCGTTGCTGGACAATTGCGTCTCATGAGCAGGGTGGAACCCGTCCCGGGAGAGCAGGCGTTGCCGGAGACGCGCACGATATTCGGCCATCCCATCGGGCTGGTCAATTTGTTCGGAGTGGAGCTGTGGGAACGGTTTTCGTTCTACGGCATGCTCACCATCCTCGGGTACTACCTGTACTACTCGCTGACCGACGGCGGGCTGGGGCTGGAGAAATCCACCGCGACGGGCATCGTCGGCGCCTACGGCGGGCTGGTGTATCTGTCGACCGTGCTCGGCGGCTGGCTGGCCGACCGGGTGCTCGGGATGGAGCGGACCGTCTTCTACGGCGGTGTCGTGGTGATGGCCGGGCATATCGCGCTGGCGGTGCTGCCCGGACTGGCCGGTGTCGGGGTGGGTCTGGTGCTCGTCGCGCTCGGTTCCGGCGCGTTGAAGGCCAATGCGTCCTCCCTGCTGGGCACGCTCTACGAGAAGGGTGACCCGCGCGCCGACGGTGGTTTCACGCTGTTCTATCTCGGTGTGAATCTGGGCGCGTTCGTCGGCCCGCTGATCACCGGCCTGCTGCAGACCCACCTCGGATTCCACTACGGATTCGGGGCGGCGGCGGTCGGTATGGCGCTCGGGCTCACCCAGTACGTGATCTTCCGGCGCAATCTGGGTACCCACGGACGGGAAGTGCCGAACCCGTTGCCGCGCAGCCAGATCGGGAAGGTGATCACCTTCGTGCTGGTCGTCGCGGTGGTGGTCGCCCTCGCGATGTGGACCGGGCTGGTCCGGTTGTCGAATCTGTCGTGGGTAACCACCGGCGTGATCGCGGCGGTATCGATACTCTATTTCGGATTGATGTTGACCAGTCCGAAAGTGGTTGCGGTGGAACGAGTCCGAGTGCGGGCCTTCATACCGCTGTTCATCGCCAACGCCGTGTTCTGGTCGCTGTTCCAGCAGATCTTCACGGTGCTGGCCGTCTACTCCGACGAACGGATGAACTGGACGCTGTTCGGGTGGACCGCGCCGGCCAGCTGGATCGGCTCGGAGGAACCGATCTGGGTCATCGTGCTGTCGCCCTTGTTCGCGCTCATGTGGACCCGCCTGGGCACCCGAGCCCCCACCACCCCCCGAAAGTTCGCCTACGGCGTGATGGGGATGGGCGCATCGTTCCTCCTGTTCGTCCCCCTGGCCGGCTTCGACGACAAGACCGTTCCCGCCCTGCTCGTCTTCGTCATCCTGGCCGGCTTCGCCATCTCCGAACTCCTGCTGTCCCCGATCGGCCTCGCGGTTACCACTCAGCTCGCCCCGGAGGCTTTCCGAGCCCAGATGATGGCCCTTTACTTCTTCTCCGTCGGCATCGGCACCTCGATGTCCGGCGTCCTGTCCGAGTTCTACGACACCAGCCACGAAGTCGCCTACTTCGGCAGCATCGGCCTGGTCGCGATCGCAGTGGGAATCATCGTTTACTTCCTAGCCCCGCAGGTCAGCCGCCTGATGAAAGGCGTGCACTGAGCAAATCCCCGGACAATTCCGAGACGGACGTACGACTTAGGTACGCTATCCCAGCCGCCCCCGTAGCCCAATTGGCAGAGGCAGCGGACTTAAAATCCGCACAGTGTCGGTTCGAGTCCGACCGGGGGCACCGAGAAGGTGCAGGTGGACTGCGGTTTTCGCCCGGTTGAGGACGTTCGGCCGGATGGTATTGCGGGACGATGGCGCGCCTCATAGTCCTGGACAGTTCTCGCAGGTATCGGGCCCGTCGCAGTAGTGACCCCAGGAGTCGGAGTAGTCCCACTCCATCCACAGGACGGCGTCCGGAGCGAGCTTCCGGATCTCTGCCACGAGTTCGTCTTGTACGGCGAACTGATAATCCTCGAACCCGCGGCCGCCGCCGTGCCGCTCCGTGAACGCCGCGTAGTCCAGTTCGGCGGTCACTCCGTCCAAGCGCCAGCGTCCGTCGCTATCGCGCGGAGTGAGTGTGCCGTCGGTGGACATGCCCTCTCGATCGAACAGAGTTCGCAGCATCGGCAAGACGGCGTTTGCTTGCTCGGTATCGATCCATTGCACATGGAAATCGGCGCGAAAGTACTTGGGCCACCCCAGTTTTGTCACGGGCCGAAGCTATCGCACCCCTATGACACGTCGCCGATCGAAGTAACCCTCAAGTCTTCTTGATGTTCCCGGCGTTGTCGACGTCCTGGCCGGAGATGCGGGAGATCGACAACCGCATCACCTCTCGCATGTTCTTCACCGTCTCGATGTGGTCGGTGATCACCGCGTCGATCGAGTTGTCGGTGCCTGTCGCTTGGGTCAGGAACTTCTGCCGTAGCTGTTCGGCCATCTCGAAATCGCCGAAGCCGGCTACGTTTTTGGTCGCATCGACCAGCCGCAGCATGTGGTTCAGCTCGTCGATGCGGTCGTTGCACGCTTTGAGGCATTCGCGGGCGACCGCCTCGTCGGCTAGGTACAGTTCGCCCGCCTTGGCTTGGGCAGCGTGGCTCTGCCACGTCGTCAGGTCTTCACTCATTGCCGCTGTCCCCTCGGCTATTCAGGCAGCTTCGGAACCAGCTGCCCGGCCACCTCTGTGAGTTTTCCGCAAGGGTCTGCGATCGGAGTGTCGTTGCCGGGCCATCCGAGCAACGTGATCTGTACGACCCCTTGCTTGTTCGGAAAGATAATGTCGCACTTCAGGTCTCGCGTGGTGCCATTGACGCGGAACTGCTGACCGCTGCGACCGGCAACGGTTACGGGCGCGAAATCTGTGTTTTCGGATTTGGCCTTGTAGTGGTCGACACCCTTGGCGGTCGAATAGACCGTGAGCCCGTATTGCTTACCTTCCCATCCACAGATCTTCCACCCGGACTGCTGGACGCCGGCAATGCCGCTGTCCTTGGTGGCGGGATCGACTCCCATCGCTTGGACCGTTGCCTGATCGAGGGAGCACGGGTCCCACAGGTCGGCTGCCTTGTCGGCGTTGGTGGTGGGTGTGCCTTCTGTGGTCGACGAGCACCCCGCCGCCGCCAGCGCCGCACAGATTGCCGCTGCTGCTACATATCGCCGCACTGATTCCCCTACATCGCCGGCCGGACACAGATCGGTCTGAACTATATGACGCACACCGACGCTGCGTGGTTCCGCCGTCGGACCGGCGAGGAAGCGAACGGCCTCATCGACGTGCCAACCGTGGGCGATTGCTGTCAGCGCAGTGTTCCGCCGTTCCCAGCTTCCGGCCAGGTCGGCGAGTTGGCCAGGGGTGAGGATATGTTCGCCTGCCCTCCAGGCGGGCAGTTGGGGGTTCATCGGTCCGTTCTCCTATGGAGGTCCGTGATGGGTATGGGATTTGGTTCCGTACGGTGTCGGCACGTTCCATACGGTCGGAAGGTCGGATCTAGTGACGCGACGCAGTTGTCGGCAGGCGCATGTGGACCGGCTCCATTGGTGACCAGGCCAACGACATCGCTGGCACCGGCAGCGCCGGATGGGGGTCGTCGCTGGTCGCGGTCGTCAACTGGTCACGTGGGTGGGGCGTTCGCGCTCATGTGAGGGCGTCGCCGCTGCTGCCGAATTGGAGGAGCGGCGGCGGTTTCGTCATCGTCTGGTCGCCCAGCGGGCGAAGGAGAGCCTGGGGTGGACGGTTTCTACGTCGGCGATCATCATCAGCGCGTTCAGGGTGAGGAAGTCGAAATGGTGGGTGGACGGGGCGATTACGGCTTCGGCGCCGGTGGCGCGGACCTGGTCGGGTAGGGGGATGCGGCTGGATTCCGGGGGCCAGACCAGGCGGTAGCCGAGGCGGGTGGCCAGGCGGCGTACTTGGGCGGTGTCCCAGTCCGGGGCGGTGGATTCGGGATGAACCCAGCCGAGCGCGATCGGGTGGGCGGGCGTCACCGCTGGGAGTCCTTGCGGCGGCGTTCACCTCGCAGCGGTAGGCGCGCTAAGGCGAAGGTCAGTCCGAGCAGTGCTGCGATGAGCAGCAACAGGATCCAGTCACAGCCTTTCATAACGCACCCCTCCATCCCCTCGGCCGGTAAGAGCGCCCACCGCCGAGGAGCCGGGGTTCGGCCGGCTACGGACCCGGCGATGGGGCCGTAGCTCAACGTATGAGACGAGTCAGGCGCCGTCTGTCCTGAAAGGACAAGCGCGACAGAGGGATGCGTGCGGGCTCGGCGCTCGCGGGCAGCGCTCGGACCCGGAGGCTCGGGACCAGGCGTGCGGACTCAGCGCGTGGGTCGGTGTGCGGACTCTGCCTGGACACTGTGCGGGGACACGGACTCGGCGCTCGAACTCGAGGTGTGGGGTCCATGCTCGGACCTGGCGTGCGGGGCAGCGCTCGGGCTCGGTGCTCGGGATGGGTGCGCGGTGATCGCGAGACGGTGGTTTCGACGTCGCGCGCTGCTGCACCACGGCTCCGGTTGGCCAGTCTCAACGGGGTCGTGTGGAGTGGTGAACTATTCGTGCAAACCGGCCTTGATTCTGCGGTTTTCTCGCATTCGTGCGGAGGTTTGCACGGTCTGTTCACCCCACCAACGCTCGGACCCGCTGTGCAGCGGATAGTGCGAGGACTCACCGTGTGAGTTCAGCCGTACGAGGTCAGCGGCGGGTCTCGCCGGAGTCCGGGGCGATGCCGATCCGCCATGCCAGGCCCCGCAGTTCGCGGCCGCCGGCATCGCGGCGGGCGGAGCGGAGTTGGTCGGCTATCGCCTCGCGCACGAACAGGTCACTGCGGATGCGTTGTGGCGCAAGCTGTTCTGCTTTCAAGAGTGTTGCGACGCCGGAGTCGCGCGTTTTCGGTTCCGCGAGCATGATCCGTCCGGCCTCCGAGTAGAAACCGGCGAGGCGGGCGCGATCGGGGATAGCCTCGATACCAATTCCCGAAACAGACTCCAGCGCTTTCGGACCATCGCCGAGTTCCATCCCGACCGAGGCACGCCAGACCGCAACATTGGTGCGGCCGAACCACATACGTCCGAAGCTGCCGACATCGGAATCCATACGTTCGGCTACCGCGGCCGCCTCGTCGAGGTGGGTCGCCGCGGTCGTCCGGTCCGATTGCACAGCCGCCGCCAGTGCGGCCGAAAGGTGCAGCATGCCGTAGGACTGCAAAACTGTTTCATCGTTCAGCGACGATGTCAGTTGGTCGGCGGTCGCGACTGCTCGGGCGTAGTGCTGGGGTCGGGACAGCGAGCCGGTCACGTTGTTGCGCATCCACATAGCCGCGCCGCGCCACTCGGGTCGGTCCAGTTCATCGGCGGTCGCTTGCGCTGCTTTCCCGGCCAGCAGCGGCAGGCCACGGGCACCGAAACGCTTGGTCATCACCATCACCGCGAACAGCGCGCCGATGATGCCGCACAGGATCGGTTCGCGGTGCTCGGGTCGGCGCACGTACAGGGCATGCAGTTCGAGCAGTAGCGAGGGCGCAATCTGTGCGATGCCCTGATAGTCGCCCGCCCCTCGCCGCTCTTCGAGTGTTACGAGATCAGCGGCAACGAGGGGCCACTCCCGAATCGCCACGCCGGGGTCTTCTCCCAGTTCGCACGCGTCGAGCGCCTGCTCCGCATCGGCAATTCCTCCGTAGGCTTCCGAGCTGGGCCCTTCGGTAACCTCCCACGGTCGCCCCGTGAACTCGCTCGGTGCCACGCGTAGTGCGGCCGCGATCGCCTCGAGGGTGCGACGGTTCTCCAGCGACTTCTCGCCTCGCTCGAGTTTTCCTAGGTATCCGTAGGAGATTCCGGCGAGTCCGGCGGCGGCTTCGAGGCTCAGTCCACGCCAGGCGCGGATTTCGCGGAGGCGGCGGCCGAGGTCGTTCGGCGGGATGCCGCTGTCGTCGTATTTCTTCCCCACACCCATGGTTACCACGCTACGACCGGCGGAGGTGAGTGGTGAATTTTTCGTGCAAACCGGCCTTGATTCTGCGGTTTTCTCGCATTCGTGCCGAGGTTTGCACGATCTGTTCACCCTATCCACAGGCTCGCGCTGATCCACAGGTCTGTTGTTCGCCCAGGTGAGCTTCGGGGTTCACTCTCGGCCGCCCGGAATCATCGGTGTTCATGATTCGAACCAGGGCGGAGTTGATGCGCGAGGTTTCGGCGGCCGCGATTGCCGCTCGCTGTCGCCGCGGGCAATATACGCGGGTGTTGCCGGGGATCTATGCGGTCGGGACGGTTACCCAGCGCACCAGGTGTGAGGCCGTGCTCGCGTGGTTGCCCGAGGCGGTGTTGAGTCATCGCACCGCGGCGTGGCTGTGGGATATGTTGCCGGAACCCGAATCGGTCGAAGCGACTGTGCCCCGGGGCCGGTATCGAGCCACACCGGAGTGGCTTCGGCTGAGCCGCCGCGAATTACGACCCGATTCGATCGATGAGGTCTGGGGGCTACCCGTGACCACACAGGCTCGCACGTTGCTCGACTGTGTGCCGATCCTGCCGGACGCCGAGGCGGGCCGCATGGTCGACAATCATGCCCGCGCGGTGGCACCCGCGTTGTCGGGCCTGACCACGGGACAGTACGGCTCGCCGCACTTGCGTGAGCAATTGCGTTGCGCGGCATTCGATGCCGCGTCGGAGCCGGAACGGTTGTTTGCCCGCGCGCTGGCACGGCGGGGTCTTCATCTGCTGTCGAATCAGCCGATCGGACAGTACGTCGGTGACCTCGTCGATGAACGGTCGCGAACGATCATCGAGATCGACGGTCGTGAATTCCACAGTGATTCGCTGACGTTCCGGCGTGATCGGCGGCGGCAGAACGCCCTGTTGGGTGCCGGGTGGTTCGTGTTGCGATATGCCGCCGCCGATGTGTACTCGTACCTCGATGCGTGCGTCGAGGAGGCCGTACGGGTGATTCGACGCCGCCGCAGAAGCCGCAGATAGGAGCGTCCACCGCACGACGGCTGCGGCTCGTTGGTGCCCGGAATGAGCACCCCATCCCGGCGCTGTGCACGATCTCCGCCCGCACCCGAGTGCGCGACTGCCCACGTATCCGGGGCGTGGGCTGCGGATACGTGGGCGAGGGTGTGGGCCGATGTCGCGGACGATCATCCGGCGACGAGCGAAGTCGAACGTCCCTTCCAGGCCAGCAGTCCGGCCTGGACGATGAAGAACACGCCACCGCCCGTCGCGTACACCGACAGCACGTCCAAACTCGGTGCGTCACCGAGGGATTGGCCGATGTAGAAGATGCCGACCAGGAACGACAGGCCGCCGGCGATGAGCATCGGCCACTGTTTGCCGAGTTCGGGTCCACGACGGTACAGGCCGACGGCGACCTGGGCCGCACCGGAGAGGACCGCCCATGCGCCGAAGGTGGCGAGGGTTGCGGCTACGCCACCGGTGATGGCGGCGGTCCCGGCCGCGACGGCGGTCAGCGTGCTCAGGGTGGCGTTGAAGCCGGTGACGCGGCGTTCGGGACCGGCGTCGGTCGCCTTGTAGTCGATCAGCGAGGAAACGGCGTCGATCAGCGGGTAGGCGACCAGCAGGCCGACGGCGAGTGCGTCGAGGGTGTGGTGTGCTGTGGCGAAGACGGCCGCCCATGCGACGGCCAGTACGCCGCGGCCGAGATACAGCCGAACCAGCGCGGCGCGTTCGGATTTCGTGACGGCAAGGGTGCTCATCGAATTCTCCTCGGTTGGGAACGAACAGAACTTCACTGTCGTCCGGGAAACCGGTCGCGACATCCGTCGCATGACGCTGATGACGACGTAATCGCTCGTGTCGGCTCCTATTACGTCGCCGACAGCGTCATATGACGGATGCCTGGCGACAGGCCCGCCTCGCACAGTGGAACCCGTATCCGCATCACTTGTTCGAAGGGCGAAATCACATGGTCGTAGTCGGACGTGGCCGCACGCGGCGGCGCGTTGTCCGGACGGTCTCGGCGGTCGCGGCGGTTGTCGTCGCGGGGAGTGTGGCCGTTGCCTGCGCTGCCGAAACGACATCCCAGGCGGGGCCCGGCGAGGATGCGCCGAAGCCGACGATCGTGCTGGAGCACGGCGCGTTCGCGGACGCCTCGAGTTGGGACGGTGTCATCGAGAGGCTGCGCGGTGCCCACTATCCGGTCGTCGCCGCGGCGAATCCGCTGCGCGGACCTGCCGCGGATGCCACCGGTTTGCGTGGCTTGATCAGCCATATCAACGGGCCGGTGATTCTGGTCGGGCATTCCTACGGTGGTTCGGTGATCAGCGCGGCGGGTGCAGGGAATGATCAGGTCAAGGGGCTGGTCTATGTGGCGGCGTTCCTGCCGGCGCCAGGGGAGACGGCACTGGGGCTGACCAATCAGTTCCCGGGCTCCACTTTGCCGGGCACATTGAATCCGGTGCCGGTCACGAACATCGACGGCAGCATCGGCACCGACCTCTACATCCAGCAGGACAAGTTCCGCGACCAGTTCGCCGCCGACGTCACCCAGGACCGCGCCGCCCTGATGGCGGCGACACAACGGCCGATCGCGCAGTCCGCACTCGAGGAGAAGGCCACCGTTGCCGCGTGGACCGAGAAGCCCAGCTGGGACGTGATCACGACCGAGGACAAGAACATCCCGGTCGCGTCCCAGCGCTTCATGGCCGAACGCGCCCACGCCCATGTCACCGAGGTAGCCGCATCGCATTCCGTCGCGGTCTCCCACCCCGATGTGGTGGCCGGGGTGATCGAACAGGCGGCCCGGGACGCTCACTGAGTGACGGTTCGGCACGGCAGCCGGTAGCCGGGCGAACTCGATGAAATGTGCCGTGATGGCGGGAGTAACCGGGCTGCCGGCGGGGTTTGCCGGCGACTCGATCGAGTGTGTGGGAGCGCCCGGGGGGACGAGAGGTAGTGGAGGAGGGCGCTGTTCATCACATGGCCGGCATCCGGCGAAGCCTGCCGAAACCCTGATTGTGGAGTGTGGTGGCCGGGTGTTCGGTCGGGCCGCCGGCGACTCGATTGAGCGGCTTGCGGGCGGTGAGCGGGCTCGACGATTCCGCACGTCCCTGATCGCGTGTGCCGTGGTGCCGGCGAGCGGATCGGTTACACCCGCTGAGCCTCCAGTAGGTGGACGGGCAGTCGGAGCTCGCCGGTCTCGTCCGTCTCCGGATGAAAACCACTGGAAGCGAACACTTTTCGGATCGCGTCCGGCGGATTCACTGCCTCGATGTACTGCGGCCTCAGGGTCGTGACGTTCCAGTCCGATGTGGTGAATTCGTTGCGTAGCTCGGATTCGGAGAGCGGGTACGGCGCGTACAGGTGTGCGTGTTCTGTTGCGGCGAAGCTGAATTGGATGAGGTGGCCGCCGGGTTTCGTTACTCGGGCGAGGGCGGAGATGTGGGAGCGGCGCTGGGTGGGGGAGAGGCAGTGGAGGAGGGCGCTGCTCACCACCGTGTCGAAGTGGTTGTCGTAGCCCGCGAGGGTGGTGGCGTCGGCGACGGCGAAGGTGACCGGGAGGTCGCGGCCGGCGGCGCGGGTGCGGGCCTGGTCGATCGCGGTGGGGGCGATGTCGACACCTGTCACTCGGTAGCCGCGTTCGGCCAGGTGGACGGCGGTGTCTCCCGAGCCGCAACCGATGTCGAGCACCTCGCCGGTGATCCGGCCGGCGCGTTCCACAGCGACGAGGAGTGGTTGGGGGCGGCCGATGTCCCACGGTGGTTTCTCCAGGCGGAGGCCGGGGGCCAGGGCGGCACCGCGGTAGAGCTGCTCGAAATTCACCGTTGTGGGGTCGATCGAGGATGCGGAGAGGTCATCGGACATGTGCGGTCCTCTGCTCGGCTGAGAGCGTCGCCGCGGCGACTGCTCGATACGAATCCACTCTATCTCATATCGTATGAGAACGATATAGTTGGGAAATCGTATTAGTTTTCGATCGAGCGGGGCTCTGATGTTTATCGCCTATCTGACCGTCATGCTCGTCACCATCGCCGCCAACACCTTCTCCGGGGTCGCCGCCGTCACCCGATTCACCCCGGTCATGGCCACGTTGGCGCCTGCGATGGCGACCGCCGGAATTCCGCAGTCATGGCTCACCTTCCCGATCGGCACCCTGAAACTCGCGGGTGCGGCCGGGCTGCTGCTGGGTGTGCTCGGGGTGCCGTACGTGGGTACGGCCGCCGCGATCGGCCTGGTGCTCTACTTCGTCTGCGCGGCCTATACCCACATCCGCGTCGCCGACTATGCGCAGACCTTCTATCTGGCTGTGGGGCTGTTCCTGCCCCTGGCCGTCGCCTGCCTGGTGTTGCAGCTCGCGGATCAGCGCATCTGAACCGGGCGGATCGGCCGGCGCGGACTCGAATCGGAGCTGAGGGGGTGAACTAATCGTGCAAACCTCGCCCGATTGTGCGGGTTTCTCGCAATTCGTCGCAGGTTTGCACGAAAAATGCAGGCCTCAGAGGTCCTGTTCGGGGCGGAACGGATTCGAGGCCCCCGCCCGCGCCGGGCAGGGGCCTGTGGACTAGCCGTTCAACAAACCCTTGGCGATATGCGTCACCTGGATCTCGTTGCTCCCCGCGTAGATCATCAGCGACTTCGCGTCGCGGGCAAGCTGTTCCACCTTGTACTCGGCCATGTATCCGTTGCCGCCGAACAGCTGGACGGCTTCCATGGCGACCTCGGTGGCAGCGCGGGACGAGTAGAGCTTCATCGCGGATGCTTCGGCGAGAGAGACGGATTCGCCGGCGGCGGTGCGTTCGATGGCGTTGAAGACCATGTTCTGCACGTTGATCCGGGCGATTTCCATTTCGGCGAGCTTGAGCTGGATGAGCTGGAAGTGGCCGATCTCCTTACCCCACAGGGTGCGCGATTTCGCGTAATCGACACAGAGGCGGTGACATTCGTTGATGATGCCCAGTGCCAGGGAGGCGATGCCGATGCGTTCGGCGGCGAAGGATTCCTTCGCGCTGTCCTTGCCGTCGCCCTTCGCCGGATTCTCGGTCTCGCCGAGCAGGCGGTCGGGCGTCAGGCGGACGTTGTCGAAGACCAGCTCGCCGGTGGGAGACGAATTCATGCCCATCTTCTTGAACGGCGCGCTCTGCACGAAGCCGGGCATACCCTTGTCGAGGACGAAGGTCAGCACCTTGCGGTCGCGGCGGTCGGTGCCGTCCTCCTCGTCGAGTTTGGCGTAGACGACGGTCACGTCGGCGTACGGGCCGTTCGTGATGAAGGTTTTGCGGCCGTTGAGGATGTAGTCCTCGCCGTCGCGGCGGACATAGGACTTCATACCGCCGAAGGCGTCGGAGCCGGAATCGGGTTCGGTGATCGCCCAGGCCCCGACCTTCTCGAACGTCACCAGCTCCGGCAGCCAGCGCTTCTTCTGCGCGAGGGTGCCGCGGCTGCGAATGGTGCCGACGGCCAGGCCCAGGCTCACGCCCATCGATGCGACCAGGCCCAGGCTCACTCCGGCCAGCTCGCTGTTGAGGATGACGCCCATACTGCCGGACCCGCTGAACCCGCCGGACTTGCCCGGCGTTCCGGCTTCCTCGCGGGCCAGGGATTTCGCCAGCCCCTCGCGCGCCATCTCGTCGAGGCCGAAGGTGGCGTACAACTTGCGGATGATGTCGAACGGCGGCAGCGCGCCGCTCTCGAGCCGGTCGACATGCGGTTCGATTTCCTTCTTGATGAAGCCGCGCACGGCGTCGCGAAGCATCAGATCTTCGTCGGACCACTTGTACATGTCGTCAACTCCCGAGGATGGCCGGAACGGTCCCCTCGAATATAGAACACGTTCTAATTCGGGACGGCTGCCGCGTCGTCTTCGCGCCGCGGCGCGCACTCTCCCCACGGCTGGTGCGCGACTCGGCACGGCCGCGGCGGAACTCTGAGATGATTTCGCGGGCAACAGGTCTCATCCCGCGTGCGCGGTCACGTCGACAGTCGAAGGGTTCCGTGATGACGAACCGACCTGCTTTTCCCGATGCGAACGAACGTCCCCTCGATACCTGCCTCCGCCTACGCAAGACCGCTCCGGTGGTCGAAGTCGACTTCCCGGGCGGCGTTCCGGCCTACCTCGCGCTCTCCCATCGGGCGGTCGAGGAGATTCTCGCGGGCGACAACAAGACCTTCGCCAGGGATCCGAAACACTGGCCCGCGCTCTACGACGGGTCCATTCCCGAGGACTGGCCGTTCCGGGCGATCGTGCAGGGTGATCATCTGTCGACGAAGGACGGCGCCGACCATCGGCGACTGCGCGGCCTGGTCGGCAAGGGCTTCACTCCGGCCCGGGTCCGGGCTCTGGAGCCGCGGGTCCAGGCGATCATCGACCGCCTGCTCGACGGTGTGGCCGCAGCGGGTGATCGGGTCGATCTGGTGCCGGCGTTCTGCGACGCGCTGCCGATGGCGGTGATCAGCGAGTTGTTCGGCGTACCCGAATCGGAGCGGGCGCAGCTGCGGCAGTGGACGTTGACCTCACTGTCGCAGGAGATTTCGGCCGAGGAGGCGTTCTCGACGCAGGTGGCGCTGCGCGGCTACCTCTACGAGCTGGTCGAACGCAAACAACACGAGCCCGGTGACGATCTGACTTCCGATCTGGTCCGGGCCCGCGACGAGGGCGACCGGCTCACCACCGACGAGTTGGTCGCCGTGCTGTGGCTGATGCTGATCGCCGGCCACGAAACCACCGTCTACCTGCTCGGGAACGCGGTGGTCGCGCTGGGCCGGCATCCCGACCAGCTGGCCCTGGTGAAGGCGGAAGATCGGTGGGCCGACGTGGTGGAGGAGACGCTGCGCTATCGGCACTCGGTGATGATGACGAGTTTCCGATTCACGCTGGCGGACGTGACCATCGACGGGGTGTCGATTCCGAAGGGCAATGCGGTCGGTGTGGTCTACCAGGCGACCGGGGTGGACACCGCGTACCACGGTGACACCGCGGACGAATTCGACATCACTCGCCCGCCGCGGCCACATCTCGGATTCGGCCACGGACCGCGCTACTGCATCGGCGCACCACTGGCCCGGCTGGAGGGCCGGCTCGGGTTGTCGAGCCTGTATCGCCGGTTCCCCGAGCTGACACTGGCGATCGAGCCGGCCGAAATCCCTTATACCCCTTCGTTCTTCACGGTAGGACCGCTGTCGGTGCCGGTCAGTCCCGGTCCTGATCGCGGCTGAACACGACAACGCCCGCGAGACCGGCGGACGGTCTCGCGGGCGTTTCGGTCCGTGGTCAGCCGCGGACCATCTCGGTATCTTCGGCGTCCTCGGAATCGAGGACGACCGCCTCCGAGGAGGCCGAGCGGTTGGGCAGCAGCACCGCCATCACGATCACGATCACCGCCAGGCCGGCGGAGATCGCGAAGGCCAGCCGCATACCCGACAGATGGGCGACGAGCGGTTCGATCCCGCGGTCGGTGAGCGTGGTGGCGCGCGCGGTCATCACCGTGACCACCAGGGCGGTACCGAAGGCCGCGGCCACCTGCTGCAGGGTGCCGAGCATCGAGCTGCCGTGCGAGTACAGATGCTGCGGCAGTGCACCCAGGCCGAGGGTGAAGACCGGGGTGAAGGCCGCGGCCAGCGACACCATCAGCAGAATGTGCAGTGCCAGCAGCTGCCAGTACGGCATGGTCAGCGAGATGCGGGTGAAACCGGCCAGGGCCGCGGTGATGCCGACCGCGCCGGGAATCACCAGCATGCGCCCGCCGAAGCGGTCGAACAGCCGCCCGATCGTCGGCCCCAGCAGACCCATCGCCAGCCCGCCCGGCATCACCAGCAGGCCGGTTTCCAGCGGCGAGAGCGAGCGCAGGTTCTGCAGGTACAGCGGCAGCAGGATCATCGAGCCCATCATCGCCAGGAAGGCGACCGCCATCAGCACCAGCGCCTTGGTGTAGGTGCCGGACAACAGGATTCGCAGATCCAGCAGGGGAGAGCCGGTGCGCTGCAGGCGAATCTGCCGGGCTGCGAACACCGCGATGAAGGCCACACCGGCCGCGACGATCAGCGCCGGGATCACGATGTTGCCGACCTCGAACCGGCTGAGGCCGTAGACCAGGCTGCCGAAGCCCAGGGCCGCGAAAACGACACTGGCCCAATCGATCGCGCCGCTCTCGGGTTCGCCGACGTTCTCCAGTTTGCGCAGGCCGAAGAAGGTCACCGCACCGGCGATGGGCAGCACCAGCAGGAAAAGCCAACGCCAGGAACCGATCTGGAGCACCAGACCGGAGATGACCGGACCCATGGCGGGGGCGACCGAGATGGCGAGGGTGACGTTACCCATGACGCGGCCGCGGTCGTGTTCGGGCACCACGGTCATCAGGGTCGTCATGAGCAGCGGCATCATCACAGCGGTGCCGCCGGCCTGCACGACGCGCCCGACCAGCAGGATCGCGAACGACGGCGCCGCGGCCGACAAGAGCGTGCCGGCGAGGAAGACGCCCATCGCCAGCGCATAGGCGCGGCGGGTGGTGACCCGTTGCAGGAACCATCCGGTGACGGGGATGACGGCCGCCATCGTGAGCATGAACGCGGTCGACACCCACTGCGCGGACCGCTCGGTGACGTGCAGATCGGTCATCAGGCGGGGGATCGCGTTGATCATGATGGTCTCGTTGAGGATCACCACGAAGGTCGCGAGGACCAGCAGCCGGATCACCGCGGGGGTTCTTCGTCCGGCCGGGCGATGGACTGGTTCGGCGGGCATCTGTACCTCCGGGTGGTCGCGAACGCAGAATGTCTGACCGACGCCGAGTCACCCCTGTAGTGCCTCGAACGCCACATCAGACCTGACGACCGTGACCCACTCAACTCATCGGTGCCGCGCAAGTATTCCGGTGAATCGGGCAGGCGAGCATCCGATTTTCCGTGCCGAACCGCGCTGATAGCCGCGAGAAATGCTCGCTCACCTGCGCCTGTACCGTGAGGTTCGGGTCGGAGAGACGCTCGTCACACCCCGGCGCGCTCGGACCGATTCCGATGCGGCCACCCCTACCCGGCTCGCTCCGACCCGCGAGGCGCGGCCGCGTTCGCCGGACCGGTGGGCACCGCCGCGGCCGGTTCGATTCCCTCCGGTTTCACGGGCACCGCCGCCTCCGACCCGTCACCGCGGCCGACCGCGGGGAGCGGACCGAGAAGTGGCCGGCCGGCCCGCCAGTTCTCCCACATGCGGGTGATCAGGATCGTGACCGCGGTGTACACACCGCCGAGCAGCACATCGAAGACCCAGTGCTCGCCGCCGTAGACGAGGGTGAAGCCCATCGCGCACGGGTAGATCACCAGGATCGCGCGCAGCCACCACTGCCGCGTCAGCGGCCAGAGCGTCGCGGCCACCAGCACCGAGAAGGCCGTGTGGAGTGAGGGCACGGCCGCGACGTAGTTGCCGTGATCCTCGAGCCACTGCGCGCTCACATCGGGATCGACCACGCCGAGCCCGAATCCGGATATGCGGCGGACGTGTTCGGGGATGGCCCCTTCGCGCCCGGCGTACCAGGGGGGTGCCGCGGGCACCAGCACATAGGTGACCAGCGCCAGATACGACAGCAGCAGAATCCGGCGCATGTAGCGGACCCACAGCGGCCGGGAGTAGACGTAGAAGATCGCCGCCACGGCCCAGGGCAGGATGAAGTGGGTCGTATAGACCACGCCGATGATCGGCGTCCACCACGGCTGACCGTCGCCGGCCAGATGGTCCTGCAACCAGATCGTCGGCAGGGTGCCGCCGAACATCCAGCGGTCGATGTCGACGAGTTCGTGCATGCGCAGCGGCATGCCGAGTTTGTCGGCGAGGTCGCGGGTGTAGTCGTAGACCATGAGCGCCGCGATCAGCGGCAGCCAGTCGGTCAGTACCCGGATGTGCTGGCGCCAGGGCCGGTCGATGGTGAAGGCGAGGACCCCGCCGATCATCCACGCCGCCTCCTGGACCCGGCCACCGGGAAGTGCTCCGGTGATCAGGGCCACGGCCAGGGCCGCCAGGTAGGCGAACCGCACGGCATAGCGGATCACCCGCCGTGGGACGGTCGGCTCCGCGATTTCGGTGGTCTCCGGATGTACACCGAGCATTCGGCCAGTGTGCCACTCGAGTTCACAGGCCGGACACGCTCATCCGGTTCGCGTGTCGCGCCGGACCCGCGATCCCGGGCGACCCATCGCGGCGCCGGCCTTGCTGGCAATGTGCTGTCAATCGGCGCGGAGGTTGCCGTGAATCGCGCCCGCACGCTGGTGAAGGCCCTTGGGCCGCAGTACGTTTCGAGCGTACGCACCATATCGAAAGGTCGGGGCCGTGATCATCGCACTTCTCATCGCCGCACTCAGCACGGGCAGCGCCGCCGTGGCGACCGCCACCGGACTCGCGAGCATGTTCGCCGGTAACCTCTGATCGGCGTTCCCCGGATACCCGGAACGAGGGGGGGTCTCTCGGTAGAATCCGTCCCCGATGAGGTCTCACCGGGTCGGAGTGGGGAGGATGCGGCAGTGCTGGAGGTGTGGGGGCGTCGGACCGCGGTCAGATATGCCGACGGGCGGATCACCACCACACCGCTGGGCATCGACGACGATGTCGCCATGGATGTGCGGGTCTGCGATCTGCGTGATGCCTGCCTCGCCGAAGCCGACAGCGGTGACCTGCTGATCCTGCTGTATTTCCGGGCGCCGGACTATGTGATCAAAGGCGTTGCCACCCGGCGCAATCCGGCGACGATCTTCCTCGAACCCGAGGTGTTCACACAGGCGGCCACACTCGTCCGCGCGATCGGCGACGATCTGCTCGAGATGCGGCGGATCGTGCGGCAGCGGCCGAATCTGGCTCCGCCCCGGCCGGTTCCGGGGCAGTACGGTCCGATCCGCCCCGATGTGTCGCGGGCGGCCGAGCGGATGCGCACCCCGGGACTGTGCGCGCGGGAGCTGGCGGCACTGCACGCCTACGCCCGCCCGGACGAATACGTCCTCGAATGCGCGCCGTGCGGGCATCGCGGTGCGCCGGGCCTGGTCGTGATCACCACCCTGCGACTGTTGTTCGTCTCGGCCGGGGCGACCTACGAGTTCCCGGTGGCCGCGCTGGATCGCACCGATGTCGCGGCGCCGCCCGGATCGGTAGCGACGCTGCGCATTTCGGACGGCAATACGGATCTGGAATTCGTCTCCACCGAGGCTGAGGATCTGCTGCGGGTCGACGGCGCCGTGCGGCTGGCCTGCGAGATCGAACATGTCGACGGCTCGATCGTGATGGCGCGCCCGTCCTCGCTGGACCTGTTCGGCGAATGGCAGTTGCTGGTGGAGCGGCGCAAACTCGGCATGGTCGACACCGAGCAGTTCAAATGGGAGGGCGTCGGCATTCTGCGCGCGATGCCGCAGTAACCCTGTCAGTGGAACGGGGAGAGGCCGAACACCGGCGCGCCCGGATGCAGCGCCACCCGCCGCCACGGACTCGACGGGCGCATCAGCAGTCCGCGGATCATCCAGCGGCGCTCGTCGACCTGCTCCTTGGCCGCGGCGAGGTCCTGGGTGGCCGCCCAGAAGATGGCGCCGGTGAGGAAGCCGGCCGCGAACTGCCGCCAATTGCGGTAGTGCTGCTGGGCTTTGGCGAGCGCGCGGCCCAGCAGGGTCCACGCCTCGTCCTCGTCCAGATATCCGGCGGTGTGCGCGGCCCTGGCGATGAACACGATGCGCGAGAGGTCCCAGGCGGTCGCGTCGGTGTTCAGCGGTTGCGGCAGCCGGTCGACGATGCCGAATTTGATGGCCTGCAACCAGGCGTCGTAATCGCGGTCGATGCCGTTGACACCGCGATAGCCGCGCACCTCGGACACGGTGTGCAGGAATTCGCGGTGGCTGTCGGCGAGGCCGGTGCGGTCGACGCGGGTGGTGTCCTGAGCGGCCGCGGTGGCCAGCGGATGCACCATCGCGAACAGCGGCGCGTGCATCCCGCTCAGCAGCCGGCCGATGGTGTCGCGCGCGTCCTCGGCGTTGTCGACACCCCACGATTCGTGCAGGCCCTCGATGGTGGATTCGCGCCGGGTCTCCGAACTTCCGGGGTGTTCGGGCTGGAAGGCCACGGTGTCGTTGTAGGAGCTCCAGCTGCGGCCGTAATACGCGCCGATGGCCAGCGCCCGGATGCGATCCTCGCCGATGGCGACACCCGACCACTTGTCCGAGCCGGGATCGAAATCCGAACTCGGAAATCCGCTGATGCGCGGCAGTCCGTGCGGTCCGGCGATGATCGTCACCACTGCACCCCCTCGCCCGTGAATACTGTCCGTGCGAGCCTACCGACCGGCCCTGCCGGTGCTCGCGAACCCATCGCGTACTTTCGAACCGAACCCCGGCCCGCGAAGGAGTAGGACATGCAGACCGTGACGTCGCAGGACGGCACCACCATCGCCTTCGACCGGATCGGTTCCGGCAGTGCGGGAACCGTTGTGCTGATCAGCGGCGCATTCGGTTATCGGGAGGTCCCCAACACCGTCGAGCTGGCGCAGGCGCTGGCGGAGAACTACGGCCTGCGCGTTCTCAACTACGACCGGCGCGGCCGCGGCGACAGCGCGGACTCCCCGGGTGTCTACGACAGCGCCAACGAGATCGCCGACATTCGCGCGCTGGTCGAGGCCGAGGGCGGATCGGCCGCCCTGTTCGGCTGGGGTTCGGGCGCGATACTGGCGCTGCTGGCCGCGCGCTCGGGCGCGATCACGGGAGTCACCGGCGTCGTCGCCTTCGAACCGCCGTTCGTGGTCGACCCGAAGGATCACGTGCCGCCCAAGGATGCGGAGGAGAAGCTGCGTGAGCGCATCGCGGCGGGCAAGCGCGGCGGTGCGGTCCGGTACTACATGACCAAGGTGATGGGCGTGCCGGAGCTGGTCGTCGCGGTGATGCGGATGTCGTCGGTATGGAAGAAGCTGGTCGCCACCGCCGATTCGACGGCCCACGATTTCGCTGTGCTGAAACCGTTTTCGCGCGGTCGGACGATCCAGCCGGAGGATTGGGCCACGCTCACTCAGCCGACGCTGCTGCTGATCGGCGATCGTTCCGCTCCGGCGCTGACCAAGGGAGCCAAGACGATGGCCGAGGTGCTCCCGAATGCCGAATTGCGGGAGCTGCCCGGCGTGAGCAACGATCCGGTCGCCGCCGAGCTCGCCCCGGCGATCGGTGAATTCCTCACGCGCACACGGTGATCGGACGCGGCACCAGATTCGCGACGGCCGGCTAGCGGATGCTGGCGGGAGCCCGCACGACCCGCCCGCCCAGCCGTTCGGTCACCTCGAAACCCTGTTCGCGGAACCAGCGCGCCAGAATCGGGACCGCCGAATCGTCGTCGCGGAAGGTGGGCACCAGCTGCGCGACGATATGCATACCGTGCGCGTCGGCGGTCCGGCACAGATGGCGCAGTGTCGCCGTGCCCAGGCCCATCCGTCGCAGCGGCGGGATCACGTCGATGTGGTCGAGTTTGATCGTGCTGGCATAGATGTCGAACTGGACCGCCGCCGGTCCCTGCTTCTCGGCCAGCGTCGCCGGATCCGCGGGTACCGGCCGCGCCTCGCCGGGTAAGTGGACGGTGAGCCGGCGCCGCGCCTCGTCGTCGGGCGCCATGCGGACGGCTTGCACCACGCGCTCGGTGAGATCGCTGACGGCCGAACGGTCCCCGTCGGCGGCGAGCGGCCGGATATCGGTGGTCCGGCGGGCCGTCTCGCGCAGCGCGCGCACCCAGTGCGAGTCGGTCTTGCCGTAGAGCTCGGCCAGCTGACCGATGGTGTGCTCGAGTCCGAAACAACCACCGAAGGTTCCGGTGTCGCCGCCCGACAGCACACCCCACACATGGTCGTCGGACCCGACGCAATGGCGGGCCAGTTCGGCCCGGATCTCGTCGCGGCGGCGTTCGGCCTGATCGACTGCGGCGCCCGGCCGGATGCGCAGCCAGCGTTTCCATCCGTCGAGATTGGCGCGGATCCGGGTGCCGGCGAGTTCGGCGCACGCCCGCTGGTAGTTGCTCCAGGCTTGCTCTCGTCGCTGGATCAGCTGCCGATCCGGGCGGGTGGCGTCACCTTCCGCGGTCGGCGTGTTGTCGTCCATATTTATCTACGGTACGACGGAAATGCAGCGTGACCGGGGTGTTGTGGAAACACCGGTGGTGTGTCGCCGTCACCGGTTCGCAGCCGGCGGACGGTGGCCCGGAGATTTACCGATCGATTGCGCCTGGCGTGTCGGCTCAGGACCGGGTGGGCACCTTGGTCCGCAGCGAACGCAGCGACGCGGGCAACAGCGGTTCCTGCGTCGTGGGCCGCGGCCCGGTCACGACGTACAGGGCGACCAGCAGCACGCTCAGCCACACATAGGTATCGCCGACCAGATGCTGCCACGGCGTCCAGGCCAGTTCGCGGTTGTCGTCGCCGGGTTCCCAGTTCTGCGGGCCGATGGTGAACACGACCGCGGTCGCGATGATGATCGCGTACCAGATCATGGCCGGCCGGCGCGGCAGCCGAGTCGCCACACCGACGGCGGCCAGCAGGCCCGGCGCGATCCAGACCCAGTGGTGCGACCACGAAATCGGCGAAACCAGCAGGGTGAAGACGGCATTGAAGGCCAGGGCGAGCGCCGGATCGGCGACCGCGCGCCGCATCGCCGCCACCACCAGGACCAGTAGGGCCAGGCTCAGCAGGGCCCACAGGGCGGTGAAGGCCGGTTCGGGGACCCGGAAGCGCGAGAGCACGCCCTGGATCGATTGATTGGTCCGGAAGGCCGAACCGCTGAGCCCGGAGACATTGCCCATCCCGCCGAACCAGTACTTCACCGATTCGTGCGGCATCACGGCGAAGGCGATACCGCTCGCGACGGCACCGGTGATCGCAGCGGTGATCGCCGAGCGATAGTCGCGCCGCACCAGGAAGTAGAGGACGAAAGCGGCCGGTGTCAGTTTGATCGCCGCGGCGATGCCGACCAGCATGCCGCGCGGCCAGCGGGTGCGTTTGGGCAGGCAGTCCGCGGCGACCAGCACCATCAGCAGCAGATTGACCTGTCCGAAATCCAGCGTCGAGTGCACCGGTTCCAGCAGCATGCCCAGCGGAATCGCGCAGGCGCTCGCCCACAGCACCACCTCGGTGCCGCCGCTGCCCCAGACCCGGCGTGCCACCAGATACAGCGTGATCGCCAGCGCCAGCGTGGAAACCACGAAGAAACTGATCGCCGCGGCATTCCACGGCAGCAGCGCGAACGGTCCCAGCGCCACCGCGGCGAAGGGCGGATAGATGAACGGCAGGCTGATCCCGAGCGTGGTCTTCGGCAGGCTGCCGTACATATCGGCGCCGTCCCACATCGCCTGCACGCCCAGGCGATACACCTGGAGGTCGATGAATTCGCGCTTGATCGGCAGCAGCGGCCAGCTGGGCCGCAACAGCCAGAACACGCTCAGGGCGACCAGCAGTACCGGAACCAGCCAGACGAGCCGACCGATGCGGTGGGCTCCCGGCATGCGAGGCTCCGGCAGCGGCCGGGCGGATGTGGAGACGCTAACCATCCGGGACGAGGTTACCGACTCCGGGCGCCGGAGCGAAGCTGGGGGCGAATTTCCACCGGACACCCCGATAGCATGAATGCCGCTATGACGACTCTGCCCGAGCAGCCGGGAGACCGCTCGGCCGAGGCCCCGCTGCTGCTGACCACCGCGCCGCCCCGCACCCTGTCCTTCGGGGATCAGGCCGCGTTCTGGGCCAATCTCGGGGTGAGCCTGATCGGCTTCACCGGGGCTTTCTACGTGCTGCAGCCGGCCGGCCATCCGCAGTTGCCGGTCGCGGCGGCCGTGCTCGCCACCGCGGTGGGCACGGTGCTGGGCACCGCGATGGTGGCGGCCGCCGGCGCGGTCGGCGCACGCACCGGCGCGCCGGCGATGGCGAACTTCCGCGGATTGTTCGGCACCCGGCTCTCGTATGTGCCGACCGTCGCCAACATCGTGCAGTGCATCGGATGGGGCGTGTTCGAGCTGACCGTGATCGCGGGCGGGGTCGCGGCCCTCACACACGGGAAGCTGCCGCACGGCGCGGTGATCATCGGCGCCGGCGTGCTGTGTACCGCGATGGCGATCTGGCCGTTGAACGTGCTGCACATTCTGCGCAAGTACGTGACGGTCGCGGTGGCCGTGGCCATGGGCTGGTTCACAATTCAGTTCCTGCGCCAACCGCTGCCGCCGGTGACGGGCACGTCGTGGAGCGGATTCTTCCCCGGCGTGGACACCGCACTGGCGGTGGCGGTGTCGTTCGTGCCGCTGGCCGCCGACTACACCCGGCACGCCCGCGGCGCCCGCGCCGCCACCGCGGCCACGATGGTCGGCTATTCGATCGCGCAGACCTGGTGTTATCTGCTCGGCATCGTCGCGCTGCTGCAGGCCGGCGGCGATCCGGACCGCATCTTCGACACCTTCCTCGGCGTCGCGGCCGGATGGTTGTTCTTCGCGGTGCTCGTGCTGCGGGAATCGGATCAGTCGTTCGCCAATGTGTACTCCACCGCGATGTCGCTGCAGAATCTGTTGCCGCGCGTGGACCGGCGCCTCCTGGCCGCGGCGGTGGGTGCGCTCGCGACCGTGCTGGCGATGGGGGTGCACGACTTCACCGGATTCTCGAATTTCCTGCTGCTGATCGGATCGGTGTTCGTTCCGCTGTGCGCGGTGCTGGTGGTCGACTACTTCTTCGGTCGCGGCCGGCGCGGGTGGGATCTGTCCGACACCGCTCCGGCCCGTCCACTGCTGTTGCTGCCGTGGTTGCTGGGCTTCGTGGTGTATCAGGTGCTCAATCCGGGCTCGGTGGAGTGGTGGGCGCGGATCTGGCTGCGGGTACAGGACATCGTCGGTGTGCACCCGGGCTGGTGGTCGTCCGCGTCGCTGTATTCGTTCCTGGCCGCCGCCGCGTGTACCGGCGTGCTGGCCCGTCTGGAGCGTGTGCGGGCCGTTCGCGAGCGGGAGCGCGCGTCGTGAGTGCAGGGCATGAACTCCCGATCCGGTGAACCGGCGAACGCCGCGGATTCGGTCTTCGCGATGGGGGAAAGCGGTTCGGCCACACCCGATTTCCCGCCGCTGACGACCGGCGAGCTGACAACGCTGCTGGCGGAAACGGCCGAGTCCGGCGGCGCCCTCGTGATCGAGTGGCACAGCCGCCGTCCGCTGTCTGCCACGGCGCGGGTGCGCCTCGGCGACGGAACGCGCGTGGTGGTGAAGCGGATGCCCTCGGCCCTGCGTGATCCCGGCACCCTCGCTCCCGAACATGCGTTCATGAATCACCTTCGCGGACAAGGTATCCCGATTCCGCGGGTGCGATCCGTCCAGCAGCACGGCGAGTTCACCTACGAGATCCAGGAACTCGGGATCGGTGCGGACCGCTATCGTGACGACTTCTCGTGGAGTCCGTATCACTCGCTCGCCGATGCGACCGCGGCCGGCGCGATGCTGGCCCGCCTGCATGTGGCGGCCACCGGATTCGAGGCATCGGAGCGCCCGCCGCATCCGCTGTCGGCCGCGCTGTGCGCCGATCCCATCGCCGGCATCGAGCGATACGCCGCGCACCGCCCGCCCGTCGCCCGGTTCCTGGCAGAGCGACACTGGCGAGCGGACTGGGAGCCGATCGTCGCGCAGTACGCCGACGGCCACGCGCCGGCCCCGGACGGCCCGGCCGTCGACGACCTGTCCGCGGCGGTCGCGACCCTGCCCGCGCTGTGGACCCACAACGATTGGCACGGCACGAATCTGCTCTGGTCGGACGGCGGAATCGCCACCGTCCTTGATTTCGGTCTCGCGAACCGGACCGTGGCCGTCTTCGATATCGCCACCGCGATCGAACGCTTCGCGATCGATTGGCTCTCGGTCGCGGCGGGTGGCCCGGCCCGCGTGCAGGCCGCGCAGCTCGCCGCGTTCCTGCGGGGTTACGGCGAGATCCGGCCGCTGCATCGGGTCGAGCGCGACGTGCTGCCGGACCTCTTCCCACTCGTGCACATCGTCTACGAATTGTCCGAGATCGATTACTTTCTTACGATTCCGCCTCGTCGGCAGGTGCGCAATGCCCGGATCGCTTACCGTAACTACTTTCTCGGTCGCTCGGTTTGGGCCGCATCGGCTGAGGGCAAGGCCTTCACGACCATGTTGCGACGACTGACTGCCGAGTGCTGTTAGGTTGCTGTCTGCGGGTCACGGGGGAACGGTGACAACGGAGGAGACGGGTGTGGCTGAGCCGACGCCAACGCAGGACACGGCCGGATCGGTGCCGAACCCCCGGTGGGGTGGACTGCTACGAACCAAATCGGTCGAGCAATCGATCCGGGATACCGATGAACCCGATTCCAAACTCCGCAAGGATCTGACCGCCTGGGATCTCACCGTCTTCGGCGTCGCCGTGGTGGTCGGCGCGGGCATCTTCACGCTGACCGCCCGCACGGCCGGCAATGTGGCGGGGCCGTCGGTCTCGCTGGCCTTCGTCTTCGCCGCCATCGCCTGCGGTCTCACCGCGCTGTGCTACGCCGAATTCGCCTCCACCGTTCCGGTCGCCGGCAGCGCCTATACCTTCTCCTACGCCACCTTCGGCGAGTTGGTGGCGTGGATCATCGGCTGGGACCTGATCCTCGAATTCGCCCTCGCCGCATCGGTTGTCGCCAAGGGCTGGTCGCAGTACCTGGGCGAGGTGATGGGATCGCGTTCGCCGATCGTGCATTTCGGGTCGGTCGCATTCGATTGGGGCGCGGCCCTGTTGATCGTCATCCTGATGGTGCTGCTCGTGATCGGCACCAAGGTGTCCTCACGGGTGTCGGCGATCGCGGTCGCGATCAAACTGTCGGTGATCGCCGTGGTGATCGTGGTGGGGCTGACCTATTTCAAGCCGTCGAATCTGAAGCCCTACATTCCGCCGTCGCAGCCCAGCAGTACCGGGGAGGGCCTGCACCAGACGCTGTTCCAATGGCTGACCGGCGCCGGTGACAGCAACTTCGGGTGGTACGGCCTGCTGGCCGCGGCCAGCCTGGTGTTCTTCGCGTTCATCGGGTTCGATGTCGTGGCCACCACCGCGGAGGAGACGAAGAATCCACAGCGCAATGTGCCGCGCGGAATCCTGGGCTCGCTGGTGATCTGCACCATCCTGTATGTGGCCGTGACGCTGGTGCTGACCGGCATGGTGCCCTACACCGAGCTCGCCGGCAACGACGCCACCCTCGCCACCGCGTTCAAACTGCACGGGGTCACCTGGGCCAAGAACGTCATCTCCGTCGGCGCGCTGGCCGGGCTGACCACCGTGGTGATGGTGCTGTATCTGGGCCAGACCCGCGTGTTGTTCGCGATGTCGCGCGATGGCCTGCTCCCGCGTCGCCTGGCCCGGACCGGTCGCTTCGGCACTCCGGCCACGCTCACCATCGGTGTCGGCACGGTCTGTGCCGTACTGGCCGGATTCGTGCAGTTCGGCACGCTCGAGGAGATGGTGAACATCGGCACGCTGTTCGCCTTCGTGCTGGTGTCGGTCGGTGTGATCATCCTGCGCCGCACCCGTCCCGAACTGCCGCGCGGATTCCGGGTGCCGCTGGTGCCGCTGATTCCGATCCTCGCCGTGCTGGCGTGCCTGTGGCTGATGCTGAATCTGTCGGTGGAGACCTGGCTGCGATTCGTCATCTGGATGGTGGTCGGGTTGGTCGTCTACTTCACCTACGGTGTGCGGCATTCGGTGTTGCGGTCGACACCGGTCTCCGGCACTACCGCGCCGGCATCCGAGGGCCGCGCTTCGGAAGGCCACGCGTCGGAAGGCTGAGCATCAGAGGGCTGGGCACCTGAGGGCTGGGCACCCGCATACGCCGCCAGCGCCAGCTCGCGGGCTCGATCGAGCTGATCGATCACCACCTCCCAGGCCGGGTGCCCGGCGTCCGGCGCGTGCAGCAGATCGCGATGGATGCGCAGCAGCGTGCGGGTGGCCTCGGCGGCGTGTGCGGCCGCCTGCAGCGCCGGGGCCGAGGGCACGGTGGTGAAATGCAGGCCGGCGATCCGATGGGCGAGCCAGTACGCCTCGAAATGCGCCTGCGCACACTGCTCTTCGCGGTTTCCGGGATCGTCGGTGGCGTCGGTGACGGTGCCCGGCCCGGCGGCGCGGGCGCGTTCCTCGAGTGCGATGAGATCGGGGGCGCCGGTGAGGGAGTGCCGCAGATCATCACCCATCATGCGGTACAGCAAACCGGCGAGCAGGGCATGTTCGACCCCGGCCGAATCGGTTCCGGACATTTCCGAAATACGGGCCTGCTCGGCGGCTTCGTCGGTATCGGCGTGCAGTACCGCCAGCGCGGCCCGCAGTTGCGCAGTGGTAGCCATCGGGACACAGGCTACCTCCTAGCAAATGTTTTGCCCATACCGTCCGGCGAATGATCCGCGACCTCGGCCACCGGCGGTCCCTCGGCGTCCCGATAGGTGCGCGCCACCAGCGCGGCCCGCAGATACCAGAGGCCGCTCGGTTGTGAGGGGTCCAGCCCGGTGAGCTGTCCGATCCGTTTGAGCCGATAGTCGACGGTGTTGGTGTGCACCTGCAACTGCCGGGCGGTGCGACGGCGGGAGAGCCCGGTGGCCATATGCCGCCGCAGCGTCTCGAGCAGATCCGGATGGTCGTCGAGCGGATCCAGCAGTGTGCCCAGGCGGTCCAAACCCGGTCCGGGACGGGTCAATTGGTATTCCATCGCCAGATCCGCGAACCGGTACAGCCCGGGCGGGCTGGCCAGCCGCAGCACCGTGTCGAGCAGTTCGTGCACGCGGTCGGCGGCCGCGGAGATCTGCTCGGTGGGCGTCGCGAGCGCGGTGGCGGTGAGCCCGACCTGGGCCGCCTCGGACAGTTCGGCGATCAGCTCGTCGAGTTCGGGCTCGCCGAACATCGCCTCCGGGACGAGGATCGTGCCGCCGTCCACGCTCAGCAACGACAGCACCCGTCCACCACTGCGGTTGGCCAGGGCGGTCTGCAACCGGCGCAGTTTGCGGCGCGCCACCACTTTCCCGTCCACGTTCGGATGGGATTCGTCGGGGTGCGGCGGAATGCTCATCGCCACCACGACATACGCCGGTTCGATCTCGATCCCGCTCGCGCGGGCCATGGTCGAGGTGGGGTGCCCGGCCAGCAGTGCCGAGACCAGCGTGTGCACCGCGGTGTGGTGTTCGGTGACCGCGGCCTGATGTTCGCGCACATAGGCGAGCGCGACCGCGGGAGTGATGGTGTCGAGAATGCGCAACAGCAGCTGCGCCGGATTCTCGGGCCGCTGCTTCGGATCGGTCTGGGTGAGCAGCAGGTCGAAGGCCAGCCGGAAGCCCTCGTGCACCGCGTGGTGCACCGTGTCGATCGGGATACCTTCGCGTGCCCAGTTCGCGGCCGCGCGCTGCAGGCGCCCGACCTTCTCGTCCGGTTCGCGGCCCTCGAGGATGTCGACGGTCAGTTCCAGGCAGACCCTCGTCACCGCGGTGATGTCGCCGTGCAGGGCGTCACCGGGCAGCGTGGAGCACGGCGCCACGTGTTCGGCGAAATGCCCGACCAGTTGGCGGGAGAGCACCCGGACGTCGTGGCGGGGGCGGGCGTTCATCGTCGTACTACCTTCTCACTGCTCAGGATGTGGCCGGCCGGCCGGGCGCCGGACGCAATCGATGGGCGACCAGCGCCGCGGACAGCAATCGTGATCCGTTCGGATCGCTCGGGTCGGCGCCGGTCAGTTCGCCGATGCGGCGCAGTCGATAACTGAACGTGTTGGGGTGGACGTGAATTTCGGCGGCGGCCGCCTTGCGATCGGAGCCGTGGCGCAGATGGGCGTCGAGCGTCTCCATGAGATGTGGTGCCTGGCGCAGCGGTTCGATCCGCTCGGCCAGCCGGTCGCGGGCCACGCCGGGCCGCGTGAGCTGGTATTCCAGGAGCAGGTCGTCGAGCCGGTACACCCCGGTCGGCCGCCCGGACATGTGTGCCAGCTGCGCCACCTCCGCGGCCTGGCGTGCTGCCTCGGGCACGGATTCGCGCCCGGTGCCCGGGGTTTCGGCGACGACCACATCGGTGCCGAACTGCTCGGCGAGTCCGGTGGCCAACTCCGCGCCGGCGCTCTCCGGCCATCCGAGGACGCCGGGAAGCAGAACGACCGCGGTCTCGCCGTCGAAGGTGTGCAGCGCGGTCGGCCCCGCCACCCGGTCCAGAACGCGCTGCAGGATCCGAATGCGGCGGCGGACAACCAGATTCGCGGCGGCGGCCGGTTGTGGATCGGCGCGCACCTGGACGGCGAGAACCGAATACCGTTCGGCCAGGGCGGTATCGGCGCGCGCGGCCTGCTCCTCGGCGGGCTGCCCGCCGACCAGCGCGGCGCACAGGGCGCGCCTGGCCTCCCGCTCCGGATGGTAGATCGAGTGCTCGACCGCCGCGTATCCCTCGACCGTGATCAGATTGATGTGCATGAGCAATTCGAGTGCGCGCGAACCGAACTCGATCAGCTGGTCCCCATCCGCGGGTCCACTCACCGCCACCGCCTCCTGTAGAACCTGCTGGCCGGAACGGTGCACGGCCTCCATCAGCAGCGGCAGCGGCAGCCGGTCCTCCGCATGCCGCTCTACCACCGGTTGCACGAAGGTGGCGACCTCCGCACGGGTGAATTGCCGCTGTTGCGCGAGGGAGTGCAGGAAAGCGTGCGCACATCCGTAGATGGCCGGAAGCACCTCGGCGAAATGGTCCGCGGGCAGATCGGCGGCCGATGCGGACAGACCCAGGCCGGAGGCCAGGACGCGTTCGGCGAACTGCGGCAGTCGGTCGAGCATGCGCGCGGCGAGACTCGGGGGTGCGGAATTGACGGCAACCGGCATGCGCCGATTGTCGCGGGCCACATGGGCGGCGGCAAGAGGTCGCGGCGCTGCGGCGGGAATTCGTTTCCGGCGACAAATCTCACCACTGGATCTGTGTATCCGAGTGCAGTGACTTTCCCGCCCCCGCCGATGACGCTGAATGCGGCCGCCGAAAACGTTTGTCGGCGTGCCGGTAGGGAAGGTTGCAATGAAGCTTCGTCATCGAATCCCGGCGCTCGCCGCCCTGATCTGCGTGGCCGTCATCGGCTCCGGAACGGCGACCGCATCGCCGCCCGACGCCCCGGAAACACAGCTCGCCGAACTGATCGCCGCGGGTCTGCATTCCGTGGACGGCGCTGTGCCGCAGCCGGTGCTGGACACCGGCAGCAGTTCCGGTTCCGGCGGCCGGGTCGCCAGCCACGCCAGCGAGGCGGTGGGCGAAGGGCCCGAAATGACCTCCTACCTGGCCGCATTCGGTTACGGCCTCACCCGTCCGGATGCCGCACCGCCGGGTGCGAACCGCTGGGATTGTGTGCCGAGCGCCGACCATCCGAAGCCGGTGGTGCTGGTGCACGGCACGTGGCTCAACGCCTACGACAGTTTCGCCTATATGGCCCCGAAACTCGTTCGTGCGGGCTTTTGTGTTTTCGCTTTCAATTACGGACGGTCCGGTCTTCTCGACGGCGGTGGTCTCGGCGCGGTACTTCCCGGCCGTTATGCGGTCGGGCCGATCGAGGATTCGGCGCGGCAACTGGCGGCCTTCGTCGACCGGGTGCGCGCTACCACACATTCCGATCGCGTCGACATTGTCGCGCATTCCCAGGGGGCGCCGGTAGCCGATCAATATCTGAAATTCGACGGCGGCGCCGAAAAGGTCGGACAGCTGGTCAGTTTCGGCGGCACCCACCACGGAACGACATTGCTGGGCATGGCCACGCTGGGCCGGATCATCACGAATCTGGGTATCGATATCCTCGGCTTCTACCGTCCGCTGATCGGCCCGGCGAATATTCAGCAGGCCGTCGGCTCGCCGTTTCTGAACCAGCTCAACGTCGCCGGCGACACGGTGCCCGGCGTGGCGTACACGGTTGTTGCCTCGCGCTACGACGAGGTGATGAATCCGGTGGAGCTGGCGTACCTGCGGGCCGGGCCGGATGCCACGGTGAACGACATCACCCTCCAGGACGGCTGCGAGCAGGACCTGTCCGACCACCTGACGATGATGTATTCCCCGCGGGCGCTCTCGATCGCGCTGCACGCGCTCGATCCGCAGCGGAATCCGACGCTGAGCTGCAGCTTCAACCCGTGGCTCGTCGGTGGCGGGGGCGGACTGTGAGCGGCCGGCGGCCGCTGCCGCCGCGGCCGGACGCCGATCCTTTCCATCGAGCGCCGGAAGGCTTCGAAGCGCAACCGGCGGGCGCCATCCTGCGCAGCCGGGTCGTGGAGCTGGCGGCCTTCGGTATTGTCCCGCTGCGGATTTCGGCCTGGCAGCTGCTCTATCGCACCAGCGATCTGAACGGTACCGCCGAGGCGGCGGTCACCACGGTGCTGCTGCCCCGGGACTGCGCGCCCGGGCGGCCGCTGGTCTCCTTTCATTGCGCGATCGATGCCGTTGCACCGCAGTGCTTTCCGTCCTACGCGCTGCGGCGCGGCGCCCGCGCGGTCGGCGCGATCCCGCAACTCGAACTGCCGTTGATCGTGGCGGCGCTGGATCGGGGCTGGGTGGTGTCGGTGCCCGACCACGGTGGTAGTGAAGGCAGATTCGGGGTGGCGCGGGAGCCGGGACACCGCGCGCTGGACGGCATCCGGGCGGCGCTGAATTTCGTTCCGCTGGGCTTGAATTCGCACACTCCGATCGCGCTGTGGGGCTACTCCGGCGGCGGCCTGGCCACCGCCTGGGCGGCCGAACTCGCGGAAACCCATGCGCCCGAACTGAATATCGTCGGCGCCGTGGCCGGCTCGCCGGTGGGCGACCCCGGCGCGGCGTTCGAGCGCCTGAACGGCACGGTGTTCGCCGGATTCGCCATGGTCTTCACCGCGGGGCTGCGCCGCGGCTATCCGGATCTGGATACCGCACTGCGGGCGACCCTGCAGCCCCGCTATCTGGCGATGCTGGCCGAAGCCGAAGTGTCGGCGACCTTTCCGCTGCTGGCGCGGCTCGCCCGCCGCGATGTCGGGCGCTACGCCGCGGGCGGATTGCCCGGCCTGCTGGACACCGCCGAATTGCGTGCGGTACTCGCCGACATCCTGCCCGGTCGCCGGGCGCCGCGTATGCCGATGCTGATCGTGCAGGGGGTCCACGACGAGGTGATCGCCGTCGACGATGTCGATGCTCTCGTACGGCGCTACGAAGCGGCGGGAGCGGATATCGGCTATCTGCGCGATCGGCTCAGCGCACATCTGCCGCTGGAATTCCTGGCCATCCCGGTGATGGTCGACTGGCTCGCCGACCGATTCGCCGGACGGCCGACGACTCCGGGGACACGCACGGTGTGGTCGGTGGCGGTGACCCGGCGCGCGCTGGCGGGGCACCTCCGGCTGGCCGCGCTGAGCCTTCGGCTGCTCACCGGACGCCGAATCCGGGGTGCGCCGCCGAGAGACATCGGCGGCGGTGCCGATGCCGGTGCGGTGCGCTCCCCGCACGCTTCGATCGCCGAGAGCGGCCGGTCGCGCGCATGATCGTCGGCGGACCGGTCAGTTGACCTGGAACCGCAGGTAGTGGCCGCTTTCGCGAATGCGGTGTGTCCGGCTGCGGGCGAGGCGCCGGTGCGGTTCAATTGGTTCTGTTTGACGAGTTGTCACTGCATGCTCTGCGCTCCAACCGGCATCACCTCAGTACCGGCATCACCTCAGCATCCGAGAGGACAACGAACGTGAGCATGGTTCTCGCCGTACACGATATGTACACCACCGTGCTGGCTCAGGTCGGCAACCCCACGCCGGAAACTCCGCCGGCCGCGGACAAACTGCTGAAGCTGGTCCGCTACTTCACCTGGTTCGTCCTGCTGTCCGGTGTCACCGCCATCACCTACGGCGGCGGCCGCTTCGCCTGGGAGAAGTGGAGCGGCGGCGGGCTGGAGTCGCCGAAGATGGTGGCCGGCGCGATGATCGGCGGTGGTGTCGCGACCAGTGCGGGCACCATCATGAACGCCGTCATCGGGAGCTGACCGACCCCACCCGCGCGGGCGTGCCGGATATTCCGGCACACCCGCATGCGTGTGGTTCCCGGGCTCGTCCGCGAGCCGCGGTCGACACCGTGCGAGCGTGATGCGACGGTGCGACCGCGGGCGATCAGTTCTGCCCGAGCATCCCGCGCATCTGCTGAATCTCTGCCTGCTGCGCGGTGAGAATGTTGTGCGCCAGCGCCTTCACGTCGGCGTTCGTGCCGTCGGCGATCTCGGTATTCGCCATATCGACCGCGCCCTGATGGTGCGCGATCATCATCTGCAGCCACATCCGGTCGAAGTCGGCGCCGGACGCGTCGCGCAGCTGCGTCATCTGCTCCGGCGTCATCACGCCGTCCATCGGATGGTTCATGGTCGCCTGCGGCGCGGGCTTGCCGAAACTGTGCAGCAGCGCGGCGAACTGCTCCATCTCCGGGGCCTGCGCCTTCTCCACATTCGCGGCGAGGGTGATCAATTCCTGATTCTGCGATCGGCCGGGTACCAGCTTCGCCATCTCCACCGCCTGCGCGTGATGCGGATACATCATGGTCAGGAAGCTGACGTCGGCGTTGTTGTCATCGGTGCGGGCCGCGGTGGTCGGTGCGCCGGAGTGATTCATCCCGGGCATATCGGCCATCGGCGAATGCGACGACGAGGCGGGTGCGGAGGTGTTCGAACTGGCGGAGTCGTCGCTGCCGCAACCGGCGACGATCAGGGCGGCAGCGGCGAGGGCGGCGGTCGACAGCATGCGGATACGAGAAGTGAACATAAGTGTGCTCCTGGGGAATTGCGAAGGGCGATGACCTGCCGGGCCGGTATCCGCGCGCGTTCGCACGCCGATCCGGCGGGCCGGTCAGATCCGCAGAATCGCCAATTCGGCCAGGGAGAGCACGGTCCACGGCGGTGGCCGGGTGCGCCGGCGCAGCCGGGCGCGCGCGAGGTGCCCGGCGCCGAGAATCCGATCGGCGCCGAGCCAGGCGATCACCGCCAGCCCGAGGGCCAGTGCCAGGGTCACCAGCACGAAGACACAGGCGTGCATACCGGCGTGGGTGGTGCAGCCGTCGCAGTCGGAGCCGCGGGCTACCGCGGGCGCGCGCATGGGCGCGGCCGAGTCCCGGTCGGCGACCGGGGCTTGCTCGTTCCGGACGGTCGACGCGGCCGCTTCGACGTGCGCGGTGGCCGGCACCGCGTGGTCGTCGGGAGCGGTCTTCGAAATCCCTTGTGCGGCAAGCATGATCGGCGCTCGGCGCGAGTCGCTCGAGGGTGATACCGACCGGCCCGCCATCACCGGCGCAGCGGCGGCCGGAGACGATGCGGCGGGCTCGGCGACGGCACCCATCGCGTGCCCGGTGGAGAAGACCACCGCATGCATCACGGCGACGCCGATCAGCAGGGTCAGCACACCGAGCACCCGGACGAATCCGGGCGCGCGACGGAGGCGACCCACTGCGAGCACGGCCCCCAGTCTACGCATCGTTCACTTACCCCCGGGCGGTATGGGTGGCGACGATCACCCGGTGGCGATGTCGATCACCAGCCGTACGGGCCGGTCGAGCGCGGTCACCGAGAACGGCGGCCGGTCCGCGTTCACGCCGATGAACGATTGCGTCGTGCCCTCGTAGTCCTGGGCGCCGTAGACCCCGGCGATATTCGGCGCGCTCGGATCGGTGACCGGGTCCGGGCCGCTGTAGGGCGTCACCCCGCTGTCCCACGGGTAGGCGGTGGCCAGGATCTGGACCTCGAGAATGGAGGCGCCGGCGATCTGCAGTTGCCGGCCGCTGCCGTTCTGCACCGCGCGGTCGGTGTAGCGCACAGTCCATCCGGGCGCCCCGCCGGTGCCGCCGAACTCGTACACCACCCGGTCGAAACCGTCGTGGTGGCCGATGCGCACATCGGTCACGGTGAGCCGGGTATCGGGGGCCGGGGTGGCCTGCTGTGGTGAGGTTCCCGAGGGCGGCGCCTGGCTCGGCTCGGGTGTCGCCGTAACGGCGCCGGTCGCGGGCGGCATCGGCGTTCGGCTTGCCGGATTCGAGCCGCCGTCCGAGCAACCCGCCAGCAGTACGAGCCCGGCGACCACCGTCAATGCCAGCCTGTTACGCATGGGGCCGATGGTATGCCGTCGGGCGCCAGGGGCCGTGGTGACGACACGGCAACGGTCTAGCACACTAGAGGAATGCTGGAGGTCGACGACATACTGAGCCGATTGCGGCGCTATCCGGATGTGGAAGCAGTGAACCTCTACGCCGTCGATGCCGCCGATCGCCTGATCCTCGATACCGCCGCGGAACTGCTCGCCGCGGCCGGCCCGGGCCGGGTCGCGGTGATCGACGACTGTTACGGCGCACTGACTCTCGGCGCGGCCGCCGCCCACGACCTGCGTGGTATCCGGGTCCATCAGGATCTGCTGACCGGTGAGCAGGCGCTGGCCAACAATGCCCGCGTCATCGATCTGGCCGATCGCTATACCGCGCACGATCTGGGTCCGGCTCTGCTCGACGGGGCCACCGTCGTCCTGTTGCGATTACCCCGCATGCTGTCCGGACTCGCCGAAATCGCCGAGGCCGTCGCCCGTTACGCCGATCCGCAGGTCACCGTGATCGCGGGCGGCCGCGACAAGTATCTGACACCGGCGATGAACGACGTATTGGCGGAATACTTCTCCGGTGTCCAGGCCAGCCGGGGCCGGCAGAAGTCGCGGACGATCACCGCGACAGGGCCGAAAATGCCGGGGCCACCGCAGTTTCCGCTGCGCGAGCAACTGGACGACATCGCGCTGCAGGTGGTCGCGCACGGAGCGGCCTTCTCCGGGGCGCGGCTCGACATCGGCACCCGCTTCCTGCTCGAACACCTCGATCGGATGAAGCCCGACGCGCGCGAGGCGATCGATCTCGGTTGCGGTACCGGCATACTCGCCACCGCCCTGGCCAAGGCGCGTCCGCACATCACCGTGGTCGGGACCGACCAGTCCGCCGCGGCGGTCGCCTCGGCCCGCGCCACCGCCGCCGCGAACGGGGTCGGCGACCGGGTCACCGTGGTCCGCGACGACGCGATGGCGGCGGTGGGCGACCACAGCACCGACCTGGTGCTGTGCAACCCCCCTTTCCACGTCGGCGCCGCCGTGCACACCGGCTCGGCGATCAAGATGTTCGCCGAGACCGGACGGGTACTGCGCCCGGGCGGGGAACTGTGGACCGTATACAACAGCCATCTCAACTATCGCGGCGTCATGGACCGCTTGGTCGGCACGACCGACGTGGTGGGCCGTAATCGCAAATTCACCGTGACTCGGTCCGTGTGTGGCCTGCACACCGCCCGGCGAGAGTAGATTACGGGCAGTACAGTCTGATATGTCCGATTTGATGTCCGGTTCGGGAACTTGCTCCCGGAGCGGATCGTTGGATACTCAGAACGGACACGACGGACGTGGACCGCTACTTCGGAAAGGCACGGGACCTTGCGCACCACAAGTAACCCGATCTTCAAAAATTTGCCGCAACAACAGGGCGGTGGATACGCGGGATTCGGTTCGGCGGCAGCGGGCGCCGGGCAGTTCGCGCAGTACGGACAGCAGAGCCCGTACGGTGTCCAGCAGCCGTATCAGCAGGCGCCGGCCACCCGGCCGATGACGATCGACGATGTCGTCACCAAGACCGGCATCACCCTCGGCGTGGTCACCCTCGCCGCGATCATCGCCTACGGTGCCACCGCGGCCAACCACGCGCTGGCCCCGCTGTTCGTGATCGTCGGCGGTCTGGTCGGCTTCGTGCTGGTCATGGTCGCCACCTTCGGCCGCAAGCAGGACAACAAGGCCATCGTGCTGAGCTACGCGGCCGCCGAAGGCCTCTTCCTCGGCGCGCTGTCGTTCATGTTCACCAATGTGGAATTCGGTGGCGTCGGCGGTGGCGGTCTGATCGCCCAGGCCGTCCTGGGCACCTTCGGCGTGTTCTTCGGCATGCTCGTGGTCTACAAGACCGGAGCCATCCGGGTCACCCCGCGCTTCACCCGCATGCTGGTCGGCGCCATGATCGGCGTGATCGTGCTGATGCTGGGCAACCTGATCGCCGCCTTCTTCACCCCCGGCGGCTTCGGCCTGCGCGACGGCGGCACCGTGGCGATCATCTTCAGCCTGGTCTGCATCGCGATCGCGGCCTTCAGCTTCCTGCTCGACTTCGACGCCGCCGACCAGCTGATCCGCGCCGGCGCGCCGGAGAAGGCCGCCTGGGGCGTCGCCCTGGGCCTGACCGTCACCCTGGTCTGGCTGTACCTGGAGATCCTGCGCCTGCTGAGTTATCTGCAGAACGATTGATCCTGGCGGGACCTGCTCCCGACCGGACGATGAACGGGTGGCTGCCGTCTGGCAGCCACCCGTTCGCGTATCGGGAGGTGCTCATGCGAGCAGTTCGGCCGGGAGCACGGTGGCGACGTGGTCGTTGCCGCAGTGGTCGGCTCCCCACCTTTCGGTGCGGAACCGGCCGACAGCGGTACTCCTAGCTCAGGCGCTCGATGACCATGGCCATGCCCTGGCCACCGCCGACACACATGGTTTCCAGACCGAAGTGGTCACTGGTCCCGCGTTCGGAAGGGCTCGCACTGAGCCCGGACCACCAATTCGTCTACACCGACGACCTTTTCACCGTAACTCGTCCGCCAGTTCTTGCCCTTGCCATTTCCCTCCGTGCCACACGTCGATTCAGCAGGTCCCAAGGACATAGGCATGCATCGGATCCCTGGAGGCCGGTCAATGGCGGGTGACCGCACACGTGAGCATGAGAATTGCCGAATATCTCGGCTGCAACGGCACTCCGCGCCGGTCCGCGGTATGCGGCGGGTAGTGAACCGCTTTCGTGATCGTTCTGTTCGCCGGCGCGTTCGACCGTCTCTTACAGCGATCCGCTGTTGTGGCCCTCCGATCCAGTTCGTTCGGACAATCGGGCTTCGTCATCGCGAGAGCTTTTCCGGAACTGCGCCACAGCGTCCCCGACGATCGCTGAGGGCGGTCGATCGGGACTCCGACAGCTTAAATCCATTGCACCCCACGATGAATCACGCTATTCTCCTGTTGGTTTCGTGAATGGTAGGCGCGAATAGCCCACCGGGTGCATGAAACCCGCGCTCGGACGGCAACTCGAGCGGATACGGTTGGCACGCGATACAGCGATTGCCTTGCCGGCTTTACGATCCAGGGGGGGATCATGCGTTCTTTTCGTTGGTACCCATCAAGTATGCTCCGCCTACTTGTTACAAGCATCATCGTATTCCTTTGCGTAGTAGGCCAGGCCGTCTATACGGCAACAGCTGTAGCTGGACCACCACCGTGCACGAATTACGAAGTTGGTACACAGTACGGGTCGATCAAATCCGAAATCAGGCCTTACGAGGGCGATCCCATCGGCTACTACACGTGGTGGTGGTTCATCGATGACCTCGAACACCGGCCCGGAAAGTACGAATGGCAACTATTCGTCAACGGTTCGCCGATCACCAGGATACAAAGTGCCGACAAGGACGACATGCTCCACTTCGGACAGCCGCGCTATGCCAGTGGTAAGTACCTCTGGTTCAGCGGTGACATCCTCCATGTAGACGCACTCCATACCGCACCCGACGGAACTGTCTACGTCACGCCACTCAACAAGTGTTCGGTTCCCTGACCCGGATGGCAGGATGGGATTGTGGACGTTGACGAAGCGGTTCGCGGGGCTCGGTTACTGGCCGCTGATATCGAAGGCTCGCTGGGGTTCGAGGCGCGGGTCACCACCGAATACACCGAGGACTGGCAGCGGTTTGACGAGCAGACTGGGCGTGCCGCACCTGGTGCCTGGGTGAGTATCGCCGTGCCGCAGGTCGGCACTACTGCCGCGCTCGACCCGACCGAGCCGGGCAGTACGACAGCTGAGGGATTCGCGATGGAGTTGGTTCGAATTCTTCAGGACGACATCCAAATTCACCTACGGGAGCCGTGGCCGAAAGACCCGCTGGCCGGTGGGCGCGCCTTGGAGCCGACGGAGTGGGGGTGGCAGAGCCGGATAGACCCGCACCACCTCGTGCCCTATGGTCGGCTGAGCGCCGAGACTGCCGGCTGAGACTCGCCCTCGACCGCGCTGTCTTCGCTCGTAATGGGTTTCGGTGTCCCGCCATACCTGGAGATACCGTTTCGTCGGTCTGTGGTAATCACGGGAGCACATCGGTGGCGACGTGGTCGTTGCCGCAGTGATCGGCCAGAATCGCGACTCCGGCCGCATTGTTCAGGCGCAGCGGCAGGATCTCCAGATACTCCGGCGAGGCGTACCAGGCCTGTGCCGCTTCGTAATCGGGGAATTCGATGACGATCGCGACGGCGCTCGCGGGTCCCTCGGCGACCAGTTGCCGGCCGCCGTGGACGATGAACTTGCCGCCAAACCGTGCCAGCGTGCCGTCGATCCGGCGCAGATACTCGACGATCTCGGCATTGACATCCACATCGTGCAGGTGGGCAACGGCGTAGGCAGGCATCTCGAACTCCTCGAACCGAGTTGTGTTGACGCCATTGATACTTCCGCGCTGACGTAGCCGAGTCGATTACCTCTCGGGTAAGGCCCACCGACTCGATGGCCCCGCAACGACAATCGGCCGGCTCCCCACCTTTCGGTGCGGAACCGGCCGACAGCGGTACTCCTAGCTCAGGCGCTCGATGACCATGGCCATGCCCTGGCCACCGCCGACACACATGGTTTCCAGACCGAAGTGCTTGTCGTGGGTCTGCAGGTTGTTGATCAGGGTGGCGGTGATGCGGGCGCCGGTCATGCCGAACGGGTGGCCGAGGGCGATGGCACCGCCGGAGACGTTCAGCTTGTCCAGATCCATCTTCAGCTCACGAGCCGAGCCCAGCACCTGCACGGCGAAGGCCTCGTTGATCTCGTAGAGGTCGATGTCGTCGATGGTCTTGCCGGCGATCTTCAGTGCCTTGCGCACGGCCTCGATCGGGCCCAGGCCCATGATCTCCGGCGACAGACCGGACACGCCGGTGGACACGATGCGCGCCAGCGGGGTCAGGCCCAGCTCCTTGGCCTTGGTGTCGCTCATGATGACCAGTGCGGCGGCGCCGTCGTTCAGAGGGCACGCGTTACCGGCGGTGATGGTGCCGTCCGGGCGGAAGACCGGCTTGAGCTGCGAGATCTTCTCGTAGGTGGTGCCGGGGCGCGGGCCGTCGTCGGTGGAGACGACGGTGCCGTCGGGCAGCGTCACCGGCGTGATCTCACGCTCGAAGAAGCCGGCCTTGATGGCCTCCTCGGCACGGTTCTGCGACCGCACGCCCCAGTGGTCCTGGTCCTCGCGCGAAATACCGGTGAACTGCGCCACGTTCTCGGCGGTCTGGCCCATCGCGATGTAGATGTCGGGCAGGTCGCCGCCCTCGCGCGGGTCGGCCCAGCCGTCGGAGCCGCCCTCGGCGCGCTTGGCGGTGCGGGCCTCGGCCTCGCCGAACTTCTCGTTGTGGGTGTCCGGCCAGCCGTCGGAGGTGCCCTTCGGGAACCGCGACACGGTCTCGACACCGGCGGAGATGAACACATCGCCCTCACCGGCCTTGATGGCGTGCAGCGCCATCCGGGTGGTCTGCAGCGACGACGAGCAGTACCGGTTCAGGGTCACGCCGGGCAGGAAGTCGTAGCCGAGCTGGGTGGCGACCACCTTGGCCATATTGAATCCGGCCTCGCCGCCGGGCTGTCCGCAGCCGAGCATCAGATCGTCGATGTCGGCGGGGTTCAGCGCCGGAACCTTGTCCAGGGCGGCGCGGACCATCTGGGTGGCGAGGTCGTCGGGACGCATGGTCACCAGCGAACCCTTGCCTGCGCGGCCGATGGGGGAGCGGGCGAACGAAACGATGACGGCCTCTGGCATGAGGACTCCTTATATCGGGGTCGCCGAATCGGTCAGCCGACCGTTTCGGTACAGGGGTACGACAATTCAACCCCGAATCTACGTCGCCGCGGTGTGGCTCGGAACACCCGGTCGGGATGGATCCCGTTCATCGAGCTCACGCAGCAGCGCCGGGAGCAGGTGCCGAGCCGCCAACGCGTATCCGGCGGGCGACGGATGGAACCCGTCGGCGGAGAAGAGCACCTCCGGGGTGCTGCGGAAGTCGTGACCGAGCAGATCGCCCATCGCCACGGGCGTGCCGCCGCCCGAACGGACCGCACCGACCTGGGCCCGGGCCAGCCGCGAGCTCCAGCGGTGCACGACCGTGCTCAGCGGTTGCGGGATCGCGGCCACGGTGCCGAGATCCGGGCAGGTGCCGACCACCACGACCGCGCCCGCCTCGTGCAGGCGCCCGACCGCGTCCCGCAGCCGCTGCGCCGAACGCCAGATCGAATGTTTCTTGGTGACATCGTTGGCGCCGACCAGGATCACCGCGGCGTCCGGCGGCGGGCCCGCGATGAACATGGCGTCGACCTGACCGGCCAGGCCCTTCGACGTGGCGCCCGATATCGCCTTGGTACTCAAGCGAATTCGCCGGCCGGTGGCATCGGCCAGTCCGCGGGCCACCAGGACGCCGGGCACCTGCTCGGCATCGGCGCAGCCCACTCCGGCGGCCGTCGAATCGCCGAAGATCATCAGATGGAGGTCGAACGGCACGCCCGCGCGCCACGGTTCCGGAGCGGCGCAGTCGCGGGTGTACACGCCGTCGGCCTCCGGCGGCTTGGAGGTGTCGCGGCCGATCACGGTGCGCGCCGCGCGCGCTTGCGACATCAGCAGGCGATAGGTCGCCCAGCCCGCGGTGCCCGCCCCGGAGCCGACCGCCACCGCGGCGGCCGCGCTCGCCGCGACCGTCCGCCACGTCCTGGAAGCCACGCGCCAACCTCCCGTCTCACTCCGACGCTGCCACCGACCGGACTCCCGCGGCGGGCCCCGGTGCCCGCGGCGGTGTGAATCCGGTGCGGCCACGAGGGGGCGCGTCCGGTCCGGCCCTACCGATTATGCGGTGCCTGCGACGCGCCGACCAGGGACGAGGCGGCGCGCGTCAGGAAACGTCGAATGCGCCGTGCGCGGGAATGTTGAGGTTGTTCGTGGTGACCGTGACCTCGATATGACCCGGCCCGGTGTTCTGGAACTCCGCGTACAGGATGCTGCCGTAGATCCCGGAGACGACGTTCAGGCGGTACTCGCCGGCGGCACCGGTATTGGTGTTGCGCCACGCGACGGTGGTGTCGACGTTGCACAGCGGGGCCAGCGGATACTGTCCCGGGCCCACACCCTGAATCGCCAGGGCCTGGACGTTGAACACCGCCCGGCCCGGCCAGTCGGGACTGGTATCCACCCAGGTCCGGATATTGCCCCCGCACAGTCCGCCGTAGAACACACTCGGCGTTTGGGGGAATTCGACGGTCTGTGCGCTGGCCGAGGCGGACGCGATGGCGGTCACGGCCCCGACGGTCGCGGCCACCGCTGCGGCGGCGCGAGCTGTCTTCGGCATCCTCACGTTCGGCATAGTAACCGCACGGCCATGTCCTCGCCGGATCAAACGCAGCGCTCGCCGTACCAAACGCAAGTCGTCCGCGCGGTTCTGCGACGATGTAGCTATGCGTATCGCGAACCACGTCGTCGACCTGATCGGAAATACCCCGCTCGTTCGGTTGAACTCTGTGGTGGGCCCGAACTCCGGGGTGGTGGCCGCGAAGATCGAATATCTCAACCCCGGTGGCAGCTCGAAGGACCGCATCGCGGTCAGGATGATCGACGCCGCCGAGGAGCAGGGATTGCTGAAGCCGGGCGGAACCATCGTGGAACCGACCTCCGGAAACACCGGAGTGGGTCTGGCCCTGGTCGCCCAGCAGCGCGGTTACAAATGCGTCTTCGTCTGCCCGGACAAGGTCAGCGAGGACAAGCGCAACGTGTTGCGCGCCTACGGCGCCGAGGTGGTCGTCTGCCCGACCGCGGTGCCGCCGGAGCATCCGGACAGCTACTACAGCGTCTCGGACCGGCTCACCCGTGAGATTCCGGGCGCGTGGAAGCCCGACCAGTACTCCAACCCGGGCGGTCCGGCCAGCCACTACGAGACCACCGGTCCCGAGATCTGGCGCGACACCGAGGGCAAGGTCACTCATTTCGTGGCCGGCGTGGGCACCGGCGGCACCATCACGGGCGCGGGCCGGTATCTGAAGGAGGTGTCCGGCGGCAAGGTCAAGGTCGTCGGCGCCGATCCGGAGGGGTCGGTCTATTCCGGTGGCACCGGCCGGCCGTATCTGGTCGAGGGTGTCGGCGAGGACTTCTGGCCCTCGGCCTACGACCCCGCGATCCCGGACGAGATCATCGCCGTCTCCGACGCCGACAGCTTCGAGATGACCCGCCGCCTCGCCCGCGAGGAGGGGCTGCTGGTCGGTGGCTCCTGCGGCATGGCGGTGGTCGCCGCGCTACGCGTGGCCGAGCGCGATCCGGAGGCGGTCGTGGTGGTGCTGCTGCCCGACGGCGGCCGCGGTTATCTGTCGAAGATCTTCAACGACAACTGGATGAGCTCCTACGGCTTCCTGCAGAGCCGCCTCGACGGCAGCACCGCCGAGCCGACGGTCGGCGACGTCCTGCGCGGCAAGTCCGGCGCGCTGCCGGATCTGGTGCACACCCACCCGCAGGAGACGCTGCGCGACGCCATCGAGATCCTGCGCGAATACGGCGTATCCCAGATGCCGGTGGTCGGCGCGGAACCGCCGGTGATGGCAGGCGAGGTGGCCGGCAGCGTCACCGAGCGCGATCTGCTGTCGGCGGTGTTCGAGGGCCGGGCGCATCTGACCGATCCGGTGTCGAAGCATATGAGCCCGTCGTTCCCTCTGATCGGGTCCGGCGAGCCGGTGTCGGCGGCGACGAAGGAGCTGGAATCCACCGACGCGCTGATGGTCGTCGAGGACGGTAAGCCGATCGGCGTCATCACGCGCCACGATCTGCTCGGATTCCTCAGCGGATCGGGTCTGCCCACGCACTGATCCCGTCAGGCGCACAACAGCAGATTTCGACCCCGCGCTCACCCGGCCGCGCACCTGCGGCCGGGTGAGCGCGTTTCGGGGTCCCCGCGGCCGATCTGCCGGCCGTTCACCGTGTCGCCGCGCGCGGCGTGCCTGGCCGGCGAATCCGATCGGTCCGCAAACCTTGTTCATCGAGCGCATCTCGGCGGGGGTTACCGAGCGTTATCGATCGTTACCGAACAGTTGCCGAACGGCCGGAAAAGCGGACAAAACACCCTCGTTTGCAACGACACGCGTTATTTTTCTGTGATGCGCAGCACTGCCTCGAGACTGGGAGATTCCCAGGTCAGCGCTATATAGCGAGTGGCAATCGATGCGAAATGCGGGTAGCGGCACCGTCTGTTCATCTTGAGTTCAGTTTACGTTCACCTACCGCAATCATCCTGTGACCTCGTTGGTTGTCAGACGTCGAGTCTGAGTCAGTAGCCGGATCGTCATCCGAAAAAAGCATGCAGTACGCGAGGTGAGTCCCACCGGGCCCGCCCTGGTCCAGTGCTGCCTGCCGCAGGCCACCGAGGCCGACACACAGTAGGGAAGAACATCGAATGTCGAAGACCACGACAAGCAGTAGAGCCAAGGCGGTCGCGCGTACCGCCGGATCAGCCACCCTGGCCCTTGCCGCCTTCGCCGCCATCACCTCCGCCGGTGGGCACGAGAGCGACGATGTGAAGCCGGTCGCGCTGGCGTCCACGTTGATCGCCGCCGCCGAGAAGACCCAGCCCACCGCTGCCGCCGAGCCCATCGCCGCGGCCGCCCCGGCGCCGGC
>NZ_BDBL01000002.1 GCF_001612965.1 Nocardia kruczakiae NBRC 101016
CGGCGCGGGTGGCGCGGCCGGTGGGACCGCGGCGGGCACGGCGGCGACAACCGGAGCACCCGGAACCGCGGGAACCGGAGGTACCAGCGGAATGGCCAACGGCGGCGCGGCCGGGGCCGCGGGCGGCGGAACCGGTTGCAGCAGAAGCAGAAGCAGCAGCGGCGACATCGCGGCCGCGGAGCCGACGGCGGCGGATCCGGTGACCGCGGAACCGGTGCCGAGCAGCGTGGCCAAGGCGGAACCCGTCGCGACGGACCCCGTACCGGCCAGCCCGGCCAGCGCGGAACCCGTTGCCGCCGAACCCGTTCCGAGAATACCGGCGAGCAGCGAGCCGACGCCCGCCGCCGCGGATCCGGTGGTGGCCAGCGCCGAGCCGGTAGCGGCGGAACCCGTTGCGGCGGCAGCGGATCCGGTGCCCGCAGCCGCGGAACCGGCCCCGGCCAACGCCGACCCGGTCGCACCTGCGACCGAACCCGTTGCGGCCGAACCGGTCCCACCGAGCGCGGAGCCGGTCAGTGCCGAGCCGGACGCCGCCGAACCGGCGGCCGCCGATCCCACCGCCGCCGAACCGGACCCGAGAATGCTCGCCAATCCGGCAAATCCCTCGCCGACGACCGGCGTCGGCGTGATCGGCGGCCCGGCGGGTCCGGACACCTGCGCCGGCGCCTGCGTCGAGGAGCTGGTGGCACGTCCGGGGATGGCCAGGTTGCCGTCGTACCGGTCGTCGTCGGTCGGAGATCCCGCTGCCCCCGGTTCCGGCGCGGTTGGTCCCTGCTGCCCGGCCGCACCAGCGCCCCCGGTGTTCGGCCGGGAAACCGCGGGGTTCTGCTGACGGGATTGCGTGCCCGGCAAGGGGGCGCCGACGGGTCCGGAGGGCATGGGGCCCGCTGGTTGTGCGTTGGCCACCAGGGGGCCGAGGACTCCACAACTGCCGATCAATCCGGCTACCGCAACAACGCGCGCTATGCGACCCATGGTCATGCGCTTGCCTTCCCTCAACTTCTCAGCGCAGATTTCTCCCCGGTCGCTACAACCTCTCCGGGACCGAACGAATGCGGCTCATCTTAACTGCCGACAGTTTGCTCGCGCAGCGAGATCATGTGAGCCCGATCACCCCGGGGGCCATGGGGATTGAAACCGGCCACCGCGGTGACCGCGCGCACTCGCTGCCGGGAAGTCGAAAACCCGACGTGATCCCTACTGACACAAGGGTATTGGATACAGCAGCGCCGGCGGATCGCGGCCGCGGGAAGGGGCGGCGGGGCGCGATCTCACCGGCGCGGATCGTTGCCGTGAGGGTTGCGGTGCTCAGGCTCCGTAGACCGGCTCGGGATCGGTTGCCTTGGCGATCAACTCGCGTACCACCGGTCCCAATTCGGACGGCTGCCAGCGCGCTCCGCGGTCCTCGGCGACACCGTGGCGCCAGCCGTCGGCCAGCGCCACCTTCCCGCCTTCGACCTCGAACATGCGGCCGGTGACACCCGCCGAATCCGGGCTGCCCAGCCACACCACCAGCGGCGAGACGTTTTCCGGCGCCATCGCGTCGAAGCCGTCGTCGGGGCGGGCCATCATATCGGCGAAGACGGTTTCGGTCATGCGGGTGCGCGCGGAGGGGGCGATGGCGTTGACGGTGACCCCGTAGCGCCCGAATTCCGCTGCGGCGGTGATGGTCAGAGCCGCGATACCGGCCTTGGCCGCGGCGTAGTTGCCCTGGCCGACACTGCCCTGCAGACCGGCACCGGAGCTGGTGTTGATGATGCGGGCGTCGCGGGCGCGACCGGCCTTGGATTCCGCACGCCAGTACTCGATGGCATGCCGCATGGTGGCGAAGTGGCCCTTGAGGTGGACGCGGATCACGGCATCCCACTCGTCCTCGGCCAGGTTGACCAGCATCCGGTCACGCACGATACCGGCGTTGTTCACCACCACGTCCAGTCCGCCGAAGGTCTCCACGGCCTGGCCGATCAGCCGCTTCGCACCGGCCCAGTCCGCGACGTCGTCACCGTTGACGACGGCCCGGCCTCCGGCCTGCACGATCTCCTCCACCACCTGGGCGGCGGGCGAATCGACGCTGGGCGCGCCGTCCAGTTCCGCACCCAGATCGTTGACCACCACGTTGGCGCCCGCCGCGGCGAAGGCCAAGGCGTGGGCCCGGCCGATACCGCGGCCGGCGCCGGTGACGATCACGGTGCGTCCTGCACAGATCAGCTCGGAGTTGTCGGTCATATCTGCTGCTCTCATTTCCTCGGTGCGGTAAGGGTTTTCGCTGTGATCGGTGCTCGCGCGCGACAACGGCTAGCGCGCGGCCGGCTCGGCGTCGTTGACGGTCGCCGCGTCCAGGAAGGCGGGACGTTCCCCGCCGCCGTGCACGATGAGCGATCCGCCGTTGACGTAGCCGGCCAGCGGCGAGGACAGGAAGACCGCGACCCGGCCGATGTCCTCGGGGGTCGCCAGCCGGCCCAGCGGCACGGTCGCCTCGACGGCGGCGATCCCGGCGTCGTCGCCGTAGTGCAGATGACTGGATTCGGTGCCGACCATTCCGACGATCACCGAATTGACCCGCACCTTCGGCGCCCACTCGATCGCCAGCGAGGACACCAGACTGTCCAGGCCGGCCTTGGCCGCACCGTAGGCGGCGGTGCCGGGCGAGGGCCGGTGGCCGCTCACACTCGAGACCATCACGATCGAACCGCCCTCGGGCTGCTGCTGCATCACGGCATTGGCCGCCTGCGAAACCAGCAGCGGGGCCAGCAGATTCAGCTCCACGATCTTGGCGTGGAAGTTGCGGGAGGCGGTGGCGGCGGGAGCGAACGGCGCCCCACCGGCATTGTTCACCACATGGTCGAGCCGGCCGTGCCGCTGCACGATCGTCTCGATCAGCCCGGTCACCGCCTCGCCGTCGCGCACATCGCACGGCAGAAATTCGGCGGTGCGCCCGGAACTCTCGATCGCCGCCTCGCCGGGGCGGCGCGCACACACCACGACCGTCGCGCCGGCGTCCAGGTACACCCGGCTGATGCCGGCGCCTACGCCCCTGACCCCGCCCGTCACGAGAACTACCGATCCGGACAGGTCCACTTCGATTGCCACCGTGCTAACCTACCAAGCACTTGCTTGTTTTGCCAACGAATGGACATGCGATGGGGATCAACCGTCACACCGAGACCTCGGGTATCGAGGTCGTCACGATCGACTATCCGCCGGTCAACGCACTGCCCACCGCGGGCTGGTTCGGCGTGGCCGATGCGATTCGCGAGGCCGGGCGCGACCCGGAAACCAAGGTCGTCGTGCTGCGCGCCGAGGGCCGCGGCTTCAACGCCGGGGTCGACATCAAGGAGATCCAGCGCAACCCGGGCCATCAGACACTCATCGACGCCAATCACGGCTGCTACGACGCCTTCGGCGCGGTCTACGACTGCCCGGTGCCGGTGATCGCGGCGGTGAACGGCTTCTGCCTCGGCGGCGGTATCGGCCTGGTGGGCAATGCCGACGTCATCGTCGCCTCGGACGACGCCACCTTCGGGCTGCCCGAGGTCGAGCGCGGCGCCCTGGGTGCGGCCACCCACCTGGCCCGGCTGGTCCCCCAGCACATGATGCGCACGCTGTTCTACACCGCCTCCACCGTCACCGCGCAGCAGCTGCACCACTTCGGCTCGGTGCACAAGGTGGTGCCGCGCGCCGAACTCGATTCCGCCGCACTGGAAGTCGCGAAGAACATCGCCGCCAAGGACGGGCGGGTCATCCGGGCCGCCAAGCGCGCGCTCAACGGCATCGACCTGCAAGACGTGCACCGCAGCTACCGCTTCGAACAGGGCTTCACCTTCGAGCTGAATCTCGCCGGTGTGGCCGATGAGATCCGGGCGCGGTTCGACGAGGATCTGGCTGCCAAAAAGGAGGCACGGTGAGCATGCGCGACAAGCGGATGTCGTTGGAGGACGCGGTTTCGCAGCTGCGCAGCGGGATGACCATCGGCCTCGGCGGCTGGGGTTCGCGGCGCAAGCCGATGGCGTTCGTGCGGGCGCTGCTGCGCTCGGACGTCACCGATCTGACCGTCGTGACCTACGGCGGGCCGGATCTGGGCCTGCTGTGTTCGGCGGGCAAGGTGCGCAAGGCCTACTACGGATTCGTCTCCCTCGATTCGGCGCCCTTCTACGATCCCTGGTTCGCCAAGGCGCGCACCGGCGGTGAGCTGATCTCCCGCGAAATGGACGAGGGCATGGTCAAATCCGGCCTGCAGGCGGCCGCTGCCCGGCTGCCGTTCCTGCCCACCCGCGCCGGTCTGGGCTCGGACGTGCTGAGTTTCTGGGAGGGTGAACTGCGCACGGTGCAGTCCCCGTATCCGGATGCCGACGGCCGCGTCGAAACCCTGGTCGCGATGCCGGCACTCGACCTGGACGCCGCGTTCGTCCACCTCGACATCGGCGACAAGCACGGCAACGCCGCCTACACCGGCGTCGACCCGTACATGGACGATCTGTACTGCCTGGCCGCCGAGCGGCGGTTCCTGTCGGTGGATCGGCTGGTCGAGACCGAGGAATTGGTGAAGGCCGTGCCGAACCAGGCGATCATCCTCAATCGCATGATGGTCGACGGCGTCGTGGAGGCGCCGGACGGCGCGCACTTCACCTTCTCCGGAAGCTACGGCCGCGACGAGAAGTTCCAGCGCCACTACGTCGAGGCGGCCAAGGATCCCGAGAGCTGGGCGGCCTTCAAGGCGCGCTATCTGGACGTCACCGAGGACGAATACCGTTCCGCGGTGGCCGAATTCGCTGCCGAGGAGGAGCGCCGATGAGCGAGACCACCACTATCACCCGCGCCGAGGTGTGCGCGGTCGCCTGCGCCGAGATCTTCCGGGGCGCGGGCGAGATCATGGCCAGCCCGATGTCGCCGACCCCCACCATCGGGGCACGGCTGGCGCGGCTGACCTTCGAACCGGATCTGCTGATCTCCGACGGCGAGGCGCTGTTGCTGGCCGACACCCCCGCGCTGGGCGCCAAGGCTCCCACCGAGGGCTGGATTCCGTTCGGCAAGGTGTTCGACGTCGTGGCCTCCGGGCGGCGCCATGTCGTCATGGGTGCCAACCAGATCGACCGCTACGGCAACCAGAATCTGTCCGCCTTCGGCGCGCTGCAGCAGCCGAAGCGGCAGATGTTCGGTGTGCGCGGCGCCCCGGGCAACACCATCAACCACGCGACCAGCTACTTCGTGCCCAAGCACAGCACGCGTGTGTTCTGCGAGACCGTCGACATCGTGTGCGGAATCGGTTACGACAAGATCGATCCCGAGAATCCGGCGTACCGGTTCCACCACCTGCATCGGGTGATCAGCAATCTGGGCGTGTTCGACTTCGGCGGGCCCGGCCACACCCTGCGGGCGCTGTCGCTGCATCCGGGGGTGAGCGCCGACGAGGTCGCCGAGAACACCGCGTTCGAGGTGGCCGGACTGGACAGCGCCGAGGTGACCCGCACGCCCACCGACGAGGAGCTGCGGATCATCCGTACGGTGCTGGATCCCAAGGGAATTCGGGAGAAGGAAGTGGCCTCGTGAGCCGGCTGCGGACTCCGCTGACCGAACTGGTCGGCATCGAGCATCCGATCGTACAGACCGGAATGGGCTGGGTGGCCGGGCCACGCCTGGTGGCGGCGACCTCCCAGGCCGGCGGCCTCGGCATCCTGGCCTCGGCCACGATGACCTACGCCGAACTCGAGGCGGCCATCGCGAAGACCAAGGCGCACACCGACAAACCGTTCGGCGTGAACATCCGCGCCGACGCCTCCGACGCCGCCGAACGGATCGAACTGCTGATCCGCGAGCAGGTCCGGGTCGCCTCGTTCGCGCTGGCGCCGAAGAAGGAGCTCATCGCGCGGCTCAAGGACGCCGGTGTGGTGGTGGTGCCGTCCATCGGCGCCGCCAAGCATGCGGTGAAGGTGGCCTCGTGGGGCGCCGATGCGGTGATCGTGCAGGGCGGCGAGGGCGGCGGGCACACCGGTCCGGTGGCCACCACGCTGCTGCTGCCCTCGGTACTCGACGCGGTCGACATTCCGGTGGTCGCCGCCGGCGGCTTCTTCGACGGCCGCGGCCTGGCGGCGGCACTCGCCTACGGCGCCGCGGGCGTGGCGATGGGTACCCGCTTCCTGCTCACCCAGGACAGCAGCGTGCCCGACGAGGTGAAACAGGAGTATCTGCGACGCGGGCTGCAGGACACCGTCGTCTCGCTGAAGGTGGACGGCATGCCGCATCGGGTGCTCAACACCGATCTGGTGGATCGGCTGGAACATTCGGGCAGCTGGCGCGGACTGTCCGCCGCGGTCGCCAATGCCGCGAAGTTCAAATCGATGACCGGTATGAAGTGGTCCACCATGGTCCGCGACGGTCTGGCGATGCGAAAGGCCAAGGACCTCACCTGGTCTCAGGTGATCATGGCCGCCAATACGCCGATGCTGCTCAAGGCCGGTCTGGTCGAGGGCAATACGCAGGCCGGTGTGCTGGCCGCGGGACAGGTCACCGGAATCATCGACGATCTGCCCACCGTGCAAGAGCTCATCGACCGCATCATCGACGATGCGGTCGCGCGGATCGACACGATCGCCGCGCTCCGAGACGGCGCCGCGGCGACCCCCGGCGCGTCCGCATAACCGAAACAGGTTCGGCCGCAACGACACAGGCCGCCTCGCCGACATCGGCGGGGCGGCCTGTGCGGCTTCCGGCTACTCCCCCGACAGATCTGCCGACAGGTCGCGGACCTCCACGCCCTCCGGAATCCGCACCTCCGCAACGGGTTCCGGGCGATCGTCGAATTCCAGCCGCAGGGCGCGGCATATGGTGGCGTGCATGTCGTACAGCGCCGTGATGTAGGTCAGTTCCAGAATTTCCGGATCGCCGAGGTTGGCTCGCAGCACCGCGAACACTTCGTCGGGCACCCGGCCGCCGTCGTGGACCAGGCAGTCGGTGTAGGCCAGAATCGCGCGTTCGAGTTCGGAGAAACAGTCGCTGATCTGCCAGGACGGGATGGCCGCGATCTTCTCCTCGGGAGCGCCCAGCGACCGCATCTGCTTGCAGTGCTGGGAGAACACGAACTGACTGCCGCGCGCGTATCCGGCGCGGCACTGCCCCAGTTCGCGCAGCAGCGGATCCAGGCGCGAGTTGCGGTAGACGGCGAATCCCCGGACCGCGTGCCGGAACACCTCGGGTGACTGCGCGAAGACGGTCCACCAGTCGCCGGGGGTGGCGTGAACGGTGCCGTGGTCGACGGCCGGGTCGCGGTCGGGCCCGAACAGCCGGTCGTAGTAGAACAGGATTCGCTCGTCGGTGACTTCGGCGCGCGGGACTTCACGCAGGCGGGGCATGCTTCGAACCTCTCGGTAGTGCGGTTTCGCGGCTGGTGGGTGATCAGAGTTCGGCGGCGGCGCGGCGGTCGGCGCCGGTCTTCGGCTCGTGCGATACGTCGTCCGCGGTGAAAGTCCTGGTCCAGCAGGCGAATTCGAGCAGCACCCCGTCCGGGTCCTGGAAGTAGAACGACCGCACGAAGGTTCCGGGGTGCACATCCCGGGAAACTCCCGCGGGGCTGTCGTCGTGATTGAGGACCCGGCTGACCTTGATGCCCTCGGCCTGCACCCGCTGGTAGTAGTCGTCGAATCGTTCCGGCGGCACGGCGAAGGCCACGTGGTTCATCGAGCCCACGCCGCTGACCAACTCCCCTTCGTCCGGAAGTCCCTTGGGCGCGGCCAGTCCGGGGGTGGCGTCGGGTGCGTCGGCGAGCCAGAAGAAGGCGATGGTGTTGCCGCCCCCGCAGTCGAAGAAGAAGTGCTGGCCGAGGTTGTGCGGCAGTTCGATGGTCTTGACCAACGGCATGCCCAGCGTGCCGGAGTAGAACTCGATCGTCCGGCGCATATCCGAGCACACCAGGGCCAGATGGTTGATTCCGCGTAGTTCGTATTTCGGGTTGGCGGCGCTCATTGCAGTCCTTCCGCTGTGGTGCCGATTCGACCTCCGTGACGGGTCCGCACCAGTACTGTGAGCTGGGATTCTCCCAACTGAACTGACTTGACAGTCATGTCATGTTCGTGGATAGTTTGAGCCGTGCCGAAGTCATCTGTCAATAGCGCGCCCACCCCCGTCGACAATCTGACGCCGCGGGGGCGCAAGACACGCGACGCATTGCTGGACGCGGCGCGCAAGGTGTTCGAGACCGTCGGATTCCTCGATACGCGAGTGGAACAGATCAGCGAGGAGGCGGGCGTCTCCTACGGCACCTTCTACCGCTACTTCGAATCCAAGGACCACGTGTTCGGCGAGCTGAGCACGCGGTTGTTCGAGGATATGCACCGCCGCGAACCCGCACCCGCGCAGCTCTCGCCTGCCGCCCGGCTGATCGCGGCCAATCGGTCCTATTACGCGGCCTACCGGCGCAACGCCCGGATGATGGCGATCGTGGAACAGGTCGCGACCTTCAACGAAGAGTTCCGGCAGTTGCGCCACGAACATCGGCGCCGGCTCATCGATCGCACCGCGCAGGCGATCGCCCGCTGGCAGCGCGAGGGGCTGGTCCGCGCGTCGCTGGATCCGGAGCTGGCCGCCCGGGCCATGTCCGCGATGGTCGACCACACGCTGTACCTGTGGCTGATCCAGGGCGAGGACGCCGATGAGCAGGCGTTGCTGGAAACCCTCGACCAGATGTCGGTCAGCGCACTCGGGCTCGACCCGGACGAGAAATAACGCATCCGTCCGGGGACATATCTCAGGAGGCAGTATGAGAACGGACCCACCGCACACCGCGCATCCCGACGCGCGCGACGGCGAGACCGAACCCGCGCACCCGGCGGCCGGAGCGCTCGACGGCTTCCGTGTGCTAGAGCTGGGGACGCTGATCGCGGGGCCGTACTGCGGACGCCTGCTCGGTGATATGGGGGCCGACGTCATCAAGATCGAAGCGCCGGATCGTCCCGACCCGCTTCGTGATTGGGGCCAGGCGGCCGGTGGCGGCCACCAGTACTTCTGGACCGTGCACGCCCGCAACAAGCGGTGTGTGAGTCTCGATCTGCGCGTTCCGGCGGGACGCGACATCTTCCTGGAACTGGCCCGCACAGCCGATGTCGTGGTGGAGAGTTTCCGGCCCGGCACACTGGAGCGCTGGGGTATCGGCTACGACGTGCTCAGCGCGCTGAATCCGGGGCTGGTACTGGCCCGCGTCTCCGGCTACGGGCAGACCGGGCCGTACGCGTCGCGGGCGGGTTACGCGTCGGTGGCCGAGGGCATCAGCGGGCTGCGCCACCTCAACGGATTCCCGGGACAGGCGCCGCCGCGGATGGCGTTGTCGCTGGGCGACAGTCTGGCCGGCCTGTTCGCCTTCCAGGGTGTGCTCGCCGCGCTGCTGGTGCGGGAGCGGACCGGACGCGGGCAGGTGGTCGACGCGGCGCTGACCGAGGCGTCGCTGGCGATCCAGGAGTCCACGGTTCCGGATTTCCACAAGACGGGACATGTGCGCCAGCCCTCGGGCACCCGGCTGGACCGGGTGGCACCGTCGAATCTGTACAAGGCCAAGGACGGGCTGTGGGTGATCATCGCGGCCAATCAGGACACCGTCTTCGGGCGGCTGGTCACCGCGATGGGGCGGCCCGAACTCGCTTCCGACCCACGGTATTCCACCCATTCCGCGCGGGGTGAACGCCAGGACGAACTCGACGAGATGATCGCGGCGTGGGCCGGAGATTTCACCGCAGCCGATCTGATCGATCTGCTGAATCGGCACGGCGTGGTGGCGGGCCCGGTGAACACCGTCGCCGAGGTGATGGCGGATCCGCAGTTCACCGCGCGCGGCATCTTCGTCGACCACGTCGATCCGTCCGTCGGACGCGACGACGCCGGATACGATCCCGTCCCGGTCAAGGGTGTCGGCGTCGTGCCGCGGCTCAGCGCCACCGCCGGTGGCGTGCGCTGGGGTGGTCCGAGCCGGCCGGGCACACATACCGACGAGGTACTGGGTGAGCTGCTCGGATACGATTCCGACCGGCTGGCCGGATTGCGCGGCGAAGGCACGATCGGATGACCACCGTCGACATTCGCGAAGTGGGACCGCGCGACGGCCTGCAGATCGAGGAGCCGATTCCCACCGAGGCCAAACTGGCCTTCATCGATGCGCTCGTCGCCACCGGAGTGCGCCGGATCGAGGCCACATCGTTCGTCTCACCGCGGGCCATTCCGGCGCTCGCCGACGCCGAAGCCGTTGCCGCGCAACTACATCGGTGGCCCGGTGTGGAGTTCTCCGCCCTGGTCGCCGGTCTCGGCGGGGTGGGGCGCGCCCTCGCCGCCGGTGTGCGTCGGCTCGAATACGTCGTATCGGCGTCGGACGGGCACAGCCGGGCCAACGTGGGACGTGACAGCGCCGAATCGGTCGCGCTGATCGAGCCCATCGCCGAGCAGGTGCATGCGGCCGGCGGCCGGCTGGAGGTGATCGTCGCCATCGCCTTCGACTGCCCGTTCGACGGCCGCACCCCGCCGCGGCGGGTGGCCGAGATCGCCGCGCGGGCCGTGGCTTCCGGCGCCGACTCGCTCGCCGTCGCCGACACCGTGGGCACCGCCTCACCGATCCGGACCGCCGACGTGATCGACCGGGTGCGGGCTGCGGCCCCCGATACCGAACTCGGCATCCATCTGCACAACACCCGTGGACAGGGGCTCGCCAACGCCTGGGCCGCCTATGAACACGGCGTGCGCCGATTCGATTCCGCCGCAGGCGGTCTCGGCGGATGCCCGTTCGCCCCCGGGGCGAGCGGCAATATCGCGACCGAGGAATTGGCCTATCTGTTCTCCGACGGCGGCATCGAGACCGGCATCGACATCGACCGGGCGCTCGACGCCGCCCGGCTCATCTCGCGCCTGCTCGGCAAGCCGGTCGACAGCAATCTGCTCGCCGCGGGCGGTCGCCTGCGGCCCAGGAATGCGGCATCACACTGAGCCGCACGAGAATCACCCGGAGGTCTTCGCATGGATGAACTGGCCGACCGCTTCTTCGCCGCGGTCAGCGCGGGCGATACCGCGGCCCTGACCGCGCTCTACGCGCCCGAGGCCCGGATCTGGCACAACGACACGAACATCGAGGAGACCGTCGCGGACAATCTGCGGGTCCTGCGCTGGCTCTCGCGCACCGTGGAAAACCTGCGATACGAGGATATTCGGCGCTATGTGCTGCCGGACGGCTTCGCCCAGCAGCATGTCGTGCGCGGCCATCTGCCCGGCCACGGCGAGCTGGAGGTCCCCGCGAGCCTGTTCGTGCGTGTCCGGGACGGGCACATCACCCGAATCGACGAATACGTCGACTCGGCGGCGACGCAGCCGCTGCGCGAGGTGTCGGTGGCGAGCGGAGGTTACCGATGATGCCGGTCAACCGCCCGGAGGGCGAGATCGCCGAATTGTCCGCACGGATGCGCACATTCATCGATACCGAGGTCGTTCCCGTGGAGCCGGTGCTGGCCCGCGAGGACGACACCGCACACGCCACCCTCGCCCGCTTGAAGGAGCGGGCGAAGGAGCTCGGACTGTGGGCGCTGGGCCATCCGGCCGAACTCGGCGGCGGCGGTGTGCCGTTCCTCGACTTCGTCTACCTGAACGAGATCATCGGCCGCTCCGAATTCGGCATGCTGGCCGTCGGTTCGGTCTCCATGCAGGACACGCTCATGCTGTACCGGCACGGCACCGAGGAGCAGCGGGCGCGCTGGATTCCGCCCATGGTGTCCGGTGACATCCTGCCCTCGGTCGGCCTCACCGAACCCGAGGTCGCCGGATCCGATCCCACGCTGATCGCCACCGCGGCCGAACTGGACGGCGACACGTGGATCATCAACGGGCACAAGTGGTTCACCACCGGCGCTGCCCAGGCGGCGTACTGCACCGTCTTCGCCCGGACCGAACCCGAATCGGTGCCGCGCCACTCCCGGATCAGCGCGATCATCGTGCCGACCGACACCCCGGGCTTCGAGATCGTCCGCTCCATCCCGACCATGGGCCACGATCCCAGCGATCACTACGAGGTGCGGCTCACCGATGTGCGGGTGCCGGCGGCGAATCTGCTGGGTGAACGGGGCCAGGGTTTCGTGGTGGCACAGGACCGGCTCGGTCCCGGCCGGATCTTCCACTGCATGCGCTGGCTCGGCCAGGCCCAGCGCGCCTACGAGCTGATGTGCGAGCGCGCGAACACCCGGTACGTGCACGGCTCGTTGCTCGCCGAGAAGGGCGAGATCCACCGGTACATCGCCGAATCCGCGGCCGAGATCCATGCGGCCCGGTTGATGACGCTCGACGCCGCCCGCGCCATGGATGCCGGTGAGGACTACCGGGTGCGGGTCGGGTTGATCAAGTTCTGGGGTGCGCGGATGCTGCACAATGTGATCGATCGCGCCATCCAGGTACACGGCGCCCTCGGGCTGACCGCCGACACCCCGCTGGAGCGGATGTACCGGCAGGCCCGCTACGCCCGCGTCTACGACGGGCCCGACGAGGTCCATCGCATGTCGACCGCGCGCCGGTTGCTGCGCTCCCCCGAGGCGGCGCCGTGGCTGTGAGCGCGGAATCGGCTGCCGCCGAATCGGTTACGCTCACCGACGGGGTGCGTGCGGTACTGGCGGACACGCTCGGTACCTCGATCACCGATGTCGCGTTGCGGCAGTTCACCGGGGGTGCGAGCCGGCAGGTGTACGCGGTCGAGGCCCGCGACGGCACCGGCGCCGCGGTGCGGGCCGTGCTGCGTCGGGACCCGCCCGGCCACGGCGATTCGGCGCGTATGCACGCCGAGGCGGTCTGTCTGCGGGCGGCCGGTGCTGCCGGAGTGCCGGTACCCGCCGTCCTCGCGGACGGGGCCACCGCGCCCGGGATCGACGCCCCGTATCTGCTGATGGAGCGCGTCGACGGCGAGTCGATTCCCCGGAAACTGCAACGAGATCCGGCATTCGCCGCGGTACGCGACCGGCTGGCCGGCGATCTCGGTTACGTCCTGGGGCTGATCCACCGCACCCCGCTGGACACCCTGGACATCCTCGACGATCACGATCCGCTCGCCACCATCGATCAGATCTATCGCGACCTGGACGATCCACGGCCGGCGGTCGAGGCCGGACTGTGCTGGCTGCGCGAACATCGGCCCGCCGAACGCCCGAAGGCGTTGGTGCACGGCGACTTCCGGCTGGGCAACTTCCTGATCGAGCCGGACGGCGTGCGCGCGGTGCTGGACTGGGAGCTGGCCCATCTCGGCAATCCGATCGAGGATCTGGGCTGGTTGTGTGTGCGGGCCTGGCGGTTCGGCGCCGAGGCGCCGGTGGGCGGGCTGGGCAGTCGGCAGCAACTCCTCGACGGTTACGAACGGTCCGCGGGCTACCGGCCCACCGCGGCGGAACTGCACTGGTGGGAAGTCTTCGGCACGCTGAAATGGCTGGTACTCAGCCGGTTTCAGGCACATCGGCATCTCAGTGGGGACGAGCGCTCGCTCGAACTCGCCGCGATCGGACGCCGGGTCTGCGAATCGGAATACGATCTGCTCACCGTCCTGGACCTGCTCGACGACACCGTGCCGACTCCTTCGCCCTCGGAAACCCCGGCGACCGTGCATGATCGGCCGCATCCGGCCGAAATACTGGAACTGGTCGCCGAAACGCTCACTGCGGAGATCGGGCCCGCGCTCCCGGCGGAGCAAGCACGCGCGCGCTACCTGCTTCGCGTCTGTGCGAATCTGCTCGGCATCGCCGCGCGCGAATCGGCCGCCGGCCCCGCCGCCACCGACGCGGTGCACGGCCATCTGGCGGCGTCGGGCTGCGAGTCCGAGGCGGATCTGGCCGCGCACCTGCGCTCCGGCGCGGTGTCGTACACCGACCAGGCCGTGCGCCGGGCGATCTCGGCCGCGGTCCTGGCCCGCCTGCGGATCGCGAATCCGCGCCACCTGAGGTAATCGCCCCACGGCGAACGGCGGCCCGGTGGCGACGGATCAGCGTCACCACCGGACCGCCGGGTCCGGCACGGTTCAGGAGAACTGTTCGCGGAGATCGCGTTTGAGAATTTTGCCGGTGACGTTCTTGGGGAGCGCGTCGACGAATTCCACTCGCCGCGGCACCTGGAATCCGCCCAGGTGTTCGCGGCAACCGGCGATGATGTCCTCGGCCGTGGCGCTCGCCGTGTCACGCAGGACGACCACCGCGCACACCACTTCGCCCCAGGTGTCGTCGTGGACGCCGATCGCGGCCGCCTCAGCGACTTGGGGATTCCGGTACAGCGCCTGTTCGACCGTCAGCGAGGCGACATTCTCACCGCCGCTGATGATCAGATCCTTCTTCCGGTCGACGATGTAGACGAAGCCCTCCTCGTCCTGGCGGACCATATCGCCGGTGCGGAACCAACCGTCGGTGAACGATTCCGCGGTGGCCCGGGGATCGTTCCAGTAGCCGACGGTCACCTGATCCGCACGCACCACCATTTCGCCGATCTGTCCCCGCGCCACATCGGCGAAATCCTCGTCGACGATGCGAACATCGGCCAGCCGCATGGGTTTTCCGGCCGAGGCGAGCAGATGGGTCTCCCCGCGCGCCGCGCGCCGGTGGGCCTGTTCGTCCAGATGCAGGATGTTGCCGGCGAGCTCGGTCATCCCCATGCCCTGATAGAAATCGCAGCCGAACCGTTCCAGCCCCGCGCGCAGCACCGCGGACGGAATGGCGGAGGAACCGTAACCGATCGCCTGCAGCGTCTTCAGCGAATGACGCTCCAATGCCGGATCCTGCAGCAGGAAATTGATCATCGTCGGCGCCAGGCCGGTCTGGGTCACCTGCCATTCGTCGACCAGCCGCAGGAACGTCGCGTTGTCGTAGGCGCGCAGGATGCCCACGGTGGCACCGATCAGGTGATTGACCAGCACCACGTAACCGCCGACGTGGCACAGCGGGAAGCAGAACAGGAATACGGTCTCCTCCGGCACCGACCACTGCAGGGCCGAAGAGTTCACGCCCGCAAGCAGATTGCGATGCGAGACCATGACACCCTTCGGCGCGCCGGTCGTCCCGCTGGTGTAGACCAGCCACGCCACATCGCCGGGATCGGGACGATAGACAGGCGCCGCGGCCGACGCCGTGCCGACGAACTCGTCCCATCCGAGCGTGCCCGGGGCGGCGCCGATCGACACCACCGTGGTCACCGACGGGATCCGGTCACGGATGCGGTCCACCAGGTCGGCGAACTCCGCGGCGACGATCAGCACCCGAGCACCGGAATGCTCGATCAGGCCGGCGAGCTGATCCTCGTGCAACCGGAAGTTGAGGATCGTCAACGCCATTCCCGCCATCGGAACGCCGTAGTAGCACTCCAGATACTGCGGGCAGTTCGCCGACAGGATCGCGACCCGGTCACCCGGCTCGGCCACGCCGAGCAGCGCATTCGCGAGGCGGCGGCAGCCGTCGCGCAATTGCCGGTAATCGATCACCTCCTGCTCGAAGCGCACCGCGATCCGGTCGGGATGTTTACGCGCCCCGTATTCGACGATGTCACCGATCAGCATCTGTCCGAACTCCTTGCCGATTCGAAATCCATGGCAGCTGCGCCCTTCTCACCGAATCGCGAGCGGGTTGATCGGTGAGCCGACGCCGCGCGTGAACTGCAGGGGCGGCCCGGCGTAGAAGAAGTCCCAGCGCCCGTCGCCCGCGCAGGCCTGCGCCAGATCCTCGAAGTCGAGCATTTCCGCGAGGGTCAGGCCCATATCGCGGATGAGCACCATATGCAGTTCGAACGCGGTTCCCGGATGTTCGCCGGGCATCACCTCCACCGCCCAGTTGTCGGAGCCGACGACGGCGACGTCCTTGTCGCGCAGCCAGGTCGCGCACGCCAGGCTCAGCCCCGGCTCACCGGCCATGAAGCCGTGCGGATCACCGTCGGTGAGGAATTTCTTGCGCCAGCCCGTGCGGATCAAGAGGATGTCACCGGCGCCGACATCCACGCCCTGCGCGGCCGCGACGGCGTCGAGTTCGTCGGGGCCGATCGCGGTTCCCGCCTCGAGCCAGTCCACGCCGCGATGGCGAGCCACGTCCAGCAGCACACCGCGCCCGGCGATACCGCCGGACTGGGTGTGGATACCGCATTTGTCGGCGCCCTTGACCGTCACTCCGGAGCCGGGGTGACCGTTGTACAGCTCGTCGTCGTAGTGCACGTGCGCCAGCGAGTCGTACTGGGAACCGGCCTGCAACGGCATGAAGACGAAATCGTCGGCCCATTTGAAACCGCCGGGAAGCACCTGCTCCTGGCCGTTCTCCGACATCAACCGCATCGGATTGATGCGCGCACCGCCGGGCTGCGGACCGTCACCGTCGAGCGGGATACCGAGTTTGAAGGTCTCACCGGTGCGAATCAGCGCCGCGGCGGCCACCACGCGCTCCGGCGTGATCAGATTCGTGGTTCCGCGCTCGTCGTCGGTCCCCCACCGACCCCAATTGCTGACCTTCCGGCCCAGAGCGCGCATCTCGGGAACTTCGGGCACCGTTGCCTCCTGAACTGTTTATGACGTGACAGTCATGTCAACTTCGTGCCGCAAGTGTGTCCGACAGCACTTTCGGTGTCAATAGGCGGATGTCAGGTTCACGCCGATCGCAGCCGGGGGCGACTGCCGGACCAGGGGGGACGACGATGCCGTGAACCGCGCGGGCGGGCCGGAGCCGGCCGGACGCGATAGCGCGCGGCTATACGAGAAAATCGCTCGCGCGTCGCGGTCCAGCATTCGAGACGGGTCGGTTTCACTTCACGCCCAACAATCCGATGTTCGACACGAACATCCCCATTGACAAGCAGTCGATTTCCGAAACCGCACAGTTGATTTTCACCATATTGACGTGCGAGGGTGATTGGGTTCACACTACCAACGAGTAACCGGACGATGGTGTCCGGTTTGGGTAGAAGGGGACTCTGGTGAAACGAGGACGCGCAGTCCTTCAGATCGCGACCGCCGTCGCGGCCATGTCATTACTCGTCGGCTCCACGACCGGTCTCGCACCGAGTGCGCATGCGGCATCCGATTCGTTCTACGAGTACACCGGCGCGGCGCCGCTGTCCTCGATCGCCCCGGGAACCGTGTTGCAGACCCGCACGCTGCCGTACCACTTCGCCGGCATCCCGACGCCGGTCACGGCGGTGCAGTTGCAGTACCGCACGACCGACGCCCAGCAGCGCCCGGCCGTGAACGTCACCTCCGTACTCCTGCCGCCGACCGGCGTCGATCCCACGAAAGCCGTTGCCTACCAGTCGTTCTACGATTCGCTGAATCCCGAGGACGGGCCGTCGCGGTCGGTCGCGGGCAATGTGTCCTTCGGCGGGGCGGTGAACAATGTGGAAGGTCAGCTGGTCGCGCCGCTGCTGGCGCAGGGCTACACGATCATCGTCGCCGACACCGAGGGCCAGGCGGCCGATTTCGCCGCCGGCCCCGAATACGGGGTGAACACCCTCGACTCCATCCGGGCGGCCACCCACTCAGCGCAGGTCGGGCTGAACGAGCAGACCCGCGTCGCGCTATTCGGATATTCCGGCGGCGCGATCGCCACCAACTGGGCCGCGGCACTGGCGCCGGTCTACGCCCCGGATGTCGACCGGCAGCTGGTCGGCGCGGCGGAGGGTGGCGTTCTGGTCAACCCCGCGCGCAACCTGCGCTACATCGACGGCAGCTTCGGCTGGGCCGGAGTGGCGGCGATGGCGGTGATCGGCATCGGCCGGTCCTACGACATCGACTTCTCGCCCTATATGAGCCCGTTCGGCGCCGAGATCCTGAACAGGATGCAGTACGCGTCCATCGCCAATGTGTTGTTCCAGTACCCGGGTCTGACCTGGGCGCAGATGGTGAAGCCGGAATACGCCGATCCCAACAGCGTGGCGCCGTTCGTCGAGGCGGTGCGCAAGGTCGACCTCGGACTGGCGCCGACACCGACGATTCCGATGCTCATCGGGCAAGGCGCCAACGGCGTGCTGGAAGGGACCGACAACGGTAAGCCGGTGTCCGGGCCCGGCGACGGCGTGATGGTCGCCGGCGATGTCCGCAGCCTGGCCCGGCAGTACTGCGATACCGGGAACTCCGCGATCCTGTATCGGCAGTACGACCTGCTCAGCCACACCCCGTCGACCATCGCGTGGCTACCGGAGGCCCTGCTCTGGATCGACGACCGGTTCGCGGGCCGGCCGGCCCCGGCCAACTGCGGCGCCATCGCTCCGGGCAACTCGCTGGACCCGGTGATCTGAGTCCGGGCGGACCTGTGCGAAGAGGCCCCGCGGTGTGCGGGGCCTCTTCCGTCTCACCGGACCGGTCTCGGCCGAAAGGCGAAGCGGCTCAGGAGATTCGCTCGATGATGGTGACGTTGGCCGTGCCGCCGCCCTCGCAGATGGTGAGCAGGCCGTAGCGGCCGTTCACGCGCTCGAGCTCGTTGAGCAGGGTGGCGAACAGCTTCGCGCCGGTGGCGCCGAGCGGATGTCCCAGGGCGATCGCGCCGCCGTGCACGTTCACCTTGTCGGGGTTCGCGCCGGTCTCCTTCAGCCAGGCCAGCACCACCGAGGCGAAGGCCTCGTTGATCTCGACGACGTCGATATCGTCGATGGTCAGCCCGGTCTGCTCCAGCGCCCACTTGGTCGCCGGGATCGGCGCGGTGAGCATATAGATCGGGTCGGCGCCGCGGGCACTGACGTGATGGATGCGGGCGCGCGGCTTCAAGCCGTATTCGGCGACGGCCCAGTCGGAGGCCAGCAGGGTGGCGCTGGCGCCGTCAGAGATCTGGCTGGCGACCGCGGCGGTCAGGCGGCTGCCCTCGCTGAGCGGCTTGAGTCCCGCCATCTTCTCCAAGCTGGTCTCGCGCGGGCCCTCATCGATCCAGAAATCGCCGACCGGCACGATCTCCCGATCGAAGGCGCCCTCGGCGATGGCCTTGCGGGCGCGCTCGTGGCTGCGAAGTGCCCAGCGCTCCATATCTTCCCGGCTGATGTCCCAGTTCTCGGCGATCAGCTGCGCACCGTTGAACTGCGAGACCTCACCGGTCCCGTAGCGGTGGTCCCAGCCCTTGGCGCCGACGAAGGGCGAGTCGAAACCGTACTCCTTACCGGCCAGCATGGCGGCCGAGATCGGAATGGCGCTCATGTTCTGCACCCCGCCGGCGACGATCACCTCGGCGGTGCCGCTCATGATGGCCTGGGCGCCGAAATTGATCGCCTGCTGGCTGGATCCGCACTGACGGTCCACCGTGACGCCGGGAACCTCCTCCGGATATCCGGCCGCCAGCCACGCCGTGCGGGCGATATTGCCGGCCTGCGGGCCGATGGCGTCGACACAGCCGAAGATCACATCGTCGACATTTCCGGGGTCGATGGCGTTGCGGCCCAGCAATCCCTGCAGTGCCGCCGCGCCGAGATCGGCGGGATGCACCCCGGCCAGCGCACCGCCGCGCTTACCGATCGGCGTCCGCACGGCATCGATGACGTAGGCCTCGCGCACCGGTGCGTACCGGCGGCGATCGGACGGTGTGGACATAACGCTCCTATTCGGATGTGCCGGATTCGGCGCCGGACTGCGATGCTCCGGAATGGACTGCGCCGGAACGGTTCTCGGGGTTGGTGAGTCCATCGAGCACGATGGTCAGATACTGCTTGGCGAGGGTGTCCGCGGTGATGCGTCCGCCGGGCTGATACCAGCGCACCGCGACCCAGACGGTGTCGCGCAGGAAGCGGAAGGCGAGTTCGACATCGAGTTCGGGACGGAAGCTGCCGTCGCGCACGCCCTCGGTGAGCACATTGCGCCACAGCTCCCGGAATTCCCGGTTGTATTCCGCGATGTAGTCGAAACGCGGTGTGTCGCTGAGCCTTTTGGCCTCGGCCTGATAGATCGCGACCGCCGAATGCCAGCGGTCGAACGATTCACAGGACGCGATGACCAACGCCTCGAGGGTGGCTCGCGGCGAGAGGTTGGAGGCGACGATCTCGCGGTAGCGGCCGAACAGATCGTCGAGGAAGCCGCGCAGGATCTCGTCCACCATCGCCTCTTTCGAGTCGAAGTGGTGGTAGAGACTGCCGGATAGAATCCCCGCCGCATCGGCGATATCGCGGACCGTGGTCGCACGCAGGCCGCGCTCGGCGAACAGGCCGGCGGCCAGGCCGAGCAATTCGTTGCGGCGTGCGGATTTGGAGGCCTCGGATGCGGTCACTCGGCCATAATACAACCAAGCATTTGCTTGGTCTATGGTGGTGGCTCACCGAATGGAATAACGCAGCGGCGAGGACATCGACAGATCGGCGAGCAACCGATCGCAGATCTCGGGCGGCGGGATTCCGGCGCGTTTCATCCGGGCCACCAGCGCGAGCCGGCGCTCACAGCTGTCCCATTCCACGAGTAGCGACCCCCGGCCGGGTCCCGCATCCACGGTTGCCATCGCCCGCGGTGGGCCGCCCGGTTCCGGAATTTCGCTGAGTTTGAGCACGATGCCGCGCCGCCACGCCAGATAGGTGTCGCGATCGGCGGCGCCCTCCAATTTGCCGGTGGCCGCGGCCAGCCCCCGATCGATGCCGTCGGCGAAGGCGAGGCGATCGAACCGGAACCGGCGGCAGCGCCGCACCACCTCCAGCAGATCGGCGCGCACCTCGCACAGCAGGGCGGTCTGCTGCCGGCGGCGTTCCCCGCCGGGATCGGATTCCCCCGGGCCGCAACCGGTGCCGATGCGCCGCACCCGGCGCCGATCGCGGGCCATATCCGCGCGCAGAGCGGCACGCGGATCACGCGTCACCTCGGCCTCGTCCACCTCGTGCTCACGCAGGATCTGCGCGGCACGCCTCGCGGTCGCGCGCGCACCGGCGTGATCGAGCAGTTCGGCGCCGAGGGTGAGAGCGGCGAGCACGATCTCGTCCTGCCGCCGCCGCGCGAGCACCACCTCGCGGATCAACTCGAGTTCCAGTACGTCGTCGTCTTCCTGTCGACCGTCCAGACCCATGGGTCGTGGTCCCTTCGAACTGTCGGAACCGGACGTTCTCAGGATCGCACAGCTAGGGGAGCTCAGCGCTACCCGATTTCACACCGGACCCCCCGGTCGACCTCCTCGAGTCAGTGCGCCCGCATGGGTTTCGGCCCGCCTCGATTTTGGAGCGACGGAGGGAGGGAGCGCAGCGACTGACCGGAGGAGTGAAAAATCGAGGCCCAGGGGGCCGAAACTCCGCCGGAGCGAAGCGGAGGCCAAAAACACAGCTCAAGCGCGCTGGCTGCTCACGGAGACGATCTCGCCTGTCATGTAGGAGGTGTAGTCGCTGGCGAGCATCGCGATGGTGGCCGCGACCTCCCACGGCTCGGCGGCCCGGCCGAACGCCTCGCCGGCGGCCAGCCGGTCGAGCAGTTCGGTGGAGCTCACCTTGTCCAGGAACGGGTGGCGGGCGATGCTCGGCGCGACGGCGTTGATCCGCACGCCGAGTTCCGCGGCCTCCACGGCGCTGCAGCGGGTCAATGCCATGACACCGGCCTTGGCGGCGGCGTAGTGGGCCTGGCCGTGCTGCGCCCGCCAGCCGAGCACGCTGGCGTTGTTGACGATCACGCCGCCGTGCCCGGCGGTGCGGAAGTAGTTCAGCGCGGCGCGGGTGCAGCGGAAGGTGCCGTTCAGGGTGATGTCGAGGACGCGGTCCCACTGTTCGTCGGTCATGTCGACGACCGGTGTCTCACCACCCAGGCCGGCGTTGTTGACCATGATGTCGATGCGGCCCAGCCGCTGCGCCGCGGCCCGGATCAGTTCGTCGACCTGTTCGGTGCTGGTCACATCGCAGACCACCGAGGCGACCTTGCGCTGCGGGAATTCCGCGGCCAGTTCCTCCTCGGTCTGCTTCAGCCGGCGTTCGTGCCAATCGGAGACCACCACGTCGGCGCCCTCGTCGAGCATGCGGCGCGCGGTGGCCGATCCGATACCCGTACCGGCGGCGGCGGTGATCACGGCGACCCGGCCGGCGAGTAGCCCGTGACCGGAGACCGGCTGGGGCGGAACCGAGAGATCAGGCACTGTAGGTCCTTCCTTACGACCGAATATCGGCTTCGGCCGATGGTTGTCAGCGGGCTTCGCGGGGCAGGCCGAGCACGCGTTCGGAGATGATGTTGCGCTGCACCTCGTTCGAGCCGCCGTAGATCGTGTCGGCGCGGGTGAACAGATACAGGCGCTGCCATTGGTTCAGGTCGTCCGCGGGATGCGGATCGAGGGCGGATCCGGTGCCGCCGACCGGAGGCCGGGCGATCAGGCCTTCGGCGCCCAGCACGTCCATCGCCAGTTCGCCGAGGCCGCGATGCCAGTTGGCCCACAACAGCTTCGAGACCGAGGCCTGGCCCGCGGCGGTCCGGGCGTCGACGTTCTGATGGGCGGATTCCAGGGTCCGCAGGGCGTGTGCGCGCAGGACGCGCAACCCCACCCAGGCCTGGTCGATGCGCTCGGCCAGGGCCGGATCCTCCAGGGCCCCATTGGCTTTCGCCACCGCCTCCAGATTCGACAGTTCGCGCGCGAAGCGGATCTGCTGGCCGACGGTGGAGATGCCGCGCTCGAAGGTCAAGGTGCCCATGGCGACTCGCCAGCCCTCGCCGGGCTCGCCCACCACCAGGTCGGCGGCGGTGCGGGCGTTGTCGAAGAACACCTCGTTGAATTCGGCGGTCCCGGTGAGCTGGATGATCGGGCGCACCTCGATACCGGGCTGCTTCATCGGCACCAGCAGATAGGACAGTCCGTGGTGGCGGGTCGAGCCGGGTTCGGTGCGGGCGATGACGAAGCACCAGTCCGACAGATGCGCCAGCGAGGTCCAGATCTTCTGGCCGTTGATCGACCATTCGTCACCGTCGAGCCGGGCGCTGGTCGACACGTTCGCCAGGTCCGAACCGGCCCCGGGCTCGGAATATCCCTGACACCATAGTTCGGTGACCGAGCGGATGCCGGGCAGGAAGCGCTGTTTCTGCTCCTCGGTGCCGAAGGCGAGCAGGGTCGGGCCGAGCAGCTCCTCCCCCAGGTGCGAGACGCGCGCCGGAGCGTTCGCGCTCGCGTATTCCTCGTGGAAGATCACCTGCTGGCGCAGGGTCGCCGCCCGGCCGCCGTACTCGACCGGCCAGCCCAGGCAGGTCAGTCCCGCCGCGGCGAGGTGGCGGTCCCATTCCAGCCGCTCGTCGAAGGCTTCGTGCTCGCTACCGGGCCCGCCGAGCCCGCGCAGCTCGCGGAACTGTCCGTTCAGATTCTCGGCCAGCCATTCCCGCACTTCGGTGCGGAATTCCTGGTCGGCCGCGTTTTCCGTACCGGAGGCCGCCGCGCCGGAGGCATCCGCACCGGCGGCGGAATCGGGGGTCTGGATCGCACTCACTCCGGTAGAGTAACCTACCAAGCACTTGCTTTGTAGGGCAGTGAGCTCTGCAGCGCGAATCGACCGACGGACCGAGCCGTCACCACGCCGGAAAACCGGCTGCTCGGCCCGTCGACCAGCGTGTAGAAGACGAGGACGACGTGACACCCCCTGTGCAGACCACCCCTCTCGCCCTGCACGAAGCCGCGCGCATCCACGGCGATGCGCCGGCGGTGAGCGACGGCGAGGTGCAGCTGAGCTGGGCGCAACTACTCGACGCCGTGCGGGAGACGGCCGGGGCGCTGATCGCGCGCGGAATCCAGCGCGGCGATCGGATCGCGATCTGGGCGCCCAACACCTGGCACTGGGTGGTGGCCGCGCTGGCCACGCACTACACCGGCGCCGCGCTGGTTCCGCTCAACACCCGCTACGTCGCCGACGAGGCCGCCGATGTGATCGCCCGGGTGGACGCGAAGGCGCTGTTCATCGCCGATCCGTTCCTGGGCCGGCAGCGCCTCGCGGAATTGCGCGCCGCCGCACCGGGATCGGCGGTCGGCACGGTCATCGTCATTCCGGCCGAGGGAGAGTCGGCCTACGACGACGCCATCGCCTGGTCACAACTGCCCGAACTGGCCGCGCAGACGCCGGTGGAGAAGGTGATCGCCCGCGCGGAATCGGTCGAGCCCGACGACATCGCCGACATCCTGTTCACCTCCGGCACCACCGGACGCAGCAAGGGCACGCTGGTCGCCCAGCGCCAGGCGCTCGATGTGGTGCGCGCCTGGGTGGAGCGGTCGACGCTCAACAGTTCCGATCGCTATCTGGTGATTCCGCCGTTCTTCCACAACTTCGGCTACAAGGCGGCGATCCTGGCCTGCCTGGTCACCGGCGCGACCATCGTCCCGCAGGCGACCTTCGATGTGCCGCAGACGATGCGGATGGTGCAGGAGCAGGCCATCACCGTATTGACCGGCCCGCCGACGATCTACCAGACCATCCTGGAACATCCCGCCCGCGCCGATTTCGATCTGAGCAGCCTGCGCGTGGCCGTCACCGGCGCCGCGACCGTACCGGTGGTGCTGGTCGAAAGAATGCGCAGCGAACTGGAATTCGAGGTGGTCGTCACCGCCTACGGCCTCTCGGAATCCTCCGGCTTCGGCACCATGTGCCTGCCCGACGACGATCCGGAGACCATCGCCAATACTTCCGGTGCGGCCATGGCCGGATTCGAGGTGCGCATCGGCGATCACGGTGAGGTGTTGCTGCGCGGGCCGAATGTGATGGTCGGCTACCTCGACGATCCCGAGGCCACCGCCAAGACCATCGACGCCGAGGGCTGGTTGCACACCGGCGACGTCGGCATCCTCGACGAGCGCGGCTATCTCAAGATCACCGACCGGCTCAAGGACATGTACATCTCCGGCGGCTTCAACGTCTACCCGGCCGAGATCGAACAGACCCTGGCCCGGCTCGACGGCGTCGCCGAATCCGCCGTGATCGGGGTGCCGGACGAGCGGATGGGCGAGGTCGGCAAGGCCTACATCGTGCGCCGGGCGGGGGCCGACCTGTCCGAAGACGACGTCATCGCCTACGCGAAGAAGACTCTGGCCAATTTCAAGGTGCCGCGATTCGTGGAGTTCCGGGACCGGCTGCCCTACAGCGCCGCCGGCAAGGTGCTCAAGCGGCAACTACGTGAGGAGATCTCGTGACCACAGACGCAACCCCCGCGCCGATTCCGGACGAGGGTGAGGTCGTCACCTACGAGCGCCGCGGTCCGATCGCCCTGGTCACGATGAACCGGCCGGACTACCGCAACGCCCAGAATTCGGTGATGACCTATGCGCTCGACGCCGCTTTCACCCGCGCGGTCGAGGATGCCGAGGTCAAGGTGATCATCCTGGCGGGCAGCGGCAAACACTTCAGCGCCGGGCACGACATCGGCACGCCCGGACGCGACCATCACATCGAATACGACAACAAGGCCGCGCTGTGGTGGGACCACGTCGACCGGCCCGGCGGCGATCAGCGCTTCGCCCGGGAGCTCGAGGTCTACCTCGGCATGTGCCGGCGCTGGCGCGAGATCCCCAAGCCCACCATCGCGATGGTGCAGGGCGCCTGCATCGCCGGCGCGATGATGCTGGCCTGGGTGTGCGACATGATCGTCGCCGCCGACGACGCGTTCTTCTCCGATCCCGTTGTGCGGATGGGCATTCCGGGCGTCGAGTACTTCGCGCACCCGTGGGTGCTGGGACCGCGGCGGGCCAAGGAGGTGCTGTTCACCGGTGATCGGTTCAGCGCCGAGCAGGCCTACGAATGGGGCATGGTGAACCGGGTCGTGCCGCGCGCCGAGCTGGAATCGCACACCCTCGAACTGGCCGAGAAGATCGCCACCATGCCGCAATTCGGCCTGGCGCTGACCAAGAAGGCCGTCAACCAGTGCGAGGACCTGATGGGCATGCGCGCCGGCATGGATTCGGTCTTCGGCCTGCACCACTTCGCCCACGCCCACAACGCCGAGGTCGGCACCGACTCGCTGGCCGGTATGAACGCCAAGTCGATGAAGGCGACCGCAACGACCGCAGAACGGAGCGGCAAGTAGATGGATCTCGAACTCGATTCGGCCGCAGCGCAATTCCAGCTCGAAGTACGGGAATTCCTGCGCGCGAACGTCCCCACCGAACCGCTGCCGTCGATGGACACCCGGGAGGGTTTCGAGGCGCATCGCGCCTGGGAGCACACCCTCGCCGATGCCCGGCTCTCGGTGGTGTCGTGGCAGCGCGAATACGGCGGGCGTGACGCCTCGCTGCTCGAGTGGGTGCTGTTCGAGGAGGAGTACTACGCCGCGGGCGCGCCCGGACGGGTGAGCCAGAACGGCATCTTCCTGCTGGCCCCCACCCTGTTCGAACACGGCACGCCGGAACAGCTCGAACGCATCCTGCCGAGAATGGCTCGCGCCGACGACATCTGGGCGCAGGCGTGGTCGGAACCGGAGGCCGGTAGCGACCTCGCGGGCATTCGCTCCAGCGCGAAGCGGGTCGAGGGCGGCTGGGTACTCAACGGGCAGAAGACCTGGAGTTCGCGAGCCTCGTTCGCGGACTGGGCCTTCGGCCTGTTCCGCAGCGATCCGGAGGCCGAGCGGCACAAGGGCCTCACCTATGTGATGTTCCCGCTGTCCGCGGACGGTGTGACCGTGCGGCCCATCCCGCAGCTCGACGGCGAGCCCGGTTTCGCGGAGATCTTCCTGGACAACGTCTTCGTCCCCGATCGCGACGTGATCGGCGAACCGGGCGCGGGCTGGCGGGTGGCGATGAGCACCTCCAGCAACGAGCGCGGCCTCTCGCTGCGCAGCCCCGGCCGATTCAACGCCACGGCCGCGCGCTTGATAGAGCTGTGGCGCGAGACCACCGATCCGGCCGACACCGCGGCACGCAACCGCGTGGTCGACGCGTGGATCGGCGCGGAGGCCTACCGGCTCAACACGCTCGGCACCGTGACCCGGTTGTCGGAGGGCGGCAAACTCGGCGCGGAATCGTCGATCAACAAGGTCTTCTGGTCCGAACTCGATATCGCGATGCACGAGACCGCCCTGGATCTGCTCGGTGCCTCCGCCGAACGCAGCAGTGCCTGGACCGACGGCTACCTGTTCTCGCTGGCGGGCCCGATCTACGCCGGTACCAACGAGATTCAGCGCAATATCGTCGCCGAGCGCCTGCTCGGGCTACCGCGTTGAGATCCGCCATGTGCCATCCCGCCTCCCCGCGCCGCACCCCCGAATGGACCCATCGATGAGATTTGCACTCTCCCCCGAACAACGCGACTTCGCCGACAGCCTGCGCAAGATGTGCGACGCCGCGGGTACGCCCGCCGTCATCCGTAACTGGAACGGCGGCGGCGCCAGCGGCGGCCGGGCACTGATCCGGCAGTTGGCCGGCGCCGGCGCGTTGGGCCTGGCCGTAGCCGAGGAATACGACGGGATGGGCGCCGAGACCATCGACCTGGTGGTGGCGTGCCGGGAATTCGGCCGGGCCGCGGTGCCGGGTCCGGTGATCGAGACCGCCGCGGTGATTCCGGCGCTGTTGCAGGCACTCGACGATTCCGGCCCGGCGCGGCGATGGCTGCCCGGCTTCGCCGAGGGTGGAGCGCTCGGCACCATCGCGCTCTCGCCCGGCACACCGGCCCTCGACGCCGATTCCGCCGACGTGGTGCTGGTCGTGGACGGCGACAAGCTGTGCACGGCTCGCCGCGGCGACCGGATCGAATCCGTGGACGCGGCACGGCGGCTCTACTCGGTGCGCCCGGACGAGGTTGTGGCGCAAGGTGATTCGGTGCTCGCGGCGGCCGAGACGGCGTTCGACGCCGGTGCGCTGGCGGCCGCGGCGCAGCTACTGGGCGCGGGTAACGCGATGCTGGCCACCAGCGTCGCCTATGTGATCCAGCGGCATCAGTTCGGGCAGCCGATCGGGCGCTACCAGGCCATCAAACACCATCTGGCCGATGCGAAGATCGGCCTCGACATGGCCGAACCGCTGCTGTACCGCGCGGCACTGAGCTTCGATACCGCCGATCGCGCCCGCGACGTCTCGGCGGCCAAATTCGCCTGCGCGGAGGCCGCGTACCGGACGGCACGGATCGCCCTGCAGGTGCACGGCGCCATCGGCTACACGGCCGAATGCGATCTGTCGCTGTGGCTGACCAAGGTGACCGCGCTCCGATCCGCCTGGGGCACCGCCGATTTCCATCGCGCCCGGGTCGCCGCGGCGCTGCGTACACCGGTGGCGGCCGGCGCGTGAACGACCGATACGACGAGACGGGAGTACGGCGATGACCGATACCGCGGAACTGCAGGAATTGGCCGCGACCGTCCGCGCCGTCCTCACCCGCCACGGCGACCGGGCCGCACTGCGGCAGGCGATCGACAGTGAACTCGGCTACGACGAGCGGCTGTGGCAACTGCTGTGCGAGCAGGTGGGTGTGGCCGCGCTGGCGATTCCGGAGGAGTACGGCGGCGTCGGCGCCGACCTCGATACGGCGCTGGTGGTGCTCGAGGAACTGGGCCGCACACTGCACAACCCGCCGATGCTCGGGTCGGCGGTCCTCGGCGTCCAGGCGCTGCTCGCGACGGGCGATGCCGACGCGGCGCAACGATTGCTGCCCGGCGTCGCCGAGGGCACCCGGACACTCGCGGTCTGCTGGGCGGACGAAAAAGGCTGGGCCACAGGGGCACACGCAAGCGCGGCGCCGGGATACGCCGTGCGGGCGGACGGCGGCACACTGACCGGGACCGCGCACTACGTCCTCGACGGCGCCAACGCCGACACCCTGCTGGTGGTGACGACCGACGGCCTCTACGAAATCGACGCCACCGCAACGGGAGTCACCCGCACCGTCGTCCGGACCATGGATCCGACCCGGCGCCTGAGCACCGTCGCCTTCGACGGCGCGGCGGCCACCCGGCTGGGCGGGGATGCGGATGCGATCACGGCTCGCCTGCGCGCGGTCGCCTGGACCGCCCTGGCCGCCGAACAGGTCGGCGCGGCCGATCAGTGCCTCGACACGACCGTGGAGTACAGCAAGTCGCGCGTGCAGTTCGGCCGCGCGATCGGCAGTTTCCAGGCGCTCAAGCACCGCATGGCCGATATGTACGTGCTGGTCGAGTCGGCCCGCTCGGCCGCGTACGCCGCGATCGCGGATCTGGATCGACCGGTGTCCGCCGAGACGACGCTCGATCTCGAGTCGGCGCGTATCCACTGCTCGCACGCGTTCCGTTCGGTGGTGTCGGAGACCGTGCAGATGCACGGCGGTATCGCCATCACCTGGGAGCACGACGCACATCTGTTCTTCAAGCGCGCGCACGGCGATGCCGAACTGTTCGGGATGCCGGGACGGCCGCTCGCCCGGCCCGCCTGATCCGACCGGCCATCCCCGCGGCCGCGCTCGCGTACTCCGACCCCGCGCCCGACGGTCGCGGGGTCGAGTCGTATTCGGGACCCGGCCGTCCAGCTCTGCCGTTCGGCTGACGGGTAACGCCGGCAGCGACCGGGCTACCGCTGCGCCTACCGCTACCGGTGCGGCTGCGACTGCGGCAACAGGTGTGGCTGCGAATATCGGTGCCGCTGGGACTCCGGTGCCGGTGTGACTACGGCTGCGATTCCGGCTACCGCTGTGGCCTGAGGCTGGCGGGCGCGGCTGCGGCTGTCGCTGCCAGCAAGAGCGGTGCTGACCTGCTGAAACGAGCTGTGCGCGACGTCACGAGGAAATAGATAGTTAGGCTATGTACATACATAGTTAGCTTATGTAACATAATGGCCGTGCAGTCGAACGAGTCGCCCACCCTCTCGGATCCGGCCCGGAGCTCGGTCTCCACCCCGGATCCGGCCGAGGTGCTCATGGTCGACATCGCCGTCACCGCCGCGCGGCTCACTCGACTGGCCGGCACGCTGGGAACCCGAGCGCTCCCACGTGCGATGGTGCGGGCACTGTCCACGCTCGAAGAGCACGGTCCGCTGCGAATCAGCGAATTCGCGGAGATCGACGGTTGCTCCCAGCCCTCGGCAACGGCGCTGATCGGCCGGCTCACAGCCGCCGGACTCGCGGCACGCACCAAAGACCCCGACGACTCCAGAGCCGTGGTCGTCGAGCTGACGCCGGCGGGACGCGAACAGTTGTCCGTGTCCCGTCGCGCGTTCGGCACCGCCCTCGCGGCCCGGTTGCCCGACTTCGGCATCGACCGGCTCAGCCACCTCGAAAGTGAGCTGACCGATCTCCTCGAAGCCCTGAAATCGGCTGCACCACACACAGTCTCGAAGTAGGAGCGTTGATGAGCACAACTCTCTCATCACCGACCGCGACCGAGGCGACGACCACTCCGAAGACCAAGCAGCCCAAATCGGTATGGGCAGTAGCTTTCGCCTCGGTCATCGCCTTCATGGGTATCGGCCTGGTGGATCCGATCCTGAAACCGATCGGCGAACAACTGCACGCGTCACCGTCTCAGGTCACCCTGCTGTTCACCAGCTACATGCTGGTCACCGGTGTCGCGATGCTGATCACCGGCGTGGTGTCGAGCCGTTTCGGCGCCAAGAAGACGCTGCTCGCCGGCTTGGCCATCATCGTCGTCTTCGCCGCGCTGGCCGGATCGTCGGGCACGGTCGGGCAGATCGTCGGCTTCCGCGCCGGATGGGGACTGGGTAACGCGCTGTTCATCGCGACCGCATTGGCCACCATCGTCGGCGCGGCCAGCGGCGGGGTCGCCCGCGCCATCATCCTGTACGAGGCGGCACTGGGCATCGGTATCGCCGCCGGACCGCTGGTCGGCGGATTCCTGGGCGGATTCAGCTGGCGCGCACCGTTCTTCGGCGTCGCCGTCCTGATGGCGGTGGCGTTCGTCGCGATCGTCGTGCTGCTGCCGGAGATGCCGAAACCGGCCCAGCACACCTCGATCACGGCCCCCTTCAAGGCCTTACGGCATCGCGGACTGCTGCTGGTCAGCATCACCGCGCTGCTCTACAACTACGGCTTCTTCACCCTGCTGGCCTACACCCCGTTCCCGCTGAACATGGGCACCTATTCGATCGGGTTCATCTTCTTCGGCTGGGGTCTGCTGCTGGCGCTGGCATCGGTGGTCTTCGCGCCGCGACTGCAGCGCAAGTTCGGCACCGTCCCGATGATCGCGACCGCGCTGGCGCTGTTCGCCGCCGACTTGGCGGTCATGGCGATCTGGGCAGACCACAAGCCGGTGCTGATCGTGGGCACCGTACTGGCGGGCCTGTTCCTCGGCGTGAACAACACCCTGATCACCGAGGCCGTGATGATCTCCGCCCCGGTGGAACGCTCCACCGCCTCGGCCGCCTACAGCTTCGTCCGGTTCGTCGGCGGCGCCGCCGCCCCGTATCTGGCCGGCAAGCTCGGCGAACATCAGATGGCCCTCCCGTTCTGGGTCGGCGCCGCGTGTACCGCGGTCGGCGTCCTGGTGCTGCTCGGCGGCCGGTCGGCCCTGTCCCACGTGGACGACCACGACCCGGCCGAACACAGCCCCGCCGAAGCCGAAGCGATCACCGTCGGCGACGACTGACCGAACTCGTCGTCGCGGGCGACCCACCCCTCGCCCCGACGACACCCTCCGCTGCGGTACCCCTTCTCTGACCGCAACGGCGGTGAGCCGGAATCCCCTCGCGAAATCCGCAGGGGGTTCCGGCCTTTTTCCTGTCCACGTTCGCCGTGTCGGTGGTGAACAAATCGTGCAAACCTAGCCGTTCTCGGCAGTTTCCTCGCATTTTCACCGAGGTTTGCACGAAAAGTTCAGGCATACCGCTGCGCACGTCCCCACGAATCGAAACGCACTTGCCCGGTGCTGTCACCTTCCGCGCGTACCGTGGTGAAATGACCGAGACCAATCGGGGGCGGGTACGGACCGAGGCGGGGCATCGGCGGATTCGGGCCTACGTGGACGGGCAGGTCGTCGCGGATACCATCCGGCCGCTGCTCGTCTGGGAGAGTCCCTACTATCCCACCTACTATGTGCCGGTCGAGGACGTTCGCGCCGAACTGGTCGCGACGGGGTCGACCAAGCATTCCACGAGTCGCGGCGAGGGTGACATCTACGACGTGATGATCGGCGGGAGCACCAGACCCGCTGCGGCCCTTCGCTATCCGGAGTCGCCGATCCCGGAGTTGCGTGAGCACATCCGCTTGGATTGGGAACAGATGGATCGCTGGTTCGAGGAGGACGAGCCGATCTACGTCCATCCGCGCAATCCCTATACGCGCGTCGACATCCTGGCCAGTTCCCGCACGGTGCGGGTGGAGATCGGCGGAGAGGTTGTGGCGGAATCGAATTCGCCGCACATTCTCTACGAGACCGGACTCGTTCCGCGCTACTACCTGCCGCTGACCGATGTGCGGATGGATCTGCTCACGCCCTCGGCCACCACGACGAGCTGCCCCTACAAGGGCACCGCCGAGTACTACAACATCCGCGTCGGCGACACCGACTATCCCGATCTGGTCTGGTACTACCGCACTCCCCTGCCGGAGAGTCAGAAGATCGCCGGGCTCGTCTGCTTCTACAACGAGAAGGTCGAGCTGTACGTGGACGGGGTCCGGCAGGAACACTCGACCCCGTTCAGCTGAATTTCGGCGTTACCTCCGGCCCGGCGGCACAGGGCTTTCCGGTCGCATCCGGCCTCCTCACACCGCCAGGACGGGCGGCAACTCCTCGGCGCGGCGATAACGCCCGGGAGCGAGGGTGTACTCGCGCTTGAACGCCTTGGCGAAGGCGAATTCGGAGCCGTAGCCCACCCGGTGCGCGATCGCCGCGATCGGCAGGTCGGTCTCGCGCAGCAGGCGGGCGGCGGTGAGCATGCGCCAGCGGGTCAGATACGCCAGCGGCGCTTCGCCCACGGTCGCGGCGAAGCGGCGGGCCAGGGTGGCGCGGGAGACTCCCGCCACCGTACTCAGCTCGGGCACGGTCCAGGCCCGCGCGGGTTCGGCGTGCATGGCGCGCAACGCCGCCGACACCGCCGGATCGGCGAAAGCGCCTGCCCAGCCGGAAGTTTCGGCCTGTTCGTACCAGGACCGCAGGACGAACAGCAGCAGCGTATCCAGCAGCGCGGGTACGGCGGCGTCGGTGCCCGGCCGCGGTTCGGTGAGCTCGCCGACGAGCAGATCCACCGCGGCACGCAGCGCCGGGGAGCGGTCCGGATCGGCGGGTAGATGCAGGAAGTCGGGCAGTTGGTCCAGCAGCGGGTGGCTGCGGCCGCGGCTGACCTCGTACGCACCGCACAGCAGCGTCGTGCGCGCCCCCGGTCCGGGAAGTTCCCGTGGCTCCCCGGGCCTGGCCACCTCGGTGACCGCACTGTGCGGACTGTCCGCTAGCACATGCGCCGCACCGCGCGGCATGAACAGCACATCACCAGGCCCCATCACCACCGGCTCCGAATCCGGTGCCAGCAACCAGCATTCGCCCTGCAGCACGATATGGAATCCGGCGCCCGGGACCAGCGGATACCGCCTCCCCCACGGTGCATGCCGCACGAACAGACCGGAGGCGGGCATTCCGGTTCGCACCGCCGCCACCGTCTCGCTCAAGATGTCCACACACTGCCCCACTCGGCCGATCCCACACCGCGACGATCACCAGCATGCTGACCGATCCGGTCCCGGTCAACGCACCGGCACGGCAGCGCCCAACCGACACCGTGCTACGCCGACGTGCGGGCCCATTACGACCCGTCCGATGTATTCCGGATCCCGTCCGGCCACGCGAAACAGCGGAGGGCGGCCACCCGGAAAGGTGCCCGCCCTCGACGATTGCCCGGACCTACAACCAGGTGTCCAGGGTGGTGGTGGTGAGGAAGTGTTCGAGGTCGGCTCGCCAGGGGGCCGGAGTGGTCTTCTCGGGTTCGATGGCGGTGTACTGGCCGCGGTAGAAGAGAAGCGGCCTGCCGGAGTCCGTGGACTCCGACAGGGCCAGTACCCGGCCGATCACGATGTAGTGATCGCCGCCGTCGACGACGCTGTCCACCGTGCACTGGATCGTGGCCAGCGCGTCGTCCAGGACCGGAAGTCCCAGCTCCGAAGTGCTCCAGCCGATTCCGGCGAACTTGTCGGGTTCGCGGGAACCGAAGCGGGCACACACCTGTTGTTGTTCCTCGGCCAGGACGTTCACGCAGAACCGTCCCGACTGCTCGATCGCGGCCCAGGACCGCGATCCCTTGGTGGGACAGAACAGCACGAGCGGCGGGTCGAGGGAGAGGGCGGCGAAGGACTGACAGGCGAAACCGATCGGCGCCCGCTCGGTGTCCTCGGTCTCGGTGAAGGTGGTGATCACCGTGATACCGGTGCAGAACTGTCCCAGTACATTCCGGAACTGCCGGCCGTCGATCTCGGGGTATTCGCCCGTGGCGGTCATGGTTGTCGCCCTCTCCGCGCTCGCTACTTGAATCCCACCGTGAAGTCGTGACCCCACAGGCTCACCGCGGTGGATTCCCGCGCGATCCAGGAGTGGTCGTCGACTTCCAAACCCTCACAGCCGAATTCGATGTCGAATCCGCCGGGGGTCTTCATGTAGAACGACAACATCTTGTCGTTGATGTGCCGGCCGAGCGTGGCCGACATCTTGACCTTCTTGCGCAGCGCGCGATCCAGGCAGAGACCGACGTCGTCGGAATTCTCCACCTCGACCATGAGGTGCACGATGCCGGTCGGATTCGGCAGCGGCAGGAACGCCAGCGCGTGGTGGCGCGGATTGCAGCCGTAGAAGCGCAGCCACGCCGGGTCGCCGTCGGCGGGCCGGCCGACGACCTGCGGTGGCAGCCGCATCGAATCGCGCAGCCGGAACCCCAGGACGTCCTGGTAGAACGCCTGCGCCTCGGCATCGTCGGTGCAGGTCAGCACGACATGTCCCAGACCCTGTTCGGCGGTGACGAACTTGTGGCCGTAGGGGCTGACGAACCGCCGAGCCAGGTACTGAGCACCGTAGAACGCCTCGAGCGTATTGCCGGAGGGATCCTGGAAGCGGATCATGCCCTCGACGCGCCGCTCCGCGAGCTCGTCCTTGGTGCCCTCGTCGAAGGCGACGTCGGCCTTGGTCAACGTCTCCCGAAGTCGTTGCAGCCCAGGGGCATCGGTGACCTCCCAGCCCGAGACCTGCAGGCGGTCCTGCTCGCCCGGCACGATCACCAGGCGGGCGGGAAAATCGTCCATCCGCAGATAGAGGGCATCCGGATTGGGCCCGTCGGCCTCCATCATGCCGAGCACCTTGAGCCCGTACTCGCGCCAGGCGGCCACGTCGGTCGCCTCGATGCGCATGTACCCGAGCGCACGAATACTCATCGTGCCTCCTTCACACCGAAGAGGAAATCTGTTGCCAGCCGGTTGAATTCGTCGAACTTCTCCAACTGCGCCCAATGCCCGCACCCGCCGAACACGTGCAGTTGCGCGCGCGGGATGGTCTTCAGCGCGACCAGAGCACCGTCGAGCGGATTCACCCGGTCCTCACGGCCCCAGATGAGCAGCACCGGCTGGCGCAACTTGTACGCCTCCCGCCACAGCATGCCCTTCTCGAAATCCGCACTGGCGAACGACTTACCCATCGCGCGGGTCGCGGCCAGCGCTTCGGGTGTATTGGCCGAGGCGAAGCGCTCGTCGAGCAGTTCCGGCGTGATCAGCGACTGGTCGAAGACCATGATCCGCAGGAACTTCTCCAGATTGTCGCGGGTGGGCTCGACGTTGAACTTGCCCAGCGCCTTGACGCCCTCGGTCGGGTCCGGCGCGAACAGGTTGGTGCTCAGCCCGCCGGGACCCATCAGGACCAGCTTGCCGGCCCGGTCCGGATAGTCGAGCGCGAAGCGCACCGCCGCACCGCCGCCCAGCGAATTGCCCAGCAGGTGAACGCGTTCGGTGATGCCGAGGGTGTCGAGCAGATCCTTCAGCGCCGAGGCGCTGTGCACGAAGTACTGCGGGTGGTCGGTCGGCTTGTCCGACTGCCCGAAGCCCGGCTGATCCACGGCCAGCACGTGGAAGTGCTGCGCCAGCACCGGGATGTTGCGCGCGAAGTTCGACCACGACGAGGCGCCCGGACCACCGCCGTGCAGCAGCACGATGGTGGGACCGTTGCCCTCGCCGGCCTCGTGATAGTGCAGCTTCAGATCCGGGCGGACCTGGGCGAACTTCGAGGTGGACTCGTAGGTCAACTCCGAGACGGCGGTCATCACACCATCCCGTCGGTGACCGGCAGGCCGAACGCGTGGGTGCCGTACATCATGTAGGCGCGCTCGGGGTCGTTGGCGGCGTGCACGCGGCCGGCGTGCGCGTCGCGCCAGAACCGTTGCAGCGGAGTGCCGTTCGCGAGCGCGGTCGCACCCGAACTCTCGAACAGCTTGTCGATCGAGGCGATGGCCCGGCCGGTGGCGCGGACCTGATCGCGACGCGCCGCCACGCGCAGGTCGAACGGAATCTCCTCACCGGCGACCAGGAGCTTGTACTCGTCGGCGACATTGCCCGACAGCTGCCGCCAGGCGGCGTCGATATCGCTGGCGGCCTCGGCGATGCGCACCTTGGCGAACGGATCGTCCTTGGCCTTCTCACCGGCGTAGGCCGCGCGCAGGCGCTTGCCCTGATGCTCCACGTGCGCGTCCAGCGCGCCGTAGGCCATGCCGACGATCGGCGTGGAGATGGTGGTGGGATGGATGGTGCCCCACGGCATCTTGTAGACCGGGTCCGTGTTCTGCTGCAGACCGGGCGCGGTGAGGTCGTTCATGCTCTTGTAGCTGAGGAAGCGGTGCCGCGGCACGAAGACGTTCTCCAGCACCAGGGTGTTGGAGCCGGTGCCCTTGAGGCCCACCACATTCCACACGTCGTCGATGCGGTAGTCGGTGCGCGGGACCAGGAAGCTGCCGAAGTCGACCGGCTTGCCGTCCTTGATCACCGGACCGCCGACGAAGGTCCAGGTGGCGTGATCGCTACCCGACGACCAGGCCCACGAGCCGTTGACGATGTAGCCGTCGCCGCTCTCGGTCACCACGCCGGCGCCCATCGGGGCGTAGGAGGAGGAGATGCGGACCTGGGTGTCCTCGCCCCAGACCTCTTCCTGTGCCTGCTGGTCGAACAGCGCCAGATGCCAGTTGTGCACGCCGATGATGCCGGCCACCCAGCCGGTGGAACCGCAGGCGCTGGCGATCTTGCGCACGGTGTCGTAGAACACGACCGGGTCGGCGGCGTATCCGCCCCACTGGCGCGGCTGCAGCAACTTGAAGAAACCGGTCTCTTGCAGCGCCTTCATGGTCTCGTCTGGGATGCGGCGCAGATCTTCTGCCTCCTGCGCTTGTTCGCGCAGCTTCGGCAACAGTGCTTCGACCCGCTCGGTTACTTCTTGCGTCATCTCGGGGGCTGCTCCTGCCTGGTCGAAATCGGAACGGGTGTATCGGTCGCATTCCGTTCTGCGGAACCGATACTTGTCTTGAGACTAGAACACGTTCTTATTTATGTCGAGAACGGGTGTTCATTGTCCCACAACGAACACCTTTGCCTGGTAGTCAACGGAATAGCTGGCGCTGGGCCGCTCAATTTTGTAACGTGTTCTAGTACTTCCAGAGGAGGGATGACGATGGCAGAAACCGCACAGCGGAGCGGGAAGGTCCGCGAGATCGACGTCGGCTCGACACCGACGCGGTACGCGCGGGGCTGGCATTGCCTGGGCCTGGCCGAGACGTTCCGCGACGGTAAGCCGCATGCCGTGCAGGCTTTCGGCACCAAACTCGTGGTGTGGGCCGACAGCAACGACGAGCTGAAGGTGCTCGACGCCTACTGCCGCCACCTCGGCGGCGATCTCAGCATGGGCGAGATCAAGGGCGACTCCATCGCGTGCCCGTTCCACGACTGGCGCTGGGGCGGCAACGGCCGCTGCACCTCGATCCCGTACGCGCGGCGTGTGCCGCCGCTGGCCCGCACCCGCGCCTGGACCACCCTCGAGCGCAACGGCCAGCTCTACGTCTGGCACGACCACGAGGGCAATCCGCCGCCCGACGACGTCACCATCCCCTACATCGAGGGGCCCTACACCGACGCCGACGGCAATCCGGTCGAAGAGCGCAACGACGACTGGACCCCGTTCACCTGGAACACCATGCTGATCGAGGGCGCCAACTGCCGCGAGATCGTGGACAACGTGGTGGACATGGCCCACTTCTTCTACATCCACTTCGCCTTCCCGACGTACTTCAAGAACGTCTTCGAAGGTCACGTGGCCACGCAGTTCCTCGAGACCAAGGGCCGTCCGGACATCGGCGTGGCCGCCAAGTACGGCGGGGAGACGCTGCTGAAGTCGGAGGCGTCCTACTTCGGCCCGTCCTACATGATCAACCCGCTGACCAATATCTACGGCGGCTACCAGATCAAGGTCCAGCTGATCAACTGCCACTACCCGGTGACGCAGGATTCGTTCGTGCTGCAGTACGGCCTGTCGGTCGAGAAGCCCAAGGGCATCGACGACGAGACGGCGGAGAAGCTGGCCAAGTCCATGACCGACTTCTTCGGTGACGGCTTCCTGCAGGACGTGGAGATCTGGAAGCACAAGTCCAAGATCGACAACCCGCTGCTCTGCGAGGAGGACGGCCCGGTCTACCAGCTGCGCCGCTGGTACGACCAGTTCTACGTCGACGTCGCCGATATCGACCCGAAGATGGTGCAGCGCTTCGAATTCGAGGTCGACACCACCAAGGCCAACGAGCACTGGGAGGCCGAGGTCGCCGAGAATCTGCGGCGTAAGAAGGAAGAGGACGCGGCACAGCAGGACCCTGCCGTCAAGCAGGAGGCTGGTGCCTGATGGTCTCCTGGGCCAAAGCACCCGATTTCGCGGACCGCCCGGAACGCCGGGAGCAGGTGCGTGCCCAGACGGTCGTCGACAAGCAGCGCTATCTCGAAGACGGCCTGACGCCGGTGGCCTGCCGGGCATGCGGGGTGGAAGTCCTCGTCCGCAAGTCCTCCTCACACCAGCGTTCGGTGCAGTGGACGGTCAGCCCGGCCGAACACTGCCCGGTCTTCGCGAAACTGGCCGGGCCGGGGCGGCCGGATCCGTGCCCGGATCTGGAGAAGTCGATCCAGTATGCGATCGATGAGGGGATGCTGGCGATCGACGAGTAAGCAGGCGTGTGACTCGGGCCCGCCCACCGTATTCGACTCGGATCCGGTGGGCGGGCCTGAACTATTCGTGCAAACCTCCGCACGACAGGCGGAAATCGCGCCGAATCGCCGAGGTTTGCACGATTTGTCACCCCGGCGATCAGTCCAGCCGGAAGTCCGCGAAATCGAATCCGGGCGCGACCACGCAGCTCACCAGCACGTATTCGTCCCCGGCCGGGCGTGCGGCCTGGCTGACACCGGCGGGCACCACGGCCTGCAGAAGTTGTCCTCGTTCGACGTCGGGGCCGAGAATCACTTCGTCGCCGCCGATGTTCAGCAGTAGCGGGCCACCGCGCTGCCACAACCAGATCTCGTCCGAGCGCACGGTATGCGGCGCGGAACGTTCGTGCGGCAGCAACAGGAAGTGGATGGCGGTGGCGGATGCGCGCGGGCCGTCGTAGCCGTCCGGCTCGAATTCGACCGGACTGCGGTAGGTTTCGCGGAACCAGCCACCTTCGGGATGCGGTTGCAGATCCAGCGCCTCGGCCAGCGCGGGTCGTTCGGACATCGTCGCCTCCTGCGGGGTAATCGGTTGCCCATGGGGGCGCGTCACAGGTCACGGACCGCGCTGTAGGCCATCGCGACATGGGTGAACAGGGTCGTGCGTTGCTCGCGGACCGCGGCGTCGCCGGGTTCGAGCAGGCACTGCTGTGAGGTTCCGTCGTGGACCGCGACCACCGCCCGCCCGAGGCCCTCGCGGTCGGTGACGGTGCGGCCCGCGCGGTTCAGCAGCGCCTCGAGGACCGGCAGCAGTGCCGCGACGATCGCGTTCTCCCGCGCGACCATCACCCGCCGCAGCGGCGGGTTGCGCAGGGCGTGGGCGGTGAATTCGGCGGTGATGCGAAACCACTTGTCGTCCAGCGGAACCGCCCGCAGCACCTGTTCCACACCGGCGCGCAGATCGTGGACATCGGCGCCGGACTCCGACTCCAGCACTGCCGTGAGTTCGCGCAGCATCTCCGCCGACCGCAACTCCCACATCGCCAGGAACAGTTCCTCCAGCGAGCTGAAGTTCGAGTAGAACGCCCCGCGGGTGAATCCGGCGCGCTCACAGATCTGCTCGACCGTGCACCGACCGAACCCCTCTTCGGCGAATGCGTCGAAGGCCGCGTCGAGCAACCGCTGCCGAGTCTCGGCCCGCCGCTTCGTCATTCGCGGTTCGCGCGCCGCTACGCCGCTCGGATCGGCGACATCACCGGTGTGAGCGACCTCTGCCGGCGTCCCCGATTCGGCCGATACGTCACGGCGACGTTCCGCCCCCCGGCCGCGCCCGACCTCGGACCGACCCCGGGAACCGACCGACGTCACGAACGCTTCCTCTCCATGGACACGTGGATACACGAGTGTATCAACCGGCATTCCGGTGTCGGCGACCGAAAGAACCACAACGGCCGCCGGGCCGCACACGGGTCCCTGGCTGCTGCGCGCCGGCCCGGTATGCCGAATCCGTGCCGGTCTCAGCTGAGGTTGGTGCCCGACCAGCCGAAGTTGAAGCTGTGGCCCTTCGAGTGGCAGGTGATCGCGCCGCGACCACCGCCACTGCAGCTGGCGCCGCCATAGTTGATGGTGCCGCCGTAGTCGTAACCGTCGGAGGCCGGACCCGGATCGATCGAGCGGCTGCCCGCGCGGCCGAGCGGACCGGTCAGGCCGAAGGTCGGATGCGCGGGCAGAAACGGCAGATCGATGGCGAGGTTGGTGATCGGAATGCCGTACAGATTCGCGATTCCGGGGCTGATGTCGCAGCCGACATCCCCGTTGGGATGCATCGAACAATTCGCATATCCGGCACTGAAGTAGACGGTGTCACCGACCAGATAATCCGCGGGGTTCAAAACTGTCGAAGCGGTCGCCGTCGTCGCCGGCGCCGCGGTGGCCACTGCCGCACCTGTCATCGACATCGCCACGGCGGCAAGGGATCCGCCGATCAACGCCCGTATCTTCACAGAAAGCTCCTATGCGTGGTTCGTCCGAAAATTCGAGCTCGAGAATCTCCTGATGCAATGCGCCTATGTATCTCGATCCTGGTATCCGGATCGATGCGAATCGGTCTGTCGTTACGCCGGAGGGCATTGTCTCGCAATCGTATCGAGGAAGGACGGCTTTCCGGCAGCGCGCCGCTCGAATACGACAAAGGCCGCGGACGATGCGTCGTCCGCGGCCCTTCGTTCCGGCGTGATCAGGCGGAGGCGGTCTGTTCCCGCTGCAGTTCCAGCGCGATGTCGATCAGCTGGTCCTCCTGGCCACCGACCAGCTTGCGCTTACCCGCGCGTACCAGCATTTCGGCCGCCGAGACGCCGTAGCGTTCGGCTTGGCGCTCGGCGTGCTTGAGGAAGCTCGAGTACACGCCGGCGTAGCCCATCATCAGGGCCTGGCGGTCGAGCAGGCATTCCTGCGGCATGGCCGGGCGCACGACGTCCTCGGCGGCATCGGCGATGGCGAAGAAGTCGATACCGGTCTTGATACCGATCTTGTCGGCCACGCCGACGAACGCCTCGACCGGGGTGTTGCCCGCACCGGCGCCGAAACGCCGTGCGCTGCCGTCGATCTGCTTGGCGCCGGCCTTGACCGCGTAGATCGAGTTGGCTACGGCGAGGTCGAGGTTCTCGTGGCCGTGGAAGCCGACCTGGGCGTCGTCGCCGAGTTCGGCGGCGACCGCGGCGATGCGGTCGGACACCTGATCCAGCACCAGCGCACCTGCGGAGTCCACGACGTAGACGCACTGGCAGCCCGCGTCGGCCATGATGCGCGCCTGCTTCGCGAGCACCTCCGGCGGCTGCGAATGCGACATCATCAGGAAGCCGACGGTCTCCATGCCGAGGTCGCGGGCATAGCCGAAGTGCTGGATAGAGACGTCGGCCTCGGTGCAGTGGGTGGCGATGCGGACGATGGACGCGCCGTTGTCCTGGGAGATCTTGATGTCCTCCTTGACGCCCACGCCGGGCAGCATCAGGACCGCGATCTTGGCCTGCTTCGCGGTCTGCGCCGCGATCGTGATCAGTTCCTGCTCAGGGGTTTTGGAGAACCCGTAGTTGAACGAGGAACCGCCCAGTCCGTCACCGTGGGTCACCTCGATGACCGGCACACCCGCGGCATCGACGGCCGCGACGATATCGCGCACCTCGGTGGCGGTGAACTGGTGGCGCTTGTGATGGGAACCGTCGCGCAGCGAGGTGTCGGTGACGCGGACATCGAGTTCCTGGGAGAACGGCTGCAATACGTAGTTCATGATCTGGTCCCTCCTAGACCCGAGCCGTGAGGATCTGTTCGGCCATGACCTCGCCCACCCGGGTGGCGGCGGCGGTCATGATGTCGAGGTTGCCCGCGTACGGGGGCAGGAAGTCGCCCGCGCCCTCGACCTCCACGAAGACCGAAACCTTCGCCATCCCACCGGAAATCACGCTCGGCTCGTCGAACTGCGGTTCGTTGAGCAGGCGGTAGCCGGGCACGTACTCCTGGATGTCGGCGACCATCCGGTGGATGGATTCGCTGATCGCGTCGGTGTCGGCATCCTCTGGAATGGCGGCGAAGATGGTGTCGCGCATGATCATCGGCGGCTCGGCCGGGTTGAGGATGATGATCGCCTTGCCGCGTTTGGCGCCACCGATGGTCTCCACACCCTTGCTGGTGGTCTTGGTGAACTCGTCGATGTTCGCGCGGGTGCCGGGCCCGGCCGAGACCGAGGAAACCGAGGCGACGATCTCGGCGTAGGGCACCTCGACCACGCGCGAAACGGCCGCGACGATCGGAATCGTCGCCTGCCCACCGCAGGTGATCATGTTGACGTTCGGGGTGTCGATATTGGCGCCCAGGTTCACCGGCGGCACGACGGCCGGGCCGACCGCGGCGGGGGTGAGATCCACCGCGCGGATACCGGCCGCCTCGTACTTCGGCGCGTATTCGCGATGCACGTAGGCCGAGGTGGCCTCGAACAGCATGTCCGGCTTCTCCGGCAGCGCGAGCAGCCAGTCGGCGCCCTCGTGCGAGGTCTCCAGACCGAGCCCGCGAGCGCGCTTCAGGCCCTCGCTGTCCGGATCGATACCGATCATCCAGCGCGGCTCGATCCGCTCCGACCGCAGCAGCTTGTACAGCAGATCGGTGCTGATGTTCCCGGAGCCGACGATCGCGGCTGTCACCTTTCCATTGTCAGGCACTTGATCTCCCTCAGCTGAACTTCAAACGGACGGAACCGAGTCCAGCGAACTCGGCATGGAAGTCGTCACCCGGACGGGCGTCGATGGCGCGGGTGCACGAACCCGGCAGCACGATGTCGCCGGCCTTCAGCCGCACCCCGAACGAGGCGACCTTGCGGGCCAGCCAGGCCACCGCGATGGTCGGATCGTCGAGTACCGCGTCGCTGCGGCCCTGGGCGACGACCTCACCGTTGCGGGTCAATGTCGCGTCGATGGCCTTGATGTCCAGCGCATCCGGCGCCACCCGCTCGGGCCCGAGCACCCAGCCGGCCGAGGACGCGTTGTCGGCGATGGTGTCGCACAACGCGATATTCCAGTTCTTGATGCGGGTGTCGATCAGCTCGATGGCGGGGGCGTAGGCGACCGTCGCGGCCAGCACGTCGGCCTCGGTGCACTCCTCGCCCGGCAGATCCGCGCCCAGCACGAAACCGACCTCGACCTCGACGCGCGGGAACAGGTACTTCCACGTGTCGACCGGAACGTCCTCGAACACCTGCATATCGGCGAGCAGATGGCCGTAGTCGGGTTCGTCGACGCCCATCATCTCCTGCATGGCCTTCGAGGAGAGCCCGACCTTGTGGCCGACCACCTTCGCGCCGTCGGCCAGCCGCTGCCGGATGTTGATGAGCTGAATCTCGTAGGCGTCGACCACGTCGATCGCCGCATACCGCGTGACCAGCGGATCGATCGGCACCCGATCTCGTTCGGCGACCGCGAGCTCCGCGGCCAGTTCATTCCGTACCGCGTCGGACAGCACGCTTGTTCCTTCCATTGGGGCGCTCGGTCTGGGGACCAGCCGGTGAACGGGATACAAACTGAAACGAGTTTTCCTGCATTTTCTCGTGTCAGCAGTCCCATCTGCCAGACCAATATAGACCGAACCTGATCCGATTCTATAACGTGTTCTACATGACTGATCGGGAATACGACGTGGTGGTGGTCGGCAGCGGCGCCGCCGGGATGACCGCCGCCCTCGCCGCCGCGCACCACGGACTGCGCGCGGTGCTCATCGAGAAGGCCGCGCACTACGGCGGTTCGACCGCGCGTAGTGGTGGCGGTGTGTGGATCCCGGGCAACAAGGCGCTCAAGGCGTCCGGCCGGCCCGACGACCGGGAGGAGGCCCGCCGCTACCTGCACAGCATCATCGGTGACGTGGTGCCGAAGGAGAAGATCGACACCTACATCGACCGCGGTGCCGAGGCGTTCGACTTCGTCCTCGATCACTCTCCGCTGAAGATGACCTGGGTTCCCGGCTATTCCGACTACCACCCCGAGGCCCCCGGCGGCCTGGGCTCCGGCCGCTCCTGCGAGCCGAAGCCGTTCAACCTGAAGGTGCTCGGCGCCGAGGCCGCGAATCTGGAACCGCCCTACGCCAAGGCCCCACTCAACGTCGTCGTCATGCAGACCGACTTCGTGCGCCTCAACCTCATCAAGCGGCATCCGAAGGGCATGATGCGCGCCATGCGGGTCGGCGCCCGCACCTACCTGGCGAAATTCACCGGCAAGCAGATCGTGGGCATGGGCCAGGCCATCATCGCGGCCATGCGCAAGGGCCTGCAGGACGCGAACGTCCCGGTGCTGCTCAACACTCCTCTGACCAAGCTGATCACCGAAGACGGCCGGGTCGTCGGCGTCGAGGCGACCGTCGACGGCGAGCCGACGATCTTCAAGGCCCGCTACGGCGTGGTCCTGGGCACCGGCGGTTTCGAGCACAACGCCGAGATGCGCGAGCAGTACCAGCGCAAGCCCATCACCACCGAGTGGACCACGGGCGCGGCGGCCAACACCGGTGACGGCATCCGGGCCGGTATGGAGGTCGGCGGCGATATCGGGTTCATGGAGGACTCCTGGTGGGGGCCGACCATTTTCAAGGGTGGCAAGCCGTGGTTCGCACTGGCCGAGCGCAATCTGCCCGGCGCGATCATGGTGAACGCCGACGGTAAGCGATTCGGTAATGAGTCCGCTCCTTACGTCGAGGCCGTGCACACCATGTACGGCGGTAAATGGGGTCAGGGTGACGGTCCGGGCGAGAACATCCCCGCCTGGCTGGTGTTCGACCAGCGCTACCGCAACCGCTACATCTTCGCCGGGCTGCAGCCGGGCCAGCGCTTTCCGTCCCGCTGGATGGAAAACGACAACATCGTCAAGGCCGACACCCTCGAGGAGCTGGCCCAGCGGATCGGCGTGCCGGCGGACAATCTCGCCGCCACCGTCGCCCGTTTCAACGCCTTCGCGGAGAAGGGCGTCGACGAGGACTTCGGCCGCGGCAAGAGCCACTACGACCGCTACTACGGCGATCCGACCGTGAAGCCGAATCCGTGCCTGGCGGCCCTGGTGCAGGGCCCGTTCTACGCCGCCAAGATCGTGCCCGGCGACCTGGGCACCAAGGGCGGTCTGGTCACCGACACCGCCGCGCGGGTGCTGCGCGCGGACGGCAGCGTGATCGAGGGTCTCTACGCCTCCGGCAACTCCTCGACCCCGGTCATGGGCCACACCTACGCCGGTCCCGGCGCGACCATCGGGCCCGCGCTGACCTTCGGCTATCTGGCGGTCATGGATATCGTCGAGAAGGCGCGCGCGGAGAAGGCTCCCACCGGCGCGGCGAGCAAGTAGGCAGGCACCGGTGAGCGGGACCCGCAGCGAGGGCCCGGGCCGATCCCGGCACCATGGGAGCGGTCCGGCCACCCGCGGCGGCGTCCGCGACACCACTGTCGATCGAGGGTGGTCCGGCCGATCGGATCGGATCCGGCGACACCCTCGATCGGGACCCGTGATACGTCGGCGAACAAGGAACACACAATGCCTATCGACCTGAAAACCGCTCTCGGAGCGGAACTTCCGAGCCAGGAGTTCTCCTGGACGCCCTCGGATGTGCAGCTGTACCACCTGGGCCTGAGCGCCGGTACCCGCTGGACCGATCCGGGCGAACTGCGATACCTGGACGACAAGCAGCCGCAAGTGCTGCCGACCTTCGCCACCGTCGCGCCGACGATGCGGCTCACCGATCCGCCGAAGGTGAGCTATCCCGGTGTGGAGATCGAACTGGCCAAGGTGGTGCACGGCAGCCAGGAGATCATCGTGCACCGCCCGATCCCCGCCGAGGGGAAGGCCACCGCGACCGGGCGCGTCACCGAGCTGTGGGACAAGGGTTCGGCAGCGGTGCTCACGCGGGAACTGACCATCGTCGGATCCGACGGCGAGCCACTGTGGACCGACATCTCCTCCATCTTCGCCAAGGGTGAGGGCGGGTTCGGTGGTGAGCGCGGCCCGAGCTCCAAGGCCGTACTGCCCGACCGGGCGCCGGATTTCGAGGTCCTCACGCCGACGCTGCCGCAGCAGGCGCTGCTGTACCGCATGTGCGGTGACCGCAACCCGTTGCATTCGGATCCCGAATTCGCCCGTGCCGCGGGCTTTCCCGACCCGATCCTGCACGGCCTGTGCACCTACGGCCTGGTCTGCAAGACCGCCACCGACACCGTGCTGGACTCGGACGCGAGCCGGGTGACCGGCTTCCGGGCGCGATTCGCCGGCGTGCTGTATCCGGGCGAGACGATCCGGTCGCGGATCTGGCGCGAGGGCGACGAGCTCGTCATCGGCGCGACCGTGGTCGAACGCGAGGACGCCCCGGTACTGAGCGACGTGCGGCTGAGCTTCACCGCCTGATCGGCGCGACTCGCCACCGAACGAAGAACCGCCCGACCGGCAGTGCCGGTCGGGCGGTGTCGTCTATCCCGGTTCGCTGATGTTCCGGGCGGGGCCTGTCGGCGTCAGTCCGGGAAGCCGGTGGCGAACAGGCCGGCGATCGCGACGGAACAGATGACGGCGATGATCGGGATAATCCACATGCCATCAGACTACAAGGCGTAGTAGGAAACCACGACATCGCGTAGTAGGGCAAACACCCTGGTTGTGGGGTATATCACGCTCGGCCGACTACGTCGGTTCCGCTGCATCCGGGGCGTCGTCGCGCCCGGTCAGTCCCTGCACGATCGCCGCGTACAACACGACGACCAGCACCGGGGCCAACAGCGGCAGCCACGCCAGCCGTCCCGGAATCAGCGTCGCCAGCACCGCCGCCGCCGCGAATCCGAGCGCCCCGACAACCGATGGCAATGTGGTGGGAACCACACCGGCCGGGGCGTGCAGCGTGGCGGTGTTGAGCAGATAGGTGGTCGCCACCAGACCCGTCCCGGCGGCGGCCAGCGCACCGGTATCGGCCCATGCCAACGCGCCGAGGGCGACCAGCACCGCCACCACGGCTACCGTGCGGAACCGCCAGCCGACGACCACCGCGACGAAAACCGGAATCGCGGCCCACGGCAGCACGATGCCGACCGCGGTGGTCAGCAGCAGCCCGGACAGTACGGCCAGAAATCTCGTCATCGCTTCACCCGCACCATGCGCCGATGGTCGGGCAGCAGCCGCATCGCCTGGTCGAGGCGGGCGCCGTCGGGCCAGGCCACGATATCCACTCCGACGGTGCCCATATCGCGATACATCGCGGTGCGTTCCAACTGCCACATCCGGGCCAGCGTCGGATCCAGGCCGTCCTTGAACGGCGTGCCGCGCAGCACGTCGACGACCACCACGGCATGGCCGCGCTTGCGCAGATCGATGAGGGCCAGCGCGAATTCGGTGTCGAGCAGGGTCGAGAACGCGACCACGATCGCGCCGATCGGCACGGCCGTATGCGGGGCCAGCGTGCCGACATTCGGGATGTGCTCGTCGCCGACGCCGAGCACCGTGTCGACGATGCGATAGAACTGGCGCCGCCCGATATCGGGCCGCAGCCAGCGCGGCGCGCGGCCCAGGCACACCACGGCGGTGCGGTCGCCCGCCTGCAGCGCGGTCTGCGCGACCTGCGCGGCACCGCGCACGGTCAGCTCCATCGAATCCGAGGCGGGGCCCGGAGCCTGCAGCGAAGTATCCACCAGCACAACGACATCCGCGGCCCGGTTGGTGAGCCGCTCGGTGACGTAGAGGCGGCCGCGGCGGGCGCTCACCGGCCAGTTGACTATGCGCAACTGATCGCCGGGCGCATAGGCGCGGATATCGGCGTACTCCACGCCGGGTCCGTGCCTGCGGGTCAGGTGAGTGCCGATCCGTTCCGGAAGTTCGGTGCGCGGCAACCGCATTCGCTGCGGGTCGGCGATCGGGTACACGTACACCTCGCCGGCCGCGACACTCGCGGACGCCTGGGCCAGGCCCGCCGGGCTCAACGCCGTCAGCCGGACCGTCACCGGATAGCGGCCCCAGCGCTGGGTCGACAGCGCCAGCCGCAGACCGGCCGGCGCGGGCCCGGAATCGGAGGACTCCTCGACCCGCAGCTCCAGCCCGCTCGCCTCCTCGGGACGGCAGCGCAGCAGCGCGTGCCCATGTTCGACGAACGCGGCGACCGGCAGCTCGACCTCCTCGGATTCGAAGCAGCGCAGAACCCCGCCGCCGTCGACCTGAACCCTGGTGCGCGACAACTGGATCGGCGCGGTGGCCAGCACGCCCAGCATCGGCGCGGCGAACACCGCCAGCTGCCACCGATCCAGCATGATCGCCGGCACCAGCGCGACCGCGGCGGCGACCGCCAGCATGTACACCAGTGGCGCGGGCCGCCAGCGCAGATCGACCTCGCTCGCCGAGGTGGTGTCGCGATGTCTCATGTCACCGTCGCGCGCGGTACGGGCAGGCGGCGCAGCAATTCGGAGATCACGTCCTCGCCCCGGATCCGGCGCACCCACATCTCCGGGCGCAGCGTGATCCGGTGCGCCATCGCGGGAACCGCCAGCGCCTTCACATCCTCCGGGATCACGTAGTCGCGCCCCAGCAGCAGCGCCCGGGCGCGGGCCATCTGCACCAGATCCAGTTCGGCGCGGGGACTCGCACCGACCTCGACCTGTGGATGACCGCGGGTGGCGGCCGCGAGCGCGACCACATACGTCACCACATCCGGGTGGACGGTGACGAATTCGACCGCCTGCCGCATCTCCACCAGACCTTGCGCGTCCACCACCTGCCCCACCTGCGGGGTGACGGCGCCGCGTTCGAGCCGGCGGCGGATCATCTGGGTCTCGTCCTTCTCCGACAGATATCCCAGCCGTAACTGCATGGCGAATCGGTCCAGCTGGGCCTCCGGTAACGGATAGGTGCCCTCGTACTCGATCGGATTGTCGGTGGCGAGCACGATGAAAGGCTGTGGCAGCGGGAAGGTTTCGCCGTCGATGCTGACCTGCCCCTCGGCCATGGCTTCGAGCAGCGCTGCCTGTGTCTTGGGCGGGGTGCGGTTGATCTCGTCGGCGAGCAGCATATTCGTGAAAACGGGCCCGCGCCGGAAGTTGAACCGGCCCGAGGCCATGTCGTAGATCGTCGAGCCGATCAGATCCGCGGGCAGCAGATCCGGGGTGAACTGCACGCGCGTGAAGTCCAAACCCAATGCGGTGGCGAAGGATCGGGCGATGAGTGTCTTACCGAGGCCCGGTAGGTCCTCGATCAGGACGTGGCCGCCCGACAGCACCGCGATCATGATCAGCTGCAGCTCATCGCGCTTGCCGACCACGGCGCGGGCGATCTCCCGCAGCACCGCATCGGTGCGTTTGATGGTCACATCCAAAGGTGTCGTCATATCCGATCTCGCATCAGTTCCAACCCATTTCACATGTCGGCAAGCTGCTCACATGCTCTGCAAGCGACGTAGAATCTCGTCGAGCGCGGCCCGCCCGGGCGCACGCGTGGTCTGATCACGCGGCGACGAATTGGCCGGATCCACCCAGCGCCACAGTTCCGGACCGAACTGCAGCCGTCCGGCGGCCTCGGTGGCCTTGCGGTTCTTCGCGATCCGATGACCGCTGGACAGTTCGAACTCCTTGGCCAGCAGCGGGCGCAGATAGCGATCCCAGTCGGCCCGGGTGCCGTCGGCGCGGGTCGCCAGCATCTGTGCCCGCGCGTGCCAGCGGCTCAGCATTTCGGCCGGGCCGTTCTCGAAGTCGTGATCGTCGGCGTCGGCACGGTCCCGCGCCCGGGAGCGCTCGACCAGCGACCACAGCAGCAGTGCCAGGGCGCCGAGCACCGGCACCCCGACCAGGATCGGCAACATCTCGCGCTGGTTGCTCAGGCCGACCAGCTCGATCAGCGCGATCATCGCCACCGCGCCGACCACGATCGTCATCCGGGTCACAGCCGCGCCCCCTGCAGATCCGCCAGCACGATGCGCAGCAGCTGTTCGGCACGCATGCGCTGCCATTCCAGGATCGAATGCGGGCTGAACCGGGCCTCCTCGAACAGCGTCACCAGTTCGCGGGCCGAGGCGTCGTGCAGGACGCCGCGGTCGAAGGCGCGCGCCAGCACCTCCGAGGGGGTGTCCGAGACCAGGGGCGCCACCTCGCGGGCCTGCGCCAGACCGCTTTCCATCGCGACATAGCAGGCGATGATCGCGGCGCGCGCATCCTTTCCGGAGGCCATCATCGCGGCCAGGCCCATTTCGGCGACCTGTGCCAGCGAGACCGGCGCCTCGGCGGGTGCGGACACCGGCGGTACCGCCGCTGCCCCGCGGCCATCGCGAGCGCCGAAGGCCACCACGCCGAGACCGAGAATCGCGACCGCCACCAGCACCGCGGCGCACACGCCCACGAACAGCAGAGCGTGGCCGCTCAACTCCGGGGCGCCGGAGAACGGCTGGGTGGTCGGCGGGGCGGTGGTTTCAGGCTGCTGTGCGGTAGCGGGCGGATTCGACCGCGGCGCGGGAGCTTCCTCGCGACCGCCGGCGAGCAGATATACCGCCCACACGATCGCGGTCAGCACGGCCGCGACGGCGGTGCCGATGAGGATCACGATCCCGAACCGGCTCAATCGGAACGGCTGCCGCTTGCGGTCGCGGTCGACCTCGGCCATCGCCAGCGGCGCGTGGTGCTGGCTGGTCAGTACCCCGGCCAGCAGGATCACCACGGATACCAGCGACAGCACCGGCATGAGTGCCACCGTCACCGCCGAGGGCGGGGACGGGGCATGCGGACCACCGGTGCCCGGCAGGTATCCGCGCAGCGCGAAGACGACGCACGCCATCAATGCGATCAGCCCGATCGCGCGTGGTATCGCCGTTCTCACCCCGGCCACGGGCCTCTCCCAGAAAACATCCGAACTGCACAAACAGGCACATCGTTACATGCCGAACGGTCCGTGAGGAGGGAAATCGTGACACCGGACGGTGACCGATGCGGTCTATGCCCCTAGCCGCCAGTTGACAACCGGCGAAACTGTGACCGGGAACAGCAAATGACCTCGTCTCGGGCAGATCCGTCCAAACGAAGGCACTTCACTTCGGAAGACCCGCACGAGGGCTCGATCACCGGCCTCCCGTCGACCCGGCCGGCTCGGCGACGCTCGCCGGGCGAGCGCCGGGCAACCGGCTCAGCCGGCTCGCGGTGCGCTCGAGATCCGGGGCGGCGGCGACGCCGCGGACCAACTCCGGCAGCGGAACCTCGGTGTAGAGGGTGAGGGGCAGATCGGCGTCGTAGAGCACGTCGACGAGGTTGACGAAGCGCGTCACCGCATCGACCGGAACCCGGCGCAGCCGGGGCACCGCACACAGGACCCAGCGCCGGTAGGTATGGGTGAGGGTCAGAAAGTCGATGGCCGACAAGGGCTTCACGCAGATTTCGTCGAAATCGACGACCAGCAGGTCCGCCTCCGCGGCCCGCGCGCGCAGCAGGAGATGGGCGATCGGCACCGCGGCCGGCCGGTCGGTGCCGGGCCGGGGCCCGCGCACGTAGCGCCCGCTCGCGAATCCGGTCCGATCGTGGGCCCGGTCCCGGCACTCGCGCGCGCGGTAATCCTGCGGTCCGTCGACCGCGATCACGGCCAGATGGGTACGCAGCAGCGCGATGGCGGGTTCGAATTTCGCGTGCATCAGCGGATTGGGCAGGAGCTGCTCGGGCGGATAGTTCGAGGTCGCCGCCAGCACGATGCGGCGCGCGAACAGTGCCTGGAGCAGGCGGGTCAGCAGCATGGCGTCGCCGACGTCGTGGACGTGGAATTCGTCGAAACAGATCAGTTCGGTGTCGCCGAGCAGTGCGTCCAACGCGGCCGGCAGCGCGCCGGATTCGGCGAGCGCGGCATGGAGCCGGGCGAAGAACTGATGAAAGTGGAAGCGGCACTTACGTGTCGATTCCACTCGCTCGAAAAATTCGTCCATGAGCATCGTCTTGCCGCGGCCGGGACGGCCGTGCAGGTACACCCCGCGCGGGACGTGCCGCGCGAGTGCCACCGGCAGGGCGTGCGAACCGAGGCCACGCGGGAAAGTCCACCGGCGCCGGCCCAATCGCCGGGCCACCGCGTCCAGTGCCGCCGCGGCAGTGCGCTGATCGTCATCGAGAACCAGTCCGTCCACGGTCTCCACCCTCCTGAGGGCTCTACGCCTGTAGAGCACCTCTACACTTGTAGAGGATGATCCGGCACGAGACGAGAGAAGGTGACGATGTCCACACGTCCGGCGGGTGAGGTGCGCGCAGCGGACCGGCGCGAGTTCATCGTCGGCACGGCGATCGACCTGATCGCCCGCGAGGGGCTGCGGGCGCTGACTCATCGGGCCCTCGATACCGAGGCCGGCCTTCCGCCGGGCTCGACCTCGTACTACTTCCGCACCAAACGCGCGTTGATCGAGGCCATCGTGGACGCGATCACCGAGCGGTCGCGTACCGATTTCCGCGCCGCCGACCTACCGGCCACCGCCCCGGACGATATCGCCGCCGCGGTGGCCACATGGCTGGACGACCTACTGGCGCAACGCCGTAACCATCTGATCGCCCGCCACATGCTGATCACCGACCTGCTCGGCGACCGCGAGCTCCACCCGCGTCTGGTCGCGAGCCTGTTCTCCCATCGGCACGCGCGTGAGCTGTTCCGCGCGCTCGGGGCCGTCGATCCCGATACGGCCGCAGCCGATTACATCGCCGTCATCGAGGGCTTGGTATTCGACCGATTCGCCGGTGCGCGAAGGGAATCGGCCGCCGGGACTCCGGACAGTGCCGAGCAGTTGGCCCGGCCGTTACGTGCAGTACTGCGTGCTGCGGTCGAGTAGGCGACGGCGTATGCCCTGAACTGATCGTGCAAACCTCGGCGCTTTCGGCGGTTTTCCGTCGATTTCGCGGAGGTTTGCACGAAAAGTTCACGCTCCGAGCAGACGTCCGGCCTCGGCCGGGACGTCAGGCCGCGGTGAGCACCAACCCGGAGGTCGGCACGCCGGTGCCGGCGGTGACGACGATGTTCTCCAGGCCCTCGACCTGATTCACCGAACTGCCGCGAATCTGGCGCACCCCCTCGGCGATGCCGTTCATCCCGTGGATGTAGGCCTCGCCCAGCTGGCCGCCGTGGGTGTTGAGCGGCAGCCGGCCGCCGATTTCGATCGCCCCGTCGGCGACGAAATCCTTGCCCTCGCCGCGACCGCAGAAGCCCAGCTCCTCGAGCTGCATCAGCACGAAGGGGGTGAAGTGGTCGTAGAGAATGGCCGCCTGCATATCGGCGGGCCGCAACTCGCTCTGCGCCCACAGCTGGTCACCCACCAGGCCCATCTCCGGCAGACCGGTCAGGGCGTCGCGGTAATAGCTGGTCATCACGTACTGGTCCGCACCGGAACCCTGGGCCGCACCGGCGATCAGCGCGGGCTTGTTCGGCAGGTCCCGGGCGCGCTCGGCGCTGGTGACCACGATGGCCACACCGCCGTCGGTCTCCTGGCAGCAATCCAGCAGATGCAACGGTTCCGCGATCCAGCGCGAGGCCTGGTGGTCATCGAGCGTGATCGGCTTGCCGTAGAAGTGGGCCGCCGGATTCACCGCAGCATGCTTGCGGTCGGCGACCGCCACCCGGCCGAAGTCCGCACTGGTCGCGCCGTAGACGTGCATATAGCGCCGGGCCACCATGGCGACCTGCGCGGCCGGAGTACCCAGGCCGTGCGTATAGGAGAACGCGTTGTCCACACCCGACGAGCTGGGATTGCCGGTCGCCAGGTGAGTCGCGAACTGCCCGAAGCGATTTCCGGACCGCTCGTTGAACGCGCGATAGGCCACCACGACATCCGCGACTCCGGTGGCGACCGCCATGGCGGCCTGCTGCACCGTCGCGGCCGCCGCGCCGCCGCCGAACGGGATGTTGCTGAAGAACTTCAGGCTCGGGATGCCGGTGGCCCGCGCGACCGCGGCCTGGGTGTTGGTATCCATGGTGAAGGTCGTCAGGCCGTCCACATCGGCGGGGGTCAGCCCCGCGTCCGCGAGGGCGGCGGTGACGGCCTCGGCGGCGAGGCGCAGCTCGCTGCGGCCGGAGTCCTTGGAGAAATCGGTGGCGCCGATGCCGACGATGGCGGCGCGGCGGCTCAGACCCGTCACTGGCGTGCCTCCTGCAGGGAGATAACGGCTTTCGCCGTGATGTGGTCGCCGAGGCTGTCCTTGCCGACCACATCGATGGTGATGTCCGCGCCGTCCACGGCCGCCACGGTTCCGCTGAGCGTCAGGGTGTCGCCCGCGTACAGCGGCACACCCAGGCGCAGGGCGACGGATTTCACGATCGCCCCCGGCCCGGCCCAATCGGTGACGAATCGCTGCACCAGACCGGTGTCGGTGAGGATGTTGACGAAGATGTCCTTCGACCCGCGCTCCACGGCCTTGTCGCGGTCGTGGTGCACGTCCTGGAAGTCGCGGGTGGCCAGCGCGGTGGAGACCACGAACGTCGGATCGGCGTGAATCACCAACTCGGGCAGGGCGGTTCCGACCCGCACGGCGGCGGGCTGAATCGTGGAGGTCATCGCACGGCCTTCCAGTAGGGCACGGTGTTGTCGTCGTCGAGCCGCTGAAAGCCCACTTCGACGGGCAGGCCCACCTCGACCTCGCCGGGGTCGATGCCGCGCAGCTCACCGAGCATGCGCACACCCTCCTCGAGTTCGACCAGGGCGACGACGTAGGGCACCTGCCGGCCGGGCACCTTCGGCGCGTGGTGCACCACGAAACTGAAGACGGTGCCACGGCCGGAGGCCACCACGTAGTCGGACTGCTCGGTGTGGTCCTTCCACAACGCCGGAACCGGCGGATGCTGCAGCGTCCCGTCCGGCCGGCGCTGAATCCGCAGCTCGCCGAGTTTCGTTCCGTCCCAAAAGAATTCGGTGTCCTTCGACACGGTGGGCCGGACCCGCTTCGCCAGATCCTCCGCCGACACCTCGCCCGGGGCTGCTGCGGGCTTCGCCGTACCGGGGGCGAATTTCAACATCCGGAACAACATCTCGGTGACCGGTTCGTCGTCGACGTACCAGGTCAGCAGGTAAGTGGCGAACCAGCCCTCACCGAGGCCGGTGCGCTTGGGACCCACCAGTTCCCGCAGCCTGGTCCGCGCCACCGGACGCTCGCCGAGGCGGAGGTAGCGGTGGTAGGTCTGCTCACAGTTGGTCGCCACCACCGAGGTGTAACCGGCGGCGTCGAGCAGATCGTTGACCGCGTTCATCGGATCGTCGGCGGGCCGAGATCCGTGCAGGCCGGGCATGGTCCACACCTGGGCCATGGCCGGCGGCGCGACGATGCCGGGATGACCGGCGGCGCGGGCGGCCTCCTCGTCGACGTAGATCGGGTTGGCGTCGCCCAGCGCCTCGACCCAGTTGTTGATCATCGGCTGGTTCACCGGGTCACGGCCGAGGCGCGGAGCGGACTCGCCCAGCTGCTGGATCTTCTCCCCGGCGGCGCGGATCTCTTCCGCCGTCATGGTTTCCGACACGCGAAAACTCCTATCTCGGTACGCGGGGCAGGCGCAGGCCCATCTGCGCGATCAGTTCGCGCATGACCTCGTTGACGCCGCCACCGAAGGTCACGACCAAGTTCTGCTTGGTGCGCTTGTCCAGCCAGGTCAGCAGTTCCGCGGTGGCCGGATCGGCCGGATCGCCGAAGCGCCCCACGATCTCCTCCGCCAGCCGGCCCGCCTCCTGCAGTGCCTCGGTGGAGAACACCTTGGTCGCCGAGGCATCGGCGATCACATCGCGCTGGTCGGCGTCGGGGCGTTCCATATTCGAGGCGACCTGCCAGTTCAGCAGTTCGTTGACTCGCACCATGGCATGCAGGCGGCCCAGTGCGCGCCGCACTTCGGTCTCCTCCAGCACGCCGTGCCGCTGCGACCAGTCCCGCACCCGCTCGTAGAGCTGTTCGATCTTGCCCGACGGGCCGAGGCTGACCCGCTCGTGATTGAGCTGGGTGGTGATCAGCTTCCAGCCGCCGTTCTCCTCCCCGACCAGCATTTCCGCCGGCACGCGGACGTTGTCGAAGTAGGTGGCGTTGGTGTGGTGCGCGCCGTCGGCGGTGATGATCGGCGTCCACGAATAGCCCGGATCGGTGGTGTCCACGATCAGGATCGAGATGCCCTTGTGGCGGGACTCGACCGAACCGGTGCGCACCGCCAGCCAGACGAAATCGGCCTCGTGCGCGCCGGTGGTGAACACCTTCTGCCCGTTGACGATCCAGTCGCCGTTCGCATCCCGCACCGCCGAGGTCCGCAGTGCGGCCAGGTCGGTGCCGGCGTCCGGCTCGGAATAGCCGATGGCGAAATGGATGTCGCCGGTGAGGATTCCGGGCAGGAACTTGCGCTTCTGCTCCTCGGTACCGAACGACTGCAGCGCCGGGCCGACGGTCAGCAGCGTCACCAGTGGCACCGGCACATCGGCGCGGACCGCCTCGTTGTAGAAGATCTGCTGTTCCAGCGGGCCGAAGCCCTGGCCGCCGTACTCCTTCGGCCAGCCCACGCCCAGCCAGCCGTCGCGGCCCATCCGCTTGACCACCGCGCGGTAGGCGTCGCCGTGGCGGTTCACCGCCATCTCGGCCTCCTCCTCGGGAGTGACGAGATCGGCGAAGTAGGCGCGTAGTTCGTCGCGCAGCTTGTGCTGTTCAGCGGTCAGATCGATGTACATCTGGCTCCCAACCGGTCCAGCCGGAACGACGCACCGCCGAGCCAGCGGGCGATGTCCTTGGCTTGTGAGTAGTAGCGGTGCAGCGGGTGAGTCACATCGACGCCGATACCGCCGTGCAGGTGATGGCACCGCTGCATGGCCGTCGGTAGCTCGGAGGCCACACAGAACGCCAGCACATCGAGGTCGTCGTCGACACGTGCAGTGTCCTTGGCGCCGCCTCCGGCGTCGCGGGTCGCAGCCCCTGGGCTTCGCTCCCCCGCTCCGTCGGTCCAGGCCCGAGCCGGGCTGCGACCTACATGCTGCGCCAGCGACCAGTTCGCGGAGGTCGCGGCCACCTGCAGGGTGCGCGAGACCACGTACACATCGGCGATTTCCTGTGCGACGGCCTGGAATTCGGCCAGCGGGCGGCCGAACTGGTGGCGGGTCCGCAGATGTTCCGAGGTCAGCGCCAGCACACCTCTGAGCAGGCCGTCGGCGACCGCGCCGAGGGTTGCCAGGGCGATGCGGTGCAGATCCTCCAGCGGAATATCCAGCAGTTGCGCCGCCGGAATCACCGTGTCGTCGAAGGACACCGAGAATTCCGGCGCGCCGGTGGAACTCGGGCTCTCGGTGCGGGTGATGCCGTTCGCGTCACCGTCGACGACCGCGATTCCGCGATCGGTGGGCACCAGAATCCACTGGGCCTGTTCCGCGTACGGCACCGCGATCTTGCGGCCGGTGATCCGCACCGAATCGCCGTCGGCCACCGCCTTCGTCTGCGGTTCGGCGACGAACGGGGCGCCCGGCTCGTGCAGTGCCGCCGTCAGGATCGCGCCCTTGGCGACGGCGGGAAAAACCTTGGCCGCCAAGTCGTCTCCGGCATGGCCGACCAGCGGCAGCACGCCGAATCCGAGTGTCGACAGCGCCGGCGCCGCCACCGCGTCGGTCGCGAGTTCGGTCAGCAGGGTCGAAACCTCGAGCAGTCCCATCCCGTCGCCGCCGTGCTGTTCCGGCAGCGGCAGCGCCAGCAGCCCGCTGTCGACCAGCGCGGGCCACAGCGCGAGATCACGCGCGCTGTCGTGTTCGAGCAGGCTCACGACGACTTCGGCGACCGCGTCCTGACTCTCGTCTCTGGTGAAGTCCAATTCTTTGCTCCCTGTCGGATGTGGGCTGCTCTGGCGGCCCGGCCCTGCGATATCAGCCCTTCGATTCGCGTGGCAGCCCGAGAATCCGCTCACCGGCCACGGTCAGCAGGATCTGTTCGGTGCCGCCGGCGATCGACAGACAGCGCGTGAGCAGGAATTCCTTCACCACGCCGGTGTCCAGCGCACCGGCGGTTCCGGCCAGCTCGGCCGCGAATTCGGCCACCGCCTGCCGGTGCCGGACGCCGACCAGTTTGCGGACGCTGCTCTCCGCCGCGGGGTCACCGCCGGACAGCAACTTCTTGGCCGCGCGCGCCTCCAGCAACGTGCCGGCCACCGATTCGGCGATCAGCGCGCCGAGGCGATCGGCAACCACCTCGGCACCCGGGCCCGTGGTGGGAGCGGCCGCGATCACGGCCTCGAGTTCCTCGCCGATTCCCTTGCCGCCCATGGCCACTCGCTCCGCCGAGAGCGTGGAGCGGGCGATCCGCCAGCCGTTGCCGAGCTCACCCACCAGGCACTCGTCCGGAACGAACACATCGTCGAGGAAGACCTCGTTGAAGCGCGCCTCGCCGGTGATCTCGACCAGCGGCCGGATCTCGAGCCCCGGACTCTTCATATCGACCAGGAAGTAGCTGATGCCCTTGTGCTTGGGCGCGGCGGAATCGGTGCGCGCCAAGCAGATTCCCCACGTGGCACGGTCGGCCAGCGAGGTCCACACCTTCTGGCCCCGCAGCTTCCAGCCGCCCTCGACCCGCTCGGCGACGGTGCGCAGCGCCGCCAGATCGGAGCCCGCGCCCGGCTCCGAGAACAGCTGGCACCAGATCACCTCACCGGTGAGCGTCGGCGGGGCGAAGCGTTCGATCTGCTCGGGCGTACCCCATTGCAGCAGGGTGGGAATCGCCCAGTTCGCGATGACGAGGTCGGGCAGTTCGATTCCGGCCTTGCGAATCTGGTCCTCGATCAGGCTGCGCTGAATCGGCCCGGCGTCGCGGCCGTAGGGGGCCGGCCAGTGACAGGCCAGCAACCCGGCGTCGGCCAATGCGGCCCGCTGCTCCGCGGCGGGCAGTGCGGCGATCCGGGTCAGGTCGGCGGCCAGCACCGTCGCCTCGGCGGCATCCACACCGGCTGCCTCCCAAGCGGTTCCGCCCTCGGCGTCGCCCAGGTCTACCGATACCGTGCGGCGCACCCCGGCCTGCGTCAGCTTCGCCACCTCGGCGCGCCAATGCGCCGAACCGCCCAGCAACGCCCGCAGCGCGGTCGCGCGCCGCAGGTACAGGTGCGCGTCGTGCTCCCAGGTGAAGCCGATACCGCCCAGCACCTGGATGCAGTCCTTGGCGTTCTCCACGGCGGCGTCCAGCGCGATCGTCATCGCGACGGCGGCGGCCAGTCGCAATTCGCGCCCACCGGAATCGCTCGCATCAGCCGCCGCGGCTATCGCCGGATCTGCCGCTGCCGCGGCGTCCGCGGCCACGGCGCGGGTCTGTTCGGTGCGGCACAGCATCCAGGCACAGATGTGCTTGATCGCCTGGAATTCGCCGATCTTGCGGCCGAACTGCTCCCGGACCTTCGCGTAGTCGACCGCCGTCTCCAGACACCAGCCCGCGATCCCCGCGGCCTCGGCCGCGATCAGCACGGCGACGAGATCGCCGACCGCGTACGGCGGTTCGAAGACGTGGTCGCCGGGCACCGCGACGTTCGCGCAGGTCACGCGGGCCAGCGGGGTGCTGGGGTCCAGGGGCTCGAGCGCCTCGACCGTCACGCCCGGGGTGCCCGCCGGCAGCAGGCACCACAGTTCGCGGTCGCCGGAGCGTACCGGCAGCAACAACGCGGTCTGCTCGTCGGCGCCGAGCACGGTCTCCCAGGTGCCGGTCACCTCCGGTGCGCCGGTTGCGTTGTGCGACAGCACAACAGCCTGGCTCAGGGCGATACCGCAGGGCGTATCCTCGTCGAGGGTGTCGCCGGCAACGAGGCCGGCCAGCGCGGTAGCCGTCACCGGTCCGCCCACGAGATCATGCGCCGCCTGCTCGATCAGCACGGCCAGATCGCTCACGCAGCCGCCCGCGCCGCCGGCCTCCTCGGGGACCGCGACGCGGAAGACGCCGAGGCCCACCAGGCCCGGCCAGAATTCACGCCAGTACCCGGGCGCGCCAGTGCGCATTGTTGCAATCGGGTGCACCGCTGCGGCCCATCCGCGCATCGACTCCTGGACGGCTTTATGCTCGTCAGTGGTGGCGATGGTCACACTCCATACCGCCTTTCCGGCGTGACTCCCACACCTAGAACATGTTCTAATGTGACGGTCGGGCGTAAGTCAAGGGGCGTCCGTCGCCGCCGCTGAACTACGCTCGTCGGCCACCGGAACCGACGTGCGTGCAGGAAAGGACTTTCACGAATGGCCAGTCCCTCCCGAGAGCAGGCAGCCGACTCGGGTGCGCAGAACGGAGCCCGCAATCGCGCGACGGTCAGCACCCTGAGCGAGGACGAGCTGAGCTCGGCGGCCCAGCGCGAGCGGCGCAAACGAATTCTCGACGCCACCCTCGCGCTCGCCTCCAAGGGCGGTTACGACGCGGTGCAGATGCGCGCGGTCGCCGAACGCGCCGACGTCGCGGTCGGCACGCTGTATCGATACTTTCCCTCGAAGGTGCATCTGCTGGTCTCGGCGCTGGCCCGGGAATTCGAGCAGTTCGACAGCAAACGCAAGCCGCTGGCCGGGCAGACCCCGCAGGAACGCATGCACGTGATGCTGACCCAGGTCACCCGGGCCATGCAGCGCGATCCGCTGCTCACCGAGGCCATGACGCGGGCGTTCATGTTCGCCGACGCCTCCGCGGCCGCCGAGGTCGACCGGGTCGGCAAGGTGATGGACCGCTTCTTCGCGCGTGCCGTGAACGAGGGTGAGCCCACCGAGCGCGATCTGGCCATCGCCCGCGTGATCAGCGACGTGTGGTTGTCGAATCTGGTGGCATGGCTCACCCGGCGCGCCTCGGCGACCGATGTGGCCGAGCGTCTCGACCTGACCGTCGACCTGTTGCTGGGCGAGAAGTCCTGAGCGCGCGGCAGGAAGCGGATTGCCGGACAATGTAGGTCCGGGCGTTCGAAACCTGCCTGGCGAGCTCGTGTAAACAGCACGTATCACTGCGCCAACACGCGGGCAAACCTGACCCAGTAAAGTTTCTCGCGCCCTGAAAAATCTCCTCCGATCACTAGGTTGGATGCGTGAGCGCACAGGATCTGCCACACGAACTTCGCCGTGCCTTGTCGGCCGTAGCCCGCGTGCCGCGGCTATTGGTCGCTTCGGACTACGACGGGACAATCGCGCCCATAGTCTCCGATCCGGCAAAGGCCTATCCCCATCGGGAATCGGTCAGCGCATTGCGTGCGCTCGCCGGCCTGACGACCACCACCGCGGCCGTCATCTCCGGCCGCGCGCTGCGAGATCTCGCGGCGCTGTCCCGGCTTCCCGTCGAGGTGCAGTTGATCGGAAGCCACGGCTCGGAATTCGATGTCGGCTTCGTGCACGCCATCGACAACGACGCCAAGCAACTGCTGACCGAGGTGCGCCACGCCCTGGCCGCCATCGCCGACGACAATCCCGGCGTCACCGTCGAAGCCAAACCGGCCAGCATCGCCCTGCATGTGCGCAATGCCACTCCCGAGGTGGGCCGGCGCGCGCTGCAGCAGGCCCGGCAGGGCCCGGCGAGCTGGGTCGGCATCCAGGTCACCGAGGGCAAGGCGGTCATCGAACTGGCCGTCATCCAGACCGACAAGGGCGCCGCTCTCGACATCATCCGCCATCAGGAGGGCGCCTCCGCGGCGGTCTTCTTCGGTGACGATGTCACCGACGAGAAGGCCTTCGCGCGGCTGTCGGGTCCGGATATCGGCATCAAGGTGGGCGACGGCGACAGCCTGGCCGAATACCGGGTGCCCAGTACCGAGGAGGTCGCCAAGGCGTTGGCGTTCCTGCTCGAGGAACGCCGCACCTGGCTGGCGGGCGCGTCCGCGCCGCGCATCGAGCGGCTGACCATGCTGGCTTCCCCGCGCTCCAAGGCGCTGCTCACCCCGGACGGGACCGTGAGCTGGTTCTGCCATCCCGAACCGGATTCGGCGGCGGTCTTCGCCCATCTGCTGGGCGGACCGGCGGCCGGACACTTCACCATCGCCCCCGAACGCCAGAGCCTGCCGCTGTCGCAGCGCTACGTCGACGGCACCATGACCGTCGAAACCCGTTGGTCCAGTTTGAAAATCGTCGACTACCTGCCGCACGACGTCGCACTGGAACGCACCGATCTGACCCGCGTCATCACCGGGGACGCGCGTGCGGTGGTCACCTTCGCACCCCGTCCCGAATTCGGGCAGGTGCCGGTGACGCTGGTCCGCGAACCGGCCGGCCTGCGCGTGCACGGCACCAACGATCCGATCGTGCTGCGCTCCCCCGGCGTGCAATGGGAGATCTCCGAGGAGGGCATCCACCACGTCGCCCGCGCGGTGGTCGACCCCTCGCAGGGACCGATCGTGCTCGAAATGCGCTGCGGCACCTCCGATCTCGCCCCGGCGATGGTCAGCGAGGCGGATCGGCGCAACGAGGCCGAGCGGTACTGGCGCGACTGGGCCTCCGATCTGAACCTGCCGCCGCTCAAGCCCGATCTGATGAAGCGTTCGGCACTGACGCTGCGCGGACTGGTGCACGCTCCGTCCGGGTCGATTCTGGCCGCGGCCACCACCTCGCTGCCCGAGGACATCGGCGGCGTCCGCAACTGGGACTACCGCTACTGCTGGCTGCGCGACGCCTCGCTCACCGCGCACGCGCTGGTCACGCTCGGCTCGCTGTCGGAGGCCGAGGACTTCCTGGCCTGGACGCACCGCGTGCTCGAGACCCTGGCCGGACCGGAACGCCTGCACCCTCTGTACACGCTCTACGGCGAGACGCTGCCTCCGGAGGCCGTGCTGGACCAGCTGCCCGGTTACGCGGGCTCGCGGCCGGTACGCGTGGGCAACGCGGCGAATATGCAGGTGCAGCTGGATGTCTTCGGCCCGATCGTGGACCTGATCGCGGCTCTGGCCGAGGCTCGCGAGGGCAAGGGCATTCTCGACCCGGCCAAGGCGCTGCCGGACCGCGACTGGGAACTGGTGCAGGCCATGGTCTCGGCCGTGCAGCGACGCTGGCGCGAACCCGACCACGGCATCTGGGAGATCCGCGGCAACCCGCGTCACCACGTCTATTCGAAGGTGATGGGCTGGCTGACCGTGGACCGGGCGCTGAAACTGGCCGAGCGGTTCGACCGCGGCATCGATCCGGTGTGGGTCGAACTGCGCGAAACCATCGCCGACGAGGTCAAGGCCAAGGGCTGGAACGAGCAGGTGCAGTCCTATACGGCCGCCTACGACGGCACCGATCTGGACGCCGCGACCCTGCACATCGGCCTCAGCGGACTGATCGAGCCGTCGGATCCGCGCTTCGCGGCCACGGTCGTCGCCACCGAGGCCGAGCTGCGCAGCGGCTCGACGGTGTACCGCTACCACCACGACGACGGCCTGCCCGGCGGCGAGGGCGGTTTCCACCTGTGTGCCGCCTGGCTGGTGGAGGCCTACCTGCTGATCGGCAAGCGTGAGGACGCCGAGGCGCTGTTCGCCCAGCTGGTGGATGTCGCCGGTCCGACCGGACTGCTCAGCGAGGAGTACGACCCGGTCGCCGAACGCTCCCTGGGCAACCACCCGCAGGCCTACAGTCATCTCGGTCTGCTGCGCTGCGCTCAGCTGCTGAGCCAGCCGGTCGCGGCCGCCATGGTGCAGTAGCCGCAGGTCGCCGGATTCCCGCCCCAGGGCCCGCGGTCGCTCGGATCGAGCGGTCGCGGGCCCTGGTCGTGGTGCGGTTCACATCCCGGTCGGTCCGATCGATGGGGTCCGGGGTGGACACATACGCTACATTTAAATGGAAATCGTTTCCGTTAAGAGCTCGTGTGCAGGAGTACCCGCGTGATCAGAAGTTTCGCCGCTCGAATCGCTGTCGTCACGCTGGGAATCACCACCGCGGTCACGCTGGCCGCCTGCTCGGGAACCTCCTCGGATTCGGGGAAGCCGAAGATCGTCGCCTCCACCGACGTGTGGGGCAGCGTCGCGGCGGCGGTCGGCGGTCCCGACGTCGAGGTGAAGTCGATCATCGACAGCCCGAACGTGGACCCGCACTCCTACGAGACCAGCCCGACCGACGCCGCCGCGATCCGCGATGCCGCGCTGGTCGTCTACAACGGCGGGCACTACGACGAGTTCGCCGAGAAGGCGGCCGCGGGCCGTGGCAAACCCAGCATCGCCGCCTTCGACCTGCGCTCGGCGCCGAACGACGAGAACGAACACGTCTGGTACGACATGAGGACGGTCGACGCGGTGGCCGGGCGGATCGCCGACGAACTCGGCCGCATCGATCCCGAGCACCGGCAGGCGTTCACCGACCGCGCCGCGGCGCTGCGCGGGCAGCTGGCGGGCGTCACCGCGATCACCGCGAAAATCGCTGCCGCGCACCCGAAGTCGCCGGTACTGCAGACCGAGCCGCTGGCACACTACCTGCTCGTCGCCGCCGATACCGACGACCGCACCCCGCATCCGTTCGAGGAAGCGATCGAACAGGGCACCGATCCGTCCCCGGCGGATCTGGCGGCGGTACGAGATCTGCTGACCGGCAAGCAGGTTCGAGCGCTGGTCTACAACATCCAGACCGAGGACAAGACCACGAAGGACGTCGCCGCGACCGCCAAATCCGCGGGCGTGCCGATCGTCGAGGTCACCGAAACACTCCCGGCGAACACCGATTTCGTGAAGTGGCAGACCGACAACGCGACGGCGCTGGCCGCCGCCCTCGGCTGAGGGAGGCAGTGATGAGGGGACCCACCCGAACCGAGGCGCCGGAGCAGGCCCCGGCGGAGGCATCGCACATCGCCGCCCCCGCGGTCTCCCTGCGTGGAGCGAGCCTGGCGTTCGGGCCGCGCACGCTCTGGCAGGGACTCGATCTCGATATCGCGCCCGGCGAATTCGTCGCGGTACTGGGACCCAACGGATCCGGTAAGACCTCGCTGCTGCGGATGTTGCTGGGTCAGCTCGCGCCCAGTGCGGGCACGGTCGAGGTGAGTGGGGCGCCCGCGCGGCTGGGGAACCCGCGGATCGGCTATGTGCCGCAACAGAAGACGATCGACGCCGGCGTGCAACTGCGCGGCGTCGATCTGGTCGGACTGGGCGTGGACGGGCATCGCTGGGGCCTGGGCTGGCGCGGCCGGGCCGAACGCCGGCGCCGCATCGCCGACGCCCTCGCGCAGGTCGGTGCCGGGCATTTCGCGAACGCGCCGCTGGAATCGCTGTCCGGCGGGGAACAGCAGCGGCTGCGGGTGGCGCAGGCGCTGGCCGGTGATCCGCGCGTGCTGCTGTGCGACGAACCGCTGCTGAGCCTGGATCTGGCGAATCAGCGGCTGGTGTCCGAACTCATCGATCGTCGCCGCCGCACCCACGACACCGCGGTGCTGTTCGTGACGCACGAGATCAATCCGATTCTGCCACTGGTGGATCGGGTGCTGTATCTGGTGGAAGGAAAGTTCCGGATCGGCACCCCCGACGAGGTGATGACCTCGGAGGTGCTGTCGGAGCTCTACGGCACCGAGGTCGACGTGCTGCGCGTGCGCGGCCGGCTGGTGGTCGTCGGCACCGGTGACGAGATCGATGCGCTGGGCACGCACCACACCGAGGGAGCCGGCGAATGAACGACAAACTTTCCGATGTCCTCACCAAGATGCTGGATCTGCACACCACCGCCGACCTGCTGTCCTACGACTTCGTGCAGCAGGCCGTGCTCGCGGCCGCTCTGCTGGGACTGCTCGCCGGCGTGATCGGACCGCTCATCGTGAACCGGCAGATGTCGTTCGCCGTGCACGGCACCAGCGAACTGTCGCTGACCGGCGCGGCGGCCGCGCTGCTGGTCGGCATCGGCGTGGGCGCCGGAGCGATCGCGGGTTCGGTGATCGCGGCCGTCATGTTCGGGCTGCTGGGTTCCAAGGCGCGCGAACGTGATTCGGTGATCGCGGTGGTGATGTCGTTCGGGCTCGGCCTCTCGGTGCTGTTCCTCTGGCTGGGGCCCAGTCGCGCCGGATCGAAATTCTCCCTGCTCACCGGACAGGTGGTCAGCGTCGGCGGCACCGGGCTCACCTCCCTCGCGCTCTGCACCGCCGGCGTGCTGGCGGTGCTCGCGTTCATCTATCGCCCCTTGCTCTTCGCCAGCACCGACCCGGAAGTGGCCGTTGCGCGCGGGGTTCCGGTGCGCGCGCTCTCGGTGGTGTTCGCGGTGCTGCTCGGGGTGACCGCCGCCTTCGGGGTGCAGATCGTCGGCGCCCTGCTGGTGCTGTCGCTGCTGATCACCCCCGCCGCGGCCGCCGCCCAGCTCACCGCGAGCCCGCTGCGGGCGACGCTGCTGTCGGTACTGTTCGCCGAAATCGCCGCGGTCGGCGGAATTCTGCTGTCGCTGGCCCCCGGTGTCCCGGTCTCGACCTTCATCACGACCATCTCGTTCGTGATCTACCTGGTCTGCCGGTTCATCGGCCGCCCGATCCTGCAGGCCCGCAGGCGCACGGCCCTGCGCACGCCGGCCACCGACGCGACGTCGGCGCCGGATCCGCACATCGACGCCTCGAACGACCCGGATTCGCCACGGAGCCGGGCGGCGGAACAGCTGCCGGTCCGCGGGTGAGGCCCACGATCGCCCTCGCCGCCTCGGGTCAATTCGGCCAGCAGGACTGACCGGCCGGTCCGGAAAGCAGAATGACCAGGACGAAGCCGCCCATCATGGGCACGACCCCGAGGCCGCTGGCGACGACGACGAGATTCCGGTTGATGTCGTGTCGACGCGACCACAGGCGGAACAGCACGAGAACTCCGAGGGCCAGCATCACAGCGGCGCCGGTGATCTGAAACGTCTGCGCGGCGCGGAATGCCGCGTCCCGGGCGGCAGCGTCACCGTGCACCGGGTCGCAGTAGTCACCGACTCCCTGCGTGAAGAACGAATAGCCGCCCAGAAAGATGAACGGGCCCAACACTACCGAGGCGAGCGCGTACATCCAGGCGAGGACGAAGGGTCGGTCGAGCAGTAGTTTCATCGGCCGAACTGTAAGTTCCCACCGGTGCTGGGAACTCTCGGGCCGATCCGCCCGCGTCTCAGTTCGCGCCGCTCTCGCCGGCCAGCGCGAACAGCCCGTCGGCGGTCTGCTCGATCAAGCCGTCGACGAGCAGGGAATCCAGTGCCCGATCGCGCTGGCCCGGATCGCGGGTCCAGGCCAGGTCGAGAGCCACGCGTTCGACCGGTCCGGTCGCCGCGCGCAGCACGTCGAGGAGGCGGCCGCGAGCCTGCCGGTCCGTGCCGTCGTATTTCTGGGTGCGGCGCACCACGTCCGAGGCCGGACGACCGGAGGTGACCCACGTGCAGCGCGGCAGCGGGCAACGTTCGCAGTCGGGATTGCGGGCGGTGCAGACGGTGGCTCCCAATTCCATCAACGCCGCGGAGAACACCGCCGCCCGGTCGATCCGGACCGGCAGCAGGGCCTCGGTTTCGGCCAGATCGCGGGTGCGCGGGTTCCCGGCCTCGGCCCGGCCGTGCACCGCCCGGGCGACCACCCGGCGAACATTGGTGTCCACCACCGGAACTCGCTGCCCGTAGGCGAAGCAGGCCACCGCCCGCGCGGTGTAGGCGCCGATGCCGGGGAGGGTGAGCAACACCTCGACATCGTCGGGCACCACGTCGCCGTATTCGGCGGCGAGCACCCGCGCGCATTCGTGCAACCGCAGGGCGCGGCGCGGATAGCCGAGCTTGCCCCACGCGCGCAGCACCTCGCCGGGCGAGGCGGCGGCCATGGCCGAGGGCACCGGCCAGCGCCGCACCCATTCCCGCCAGATCGGCTCCACCCGGACCACCGGCGTCTGCTGCAGCATGATCTCGCTCATCAGGATCTGCCAGGCGCTCACTCCGGGGCGCCGCCACGGCAGGTCCCGGGCCGACTGCTCGTACCAGTCGATCAGGACGTCACTGTCCACGCCCGCGGCCGGGTCGCGGGTGGCCTCGGTCGCCGTCTTCGAACTCACCACATCACCGCCGCGCGAGCCCGCCGGTGATCCGGAATTTGCCCACGTGTAGCCGCACGGACTCGCCGGTAGCCCTCAAGCCATGGAAAATGGGACGCATGCCTCATACCAACCCGATCAGTGCCTGGAAGTCTCTCCGCGAGGGTAACGACAGGTTCGTCAACGGCACACTGCAGCACCCCAGCCAGGGCGCCGCCGACCGCGCCAAACTCGTCGGCGGGCAGCAGCCCCGGGCCATCCTGTTCGGGTGCGGCGACTCCCGGGTCGCCGCCGAGATCATCTTCGACCAGGGCCTCGGCGATATGTTCGTGGTTCGCACCGCCGGCCACGTCGTCGACGAGTCGGTGCTCGGTTCGATCGAATACGGCGTCGAAATCCTCAACGTGCCGCTGATCGTCGTCCTCGGGCACGACAGCTGCGGCGCGGTCCGCGCGACCATCGACGCGCTCGACGACGGCAACGTGCCCGGCGGATTCATCCGCAGTGTGGTCGAGCGCGTGACGCCGTCCATCCTGACCGGCCGCCGCGACGGACTCACCGAGGTCGACGAGCTCGAGGCCCGCCACGTGCAGGAGACCGCGCGCCTGCTCACCGATCGCTCGAAGATCGTGTCCGATCGGGTCGCGAGCGGGCGGTGCGCCATCGCCTGTGTGAACTACAAGCTTGCCGACGGCCGCGCGCTGCTGCACAAGGTGATCGGCGATATCGGCGAAACGGTCTGAACCACAACGGTTCTCACGCGGTGATCGCCGGGTGACGGCGCCGTCGCGGAAGCGGGCGCGAAAATGTACCCGGCGTCACCGCCATTTCGGCGCCGACACGCCGCGTACCTGAGCGGAACGGCACGATCGTGCCCTTACCGTTGTTGCCGTGCTGGAACCGAATGGACCGCTGCCGCCGGAGATCTACTGGCGTCGCCGCCTGCTCGCCATCGGCGCGCTGATCGTCGCGCTCGCTCTGGTCATCTGGCTGGCGTTGATGTTGCTGCGCAGCGGCGGGGGCGACAAGGACCCCAAGGCCGCGGCGGCGACCTCCACCTCCGCCAAGGCGGCCGGGTCCACCGCCGCCGATCCCAGCGATTCGCAGGTTCCGGCCTCGGGCACCGTCAATTCGACGGCCGGCGGCGTCCCGGCCCCGTGTCCGGATCAGTCGCTGGCGGTGAAGGTGACCGTCGGCCAGCCGACCTACAAGGCCGGTGATCAGCCGGTGATCACCATCGTGCTGACCAACATCTCCACCGCGGCCTGCAGTCGGGATATGGGTTCGGGCCTGCAGCAGGTGTGGGTGCAGTCGCTGGACGGCCAGCGCAAGCTGTGGTCCAACACCGACTGCGATCAGGGCGGTCCGGCCGATGTGCGCACGCTCAACGGCGGCCAGCAGGCGGCGTTCACCCTCACCTGGTCGGGCACCACGTCACAGCCGGGTTGTGCGGGCGATCGCGTTCCGGTGCCGGCCGGCGGATACGCGGTGGTGGCGCAGTTCGGTTCCGTACGCAGCGCACCGGAGACCTTCAACATCGCCTGACGCGAGGCTCGAATCCGGCAGCGCCCGAACCGGTTCAGACGGTGCCGGATTCCGTCGATCGGACCGCACCGGATTCCGACAGCCGGGACAGGCCCTCGCGGATCTGGCGGGCCAGATGCGCGTCGATACCGTCGACGCCCTCGATCTCCGACGCACTCGCCGATACCAGGCCCGACAGTGAGCCGAAGGCGGCGATCACCGGTTCGGCGCGGCGCAGCGGCACCCGCGGGATCTCGGCGAGCACCCGGTATCCGCGCGGGCCCACGGCGGTGTCGAGAGCTTCGAACGTCGCCGGAAAACCCAGGGCCGGTGCGAGATTGGTGAGTTCGAGCAGATCCACCTCGAGCAGCCCGTCGAGGGCGGCCAGGGTGCGGTCGACCATCGCGTCGTCGACCGGTTCGGTGCGGATGTAGTCGCGGACCAGCAGGCGGCGCAGGGCCTCGGTGTTGCCGACGAGTTCGGCCAGTTGCAGCGCCAGCTGACGGCCGTCGACGCCGAGTTCGGCCACGTCGGAACTGATTTCGCGTGCGACGCGGCGGACCAGTTCCAGGCAGTGCACCACCGCCAGCACATCGCGCACCGTCGCGCAGTCGTTCAGCTCCACCAGGGACAGCTGCCGGGTGGTCTCGTCCAGCCGGGAGCGGTAGCGCTCCAGCGTCGCCATCGCCTGATTGGCTCGCGACAGGATGGTCTCCGAGGTCTGGATCGGATGCCGGTGCCCGTTGAGATAGACCGTGACGATGCCCGTCGAGCGGCTCACCGACACCACCGGATAGCCGGTCTGCGCGGCGGTGCGCTCGGCCGCCTTGTGCCGGGTGCCGGATTCGGTGGTCGGCAGGCCGGGGTCGGGCACCAGATGAACGTTGGCGCGGCGGATGCGTGCGCCGTCGGTCGAAAGCACCACGGCGCCATCCATTTTCGACAGCTCACGCAGCCGGGTCGGCGAGAATTCGACATCGAGTTCGAATCCGCCGTCGCAGATTCGCTCCAATTCCTCGTCGTAGCCGAGCACGATCAGCCCGCCGGTGCGGGCGCGCAGAATCCGGTCGATACCGTCGCGCAGTTCGGTGCCCGGCACCAACCGGGCGATGGTGGTAGCCAGCCCGGGGTCACCGTCGGCCTGAACCGCTTCCGCCACGGGCACCCCATCCGGCGCAGCCACGCCGTCCGCCTCCGCCGCGACCGGGGCATCCGCTGGGCTCAGGAACCTGCCGCGCGGCGCGGGACGGCCGAGCAGGTGGGTCACCCAACGGCCCGGGATCATTCCACAGCCTCCACACGCTCGCGTCGTCGCTTCGACAAACCACTCGAGGCGAGTGCCGCACGAACACTCGCGACCTCGTGCACCTTCATTCCGATGCCGGACAGGTCGGTCCCCGGCGGTACCAACGCCTCCGTGAAACCTAGCCGCTCGGCTTCGCGCAATCTGCGCCCGACCCCCGTGACACGCCGGACCTCCCCCGCGAGACCGACCTCGCCCAGCACCACCATGCCCGCGCGCAGCGGGATATCGCGTTCTGCGCCGGTGATCGCGACCGCGACGGCCAGATCGGCGGCGGGTTCGGTCAATCGCATCCCGCCGACCGTGGCGGCATATACGTCGTGCTTGCCCAGATACACACCGCAGCGGCTCTGCAGCACCGCGAGCACCATCGACACACGGTTGTAGTCCAGACCGCTCACCGCCCGCCGCGGCGCGGGTACCTGGGTGGATACGGTCAACCCCTGTACCTCGCCCAGCAGCGGCCGCTTACCGTCCATTGCGACGGTGATCGCGGTCCCCGGAACCTGATCCGCGCGATGATGCAGGAACAGTCCGGACGGATCGCTCACCCCGACGATGCCGTCATCGTGCAATTCGAAACAGCCCACCTCGTCGGCACTGCCGAAGCGGTTCTTGATACCGCGCACCATGCGCAGGGTGGAGTGTTTGTCGCCCTCGAACTGCAACACCACGTCCACCAGGTGTTCGAGGGTGCGCGGCCCGGCGACGTTGCCGTCCTTGGTGACGTGGCCGACCAGCAGCACCGCGATCCCGCTCACCTTGGCGAGGGAGGTCAGGGCCGCGGTCACCGCCCGCACCTGGGTGACGCCGCCGATCACCCCGTCCGCGTCGGCCGCCAGCATGGTCTGCACCGAATCGACCACCAGCAGTGTCGGCCGCACCTGATCGACATGGCCGAGAATCGTGGCGAGATCGGATTCGGCTGCGAGATAGACCCTTTCGTGCACGGCACCGGTCCGGTCGGCGCGCAGCCGGACCTGCCCGGCGGACTCCTCGGCGGTGACGTAGAGCGCGCGCTCGTCGCGTTGCCGGGCCCAGCGGTGGGCGACCTCGAGCAACAGCGTCGACTTGCCGACGCCCGGTTCACCCGATAGCAGCACCACCGACCCCGGCACCACCCCGCCGCCGAGGACGCGGTCCAGTTCCGCGACACCGGTGGGCCGGGCGCGGGTGACCTTCGAATCGATGGTCGAGATGGGTGCCGCGGCCGTCGAGGGCAGCAACGCCCGGCGCCCGGCGGCATGCGTTCCCACACCGGCGCCGGCCGTCACCACCTCGTCGACGGTCCCCCATTCGTTGCACCCCGGGCAGCGCCCCACCCATTTGGCAACCTCGTTCCCGCATGCCGAGCAGCGGTACAGCGATTTCACCTTGGCCACGTGCGCAGCCTAGAGAGAGGGGCCGACATGGGCCGGTGTGCCGGGGCGGGGTGCGCGCAGGCGTGGCTCAGTGGCCGCCGTGCTCGGCGACCGTCGCGCCCTCGTGCCGCGGGGTGTCCGGGCCGGCGTCGACGGGCACCTGCACCTGCACGGTGCCGGCGTTCTTGAAGTTGAAGGTCACGCCGTAGGTCAGGCCGGGCACGATGTCCTTGGACAGCCCGGTGATCTCGACCAGGATCGGATGCGCGTTCGGGTCGGCCGGCTGATCGGGCGTTCCGGCACCCTCCTGGCGCGGCGACGCGCTGTGCTCCGGCGTGGGGGTCGCGGCCGAGCTGGTGGGCTGCGCGGGGGCGGAGGTCGGCGTCGAGTTCTCGCCCGCCTGGGCCGCCTTGGCCGCTTCCGGACCCGCGGCGACGACCGTCTGCCCGGGGACCAGCTCCGGCGAGGCCGGGGTGATCTTCACCTGGCCGAGATCGGTGGTGATGCTGACCAGCTGGTCGGTCTTGGACGAACCCTCGTTGATCGCACTGAACGCGACGACGGACTTGCCGCCCTTGGCGTTGGTGTACTCCTCCGACTGCGGCAGCAGGATGCGCACGTCCCGCAGCGCCACATTGCCGACGGTGGCCGCGTTGCCGTTGACGGCGGGCACCTGGCTCGCGGTCTGCGAGATCTGGCCGGCACCGCATCCGGACAACGCCAGCGCCGCACCGGTGGCCAGCGCGGCAACAGCGATTGCGCGCCGCGACACCTTGGTCACATTCGACGCTGTGGTGGCTTTCAGGGCAGTCACGGGTTGTCCTCCATGTCGACCGGCTCACTCCACGATGGAGAGTAGTAGTAGGCAGCGTAGTAGTTCACAGGGTGGTCGGTGTGGACCGGTCCGGTGTAATGTTCCGCGGCGACCCGCGAGCCGCGTATCCCCTTCTGCCGCAACAAGATGCATACGCATCGCGATCTGTCAAGCCCCGAGGTCCGCCTGTTGTGGCCCCTGACCTGCGCCGTTGATCGCGGCGTTATCGAGTCGCATGTTAAACTGTGAACATCGAAAGGGGCACGGGACACATGATTTTTAAGGTCGGAGACACCGTCGTTTACCCCCACCACGGAGCGGCGTTGATCGAAGCAATCGAGACTCGCACCATCAAGGGTGTTCAGAAAGAGTATCTGGTCCTGAAGGTCGCCCAAGGCGATCTCACCGTTCGGGTTCCCGCAGAGAACGCGGAGTACGTCGGCGTCCGCGACGTCGTCGGCCAGGAAGGTCTCGACCGAGTCTTCCAGGTGCTACGCGCTCCGCACACGGAGGAGCCGACGAACTGGTCTCGGCGGTACAAGGCCAACCTCGAGAAGCTCGCCTCCGGCGATGTGAACAAGGTGGCCGAGGTCGTCCGTGACCTGTGGCGTCGGGAGCAGGACCGCGGCCTGTCCGCCGGCGAGAAGCGGATGCTGGCCAAGGCCCGGCAGATCCTGGTCGGTGAGCTCGCGCTCGCCGAGGGCACCGACGACGTCAAGGCCGAGACCCTGCTCGACGAGGTTCTCGCCGCGGCCTCCTGACCGCATCGCCTTGACGCTCAACTCCCGCCGCGTTGTGGCATTGGTTCCTGCCGCCGGTCGGGGCGTTCGCCTGGGTGAATCGACACCCAAGGCATTCGTCCCGGTCGGCGGCAGTCCCATGCTCGTACACGCAGTAGACGGTCTGATCGCGTCCGGGGTCGTCGACCGCATCGTGATCATGGCGCCCATCGAGATGATCGATGCGGCCCGGGAACTGCTCGCCGCCCGTGCCCACGCGGCCAGCTCGATACCGGTCGACGTGGTGGCCGGCGGCGTGGAACGCACCGACTCCGTGCGTGCCGGCCTGGCCGCCGCACCGGAAGCCACCCATGTTCTCGTACACGACGCGGCCCGCGCCCTCACGCCGCCGTCGCTGATCGCACGGGTCGTGGACGCGCTGGACGCCGGTCACCGCGCCGTCGTTCCCGGCATTCCTGTGGCCGACACCATCAAGGCCGTCGATGCGGCCGGCGACGTCACCGGCACGCCCGACCGTTCGGGACTGCGGGCCATTCAAACTCCCCAGGGCTTCGATGCCGCGCTGCTGCGCGAGGCGTACGCGCTCGACCTGCCCGCCACCGACGACGCGGGCCTCGTGGAGGCCACGGGCGCGACCGTCTCGGTGATCCCGGGCGATCCGCTGGCCTTCAAGATCACCGGCCCTCTCGATCTGAAACTCGCGAACGCGCTGGTAGCAGACGCAACGCTTCCCGCGACAACCGGAGCGGCGGTGACCGGATGACCGATCTCACCGCGCTGCGCACCGGCATCGGCAGCGATGTGCATCCCATCGAACGCGGCCGGCCCTGCTGGATGGCCGGACTGCTGTTCGAGGGCGACGACGGCTGCTCCGGACATTCCGACGGCGATGTGGCCGCCCACGCTCTGTGCGATGCGCTGCTCTCGGCCGCCTGCCTGGGCGACGTGGGCGCGGTCTTCGGCACCGGACGGCCCGAATGGGAAGGCGTATCCGGCGCCGCGATGCTGACCGAGGTACGGCGATTGCTCACCGAATCCGGATATCGGATCCTCAACGCGGCGGTACAGATCATCGGTAATCGCCCCAAGATCGGGCCGCGACGCGCCGAAGCGCAAAAAATACTCGGTGAATTGCTCGACGCACCGGTTTCGGTATCCGGTACGACTTCCGACGGTCTGGGACTCACCGGGCGCGGTGAGGGCATCGCCGCGGTGGCGACCGCATTACTCGTGCACGACGGGCGATGTAGTACCGCATAACCGCAGCCGGCGATCCATCGCGGATTTACCGCTCGCGTCGATCGACCGCAGCGAACTCGGCGCCGACCGCCGTATTCGCACTCGCGCCTTCGGCCGCACCGCTCGGCTCGAAACTCGCTCCGGAAACCTGCCCCGGCGAATCCTTTCCGGACCCGCGGTGCCATCGCATTCGATGGACCGTGGACCATAGGAGGGGCCCACCCATACCGTTGTTCAACAAGCCTTAGGATGGCTGGTCGTGACTCTGCGCCTGTTCGACACCGCGACGCGGACCCTGCGGGATTTCACCCCGCTGGTCCCTGGACGTGCGTCGGTGTACCTGTGTGGCGCCACCGTGCAGGGCGAACCTCATATCGGGCACGTCCGCAGCGGCGTCGCCTTCGACGTGCTGCGCCGCTGGCTCACCGCGAACGGCTACGACGTGGCCTTCGTGCGAAATGTCACCGATATCGAAGACAAGATCCTCACCAAGGCCGCCGCCGCGGGCCGCCCGTGGTGGGAATGGGCCGCGACCCACGAGCGTGCCTTCGACCGCGCCTACGAGGCGCTCGGGGTGCTGCCGCCGTCGGTGGAACCGCGGGCCACCGGGCACATCACCCAGATGGTCGAGATGATGCAGCGGCTCATCGACCGCGGGCACGCCTACGCGTCGAGCGGCAACGTGTATTTCGATGTGCGCAGTTACCCGGAATACGGTGCGCTCTCCGGGCACAAACTCGAGGATGTGCAGCAGGGCGAGAGCGCCGGCGAGGGTAAACGCGATCCGCGCGATTTCACGCTGTGGAAGGCCGCCAAACCGGGCGAGCCGACCTGGCCGTCGCCGTGGGGACCCGGGCGCCCGGGTTGGCATCTGGAATGCTCGGCGATGGCCGAGTTCTACCTCGGCCCCGAATTCGATATCCACTGCGGTGGTATGGATCTGGTTTTCCCGCACCACGAGAACGAAATCGCCCAATCCCGTGCCGCCGGAGACGGATTCGCACAGTATTGGCTGCACAACGGGTGGGTGACGCTCGGCGGCGAGAAGATGTCGAAATCGCTCGGCAACACGCTCTCGGTGCCGAATATTCTCACCCAGGTGCGCCCCGTGGAATTGCGGTTCTATTTGGGCAGTGCGCATTACGCGTCGATGCTCGAATATTCCGAGCAGGCGCTGCGCGATGCCGCGCAGACCTATCAGCGACTCGAGGCATTCGTACAGCGCACCGTCGAGCGGGTCGGTGAGGTCGCGGTCGGGAAATGGACCGACGCCTTCGCCGAGGCGCTCGACGACAATCTCGCGATCCCGAAGGCACTGGCCGAGATTCATCGCGTGGTGCACGAGGGCAATCGGGCGCTCGAAGCGGGCGCGGGCGAATCGGCACGCGAGGCCGCCGGACAGGTGCGGGCGATGCTCGGGATCCTGGGCGTCGATCCGCTGGATCCGCACTGGGCCGGCCCGAAGGACACCTCGGCGGCCGAATCCGCACTCGACATCCTGGTGCGCGCCGAACTCGACCGCCGCCAGCGGGCCCGCAGCGAAAAGGACTGGGCCACCGCCGACGCCGTGCGCGATCGGCTCGGCGCGGCCGGCATCGAAGTCGTCGACACTGCCGGCGGCTCGGATTGGTCGCTGGCCAAATGATTCAACCGGCGAAGCCTGCTGATCGGGTGCGGGTGTCGCGACCGACACGAAAGGCATACTGATGGCAGGAAATTCGCAGCGACGAGGTGCGATCCGCAAGGGCGGCACCAAAAAGGGCGCCGTCGTCGGCAGCGGCGGTAAGCGCCGCCGCGGTCTCGAGGGCCGCGGCGCCACCCCGCCCGCCACCATGCGCAAGAACCACCCCGCCGCGAAACGCGCTGCGGTGGCGGCGAAAGCGGCCAAGGCGTCGCAGGGGCAGAACCGCGCCCGGCCCGGCACCCGCAAGGGCGACGACGGGCCGGAGTTGGTGCTGGGCCGCAACCCGGTGGTGGAGTGTCTGCGCGCGGAGGTTCCGGCCACCGCGTTGTACGTCGCGCTGGGCACCGAGAACGACGACCGCCTGTCCGAATCCGTGCAGCGCGCCGCCGACGCCGGAATCTCGATCCTGGAGGTGTCGCGCACCGATCTGGATCGGATGAGCGCCAACGGTTTACACCAGGGCATGGCCCTGCAGGTGCCGCCGTACCGCTACGCCCATCCGGAGGATCTGCTGGACAGTGCGCGCACGTCCGGGACCGCGCCGCTGCTGGTGGCGCTGGACAACATCTCCGATCCCCGCAACCTGGGCGCGGTGATCCGTTCCGTCGCCGCGTTCGGTGGCCACGGCGTGGTGATTCCGCAGCGCCGCAGCGCGAGTGTCACGGCGGTCGCCTGGCGCACCAGCGCCGGCGCCGCGGCCCGGCTGCCGGTGGCGCGCGCGACCAATCTGACTCGCACACTGAAGGATTGGGCCAAGGCCGGTCTGCAGGTGGTCGGCCTCGACGCCGGCGGCGACACCGTCCTCGACGACTTCGACGGCACCACACCGACCGTCGTGGTCGTCGGCTCGGAAGGTAAGGGCCTGTCGCGTCTGGTCCGCGAAACCTGCGACACCATCATCAGCATCCCGATGGCCGGGCCGGTGGAGTCGCTCAACGCCTCGGTGGCGGCGGGCGTCGTGCTCTCGGACATCGCGCGGCAGCGCCGCTGAGCAGGGCCGGAAACTCCCAAGATGACCGTCTACCAAGCTTTTCGGATGGGCACGCCGTAAACTCGCACGGTGGCCATGAATCAACCCGACTACTGGGGATCGCTGCCTGAGCCGCCGACCGGCAACCCGGTCGAACACCCCCATGCGACGACGGTGCTGATCCTGGGTGTGCTGAGCCTGTTGTGTTGCGGCGCACTGGGTCCGGTGGCGTGGGTGATGGGCAAACGGGCGCTCGACCAGATCGAGATGTCCGGCGGCACCATCGGCGGCCGCTCACAGGTGGTGGTCGGCTATGTGGTCGGCATCGTCGGCACCGTACTGATGGTGCTGTACGCGTGCGTCTTTCTGATGATGCTCATCGGCGGGCGCTGACGGTCCGTCAGGCCGGTTCCTCGGCGGTGCCGTCGAGCCCCGGACGTTCACCCGGCGACGACAACTCGCCCGCGGGCCATTCGGCGCTGATACTGCCCTTCCACTGCGGCTGGCGGCGGTCGCGGAACGCCGCCATCCCCTCGGCCGCGTCCACGCTCTTGCCGACGAAGCCGTGCAGTTCGGATTCCAGCCGGCCGACCGCCTCGGGGCTCATCCCGAGGCCCTCCCAGAGCAGCCGCTTGGTCAGTGCCGTCGGCAGCGGCGCCGAACCGGCCGCCAGGTCGTGGGCCACGGCCAGGGCGGTCGGCAACACCTCGCCGGCCGGCAGACTGCTGTTGGCCACGCCCATCTGGCGCGCTTCCTCACCGTCGAACGTGCGGCCGGTGAGCATGATGTCGGCAGCGTTGGCCATCCCCGCCAGACGCGGCAGTGTCCAGTGCGCGTAACCGTCGGCCATCGCGCCGCGACGCACCTGGTTCAGCCCGTATACGGCGTCGGTCGCCATGTATCGCAGATCGCACTGCAGTGCCAGCGACAGCCCGATCCCCACGGCATGCCCGTTCACGGCCGCGATCACCGGCTTGCGGATCTGCCACGGCGGCGGATCGATCGTGCCGCGCACGTCACCGACGCGGGCGGACAGATCGGCGCCCGCACAGAACGCGGGCGGGGTCCCGGTGATCACCACCGCGCGAATCGCGTCCTCGGTATCGCATCGCCGCAGCGCGGTCCCGAGCTCCGTCGCCATCGTGGGCGTCATGGCGTTCTGCTGCGCGGGACGATTGAGCGTGAGTACGGCGACACCGGCGGACACATCGACCTGCAGTTCCGAACTCATGCGACACAATCCTAGGTTTGGGTGATCTTTCCCGCCCCACCTTACTTGCTGTGTTATTGGCCTTCGCTTCGCTTCGGCGGGGTCTCGGCCCCCTGGGCCGAGACCCACCAGGGTGCACGGCTCGTAGACGTGCGCCCTGAGGGAAGGCAGGGCGCACGGGACTTCTATCCGCGCAGGATTTGGCGGCCGATTGCGTACTTGTGGACTTCGGTGGGGCCGTCGTAGAGGCGGAAGGCGCGCATGTCGCGGAAGATCATCTCGACCACGGTTTCGTCGCTGATGCCGATGCCGCCGAGGACCTGGACGCAGCGGTCGGCGACCTTGAACAGTTCCTCGGACACATAGGATTTCGCCATCGAGCTCTCGTGGCGGGCCTTGTGGCCCTGATCCATCAGCCAGCAGGCGTGCCAGATGGTCAGGCGGCACTGGTGCAGGGCGATCTCGTTGTCGGCCAGCATGAACGACACACCCTCGTGTTCGCCGATCGGCTTGCCGAAGGCGGTGCGGGTCTTGGCGTGTTCGACGGCGATGCTCTGGGCGCGTTCGGCGGCGCCGAGCCAGCGCATGCAGTGGGTGAGGCGGGCGGGGGCCAGTCGCAGCTGGGCGTAGCGCAGGGCCTGGCCGCTCTCCCCCAGCAACGCCTCCTTGGGCAGGACCAGATTCTCGAAGCGCACGACGCCGTGGCCGCCGACGTAGTTGCGGTCCATCGTGTTCATGGTTCGCTCGATGACGATGCCCGGCGTGTCCCCCTCGGTGAGGAACAGGGTCGGGCCCGCGGGGAGGTGGTCGTTGTCCTCGAGTTTGGCCATGACGATCCAGGTCTTCGCCCCGTCGGCGCCGGTGATCAGCCATTTGCGGCCGTTGATCGTGAAGTTCTCGCCGTCGAAGGTGGCGGTGGTGGCGAGCTGGGCCGGATCCGATCCGGCGCCCCCGGGTTCGGTCATCGCGAAGACCGATCGCCGGTGGCCGTCGATCACCGGCATCAGGTAGCGCTCCACCTGCTCCGGGTTCGCGACCTTGGACAGCAGGAACATATTGCCCTCGTCGGGCGCGGCGCAGTTCATCGCGACCGGGCCCAGGGTGGACCATCCGGCCGCCTCGTACAGCACGGCCTGTTCGACGTGGGTGAGCCCGCGACCGCCGAGCGCCTCGGGCGCCTGGATGGTGAGCAGCTTCTCCGCCCGCGCCAGTTCGACCAATTCCTGCCGCAGCTCGTCGTTGGGTCCGTGCGCGGTCAGGCGGGGGTCGCGCTCGAACGGAACGATCTTGTCGATGACGAACCGGCGGATGCGGTCACGTTCGGCGGCGAGGTCGGCCGGGATCGAGAAGTTAATCATGATTCACCTTTATGTCGGGGCCTCAGAGGAGCATACGACGCCTCCGTCCCGAGACTGAAGGCGATTGCCCGCAGCTGCCGGACCGCAGCTCCCGAAGGCCGCTGTTCGGGCCCGCTTCCGCCCGCACGTGATCCGATCAACCCAAGTTTTCGTGCAGAAACCGTTCGACTTCGGCGCGATAGACAGCGGGTTGATCATCGTGGACGAGATGTCCGGCGGCGCCGACGACCACATGGCGCACATTCGGCCGCGTCGCCGCCATCTCCCGCATCTGCCCCGGCGGCGTGATCGTGTATTCGCCCTCGATCAGCAGTGTCGGCACGCGCACCGCGGCCCATTCGGCCCAGAAATCGCGCGTGCCCCACTCCTCGGAGATGTCGCGGAAGGTCGCGACCGAACCGTGCAACCGGTAGCCGTCCGGCGCGGGCGTGAACGAGTGGAGGAAGTAGCGCCCGGCGACCGGGCCGAAATAGTCGAGTACCGCGTCGGCATCGGGAAACGGCTGCGGCCAGGCCTCGATCATCTCCGCCCAGTGCCGCGCGGTGCGTCCCCGGAAATCGGGCGCCATATCCTCGACCACGAGCGCCCGCACCCGCTCGGGATACGCGGCCGCGAACATCCATCCGTGCAGTCCGCCCATCGAATGCCCGATCACCACCATCGGCTCCGATATCGCGGCGGTCGCGGCCGCCAGGTCGGCGACGAACGCCTCCGTGGTGAGCTCCGGCGGCGCCGGGCGACCGTGTCCGGCGGCGTCGAAGGAGTGGACATGACCGAATTCGCGCAGCCACGGCACCTGGCCGGCCCAGGTCCGCGCGCTGCCCATCAATCCGTGCAGCAGCAGAATCGGCACCCCGGTGCCGCCCTCGTCGTACAACATCGGCACCGACGATACGTGGTGAGCCAGGGGATTAGCCTGGGCTCATGGCTGTTGTGAAGATCAATGCGATCGAGGTTCCCGAGGGAGCCGGACCCGAACTCGAGAAGCGCTTCGCGCATCGCGCGCACGCGGTGGAGAACTCGCCCGGCTTCCTGGGCTTCCAGTTGCTCCGCCCGGTGGCCGGTGACAACCGGTATTTCGTTGTGACGCAGTGGGATTCGGAGGAATCGTTCGCCGCGTGGCGGGACGGCCCGGCCAAGGAGGCGCACGCCGGACAGGCCCGCCAACCGGTCGCCACGGGCGCCTCCCTGCTGGAATTCGAGGTCGTCCTCGACGTCGCGGGCAAACCGGCCCAGTAGTGGTCGTCGCACCCGGTGGTCGGCCCGACCACCGGGTGGACTGCCTCGTGGCAGCCGACGCCCGCGATTACGTCGGCGAGCGCCGGCTCAGCTTTCGAGTGCGGCGTCGAGTTCGATGGTCTCGACGCCGGCGAGGGCCTTGCTGACCGGGCAACCGGCCTTGGCGGTCTGGGCGGCCTGCTCGAAGCCGCTCGCGTCGATACCCGAGACCCGGCCGCGCACGGTCAGCGCGATCTTCGAGATGCGGAAGCCGCCCGCGGGATCCGGGCCGAGAGTCACGTCGGCATTCACGTCCAGGCTTTCGATGGTGCCGCCTGCGGCGCCGATCTGACCGGACAGTGCCATCGCGTAGCAGGACGAATGCGCGGCCGCGATCAGTTCCTCGGGGCTGGTGGTGCCCTCGGCGGTATCGGCGGTCCGCTTCGGGAACGAGACGTCGAATTTGCCGACGCCGGAACTGGCCAGGTCGACCTGTCCGGATCCGTCCTGCAAGCCACCGGTCCATGCGGTACGCGCGCTACGTGTAGGCATCGCTGTCCTTTCGTCGAGTGAGAATGAGCCGTCGCGCTCGAACCTACTCGCCGAGCGCGCTCGACTCACCGTTGTCCGGCACGATTGCCGCGCGAGGCCGCGCGGATGGTCACGTCATATCGCGACGCACCATCAATACCACTGTGCCGCAGGCGAATACCGCGATATACGCCGTCAGGACGAGAAACGACGCCGGTCGCGACAGGATATCCAGGACGCCCGGCGTCGCGGCGCCGCCCACACTGCGCATGGCCCCGGCCGCCGAACCCGCCGCGGTTCCCGGCAGATGGTCGGTGATCGCCCGGATCGGCGAGAAGATCGAGGCAACGCCGCGCAGCAGATTCTCCACCACCAGCACCCACACCAGTCCCAGCCCGACCGCCAGCGCCGGACCGCGCGCGATCGCCGCGATCAGCGCGCCGGCCAGCGTCCACATACCGAGGATCACCACGCCGGTCGCGAGGCCGAGCAGGGTGTGCGCGGCCGTCGGCAGCGTCGGCGTCTGGTGCTCGGCGACCCCGATCACCGCGGCCACACCGGTGTCGACCACGAACGCCGCACCGACCAAGCCCACCACCACACTCGTCAGGGCCAGCACGGTGCCGCCGACCACCGCGCGGCGCGAAGGCCCTTGTGTGAAGACGGTTTTCCAACTGCCCCAGCCGTATCCGCTGCCCACCACCAGCGCCCCGAGTACCAGCATGAGCGCACCGCCGAACATCGCCATGCCCTGGGTGAACACCTCCGGCACGGCCGCGGGCAGCATCAGTTGCAACAGCACCTCGCGCGGTTGCCCGTTCGACATCCGGGAACTGCTGCCCGAGGTGTAGGCCAGATAGTTGAACAGATAGGCGAAGACGAGATTCAGCGCGATCCAGGTACCGAGCACGATCCAGAACGCGGGCCACTTCCGCAGCCGCGCGAATTCGGCTCGGGTGCAGGCCAGTACGTCGTTCATGGGTGCTCCTGTTTCGTCATCTCGAAGAACACTTCCTCCAGGGACTTCTCGTCCGTGCGCAGCTCCAGCAGATCCGCGCCGGATGCGATCACCGCGCGCGCCACCTCGGGCGCCATTGCCCTACCGGCATCGACTCTGATGCCAGCGGCGGACAGCTTCGCACGATGTTCACCCACCACCCGGCGCACCGCTGGATAGGCCGTCTCCAGCGGCTCGGCGCGCACCAGAAGCGTTGCCGCGCCGCGCAGTTCGCCCACCGTCGATTCGGTGAGCAGCCTCCCGCCGGAGATCACACCGACCCGATCGCAGATTTCCTGCACCTCGCCGAGCAGATGCGAGGAGAGCACGACGGTGTGCCCGTCGGCGGCCAAACCGGTGACCAGTTCTCGCATTTCGGCCATGCCGGCCGGATCCAGCCCGTTGGTCGGCTCGTCGAGGATGAGCAGATCGGGGCTGCCGAGCAGGGCCGCGCCGACGCCGAGGCGCTGTTTCATGCCGAGCGAATAGGTGCGGAAGCGGTCGTCGGCCCGGTCGGCGAGACCTACCCGCGCCAGGATCTCGTCCACCTCGGCGAATCGGTCGCGACGCCGGGTACCGGCGGTGCGCTCGGTCCGGTGGTAGCGGGCCGGCACCCGCAGGTTATCGCGGCCGGACAGGTACGGATAGAAGCCGGGCCCTTCGATCAGAACGCCGATGCGCCGCAACGACTCCGGTTCGCCGGGATTGCGGCCGAGTACCGTCGCGGTACCGGAGGTCGGTGCGATCAGCCCGACGAGCATCCGCAGCGTCGTCGTCTTACCGGCGCCGTTGGGACCGAGGAATCCGTAGATCTCGCCGCGCCGCACCGTCATGGACACCGCGTCCACGGCCGTATGGTCGCCGTACTTCTTGGTGAGCGCGTCGGTGACCACGACCTCGGCTGCGGTCGACCGAGCCTGTACGGACGTGCCGGGAAGGGCGCCACCCGGATCCGCATTCGATCTGTTCATATCTCGACCATCCGCTTCGACCTGCGGCGACACATCCGTCACGGTGCCCGCCTCGGCGTACGTATCTGGACGTATTTCACGGCGCGGGGGCTCGCTGCGCGGCGCGGCGGGGTTACCGTTCGAACTGTGCAGTCGAGTAGGCGGCCCGGCGCCCGGGATGTGATGCTGAGCGTCGTCGTGGCCGCTGTCCAATTGGGCGCCGGACATGCGGCGAATGCGCATCAGTCCGGCGTGCGACCACTGGATGCGCTGGGATACGCGTTGCTGGTGGCCGGCCCGCTGCTGTTGGCGCTGCGCGCGATATACCCCCGGGCCGTGTTCGTGGGCGTACTCGCGGTCACCGTCGCCTATCTGCTGGTCGGCTACGGCTACGGACCGGTCTTCGTATCGCTGGTCATCGCCTTTCTGACCGCGGCCTCGCGCGGCTCCCGCTGGTACACCTATCCGCTGGTGCCGCTGGGATATCTGCTGATGGTGTGGCCGGTGCCCGCCCTGCGCGGCCACGGCCCCGGGGGCTGGCCGGTCGCCGGGATCCTGGCCTGGCTGGTGGTGCTGATCGCGATCGCCGAGGGGATCCGGCAGCGGCGTTCGGCGCTGATAGCACGGCGTCAGCGCGCCGAGGCGGCGCGGCGCAACCGGGAGGCCGAACGCGCCCGCGAACTCGCCGAACGCGAACAGCGTGCGGCCCAGGAGCGGCTGGCCATCGCGCGCGAACTGCACGATGTGCTCGCGCACAGCCTGTCGCTGATCAATGTGCAGTCGTCGGTGGCGCTGGAACTGCTCGACCGCAAACCCGAACAGGCCGCGACCGCGCTGTCGGCGATCAAAGAGGTCAGCCGCGATGCGATCGGTGAGGTGCACAGTCTGCTGCGCTCGATCCGCGCCGGCGCGGAAACCGTTGCGGCGCCGACCGGTCCGGCGGCCGGCATCGGCGATCTGGAATCATTGCTGGCTCCGACCCGTGCCGCCGGGGCGGTAGTCCACACCCGGATTTCGGGTACACCGCGCCGGCTGCCGGTGGTGGTCGGCGTGGCCGCCGCCCGCATCGTGCAGGAAGCGCTGACCAATGTGCTGCGACACGCGCCCGGCGCGGAAACGACGGTGGTTGTGGATTATTCACCGAGCGAGCTGTGCATCACTGTGGACAACGAGCGACCGCCGAATTCTCCACAGTCGTCCACAACCGGTGGCGGGAACGGGATTCCCGGCATGGTCGAACGCGCGCACGCACTGGGCGGGGCGGTGTCCGCGACGCCGCGCGCCGACGGTGGGTTCCGGGTGGACGCTCGACTACCGATCCCGGTGACCGCGGCCGGCGAGCCCGCCGCGCCCGCCCCTCCGGTCGAACCACCCGAACCTTGGTGAGCGGCTCCGAATACCCTGAGCTACAGGAGGTTTCGTGAACGACATTCGCGTCCTGGTCGCCGACGACCAAGCCCTCGTACGCGCCGGATTCGCCGCGCTGCTGGACGCTCAGGACGGGATCGCGGTCGTGGGCGAGGCCGACAACGGTGAGCACGCGCTGCGGCTGACCCGGGAACTGCGCCCGGATGTGGTTCTGATGGATATCCGGATGCCGGTGCTCGACGGCCTCGCCGCGACCCGGGAGATCGCCGCCGATCCCGATCTCACCGGTGTGAGAGTGGTGGTCCTCACCACCTTCGAACTCGACGAGTACGTCTTCGAGGCCATGCGGTCGGGCGCCACGGGTTTCCTTGTCAAACACACCGAACCCGCGGATCTGGTGCGGGCGGTGCGGGTGGTCGCCGAGGGGGACGCGCTGCTTTCGCCCAGCGTCACCCGCCGCCTGGTCGCCGAATTCGCCACCCACGCCAAACCCGCACCCACCGCGGCCCTGTCCGAACTCACCGACCGTGAGCGCGAGGTGATGGCGCTGGTCGCCGAAGGGCTCACCAACGCCGAAATCGGCCGGCGTCTCTTCATGAGCCCCGCCACCGCCCGCACCCACGTGAGTCGAATCCTGGTGAAACTCGGCGCCCGGGACCGGACGCAACTCGTGGTGATGGCCTACGAATCCGGTCTGGTCCGCCCCGGCTGGCAGTGACCCGGCCGCGGTCGCGGCGACTCGGGGTCAGCGACCGAATTCCGCGGCCACCGGGATCACCTCGCGCCCGAGCACCTCCAGGGGCGTCAGCTCGTCGACGCCGGCCACCCGTCCGATCACCAGGTCGATCCCCAGATCGGCCATCCGCTTCAGCTGCCCCAGCACCTGACCGACGCCGTCCCCGCCGGGTCCGAGGTCGAAGGCGAAGACACAGCTCTTGCGGATCTCACGCGGATCGCGGCCGATCTCCACGCACAGCCGGTCCAGCAGTTCGATCTTGCTCGCCAGCTCCGGCCCCGGTCGCAGGCTCGCCACATCCGCGTACCGCGCCACCAGCGGCAATGTGCGCCGCTCACCGTCCCCGCCGATCAGCACCGGCGGATGCGGGCGATGCCCGCCCGACAGCGGATTCCGCACCACCTGCGGAGCATTCAGCGGGCGCTCGACGTGAAAGTGCTTGCCGGGTACGGGTTCCGCGCCACCCCGCTCGCCGGTCCACATGGCACGGCAGATCCGCAGCGTCTCCTCCAGCATGTCGTAGCGGTCGCGCAACGGCGGAAAGGGCAGGCCGTAGCCCTCCACATCGCCGGTGGAGGTGCCCGTCCCGATCCCCAGCCAGGCCCGGCCGCCGGACAGCACATCCAGCGTGGTGACCAGCTTTCCGAGCATGGCCGGATGCCGATAGTGCACCCCCGACACCACCGCGGTCAGCTCCACTCGTGAGGTGTGCGCCGCGATGAACGACAGCGTCGAATACGCCTCCAGCACATTCTGTTCTACATGCCCCAGCCAAGGGCTCTGCCAGAGATGATCACCCACCGCGACGACCGAGAATCCGCTCTCCTCCGCCGTGCGGACCACCTCGGCCAGACGCGATCCGATGCGTTCCGAGGGGGTGTCCAGCGCGACGTTCGTCAGATGCAATCCGATATCCATGACTCCCACCCTCTGCCTCCCGGCAGCGCGAATCATCCGCCCGGAGAACACATCCCGGGTACGTCCCCGCGCGTAGTCAGCGGGTGGCGCCGAGCTCGAGTCCTCGCCGAATCGCCTGCTCCACCGGTGAATACGCACCGTCGGGCCGGTCCAGCACGCACGGTTCGCGCAGCTGCAGCGGCGGCTGGGCCATGAATTTCGGGTTCCGGCCGCGATGCGCCTGGGCGGCGTGCACCAGGAACGGGTGACACAGATACACATCACCGGCCCGGCCGGTCGCCGTCACTTCCGGAAGACCCTCGGTGGCGGCGAAGTCCTCGACCAGGTCCGACATCGCGACCCCGGCCGCACCGTACGGTTCCAGCACCTTCGCGATCCGCAGATGCGAGCCCACCCGGATCCGCGTCGGCGCATCGTCGGGGCCGACGTCGGAGAACAGGAACAGCATCAGCAGACCCCGGCCCTGCGACCGCACGTTGATGCGCCACCGCAGATAGTCCTCCGGATCCTCGCCCGGGAAACTCGCGTCGATATGCCATCCGTCGTCGCCCGGCGACTGCTCGCTGGGGAACCGAATCGGGAAGGTGCCCAGCCCCTGGAACGGTACCCAGCGGCCAGCACCGACCAGCCGATCACACGCCTGTGCCAGCAGCGGACTGCGTGCGGCCCGGGCGAACGGCGGGTCGGCGAATCCGGGCAGCCGGACCACCGGCCGGGTCCACGTTCCGGAATCCGCCGGATCGCATCCGGTTGCGCGCCACAGGATTCCCGCGCCTCGGCCGCGGTGGATTCGGAGAACGCACCCTCCACTCGGACGAACCCCTCGGCGACGAAACCCTCCACCTCGGCATCGGTCAGCACACAGCCCTCTTTCCAATCGCGAACATCGCCAGAATGGAACATTCGCCCGCGCGGGCGCCACTCATTTTGTGCGCGTGCGACTGCTGTGCGCATACGACGATGCCGGTCACCCCGCGGTGCGGGATGACCGGCATCCACCGATCTGTGCGGACTACTTACTCGCCCGAGGCCTCGGGAGTGGGCTCACCGGCGCCGGCCAGCGCCGCGACCGGTTCGGCCTCCGCCTTCGCGGGCTTGGCCTTACCCGCGAAGGTGAACTTGGCGTCCTCGCCGGCACCCTCGCCGTCCCAGTTCTCGACGTCGACCTCGACGATCTGGCCGGGGCCGATCTCGCCGAACAGGATCTTCTCCGAGAGCTGATCCTCGATCTCGCGCTGGATCGTCCGGCGCAGCGGGCGGGCGCCCAGCACCGGGTCGAATCCGCGCTTGGCGAGCAGGCTCTTGGCCTTCTCGGTGAGCTCGATCTCCATGTCCTTGTTCCGCAGCTGGGTCGCGACGCGGTTGATCATCAGATCCACCATCTCCACGATCTGCTCGTTGGTGAGCTGGTGGAAGACGATGACGTCGTCGATACGGTTGAGGAACTCCGGACGGAAGTGCTTCTTCAGCTCGTCGTTGACCTTGAGCTTCATCCGCTCGTAGTTCGAGCCCTCGTTGTTGGACTGGGCGAAGCCCAGACCCACGGCCTTCGAGATGTCGGAGGTGCCGAGGTTCGAGGTGAAGATCAGCACCGTGTTCTTGAAGTCCACGGTCCGGCCCTGGCCGTCGGTGAGGCGACCGTCCTCCAGCACCTGCAACAGGGTGTTGTAGATCTCCTGGTGGGCCTTCTCGATCTCGTCGAACAGCACGACCGAGAACGGCTTGCGCCGCACCTTCTCGGTGAGCTGGCCGCCCTCCTCGTAGCCGACGTAGCCCGGAGGGGCACCGAACAGCCGCGAGGCGGTGAAGCGGTCGTGGAACTCGCCCATGTCGATCTGGATGAGCGCGTCGTCGTCGCCGAACAGGAAGTTCGCCAGCGCCTTGGACAGCTCGGTCTTACCGACACCGGACGGACCGGCGAAGATGAACGAACCGGACGGGCGCTTCGGATCCTTCAGGCCGGCGCGAGTACGGCGGATGGCCTTGGAAACCGCCTTCACGGCGTCTTCCTGGCCGATGATCCGCTTGTGCAGCTCGTCCTCCATGCGGAGCAGACGGGTGGTCTCCTCCTCGGTGAGCTTGAACACCGGGATACCGGTCCAGTTGGCCAGCACCTCCGCGATCTGCTCGTCGTCGACCTCGGCCACGACGTCCAGATCACCGGAACGCCACTGCTTCTCCCGCTCGGCGCGCTTGGCGACGAGCTGCTTCTCCTTGTCGCGCAACCGCGCGGCCTTCTCGAAGTCCTGCGCGTCGATGGCGCTTTCCTTCTCCCGGCGCGCATCGGCGATCTTGTCGTCGAATTCGCGCAGGTCCGGCGGAGCGGTCATCCGGCGGATGCGCATCCGCGCACCGGCCTCGTCGATCAGGTCGATCGCCTTGTCCGGCAGGAACCGGTCGTTGATGTACCGGTCGGCCAGCGTGGCCGCGGCAACCAGCGCGCCGTCGGTGATGGACACCCGGTGGTGCGCCTCGTAGCGGTCGCGCAGACCCTTGAGGATGTTGATGGTGTGCTCGACCGTCGGCTCGCCCACCTGGACCGGCTGGAACCGGCGCTCCAGGGCGGCGTCCTTCTCGATGTACTTGCGGTACTCGTCGAGGGTGGTGGCACCGATGGTCTGCAGCTCACCGCGGGCCAGCTTCGGCTTCAGGATCGAGGCCGCGTCGATGGCGCCCTCGGCGGCACCCGCACCCACGAGCGTGTGCAGCTCGTCGATGAACAGGATGATGTCGCCGCGGGTGTTGATCTCCTTGAGCACCTTCTTCAGGCGCTCCTCGAAATCACCGCGGTAGCGGCTGCCCGCGACCAGGGAACCCAGGTCGAGGGTGTAGAGCTGCTTGTCCTTCAGCGTCTCCGGCACCTCGCCGTTGACGATGGCCTGGGCGAGTCCCTCGACGACGGCGGTCTTACCGACGCCGGGCTCACCGATCAGGACCGGGTTGTTCTTGGTGCGGCGGCTCAGCACCTGCATGACGCGCTCGATCTCCTTCGAGCGGCCGATGACGGGGTCGAGTTTGCCTTCGAGTGCGGCCTGGGTCAGGTTGCGCCCGAACTGGTCGAGGACCAGTGAGGTGGACGGCGTCCCGGACTCGCCACGAGCGCCGGACTCCACCGCCTCCTTACCGCCCTGGTAGCCGGACAGCAGCTGGATGACCTGCTGCCGCACCCGGTTGAGGTCGGCGCCCAGCTTCACCAGCACCTGGGCCGCGACGCCTTCGCCCTCACGAATCAGGCCGAGCAGAATGTGCTCGGTGCCGATGTAGTTGTGGCCGAGCTGCAGCGCTTCGCGCAGGCTCAGCTCCAGCACCTTCTTGGCCCGGGGGGTGAAGGGGATGTGACCGGACGGCGCCTGCTGGCCCTGCCCGATGATCTCCTCCACCTGGCTGCGCACACCCTCGAGCGAAATTCCCAGCGACTCCAGGGACTTCGCCGCGACACCCTCACCCTCGTGGATCAGGCCCAGCAGGATGTGCTCGGTGCCGATGTAGTTGTGGTTGAGCATCCGAGCCTCTTCTTGGGCCAGGACAACGACCCGCCGCGCGCGGTCGGTGAACCTCTCGAACATCGCTCCCTCACTTCCTGCTCCGCTATCCACGGCATCCGGCGCTGCTGTTGTGCTTCGTGCTTCACACCTGTGGCGCCAGCCTGCCATGAAGCCCTGGGGTTGCATCCCCCGCCTCTACTGTAGTTGGCGGGGGTCACGGCCGTCGTCCGTCCACCCTATTGCGAACTGGCGACAACGCGAGTCATACCGTTCTAACGCGACTCCGACCCGGATCGTTTCCCCAGCAACTACGCCCACAGCTGAATTTTCCGCGTCCGCTTCGCGACGGCGGGGTTCGCGGCCCCGGGCACGGAACTATCCGGTGATCGGCGGGATGAAGTGGCAGGGCACCGGCCGCGGATCGTCCGGATCCAGGGCGTTGAGCGCGAACGCCGCCGCCCGGTCGCTGCCCGCGATGCCCGCGTGCTCCGAGTAGTCCGCCGCGCAGCCGTCCTGGACCACGACGTTCGTCGTGTTCGGGCCGGGCACCAGGGCGACGGTGTACGGCACCACCAGCTCGTCGTAGCGGGTCTCGATATTGGTGTAGGTGACGTCCGGGTCGTAGACGCCGTCGGCATTCAGGGAACGGATGAAATCCGTGCTACCCGTCATCTGCGCACAGGCGGCACAGGGGCTCGCCCCCAGGGCGGCGTCGAAGGCCGGCCCCGCCCCCAGGCGTCGCGCGATATCGCGAGCCGGGTCGATCACCGGGCCGAAGGTGCCCAGCCACGGCGCCGCGATCGCCACGAACTTGTCGACCTTCTCGGCACCGCCCAGTCGCTTCACGAAGTAGTTGCCCACCAGATTGCCCTGCGAATGCGCGATCAGATCGACCTTCTCGGCGCCGGTCGCCGCAAGCACCCGGTCCACGAACTCCGCGAGCTGCGCCGAACTGTCCTCGATCGGCCGCATCCCGCCGATCGCCGAGAGCGGCCACGGCAGATCGTAGGCGCCGTAGGTCAGCGAATAGACGCAATATCCCTCGTTGGCCAGCAGCGGCGCGTACACGCCCCAGTTCGTCTGCGCCCCGCCGCCGGTGCCGTGCACCAGCACGACGGGTTCGGGATGGGCGTCGCTGGGCCGGCACGACCAATCGTCGGCGCCGGGCAGAGATCCACCCGGATTTCGCAGCTCGTAGGGAATGCCGGAGAAGAAGTTGTAGTCCACCGGATATTCGGCGTGGGCCGCGGCGGCGGCGGTCACCCACAGAATGCTCGAGATCGCCAGGACGAGCGCGGCTCCGAGCGCCCGGCGCGGCAGATGCGCGATATGAGACGGCATCGGGATCCCCTCCCAAAAAAACTAGAACGTGTTTCAACACGCTAGCGGGAAAAGGGACCATTCGGATCGATACCGACGGGTAACCGGAATCGCCGGTCACATCCGGCGGCCGCGTATCAGAGGTCGCGGTGCGAGATGATGCCGTTCTGGATGGCCAGCGCCGCCAGCCGCACCCGCTTCTGATTCTGCGGCAGGTCCTCCACGCCGAACTTCGAAAACAGCGCGCGCAGATGGGTTTTGATCGCATCCACGCTCAGGTACAACTCGTCGGCGATCTGCTGATTGGATGCGGGCGTGGCGAATTCGGTGTTGCCGCGATACGGGCGGCACAGCGCGATCAGTACCGCGCGCTGGGTATCGGTGAGCGATCGCGGACTCGGGACCGAGCCGACCGAGGTCCGGGTCGCATCGTCGACCGTGCCGGTGTAATCGTGGAACGACAGCGTCGAGGTGCCGACCCGGATGCGATCGCCGGCCTCGAGCCGGCGGCGGCCGGCCAGTCGCTCCCCGTTGACGAAGGTGCCGTTGCGCGACAGTCCGTCGTCGACGATCGTCCAGTGCGCGCCCAGATATTCCACGGCCGCATGCAGTCGCGACACCTCGGCGTCCCAGCCCAGCGACAGATCCGCCTGCGGCGAACGCCCGATGGTGATGCGCTGATGATCCGGCGTCAGCGTCAGTTCGTGCCGGTTGCCGGTGTCGTCGATGAACCGGAGAAACGATTCGTGAATGTCCGTCACCGCGTTGCTACCCCCACCCTCGTACCGCCAGTGACGTGGTCTGCATAGGCCCCATGGTGCCGCGCCGACGCGGCGGCGAGCAAGATCACCACGCCGTCACCGCATCGAAATGCCGCTGCCGCCCGGACGTCGCACGATTCCTCCGGGCGGCAGCGGCACAGACGCAGCCGGGTCTTTTCGACCGCCCTAGTTGTTGCGGCCGACTTCCTTGTGGTAGCTCTCCACGACATCGGCGGAGATGCGACCACGCGCGGAAACCTTGTGGCCCTTGCGCCGCGCCCATTCCCGAATTGCCGCACTCTGTTCGCGATCCATGGAAACTCGGCCCTTCGGCGCACCGGTGGTCGCACCGACCGGCTTGCTGCGCCGGCGACCGCTCACCCGACGGGCATTGGCGACCCACACGTCCAGCCCGTCGCGCAGCTTCGCCGCATTCGCCGCGGACAGGTCGATCTCGTACGAAACACCGTCGATCGCGAACTCGATGGTCTCGTCCGCAATGGACTCACCATCGACATCGTCGATCAAGCTAACGGTGACCTTCTTTGCCATGAGATGAACGTCCTCTCGAAATCGTGCGACCCGGATACCAGGCCGATGCCCGAGTCGAGAATACCTCTAGATACGAAATTTCCAAGACGGGGAATCGGCATTCAAACCCGGTACTCAGCGACCGGACGGACGCACAATTGGGAAGAGTATGGTTTCCCGGATTCCGAGTCCGGTCAGTGCCATCAGCAAGCGGTCGATTCCCATACCGGTACCCGTTGTCGGCGGCATACCGTGTTCCATGGCGGCGAGGAAGTCCTCGTCCAGCCGCATGGCCTCGTCGTCACCAGCGGCGGCCAGTCTGGCCTGGTCGACGAAACGTTCCCGCTGCACGACCGGATCCACGAGTTCCGAATAGCCGGTGGCCAACTCGAATCCGCGGACATACAGATCCCACTTCTCCGTGACGCCCGGCTTACTGCGGTGCTGCCGCGTCAGCGGCGACGTCTCCACCGGGAAGTCACGCACGAAAGTAGGGGCATAGAGCTTGTCGCCATAGCTGTGTTCCCACAGTTCCTCGACAAGTTTGCCGTGGCCGTAACCCTTGTCCGGAGGAATTTCCAGGCCGACCCGATCGGCCAGTGCGAGCAATTCCGGAACAGTAGTTTCCGGCGTTACCTCGACCCCCAGCGAATCGGATAGCGAAGGATACATCTCGACGGTGTTCCACTCACCACTCAGATCGTATTCCGTGCCGTCGGCGAGCGTGACGACCTGAGTGCCGAAGACCTCTTGCGCGACTTCCTGGATCAATTCCCGCATCATCAGCGCGGAATCGTCGTAGGTGCCGTAGGCCTCATAAGTTTCCAACATCGCGAACTCGGGCGAATGCGTCGAGTCGGCGCCCTCGTTACGGAAGTTGCGGTTGATCTCGAAGACCTTCTCGATGCCGCCCACCACACAGCGCTTCAGGAACAACTCCGGCGCGATACGCAGATACAGATCCATATCCAGCGCATTGGAATGGGTGACGAACGGACGCGCCGCCGCGCCCCCGTGCAGGGTCTGCAGCATCGGCGTCTCGACCTCGAGGAAACCCCTGCGCTCCAACGCATTTCGCAGTGCGCGCACCGCCGCGATCCGGGTGCGGGCGTTCTCCCGCGCCTCGGGCCGCACGATGAGGTCCACATAGCGCTGCCGGACCCGCGACTCCTCGCTCAGCTCCTTGTGCGCCACCGGCAGCGGACGCAGCGATTTGGCCGCCATCGACCAGGAATCGGCCATCACGCTCAGTTCCCCGGTACGGGAGGAGATGACCTCGCCGTGCACGAAGACGAAATCACCCAGATCGACATCGGCCTTCCACGCCGCCAGGGCGTCGGCGCCGACACCGTTCAGGCTGATCATCGCCTGGAGCTTGGTGCCGTCACCCTCCTGCAGCGTCGCGAAGCACAGCTTGCCGGTATTGCGCATGAAGATCACGCGGCCGGCCACACCGGCCTGCACTCCGGTGCTGGTGTCGGGCTCGAGGTCGGGATAGGCGGCGCGGATCTCGGCGAGGCTGTGGGTCCGCGGCACCACGACCGGATACGCCTCGACGCCCGCGTCGATCAGCCGCTCACGCTTCTCCCGGCGGATCCGCATCTGCTCGGGAACGTCGACTTCCGCTGCGGCAGGATGCGATTGCCCCGCAGGAACCCGGCCCGCGGAGCCACCGGACGAAGGGCTGTTCGGGGTGCTCACAGCGAACCACCCTATCGTGCGCCGGAAATCGTTTTGCGCGCGCCCGACCCCCGCTCACCCGGGCGATTACAGCGAGACGAGTGCGTTGATCTCACCGGCCAGATGCGGTGCGCCGGCGGCCACCGACAGCAGCCCCGCGGCCTTTACCGCCTGATAGCCACCGACCAGATCGGTGGCCCGGTGCAGACCCAACTGCTGCAGTGCCGCGGCCGCCAGACTCGACGTATAGCCCTCCGAGCAGACGATCACCCATTCCCGGTCGTGATCGGTGGCCAGTGCGAGCCGCGCGGAGCTGGTGGGGTCCAGGCGCCACTCCAGCACGTTGCGCTCGATCACCAGCGCGCCCGGCAGGGTGCCCTCCTTGACGCGCTGGGCTTGCGGGCGAATATCGACCAGCAGGGCGCCGCGCGCGATCGCCTCCGGCAATTCGAACGCGTACATGCGCGTCAATCGCGCACGCGCTGCCTCCAGCATGTCATTGATGGTGAGATGCGTGTGCGTCATTTCACATCGCCTTCGGGCTGGTCCGTGAGCACGGTACGGGTGCGCCGCAGCGTTCCGTGACCGGTCACTTCGTAATACGACATGGCGGACAGAGGTGGTGAATACGCGTGCACCGACAGCGTCGGATTCGACGGTTCGGGCACACCCGCGACGTGGTCCGGGGCACGCACCACGTCGTGCACCCAGCCGAGCGGGAAGGAGGCCTGATCGCCGGCGGCGAGGGTGCGCTGCCGCAATTCCTTACCGTTCCAGCGGAATTCCGAGAGCGCGCCGCTCAGTACGGTCAGCGCGCCGAGCGAGCCGGCATGGTCGTGTAATTCCGTCGACCGGTCCGGCACCCAGCTGATCAACCAGACGTCGACCTCGTCGTCGGCGAGAAGGCGTACCGCCCAACGGTTTTCGGTGGGCCACACGCCGGCCGACGGCAGCAGATGATCGAAGCGGCCGGCCAGGACGTCCTCGGCACCCTCGTCGGTCAGCCGCAGCAGATCCGCCGGACGCAGCCGGGTTGGCAACGCGGACGAGACCGAGCGATCGGTGACCTCCGCGGCGAGCCGGTTGGCCGGGCGAGCGGGCGGCAACTGCCCCGTCCGGCGACGCGCGGCGTCACCGCTCGCGGCGGAGGTAACAGCAGAGGTGATTACAGAGGAACGCATGAGCGAAGCTCCAGGAGTAGTGGATGGCCGAGGGCGGATACGTAGCCTCGACAATCAGCCGAGGCGAATCAGCCTCGACAACACTCCTGGGTGCTCACGCGGAAAGTCACGAGCCGAAGTCTAGCAGGGTGGTCGGCGCGTGCAAGAGCGGTGTGTTCCACCCCACAGCAGCGCCGTCACGGGCGGCGGCGCTGCTGGTTGCGCTCGTAGACCAGACGCAGCCCGTCCAGGGTCAGATGCGGCTCGAGGTGATCGATGGTCTCGGATTCGGGGACGATCAGCGGTGCGGTCGGACCCGTCGCCACCACCGACACGTCGTCACCGGCGAAGGCGTCGAGCTCGTCGCGGATCCGATCGATCAAACCGTCGACCAGCCCGGCGAAGCCGAACACCGCACCGGACTGCATGCATTCCATGCTGTTCTTACCCACCACCGACCGCGGGCGGGTCAGCTCCGCGCGCCGCAGCGCACTGCGGGCCACCAGCGCCTCGGTGGAGATCTCCACCCCGGGCGCGATCGTCCCGCCGAGAAACTCTCCCTTCGCCGACACCAGGTCGACACAGATGGCGGTGCCGAAATCGACCACGATCGCCGGCGATTCGAAACGGTGATATGCCGCAAGGCAATTCACGATCCGGTCGGCGCCGACCTCTTTCGGATTGTCGACAAGCAGCGGAATTCCGGTGCGCACACCGGGTTCCACCAGCACGTGCGGCACGTGCGACCAGTAGCGGCCCAACATGGTTCGCAACTCCCGCAGCACCGGCGGCACCGTCGACAGGGCCGAGACCCCGACCACCTGATCCAGCCGCTCGCCCACCAAACCCCGTACCTGCATGGCGAATTCGTCGGCGGTCAGCAACGGATTGGTGTGCACACGCCAGGTGTGCACCAGTTCCGCATGCGCACCGCTGCCCGAGAACAGGCCGATCTCGATACTGGTGTTGCGGACGTCGATCGTCAGCAGCATCCTCGCCCCGCTGCCCGCGGCTCAGGCGAAGGTCAGCGAGCGCGGCGAGGTCAACCCCGAACCCTCCGGGGCGTGCGCCGGGTCCGAACCCAGCTCGACCGGACGGTTGCGGTCGTCGACGAACACCACCCGCGGCTGGTACTCGCGCAGTTCGGCCTCGTCCATCATGCCGTAGGCGATCAGGATGACGAGATCACCCGGATTCACCAGATGCGCTGCGGCGCCGTTGATTCCGATCACGCCCGAACCGCGCTCACCGGCGATCACATAGGTTTCCAGCCGAGCGCCGTTGTCGATATCGACGATGCAGACCTGCTCGCCCTCGAGCAGATCGGCGGCATCCATCAGATCCGGGTCCACGGTCACCGAGCCCACATAGTGCAGATCGGCGTGGGTCACCGTGGCGCGGTGGATCTTCGACTTCATCATGGTGCGCAACATCGTGGTCGCCTTTCCTATGCGTCGGCCTGGGCAGGCTGGAAATCGGGGATAGCGTTGTCGCCGCCCGCGGCGGGGACGGTGACGGGGACGTTGTCGATCAAACGGGTGGCGCCGATGCGGGCGGCCACCAGCAGACGAGCGTTCCCGCTGCTCGGAATGGGTCCCAGATCCGAACCGCGCAACTCCAGGTAGTCGACATCGACACCGGTCGCGCCGTCGAGCACCGAACGGGCCGCGGCCACCACCGCGTCGGGTCCCCGCCCTGCCGCATGCCGGCCCGCGGCCAGCGCGGCGGACAGCGTGATCGCCAATTCGCGCTGCTGCTCGTCCAGATAGCGGTTGCGCGAGGACAGCGCCAGGCCGTCGGATTCGCGCACCGTGGGCACCGCGACGATCTCGACGTCGAAGTTCAGATCCCGGACCATCTGCCGGATCAGAGTCAGCTGCTGATAGTCCTTCTCGCCGAAGAACGCCTCGTGCGGACGGACGATCTGCAGCAGTTTCGCCACCACCGTCAACATTCCGGCGAAGTGGGTCGGTCGGCTGGCGCCCTCCAACTCGGCGCCGAGCGGTCCCGGATGCACCGAGGTGCGCGGGCCCTCCGGATACATCTGGGCCACGCTCGGCGCGAACACCAGCGCCACGCCCTCCTCGCGCAACAGCGCCACATCGCTGTCGAGCGTGCGCGGATACTTGTCGAAGTCCTCGTTCTCGCCGAACTGCAGCGGATTGACGAAAATCGACACCACCACAACCTGATTCGTGCGCTTGGCGCGGCGCACCAACTCCAGATGGCCCTCGTGCAGGGCACCCATCGTCGGCACCAGCGCGACCGTACGACCCACCCCGCGCAACGCGGAGGTCACCGCCGAGAGCCCGGCCGGCTCGTGCACCACCGTCAGCTCGCCCGGGCGATACAGGGTGCGCAACTGCTGCGGGGTCAGCTTCTTCGCTCGCGAATTCGACATCAGTGTCCCTCCAGCAGACCGATCAGATCCGGGCTCGTGCGGGCCAGTTGCGCCGTCCGCAGCGACATCGCGCGATAGCCCGCGGCCAGCTCCGGATCGGCCGCGGCCAGTGCCTCCAGGTGCGCCGACACCGCGAGGGCGTCACCACGCGCCACCGGACCCGTCAAGGCGGGCAGACCACGGCGCAGCGCGTTGTCCAGCGCCGCCGACGCCAGCGGCGCCAGCATCCGCTCCGCCAAACCGTTGGGCTGCTCGTCGACCACCTGCTGCCCCAGCAGACCCGGACCGTCCAGCGCCGCCCGCAACGCCGCCACCGCATCGACGATCAGAGTGACCAGATGATTACTGCCGTGCGCGAGAGCCGCGTGATAGAGCGCCCGGTTCTCCTCCGGCACCCGCACCGGTTCGCCGCCCATCTCGATCACCAGCGACTGCGCGATCGCATAACCGATCTCGTCGGCCGCGGTGATGCCGAAACAGGCATTCGCCAAGCGGGCGGTGTCCTCGTCGTGGCCGGTGAAGGTCATCGCCGGATGGATCGCCAGCGGGCGGACACCGGTCAGCGGGGACAGCACGGCCACGCCGTTCGCCCCCGAGGTATGCGCGACGATCGTTCCCGGGCGGACTACCTGCGCGGCGGCCAAACCGGCCACCAGACCGGGCAGTTCACTGTCCGGCACGGCCAGGATCAGCAGTTCGCTGCGCGCCGCGATCTCCTCCACCGGCAAGATCCGCGACTCCGGCAACCGCGTCCGCGCCCGATGCCGCGACGCATCGGAAATCGCGGACACCCCGAACACCACATGCCCGGCGCGCTCCAGCGCGACACCCAGCGCCGAACCCACCCGGCCCGCCGACACGATGCCGACCGTCAGCCGAGCGGGCGCCGGATCGGAGCCGGAAACAGCGGACGAGCCCGATACCGCGGACGCGGCGGGGCGCGATGAATCGGCCTCGTCGGGCCGCGAAAAATCGGAGGTCACCGTTGTCCTCTCGGAAGGCGTTCCAGTCCCGCATGGCGGGTACCGGACGTTACGAGTCGAGAATAGGTAGTGACCGGGCCCCCTGCCAGGGGGCCCGCGCGTGATATTTCCCTCAGTACTTCCGGCCTGCGCTTCGCTTCGGCGGGGTCTCGGCCCACCAAGGTGAACGGCTCGCAGATGTGAACCTGTTCGGTTTTCGGGGAGCCGACGGCAGCCGGCGCCTACGCGGCCTTGCGGGCGGGTTCGCTGCGGTAGCGGGAGGTGGGGCCGTGGATGCCCAGGAGGCGCCAGGCGACCTTGGCCACGGGGTTCATCAGGCCGCTGGTGGTGGCCAGGGCTCGAACGTCGCCGAAGATGTTGCGCATGGTGACCTGGGACTCCGCGCTACCCCAGTAGGCCTCGCGCATCACCTCCGCGGGGATGTCGAACTTCTCCACGAACTCCCTGGGCGGAGTCATGATCATGTCGAGCATGATCCGCATCGCGGTCGGGAAGAGCAGCGACAGCACGAACTTCGTGGCCGGATTCATGCCGGGCACGTTGCGGCGCAGATATTCGTGCGCGAACGAGATGTGGCGGGCCTCTTCGGCCACGTGGATCTGCATCACCCGCTGCACCATCGGATGCAGGTCGGTACCGGCGCGCAGCAGCGACTTCTGCAGGTGGTCGATGGGTTCCTCACCGCCGAGGATCATCGTGAAGAACAGCTCGGGGAAGTACTTCACGGCCGGCCAGATGATCATGGTGAGCTTGCGGTCGATGGTGCCCATGCCGACCACATCCTCGCCGATGCGGTTGATCATCTCCTGGAACATCATCGTGTGGTTGCACTCTTCGGCCGCCTCGTGCGTCACGTAACGGAATTCCGGATCACCGTTGGGCACCGACACCAGGTACTGCATCAGGCCACGGATCAGCAGCTGTTCGAAATCCAGGCCGACCTTGGCGATGCCGGCCTGCCGCCACATACCCATCGCGATCTGGCGTTCCAGCGGCTGCGCCTTGTACCAGGGGTGGCGGCCCAGCGGGTCCTCGTCCGGCATGACCCAGCGGGTGTCGGTCGGATCGACCGCGAATTCCGGTGAGTCCCAATCGATGTCGACGTAGGGATCGAAGTTCTTGTGGACCGACCCCTCGGACAGACCACGCAGGATCTCGTGATACTCGGGATCGGCCGACGTGTTCTTTACAGCAGTGGACAGCATCTTCGGTGTCTCCTTCGCATACTTATCCTGCGAAAGTTACCGATACTGCGCGTTACATGCAACCTGTTTCATGGCCGCCGTAGCGGGTATTACGACGAACCGTTCTGCTCCGATCGCAGATTCGCCATGATCTCCGCGACGGTGATCTTGCGTCCCGGCTGATCCTCGTCGGAATCGGCGTGGCGACGGCGGCGGGAACCGGCGGTACCCATGGTCGTCGCCGGTTGAACGGGAGCCAGCCGCGGCACCGAGGAATTCGGACGCGAGTCGCCGGATTCCGCGGAGCCCGCCTTCGCCGACTCGGAAGTGTCGTCCGCCGACGCGGTGCCGGATTTCACCGAGGATTCCGCCTTCGACGATTCGGATTCCGCCGCCCGGACGGGCGATTCCCCCTCCTCATCCGATGCCTCCACCGACACCACGGCGGTCTCCGCCGTCACCGGATCGTCGTACGGACTGGCGAAGGCCGGGGGTTCGGGATGGTCGGGATCGAAGACCGGCGAGACCACGTGCAGCGGCACGGCCGGTGCACTCCACGCGTCCCAGGTGTCGGTTTCCTGCGAGCTACCGTTCGCCACGGTGGCGTGGGTGAGCTCCTGCACCCGCACTGCCTCGGCGCGCAGCGCCGGTCGGTCGACCAGTAGGTCGCCGTCGAACAGTCGCTGCAGGCTTTCCCGCAACACGGTCAGCTCGCTCCGCAGCGCGGCCAGTTCGGCGGCGTCCGCGCCGACCTCCCGGCGCACCCGCGATTCGACGCCGAGTTCGTATTCGCGCCGGGCGGTGATCTCGCGTTCGAGCTGCAACTCGTAGACCTTCTGCAGGTCACGAGCCTTGGCCTGATCGATCGCCGCATCCCGGCGATAGCGGGTCGCGGCCAGCGCGGCCACCGCGGCGGCCCACAGAGCCGCGACCAAACCGACCCGGACCAACTGCACATTGTTGCTGAAAATCAGAAACACGCTGGCAATCAGACCGAGCAGAATTAATACGCCGACGACGATTTTTCCCGCGTTGTCCCGCTGTCGCGGGGAAGCACTGCTACGGGAGGGTGAAACCATGTCCGCAAGGGTAACTCGAATAGCGGATTTCGGCGCGCAGCCGGTCCGGAACTCGACTCAACTGTGTTAACTATGAGGTAGCTGGTTCGTCTGGTGGCTCATGTGGCGCACGGCAGCAATACTCCAGCCACAGCGCGGCGGCGACCAACACCACACCGGCGATCAGACCCACGATGGCGCCGGGGGTGTCCGAGGCGGCCGCGCGCATATCCGACCGCTGCGGCAGCACCCAGATCAGGAAGCCCAGCCACACGCCGGCCGCCAGGGAACCCACCTGGGCCGAGGCCTTCGCCAGCGCCACCGCGCGGGCCGCGGTGATCGGATGCAACTGTTTCGGTCCGTCACCGATGCGGTGATCGCCGACGCGGGCGCGAATCACGAACGCCAGCACCGCTTCCACGGCGGCCACCGGATACAGCGAGGCGGCCGCGATCACCGTGATCGGCGGAAAGCTCGAATAGGCCCAGCGAGTCGCGACCCACGCCACCGCGGCGGCGATCAGGACGTTCGCGAGCAGATCCAGAATCCTGGTCGGCCTCATGACATTCATGACCAGCCACCGATCATCGTTGCGCCGCGGACAGCGACAGGTCGGTGGGCCGGACGCCGTCGATCTCGTCCGGGTCGAGCTCGGACAGCAGGTCCCGGATCGGCCGGGTCCGGCCGTCGACCTCCAGCGTCGCATCGGGTTCGATCTCGGCCCACGGCACCAGGACGAATGCGCGGTGGTGCGCCTGCGGATGCGGCAGTGTCAGTTCCGGATCCGCACTGGTCACCGGCCGCAGCCCCGCGGGGTGACGCTCGGCGCACCAGATCACGTCGACATCCAGAGTCCGTGCACCCCAGCGGATCTCGCGAACACGTCCGGACAGCTGCTCGAGCTGCTGTCCGCGTTCGAGCCAATCGCGCGGGCCCAGCTCCGAATCCTCTACCACCACAACGGCATTGAGGTAGTCCTCCTGCGGCACTCCACCCCACGGCGCGGTCGAGTACACCGGCGACACCGCGACCAGCTGCGGCGTCAGCGCCTCCACCACGCTGCGGAGATGGGCGAGCCGATCCCCCAGATTCGACCCGATCGACAGCACCGCACGGCTCATCCGGCCACCTCCGGGGTCGGCGGTACGTCTCGGCGCCTGGTGGCCACCACGCGGACATCGGCGAAGGCATGCGGAATCGGCGCCGAGGGCTTGTGCACGACCACCTCCGCGGCGACGACGCGCTCGTCGCGCATCACATCGTCGGCGATCTCCGCGGCCACGGTCTCGATCAGATTGCGCGGCGGGCCGGAGACGATCGCGACCGCGCGCTGCGCCAGCTCGCCGTAGTCGACGGTGGCCGACAGCTCATCGGTCGCGGCCGCCTTCGCGAAATCCAGCCAGAGGGTGATGTCGACCAGGAATTCCTGGCCGTCGCGGCGCTCGAAATCGAAGCAGCCGTGGTGACCGTAGGCGCGCAGACCGCGCAGCTCGATGCGATCGGTACTCACTCGCTCCCCTGATGGTGTGAACCGGACGCGGCCCGCCGCTGCCGGGATTCGGCGGCCCGCCGCCAGGCATCCGCGACGGCGATGGCGTCGAGCGACGACCGCACATCGTGCACGCGCACGCCCCACGCGCCGTGCTGGGCGGCCAGGGCCGAGATGGTGGCGGTGGCGACCTCGCGCCCGTCGGGCGGGCGCGGTCCGGACTCGTCGGCCAGCAGCGAACCCAGGAAACGCTTGCGGGAGGCACCGACCAGAATCGGCAACCCCTGGGCCGTCAGTTCCGGCAGTGCGCCCAGCAGGGCCCAGTTGTGCTCGGCGTTCTTGGCGAAGCCGAGACCCGGATCCAGCACCAGCCGGCTCGGATGCACGCCGGCCGCCATGGCCAGATCGACCTGCGCCGAGAGTTCGGCCAGCACTTCGCGCACGACGTCGTCGTAATGGTCGGCCGGGCCGATGTGGCGATGGTCGGCATTCGCCCGCCAGTGCATCAGAATCCACGGAATCTCCGCGGCGGCAACGACTTTCACCATCTCGGCATCCGCGCGACCACCGGAGACGTCGTTGACGACGCTCACTCCGGCGTCGATCGCGGCGGCCGCGACGCTCGCCCGCATGGTGTCCACGCTGGTCGGCACGCCGGCCTCCACCAGGCCGCGAATCACCGGGACCACCCGCTGGGCCTCGGTTTCGGGATCGATGCGAACGGCGCCCGGACGGGTGGATTCGCCACCCACGTCGATGATGTCGGCGCCGGCCGCGTACAACCGCTCCCCGTGGGCGACCGCGACGGCCGGATCGAGATAGCGGCCACCGTCGGAGAAGGAGTCGCTGGTGACGTTCACCACGCCCATCACCACGCACGAGCGCCCGTCCCGGGGCGTGATCACTGCGCTCATGGGCGACCGCTCATTTGCGCAGGATCAGGTCGAGGGCCTCGGCGCGCGAGGAGGCGTTGGTCTGCAGCAGGCCACGCACCGCGGAGGTGGTGGTGCTGGCGCCCGGCTTGCGGATGCCGCGCATCGCCATGCACAGGTGTTCGGCCTCGACCACCACGATGGCGCCGCGCGGATCCAGTTTCCGCATCACCGCGTCGGCGATCTGGCTGGTCAGCCGCTCCTGAACCTGCGGCCGCTTGGCGTACAGGTCGACCAGGCGGGCCAGTTTGGACAGACCGGTGACCCGCCCCTGCGGACCCGGGATGTACCCGACGTGCGCGACCCCGTGGAAGGACACCAGGTGGTGTTCGCAGGTCGAATACATCGGAATGTCGCGCACCAGCACCAATTCCTGATGGCCTTCGTCGAAGGTGGTGTTCAGCACCGAATCCGGTTCCACGTACAGGCCCGCGAACATTTCGAGATAGGCGCGCGCCACCCGGGCCGGGGTATCGATCAGCCCGGGGCGGTCGGGATCCTCCCCGACCGCGACCAGTAGTTCCCGTACCGCGGCCTCGGCCCGCTTCTGATCGAAGGTCCGACCGGTACCCAGCGCGATCGGAGCCGGTGCCTCCGCAACCACGGCGGCACCCGCGCCCGACGCCGAATCGGAGCCGGCGGGAGCGCTGTTGTTGGCCGACATACGAGGACACCTCCACAATCACGTAAATCAACGCGCCGACAGCGCGGTTCGACCGTCGAGCCTAATCGCAGCGGGTCAGCGGTGGCTGTTCGGTCCGTCCCAATCGCCGTGATCCTGGGTGCCGTTCTGCGTCGAACCCTCCTGATCTCCGGACCACTCGGGCCGGCGATGACCACCGCTGTAGCGCTGGGGTTCGCCATATCCCTGGGATCCGGCGCCGTAGCCACCGCCGTACTCCGGCTGCTGCTGCGGCGAACCGCCCGCGGACGGATCCTCCTGCGGCGGCCAGCCCGGAGCCGACCAGCCGGCGGGAGCGCCGTAATCCGGGCGGGAGCCGTGCGTACCCTGCCGCGGCGGATATCCCGGGCCATTCGCGGGCCGCGGGTAGTTACCGGGCTGTGGGGCCGGATAGCCGTAGCCGGGGGCCGGAGCGGGAGCCGGGTTGCGATGGCCCTCCTGCGGATAACCGTTGGCAGGCACCGGCTGCGGAGCGGGCTGGCTCGGCTTGCGGGTCTCGGCCTCCTCCGGCCACGGTTCACCACGTTCGGCGGCGAGCTCGCGCGGGGTCTTCACCGGCGGCCGGTCCGAGGGCACACGTTCACCGAAATCGTTGAAGGCGGTGATGCGCGGACGCTTGTCGACGGTGGCGAGGACCTGTTCGAGATCCTTGCGGTGCAGGGTCTCGCGCTCCAGCAGCGCGGTGGCCAGCGCGTCGAGTTCGTCGCGATAGTCGTTGAGGATCGCCCAGGCCTCGGTGTGCGCGGCCTCGATGAGGTTACGCACCTCCTCGTCGATCTCGCGGGCCACCTCGTGCGAGTAGTCCGAGCCGGTGCCCATCGTGCGGCCCAGGAACGGGTCGCCCTGTTCCTGCCCGTAGCGCACCGCGCCCAAGCGGGCACTCATGCCGTATTCGGTGACCATCGCACGCGCGATCTTGGTCGCCTGGTCGATATCGGACGAGGCGCCGGTGGTCGGCTCGTGGAAGACCAGTTCCTCGGCGGCGCGGCCACCCATCGCCATCACCAGGCGGGCGATCATCTCCGACCGGGTCATCAGGCCCTTGTCGTCCTCGGGCACGGTCATGGCGTGGCCGCCGGTGCGACCGCGGGCCAGGATGGTGACCTTGTAGACGGGCTCGATATCGGGCATCGCCCACGCCGCCAGGGTGTGACCACCCTCGTGGTAGGCGGTGATCTTCTTCTCGTGTTCGCTGATGATCCGGCTCTTGCGACGCGGACCGCCGATCACCCGGTCGACCGATTCCTCCAGGGCCGGTCCGGTGATGACGTTGCCGTGCTCACGCGCGGTCAGCAGCGCCGCCTCGTTGATCACGTTGGCCAGATCCGCACCCGACATGCCGACGGTGCGTTTGGCGAGGCCGTCCAGATCGGCATCGGGCGCGATCGGCTTGCCCTGCGAATGCACCCGCAGAATCGCGCGCCGGCCGGCGAGGTCCGGATTGCCGACCGGGATCTGGCGGTCGAAGCGGCCCGGACGCAGCAGCGCCGGGTCCAAGATGTCGGGCCGGTTGGTGGCCGCGATGATGATGACACCGGTGCGGTCGCCGAAACCGTCCATCTCGACCAGCAACTGGTTCAGCGTCTGCTCGCGCTCGTCGTGACCACCGCCGAGGCCGGCGCCGCGCTGGCGGCCGACCGCGTCGATCTCGTCGACGAAGATGATGCAGGGGCTGTTCTGCTTGGCCTGGTCGAACAGGTCACGCACGCGCGAGGCGCCGACACCGACGAACATCTCGACGAAGTCGGAACCGGAGATGGTGAAGAACGGCACCCCGGCCTCACCCGCGACCGCGCGGGCCAGCAGCGTCTTACCGGTTCCGGGCGGGCCGTAGAGCAGCACGCCCTTGGGAATCTTGGCGCCCAGCGCCTGGTAGCGAGCCGGATTCTGCAGGAAGTCCTTGATCTCGTACAGCTCTTCGACGGCCTCGTCGGCGCCGGCCACATCGGCGAATGTGGTCTTCGGCATATCCTTCGACAGCTGTTTGGCCTTGGATTTACCGAAGCCCATCATGCCGCCGCGGCCACCGCCCTGCATGCGGGCCATCACGAAGACGAACAGGCCCAGCAGAATCACCATCGGCAGCACGAACAGCAGTACCTGGGTGAACCAGGAGTCCTGCTTGACCTCGGTGTTGTACGGCGCCCCCGAGGCCTGCACATCCCGCAGGATCTGCGCCGAGACCTCGCTGCCGCCCGGGTACTTGGCCATGATCTGGGTCTGGCCGCCGGTGGCGTCGTTGCCGTTTTTCAGCGTGATGCGCAGCTGCTGCGATTTGTCATCGATCTGGACCTGCTTGACGTTCTGCTTGTCGGCAAGCTGGGTGAGCGCCACCGAGGTATCGACGTTCTTCCAGCCGCGCGTGTCGTTGCTGAAGTAGCTGACCAGATAGATCACGAGCAGGATGCCCGCGACTATGGCCAGGTTGCGAAACACTGTCTTGCGGTTCATAGAGCGTCGGCCGGGCGGCCAGTCCTTTCCGGTGTTTCCGGTGTGTGCCTACTATGCGTCGGGCGGGGCCGTATCCATACCGGCACCGACCGGGTCGGGCAGAACGGATGCGGACAAGCCACGTTACCGCGTACGGTCTACTCGATACATCGCGCAGTTCGGCAGCTGATGCAGTTCAACAGGTAAACGGTCGGAGAACGCTGGTGGTTCCCGACCTATCGGGCGATCACCTCGCGGTGTCCGTCCAAGTGGTCCCAATCATGGCACGCACCACCTATTGTGAGCGACAACACAGGACGAACGCAGGGGGTATGGACATAGTCGAGCTACGGACACCCACAGCGATACTGCGCCACGGCGGCGGGCGACTCCAGGTTCTGCGGCCGGGCACCGATGGCGAGCGGGTGCTCGACGTTCCGGTGTCGGACCTGCTGAAGGTCCGGCTGAACCGGCGCGCCGACGACGCCGTCGTGATCGAGATCTACCTGCGTTATCCGAGTCCGGTCCTCACCGGCGTCCCGGCCGACCGCACCCCGCTCCCGGTGCTGATCGCCGAACACGACGTGCCGGCCGCGACCGTGATCGTGGAACGGATCAACTCCCAGATCCTGGGCACCCAGCGCATCGATATGTCGGCACCCGATCTGGTGCCTCCCGCACCGGTCTGGGGTAAGACCGGACCGACCCGGGCCGACGTCGACCGCGCGATCCGGCGGATGGCGCCGCGGCGGGAGACCCGCTCGGCCGCCGGAGCACTGCACACGATGGTCACGCCGGACGAGTTCATGCTGGAGACGGCGATGGTCACCGCGGTCCCGCCGGCCGGACGTGGGCGCGGGTTGCTGGCCGTCACCACCGGGCGGGTGCTGCTGCTCTCGATCGGTTCCACCCCGCGCTATGCGCATGAGATGCCGGTCTCGGCGCTGATCTCGGCCGAGGTCGGTAAGGGTTCGGGCGACGAACCGGGTGGCGATTACGGCATCGACCTCACCGACGGCAATACGACGCTGAGTTTTCAGGGGACCGACCGGGCCGATACCGATCGGATCGTCGGCGCGGTGAACTTCGCGATTCAGCGCGAATCCGCCGACGGCGCCGTGGCGCCGCCGGATCCGGGCGTGGCACAGCTGTATTCGGAGTGGGAACTGCTGGTCGAGCGGCATTCACTGGCGATGGTCGACGATGCGCAGTTCCAGCGTTACGGCCGCGGGATCCTGCGCTCGCTCCCCGACTGAGGCGCTACTCGCCCAGGAGTGCGATGCGCCGCCACGGACTGGTCGGCCGCATCCATAGTCGGACCAGTTCGAGGCGGCGATCGGTGCCGCCGGACTTGAGCACGGCCATGTCCTCACAGGCCTGCCAGTAGGTCCAGCCGGTGAGATAGGCGTCGCCGAACTGCCGCCAATTGCGGTAACGCTTCTGCGCCGGCGGCAGTGCGCGCATCACGTAATCCCAGGCCGTATCGGCCTCGAGGTAGCCGGCGGTGAAGGCCATCCGCGCCACCGCGACCACCCGGGCGAGATCCCAGGCCTGGATATCGGCGGGCAGCGGCTGCACCAGATGGCCGGTCAGATCGAGTTTGATCGCCTGGGACCAGATGTCGTAATCGCGGACCAGGGCCTCCGGATTGTCCATCCCCCGAAACGCCCCGACCTGCCGCAGGAAGGCGCGATGCCGATCGGCGCGCTCACCGAAGCGGTCCCGTTCGGGCGAATTGAGGGCCGCGTTCACCAGCGGATGGACCAGCGCGTACAGCGGTGCGTGCATCCCGTCGAGCAGCTGTTCCATCGACGCCATCGCCTCGGTCCCGTCGGTGATGCCCCAGGCCCCGGTCAGGGTGTCGATGGCCAGTTCGCGGCGGTCGCCGAGCGGATGTTCTCGTTCGGGTCCGAGCAGCAGGGCATCGTGGAAGGCGTCCCAGCGGGCGGAGTAGAACGCCCCCAGGGACAGCGCGCGCAATTCGTCGTCGGAAACCTGAGCGCCGGACCAGTGGTCCTCCTCGCGCTCGTCCAGTTCCGGATAGGGGAATGTGGTCAGGGTCGGCATGTCGCGGGCAGCCATGGTTCCGATTGTGTCGCATCGGCCATCCGGGGGTTCGGTTATCTCCCGATGCCGTGTCGACTGTGACCCGGAAGGCCGAATTCCGGCGCTTCTGGACATGCCGCCACAGTCCGATACACACATTTTTCACATTTGCCGTTTCATCGGGCGCCGTAAGCCCCTGCCTAGGGCTACTCTCGGCGCCATGGGTAGCAACATCACCGTGCTGCGCGGGCTCGAACCCCGCGCCACCGACCAGGAAATCTTCGCTGCCGCACAGGAATACGTGCGGAAGGTAGGTGGCCTGACCGGTCTGTCGTACGTCACGAAACCGGCCTTCGACAAGGCGGTGGCCGCGGTGGCCGCGGCGACGACGACGCTGCTGGCCGAACTGCCCGACCATCCGGTGACCGCGGCCGCGGAACCGCCGCTGCGCGCGACCGGCGACCGCGTCTGAGCGCTCACACCCCGTAGACCGCGACGCATTCCAGCGCCAGCTCGAGCCGCAGGCCGCAGTCCTCGATGCGACGCCCGAGCGTTTCCTCGATGCGCTGAATGCGGTAGCGGACCGTGTTCTTGTGCACGCCCAGGCGCGCCGCCGCGCCCTCCGGGCTGCGGTGACAGCGCAGATAGGCGAGCAGAGTCTCGCGCAGTCGCGCCGAATTCGCGTCCGGCGCGGCCAGCGGTCCGAGTTCCCGCCGGATCAGCGCGCGCATCGCCGCGCCGTCCGCGCCGGCCAGATAGGCGGGTTCGACCTGCTCGTACGGCAGCACCCGGCCGAGATCGACGGCCGCCCGCTCGGCCACCTGCCTGGCCGCGATCGCATCGCGATGGCTCTGCCGGAATCCGGCCACACCCGTCGCGGACGAACCCAGCGTGAGCCGTATCGGCGCGGTGACGATATCGGCGGCGACCGCGGCGACCGCCTCGGCATCGGCCGCGAGCCACGCCCACAGCGCCGCCGATCCCGCCGGGACGGTGAGGACGCCGACCCCGCCGAGCGCGGTGGCCAGCCGCGTGGCCGTTCGTTCCAGCCGTCCGAGTTCATCACTGCCGGCCGCCAGCCGCTCGTCCGTGCCGATGTCCCCCGCGACGGCACTGTTCCCGGCGAGGCCCTCGCCCTGCGGCCCGGTCACGGCGTCCGCGCCTTCCCGCCGGCCGTCGCCCGTGCCGGGGAGGCCGAACCCGGCGCCGGCGAACCCGTCCGCCGCGGCGGCCAGCAGCGCACCGGCACCGCGCGCAGCGGAATCGGTCCACAGCACGATCGCGACCTGGCGTTGCGCGAGGCGGAATCCCAGCCGCGCCGAGGCGTAGTCCACGTCGACGTCCTCGCCGGACAGCAAGGTCCGCACGATCTCCGTGCGCTGATTGAGCGCCGCGCGCAGGCCGCGCTCCCGCTCCTGCATATAGGTGTCGGTCAGCGCCTCGACGGAGGTGTTCACCCAGCGGGTGGAGCGTTCGAACAGCCGGATCAGCGCCGAGCGTTCGAACTGCTCGGGCAGCCGTCGCTCGTCGATCACCTCGGTCATGTAGTCGATCGCGGCCTCCTGGCCGGCGTGGTAGACGCGCAGCAGCAGCCGCAGGTCGTAGCCGCGGCGGGCCAGCGTGCGGGCGAAGGCGTGCGCCTGTTCGGGGACCGCGTACTCCATCGCGTCCTGGGTGAGACCGCTGAGCACGGCCAGGGCGTGCGCCCGGGTGCTGGATTCCAGATCGCGCCGCAGATCGCGATCGGTCAGTTCCCGCACGCGGCCGATGATCTGCGCGTCGAGCCGGGCCACCATCTGTTCGAGGGTCTCGCCGCGCAATGTCTCGGCGACGAAATCGGCCATCCACTGCCGGACCGCCACATCGGACGGGGCTGTCGCCATCACCGATCCCCCTCGTTCACCCGATCTCGTTGTGCCGCCCGCCGGTGGCTGGGAAATTTTTGTGCTCTGGTGCCAAATTGCAGCCGAGTCCTTGACCGCAAAGACCAAGCAGCGCGCGAATCATTGTGACACGATCATAGATCAGTGAAGTGATTCACAATGTCAACCGTTCGCAGCGCAGCGCACGTGGGGAGAGACAGCATCGTGCCGAATACCGAACCGTCACCCGGCGAATCCACGGCCGGGAAATCGACCGGCGCAAACAAGCCGGCCGCCCGTAAGACCGCGAGCCGGACCGCGGCCGAGAAGACGCCCGCGAAGGCGGTCAAATCCGCCCCGGCCGCGAAGTCGAGCGCACCGGCGGCGGCGAAATCGGCCCCGGCGGCGACCGTGAAGGAGGATCCGGCACCCGCGCGACAGGCGAGCGCGGCGACCGCGGTGGTCACCGACATCGAGGTGCGCAATCCGGCGACCGGCGAGCTGGTGGGCACCGTCCCCGCCGAATCGGCCGACGCGGTTGCCGCCAAGGTCCGCGAATTGCGGCTCTACCAGCCCGAATGGGAGGCCATCGGGCCGGAGGGCCGCAAGGAATGGCTGCTGAAGCTGCAGGACTGGATCATCGATCACACCGATCATCTCGCCGATGTGCTGCAGTCCGAAACCGGCAAGGCCCGCGTCGACGCGCTGATCGATCCGAGCTTCTCGGTCGACCTCACCGGCTATTACGCCCGGCGCGCCGGCAAGTTCCTCGCCGACGACCATCCCTCCCCGCACAGCCCGCTGGCCCGGGTCAAGAAGCTGACCACCGCCTACCGGCCCTATCCGGTTGTCGGCGTGATCACGCCGTGGAACTTCCCGCTGGCGATGCCGGTGATCGACGTGATTCCGGCGCTGGCCGCCGGTGCGGCGGTCGTTCTCAAGCCGTCCGAGGTGACTCCGCTGTCGGCGCTGGAATTGGCGCGCGGCTGGGCAGAAATCGGTGCGCCGCCGGTGCTGGCCGTGGTGACCGGGGCCGGCGAGACGGGTGCGGCGGTCGTCGACAACGTCGACTACGTGCAGTTCACGGGTTCGACCAAGACCGGTAAGCGGATCGCCGCCGCCTGCGTGGAGCGGCTCATCCCCTACAGCCTGGAACTCGGCGGCAAGGATCCGGCGATCGTGCTGGCCGACGCCGATATCGACCGCGCGGCCTACGGCATCGCCTTCGGCGGTCTGTTCAACGCCGGGCAGGTGTGCATCTCGGTCGAGCGGGTCTACGTCGAGGCTCCGGTCTACGACACCTTCGTCGAGAAACTGGCCGCGCACGTGCGTGAACTGCGGCAGGGCGCCGACGGGCGGGAGCCGAAATACGATGTCGGCGCGCTGGCCAACGACGCGCAGAAATCCATCGTCTCCGACCACGTCGAGGATGCGATCGCGAAGGGCGCGCGAGCGGTGACCGGCGGCAAGGCCACCGGTGTGGGCACCTTCTACCAGCCGACCGTGCTGGCCGACGTCGACCACTCGATGAGTTGTATGACGGAGGAGACCTTCGGCCCGACCATCCCGGTGATGAAGGTCGCCGACGAGGCCGAAGCCGTTCGGCTGGCCAATGATTCGATCTACGGCCTGTCCGCGTCGGTGTGGACCGGCGACAAGGCCCGCGGGGAACGCGTTGCACGCCAACTGAACGCGGGCGCGGTGAACATCAACGACGTCTTCGCCAACATGTTCAGTTTCGCGCTGCCCATGGGCGGCTGGCAGCAGTCCGGTGTGGGCGCGCGCTGGGGCGGCGCCGACGGCGTGCGCAAGTACTGCCGCAAACAGGCCATCACCGTGCCGATCCTGCCCACGCAGGAAAAAGAACTCATGTGGTTCCCGTACAACACCACAAAACTCGGTTTCGCGCTGGCCGCGATGCGCGCCGCGGGTGCGCGCGGTATGCGCCGGCTGGGCATCAAGGACGTGCTCGACACGGTCGGAGGGAAGAAGTGACCGACTTCGGCAAGATCAGCGGCAAGGTCGTCGTCATCACGGGCGGCGCCCGCGGTATCGGCCTGGCGACCGCGACGCGGCTGCAGCAACTCGGCGCGAAGATCGCCATCGGCGATGTGGACGAGACGGCCGTCAAACAGTCCGGCACCGACCACGATTTCGATCACTACGGCCGGGTGGACGTCACCGACCAGCAGTCGTTCAGCAGTTTCCTCGACGAGGTGGAACGGGCGCTGGGACCGGTCGATGTGCTGATCAACAACGCCGGCATCATGCCCACCGGCAAGGTGGTCGACGAACCGGATGCGTTGACCCGCCGCATCATCGATATCAACGTCTACGGCGTCATCCTGGGCTCGAAACTGGCGCTGGCCCGGATGTTGCCGCGGCGCAGCGGCCACATCATCAATATCGCCTCCCTCGCCGGTGAGACCCACATCCCCGGTCTGGCGACCTACAACGCCACCAAGCACGCGGTTCTGGGTTTCACCGACACGCTGCGGGAGGAGTATCGCGATACGGGCGTGTCGTTCTCCTCGGTGTTGCCGACGCTGACGAATACCGAACTGGGATCGGGTGTTTCGGCGCCGAAGCTGATGCGCCCGGCCGAGCCGGAGGAGATCGCCGAGGCCATCGCGAAACTCCTGGTGGCGCCGAAGTCGAAGGTCCGCGTGACGAAGGTGGCCGGCGCCATCTCGCAGGTGGTCGGACTGCTGCCGGAGTCGGTGGGCGATGCGATCGGACGTGCCCTGGGCGCGCAGCAGACCTTCCTCGGCGATGTCGATTCGGCCGCCCGCAAGGCCTATGAGGAACGGGTCCGCAACGGCACCGAATAGCGCGGTACGACGAACCGAGCTGCGCGGCCGCGGTGTCCGGTGGACGCCGCGGCCTCCGTGCGTCCGGCACCGGCGCGGTCGCGGTTCGCGGCACCATCCGCCACGCCCCGTGATCATCAACGGTGTGCGTCGCCGAAAGTGATAACTTGCGCGACAACATCGAAACAGCCCATATCGACCACAACGCGACGGGGGCTTTGACATATGCACAACGAGGGCACCGCACTAGCCGACGCGATATCGAACGCCGTCTCGCGCGCCACCCGGGAGGTAGCAGTGGACGCAGACGAAACCACCGGCTCGGGACCGGCGGATCAGGCCTCCGGCCCCGAATCCGACATTGATGAGCCCCAGCAGCATTCCCCCGCCGAGGCCGAGGCGGGGTCCGTATCGGACGACCCGTCGCAACCACCCGCGAAGTTGACCACCGCCGTCGCGATCGCCGCCGCGGTGCGCGACGGTCTGGTCACGGCCGGGCAGGTCGTCGACGCCGCGCTGGATCGCATCGCGGGGGGCGATACGCGGGTGGGCGCCTTCCACACCGTCCGCGCGGAGCGGGCACGGGCCGAGAGCCGCGCCCTGGCCGACCGCGCCGACCTCGACATCCTCCCGTTGGCCGGCGTCCCCGTCGCGGTGAAGAACAACATCGATGTCGCCGGTGAGATCACCGACGCGGGTTCGCGCGCGGGTTCGGGTGTCCCCGCCGCCGCGGATCACCCGGTGGTGCGGCGGTTGCGGGCCGCGGGCGCGGTCGTGGTCGGCCTGACCGAGATGCCGGAAGGCGCGCTGTGGGGCACCTCCGACACGCCCGAGCGAATTGCTCGTTCCCCGTGGAATATTCGCTACAGCGCCGGTGGCTCCTCGGGTGGATCGGGCGCCGCGGTCGGTGCGGGACTCGTGCCGGTGGCCCACGGTAACGACGGACTCGGGTCGGTGCGCATACCCGCCGCGTGCTGCGGCGTCGTCGGCATCAAGCCGGGACGCGGCGTGGTCCCGGCACAGGTGGGGGTCGACTCCTGGAGCGGGATGACCGAGAACGGGGTGCTCGCGACCACGGTCGCCGACGCGGCACTCATGCTGTCGGTGCTGGCCGACCGGCCCGCCCTGGCCGATCTGGAACCGCCGACGCCGCTGCGTATCGCGATCGCGCCCGGATCGCCGTCCCCGCTGGTCCGGGTGGACAAGCACTGGGCCGCGGCCGCGCAGACCGCCGCCCGGCTCGCCGCGGAGGCCGGTCACGGCGTCGTGCCCGCCGCACTGCCCTACCAGGGCGCGACCACGGCGCTGGCGTGGCGCTGGCTGGCCAATGCGGCGCGCGAGGCGGGTGCGGTCGCCAATCCGGAACTGCTGCAACGCCGTAACCGCGTGCATATCGCGCTGGGCCGGGCGGTGCTGAAGGCCGGTCTGGTCCGGCCGAATCAGGTCGACCGGATCGAGGCGCGGCTGCTCGACTTCTTCGAGCAGCACGATGTGGTGATCACCCCGACGCTGGCCGCGCCCGCCCCCGCGGCGCGCAATTGGCACGCCCGGGGCTGGCTGGCCAATGTCGTTGCCAACGTTCGCTTCTCGCCGTTCACGCCGCTGTGGAATCTGGTCGGCTGGCCCGCGGTGAGCGTCCCGATGGGGCTGCACCCGCGCACCGGGACGCCGGTGGCCGCGCAGCTGGCCGGGCCGCCCGGCAGCGAATCGACGCTGCTACGCCTGGCCGCCCAGTTGGAGACCGCTCAGCCCTGGCAGCGCACCGCCTGAGCCCTGCCCCTCGTCTTCGACGGCGCTCATCGGTCGTCTTCGACGACGGAAAACCCTCCGGCGACAACGCGATTGGCGAAATCGAGAATGGTCGGCCGGTCGTCGTCCGCGCGCCACACCATGGCGAGTTCACACGGTGCGAGGCCGGCGACCGGGCGGGCGGTGAGCCCGGGCCACCGATACATCGGCACGTTGTTCTCGGCCAGCAGGCAGACGCCGAGTCCGAGGCTGACGGCCTCGAGCCGTTCCTCGGCGGTGGCGGCCTCGCCGCCGATCTTGGCCTGCCGCCCGCCGCGGGCGTCGCCGCCGAGCCAGAAGTCGCGCGCCGCACCGGCTTCGGCGGGCATCGCGATGAACGGCTCGTCGATCAGATCGGCGAATTCGATGGCCTCATGATCGGCCAGCCGGTGGTTCTCGGGGAGCAGCACCCACCTCGCCTCGGTGCGCAGCACCTGCCAGCGGTAGCGCCCGGAATCGGGCACCGGCAACCACATCAACGCCAGATCGGCTTGCCGGCCCGCGAGGCCACTGGAGGGATCGGTCCACGATGCCGAATGCAGGGCCAGCCGATGTCCGCTGGCGCTTTCCAGTTCGGCGATCAGACCGCGTCCGATCGAGCTCTGGATACCGACCCGCAACACCTCACCGGCTTCCTGGAGGGCCACGTTGGTGACCTCCCAGAGCTCCAGGATGCGACGGGCGCCCTCGAGCAGTTCTTTACCGGCGACGGTCAGCGCGACGCTGCGCTGGTTGCGATCGAACAGGACCACGTCGAGCTGACGCTCGAGCTGGCGGATCTGCCGCGAGAGGGTGGGTTGAGCGATGTGCAGCCGCTGCGCGGCATTGGTGAAGTGCAGTTCCTCAGCGACGGCGACGAAGTACCGCAGGTCGCGCAAATGCGGGTCCATAGCACCTTGCTATCAGAATCGGTCAGGGAAATCCAGCCGCTTTAGACCTTCGAGTCCGAATAGAGGGTCATAAACAGCCAAACGGTTTGTTACCGACAGCATAGGGCTCCGCCATAACTCCAGCACAATCGCATCGGTCAATTCTCAGCGAACGCGATAGCCGTCGCGAGAAGCCGAGCACACGACATCACCGCAGGCGTCGACCAGCGGTGATGTCACATTCGGCCCGGCGCGGAGAGCTCCGCCGCCGATACGGCCCGTCATCGCGGCCGGTCAGCAACTTCCATCGATAGCGATTGCGCAGGGAACATCATCAAACGGTGATTTTCGCCACACTCTGGCGGAATTCGGTCACCAAATCGGTCATCTGCCCAGTTCAGGCGCTGTAGACCCGCGGGTTCAGGGTGCCGATGTAGGGCAGATCGCGGTAACGCTCGGCGTAGTCCAGTCCGTACCCGACGACGAATTCGTTCGGGATGTCGAATCCGACGTGCGCGACCTCGATGTGGGTGCGCAGCGCATCGGGCTTGCGCAGCAGCGTCACCACCTCCAGCGAGGCGGGGTTGCGGCTGGAGAGGTTGCGCATCAGCCACGACAGCGTGAGACCGGAGTCGATGATGTCCTCGACGATCAGCACGTTGCGCCCGGCGATGTCCTTGTCCAGATCCTTCAGAATCCGGACCACGCCCGAGGACGAGGTGGACGACCCGTAGGACGAGACGGCCATGAATTCCATCTGTGTCGGGATCGGCAGCGCCTGCGCCAGCTCGGTCATGAAGAAGATCGCCCCCTTGAGCACGCCGACCAGCAGCAGATCACCCTCGGGCGCGTCCGGGGGATATCGCTTCGCGATGAGTTCGGCCAGCTCGTCGACCTTGGCTCGGATCTGCTCCTCGGTGATCAGCACCGACGCTATGTCGTCCCCGTACACGTGTGCTGGGTTCCCTTCGGGTCGTTATCGTGCGAACGCCAACGTCAGCCTGCCACGTTCGCGCCTGGCAACCAACCTGATCCCCGGCATTCCCCCGCCGACCGCGACGCCGCCCTGCCCGTGCCAATCGGTGATCAAGGACTCCACCGCGCGTAAATGCTTGTCCGTCAAGGCCTTTGCGCCGCCATCGAGGAGCCAGGCCCGGATGACACGCCGACGGATCGCGGGCGGAACCGTGGCGAGTGTCTCGACCGACAGCGACGAACCATCACGCGCATCGATCAGCAATCGATCGGCAATCGCATCGAGCGCCTCGCCGTCCTCGCGCAGTTGCGCGGCCGTACGAGCCAGGGCCGGTGCCACACCCCCGCCGAGGACCTCCTCCAGCAGCGGCAGCACCTCGGTGCGCAACCGGACGCGGGCGAATTCCGGGGCGGCGTTGTGCGGATCCTCGTGCGGGTCGAGACCCAGATCCCGGCACATCTCCCGAGTGACCGCGCGCCGCACGCCCAGCAGCGGCCTGCCCCAGGGCTCGTCGTAGCCGGCCATGCCCTGGATCGAGCGCTGGCCCGAACCACGCGCCAATCCGAGCAGCACGGTTTCGGCCTGATCGTCGAGGGTGTGCCCGACCAGCACCGGCAGGCCGTCGCGCAGCTCGTCCAATGCCGCGTAGCGCGCCTGCCGCGCCGCCGCCTCCGGCCCACCCGGCCCGGTCACCGACACCCGGCGCATCCGCACCGCCCGGCAGCCCAGCCGCCGGGCGATCTCCGCGGCCTCCGCCGCGACCACCGCCGAGCCTTTTTGCAATCCATGATCGATGATCAACGCGTCGACCTGGTCGGCCTCGGCGAGCGCCGCCGCCGTGAGGGCCAGCGAATCCGCCCCACCGGACAGGGCGACGGCCACCGCGCCCTCCGGCCGATACCGCAGCAACCACTCGCGCACGGCGTGCCGCATCCGCAGCACCGCCTCCGTCTCCGGGAGCCGGGCGCGCGCGACCCCGGCGGCGCCCGCCGGCGTCACCCCAGGACTCGGTCGATCCATCGTTGCGGGGTGCTGATCTCGTCGGGCCGGGGCAGGGTGTCGGCGTCGGTCCACACGGTGTTGAACCGCTGCATGCCGACCTTGCCGACGACCTCGTCGACGAACGCCTTGCCGCGCACGTACTGCGCGACCTTCGCGTCGACCCCGAGCAGTGCGCGCAACAGCCGCTGGATCGGATTGGCCGGGCGGCGGCGACGCTGATCGAAGGCCTCGCGGATCTGCGCGACGGTGGGGATCACGGCCGGGCCGACGGCGTCCATCACATGGTCGGCATGGCCCTCCAGCAGCGTGCCGAGCATCAGCAACCGGTCCAGCGCGTCGCGCTGCGGCGGCGGCTGGGTGGCGCGCAGCAGGCCGAGGATGCCGCGGTCGGCGGGATCGTCGCTCACCCCGTTGTCGCGGCGGCGACGCATTTCCTCCAGCAGCCGCGCGAGTACCTCGTTCACCGATTCGTCGCCGACGGCGCCGAGGGTGTCGACGTTCTGCTTCATATAGTCGGCCAGCCAGGGCGCGGAGGAGAACTGCACCCGGTGCGTCACCTCGTGCAGGCACACCCACAGCCGGAAATCGCTGGGCGAGACGCCGAGTGCGCGCTCCACGGCCATGATGTTGGGCGCGACCAGCAGCAAGGTGCCGTCCGGCCCGCTGAACGGATCGTATTGGCCGAGGATCGCGGTGGACAGGAAGGCCAGCATCGCTCCGGCCTGGACGCCGGCCGGTTTCCCGGCGAAGCGGCCGCGGTCGTCGCCGGCGGATCCGGTGAGTTCGGACATGGATTCGGCGGCCGCGCGGATCCAGCCGCGGCGATCGACGATCGTCGCCTGTGGGACGGGCTGGTCGTCGAGGAGCAGACTCACCTCGCGCACCGGGCCCTCGGCCCGCACGGACGCCTCGGACAGTTCCTCGACGACCTGTTCGGCGGAATACCGCGTGGTGCGCGGACCGGACGGCACGACGGCGCTACCAGCCCGTGCGGCCAGCCGCCAATCGACCGAGCCGGCCAGCACCGAGCGTTTCGCGGACGCGTTCTTCGCCACGTCCGTGGCTTCGCGACCGGCGACCACGGCATCGTCGGCGGTACGGCCATCGGCGGGGTCACCGGATCCGGTCATCGCATTTCCACCCGTCAGGAGCATCCACAGTTGCGAAGCGTGGTGGCGACGGCGTCCAATGCCGGGCGGCTGGCCTCGGGGGGCCGGTCGTTCGACATCAGCGCGAAGGTCATGACGCGGCCGTCGCGATCCAACACATATCCAGCCAACGCGCTCGACACCGACAGAGTTCCGGTCTTGGCGCGCACCCAGCCCGCGCCGGCGCGTTCGGGGCCGCCGTCGACGAACCGCACCGCCAGCGATCCGGTGCCACCGGCGACCGGCAGATAGTCCAGCAGCGGCGCCAGCGGTGAGGCGACCGCGGCGGCGTCGCCGGTGTTCACGACCGCGGGCGGTGTGGTGCCGCCCGGATCCGCACCGCCCGGCTGCGCGGACGCGGCCGATTCGGCGATGATCCGGTCGAGCAGTCGCGCCGGAACCCGGTCGTCGGTGGACAGTCCGCTGTTGTCGATCTGGGTGACGCCCGCGGTGTCGAAACCCGCCGCCTTCAACGCCGTCAGGGTGGCGGAGGCGGCACCGGCGAACGACTGCTCGCCACCGGTCGCCGCCGCGATCTCCCGGCCGATCGTCTCGGCGAGCACATCGTCGGAGTGAATCATCATGTCCCGCAAGCGGTCCCGCAGTTCCGCGGAGTCCACGTGGGCCAATTCGGCGGCGCCGGGCGCGGCCTTGCCAAGCCGCACCTTCGCCGGGTCGGCGCCCAGTTCCAGCGCCAGCCGGCGACCGGCGTCCAGGGCGGGCGTGGCCGAACGTGGCGAATATTCGACCAGCGGGTCGAGGCGGCCGCCGTCGATCATCACCGGTTCGATCGGCGCCCACGAACCGCCCGCGATATCGGCCGGGTCCCAGCCGGCCGGTGAGGTCGGACCCGAATACAGCGAGGTGTCGACCACGACCGTGTCGACCGGATGCCCGGCGGCCCGGATCTGAGCCACCAGATCCGACAACTTCGGCCCGTTCGGGTAGTAGCCCTTGCCGTCGGCCTGCGCGGTCAGGGTCGGATCACCGGCGCCGACCAGCACGACCTCACCGGGCGCCGAACCGGCCACCACCCGCGTGGTGAGCCGATGGTCCGGCGGCAACACCAGCAGCGCCGCCGCCGTGGTCATGACCTTCAGGGTGGACGCCGGGATCATCGGCTTGTCCGGATCGGCGCTCCAGAGCGTGGCGCGGGTGTCCGGATCGGAGATCGATCCGGCGAAATTGCCCAGGTCCGGACTGGTAGCCACCCGGGCCAGGGCAGCGGCCAGCCCCTGACGGCTGGGTTCGGGCGCACTCGCCGAGGCGGGATTCAGCTGGGGAAAGGGCTTCACGGGGGCCGGGGGTGCGGCTATCGTCAAACCCCCGTGCCGGAACTCCTCGGTCCACGGCCGCACCGTCACCAGAGCCACCGTGGCCACGACGACGGCGACAACGGTTGCGACCAGCACCGCGACCCACATATTGCGGCGTCGGCGAGCGGCCAGCCCACCGATGTTCTTCCTACCTCGACCTACCACGTGACAGCTGTCTCCCTATTCACCCGTGTGAGGCGGACGCTCCCTGCCGCACCCATGCGCGCATCGACCACACTATCCTCACCTCGCCGGCGTTCCACCGAACGAGCTGGCGCGTCGGCAGCCCACCGGACCGGTCGGCGAGTCGGCCGCGGCACACGCCGGCGAGCAGCCGTACCGCATCAACGCATACGCATCGGACGAAGGAGATGACGTGGAGTTCGACGTCACCATCGAGATCCCCAAGGGGCAGCGCAACAAGTACGAGGTCGACCACGAGACGGGTCGGGTGCGGCTGGACCGCTACCTCTACACCCCGATGGTCTACCCGGCCGACTACGGCTACATCGAGAACACCCTCGGCTCCGACGGCGACCCGCTGGACTGCCTGGTGCTGCTGCCGGAGTCGGTGTTCCCCGGCGTGATCGTCGAGGCCCGCCCGGTCGGCGTGCTGCTGATGAGCGACGAGGCCGGCGGCGACGAGAAGGTCGTCGCGGTGCCGGCCGGTGACAAGCGCTGGGATCACATCCAGGACGTCGACGACATCCCGGAATTCGAGCGCAAGGCCATCGAGCACTTCTTCGAGCACTACAAGGACCTCGAGCCCGGCAAGTGGGTCAAGGTCGACGGCTGGGACGGCCGGGCCAAGGCCGAGACCCTTGCCGATGAAGCCTTCAAGCGGCTGCAGGAGCAGGGCGGCCACTGAGTGCCGCCGGTGCCCGCGCGGGGCGGACCACCGGGAGAATCGACATCGAGCGAGGGCGCTCGCGGGCGTATGCGTCCCGCGAGCGCCGATTCGCCCGGGCCGTCCCGGGCGGCCGCTATTTGCCCTGGAAGTTCGGCTTGCGCTTCTCGAAGACGGCCTGAATCGCCTCGGTGAGGTCCTCCGAGGGCAGGAAGGCCGCGTTCCACGCCGAGACGTACCGCAGCCCGTCGGCCACCTTGCCGGCCTTGGGCTGATCCAGCACGTCCTTGATGCCCTGCACGACCAGCGGCGGATTCGCGGCGATCTCCTCCGCCAGCGTGTGCGCGGCGGCCAGCACCGCCTCCTGGTCCGGGTAGACGTCGTTGATCAGGCCGATCTTCTCCGCGCGCGCGGCGTCGATGTCCTTGCCGGTATAGGCGAGCTCGCGCACATGGCCCTCGCCGATGATGCCCGGCAGCCGGTGCAGCGATCCGATGTCGGCGACGATGGCGACCTTGGCCTCGCGCAGGCTGAAGCTGGCCTCCGCGCTGGCCAGGCGGATATCCGCGGCGGCGATGAGATCGAGTCCGCCACCCACGCACCAGCCGGAGATCGCGGCGATCACGGGTTTGCGGCAGTCGGCGACCGCGGTCACCGAGGCCTGCATGCGGCGGATCTCGTAGAGGAAATCGGTGCGCGGTGCGGCCAGGGCCTTCTCGCCCAGCAGCGGACCGAAGGTCGGGCTCATCGCGGGCAGATCGAGGCCGTAGGAGAAGTGCTTACCGGAACCGGTGAGCACGATCGCGCGGATCTCCGGGTCGGCGTCCAGCTCGCCGAAGATGAGCGGCAGTTCACTCCAGAAATCCGGGCCCATGGCATTGCCCTTGCCGGGTCCGGTCAGCGTCACTCGCGCGACGTGACCGGTGCGCTCGACGTCGAAAGCCTTCCAATCACTCATTCGTCCAGCGTATCGGGGCAGTTCGGCGGCGGCGGGACGGCGTCGGGATTGCGGGAGGGCGGGCACGACGTAGGTTGGAGGCGTGAGCAGTTCCCAGCGACCCGACGCCGAGCTGGCCGATCTCGACCCTCAGCACGACGGCGTCACCGCAGCGCAGTACCGGGCGGCCATGCGCCACTATCCCGCGGGCGTGACGATCGTCACCCTGAGCCGGCCGGAACGCCCGGTGGGCTTCACCGCCACCTCCTTCGCCTCGCTGTCACTGGATCCGCCGCTGATCTCGTTCAACATCGCGCACACCTCCTCGTCCATCGACGCGATGAGCGAGGCCGATTCGGTCGTCGTGCACTTCCTCGGCGAACATCAACAGCATCTGGCACAACGGTTTTCGCGCGCCGCCGAAGAGCGTTTCGCCGACCCGGAGTTGTGGTCGACGCTGGACACCGGCGAGCCGGTGCTGCACGGCACCCCGATCTGGGTGCGGGCCACCGTGCACCGGTTGATTCCCATCGGCGACCACACCCTGGTGGTCGGATTGGTCACCCGGGTGCACGACGACACCGGTGGCGAGCCGATGCGCAACCCGCTGCTGTACTACAACGGCACCTATCACCGCCCGGCCGGATTGGACTGAGCCGCAATAACTTTCACGCGCCCCTCGATTTCGGGCGCGGCGCGGCGCTCTTGCTCGTTCGAGTCCGGTGCTTGACAATGCCGGGCCGGTTCTGTCACTCTCGGCTCAGGTCACGAGTACCAGCGTCAAGCCCCGGCTAGCTGGTCGGCAACCCTCCTCCGCGGTGGGGTGCTCCGGGTGACGACCTGGCCGATGCTCGACCGAGCACGGCAAGCGCGGACTCCGATCACCCTCCACGTCCGGAGTCCCTGAACAAAGGGATCGCCCCGATGCGTACTGCTGTCTCGACAATTGCCGCCGCCGAAACCGTTGTCCCGGAACAGGTTTGCTCCCACGACACCTGCGTCTCCCGCTCCGGCGCCGCCTGCACCTGCTCGGCGTCGGACTGCGCCGGCCATGCCACCCGTTCCTGCCGCACCGGTGAACCGATCGCCCGCGTCTCCGGCTGCGATCTGCGAGTTCCGTTGGTACAGGGCGGTTTCCGTACCTACGCCAACTTCGACTACGCCGCCAGCGCCCCCGCCCTGGCCCAGGTCACCGACCGCGTGAACGAGTTGCTCCCCTACTACGCCAGCGTGCACCGCGGCGCCGGATACGCCTCCCGCATCAGCACCGATCGCTACGAGGCAGCACGTGTCGCGGTGGCACGGGCGGTGAACTGCGCCGATGACCAGGTGGTGGTGTTCACCCGCAACACCACCGACTCGCTGAATCTGCTGGCCTGCTGCGTTCCCGGTGACACGGTGGTGCTCGATATCGAGCACCACGCGAATTTCCTGCCCTGGACGCGCCGCGGCCGCCGGGTGGTTCCCGCCGCCGCGACGATCGCGGAGACGCTGCGACGGATCGAGGCCGAGCTGTGCGCCGAACCCGCTGCGCTGCTTGCGGTTACGGGTGCCTCGAATGTGACCGGTGAGGTGCTGCCGCTGGCGGACCTGACCGCGATCGCGCATCGCCACGGCGCCCGCATCCTGGTCGATGGCGCGCAACTGGCCCCGCATCGCCGAATCGACCTGCAGTCGTTCGCGGAATCCGGCGGGACCGGCATCGACTACCTGGCCTTCTCCGGGCACAAGTTGTACGCGCCCTTCGGCGCCGGTGTACTGGTGGGCCGCCGGGACTGGCTGGACGCGGCGCCGCCGTATCTGGCCGGCGGCGGGGCGGTCACGGCCGTCACCACCGAGCAGGCGTACTGGGCGCCCGCACCGCAGCGGCACGAGGCGGGATCACCGAACGTCTTGGGCGCGGCGGCCGTCGCGGCGGCCTGCGAAACGTTGTATGCCCTCGACGAGCAGGCCGTGGTCGAGCACGAACATCATTTGATCCGCCACCTGCGCGACGGCCTGAAAACCGTTGCGGGCGTTCGGCAACTGCGGATTTTCTCCGACAGCACCGACAGTGTGGGCATCGTGGCATTCACCGTCGACGGGTTCGAACCCGGCCGGGTCGCGGCGTATCTGTCGGCCGAATTCGGTATCGGCGTGCGCGACGGGCGTTTCTGCGCACATCCCCTCCTGCAGCGGCTCGGTGTCGACGGCGCGGTGCGCGCGAGCGTCGGTCTGGGCACGTCGGTCGCGGATGTGGATCGCCTCATCGAGGCGCTGAGCCGATTGGTTCGAGACGGCGCTTCGTGGAACTACACGTATGCCGGCGGCCAGTGGTCCCCGCTGCCGGAGACCCGGCCCGGCTTGACCGAGGCGGGGCAGGGCGCGGCACCCTGCACGATCTGATTCACGGCACGAGGTAGCGAGCGGCCAATTCTTCGATCAGCGGATCGCCGTCGGGAACGGAATCGATAGCTTCGAGATCTTTCTCGATGGCGATCTGGCGCGGATCGTCCTGTTCGGCGTCGGGCGCGCCGTCCTCGTTCAATTGGCGCAGCATCTTCTCGCGCACCCGAGCCTTCAGTGAATCAGCGATTTCCTGGGTCATATTTCCAGCATGCCCGCCTAGACCGGGGCCAACCATGTACCCCACGGGGTATTGCGGACCACGGTGAACAGCGCGAGCAGTCCGATCAACCACCATTGCGCCTGGCCACGAAGGGTGAACGGGAAGGCGGTGTCGGCGCGGCCGCGCCAGCGGCCCAGAGCCCACCGCCCCCACCACAGCGCCAGGGTGAGCAGCAGCGGAAGGACAAATACGTTGCTGTGCAGCGCGTCGAGCACCCGGCCTTCGGTGAGATTGTGCACAGCGCGCAGTCCACCGCACCCCGGGCACCACCATCCGGTCAGGGCATAGAACGGGCATATCCCGTATGCCCCCTGGCTGTGCGGATCGTGGAAGTGCAGCACCACGGCCGCGGTAACCACCACACCGGCCGCCAGCAGCGGCCCGCCCTGACTACGCCATCCGGTGCGCGGCGCCGACCGTTCGCCGGGCAGTTCGCGCGCGATATCCACAGGGTTCACGGTAATCGGCGGGCGTGGTGAGCCGCCAGCCTCGATGGACGGCGTTGTCGCCCGGTTTCAGCGGGTACGCGTCGTGACCGGGGCGGTGAGGGTGCCGGCGAGCATGTCGATGACCTGGTCCCAGGCCTCGCGATCGTCGGCGGCGATCCTTCCCGCCTCGACGGCCCGTTCGTGGTCGGCCAGCAGGGCGAACAGCACCGTGGTGAGGCTGCGCAGCCGGCGATGCCGCAGGCGCGGCGGCAGGTCCGAAAGAGCGCGGTCGAGCCCGCCCACGATCACTCGCACCGACGTCCGTTCGGCGCTGTCCAGATTGGCCGCGTCCGACACCGCGGGATGGGTGCGGATCTGTTCGAGAAACCTTGCGTAATAGGAACTTTCGTTCCGCGCTCCCAGTTCGAACATGGGGATGACCAGCGCGTCGAGCAGAGTGTGCACGTCGTCGGCGGCGACGGCCGGGCGCTGCGCCAGCAACTCCAACCGGCGCACCTCCAGGGTCGCCAGCCGCTGCTGCACCACCGCCTCGACGAGTCCGTCGCGCGAGCCGAAGTGATACGGGATCGCCGAATTGTTGCGCTGCCCGGCCGCGGCGGCGATATCGCGCAGCGGCACCAGATATCCCCGCTCGGCGATCAACCGCTCCCCCGCCACCATCAACCGCTCCCGGGCACTCACTGCTTCCACCCTGAGCACGATACGTCCTACCAGCGGATTGAGCACCAGTCCTTGACAGTTAAGAGTTAATTCTTAACACTGCGAGGACCCCCACCGAGAGGACTAGCGATGATCCTGGACAAATTCCGACTCGACGGCCGCGCGGCCGTCGTCACCGGCGCGGGCCGCGGTATCGGCGCCGCCACCGCGCTCGCCCTGGCCGAGGCGGGCGCCGATGTGGCGATCGCCGCGCGCACACAGTCTCAACTGGACGCGGTCGCCGAGCAGATCCGCGCGACGGGGCGGCGTGCCCTGGCCGTGGCCTGCGATCTGTCGGATCTCGACGCCGTCACCGCACTGGCCGACGCCGCCGCCACCGAATTCGGCCGCATCGACATCGTGGTCAACAATGTCGGCGGCACCATGCCGAACACCTTCCTGACCACCTCGCCGGAATTCCTCGAGGAGGCCTTCCGCTTCAATGTCTCCACCGCGCACGCCCTCACCCGTGCGGCGGTCCCGCACATGCTGGCCGGCGAGGGCGGCTCGGTGGTCAACATCTCCTCGATGATGGGCCGGGCGCCCGGGCGCGGCTTCCTCGCCTACGGCACGGCCAAGGCGGCGCTCGCGCACTGGACCCGGCTGGCCGCCGCGGATCTGTCACCGCGGATCCGGGTCAACGGCATCGCGGTCGGCTCGGTGCTGACCTCCGCACTCGAGGTGGTGGCACAGAATCCCGAGGTCAAGGCCAAGATGGAGGCCGATACGCCACTGCATCGGCTGGGCGATCCGACCGATATCGCGGCCGGCATCGTCTACCTGTGCTCCCCCGCGGGCAGTTATCTCACCGGCAAGATTCTCGAGATCGACGGCGGTATCGCCGCACCCAACCTGGAACTCGGTCTGCCCGATTTGTGATAACAAGGCGGATTCTTCCGCACCATCGGCGCCCGCGACGGGTCACAATGATCAACTATGCATCGTGATCGAGCACACATCGATCGCTGACGGTGCCGTCCCAGCTTGTCGACGAAGTGCCCGCCGCCCGGCTCGGCCGGACAGCGGGCCGGGTAGAGAGGTCGGACGCATATGAACTGCACGAGCATCACCCGATGGACGATCCGAGCGGCGGCCGCGGCCGCGATCGCGGCCGCCGGATTCGCTGTCACGGTGCCCGCGGGCGCCGATCCGGTGTGGCCCGGCGGCCCCGACATCCCCGGCGTTCCGCAACTCGTACCCTCCCCGCCCGGCCAGATCTCGGCTCCGTGTTCTGCCGCCGCACGCGCCTGCCTGCGCCTCTCGACCAATGAGGGCTGGCTGATGGACAACGGCCGCGTGGTCTACGGCCCGACCCCCATCTCGCACGGGCGGCCCGGATACGAGACACCGCCCGGCACCTTCCACGTCGCGTTCAAGGAGCCGTACCACTGGAGCACCATGCACAACGCCGAAATGCGGTGGGCAGTCTTCTTCAATGGTGATATCGCCACCCATATCGGGCCCATCGAGGAGCAGTCCCACGGCTGCATCCGGATGACCCCCGAGGGGGCCAAGGCCTTCTACGACTACGTCAATCCGGGTGACGTCTTCGAAGTCGTGCCGTGAGCGTGGGCGCCGGCCCGCATTCCGGGCCGGCGCGCTACGAATTCAGCGCTACGAATTCAGGTGGCCCAGCTTGATCGCCAGCAGATTCGCGATCACCAAGCCCGCGAAGACGACCGCCGCCACCCGATGGCCCAGTCCCCACAGCGCGGCCGCGGCGCCACCGAAGACAACGACCTTGGTGATCACCGCGAGCAGCGGAACATCGAAACTCGCCTTCGGCGCCGCGAACATTCCCCACACCACCGCGGCGGCCAGCGGGATGCCCAGCGCCAGAACCACTTTCACCACAGCGCTGTCACCGGCGCGCCATCCCCACAGTCCCAGCACCACCAGCGCGCCCAGCTCCACGGCGAATGCGACGGTCAGGTTGGCCCACTTCCACAGTTCCTGCATGACTGCCCTCTCGGTTTCTTGAGAGCAGCGCTCTCTAATAAGAGCAGTGTGCGCGAGAGGGCGAGGTGTTGTCAACCGGAACGGGGATGGATCGCGCACGGAAGGGCCGCCCTACCGGCGCGATATCGGACGAGCCGGTCGATGACGCCCGCAAAGATGGCCGACTCCTACCGCCGCCCGGTTCCTGCCGACGCACACGAAACGAAGACACCGACTCGCCACCGGACCGAAAAGCCCGTGCGGTGCTCCGGAAACGTCCTCAGCCGGCCGTTCGCGGTCGATCGGACAGGCCGAGACGCAGGTGCTCGCTGTGATAGACCGCCTCGTCCAGCAATTGCGCGACGTGGGTGTCGTAGAGGCTGTAGACGATGCTGCGCCCGGCGCGAGTTCCGGTGACCAGGCCGAGGTTGCGCAGCAGACGGAGCTGATGGGAGACCGCGGACTGCTCCATCCCGACCGCCTCGGCGAGTTCGGAGACCGGCCGCGGCCCCTGGCGCAATTCGCTGAGGATCAGCAGCCGGCTCGGCGTGGCCAGGGCCTGCAGGGTGGTCGCCACATGCGCGGCGGACTCACTGTCCAGCCGGGCAATCGGCCGATCCCGGCCCTCGACCCCATGTCCCATAACCGTGGAGTTTAGCCGACCAGGTATACATGAAGACCTCTTCACGTGTTCTGTTATTCTCGGGTCGTCCGCTCCCGACCTTCGGAGGTTTCTCGTGTCCGCACCGGCCGCTACGCGACCCGCCGCGCTCACGGCGATACCCGCGCGGCGGACGCGGCTGTTCACGCTTCCCGAAATTCGTTGGGCCGCAGCGGCTCTCCTGCTCTTTGCGGCCGGCTCGGTGGCCCGGCTCCTGCACACACCTCCCGAGCTGTGGTGGTCGCTCTATCTGGCCTGCTATCTCACCGGCGGCTGGGAACCCGCCCTGGCCGGCGTGCGCGCACTGCGCGAAAGGACACTGGACGTCGACCTGCTGATGGTGGTGGCCGCGCTCGGCGCCGCCGCGATCGGGCAGATCACCGACGGCGCACTGCTGATCGTCATCTTCGCCACCTCCGGCGCGCTGGAGGCGTTCGCGACCGCACGCACCGAGGATTCGGTGCGCGGACTGCTCGATCTGGCACCCGATACCGCCACCCGGATCGACGACGGCGCCGAGACAACCGTCAGGGCAGCGGATCTGGAAGTGGGTGAAGTGATCCTGGTCCGTCCCGGAGATCGCGTCGCGGCCGACGGCACGGTCGTGGCAGGCGCGAGCGAGGTCGACCAGGCGACCATCACCGGTGAGCCCATGCCGGTGGACAAAGCACCCGGTGACGAGGTGTTCGCCGGGACCTCGAACGGCACCGGCGTCCTGCGCGTGCGGGTCGGGCGCCGGGCCGAGGATTCGGTGGTGGCCCGGATCGCCGCCCTGGTCGAACAGGCCGGCCGGACCAAGGCGCGGGCGCAGCTGTTCATCGAGAAGATCGAGCAGCGCTATTCGGTGGGCATGGTCGCGGTGACGCTCGCCGTGTTCGCCGTACCGTTGATCTTCGGTGCCGCCCTGCAGGATTCGCTGCTTCGGGCCATGACGTTCATGATCGTCGCCTCACCGTGCGCGGTGGTGCTGTCCACCATGCCGCCCCTGCTCGCCGCGATCGCCAACGCCGGTCGGCACGGCGTACTGGTGAAATCCGCCGTCGTGATGGAACGGCTGGGCGGCACCACCCGCGTGGCGTTCGACAAGACCGGCACACTCACCCGCGGCGTCCCGGAACTCACCGATATCCGGGTGCTGCCCGGTTGCCCGTGCACGGCCGAGGAAGTCATGCGCTGGGCCGCGGCCGCGGAATACTCCAGCGAGCACCCGCTGGCCACCGCGGTCGTCCGCGCCTGTCGCGAACGCGGACTCGCCGTGCCGCCGGTCGACCACTTCAGCGCGCAACCCGGGCGTGGTGTCACCGCCACCGTGGACGGTCACGTCATCGAGGTGGGATCGCCTGCCGCACTGCTGAATTCGGCTGACGAGGACGCCGCGGCCGTCGTAGCGGAGATACAGGGCGCGGGGCATACCGCTGTGATCGTGCGGCGCGAGCACCGGTCGATCGCGATTCTCGGCCTGACCGATCAAGAGCGCCCCGAAGCGGCCGATTCCGTCGCCGCGCTCACCGAAATCACCGGAGCCGCACCGGTTCTGCTCACCGGCGACAATCTCGCCGCCGCCCGGCAGCTGGCCGGCCGGCTCGGACTCACCGATGTGCGGGCGGAGCTGTTGCCGGAAGGTAAGGTCGCCGCGATCGAAGAACTGGAAGCCGCGGGCGACCGGGTCACCGCCGTGGGCGACGGTATCAACGACGCACCCGCGCTCGCCGCCGCGCACACCGGAATCGCCATGGGCGGCAACGGATCCGACCTCACCCTGCACACCGCCGACGCGGTCGTCATCCGCGACGACCTGACCACCGTGCCCGCGGTCATCGCCCTGTCGCGCCGCGCGCGCCGCACCGTGATCGCCAATCTGATCATCGCCGCGACCTTCATCGCCGTCCTGATCACCTGGGATCTCGTCGGCCACCTTCCGCTACCACTGGGCGTCGCCGGTCACGAGGGTTCCACGGTCATCGTCGGTCTCAACGGTCTGCGCCTGCTTCGGCGCCGCGCATGGGAAAGCGGGACGGCGCGCGGGAGCGACTGACCGTTTCGGGCGATCACGTACCCGGACCTCGGCCGATCCGCCGATCGCGTCCCTCCGCGGTGGCGAGAGGCGCATACTGGTCGAGCGCGCATGGTGCGGCGGGCGGGTCGAACCCACCGCCGGGGTACCTCGTATCAGAGGCAGAACGTTTCCCGAAACCGACCATCAGAGGGTCACCATGACCGATCTGTCACCGTTCTACGCCGACGTGCAGGCCCACTACGACCTGTCCGACGATTTCTTCGCCCTCTTCCTGGATCCCACGCGCACCTACAGTTGCGCGTACTTCCGTGAACCGGACCTCACCCTGGAACAGGCACAGCTCGCCAAGATCGACCTGTCGCTCGGCAAATGCGATCTACATCCGGGGATGACCCTGCTCGACATCGGCTGCGGCTGGGGTTCGACCATGCTGCGCGCCGTCGAGAACTACGGCGTGCGCGTGATCGGCCTGACGCTGAGCCGCAACCAGTACGAGCACGTGCGGGAGCTGCTCGACCGGCTGCCGCCCGGCACCGGTGAGGTGTATCTGCGCGGCTGGGAGGAATTCGATCACCCGGTCGACCGGATCGTCTCGATCGGAGCCTTCGAACATTTCCGGCGCGAACGCTACGACGCGTTCTTCGACCGCTGCCACCACCTGCTGCCCCCGGACGGCCGCATGATGCTGCACACCATCATCGGCTTCCACCGCCACCAGCTCCGTGAGATGGGCATACCCATCACCCACGAATATCTGGCGTTCAGCAAGTTCGTCCTCGACGAGATCTTCCCCGGCGGACAACTTCCGCAGCCGCAGTGGATCGGCGAATACGCCGAACGGGCCGGCTTCACCCTGCACGACGTCCAATCGCTGCAGCCGCACTACGCCCACACCCTCGACCTCTGGGCCCAGGCCCTCCGCGACCACCGGTCCGAAGCCGTCGCCCTCACCTCCCCCGCCGTCTACGACCGCTACGTCCGCTATCTGACCGGCTGCGCCGACCTCTTCCGCGACGGCTACATCGACGTCCGCCAGCACGTCCTGCTGGCGTGACGGACGCCGCCACCGAACTGCGGGCACTGGGTGATGATCGAGGCCAAGGACGCATTCGAGCGGATCACCATGGAATTCCTGCTGCGCTGACATCCCGCTAGCTATGCGAAACCGCCCCGGAAATCGGCTTTCGGGGCGGTCGCATCTTCACGCCGCTGCCGCGGGCAGCGCGCGGCGGCCGAACACGTCAGTAGTAGTGCGCGCGGCCGGCCACGGGGCGACCCAGCGCTCCCAGCAGAGCCAGCGCAGCCCCCACGACCAGCGCGATGATGCCCAGAGTCCACAGAATCGGAATCCCGAGCAGGAAACCGAGAACCAGAAGGACAACCCCGAGAGTGATCACAGCAATCTCCTCACTTTCGCTCACCTCGCACCGATCCGGCGACCGGCTGCGATCAGCGGTGGCTCGAACCATCCGATACCCGCATATCCGGGAGTGAAACGAACTCTCTTCACCACATGGACGATTCGCTGATCGGAGCGTCGAGAAGTCGGCGAGTTCCGGAACTCATCGCCGACCGGCAACCGCCTGATGTCCCGGATCCACCACTCGCTCCAGTGCGCGCAGATCGGCCTCGAGCGCCCGGAACAGCACATAGGCCACCACGAAGGCGACGATGGACCCCACGCACAACACCCGCACCGCGACGATGATCTTCGGAGTATCGCTCAGCGGCAGGAATGTCACCCCGGCCACCGCCAGCAGTGGCACCGACGCCGCCACCGCGAGATATCCGTTGCAGCGGCGATCGAGCCGGCGCAGGCGCACCGCATCCTCGGGGCTGATGTCGCCGTGCCGGAGAAACAGCGGGTAGACGCAGCGGACCATGTAGAACGTCACCAGGAAGAACGGATATGCCACCGCCATCGCGCCGCACACCAGCAGCCCGCCCACGAAGTGCACCATCTCCCGTGCGGTGAGCTCGTGGGTCGCGAAGTGCAGCACGAGCGGGAACAGAATCGCCGACAGGCTCCAGAGCGAGAACGCCACCACCACACACCGATCACCGAACAGCAGGGCATCGGATCTGGCTCGGGCGAGTATCCGGGAGTCATAGTCGCGTCCGCGCCGCATACCGCGCGGAACGGTGAGTAGATAGCGCGACAAGTACATCACGGTCACGATCCCCACCGGGAAGAAGACCGCGTTCACCGTAGTGGTGAAAATCCACCATGTGTGCTGGGCGGGCACACTCATCCGGTCGATGATCAGGGTTCGATTGTGTACCGTATTGTACACGGCCGCAAGCACATTCGGGGCGCCATAGGCCAGCAGCACCAGCGGCACCAGCCACCTCCGCGCTCGGAAACGCCAGCTGGTGGGTGCCGGATCCACCAGTTCGCGGGCCCGCGCGTCCAGGCACAGTTCGAACTGCTGGGCCAGTTCGTTGCCGTTGGACCACCGATTGTCACGCGTGGGCGCCAGGCAGGTCTGCAACACCCTGCACAGTGTCGCCGGACAATCGGGCGGAACTCGTTGCAGCGCAGCCGAATCCACGCCAGTACGACGACGTGCGAGCATCGCCCCCAGAGCGGTGGAGTCGCTGCGCTCACCCGCGGTGCTGTCGTCGAACGGCTTGGCGCCGGTCAGCAGCTCCCACAGCAACACACCCAGCGAGTAGATGTCGGAACGGGTATCCAGATCGTCGGCGGAACGGCGGTAGCCGGGATGGCAGGCCTCCAACTGTTCCGGCGACATGTACGACAGCGACCCACCGAAGTACGCCACCGGATTGGCACCGGCCACCTCGCGGCTGAAACTGATGTTGAAATCGGCGAGTTTCGGCACCGCCTCCGCGGTGAGCAGCACGTTCGCCGGTTTGACGTCGCGATGCAGCACGCCGTGCTCGTCGGCGTAGGCCAGCGCCTCGGCGAGCCGGCGGCCCAGCCAGGCCACGGTTTCCGGCCACGACAGCGCCGCGATCTCGGCGCGAACGCTGGAATCGGTCGGGCGGATCTCACCCTTCTCCTCCATCGCGGCGTCGACCGCGGCCAGCAGCAACCGGCCGCTGCGCTGGTCGGCAGGGGTGGACCGGACCCGGCGCAACACACCCAGCAGGGTGCCACCGGGCAGAAACTGCATGTACAGCAGCCGCAGTCGGCGGCTGTGGGAATCGCCGTGCGGGTCCGGTTCGCCCAGCAGCCGCTGGTCGAAGATCCGGACGATGTAGTCGTGGTCGAGCTGGGCCAGCGTCTGCGGTTCGGTGCCGCGGTCGGCGGAGATCTTCACCGCCACCAGCCGCTGCAACGAGCGCTGCCGAGCCAGGAACACCCGCGCGAAGGCTCCGCTCCCCAGCCCGGTGAGCAGATCGAAATCATCGATGCAATCGCCTACCCGGATGTTGTCCAGCCGAGCGACCTGCGATCCCGTCGTCTCCTGGTCTGCGAACAGGTCGCCCGTGGTGCGGGTGCCTTCGGGGGAGACCATGGTCGAGGCGATGACAGTCGGGGCCACACCGGCGCGTTGAGTGCTTCGATCCTCGTCGTCGGCATTCAGCAACTCGCTCAGCTCGGGCGCTTGCGCGGGATATTCGCGCAGATATTCGCGCGGATCGACCCGCTCGCCGCTGTGCCGGCGGATCACGAACTCCTCATAGACCAGGCTGGCCGGAACGCGGTCCGGCGACAGCTCGGCGAATTCCGCGCAGTAGTTCCGCAGCCGCTTGCGGGGCGGCTCGGATCCGCCGGACGGCGTGAGCGCGGGCCGGCGCAGCCAGCGCTGGCGCAGGTCGACGCGGATCAGTTCGATCAACGCGGCCAAGCGCAAGGTCTCTGCGTCGGGCAGGTAATCGCTGATGGCCGGCGCCGGGGCAGCCGATTCCCACGCGGCTGCGAAGGCGGCCACCGCGGCGGATTCGAGTCCGGCCGTTGATCGTCCGAAGCCGCTGTCTGAGCCGGAGCCGTCGGTCATATCCGCTCCTGTCGAATCCGAACCGTGCACTGGCCGGTCGGTGAAGCGATGGATGCAATCCGCCACACCCAGAACCATCATCCCCGAGAGGCGGTCCGATCGAGGAGAAATCGCACGGCTGCATCCGGTCTACCCCTGAGACGCCGAGCCCTTCTATGACTACGTCGATCCGGGCGGCGTCTTCGAGGTCGTGGCGTATCGGTTTGTCGGCGTCAAATCCGCGCGCGGCGGGCGCCGCGCCGCCGTGGACGCAGCTGATACAGCCGGTATCCGGCCAGCGCGAGGAAGACGGCCCCCAGGCCGGCGACGACCCCCATGTCGAGCAGCCACGTGCCCAGGGAATGTCGCCACAGCGGGTCGGGTGCGCCCTCGTGCGGCGACAGGGTGTCCAGGTCGACGGTGGCCGCTGTCGCGGCGTAGCCCCAGCGGGACGGCGACAGGTAGGACAGCTGTTCCAGAACAGGGGTGCCGGGCAGCCGTACCAAACCGCCGGTGAACACCAGTTGCGCCATGGACAGCACAATCAGCAGTGGCAGCGTCTTCTCCGAGGTGTTGACTGACACCGAGACCAGCAAGCCCAACGCCAGCGAGGCGACGCCGAGCATCGCCATCGCCAGGATCAACTCCAGCGGGACCGAGGTGAATACGCCTTTCGCCGGCATGCTCACCCCGATGGTGCCGATCAAGAACAGCACCGCCGACTGCAGGACGGTGATCGCGCCCAAGACCAGGAGCTTCGACATCAGGTAGACCCCTGCGGACAGTCCGGCCGCGCGTTCTCTGCGGTAGATCGTCTGCTCCTTGACGATCTCGCGAATCGAGTTGCCGGTGCCGATGAAACAGGCACCGAATGCCAAGATCATAAGCTTGGTGGGGGCATCGCCGTTGGTTCCGGGCGCCCCGGCGAATCCCTCGCCCGACGGCACCGCGGCGATCAAGCCACCGAGAATCAGCGGCATCACGCCGAGCAGCGCCAGGTAACTTCGGTCCGAGGCGATGACCGCCAGATATCGCCGGCACACCGTACTGAGCTGGCTGAGCTTGGACTGCGACGCGGGCGGGGGTGCCGGCGCGTGTACGTCCGCCGGGCCGACATCGTCGGTCGGCCAGACCTCCACGTACTGCTCATAGCGTGGCGATTCCCGGAATTCAGCAGCCCAGTCGCGGTCCTCCTCGCGGTCGAAGGACTGAAACACCTCGGCCCAACTGCGCTGCCCGAACTGCTGCAACCCCTCCGCGGGCGGTCCGTAATAGGCCAGCCGACCGCCGGGTACCAGCACGAGGAGGCGATCGCAGGAATCGAGGTTCGCGACACTATGGGTGACGACGATCACGGTGCGCCCGTCGTGGGCCAGTTCGGACAGCATTTCCATGACCGTCTTGTCCAGGCCCGGGTCGAGGCCGGAGGTCGGCTCGTCGAGGAACAGCAGGGACGGTTTGGTCAGCAACTCCAGTGCGACGCTCACCCGTTTGCGCTGGCCACCGGAGAGCCTATCGATGCGGGTGTCGGCATGCCGGGCCAAGCCGAGCTCGGCGAGGACCTCATCGACCCGCTGCTCGCGCTCCTCGGGGCGCGTGTCACCGGGGAAGCGGAGTTCAGCCGCGTACAGTAGCGCGCGCCGCGTCGGAAGTTGGCTGTGCAGGATGTCTTCTTGCGGAACCAGTCCGATGCGGTGGCGGAGTTCGTCGTAGTCGGTGTAGAGGTCGCGTCCGTCGTAACGAACCGTCCCCTCTGTCGCCGGACGCAACCCGGTCACCGCGCCGAGCAACGTCGATTTGCCCGCTCCACTGGGTCCGATGACCCCGACGAGCGAGCGCTGCGGAATCGGGAAGCTCACCTCGTCGAGGAGAACCTTGCCTTCCGGTGTCCGCACGATGAGGTTCTGCACCGAGACCGACACGTCGCCGGTGTCGACGTACTCCCGCAGTTCGTCGCCGACCAGCCGGTAGGTGGTATGCCCCATGCCGATCAAGTCGGATTCGGACAGGTCCGCCGAATCGACCCGGGCGCCGTTGACGTAGGTGCCGTTGTGGCTGTCCAGGTCGACGACCCGATACCGGCCTTCGCCGGTCACTCGCAGTTCGGCGTGATGACGCGAGACCATGAGGTCGGGCACGACGATGTCGTTGTCGGAGGCCCGACCGATCCGGAATGTGTCCGAGACGATCCGGACGACCGCGCTGGGGTGAGCCGCGGGAGGCGACGACCGCGCAACCTGACGGGGGCGACCCCCCGGATGGACCGTCGTCCTCGTGGCTTCATCATCGAGCTGGTAGCCGGGGTCGGGGACGAGCATCGTGTCCCCGGCGATATCGCCGGACGACTCGCGGTCGTGCTGTCCTTTTCGCCCCTCCACCGAACAGGCCAGCTGCTCGCCGTTCACAGCGTGACCGAGCTGGAACGTCTCGTCATGATCGATCAGCATCCGATCGACGCGCTGACCGTCGAGAAAGGTGCCGTTGAGGCTGTGCGCGTCCTCGATCTCCCAACCGTCCGACCCGCGCTCCAAGACGGCGTGCACGGAAGATACCCGCGGATCGGTCACCACGACGTCGGCCCCCAGATCGCGGCCGACATTGTATGAACTTCCCGCGTGCAGCCGATAGACGCGCTCTCGCGTTTGCACCACCAGAACGGGCGCCTCGGGAAATTCTGTGGATGACTGATCATCCGCCATAACGGGAGTATACGACTCGAAACGCCCTGCCGCCGCAAAAGCCGGCCACCGGAAATTCCCCGGCAGTGTCCGCTCCGCTCCATTCTCGCGTCGCCTAAACCCGCGCTGACCAGCGAGAACGACCTGCGAGTGGAGAGCCACCACCACCCGGCAGCCACTGACGAGGCAGTGCGGCCGCCGCACCGGCACCCGACCGAACCAGCCACGGAAATCACCGTGACGGGATCGGTAATACCGATTCGATCGAACTCGGACAGAATGTCGAAGCTGAATATTCCCATTGATTCATCGCGCCGGAATTCCGACACATTTTTCCCGCAACCGTGACCGCGCTACGGGGCTTCGGCGGCAAAAGCGAGCCGCTCGGCCCGTCCTCACCGCGTGACGGGCTTCGGGGTCGGTTGCGGACCGCTGTTCAGCTGTTCCGGTAACACGGTGAAGTGGCGGACGAAGCCGGACAAGACGGGCAGGTCCTTCGGTGTGGTCCACTCGCCGAGCAGGTCGCCGGTGACGGTGTCGCTGTAGAGATAGTGACCGTGCGTGGGTTCGTCGAGGTCGTAGGCATCGAGGTAAATCCGCCATCGGCCGTCGGGGAGCGGGATCACGCACTGTCCCTCGCGCGGTTGCCCCGAACCGGGTCCGCCCCAGCGCGCCCAGTTCCCGGTTCGCGCGAACGTGTACGGGCCGACCAGGCGGTCGGCCACCGCGACCTCGACGTTCTTGGTCGATTCGTTCTTGACGAACGCGTAGTAGCGTCCCTGCGACAACGTGACCGTGGTGTCGATGTAACCGAGGCCATCCGGTGCGGGACTGATGCCTGCCAGCGGTATGGGCGTGGTCCAATGCAGCCGGCTCAGCGATGCGGTGGTCGCGGTCATGACGCAGGGCCGGAAGACCGTGCCGTCGTTGATGTTCACCAGGACGCTGACCGTGCCGTCACCATCGACGAACCATTCCGGCGCCCAGGTGTGGGTGACACCGCCGAACGGAATCGTGTACTCGTACAGGAACTCCCAGTGGATCCGGTCGTGGCTGCGAGCGAACCCGATGGTGTTGCCGTCCCATGCGGTCGTGTACGTCAGGTAGTACTCGCCGTCGATGTGACGAAAGACGCTGGGGTCGCGGCACAAGCCCTTCTTGGTCGTGGCCGCCGCTGGCGGGGTGTCGGCGGGGTCGGCGTCCGGCGGACGGTAGGCGTCGGCCTGGACGAGCCGGAAATTCGTTGCGTCGGTGGATTCGTAGACCCACATATCGGTCTGGCCGGCGTTGGTGAACGCCGTCATCGTGTATCGGATCGGCGCGGTGGCGGCCACTGCGCGTCGGGATACCACAACGCTCAACGGTACGCTCGCTGCCAGGGCGAGCATCGCTCTGCGGGACAGCCCGATCGACGTCATATGCGGATTATTCAGCCCATGAACACTGAATGATTGCTGACACACCGCGCGTGGCGAGTAGGTCGATGCCGCTGTTGTCGTGGCAGCACAGGCGCCGACGCCGGCCGTCCCGGGCGCCGCCGCACTCGGCCGCGGGGGCCGTGGCGATGTGAGCCGAATCAGCTGCGACTCCGGTCCCTCGGGTCCGAATCGCGGGAACCGGCTCTACCAGGAAGTATGGAGCCGCCTGGGGGAATCGAACCCCCGACCTTTTCATTACGAGTGAAGCGCTCTACCGACTGAGCTAAGGCGGCGTGCCTTTCGGCGGTGCGAGTCTATCGTCTTCGGCGACCGAACACGAAAACGGCAGGTCATCGCTGCAGCGTCGCCATGATCTCGGCCAGGCGGCGAGCCTTGGTGGCCGGGGTCCGGGCTTTCGGCAGGGGAAGGACCAGTAGGTAGCGGGCATCCGTTCGTCGAACTCCATACTGCCCGTTGGAGTGCTCATCTTTTGAGCACTTTTCTCGATGAGATCGCCCAAGGTCTGTCGGGCCGGTCGATCAGGCGGAGCGGGCCGCGATGAGGCCTGCGACCATCGCCGCGATCGCGAAGCGGGGCTTGACATTCAGATCGAGAGCCTCGCGGCAGGCGAGGACGGCTTCGATGGAACGCAACAGCCCCTCGGGTCGCACCTCGTCGGCCAGATCGCGGATCTGATCCGACAGGTCGGGATGGGTCAGGGTGATCGCCGGGGACGGATTCGCGGCGGAGGTGCCGAAACGCAGGGCCAGCGCGTCGCGGTACAGGCCAGCGACGTCGATCAGCGCCCGGTCGAGGGCGTCGCGGCTGGTGCGGGTGGCGCGGGATTTCTGGCGGCGCTCGAGGTCCTTCAGCACGCCCGCGGAACCGCGGGTCGCCGAGGCGGCGCCCTTCCCGGTGCCGCCGGCGCCCAGCGCGGTCGCCAGCTCGTCGCGTTCGCGCTCGTCCCGTTCCGCGCTGACCTGTTTGGCCTCCTCCTCGGCGGATTTGACCAGTTCGTCACCAGCCGCATAGGCGGCGGCCGGCCGAGTGACCGCCGAGACCAGCGACAATGCTCGGGTCCGGCGGGTGCGGGCCTGCTCATCGGTCGCGAGCCGGCGGGCGCGGCCGACATGGCCGCCGCTCACCGACGCCGCCCACGTCGCCTGGTCCGGGCTCAGCCCGTCGCGCTCGCGCAGCACTTGCGCGATGGCCTCCACGGACGGCGTGACCAGGTGGACGTGCCGGCAGCGGGACCGCAGCGTGACCGAGATGTCCTCCGGGTCCACCGACGGTGCGCACAGCAGGAATACGGTCCGCTCGGGCGGTTCCTCGACCACCTTCAACAGCACGTTGCCCGCGGCCTCGGTCAATCGGTCGGCATCCTCGATCACCACCACCTGCCACCGCCCGGTGCTGGGACGCCGGGCCGCGACCTGCACGATCTCCCGCATTTCCTTGGTGCCGATACTCAGCCCCTCCGGAATCACCCGCCGGACATCGCCGTGGGTACCGGCCATGGTGGTGGTACACGCATGGCAGTGACCGCAGCCCGGAGTGCCCTCGGCCGTGCATTGCAGTGCGGCCGCGAAGCACAGTGCCGCAACGGATCTGCCGGATCCGGGCGGGCCGGTGAACAGCCAGGAGTGCGTCATCGCCGAGGACGCGATCCCGGTGCGCGCCGCCACGGCGGCAGCGGTCAACTCGGACTCGACCGAGTCCTGGCCCACGAGCCGATCGAAGACACCTGCCACGCGCTACACCCTAATCGGCCGCACCGACAGGCCGGCCGGCACCGAGCAGCCGCCTACTACGACGCGCCTGCCACGACGCCAACCGCTACGACGCCAACCGCTACGACACCGACCGCTATGACGCCGACTGCTACGACTCGGCCGTCGACTTCGCCGCGGCCTTCTTCGCAGGCGCCTTCTTGGCCGCGGTCTTCTTCGCGGTGGTCTTCTTCGCGGCCGCGGTGGTCTTCTTGGCCGTCGACTTCGCCGCGGTCTTCTTGGCGGGCGCCTTCTTCGCGGTCTTCTTGGCCGCCTTCTTCACCGGCCCCTTGGCCCGGCGATCGGCGAGCAGTTCGGAGGCCCGCTCATCGGTGATCGACTCCACCTCGTCGCCCTTGCGCAGGCTGGCATTGGTTTCGCCGTCGGTGACATACGGACCGAACCGCCCGTCCTTGATCACCATCGGCTTGCCGGTGGCGGAATCGTTGCCCATCTCCCGCAGCGGCGCCGCACTCGCCGCCTGGCGTCCGCGCCGCTTGGGTTCGGCGTAGATCTTCAGTGCCTCGTCCAAGGTCACGGTGAAGATCTGATCCTCGGTCGCCAGGGAACGAGAGTCCGTGCCCTTCTTCAGATACGGGCCGTAGCGGCCGTTCTGCGCGGTGATCTCGTCGCCCGATTCGGGATCCTTGCCGACCACCCGAGGCAGCGACAGCAATTTCAGCGCGTCCTCGAGGGTGATGGTCGACAGATCCATCGACTTGAGCAGCGAACCGGTCCGCGGTTTGGGCGCGGCTGCCTTCTTGGCGCCTTTCTTGGCGTCGAGATCGGCCTCGGGCTCGGGCAGGATTTCGGTGACATACGGCCCGAAGCGGCCCTCCTTGGCCACGATCCGATGCCCGGTTTCGGGGTCCACACCGAGCGAGCGCCCCTCCTGCGGGGTCGCGAACAGCTTCTCCGCCACCTCGGGCGTCAACTCGTCCGGCGGCAGATCGTCGGGCAGATTGGCGCGCTGGGAAACCGGATCGCCATCCGGATCGTCCGGGTTCTGGACCATGCGCTCCAGATACGGACCGAAGCGCCCGACCCGGACCACGATGTCGCGGTCCTGGTCGTCGGTGAACATCTTGATCGAGTTGACCTCGCGGGCATCGATGTCGTCGAGCCGCTCACCGACCATCCGCTTCAGCCCGCCGGAGCGTGCCACCGACCCTTCGGCGCCGTGGTCACCACCGAAGTAGAAGCTGGTCAGCCAGTTTCCGCGCTGCTCGCGACCGCCGGCGATGGCGTCGAGATCGTCTTCCATCGCCGCGGTGAAGTCGAAGTCGACCAGGCGGCCGAAGTACTCCTCCAACAGCCCGACCACCGCGAACGCCACCCAGGACGGCACCAGCGCACTACCGCGTTTGTAGACGTAGCCGCGGTCCAGGATGGTCTTGATGATCGAGGCGTAGGTCGACGGGCGCCCGATACCCAGTTCCTCGAGCGCCTTGATCAACGAGGCCTCGTTGTAGCGCGGGGGCGGGTTGGTGGTGTGCCCGTCGGGCGTCAGCTCGGTGGCGTTGACGTTCTGGCCCTCGGTCAGCGCGGGCAGCCGCGACTCCGCATCGTCGGACTGACCGCCCGCGTCCTCGTCGACACTTTCGACATAGGCCTTGAGGAAGCCCGCGAAGGTGATGGTGCGACCGGACGCGGAGAACACGCATTCCTCGCCGGTGCCGGCGCGGCCGGTGATCCGGACCGTCAGCGTGGTGCCGCGCGCGTCGGCCATCTGCGAGGCGACCGTGCGCTGCCAGATCAGCTCGTAGAGCCGGAATTCGTCCTGATCCAGCCGGGCGTGCAGCTGGCCCGGCGTGGCGAACGTGTCACCGGCGGGCCGGATCGCCTCGTGCGCCTCCTGCGCGTTCTTGACCTTACGGGTGTACTGCCGCGGCGTCGGATGGACGAACTCCGGGCCGTACAGCTGGGTCGCCTGCGCCCGCGCCGCGCTGATCGCCGACTCCGACAGCGTCGTGGAGTCGGTACGCATATAGGTGATGTAGCCGTTCTCGTACAGCCGCTGCGCCACCCGCATCGTGCGCTCGGAACCGAACCGGAGTTTGCGCGCGGCCTCCTGCTGCAGCGTCGAGGTCATGAAGGGCGCGTAGGGCCGCCGGGTGTACGGCTTGGATTCGACCGAGGTGACCTGGAAATCCGCCTTCTCCAGTCCCGCGGCCAGCCGCCGTGCCGCGGCCTCGTCGAGGACGGTGACACCGTTGCGGGTCTTGAGCTGGCCGTCGGATCCGAAATCACGGCCGCCCGCGACGCGGGAACCGTCGACGGTGACCAGCCGCGCACCGAAGATCCGCGGGTTGGCCTCGTCACTCTCCCGGCCGCCGGCGTCGAATTTCGCCGCGATATCCCAGTACTCCGCCGAACGGAACGCGATGCGCTCCCGCTCGCGCTGCACAACGATCCGGGTCGCCACCGACTGCACCCGGCCCGCCGACAACCGCGGCATGACCTTCTTCCACAGCACGGGGCTGACCTCGTAGCCGTAGAGGCGGTCGAGGATGCGCCGGGTTTCCTGTGCGTCGACCAGGTCGTTGTCGAGTTCACGGGTATCGGCCGCGGCGGCGCGGATGGCCGGCTCGGTGATTTCGTGGAACACCATGCGCCGGACCGGAATCTTGGGCTTCAGCGTCTCGAGCAGATGCCAGGCGATGGCCTCGCCCTCGCGGTCGGGGTCGGTGGCCAGGAAGAGTTCGTCGGCGTCGCGCAGCAGCGTCTTCAGCTCCGAGACCTTGGCCTTCTTGTCCGGACTGACGACATAGATCGGCTCGAAATCGTGGTCGACGTCGACACCCAGCCGGGCCCAGGACTGGCCTTTGTATTTGGCCGGCACATCCGCGGCACCGCGCGGAAGATCCCGGATATGGCCGACGGACGCCTCGACCGTATAGCCGCGTCCCAGATAGGGCGCGATCTTACGTGCCTTGGTCGGCGACTCGACGATGACGAGACGACGCAGGGGACGCCCCCGGCCGGCTGCGGCCGCATCGGGCCCGGCGGAGGCCGCATCGGGAGTCGGCGATGCACCGCGGTCTCGTGTTGCCACCGGCGAACACACCTTTCCTGTCGACCCGCGCGGCGCAGGCGCGCGGCGCGCGGCTGGGGCAAGAGGGAGAGACGAATGTCTCCCGCCAGAGACGTTTATACCGTGTTTCGCTGTCGTGGAGTCCGCACTGCGGACCGGCGACCCAGGAGTCTCGGCTGTTCTGCGCGGCACTTCCCCGTGGATACCGTCCGAACCGGAATGGCTGCGAACTGCAGAAAAACCCCTTGTGGGCAACTCGATCAGATCGAAAAGCCCCGGTTTTCGATCGAGTCTACTTCCCCCGCATATGACTCGTCCCTCACCGCGTGCTCGCGGTGAGGGACGAGATCAGACCTTGTTGGGTTACTCGCTCAGCTGAGCGCGCGAACTCCGGTGGCCTGCGGGCCCTTGGTGCCCTGGCCGACCTCGAATTCGACCTTCTGGTTCTCCTCGAGGGTGCGGAAGCCCGAACCCTGAATCTCGGAGTAGTGGACGAAGACGTCAGCGGAGCCGTCCTCGGGCGCGATGAAGCCGAACCCCTTCTCCGCGTTGAACCACTTCACAGTTCCCTGTGCCATTCTGTTCCTTCTCTTTCCATACCGGAACGGCGGACAAGTTAGGTTGGTCCACCGGGTCCGTTCCGACCGCTGTACTCTGTTCCCCCTGCAGGAAGCTTCAAGCACACCGTTCGCAACATCGATCCTGCTGATGGTTTGGACCTTTGATCCGTTCCCTCGAACACAGAAGCTTGCGACCGAGAACTAGTGAACCATGTCCGCGCGCAATTCGACAGCCGAGTTACCGACAATTTGCAAAAAAGATGATCTTGCGAATGTGCAGGTGAGGGGCACAATGCCCAAATCCAAACTTGAAGTAGGTTTGCTTTGCGATAACCGAGCGAGCGTCAGGCAAACAGACTGTGACGCAGGTCGCTACTCGGTAGTGAATTGGCAGCTCGGGCGAGCACGGCACACACGGTTCACACTTTCTTCGCGTCGCACGGTCTCGGTCCGATGAATCCGAAAGGCCCGACACCGGACTCCGCCCGCACCGAGACGATCGGCTACGGGGGATCGTTGCTGAATCGTGTCCTTTTCGGAGTGCCCGATTCGGAAAGTCGTATCACCCATGTGACCGAACTTCCGGCCCGCGCGGCCCGCACCGGCGGCTGGCCTTCCTGGGCGGCCCCGGAAGTGGTCGACGCGCTGCGGGAATCCGGTGTCGAAGCACCGTGGACACATCAGATCCGCACCGCGGAGCTGGCCGCGGAGGGCACTCACGTCGTCGTCTGCACCGGGACGGCCTCGGGCAAATCCCTGGGTTATCAGCTGCCGGTATTGACCGACCTGCGGCGAGATCCGCGAGCGACCGCTCTGTATATATCGCCGACCAAAGCGCTCGGGGCCGATCAATTCCGCGCGGCCGCGCAGCTCACCCATGCCGGCAGCCTGCGCGATATCCATCCGGCCACCTACGACGGCGATACTCCGCCCGAGGTCAGGCAATGGGTGCGGGCGAACGCGCGGTGGTTGTTCACCAATCCCGACATGCTGCACATCGGCATCCTGCGGGCCCACCAGCGCTGGGCTCGGATGCTGCGGCGGCTGCGCTATGTGGTGGTCGACGAATGCCACGCCTATCGAGGTGTGTTCGGGTCCCAGGTCGCGATGGTGCTGCGTCGGCTGCGGCGGCTGGCCGCGCATTACGGCGCGAATCCGACCTTCGTCCTGTGCTCGGCGACCAGCGCGGATCCGGCCGCGGCCGCCGAACGGCTGATCGGCGCGCCGGTGACCGCGGTGACCGATGACGGTTCGCCGCAGGGCGCGCGGACGGTCGCCCTGTGGGAGCCGCCGCTGCTCGGCGACCTCAGCGGTGAGAACGGCGCCCCGGTGCGGCGGGCGGCCACCACGGAGGCGGCCCGGATCATGACCGATCTGGTCGTCGAGGGTGCGCGGACATTGACCTTCGTTCGCTCCCGCCGGGCCGCAGAGGTCGTCGCCATGGACGTGCAGCGCATGCTGGCCGAGGTGGATCCGTCGCTGGCCGGGCGCGTAGCCGCCTACCGGGCCGGATACCTGGCCGAGGACCGGCGCGAACTGGAGAACGGCCTGGCGGACGGGTCGCTGCTGGGCGCGGCCACCACGACCGCACTCGAACTGGGCGTCGACATCGCCGGGCTGGATGCCGTGGTGATGGCGGGTTTTCCGGGAACCGTCGCCTCGTTCTGGCAGCAGGCGGGGCGGGCCGGGCGTCGCACCCAGGGCTCGCTGGTCCTGCTGGTGGCCCGCGACGATCCGCTCGACACCTATCTCGTCCATCACCCGCACGCTCTGCTGGACAAGCCGGTCGAGGCGACCATCACCGATCCGCACAATCCCTACGTCGCCGGACCTCATCTGCTGTGCGCGGCCTGCGAACATCCCCTGACCGACGCCGAGCTCGACGACCTCGGCGTCCGGGAGGTGGCCGCCGACCTCGCCGCGCAGGGGCTGATCAAACGCCGGGAGAACGGCGGTGGACCGGCCCGCTGGTATCCGACCTCGAGCGCCTATCCGCACGACGACGTCGATGTCCGGGGCGGAATCGGCTCCCAGATCGCGATCGTCGACGCGACCAGCGGCAGGCTGCTGGGCAGCGCGGATTCCGGGCGAGCGCCCGCGACACTGCACGCCGGTGCCGTACATCTACATCAGGGCGAGACCTACGTGGTCGATGAACTGGACCTCGAGGCCGGAGTCGCGTTCGTCCACGCCGAGCAGCCCGGGTGGACCACCAGCGCCCGGATGGTCACCTCGGTCGCGATCGACGAGCGCACACACGAGCAGGTGTACGGCCGCGTCACCGCCGCCCTGGCCAGGGTCCGCGTGACGCGCCAGGTGGTCGGTTATCTGCGCACGCTTCCCAGCGGAGAGGTCCTCGGCCTCATCGAACTCGATATGCCCGAGCAGACGCTGCCGACCCAGGCCGTGTTCTACACCGTCACGCCGCGACTGCTGGCCGCGGCGGGGATCGAGCCGCGGCGTGTGGCCGGCGCCCTGCACGCCGCCGAACATGCCGCGATCGGGATGTTGCCGCTGGTCGCGAGCTGTGACCGGTGGGATGTGGGCGGCGTGTCCATCGCCGAACACCCCGATACCGGGCTGCCCACCGTCTTCGTCTACGACGGCCATCCCGGCGGAGCCGGATTCGCCGAGCGCGGCTTCGCCCGGTTGCGGACCTGGTTGGCGGCGACGCGGGCGGCCATCGCCTCCTGTTCGTGCCCGCAAGGCTGCCCCTCGTGCGTGCAATCCCCGAAGTGTGGCAACGGGAATTCCCCGCTGGACAAGGAAGGCGCGGCCGCCCTGCTGACGGCCGTCCTCTCCGATCTGCCCGACGAGGCGCCGAACTGACCGTCGCGGCCAACATTTCAGGCCATGACCTGCTCGAATCCGTTTCGTGACGATGCGGACACCGTCGGTAGACGTGGGCGCTCCCCGGGCGGACGGGCGGCGTTCCGGATTCGATGCCGACCGCCCGCTGCTCGAATAAAGAGGAAGTCGATCATGTTAACCGGCGCATTGCCCTAGCGAATAACGGCCATGTGCGCATTCACATGTGTGCATTTATCGGAATCCCACTGCGCCGAATGCTTGCACAATTGCACCTGCGGAATTGAATGCCGACCGAATGGGAAATCCACGACACTTACCGCTCCATACTGTGGCTCGGGTCACCCATTCTTTCTCACACCAACCGTCCGGTATTCATGATCGTTTTCCCGCACTCACCGGACCGGCTCGCGCGACCGCCACAACTGATCGCTTGCCCAAAAGAGCGAGCAGCACCGAACCGTCGACGGTTACCGTCACATCCCAATCCCGGATCGCACACTCACGTAGCCGCATCCGCATTCGCCGCACCACCGAATCCGCTTGTTCACAGGCCGCCTCGGCGCCGGAATCCAGTGCGCCCGCCGCGGCCAATGCCGCCGAATCGGCGGCACTCTGCGCCAGGTGGCGTGCGCCGACCACCGCCGCGAACTGCACGATCACGATCGTCACCACCAGGAGTGCGGTGAGCGCCAGACATGCGGTGACCGTGGCACCCCCGTCGCACCCGCGGCAGCGGCACGCGGCCGGCGTCACGGCGGCCCGCGCCGGTCCGGCCGCTGTCATCGCGGCTCTCCCGGTTCGCGCACGGCGACCGCCTCGGCCCGTAACCGCAGCATGGGCAGCAGCGGCGCCCGCGCCCGAACGATCGCGACGATCCGGTCGCCCTCCGCACGCACCTCGATATCGGCGCCGGGCGGTGCCACCCGCTGTGCCGCCGGCAGAGCCTCCGCTTCCGCGCCACGTGCCGTGAGACGAGCCGCTTCGCGAGCGGCGTCGATACAGCGGATCTGCATCGACGCCGCCAGCAAGGCCCCGAGGCAGAGCACGACGACCACGACCACCGCCGCCAGCGCGATCGCCGCCTCGACCGTCACCGCCCCCCGCTCGCTCGTGCGGGCCGACCTCATACGGTGGTGTTCAGTGCCCTGTCGATGATCTTGGTCAGCGCGTTGACGATGGAGTCGCCGGTCACCACGGTGTAGAGCACCGCCCCGAACGCCGCCGCGGCGATCGTCCCGATGGCGTATTCGGCCGTACTCATGCCGTCGTCGGACACCGCTACCTGGATCAGCCGCGAACGTAGTTCTCGCACAACCGATTGCGTTGCCGTCAGCATCGCTCTCCCCTTTCTCTACGGTCGGCGCGGCGGATCCGCACCGAGTCTTTCGTGTGATCACCACAACCCACCGCCGAGTACTCGACCGGCCAGTCCGGCGACCACCGGAACAATGCCGAGACAGACGAAGGCGGGCAGGAAGCACAGCCCGAGCGGGCCGCTGATGAGTACGCCCGCGCGTTCCGCACGCGCGGCGGCCGCATCCTCGACCGCCGCGCGGCACTTCTCGGCGAGTTCGGAGACCGCACCGGTCAGGGCCGCACCGGAGCGGGCCGACCGACGCACCAGCCGGGCGAGCGCGGACATCTCCGCCCCGGGCGCTTCCCGGGCCGCGCGCTCCCATGCGGTGACCGGATCCGCGCCCAGCGCCAGCAGATCCGCCGCCCGGCGCAGCGCCGAGGCGAAGGGTTCCGGGGCGATCGGGGCCACCGCGCGCGCCGCCGTGGCGGTCGGCAGGCCCGCCCGCAGACACGAGGCGAGCAGATCGAGAGCCGAGGCCACCGCCAGCGGGTCACCGGCGGCCGGACGCAGGTCTTGCCGCGGCATGGGTGGGGCGCCGCGAGCCACGCGGAGGCGGGCGACCGGTGTGATCCGGCCCGGAAGGGCCAGCAGCGCGGCACCGGAACAGAGCAGTGCCATCGGAAGGCCGCTCATACCGATACCCGCCGCGTGATGGCATCCGCCCACAGCAATCCCACGCCGATCAGTCCGGCGCCCAAAGGAAAGACGACGCTTCCGACCCCTCGGCTCATCAGCACCTGCAGCGGGTGCGCGCCCATCAGCTGGCCGAGCGCGATGCCCAGGAGCGGAAGACCGGCCAGCACTGCGGCGCTGGCACGTGCACCCGCCAGCGCAGCGGTCGTACGGTCGCTGAATCGCATCCGCCCGGCGAGATCGTCGCGGGCCGCGCTCAACAGTTCGGCCAATGCCAGGCCGTGCCGCTCGGCCACCTCCCAGGCGTCCGCGACACGATCGAGTTCGGTTGTGACGGCGCAGGGGCGGCCGCGCAATCCGTCCGCGGCCGAACCACCGAGCCGGGCCCGGGCCGCACTCACCGCGAAGGCCGCTCCGGCGGCTCCGCCGATCTCCGCGGCCGCGACCGCGGCGGCAGCGCTGGGATGCGCTCCCGTGCGCAGTTCACCGATCACCACTTCCAGCCCGTCCAGCAGTTTCCGGCATTCGCCGTCGTGGCGGCGTTCCTCGCGGCGGTTCTTCGCGCGCACGGTCAACGTGGTGGCGAGCACCGCGGCCGCACCCGCGACCCCGGGACCGAAGACGACCGCCGCCACCACCGCCGCAGCCGTCACGCCGCGAATGATCCAGCGGCTCCGAATATTTCGCTTCGCGTCCGACCGGCCATACAGAGCACGCAGCCGGTGCCGACGGGTGGGGCTCGGCAGGAGCAGCAGGGCTCCCGCGCCGCACAGCAGACTCACCGTCATTGCCGCGACCGTTCGTCCAGCAACCGGTGCAGCGCGGTATTCGCCGGTGCTGCAACGGCATCGGCCGACCAGGCCGTCTCGATACGCACACCGGCCTCCCCGTCGCGGGTCACCAGGCCGACTTCCTGCAGGACTCGCCCGCCGTCGGGTCGGCGCCGCATGGCGAGCACGACCTGGACCGCCGCGGCGAGCTGACTGTGCAAACCCCCACGTCCCATTCCGCCTAGTGCCGCAAGGGCTTCCAGTCTGGCTGGCACCTCACGGGGCGAGTTCGCATGCACCGTTCCGGCGCCCCCGTCGTGTCCGGTATTCAGCGCGGTGAGCAGGTCCACCACCTCGGCCCCGCGCACCTCCCCGATGACGATCCGATCCGGCCGCATTCGCAGCGCCTGCCGGACCAGGTCCCGAACCGTGATGGCACCCGCGCCTTCCACATTGGCGATGCGCGCGACCAGCCGGACGACATGCGGATGCGGCGGCGACAGTTCGGCGGCATCCTCGACGCACACGATCCGTTCGGTGGGGTCGACGTGCGCCAGCAGAGCCGACAGCAACGTGGTCTTCCCGGCGCCGGTACCGCCGACCACCAGGAATGCGAGCCGTGCGCGAATGATCCTCTCCAGCAGCAGTTCCGACTCCGGCGTGAGCGTGCCGGAGGCGGTCAGCCCGCGCAGGCTGTGGCCGACCGGACGCAGGACGCGCAGCGAGATACACGTTCCGCCCTGCGCGATGGGCGCGAGGACCGCGTGCAACCGGACTCCGAAGCTCTCGCCGGGCGCTCGCTCGTATTCCGGCAGCCGCCCGTCCACCCATGGCTGCGCGTCGTCGAGCCTGCGACCGGCGGCGAGGGCGAGGCGCTGAGCCAGTCGCCGCACCGCCGCTTCGTCCGGGAAGCGGATCGAGGTGCGTTCCAGACCGCTCCCGCGGTCGATCCACACCGCATCGGGTGCGGTCACCAGCACATCGGAGACCCGGGCATCGTGCAGCAGCGGTTCCAGCGCGCCGGCGCCGGTCATCTCCGTCTGCAGCAGACGCAGTGCGCGCAGCAGGTCCGTATCGCCGAGGACGCGGCCGGCTTCGGCACGGATGGCGGCGGCCAGGCGTGCCGGATCGTGTTCACCGGGCTGGGCGGCCAGTCGCTCCCGCACCCGGTCGAGGAGTTCGGTGCTCACCACGCCGCTCATCGGGCACCGTCCGGCAGTGCGGACAGCACCGACTCCGCCCCGGCGAACAGCGGACCGCGGCCGAGCGTCAGGCCGCCGCGTTCCAGAGTGCCCGCGAGCCCGGGTTGAGCGCGCATGGCGGCCAGCAGCGGCAGCCCCAATGCCTCCGCGATGTCTCGTCCCCGCAGCCCACCGGGCGCCGGACCCCGAACGACCAAGGACTGGTTGGGATTTCGACGACGAACATCCGCGACGACGGCCCCCGCGGCGGCCACCGCGCGCAACCGGGCCGGCACCACGAAGACGACGAGATCGGCGGCATCGAGGAGATGATCGGTATGCGGACCCCGGTTGCCGGAGATATCGCACACCACCAGATCGCCGGCGCCGCGGCCGGCCTCGACGACGGCGCGGGCCGCACCGGCGCCGATGTCGTCCGGTCGGGAACCGGCCGGTCTGCTGCACGCCAGGACACCGAGTCCCGGTGCCGCGGCGGGTAGTGCGTCGTGCAGGGCTTGCGCGGCCACTCGGCCGTCCTCGACGGAGAGGTCGGGCCAGCGCAGTCCCGGCACCGACTCGATACCCAGCAGCAGATCGATGCCGCCACCGAGCGGGTCGCCGTCGACGAGCAGGATCTGCGGCCGGAACCGCCGGGCCGCGGCCGTCAAGGCCAGTGTCGCGGCGAAGACCGAGGCCCCGGCACCGCCCCCTGCGCCGACGACGGCCAGGACGAGTCCGTCGCCGGGATCGCGCCAGGCATAGGCGGCGAAGGCCTCGATCAGCGTCTCGGTGTTGCCCGGCAGCGCGATGACCTGCTCGGCGCCGACCGCCGCGGCGGCCTGCCACTGGTCGAGATCCGGTTCACCGCCGCCGACCAGCACCACGCCCGAGCGGCGTGGATATCCGGCCTCGGCGCAGGTACGCGCCGCCGCGAGGTCGATGATCACCAGCGCTGCCGCGGCCCAGGCATGCCTGCCGACGGGCATCGAGCGTTCGTCCAGGCCACGGTCGGCGGCGGCCGCGATGCGGCGCACTTCGTCACGTAACCGGCGGTCGCCGACCGACACCAGCGCCGGAGGAGGAACTGCTGCAACGGAATTCATGTCCGCCAGCCTCACCCGGTTCCGCCGGGTGAACCAGGGGCCGAACGCCGAATGTGGACAACTCGCGGGCTGTGGATGAACACGGCACGCCGAGTAACAGCTGAACGGTCCGGAAATAGAGGACGGCCCCAGCCGGGGGGGGAGGAGGCTGGGGCCGTCGGGGTTCAGCCCCGGGGGGTCGGGCTGAACGCGCCTGGACCATGTCCAGGTGCCAGCAATACTACACCCAGAAACCGGCCGCAATGCAAGTCCATCGCATGACGAAGTTTCGCCCGGAGCGGGGCGGCTCCCAGGGCGTCGAGCGGGGCGTGTGGGCGGGCTGAACGCCGCGTCGGCGGGAAAGTTCCCTATTCTGGAGCCGTGACGGCCGAGGGCGACCAAACAGCTACGAACGATCGGGCCGCCGGGGATACCGGGCACCCGCGACACCGCAACGACGCAGCAGCGAACCGCGCGCACGAGACGAGGGCTGCGCCGTCCGCACCCCGGATCGCCGCCTTCTTCGATCTGGACAAGACGGTCATCGCGAAGTCGAGTGCGTTCGTCTTCAGCCGGCCGTTCTTCGCCCAGGGACTGATCGATCGGCGCACCGTCCTGGAGTCCAGTTACGCGCATTTCCTGTTCCTGCTCTCCGGCGCCGACCACGACCAGATGGAGCGGATGCGCGAACACCTGACGAAGATGACGGCCGGCTGGGATGTGTCGCAGGTGCGCTCGATCGTCGCGGAAACACTGCACGAACTGGTGGATCCGCTGATCTATGCCGAAGCCTCGGATCTGATCGCCGACCACAAGATCCGCGGCCACGACGTCGTGATCGTGTCGGCGTCCGGCGAGGAGATCGTCGCCCCGATCGCCGCCGCGCTGGGCGCCACCCATACCGCGGCCACCCGCATGGTGGTCGAAAACGGTAAGTACACAGGCGAAGTCGAGTTCTACTGCTACGGCGAGGGCAAGGTCGAGGCGATCGAGAAACTGGCCGCGACCGAACACTACGACCTCTCGCGCTGCTATGCCTACTCCGATTCGATCACCGATCTGCCGATGCTGTCGGCGGTCGGACACCCCACCGCGGTCAATCCCGACCGGAATCTGCGACGCGAGGCGATGGCCCGGGAATGGCCGATCCTGACCTTCTCGAATCCGGTGTCACTGTGGTCGCGCATTCCCGCGCCGTCGACCACGACCGTGGCCGCCACGGCGGTGGTCGGGGTGAGCGCGGTACTGGCCGGCGCCCTCAGTTACCGGCTGCTGCGCCGGCGTCGCTGAGGGCGGCGCTCCGGGCGCATCGAGGCTGGTCAACGACGCGCAACCCATCGATGTAACCACGATTCGAGGGGCCACACGCCGATTATGAGTAATGTCCTCTCGACCCTTGATGTGAGGGGGCTCACAGAGTAACAATGGACCCACGGAGGGGCGGAAGGCCAAGATCGAAACGGAAGAGAAGGTTCGATCTCCCATCCGCACTTCCCAGCACGGACGCCAGGCACCCACGCGGAGCGCGCCGCGACAAGGGCAGAAGCGTTGTGGGCCTGCGAAATTCGAACTCACGTCGGCAATGGCCTCGCACAGGTTGCGGGGATGAACCGGCGGGGTTCGGATGATCGCCGAGGCCGCAGAACACAACCCGACAAGCACGCTTGGTAACCGGGTAGTCCGTGCTAGCGGGCGGTGAGGCCGACGACGGCTATGCCGCCCGCTTCGATGTGCGGACCCGTTTCGCCCTCGCTGCGAGCAGCACTCGTTCCGCCCCGTTCATCCCCCGCGCTCATCCCGCCGCATCGGCGATCGATCGCGCCTCGCGGGCACCGTCCTCCAGCGCGCCGCAGCAGAACACCACCCAACCGCCCACACCCTCGGCCGTCCCCTCGGCGAAGCCCGCCGCGGCGTCGACGTAGGCCTGACGGCGCCGCAACCAGAAGACCTCGGGCACGCCGAGGCTGTGCGGATCCAGGCCGCTCGCGACGGCCACCAGCCGGGACGCCGCCCGCGCCACGACGCCGTCGGCGGAACCGAAGGGGCGCAACGACATCAATTCGCCGTGCACCACCGCGGCCAGCACGGGGGCCGACGCATTCGAGGTCAGCACGGTCTGAGCCAGCAGATCGAGCCGTTCGGCGACACCCGGTTCGGACCGCGGGCGGCCGAGACCGATTTCGTCGTCGACCAGATCGGCCGCGGCGAGCAGATGCAGACGAGCCAGCGCCTGCAGCGGCGCGCGTTGCCACACACCGACCAGATTGCGCAGCGCGTCACCGTCGAGGGCCTGCCCGACCCGCAGCGCCCCCGCCAGAATCGGGTCGGCGACCCGGCCGTCGGCGGGCAGTTCGGTGGCCCCGCCGTCGATCGCCGCCGAGGACCGCGCCGCGCGGACCGCCGCCTCAGCCGCCGTCGTCGGCCAGCCCCGCCGGTTCGCCTTGTGCCGGTGAACGTCGGCGAGCGCATCGCGGGCGCGGTCGGCCGCATCGCGGACACCGGGCAGCTCGACCAGGGGTTGCAGCACATCGGTCACGACCCACACGCTAGCCGAGCGCACCACACGGCCGGCCGGGGTCCGCGTCCCGGGCCCACCGTTCGGGACCGGTACGCGGCGCAGGTCACAGTCCGTTAGGGTCACATCGTGGCCGCGGTCACGCTGCGGCCGACGCGTATCCGATGGACAGGCCCGATGGAGGCGAGATGACCGACACCACCGCTGAGCACCGAGACGTGTACCCGCCTACCGCCGAATTCGCCGCGGCAGCCAATGCCGATGCGTCCATCTACGAGCGGGCAACGGCGGATCGCGACGGGTTCTGGGCCGAGCAGGCGCAGCGGCTGCACTGGCATCAACCGTGGGATCGGGTGCTGGACTGGGACGACGCCCCGTTCGCGCGCTGGTTCACCGGCGGCAAGCTCAACGTCGCCTACAACTGCGTGGACCGCCACGTCGCCGACGGCTACGGCGACCAGGTCGCCATCCACTGGGAGGGCGAGCCCGGCGATTCCCGCTCGATCACCTACGCGCAGCTGCAGGCCGAGGTCTCCCGAGCCGCCAACTACTTCACCGAACTCGGCCTGGTGGCCGGCGACCGGGTCGCGATCTACATGCCGATGGTTCCCGAGGCCATCGTCTCGATGCTGGCCTGCGCGCGGCTGGGCCTGACCCATTCGGTGGTCTTCGCCGGCTTCTCCCCCAGCGCCCTGCGCCAGCGCGTCGACGACGCCGAGGCCCGCCTGGTGATCACCACCGACGGCCAGTGGCGTCGCGGTAAGGCCGCCCCGCTGAAGGAAGCCGTGGACGAGGCGCTCTACGCCCACGGCGACGTGCCACACAGCGTGGAACACGTGCTGGTGGTGCGGCGCACGAACATCGAGATCCCGTGGACGCAGGGCCGCGACCTGTGGTGGCACGAAACCGTCGCCCAGGCGAGTCCCGAGCACGAGGCCCAGCCGTTCGATGCCGAGCACCCGCTCTACATCCTCTACACCTCCGGCACCACCGGCAAACCCAAGGGCATCCTGCACACTTCCGGCGGCTACCTGACCCAGGTCGCCTACACCCACCACTACGTCTTCGACCACAAACCCGGCGCCGACGTGTACTGGTGCACCGCCGACATCGGCTGGGTCACCGGGCACTCCTACATCGTCTACGGCCCGCTGGCCAACCGCGCCACCCAGGTCGTCTACGAGGGCACCCCCAACTTCCCCGACGAGCACCGGCACTGGCAGATCATCGAAAAGTACGGTGTCACAATCTATTACACCGCCCCCACGCTGATCCGCACCTTCATGAAGTGGGGCCGCGAGATCCCCGACGCCCACGACCTGTCCTCGCTGCGTGTGCTCGGCTCGGTCGGCGAACCGATCAACCCCGAAGCGTGGCGCTGGTACCGCGAAGTCATCGGCGCGGGCAGCGCACCCATCGTCGACACCTGGTGGCAGACCGAAACCGGCGCCATCATGATCTCCCCGCTGCCCGGCGTCACCGCCGCCAAACCCGGCGCCGCCATGGCACCGCTGCCCGGCATCTCCGCGAAAGTCGTCGACGAAGAAGGCAACTCCGTCGAAATCGATCGAACCGAAGCTGAATCTTCGGACCGCTCCGCAAGCTCCGCGGTCGTCGGATACCTCGTCCTCGACCAGCCCTGGCCGTCGATGCTGCGTGGCATCTGGGGCGACGACGAACGCTACAAGGCCACCTACTGGGAACGTTTCGCCTCCCAGGGCTGGTACTTCGCCGGCGACGGCGCCAAGATCGACGCCGACGGCGCCCTGTGGGTCCTGGGCCGCGTCGACGACGTCATGAACGTCTCCGGCCACCGCATCTCCACCGCCGAAGTCGAATCCGCGCTCGTCGGACACCACAGCGTCGCCGAGGCCGCGGTCGTCGGCGCCAGCGACGCCACCACCGGACAGGGCATCGTCGCCTTCGTCATCCTCACCGGCGGCTCGAACAACTCCGGACAACAGCTGGTCGACGAGCTCAAGGCCGAGGTCTCCCGCGAGATCAGCCCCATCGCCCGCCCCCGCGAAATCCACATCGTGCCCGAACTGCCCAAGACCCGTTCCGGCAAGATCATGCGGCGCCTGCTGCGCGATGTGGCCGAGGGCCGCGAACTCGGCGACACCTCCACCCTGGTCGACCCCAACGTGTTCGAAGCCATCCGCGCCTCCAACGCCTGATCGACCACACTTGTCGAGCCCACGTCCGGTGCCGCACCGGACGTGGGCTCGCCCGTTCGCGCCGGTGGAATCCGAAGGCTGCGGTAAACGGCAACCTCGGAACCGGTAAAATTTCGTCGAGGAGTGCCGGGAAGTCTGGTCGGCGTGTGGTTGGTGAGCCCGTTGCGGGAGTGCCCGCCGCAGTCGCCGTCCGCTCCCGAAAGGATCTCCGTGATCGTCGCGCTGCGCTCCGAGCTCGCTCGTTATCTCCGCACCGAAACCGTCGGCGGCGCATTGCTGCTCGTCGCCGCGGCGGTCGCGCTGCTGTGGGCCAACTCTCCGTGGCGCGACAGCTATTTCGCGATGGTGGACACGCCCCTCGCGATCCCGCCGCTGCATCTGGACCTCACTCTGGGCGATTGGACCGAGGACGGTCTGCTCGCGGTGTTCTTCTTCGTCGCGGGGCTCGAGCTCAAACGCGAACTCGTCGTCGGTGAGCTGGCCGATCGCAAACGGGCCACGCTCCCGGTGGTGGCCGCGGTGGGCGGCGTGATCACCCCGGCGGTGATCGCCTTCACCGTCGGCTGGGGTGTGCCGGGGATGGATCGCGGCTGGGCGATTCCGGTGGCGACCGATATCGCCTTCGCGCTGGCGGTGCTGGCCATGACCGGCTCGCGAATTCCGGCCGGGGCGAGGGTGTTTCTGCTCAGCCTGGCCGTCGTCGACGATCTCATGGCGATCGTCTTGATCGCGGTGCTGTTCACCACCACGGTGGCCGTCGGCTGGCTGGCCGGCGCGGCCGCCTGCTTCGCGGGCTGGGCCGTGGCGCAGCGGCTGCGTATTCGTACCCCGCTGGTGTATGTGCCGCTGGCGCTGCTGGCGTGGTACGCCCTGCACGAGGCGGGTATTCATCCCACGCTGGCGGGGGTGATCTGCGGGCTGCTGACCCGGGTACGCCCGGATCCGGAGGAGGACGAGGCACCGGCGGCCCGGCTCGAGCATCTGTTCCAACCGATCTCCGCGGGCGTGTGCGTCCCGTTGTTCGCGCTGTTCGCCTCCGGAGTTCCGTTGTCCACCAAGGTTTTCGGCGAGATGTTCACCTCGCGGCTGTCGCTGGCGATCATCGCCGGACTGCTGATCGGCAAGACCGTGGGCATCTTCGGCTCGAGCTGGCTGGCGATCCGGTTCGGAATCGCCAGCCGGCCCGCCGGTCTCGGCAATCGGGATATGTCGGCCCTGTCGGTACTGGGCGGGATCGGTTTCACCGTTAGCCTCTTGGTGGCAGAACTCGCGTTGCCCGACCGGGCCGCGACCGAACTGGCGAAGGCCGCCGTGTTGATGACGTCCTTGGCGGCCTCTCTGCTCGGTTCGGCGCTACTGTTGCGGCGTGGGCGGGCGCATCAGGCGCGGCGAGACGCGAGTGCGGCCACCGAATACGAGTGAAGGCCGGACAGCACCGGGACATGGAGAAGGGTCGAGCAATTGAGCTTCACAAACGGCGGTAACGACGCGGGCCGAAACCGGACCATCACCTCGATTCCGCTGTCCGAGGTCGATACCACCGCGAATGCCAGCGTCGGGGATCTGGTGCGCGACGCCGCCGAGCAGATGTCGACGCTGGTCCGCGCCGAGGTGGAGCTGGCCAAGGCCGAGGTGACCGGCGAGATCAAGAAGGGCCTGCAGGGCAGCGTCTTCTTCATCGGCGCGCTGACGGTGCTGCTGTTCTCGTCGTTCTTCTTCTTCTTTTTCCTCGCCGAGCTGCTGGATGTGTGGCTGTACCGGTGGGCGGCGTTCCTGATCGTCTTCGTGCTGATGATCGTCGTGGTGGCGGTGCTGGCGCTGCTCGGCTACCGGAAGGTCCGCAAACTGCGCGCGCCGGAGAAGACGATCGAATCGCTCAAGGAAACCCGGACGGTGCTGCCGCACGGCTTCGGCTCACACGCCGACGGCCCGGCCGGCAAGCCGACCGCATAGTCCGGCGATTACGCTTTCGGCGTGTCGTCGAATCCGCTTCCCGATCCGTCCAGCGTCCGCTTCGACGGCCCGTGGACGCACCGCGACGTGCACGCCAACGGCATCCGCTTCCACATCGCCGAGGGCGGCGCCGACGATGCGGTGGGCGACCCCGCGCGGCCGCTGGTCGTCCTGCTGCACGGCTTCGGCGATTTCTGGTGGTCGTGGCGGCATCAGCTGACCGGCCTCACCCGGGCCGGCTATCGCGCGGTCGCGGTCGATCTGCGCGGGTACGGCGATTCCGACAAACCTCCGCGTGGCTACGACGGCTGGACGCTGGCCGGTGATATCGCCGGCCTGGTGCGGGCGCTCGGACATACCGACGCCACCCTGGTCGGCCATGCCGAGGGCGGGCTGGTGTGCTGGGCGACCGCGGTGCTGCATCCGCGGGTGGTGCGGTCGATCGCGCTGATCGCGTCACCGCATCCGGTGGCGTTGAAACGGGCCGTGCTGCGCGATCGTCGCCAGCGTGCCGCCTATCTGCCGAATTTCCTGCGGTACCAGCTGCCGCGGTACGGCGAGCGCCGGCTGACCCGCCAGGACGGATTCGAAATCGAACGTCTCGTGCGCGAGCGGGTCGCGCCGCGGTGGGCGGGCACCACGGAGTTCGTCGACACCGCCCAGCGCATGCGCTCGGCGATCCGGATACCCGGCGCGGCGCACTGTGCCCTGGAGTATCAGCGCTGGGCCTTCCGCAGTCAGTGGCGTCCCGACGGCCGCCGCTTCCTGGCGGCGATGCGCGAACCCGTCCGCGTGCCGACGCTCATCCTGCGCGGCGACGCCGACCCCTACATGCTCGAATCCACCGTGCGCGGCGCCGGCAAACTCGCGCCCGGCCGCCGCGTGGTCACGATTCCGGCGGCGGGGCACTTCGCCCACCAGGAGAATCCGGACGCCGTCACGACGGAACTGTCGAAACTGCTGGGCGACCCGGCCACCGCGCAATACGCCTGACGCGAGCGGATCCTCAGCTCAGGACGCAGTCACCGGTGCCGACGGGCGAGGTCGAATTCGACGCGGCCTCCAGATCGGATTCGACCTCCTTCAAGGTGAGTACGTAGCCGGTGTCGTCGTCGGTGACCGCCGCGCCGAAGACCACGCCCAGCACCTCACCGTCGGTGTCGACCAGCGGGCCACCGGAATTGCCGGCGCGGACCCGGCCGCGCACGGTGTAGACCTGCCGTTCGACGGTGTTGCTCTTGTAGATGTCGGGACCGGTCAGTTCGAGCGTCTCGCGCACCCGGGCCGCGCTGGCGGTGTAGGGGCCACCGCCGGGGTAGCCGAGGACGATCGAACTCTGGCCGGATTTTCCGGGCGAGGGCGCGAGCGGGATCACCGGCGCGTTGAGTCCGGGAACGGCCAGGATGGCGACGTCCTTGGACGGATCGAACAGCACGACCGTCGCGTCCAGGCGACCGCGCGCGGTGTCGACCTGCACGGTGGAGGTGCCCGCGACCACGTGCGCATTGGTCATGACGCGCTCGGGCGCCACGACGAATCCGGAACCCTCCAGCGCGCGCTGGCAACTCGGCGCGACACCGTTCACCCGCAACACGCTGTGCTGAAGATTCAGAGCGACGGGCGTGTCGAGAACGCTCGGATCCGGCGGCTCGACCGCGGCGATCGGCGCACGGCCGAACGGGCCGATCACCTCCGGCAGGCCCGAGGTGTTGAGCAGTTTGGAGAATTCGTTCGGCACCCGGCGCAGCCAGTTCGGCGCGACCTGGTTCACGTCGGCGAGCACCCGGGAGCCGTTGACCGCGGCCGCGATACCCGGCTGGGACGACGATGCCAGCGGCAACGCCAGCAGCCAGGCGGTGACCAGCACGGCCACACACTGCAGCGCCGCACCCACCACACTGTCGATACTGCGGGTGAACGGATGCCGCATACCGCTGCGCGCCGCGCGGCCGAGCACCATGCCCGCCACCTCGCCGACGATCACCAGCGCGACGATGAGCACGACGCCCACCAGGACGCGCTTACGGCCCTCGCTGATGTGCTGCAGGATGTGCGGCGCGATCAGGATGCCGGCCACCGCGCCGAGCACCACACCGAGAAATCCGAGCGCCGAGGCCACCGCACCCTGTCTCCACCCCGAGGTGGCGGCCAGTAGCGCGATGATGACGACCGCGAGGTCGAGCCACCCGGAACTACTCATAACGTCATCCCCACTGCCGCGAGCGAAGTCTGCAGATCACGCACGTCGTGGTGATCCCAGTCCCGCTCCCATCCCGATACCGCAAGCAGACCGGCGAGCACACCGGCGGTGAAACCCCAGACGAGCATGCCATCGACCGCGAAGGCCGGGCCCATGTACCCCAGGGGATGGCGAACGACGAATCGGTTCGCCGGGTCGATCAGATCCGCCAGCGGCACCCGCACCACGCGGGCGGCTTCGGTTTCGCTGACCACCCCCACCTCCCCGGGCGTGCGCCAATACGCGACCACGGGCGTGACGTCGAACCGGGACGGTGGGACGAAGATCTTGGGCAGGACGGCGAACGGTTCCACACCCACGGGGTCGAGACCGGTCTCCTCGCGCGCTTCGCGCAGTGCGGTGCCGATGGGACCGTCGTCACCCGGTTCCACCCCGCCGCCGGGAAAGGCGACCTGCCCGCGGTGTTGCCGCAGGGTGGCGGCGCGCTGGGTCAGCAACACGTCGGCGTCGGCCGGGAGACCGCCGCGCGCAGCCGGATCGGACTCCGGGGAGCCGCCGAACAAGACGAGGACGGCGGCCTCGCGGGGGCGCAGGGCGGCCGCGGCCACCTTGCCGGCGGTGCGTTTGAGCACTTGATTCACGCCTGTCGGATCGGCCGGTTCGTGTTCGGCGACTCCGCGCAACCAGTCCGGGATGTCGGTGGCGAGCAGGTGCGGCCGGTCCTCAGTTGTCGAATTGTCGTTCATCTCGGAGCTATCGGGCACGGACGCGGTCCTCCACGGTTGTGCGTACTGCCTCCGCGTCCGGTCCGTACCGGTCGTACCGGATCAATCCCTCGCCTGTCCTCGGGCCGTGTCCGCTCACACCCGCACCCCCAATTCCTGCGCGACGGTGGCGGCGACATCGTCGGCGGTATCGAACGGCCGGACCACCACCTTCGCGATCGAACCGTCGGCGCGGACCAGGACCGAGACCGGCAGGACGGCCGGCGCCCGCACCGCCGTACGCACCTTTCCGGCGCCGTCCTGTGCACCCGGCAGATGCACGTCGAGGTCGCGCAACCGGGCCATCGCCTTGCCCTCGTCGGGATCGCTGTGCACGGTCATGACGGTAAGCGCGCTACCCGCGCGGGCCGAGAATTGCTGCAGCGCGGGCAGTTCCCGCGCGCACGGCTCACACCAGTAGGCCCACAGATTCACCAGCGCCGGACGGCCGGCCAACGCCTCGCCGAGGTCGACCGGACGTCCGTCGGCCAGACATTCGAGGGTGATTCCGGCCAACGGCCCGGCGGCAGGCGTCGGTGGCCGCCCCGTCGGATCACCCGGGCGCGGGCAATCGGCCAGTGCCGCCGCGGCACGCTGCCCGTCGGACACCGAAGCCGGCCCACCCTGGACCGCGGTGGTGGTGACGGACGGACCGCGATCGTCGCCGCGCGGCCAGACCGCGACCGCGAGCGCTACCACCGCTATGAGAATGACGAACGCCCATCGCCACGCCGTCGGGACCGATTTCACCGGCCCACCAATTCGAGCAGATGCTCGGCCTCGGGTCCCTTCACCAGTGCGGCGGCCGTCACGGGGTCGGTCGGGCCGATTCCGAACGAGGGGCAATCCTTGGCCAGCAGGCAGGCGCCGCACGCCGGTTTACGGGAATGGCAGACGCGACGGCCGTGGAAGATCACCCGATGCGAGAGCATCGTCCATTCCTTGCGCTCGATCAGTTCGCCGACGGCGTGTTCGATCTTGACCGGATCGTCCTCGGTGGTCCATTTCCATCGCTGCACCAGCCGCGAGAAATGGGTGTCGACAGTGATTCCCGGCACATCGAAGGCGTTGCCGAGGATGACATTGGCGGTCTTGCGCCCGATTCCCGGCAATTTCACCAATTCGGACATCGTGTGCGGCAGCACGCCGTCGTGCTGTTCCACCAGTGCCTGTCCCAGCCCGATCAGCGAACTCGTCTTGTTGCGGTAGAAGCCGGTGGGCCGGATGTATTCCTCGAGTTCCGTGCGGTCGGCCGCGGCATAGGCCTCGGCGTCGCGGTACCGGGCGAACAATGCCGGCGTCGTCAGATTCACCCGGACGTCGGTGCATTGCGCGGAAAGGATTGTGGCAACGGCCAATTCGAGCGGGGTGGTGAAATCCAGTTCGCAGTGCGCGTCGGGAAATGCCAGCGCCAGTGTGCGATTCATCCGCCGGGCGCGGCGTACCAGACCCAGCCGGGTTTCGTCGGCGAATCGGCCGGCCGGTTTCGAGTTCGCACGCGCGGATTTCTGCGGAGATTTTTTTCGAGCCGCAGAACTCGATTCGGTCGATGTGACCGACGCCGCATCGATGGCCGTCGCGGCCGTCTCGTGCCCGTTCACGGCGGTGGATCTGGGTTCACGCACTCGTCCACCATACGGAACCGCACCGACGTGAGCGCGATCGCGAACAATCCCCGTGTTCCATCTGAGACCTTCTCCGTGTTTACTCACCCGTATGCAAGGACTCGCTGTGGTGCTCTTCCCGGTGGTGTTGATGCTTTTCGCACTGTTCATGGAACGTGTCGAAAACCGCCTGCGCAAGCTGCTCGAACCGGGTGAAGAGGTCCAGCAATATCTGGACAGGGCCAGCAATGCCGAGGTCAACGAGCTGGCCAAGTTGGGCGTGCCCGCACACGCCGGCTCCGGAGGCCGCCGCCGTAATCGCGACGAATTGGACGTCGCCCAGGCCAGCTGACCCGATTCCGCCGTCCGGCGATACCGCCGCCCCGACCCGCGAATACCCGAGCCCGGGAACTTTCCGCGACGCCGCGCCCGTTCACAAACCGCACGTTACGTGGTGTCTGTCACTACGCTGCGTGGATGGCAAGTAGACTGCACTGTCGGCCGAACGCTTCGGTCCAGCACTGTGGCGAGCGACGCCGAGCCAGGCGGCAGCCTGCGTACCACGTAGGGACCCGCTGACGCCGCAGTAAGCAACGTCAATTCCCATAAGGAGCACATTCGTGGACGAGGCCCTCGCCAGAGCAGGCATCTTCCAAGGCGTCGAGCCCACCGCGGTGGCTGCTCTCGCCAAACAGCTTCAGCCTGTGGATTTTCCACGTGGCCATGTCATTTTCAACGAGGGCGAGCCCGGCGATCGGCTGTACATCATCACGTCGGGCAAGGTGAAGATCGGCCGCCGTTCCCCGGACGGGCGCGAGAACCTGCTGACCATCATGGGCCCGTCGGACATGTTCGGCGAGCTGTCGATCTTCGACCCGGGCCCGCGTACCTCCACGGCCACCACGGTGACCGAGGTGCGTGCGGTGACCATGGATCGCGATGCGCTCAAGGCGTGGATCGACCAGCGGCCGGAGATCGCCGAACAGTTGCTGCGGGTGCTCGCCCGTCGCCTGCGGCGTACCAACAACAACCTGGCCGACCTGATCTTCACCGATGTCCCGGGTCGAGTCGCCAAGGCGCTGCTGCAGCTCGCGCAGCGGTTCGGCACTCAGGAGGCCGGTGCCCTGCGGGTCACCCACGACCTCACCCAGGAAGAGATCGCCCAGCTGGTCGGCGCCTCGCGCGAGACGGTGAACAAGGCCCTGGCCGATTTCGCCCACCGCGGATGGCTGCGGCTCGAGGGTAAGAGCGTGCTGATCTCCGATTCGGAGCGGCTGGCTCGCCGGGCGCGGTAGGGATTTCCCACCGCGCTCCGGCGCATCCGGCTCAGTTCCGGCCGCGCAGATAGGCGAGCTGGGCCTTGACCGAGCTGCGCGCGGCCGGCCACAGCCGTTTGTCCACATCGGCGTAGACCTTCGCCACGATCTGCAGCGGTGTCGCGTTCTCACCCAGTTCGCGCAAGGCCGCCCGCACCTGGTCCAGGCGCTGATGCCGATGCTCGATGTAGTAACCGATCACCGGCTCGGCTTGCGGGTGGTCGGGGCCGTGCGCCGGGAGTAGCGCACGGCCCGGGGCGTGCCGGGCGAGCAGCGCGAGCGAGTCGAGATAGTCGCCGAGTGCGCCGTCCCGCGATTCCAGCACCGTCGTACCGCTGCCGAGCACGGTATCGCCGGTGATCAGCGCGTCGTCGAGCAGCAAACTGACCGAATCCTGGGTGTGCCCCGGGGTGCCCAGCACCGTCAGGCGCAGCCCGGCCGCCTCGACCACCTCGCCGTCGGTGAGCGGCGCCGAGGAACCGGACAGATATTTCGGATCCATCGCCCGTACCGGCGTTCCGGTCAGCTTCACCAGCCGATCGATGCCGCCCGTGTGGTCGTGATGGTGATGGGTGATCAGCGTCAGCGCGATATTGCCGTCGGTGGCGCGGGCGATCGCCTCGCTGTGCGCCTTGTCCTTGGGCCCCGGATCGATCACGACACAGTCGGACCGATCCGGCGCCCGCAGAATCCAGGTGTTCGTACCCTCCAGGGTCATCTGGTTCGGATTGTCGGCCAACAGCACCGACGCGGTCCCGGTGACCGGCCGCAGTTGTCCGTACGCGGGATGAGTGAGGGTCATCTCCCTTGCCTACCGCACTTCGGCGATCAGCTCCACCTCAACCGGAGTGTTCTTGGGCAACTCGAAAACGCCGACCGCGGACCGGGCGTGCACGCCCGCCGCGCCGAAGACCTCGCCCAGCAGCTCGGACGCGCCGTTGATCACCAGCGGCTGATCGGTGAAACCCGGCGCGGAGGCGACGAATCCCACCACCTTCACGATTCGCACGACCGTGTCCAGACCGACCAGATCGTGGACCGCGGCCAGCGCGTTCAACGCGCACAGCCCGGCCGCACGCGCGGCGTCATCGACGCTCACGTCGGCACCCACCTTGCCGGTCGCCGACAGCGCGCCGTCGACGAACGGCAGCTGGCCGGCGGTGTAGACCAGCGAACCGCTGCGCACGGCCGGAATGTAGGCGCCCGCCGGAGCCGCGACCGGCGGCAGGGTGAGACCGAGCCGTTCGAGGTTGGCCCGCCAGTCGGTGCCGGCCGTCACTGCTTGGGCCGCTTCAGGTAGGCCACGTGCTGCTCACCGGTCGGCCCCGGCAGCACCGTGACCAGTTCCCAGCCGTCGGCGCCCCACTGATCCAGAATCTGTTTGGTCGCATGCGTCAACAGCGGCACCGTCGCGTATTCCCACACCGTCACATCGCTCATGTCGCAGAAGCGTACTGGGTGAACCGACGGTGAAATGTGCGGCCGAGCGACTCGTCGCGAACCGATCAGCACATTTCCGGCTCGCACGGAAGTGCGCTGTGGCCTACGAGACAGTAGGGCGATCCTCTGGTCGCTGTTTCGTAACGGGTTATAGGCTCGCGAGCGTGGGAGTACCGACAGCAGTACCCGTTTCGCAAGAGCCGGGACTGAAATTAGGGTGGCCGGACCGAGCCGACAAAGCGCGGCTGCATTACGTGTCCGGCAAGGGCGGGACCGGAAAATCTACGGTCGCAGGCGCTTTGGCGCTCGCATTGGCCGCCGGCGGGCGCCGGGTGCTGCTGGTCGAGGTGGAGGGCCGCCAGTCGATTGCCCAATTGTTCGACCTGCCGCCGCTGCCGCCGACCGAAACCAAGATCGCCACCGCCGACGGTGGTGGCGAGGTGATGGCGCTGGCCCTCGATATCGAACACGCCTTCCTCGAATATCTCGACATGTTCTACAACCTCGGCTTCGCGGGCCGGGCGATGCGCCGGATGGGTGCCATCGAATTCGTCACGACCATCGCTCCGGGTCTGCGCGACGTGATACTGACCGGCAAGATCAAGGAATGCGCGGTCCGCACCGACAAATCCGGTGAGCGCGTCTACGACGAGATCGTGGTCGACGCCCCGCCGACCGGTCGCATCGCCGGATTCCTCGACGTCACCAAGGCCATGGCCGAGGTCGCCAAGGGCGGGCCGATCGCCGGGCAGGCCGAGGGCGTGGCGGCGCTGCTGCATTCCGAGCAGACCGTCGTCCACCTGGTGACCCTGCTCGAGGCGCTGCCGGTACAGGAGACCGCGGATGCGATCGCCGAGTTGACCGAATCGGATTTCCGGATCGGTACGGTCATCGTCAATCGCGCCACCGAGGGCTTTCTCCCCGCCCCGGTGCGCGCCCGCGTCGCCACCGGCGACCTCGATCTGGACGCCGTCCGCGCGGGGCTGGCCGAGGCCGGAATCACGGTGGACGACAACGACTTCCAGGGCCTGATCCAGGAGGCCGTGGAACATTCGGCCACCCTGCAGGCCCAGGACGACAGCTCCGCCGAACTGGCGAAGGTGGATATCAGCCGCTTGTATCTGCCGGCGCTGCCCGACGGTATGGACCTGGGCGGACTGTACGAACTGGCCGAACATCTGAGCGCGCAGGGAGTCCGCTGATGAGCCATCCGAGCCCGCTGATCCCGCCGGCGACTCCGCTGCTGGATGTCGAGGCCGTCATCGCCGACCCGACCGCCCGGGTGGTGGTGTGCTGCGGCTCCGGCGGGGTCGGCAAGACCACCACCGCCGCGGCGATCGCCCTGCGCGCGGCCGAACAGGGCCGCAAGGTCGTGGTGCTGACCATCGACCCGGCGCGGCGGCTGGCCCAGTCCCTGGGCGTCAGCGACCTCGGCAACGCTCCTCAGCGCGTCCAACTGCCCGAGACGGCCAAGGGTGAGCTGTACGCGATGATGCTCAACATGCGCCGCACCTTCGACGACATGGTGCTCGAGCACACCAGCCCGGACAAGGCCGAGCAGATCTTCGCCAACCCCTTCTATCAGACCGTCGCCTCCTCCTTCGGCGGAACGCAGGAGTACATGGCGATGGAGAAGCTGGGCCAGCTGGTCGCCAAGCGCGAGTGGGATCTGGTCGTCGTGGACACCCCGCCCTCGCGCAACGCCCTGGACTTCCTCGACGCGCCCAAGCGGCTCGGCAATTTCCTCAACGGCCGGATGATCCGCGTCATCATGGCGCCCGGCCGCGGCGTGGGCCGCTTCGTCACCGGCGCGATGAGCCTCGCCGTGCGCGGGGTGTCCACGGTCGTGGGCGGGCAGATGCTCAAGGACGCGTCGCTGTTCCTGCAGTCCCTGGAGTCGATGTTCGGCGGCTTCCAGGACCGCGCCGAACGCACCTACGCCATGCTCTCGCGGCCCGGAACCCATTTCGTGGTGGTCGCCGCGGCCGAGCCGGACGCGCTGCGCGAGGCGTCGTTCTTCGTGGATCGGCTCTCCACCGACGGAATGCCGCTGGCCGGGCTGGTTCTCAATCGCACCCATCCGGTGCTGTGCACCCTCTCCTCGGCTCAGGCGACCGCCGCCGCGGACCGGCTGAGCACCGGCCCGGGCAGCGCCTCCGACGGCACCTCGAAGGAGGCCGTGGCCGCCGCGGACGCCGCCACCGATCCCGCGACGCTGACCGCCGACATCCTGCGCATCCACGCCCATCGCGCGGTCACGGCCAAACGCGAACAACATCTGCTGCACCGCTTCACCGGCGCCCATCCGCGGGTGCCGATCGTGACGGTGACCGCGCTGCCGTTCGAGGTGTCCGATCTGGACGCGTTGCGTGCAGTCGGCGAACAGCTCGCCGGATCCGGCGCGGCCTGAATTCTCCAATGGTGATGACGTGCGGCCCCGATTCCGCACGTCATCGGGCGAAAAACGGTCCGAGCCCGCACCCGCGGACTCGGACCGTACGACTACTCGACTACATCGCGACCTTCTGCTGACGCTGGGCGCGGAAGAAGTCCGCCCAGGAGGTCACCTCGGGATGCTGCTTGAGCAGCGCACGCCGCTGCCGCTCCGTCATCCCACCCCACACACCGAATTCGACTCGATTGTCGAGGGCGTCGGCACCGCACTCCATGAGCACCGGGCAGTGCCGACAGATGGTGGCCGCCTTGCGCTGGGCGGCACCACGCACGAACAACTGGTCGGGATCCACTTCCTTGCATCGGGCCTGGGACACCCAGGCGATTCTCGCTTCGGCCTGCTCCACGTCCAATCGAGCGATGGGGGTAGTCATGTGCATTTGGTGTGCCCCTTTGCAGTCCGAACACCGGGTCAACGGCGCTCCGGAATCGCGTGCAGCCCACAGCAACCCAACCCCGCTGCGCTCCGCACCACATTCCACTTTGAGTGTTAGCTCTATCACACTGGGTTCTCAATCTAGGTAAAGGTATGGGCCCAGCGCAAGACCGTGCCCGTAATTTCTGGTACGCCCGTCCCTGCGGAGGCCGCGCGACCAGGCGTCATGGCGCGCCGCCGACCGCGCACCGCGCGTGTGACGGCGGGCCAATTAGGCTGGGGCGCGTGCCGATCTCACAATCGCTCGCGAGGCTCGCCGGCGCCTGCGTCCTAGCGGCCGTACTCGTCGCCGGATTGCTGTTCCCGCTCGCCGGCGGCTTCGGGTACCTGTCGAACCGCGCAGCCGATGCCGTGGACAACGTTTCCGCGGAATTGGTGGAGGGCACCGCACCGGCGGTGTCGACGATGGTCGATGCGACCGGAGCCCCCATCGCGTGGCTGTACGAGCAGAGACGTTTCGAGGTCCCCAGCGACAAGATCTCCAACGATATGAAGTTGGCGATCGTCTCCATCGAGGACAAACGCTTCGCCGAACACGGCGGCGTCGACTGGCAGGGCACGCTGCGCGCATTCCTGACCAACACCTCGAGCGGTGAAGTCCAGCAGGGCGCCTCGACCATCGACCAGCAGTACGTGAAGAACTTCCAGCTGCTGGTGGTCGCGAAAACCGACGCCGAACGCCGTGCCGCCATCGAAACCACGCCGGCCCGTAAACTGCGCGAAATCCGGATGGCGCTGACCTTGGAGAAAGAACTCACCAAGGACGAGATCCTCACCCGCTATCTGAATCTGGTGCCGTTCGGCAACGGGTCCTACGGCATTCAGGACGCCGCGCAGACCTATTTCGGCGTCGACGCCAAGGATTTGAAGGTCGCGCAGGCCGCCATGCTCGCCGGCATGGTCCAGTCCAGCTCCAAACTCAACCCGTACACCAACCCCAAGGGCGTGTTGGAGCGGCGTAATACCGTGCTGGACACCCTGATCCAGAACATTCCGAGCAGGGCCGACGAATTCCGGGCCGCGAAGGAACAGCCGCTGGGTGTGCTGCCGGAGCCCAAGGGCCTGCCGCGCGGATGCATCGCCGCAGGTGACCGGGGATATTTCTGTGATTACGCGCTGCAGTACCTGGCCAATTCCGGCATCAGCAAGGATCAGATGGACAAGGGCGGATATCTGATCCGCACCACCTTGGATCCGGCGGTGCAGAATTCGGTCAAGGCCGCCGTCACGGCGAACACCGATCCGAATCTGGAGAATATCGCCGAGGTCATGAGCATCATCGCTCCCGGCCAGGACTCCCATCACATCCTGGCGATGACCTCGAGCCGCACCTACGGTCTGGATCAGGGCGCACATCAAACCGTCCAACCGCAGCCGTATTCGATGGTCGGTGACGGCGCCGGATCGATTTTCAAGATCTTCACCACGGCCGCCGCGATGGAGAAGGGCCTCGGCACCAGCGCGCAGCTGGATGTGCCCTCGTTCTTCGCCGCGAAGGGTATGGGTAACGGTGGCGCCCCGGGCTGTCCGCCCGCCACCTATTGCGTGAAGAACGTCGGCAATTACAGATCTCCGGAGTCGGTGACCGAGGCGTTGGCGCAGTCACCGAATACCGCGTTCGTCAAGCTCATTCAGGACGTCGGCGTGACACCGACGGTCGATATGGCGGTACGGCTCGGGATGCGTTCCTACACCGAAGCGGGCACTTCCGGCCACGGCAATCAGAGCCTGGCGGACATGATCAAACAGCAGAATCTGGGCTCGTTCACCCTGGGCCCGGTCGCGATCAATCCGCTGGAATTGTCCAATGTCGCCGCGACGCTGGCCTCCGGCGGAAAGTGGTGCCCGCCCTCGCCGATCGCCGAGGTGATCGACCGCGACGGTAAGCAGGTGCCACTCACCCAGCAGGCCTGTGAACAGGTCGTCGAGCCCGGGCTGGCGAATACGCTGGCCAATGCGCTGAGCCAGGACGCCGTGGGCGGTACCGCGGCCGGTTCCGCACATGCGGTGGGCTGGAACGCCCCGGTCTCGGCCAAGACGGGAACCACCGAAACCCACCGGTCCTCGGCATTCCTCGGCTTCACCAATTCGATGGCCGGCGCCGCCTACATCTACGGCGACTCCCCGACGCCCGGCGAGATCTGCTCGTTCCCGCTGCGTACCTGCGGTGACGGCAACCTCTACGGTGGTAACGAACCGGCTCGCAGCTGGTTCGGCGGTATCAAGCCGGTACTCGACAAATTCCCGCCGCCCGCATTGCCGCCGCTGGACGACAAATACGTGCGCGGCTCGAACAACGCGCAGATTCCGGATGTGAACGGTATGTCGGAGTCCGAGGCCCGCTCGGTGCTCATCGGCGCCGGCTTCCAGGTGTCGACGGTCACCACGCCCGGGTCGGCGGCGAAGGGGACGGTCACCGCTACGACGCCGAACGGCTCGGCCATTCCCGGATCGGTGATCACAGTGCTCGTCAGCGACGGCACCCAGCGGGAGATTCCGCGCCCCGGACCGCCGCCCGCGCCGCCGATGCTCCCGGGTCTGCCGCAGATACCGAGGCTGCCACCGATTCCGATTCCGATCCCCCGGTAGCGATACGCGAGAGGCCGGCGAATGTGCGACACATTCGCCGGCCTCCTGCTTTGTCCGGTGAAGCTACAACCGGGCTTTGACCGCGGCCGAGATCCGCGAGCCGTCCGCCCGCCCCGCGGCCAGCGCCGTCGCGACCTTCATGACCTGGCCCATCTGCTTCATGCCCGGACGCTCGCCGAGCTGCTCGGCCACATCGGCGATGGCGGTGTCGGCGATGTCGGCGACCTCGGCTTCGGTGAGCGGTGTCGGCAGATATTCGTCGATGATCTCCTGCTCGGCGCGCTCGTTGGCGGCCAGCTCGCCGCGACCGTTCTGTTCGTAGACGACGGCCGCCTCATTGCGCTTCTTCGCCTCCTTGCCGAGGACCGCGATCACCTCGGCATCGGAGAGCTCCTTCGCCTCGGTACCGGCGACCTCGGCGTTCTGCACGGCCGCCAGCAGCATGCGCAGCGTGCTGAGGCGCAACGTGTCCTTGGCCTTCATCGCCGCGGTCAGATCGGCGCGCAACTTCGATTTGAGTTCCGACATGCGCCACACGCTAGCCGGTGCGCGCGGACCCTCCCACCGCATTTCCGCGTGTCGAGCCGGGTGGACGGGCACAGCTACGCCCCACAAACCGGATGCCTGTGCGGAATCACACTCGGTATTCGTCACAGTGGTCGCCTATTCTGGGCTGATGCCCGTATTCTCGTCCCCCGCACTTCGACGAGCAGCGCTGGGCTCCGGAGCTAAGGTCGCCGCCGCGGCCGCCGGTACCGCAGTGGCCGGAATCGGCTATGCCTCGCTGATCGAACGCAATGCCTTCGTCCTGCGCGAGGCCACGATGCCGGTGCTGCAGCCGGGCTCGTCGAGCCTGCGTGTGCTGCACATCAGCGACCTGCACATGACGCCCGGCCAGAAACTCAAACAAGCCTGGGTTCGCGAACTCGCCGCCCTGGAACCGGACCTGATCGTCAACACCGGCGACAATCTCGCGCATCCGAAGGCGGTGCCCGCGGTGGTGCAGTCGCTGACGGCGTTGCTCTCCCGTCCGGGCATCTTCGTGTTCGGCAGTAACGACTACTTCGCGCCCGTCCCGAAGAATCCGCTCAAGTACTTCGACAAGAACCACAAGCGCGTGCACGGCGATCCGCTGCCCTGGCAGGATCTGCGCGCGGCGTTCACCGAACGCGGCTGGCTGGATCTGACGCATGTGCGGCGCGACCTCGAGGTCGCCGGAATCAAGATCTCCACGGCCGGCGTCGACGACCCGCACCTGGCTCGCGATCGCTACGACACGGTCGCCGGCTCGCCGAATCCCCTGGCCGATCTGAGCATCGGACTCACCCATTCGCCCGAACCGCGGGTGCTCGATCGGTTCGCCGGTGACGGGTACGACCTCGTGCTGGCCGGCCACACCCACGGCGGGCAGCTGTGCCTGCCGGGATTCGGCGCGCTGGTCACCAACTGCGGTATCGATCGGTCCCGGGTGAAGGGGCCGTCGCGCTGGGGTGCGCACACGCGGCTGCACGTGTCCGCCGGTCTGGGCACCTCGCCGTGGGCGCCGTACCGCTTCTGCTGCCGCCCCGAGGCGACCTTGCTGACGCTGGTCGCCGCCCCGCCGAAAGGCCCCGTCGCCGACAGTGGCCATGGCGTCTCGGAATCGGAGGCCGTGGCGCGCTAGGGTGGCGTGCCGAGGCACGACATCAGGCAGGGGTACACGGTGAACAGTGGGTTCGAGCGGAACGACGACCCGACCGCGCGACGAGAACCCACTCCGGACTCGAACGAGACCCCGCCGACACTGGCGATCCGGCGGGTGCCGGGCGCGAATTTCCCTGTGTCACAAGGGTCTCCGTGGGCCCGGCCCGGGTCGGCGCCTACGGCTCCCGGCGGCCCGGCCGAACCCGGGCGATCCGGCTCTCCGGCCGAACCTATGAAGCCCGCGTCGCCGGACGCGGGCCGGTCGTCCGGGTCGCTGTTCGACGGGAACAACGCTGCCGGAGGGCAATCCGCGCCGCTCCATCCGTGGTCGCCGCAGGGCGGCGCGAGCGGAGACGCCTCTCGCGGCCCGAATGCCGACCCGGGTTCCGGCAACGGTCAGCCGAATTCCGGTGCCCCTACCGCTTTCCAGGCGCCTCGTATCGGGCCTGAGGGGTCGGCGCCCCACCATCCCGACGTTCCTCCGACCTCGCCGGGCACGCCGCCGGGCTTCGCTCCGTCGCCGCACGGTTTCGGCACCCCGGGTGGGCCCGGCGGGTCGCACAACCCGAATCCCTTCGGCGGGCAGTGGAATTCCGGTGCGCCGGGCGCACCCTCGGGGCCGGGCGGATCCGATGCGCCCACCACCGCCTTCGGAGCCCAAACCGGGATGCCGCCGTGGCCGGGCAGCGCGATGCCGGGCGCGAATACTCCCTCCCAGCAACAGTTCTCGGCGCCGCCGGGTAGCGGTCGCCCCGAGCCGGATTGGCAATTGGGGGTCGGATCACACCCCGCACCGCAGCAGGCGTCCTGGGGGCCACCGACAGCCCAGCATCCGCACACCGCACTGCTGCAGGTACCGGCCGAGCAGCCGCCCCGGCGGCGAAAGGCTCTGCTGCTCAGCGTAATAGGAGTGCTTGTCGTCGTGGCGATCGGCGCGACCGTGGCGGTGGTCGCGAGCCGGCATTCCGACTCGCCGGCCGCCGCGGGGTCCGGCAAGCCGTCCATGGTCAGCGCGCTCAGTAGCGAAAACCAGCCTCCCCCACCGCCGTCGCGGCCGCAACAGACCGCGCCGCAGCAGTCTGCGCCGAAGCCGCAGCCCGGCGCCGCGCCTCCGCCGATGGTTCCGGGCTACCAGGTCGTTCAGATCCTCGATCGCGGTGCGGCCTACGACGCCCCCGCGGAGTGGAAGGTCGATCCGGTCGGTACCGCCGCCTGGGGTTCGGGATCGAATCCGCTGGAAATCGCCGGCTTGGCACAGGACGGCAAGAACTACTGCCCGAACTACACCCGGACCAACGCCTTCCTCACCATGTCTCCTCAGGCGGACCCGGCCGCGGCCGCCGCCGATATCGGGGCCCGGATGGCCAAGTTCGGCTGGTCGAACGCCACCGTCGCCGCCCCGGCCCCAGCCCAGCCGATGGTTTCGCTGGACGGACAGCTGCACGGCGCCTTCGTCGAGACCACCGGCAGCGCGCCGCCACCGGCCCCCGGCTGCGCCACGACCTTCGCGGTCTACACCTTCGCCTTCCCCAGCGAGAACGGGAACTTCGTCATGACCGTCGCCGCCGACACCGGCGTCGACAAGTCCGTGGACAAGGAAACCGCCAAGCGCATCCTCTCCACCATCCGCCCCCTGCCTGCCCGCTGACCAGCGGATTTAATGATCCGCTCCCCCCTGCTGTAAGCTACGACAGGCTCAACTCACGGGGTGTGGCGCAGCTTGGTAGCGCGCTTCGTTCGGGACGAAGAGGTCGCAGGTTCAAATCCTGTCACCCCGACTCGTGTGTGGAGACACGGCAGAGGCCCTGACCAATCCACTGGTCAGGGCCTCTTGCTTTGCCGGATGCGCATCGGGGTCGGTTTCGGGAGACTTCACCATCCACGGCCCGATCCTCTGGGCGCGCTCGCTTCCCATTTCCGGGACCACCGGAACTCCTTGTGCTACAACTTTGTTCGTGGTGGCACTCATCGGCTTGATGGCGATCTTGGGGATCATCATCCTCATCGCGGGAGCGGTTCTGTTGGTCGTCAGTCTGGTCAAGGCGTCCGGGCGGAGGCAGGGTGGTGCTGTGCCGGTGGCACCGCAGAACCAGGATCTGCCGATGTGGACGCCGCCGCAGAACCAGAATGTGCCGCTGTGGACCCCGCCGCAGAACCAGGATGTGCCGCTGTGGTCGCCTCCGCAGAACCAGAATGTGCCGCTGTGGACCCCGCCGCAGAACCAGGATGTGCCGCTGTGGTCGCCTCCGCAGAAGCAGGACGTCCCGCTGTGGAGCCCGCCGCAGCAGAATTCGGCCCAGCAGAATTCGGCCCAGCAGCCGCAGACGCCGTATTGGTCGTCCGGACCGCGGTAGACCGGCGACGGGCCCGAGGCAGCAGCGCGGGGCGTACCGTCCTCACTCCAGATTCGCCAGCATCTCGCGCTGGTGCCGGTAGCCGATGGTTTCGTAGCCGACCACGGTGATGAACGGGGAGATCATCACGACCAGCAGGCAGACGGAGATCGATACGCCGAGCGCGGCCAGGACGACCGCGACGGCCAGAACCACGGCCGTGAGGGTCAGCAGCAGGATGTGGAACGGGTCGGGCGCCGACAGCAGCAGCGTGTGCAGCAGGTAGACCATCAGCAGGTAGACGCCGACCGGCAGCGCCAGGGCCAGGACCACCGCGACCGGGCCGATACGGGAGTGGTGCTCGAGTGACAGGCCCGCGACGTGCAGGCCCGCGCCGGCGCCGGCGATACCCATGTAGAGCGGGATGTGGCCGTATCCGAACAGGTAGCCGCGGTTGCGGCGGTGCACGAGGATCTCGCCGAACGGAGTGGTGAAGTACACCCACCACATGCCGAAGGTCAGGCCCACACCGGCGACCACGATCGCGATCGCGTCGGCGCTCCAGTTCGCACCGTCGCTGCCGCCGAGCAGCCCACCCGAGGAGGCCACCGTGCCGACCACGCCCTCACCGAGCGCGATGATGGCGAACAGGCTGTAGCGTTCGGCGACGTGGTGCGGATGCCACGGGGTGCCGCTCGCGCGGCCCTGGGTCAGCACCGGTACGAGCAGTTCCAGCACGCCGAGCAGCACGCATCCCACACCGGCCACGAGCAGCGGCATGTGGACGAATCCGATAATCACCCAACCGATTTGGGCGATGATCGTCCAGCGGATACTCCCGTAGCCGACGTGCCGGAAGGGGGGCGACTCCCGTCCGGCGCGCCACCACTGCAGCACCATCGCGATCCGCATCACGATGTAGCCGACGACCATCACCCGCACGTCGAGGTGATCGCCCACGTCGACCGAATGGAACATCGCGGGCAGGCCGAGGGCGAAGACCACGACGCCGATCATCACCACCATGGTGAGCACGCGGTACAGCCAGTCGTCGGTGTCGAACGCGGAGGCGAACCAGCTGAAATTGATCCAGGCGTTGACGATGGCGAACATCGCCAGCACGAAGGCGACCACCGCCTTGCCCGCATGCCCGTCGGCCACCATCTCGGCGAAATACGACGCCGAGGTGCCGACCGCGACCACGAAGGTCAGATCGAACAGCAGCTCCAGCGGTGAGGACACCCGTCCGGGTTCGTCGGGATCGCGGCCGGTCATCGGGATGCGGCGGTGCGCCGGCCCGCGGGCGCCGCCGGTGGTCACGGAGTCGCTCATGGGCACCGATGATGCCGTACCGGCGGGTCGGCTCGCCTCTTACCGACCCGCCGGGGCACGACGTGCGTGCGCGCTACTTTCCGGACGCGTCCGAGGACTGCAGCAGCGAGTTGAACTTGTTCGTGTAGAACTTGCTCGGATCCAGCTTGTGATCGATGGCCCCGGTGTCCTCGAGCCAGCTCTGCCAACGGGTGAAGTCCTCGTCCGACACCTTGCCGTAGCGGGCCGGAACGCCCACGGACAGCCAGTATTTCAGCGTCGAAGTGTCCTCACCGGCGCGGTGGCGGGCGTTGATGATCTCGGTGAATTTCGCGATCACCTGCTCGCGCGGCGTGCTGCGCTCCCACTCGATCGCCTTCGCGACGCCGGTGGTGAAGGCGCGGACCACGTCGGGGTTCTTCGCGATGAAGTCGTTGCGGAAGACGTAGGGTCCGCCGTTGATCGGACCGCCATATTCGTCGAGTTCGGTGAAGATCGGACGCACCCCGCCGTTGGCCACCGCACGCTGCTGGAACTGGCCGTTCAATGCCGCGGCGTCGATCTGTCCTTGCCGCAGCGCCTGTTCGATATTCGGCGGCGGCAGCGCCACCAATTGCACCGATTTGATCTGCTCGACGCTCAGTCCGGCCTTCTTCAACGCATCGTGGATATCGGCCTCGTTCTGGCCACCGAGCGTATTCACGCCGACCTTCTTGCCGACCAGATCGGCGGCCGAACGAATCGGGCTGTTGTCGAGCGTGTAATAGCCCTGGAAGGACTTTTCGTCCGACCCGTAGTAGTTGACCACCGCGGTGATGGGCGCCCCGGCGCCGGCCAGTTTGGCGACCGCACCGGCGAAGGCCCCGCCGAAGTCGACCTGCCCGGTCGCGGCGGTCTGGATTTCCTGCGGTCCGCTGATGGTGTTGCCGACGTAGTCGAGTTTGATCTTGCCGTCGAAGAATCCGAGGTTCTCCGCGAGCTCCGGAAGCGTGACCTGATCGGTCCAGCCCAGATACCGCAGCGAGGTCACCCCGTTCTCGGTGTGGGCGGATCCTCCGCTGCCGCAGGCGGTGAGCAGCACAGCGGCAGCCGTACCGGCTGCGAATACGGATAATGCGGTGCGGATACGTCCGGACATCAGGTAATTCCTCTCGACACTGCGCACGACGGCACGGTGGTGCGCGTCGGCCCGGCCGAGCCTAGGTGGTGTGAATTGCGAAGCCGCCCCTTTGAATCACGACGATTCGGTTTGGAGCGATTTGCATTCCGGCCGAGTCGAACCCTTTCGACACCTGCGCGAATGCGGTAGATCTGGGGATTATCGACCGCGAACGAGGATAAGGATGTGCGATGACCGACCGCGTACTCCCGGTACTCGATCTGACGACCGCGGATGCCGATCCACAGCGGTTCCGCAGCGAATTACGCGCGACCACACACGAATTCGGATTCTTCTATCTGGTCGGTCACGGCGTCGCACCCGAGCGCGGTGCAGAACTGCTCGCCTTGGCCCGGCGGTTCTTCGCGCTGCCGGAGCCGGCCAAGCAGGAGATCAGTCAGTTGCGCAGCCCGCAGTTCCGCGGCTATTCGCGACTCGGCGGCGAACTGACCAACGGCCGGGTCGACTGGCGCGAGCAGATCGATATCGGGCCGGAGGCCGAGGCGATCGCCGGGGCGGAGGGGTACTGGCGACTGCAGGGCCCCAACCTCTGGCCGACCGCGCTCCCGGAACTCCGTCCCGCACTGCGTGTTTGGGACGCATCTCTCGCCCGGGTCGGGCGTGCCCTGCTGCGGCACTGGGCCGCGGCCCTGGGTGCGCCGGAGAACTTCTTCGATCCCGCCTTCGCCGACCGCCCGGCCACCCTGATCAAGGTGGTTCGCTATCCCGGTAACCCGGACAATCCCCAGGGCGTCGGCGCGCACAAGGATTCCGGTGTGCTCACGCTGCTTCTGGTGGAACCGGATTCGCACGGTCTGCAGGTGGAACTGTCGTCCGGGGAGTGGGTGGACGCGCCGCCGCTACCGGGTGCCTTCATCGTGAATATCGGCGAATTGCTCGAGGTGGCCAGCGGCGGCTATCTACGTGCCACCCGTCACCGCGTACTCGCCCCGGAACCGGGCACCGACCGTATCTCCGTCCCGTATTTCCTGAATCCGGCGCTGGACGCCCGCATACCGCTGCTGCCGCTGCCACCCGAATTGGCCGCGGCCGCACACGGAGTCACGGCCGACCCGGACAACCCGATTTTCGACACCTACGGCCGCAACGCCTGGAAATCACGCATCCGGGCCCATCCGGACGTCGCCGAACTGCATCACGGCATCGCCCCGGGCGCACCCGCGGGAGCGTATTGACTCAGGGCTTGCGACCGACTCCACCCAGGATGCACCGGCGCACGTCCGACAACGGTGTGAGTCGCGGGCCGTCCGGCCACCAGTCGTCGCACAGCACGAGCCCCGGTTCGATCATCTTCAGTCCGCCGAACAGGGCCTGAATCTGGTCGCGGGTGCGGAATCGCCCGCTGCCCATCGGGCTGTGGACGAACCTGTCCTCCATCTTGCGGGCCAGTTCGCTCGGACCGGAGTCCTCCGGATCGTAGAAATGCGCGATCGCCACGTACGAACCGGAGGGCAGCGCGTCGATATAGGTCTGCATCAGGGCCGGGGCGTCGTCATCGAGATAGTGCTGCAGGGTCCCGATCTGGAAGAGCGCCATCGGCCGGGAGAAGTCGAGGTCGTCGCGCACGGTCGGATCGGTGAGCACTTCGTGCGGGCGGAAGATGTCGCAGGCGACGATGCTGGTCTGCGAATTCGCCTCGAGCAGCGCCCGTGCGTACGCCAGCACCATCGGATCGTTGTCGACGTAGACCACCCGGGCCTCGGGCCGGATCCGCTGCACCACCTGATGGGTGTTCTCCGCCGTCGGCAGCCCCGAACCCAGGTCGAGATACTGGTCGATCCCGGCCTGCGCGGCCAGGAAGCGGCACGCTCTGATCAGGAAGTCCCGGTTCGCCCAGGCCAGATCGTTCACCTGCGGGGCCACGGCACGCACCTGCGCGAGCACTTCACGATCGACTTCGAAGTTGTCCTTGCCGTGCAGGGCGGCATCGTAGACGCGCGCGATACTGGCACGAGCGGTATCCACCCCGACCGGCACCACACTCGGGTACGCGGCAGAAGACTGCGACATGAAGGCTCCCCTGGCATTGCTGAAACGGCATTGCTGAAACGCTGACCCTGTGGAACTGGTACCCGGCACACAGCCGTCGCACTACAGACTCTGTTACGCCGAGTCTCCCCTATTTCCTGGGCTTACGGGCGCATACCCGACATTTCATCGCTCGGAAATCCTCTCGCCCCGTCGTCGCGACCTGCGATGACCGTGGCCGGCCGGACGCCGTTCGTTGGTATAGTCCGCAGAGTTCTCGCGATGGGAACGGGAAACCGGTGCCAATCCGGTGCGGTCGCGCCACTGTGTTCAGCCGATGCTGTCAGCCAGACCCCTTTCGTCGCTGCGCACGGACGGGGACGCGGGTTCCCCAGAAGGGTTGGGGCCCATGTCCTCTCGTCGCCGTCTACTTCGCGATGTCCTGCGGGACTGGTCCCGGCGCGACTGGCTGGAGGCCGGGGTGCTGCTCGGCGTGGTCGCGCTGATGCATCTGATCGGATTCGGCCTGTTGTTCGGCGCGATCGCTCCGCACGGTTATCGCATCGGCACCGAGGTCTTCGGTATCGGGCTGGGCATCACCGCCTACACCTTCGGGCTGCGTCACGCCTTCGACGCCGACCACATCGCCGCCATCGACAACACCACGCGCAAACTGATGAGCGACGGCAAACGCCCCAAGTCGGTCGGATTCTGGTTCGCGATGGGGCATTCCACGATCGTGTTCGTCCTCGCCGCGCTGGTGGTGGCCGGTGCGCACGTGGTGGGCACACTGGTCGACGAGGACTCCTCGACCCGCAAGACCCTCGGCACCATCTCCACCGTCGCCTCCGGCTCGTTCCTGTATCTGATCGGTTTGCTCAATGTGGTTGCGCTGATAGGTATCTGGCGGGTGTTCCGCCGGCTGCGCGACAGCGGGCAATATGATCGCGCGGAGCTGGAGGCGGCGCTCGATTCGCGCGGATTCCTGGCACGCCTGTTGGCGCCGGTGATGCGGATGGTGGGGCGGCCGGTGCACGTCTATCCGGTCGGTGTGCTGTTCGGCCTGGGTTTCGACACCGCGACCGAGGTGGCGCTGCTCGCACTGGCCGGATCCGGCGCGGCGGCGGGACTGCCCTGGTACGCGATCGTGGTGCTGCCGCTGCTGTTCGCGGCCGGGATGAGCGTGATGGACACGGTCGACGGTCTGTTCATGAACGTCGCCTACGACTGGGCGTTCTCCGATCCGGTGCGCAAGATCTTCTACAACCTGGCCATCACCGGCCTGTCGATCGCGGTGGCCCTGTTCATCGGCTCGATCGAGCTGATCAAGGTACTGCACGACGACACCGGATTCGGCGGTCCGGTGGCGGAGTGGATCGCCGGTATCGACCTCAACAACGCGGGATTCGCGATCGTCGGATTGTTCGTCCTCGCCTGGGTTGTCGCGGTCGCCTACTGGCGGCTGGCGAAGGTGGACGAGCGCTGGGCGCCCACGCCGACCGAAGAATCGGCCTGACGGCGAACCGCAGCTCGTCGAGCCACACCAACCGGCGGCCGACCGAAATTCTTGCGACGGCGATCACACCTGTGCCATAGTTCGCTGCACATGTGAGACGGAGCAGTCTCGCATTAGCGAAGGAGCCGAGTGTGACCGAACCCTGGACGCGCCGCATCCGCCGGACGACCCGCGTACTCGCCGCGGCGGCGGCGCTGACCGTCTCGGCGGCGCTGGTGGCCCATCCGCCCAGCGCCACCGCCGAACCCGCGCCGGTCGCACCCGCGGCCCCGATACCTCTTCCGCCCGAGCTGGATCCGGGCTTCTACCACCCCGCAGCGGAGATCGTCGCGGCGAAACAGCCCGGCGAGATCATCACCGCGCGGCAGGTGCGGGTGGCCAATCTCGGGCTGATCCCGGTCAACGTCGACGCATGGCAGATCTCCTATCGATCGAACGACAGCCGCGACCAACCGATTCCGGCGGTGGCGACAGTTCTGAAACCACGTGGTTCGGCGCCGGACAAACTGGTCTCCATGCAGATCGCCGAGGACTCCCTGGCCGGCTATTGCGCACCGTCCTACGCGATCCAGCACTTCTCGGCCGGTCCGTTCCTGGGCCAGATCGTCGCCCCGGCCGAATTCGTCATCGCCCAAGGGGCGTTGCAGCAGGGCTGGGCGGTGGTGATCCCCGATCACGAGGGACCGAACAACGCCTACGCGGCGGGTCCGCTGGCCGGCCGGATCACCCTCGACGGTATTCGCGCGGCCCGCGACTTCGAGCCGATGCGGTTGAGCCCGCAGACCAGGATCGGCCTCTACGGCTACTCCGGCGGCGCGATCGCGACCGGCCACGCCGCCGAACTGAAAGGCAGCTACGCCCCGGATCTGAATATCGTCGGCGCGGCCGAGGGCGGTGTGCCCGCAGATCTCGGCACGACGCTGAACGTGGCCAACGGGCAGGCGACCTCAGGCCTGGTGCTGGCCGCGGTGATGGGCCTGACGCGCGAGTTTCCGGAGTTCGCCCGCTTCGTCGACGAGCATATGGACCCGCTGGGCAAGGGCCTGACCACGCTGCAGAGCGGATTGTGCGTGCAATATGTCAGCGCGTTGCTGCCGTTCCTGAATCTGAAAGGGATGCTGCGGGTTCCGGGCGATCCGATGCAGCAGCCCGCGGTGGCCGCCGTGCTCGACGAGACTCGGATGGGCAAATCGGTGCCGGATATGCCGATGTACATCTGGCAGGGCAATCCGGACGAGATCATCCCGGTCGGCCAGGTGAACACCCTCGTCGACACCTACTGCCGAAACCCTTCCGCCACAGTGCAATACACCCGGGAACACTTCGCCGAGCACGTGGCCACCGAGATTTCCGGCGGCGGTGCCGCGATGCTGTGGTTGCGCGACCGTCTCGACGGCGTGCCGGTCGCGCCGGGGTGCCACACCGCCGATGCCGGATGGTTGTTGCTGGACCCCAACGGTTTCCAGATGCTGGCCTCGACCTTCGGCGAGACCTTCGCGTCGTTGTTCGGCAAGCCGATCGGCGTGAAGTAGACCGGAGCGCCCGATCGGCGCGAGACGCCCGGCACAACGAGGTGCGGGGAGGAGAAGGGCCCGTTCGACGTGGGAGGCGAACGGGCCCTTCGAGTACCGGTGCGCCGGTCAGCGAATGCGCAGCCGCCGGCTCAGACGCAGTGTCAGCAGGGTGCTCTTGAGCTGCTTCTCGAACGGCATGCCCGCCCGCGCCGAGAGCACCTGCTTCTTCTGCACGCCGACATTGACCGTATCGGTGTACTTGAGCAGCCCCGCGTCGCCGTGCCGAGTGCCGACGCCGGACTGCTTCACGCCACCCGAGGGCGTCATCTTCGCCGAATAGGTCGCGACGAACCCGTCGTTGACATTGACATTGCCCGCCTCGAGCCGGTCGGCGAGCTTCTCGGCGCGAGCGAGATCCGTACTCCAGATGCTGGCGTTGAGGCCGTAGGTGGTGGCATTGGCCTGCCGGACGGCCTCGTTCTCGTCGGTGTAGCGGTAGACGGTGACGACCGGGCCGAAGGTTTCGACGGTCGCGTGCTCCATCTCGGGGGTCACACCGGTCAGCACGGTCGGCTCGTAGAACGCGGGGCCGATATCCGGGCGGGCCTTGCCGCCGGTCAGCACGGTCGCACCCTTGGCGACGGCGTCGTCGACGTGGGAGGCCACCCGCCGCATGTGATCGACCGAGACCAGCGAGCCGAATTCCGGATCGGCGGTGTACGACGCACCCGCCTTCGACCCCAATTCCTCTGCCGCCGCGACGAATCGGCGCACGAACTCGTCGTGGACGCGATCGTGCACGTAGATGCGCTCGATATGCATACACGCCTGGCCGGAGTTGCCGTACACCGCGAAGATCGCACCCGGGATGACCTCGTCGAGGTTGGCGTCCTCCAGCACGATCATCGGATTCTTGCCGCCGAGTTCGAGGCTGCAGCTGATCAGGTTGCGGCCCGCGCGCTCGCCGATGGTGCGGCCGGTGGCGGTGGAGCCGGTGAACATCACGAAATCGCTGTGGTCGATCAGGGTGGGGCCGACGTCGGGTCCGGTACCGCAGACGACCTGGATCAGATCGCGCGGCAGCCCCGCCTTGCGCAGAAGTTCGACGCCGTAGAGCGTGCACAGCGCGGTCTTGTTGTCCGGCTTGATCACCACGCCGTTGCCGGCGATGAGGGCCGGGATCGAATCGGAGATCGAGATCGCGAAGGGGAAGTTCCAGGGCGCGATCACCGCGACGACGCCCTTGGGCCGATGCTGTTCGGTGGAGGTGGAGATGATGGGCATCGCGCCGCCGCGCCGGATCGGCTTCAGGATCCGCTCGGCGTGTTTGAGGTAGTGGCTGATCACCATCACCGGATCGCACGATTCCTCGATGGCCATCCGGCGGGTCTTGCCGCAACCGATCTGAATCAGGTCCGCGATGGTGTCGAGTTCGGAGAGAATCAGCTCATGGGCCTTCTCGAAGACCTGCAACCGGCGCTTGACCGGCCAGTTCGCCCATTCCCGCTGCGCCGCGCGCGCCTTGTCGGCCGCCGCGGCGACGTCCTCGGGCGAGGACTGCGGCAGCTCACCGACGACCGCGCCGGTGTAGACCTCGATCATGTCGTAGGGTTCGCGCTTCTCCCCCGCGATGCCCGCGGTGATCAGCCCGGTGAGGCGGTCGATCAGCGTCTTCGTGATCCGCGGCGGCAGCGTGCTCGCGGCGCCGCTGTGCGTGGTTGTCTCCATCAGCGATCTCCATAACTTGCCGCCCGTAACGGCGGTCACCATGATCCAAACTAGAACACGTTATTGTTCTGTACAACGTTGCGGGGTAACTTCGTCCGCAAAACGCGAGTAATACCATGAGGAAAGTGGGTCGGCGATGACGACGGCAGCAACTGAAACAGGTAGCAACACAGAACCCCATGCGCTGCTGGAGCGACGCGGCGCCACCCTGATCGTCACCATGAACCGCCCGGCCGTCCGCAATGCGCTGTCGGCCGAGATGCTCGACCTGATGGTGCAGGCCTGGGACACCGTCGACAACGACCCGGAGATCCGCTCCTGCATCCTCACCGGCGCCGGTGGCGCGTTCTGCGCGGGCGCCGACCTCAAGGCGATGACCAAACAGGATCCGGCCAAGAACATGAGCGCGGACGGCGCGTTCGACCCGACCAACATCCCGGGTCTGCTCAAGGGCCGCCGCCTGACCAAGCCGCTGATCGCCGCCGTCGAGGGCGCCGCCATCGCCGGCGGAACCGAGATTCTGCAGGGCACCGATATCCGGGTCGCCGGCGAGAGCGCGAAATTCGGTGTGTCCGAGGCACGCTGGAGCCTGTTCCCCATGGGCGGCTCGGCGGTGCGACTGCCCCGGCAGATCCCCTACACCGTCGCCGCCGACATTCTGCTCACCGGCCGTCACATCACCGCCGCGGAGGCCAAGGAGTACGGCCTGATCGGACATGTGGTGCCGGACGGGACCGCGCTGGACAAGGCGCTCGAACTCGCCGAGAAGATCAACGCCAACGGCCCGCTGGCGGTGCAGGCGATTCTGAAGACCATGCGCGACACCGAGGGCATGCACGAGAACGAGGCCTTCAAGATCGACGCGCAGCTCGGCCTCACCGTCTTCCGCAGTGACGACGCCAAGGAAGGTCCGCGGGCCTTCGCCGAGCGCCGCAAGCCGGAGTTCAAGGGCCGCTGACACCGCATCCGGTTGTCCACCGGGCGGGAAGAGGCTGAACACATCGTGCGAACCTCGACAAGATTGCGAGAAAACTCGATTTCGCGCCGAGGTTTGCACGATCAGTTCAGCACCATCACAATTCCGGCTTCACCATCCGAGTGACCTGCTTGCGCAGGAAGTTCGGGGCGAAACGTCGTGCCAGCCACAGCGGCTTGGCGGGGCCGGGGAAGATGAACAGCGGCGCCTTCGGGTCGGCGACGGCGCGTTCGGCCGCATCCAGCACCCGGTCCGGGGTGATGCCCTTCTGGCCTGCGACCACCGCCTCGTTGGCGGCCCGAATGCCGTCCAGCAGAGGGGTTTCCACGATCGGCGGGCAGATCGAGATCACCCGGACCCCGGTCCCGTTCAACTCCTGCGCCAGCGCTTCGTGATAGCAGACGACGGCGAATTTGGAGGCCGAGTAGGCGGCCAGGCCGGGCGAGGGCAGCCAGCCCGCCACCGAGGCGAACAGCACCAGGGTGCCGCGACCGGCCTTCTTCATCTCCGGCACGATGGCCTGGCAGATATTGATCGTGCCGCCGTAGTTGATGTCCATCACCCGGCGCATATCCGAAACATCGTGCGTCAGAGCCGATCCCACTCGGCACAGCGCGGCCGCGTGCACGACGTGCTCGATCGGGCCGAGGTCGGAGCGGACCTTGTCGACCACCGCTCGTACCGCCTGATCGTCGGCGACATCGCAGGTGTAGGTGCTCATGTTCGGTGAGCGCCGGGCCGTCTCGGCCAGGCCGGTCTCGTTGATGTCGAGTGCGGCCACCCGATACCCCCCGGCCGCCAGCCGCTGGGCCGCCATGCGCCCCATACCGCTGGCCGCACCGGTCACCACTGCCGTCTTGCTCATCGAACCTCCACCGCGTCTTCGAAAGTCATGCGCAGCAGTCCGATCCGGCTGCTGAAGAGTGCGCGCTTGGGCAACCCCAGGGCACGCATCTGTTCGGCGACGGGGTGATCGCCGAGCTCGATCCTGGTGCCGCCCAGCCCCATTCGCACCTGCGACGGGTTCATCACCCACGGGGTGCGGCGCAGGATGCCGTCCATATGGGTGTAGGCCGCGATCGACGCACCGCCCATTCCGCCCGGTGACGGCACACCGCCACCGACTTCCATCGCCACCACCAGACGGTCGTCGATCCGCACCTCGCAGCGCTTGCCACGACGCACCGGCGTGATCCGGATATCGGCGATCTCCTTGGGAAAACCCCAGATCTCGCGGCCGGCGGCGCAGGTGAAGGTCTGGTTCACCGGCAGCCACGGGATGTAGACGCCGAGGTCCTTGTCCCGGCCGCGCACCATCAGGGTGAGGCCGAATTCGTGATACGGCCCCAGGTCGCCGTCCACGTATCGCACGAAAACCAGCGAGCACACCCCGCGCCCGGCGACCGTGAGTGGTTCTAGTCCGGTCGGCGCCACGATCTCCCGGGCCGCCCCCGCGTCGACGAGAAATGTCGCCGCACAGGCGTCGGCGTCGCGGATCTCGACCGGCATCCTGACTTTTTCACCGAGTACGGAATGCACCGCTGTCATCCTCCAAGTAGAACACGTTCCAATTTGATTGCACAGACCTTCTCGTCCCCGAAATCCCACTCACCGAGACGGTCCGCTCCCGCGGCCGCGGTGTCGCGCCCGGCCGACCAGCCCGGCCGCATCCGGCCGCACGACGACGCCCGAACGCACCGAGGCCGCCCCGGGTCGAGCGCGAGCACTCGAATCGGGACGGCCGGCGGCGATGCGGTGGATTCAGGAGCCGACGGTGTAGGTCGGCGGGTGGGATTCGGCATGACCCTTCGCCCACCGATAGTCCGGTTTGCCGCTGGGTGTGCGCCCGACGGCGTCGACCACCCAGATGCTGCGCGGCAGTTTGTATCCGGCGAGGTGTTTGCGGACATGCGCCTCGAGGTCGGCGAAATCCAGCGGATCGGTACCGGCGGTCGACACCACCGCCGCGACCTGATGGCCCCAGCGCTCGTGCGGAACTCCGATGACCACCACGTCGTAGACGCCTTCATGGGCCTTGACGACGGCCTCCACCTCTTCGACGAACACCTTCTCGCCACCGGTGTTGATCACCATGTTGCCGCGGCCGATCAGGGTGATGGTGCCGTCGGCCTCCACCCGCGCGCGGTCGTCGGTGATGACCATGCGGACACCGTCGACGGTCTTGAACAACTTGTCGGACTTGGCCTGGTCCTTGTAGTAGCCGAGGGGCACCGACCCCTTCTTGGCCATCCAGCCCTCTTCGCCGGGCGCCACCTCCCGGCCCTCCTCGTTCACCACGACCGCACCGCGTCCGGTCTGCACGCGCGGCCCGCGGGACGGGTCGTCGTCCTTCTGTGCCACGCCGATGCCACCGAATCCGGTTTCGGAGGAGCCGATCGAATCGGTGATCACCGCATGCGGGAACAGCTCCAGCATCTCGTTCTTCACCGGCTGCGACAGCAGTGCCGCCCCGGAAGCCAGGGCGACCACCGAGGAGGCGTCCACCGGTGACTGCCGATAGGAGTTGAGCAGCGGCCGCGCCATGGCGTCACCGGTGATGACCACGATGTTGACCCGCTGGGACGCGACCACCTGCCAGACCCGGTCGGCGTCGAAGCGCGGCTCGTACACGACGGTATTGCCCGACCACAGCGCGGTGAAGGTGGGCATCAGCGCCGCGGCGTGGATCAGGGGCGGCAGGAGCAGCCAGCGCAGCGGGTCGTTCTGCGAGCCGACCCGGGACTGTTCGAACTCGTCGGCCACCGGCACATTGGTGTAGAAGTCGATGCCGCCGCCGAGCACCCGCCACATGTCCTCCTGGCGCCACATCACGCCCTTGGGCATGCCGGTGGTGCCGCCGGTGTACATCATGAACAGGTCGTCGGCGCTGCGCTCGCCGAAATCCCGTGCGCTGGAGCTGCTTTCGAACGCTTCGGCGTAGGGAGTGGATTCACTGGGGAGGCCGGCGCCGCCCTGATCGTCGTCGACGACGAAGGCGTGGCGCAGCGTGGTCACCTGCGGACGCACCTGATCGACGACCTGTGCGTAGCAGCGGTGGTGCACCACCGCTTCGAGATCGGCGTTGTCGTAGACGTAGCGCAGTTCGTCCGCGCCGTAGCGGTAGTTGATGTTGATCGGCACCGCCCGAATCTTGAAGGCGGCGATCAGGGTTTCCATCGTCTCGATGCTGTTGTGCATCTGGAAGCCGATGTGGCTGCCCTCCCCCAGCCCCCTCGCGGCCAGGTGGTGGGCGAGCTGGTTGGCGCGGCGTTCCAGGTCCTGATACGTGACCTGGCGCTCGCCCTGAATCAGCGCCACCCGATCCGGCATGGCGTCCACGGCGTGCTCGAACAGGTCGGCGAAATTGTTCGGCATATCTGAGATCTCTCGTCGATTGCGGCGGTTCGGGACTGAGGGCGGTCAGACGACCGTCAGCGGCAGCGACTGCCGGGGGCCGAAGTGGAAGTCCGCCCCGGTGCTGAACCGCGTGATCGCCACCTCCGGCGACTCGCGGAAAGGTGTCGATGCGGCGGTGATCTCGACGACGAGTTCACGCTCGTCACCCTCGCGGGCATGCACGTCGAACCGTGGGTTCACCCCGCGCACCATGGCGGCCAGCGGCTCCAGATGTTCGGCGTCGACCGCGGCCGGCCAGCCGCCGTCGCGTACACCCGGGCTGTCGCGCGCGATGCGCAGGACCGCGGAATCGTGATAGGCGTCGACCTGCATGTCGACGTAGGGCAGCGGATTCCACGCCGGATGCAGCCGCAGAACCTGAGCGAGATCGTCGAAGCCGGTACCGAGACCCAGGACCGCACGCAGCCGTTCGGAGGTGAGCCCGGCTATCCCGGTGAACTGTTTGCGCGCGATCGCGGCGGTGGTCTCCGCGTCCGCGCGCTCGCCGACCGCGATCAGGAATCCGAGGTTCAGCAGATGCTGCTGCAGGCACACCTCGTCGGCCATCCGGACCAGCGCCGAATGCGAGAAACTCGCGAAGTCGATATCGCTCAGCAGCGGCCCGCGGTAGTCCGACCGGCCCGGCCCGCCGGCTTCGATCGGCGCCAATTCGATATCGACAGCGGCGAATTCGGCCATGCGTGCCGCGTTGCGCGGTACCGCGGGCGGTTCGTTGGCGGGATCGATGCGAACCGTCCACGCGCACACCGGTACTCGATCGGCCGGCCGCCGGGGCGGCCGATGGATCGGGCGCACCTGCGCGTGCGGGTTGGTGGCCAGTGCGGTCGCGTCGAAGGTGGGGTCCTCGATGGTGTGGCACATGGCCACCACGTAGTCCTCACCCATCGGCTCGACGTCGGCGAGCGCACCGCAGTGGTCGAGCCAGAACTCACCGTTGTGGTCGTCGTCGACGCGGAACCGGAAGTCCATGAACTGCGGCGGCGCGCCGATATCCAGTTGCAGCCCTTTGAATATGGTGACGACGCCGTCGCCGGGGATGTCGAGGGCCGCACGCATCCGGCGGGTGTAGATCGGGCTGGCCAGCTGCCATTCCTCGATCGCCACCTCGGCCATCCCGTCGCGCCCGAAGGCGCCGATCGAATGCGCCATGCCCGAGCGATCGATGAGATGCCCGCACAGCAGCAGTTCGGGCACCAGGGCCGCCAGCTGCTCCCGGCTCAGTGCGGCGAAGCGACTCGCAGGCATCGGACTCACCACAGCGGGACCGGCGACTCGCCGATCTTGTACCAGCCCGGCAGCGGCCCGGCGCCCGAGCGCTCGATCCGCTTCTGCATGCCCTCCGAGAGCGCGTTCGCGGTGATCATCTCCACGAACAGCGCGGAGACGTTGCCGAAGTCGAAAAAGTCACGCTGCCAGGACCATTGGAAGTCGCCGCCGTAGCGGAACCAGCTGCCGCCGATGCCCTCCGGGCTGTAGTGGCGCCCGTCGGGGCGAGTGTTCTCGTTGACCTGCTTCCACAGGCCGATCACGGTGCCGCTGCGCTCGTCGACGACGAATTCCTGGTACGGGTAGGTCCAGCCTTCGAGCCCGTCCATCTCCTGCCCCAGCGCGAGTTCGCGGATCTCGTCGCGGCCCACTGCCATGAACTCCTGGGTCGGGCCGTAGTTCCAGCCGTAGGTGGCGTCCTCGGTGTACATGTCGGCCAGCGGCCGCCAGTCGCCCGCCGCCTCGCAGCGTTCGTTCTCGACCACCCAGCGGCGGACCATCTCGTCGAGTTCGTCCCGGGAAAAACCGGACATCGCAGCTTCCTTCACATTCTGTGTCGAGGGCCGGCGCCGATATCCGGCGTGGCCTGATCCGGGCGGTCACCGGGCTGCGGCGACCGCGAACGTCGTGGTCCGTCAGCCCGTTTTCGAGAACGAGTTCAGGCCGGCACATCCCTCGCGGACCGGCGCGAAAGACACATCGCTGGACATGTGTCTGGACGGTACCACCGTGAGCGAGGGCCGACAACGGATCGACCATTTTTGCCACCGAGAGGCGGTCGTTCGACCAGGGTGCGGCGGGCCGTCCACGCCGTGGTCGGCGCCGATTCCGCGTACCCGGCACAGCCGCGGAATTGAAACAAGTTCTTGCGCCAAGATCAGAGTCGAACCTATAGTTCCGTACACGTGTCCAGACAGCTCCGAAAGGTACCCATGAGCGGGTCCACGAACGACAGCCCGAGCGCCGCGGGTTTCATCGGCCTCGGCAATATGGGTGCGCCGATGGCCGAGCGGCTGCTGAACCGCCCCGGTGGCCTCGTCGTCTGCGACACCCGGGCGGAGGCCGTGCAACCGTTCGTCGACGGCGGCGCCGAACCGGCGAAGACGGCGGCCGAGGTCGCCGAGCGCGCCGAGGTGATCTCGGTGGTCGTCCTCAACGACGAGCAGGTCCGATCCGTGGTGACCGGTCCGGACGGACTCCTGAGCACCGCACGACCTGGCACGGTGATCGCCGTGCATTCGACCATCAGCGACCGGACCGCCGTCGAACTCGCCGGCATCTGCGCCGAACACGCGGTGGACTTCGTCGACGCCCCGGTCAGCGGTGGCGGCGCGGGGGCCAAGAAGGGCTCGCTCGCGGTCATGGTGGGCGGCGGCGACGCCGCCTTCGAGAAGGTGCGCGAACCGTTCGGCTACTGGGCCGACCTGGTGGTGCACGCGGGCGATGTCGGTGCCGGCACCCGCATGAAACTGGCCCGCAACCTGCTGCATTTCGTCTCGTTCACGGCCACCGCGGAGGCACAGCGACTGGCCGAGGCGGCGGGGCTGAACATCGTCGACCTGGGCAAGGTGGTCCGGCATTCGGATGCCATCACCGGCGGTGCGGGCGCGATCATGCTGCGCGACACCACCGCGCCGGTCGCCGCGGACGACTTCTGGCATTCGATCTTCACCCACACGCGCGATCTCGGCGAGAAGGATCTGTCGCTGGCCCTGTCCCTGGGCGAGCGGCTCGGCGTCGAATTACCTTTCGCCCGAATGGCTTTGAGCGGACTCGGCGACGGTCTCGGCGTCGGGCCCGGCGATGTTTCCCGAGCCGCGCGGACGGCCACCGACACTTCCGAGGAGAGCGATGAGCGCTGAAACCGACGGCCTCACCCCCGAGCAGCGTCGCGCGCGCGGGGTGGCCAAGATGGGCGAGGTCTACGGCTGGGAGATGTCCGACGGACCCGGCGAGCATTTCGCCGTGACGGCGGACCATCTGTTCGCCGACATCTGGAGCCGCCCGGAACTGTCCGTGCGTGATCGCCGCCTGCTGCTGCTCGGTGCGCTCACCGCACAAGGCCACCTCGACGTCACCGAGATCCAGGTCAGCGCGGCCCTGCGCAACGGTGAACTGACCGAGCAACAGTTGCGCGAGATCGCGATCTTCCTGTGCCACTACACCGGCTGGGCCGCCGGGACCAAGCTCGACAGCGTCGTCGGCAAAGTCGTGGCCGCCGAGAAGAAGGCTGCCGAAAAGAAGTCCGCCGAGAAGTGAGGAACGAACCCACCATGTCCGACACCCTGGGTGTGCGACCACAGCCCGCCGCCGATATCACCGACTGGGACTACGAGGCCGATGTGGTCATCGCGGGGTACGGCATCGCCGGCGTCGCCGCGGCGATCGAGGCCGCCCGGGCCGGCGCCGACGTGCTGGTGCTCGAGCGCACCGGCGGCTGGGGCGGTGCGGCCTCCCTGTCGGGCGGATTCATCTATCTGGGTGGCGGCACTCCGCTGCAGAAGGCGCTCGGTTTCGAGGACACCCCGGAGAACATGGAGAAGTTCATGCTGGCCGCCCTCGGGCCCGGCGTGGACGAGGCCAAGATCCACGACTACTGCCAGGGCAGCGTCGAACACTTCAATTGGCTCGTCGCCCAGGGCGTTCCGTTCAAGGAGGAATTCTGGGGCGAGCCGGGCTGGGAACCCCCGCACGACGAGGGCCTGATGTATTCGGGCGGTGAGAACGCCGCGCCCTTCAAAGACATCGCTACCCCGGCCCCGCGCGGTCATCTGCCGCAGATGCAGAACAAGCGCATCGGCGAGCAGGGCGGCGGCTACATGCTGATGAAGCCGCTCACCGACACCGCCGAATCCCTCGGTGTACGAGCCGAATACGACATCCGGATCCAGCGGCTCGTGGTCGCGGCCGACAATCGCGTAGTCGGCGTGGTGGCCAAGCGCTACGGCAAGGAGATCACCGTCCGCGCCCGCCGCGGCGTGGTGCTGGCCACCGGCAGCTTCGCCTACGAGCAGCGGATGATCGAGGGCTACGCCCCGCGACTCATCGGCCGGCCCGCCGCCGCGATCGAGGAACACGACGGCATCGGCATCCGGGTCGCCCAGGCGCTCGGCGCCGAACTGGCGCATATGGACGCCACCGAGGTCGCCTTCTTCGGCGATCCGCAGATGATGGTGCGCGGCATCCTGGTCAACGGCCGGGGGCAGCGCTACATCGCCGAGGACACCTACCCGGGCCGGATCGGCCAGGCCACGCTGATCCAGCAGGACAACCAGGCCTACCTGATCATCGACGAGGCCGCGCTCGAGGAAGCGCTGAAGACCGAGACCAGCAGCCCCTTCTTCCGCCAGCCCCCCACCTGGGCGGCGGAGACGGTCGAGGAACTCGAAAGCGATATGGGCCTGCCCGCGGGTTCGCTGCAGGCCACCGTCGAGGTCTACAACCGGCACGCCGAATCCGGCGCCGATCCGCTGCTCGGCAAGAAGCCGGAGTGGGTGAAGCCGATCGGCACTCCGGTGGCCGGGTTCGATATGCGCAACTTCACCGCCGGATTCACCCTCGGCGGTCTGCGCACCGATCTGGATTCGCGGGTCATCCACGTGACGGGCGAGCCGATTCCCGGTCTATACGCCGCGGGCCGCTGCACCTCGGGCGTCTGCGCGGGCGGCTATGCCAGCGGCACCTCCCTCGGCGACGGCAGCTTCTATGGTCGCCGCGCGGGCCGCGCCGCCGCCAACGACGGTCCGGCATCGAGCTGATGCCCGACCGAACCGAAAGGAACCCCATGCGTTTCGGCATCGTCCTGTTCACCAGCGACCGTGGCATCCGGCCGGCGGTCGCGGCAAAGGCCGCCGAGGAGCGCGGCTTCGAGTCGTTCTTCGTGCCCGAGCACACCCACATCCCGATCAAACGGGAGGCGGCGCATCCGCTGACCGGCGACGAGAGCCTGCCCGACGACCGATACATGCGCACCCTCGACCCGTGGGTCGCGCTCGCCACCGCGGCGGCGGTCACCGAACGCATCGAATTGTCCACGGCGGTGGCGCTTCCCACCGAACACGACCCCATCACGCTGGCCAAGACGATCGCCACCCTGGACCATCTGTCCGGCGGCCGGGTCAGTGTCGGCGCCGGATTCGGCTGGAACACCGACGAACTCGCCGACCACGGGGTGCCGGGCAACAAGCGCCGCACGGTGCTGCGCGAATACCTCGAGGCCATGCGAGCGCTGTGGACCGAGGAGGAGGCGAGCTACGACGGCGACTTCGTGAAGTTCGGCCCCAGCTGGGCGTGGCCGAAGCCGGTGCAGTCCAAGGTGCCGGTGCTGATCGGCACCGCGGGCACCGAACAGGGTTTCCGCTGGATCGCGCGGTCGGCCGACGGCTGGATCACCACCCCGTACGAGACCCATACGCTGCTGGAACGCCTGCAACTACTGAGCAAGGTGTGGCAGGAGGCGGGCCGCGAGGACACCCCGCGGGTGGTCGCCCTCGACGGCAAACCCGACACGCAGCGGCTCACCGAATGGAGCGCCGCCGGAGTGACCGACGTACTGTACGGACTGCCGGACAAGTCCGAAGCCGAGGTGCTGGCCTATCTCGACCGCCTGGCCGGCAAGCTCGCGCCCCTGCGCGCGAGCGCTTGAACGACACGGCGCGCGAGCGCTTGAACCACCACGCGACCTGGCGCCCGAACAGGAAGTGAGCCGAAGACGTGCGTATCGCCCTGCTGTCCTACCGCAGCAAGACCCACTGTGGCGGGCAGGGGGTGTATGTCCGGAAGTTGAGTCACGGCCTGGCCGAACTCGGCCATGAGGTCGAGGTCTTCTCCGGTCAGCCGTACCCGGAACTGCTCGACCCCCGAGTGCGGCTGACCGAGGTGCCGAGTCTGGACCTGTACCGCGATTCCGACCCGTTCCGCACGCCGCGGCCCGGGGAAATCCGCGACCGCATCGACCTGCTGGAACTGGGCACGATGTGGACCGCCGGCTTCCCGGAGCCGCGTACCTTCAGCCTGCGCGCGGCCCGGCTGTTGCGTTCGCGCGCCGCGGATTTCGATGTGGTGCACGACAACCAGTGCCTCGGTTCCGGACTGCTCGACATCGCCCGGCGGGTGCCGCTGGTGGCCACGATCCACCATCCGATCACCCGCGACCGGGCCGTCGATCTGGCGGCCGCGCCGTGGCGGCGCAAGGCGTTCGTGCACCGCTGGTACGGATTCCTCGGCATGCAGCAGCGCGTCGCCCGGCTGATTCCGGATCTGATCACCGTCTCCTCGACCTCGGCCGCCGATATCGCCGACGACTTCGGCGTCGACGCCTCCCAGTTGCGGGTGGTCCCGCTCGGCGTCGACACCGAACTGTTCCGGCCGCGCGAGCGCCGCGTACCCGGCCGGATCGTGGCGGTGGCCAGCGCCGACAAACCGCTCAAGGGCATCTCGCACCTGCTGCAGGCGCTCGCGCGGTTGCGGCTCACCCACGACGTCGAATTACAGTTGGTGGCCAAGCTGGAACCGAACGGCCCCACCGAGAAGCTGATCGCCGAACTGGGCATCTCCGATATCGTCACGGTGTCGAGCGGACTGTCCGACGAGGCATTGGCCGAACTGCTGGCCTCGGCGCAGATCTCCTGCATTCCGTCCATGTACGAGGGCTTTTCGCTGCCCGCCGTGGAGGCGCTGGCCAGTGGCACCGCCCTGGTCGCCAGCCGGGCCGGCGCGCTGCCGGAGGTGGCGGCCGACTGTGCCGAACTGGTCGAGCCGGGCAATGTGGACGAACTGACCGGCGTCCTCGGGAAACTGCTCGACAATCCGCGTCGCATCGACGACCTCGGCGCCGCCGGGCGCCACCGCGCACTCACCGTCTTCAGCTGGGAAGCCGTGGCAGCCCAGACCGTTTCGGTGTACGAACGCGCCATCGCCCGCCGCCAGGGCACCGATCTGACCGCCGATACACAGGAGGCGACCGTATGCTGACCGTCGATTTCGACCGCTTGGGGATCGGGCCGGGCGTCCGGGTGATCGATGTGGGATGCGGACAGGGTCGCCATTCCTTCGAGGCGTACCGGCGCGGCGCCGATATCGTCGCCTTCGATCAGAACGCCGACGACCTCGCCGATGTGAAGGTCATGTTCGGCGCGCTGGCGGAGGCCGACGAGGCTCCCGACTACGCGCAGGCCGAGACGGTCCAGGGCGACGCGCTGGCCCTGCCCTTCGAGGACGGCGAATTCGACGTCGTCATCGCCTCGGAGATCCTCGAGCACATTCCGGCCGACGACGGCGCCATCGCCGAACTGGTACGCATCCTCAAACCCGGTGGGGCCCTGGCGATCACGGTGCCGCGCTGGCTGCCCGAGCGGATCTGCTGGCTACTCTCGGACGAATACCACGCCAACGAGGGCGGGCATGTGCGCATCTATCGCGCCGACGAACTGCGCGGCAAGGTCACCGCACGCGGGATGCGATTCATCCACAGCGAACACGCGCACGCCCTGCACGCGCCGTACTGGTGGCTGAAATGCCTGGTCGGCGTGGACAAGCCCGACGCCCGGCCGGTGCAGCTGTATCACCGGATGCTGGTGTGGGACATGATGAAACGGCCGTGGCTGACCCGTGTCGCCGAATCGGCCCTGGACCCGGTGATCGGCAAGAGCGTCGCCCTGTACTTCACCAAGCCGGCGGTGTCCGGTGCGCGCCGCTGAGCTGCCCTCGATTCCCGGCGTCCTCACCGCCAGGCAATGCCTGGCCACCGCGGAATCCATTGCCGCACAACAGCACAGCGATGGCGCCATCCCGTGGTTCCGGGGCGGGCACACCGACCCCTGGGACCATGTCGAGTCGGCGATGGCGCTGACGGTGGCGGGTCTGCACGATGCCGCGCGCGCCGCCTATGCCTGGTCGGCGGACACCCAGCGGGCGGACGGCTCCTGGCCGTCGCAGTTCCGCGGCGACGTCGTCGAGACCGCCGACACCGACACCAACTTCTGCGCCTACATCGCCACCGGCGTCTGGCACTACTACCGCTGCACCGGTGATCGTCGCTTCGTGGACACGATGTGGCCGACCGTGCGCGCGGCCATCGACTACGTCATCTCGTTGCAGCAGGGCCGCAACGGCGAGATCTATTGGCTGCAGACCGAACAGGGCATCCTGCCCGAGGCGTTGCTGACCGGCTGCTCGAGTATGTTCCACAGTATCGGCTGCGGGCTGGCGATCGCGGAACTGCTCGGCCTGGCCCAGCCGGAATGGGAAGTCGCGGCCCTGCGCCTCGGCCACGCGCTGCGGCATCATCCGGAATCCTTCGCCGAGAAGGACCGGTATTCGATGGACTGGTACTACCCGGTGCTGGGCGGTGCGCTGCGCGGGGAGGCCGGACATGCCCGGATCGCCGCGCGCTGGAGCGATTTCGTGGTCGGCGAGATCGGCATTCGGTGCGTCTCCGACCGCCCGTGGGTGACCGGCGCCGAGACCTGCGAACTGGCACTGGCACTGGACACGCTCGGCGATGCCGATCGCGCGCTGCGACTGCTGGCGAGCATCCAGCACTTGCGCGAGGACGACGGATCCTATTGGACGGGATTGGTTTTCGCCGATGGTAAGCGCTGGCCGGAGGAGCGCACGACCTGGACCGGAGCGGCGGCGGTGCTGGCCGCCGACGCGCTGACTCGCACCACCGGCGGCAACGGCATCTTCCGCGACCTGGCGCCCAGTGCGGATATCGCGACCGGCCTCACCTGCGACTGCGTGCGCTCGCCCAGCTGAGCCGGCCGCGACGCGGCCGTATCGCCTCAGCCCCTATCGCTTCAGCCCTTACCGCCGCACCCCGTGCCGCGCTCGAGCAGCCGCAGCGATCCGATGGCCGCGACCTCGCGGAAATTGCCGCTGTCCAACGCCTTTCGATAGATGTGGTACGGAGCCTGGCCGCCGTCGGCCGGATCCGGGAAGACGTCGTGGATGGCCAGCACGCCACCGGCCGCCACCCAGTGCGCCCAGCCGTCGTAATCGCGCTGGGCCGCGGCCTCGGTATGTCCGCCGTCGATGAACAGCAGCCGGATCGGGCTGCGCCAATGCTTCGCCACGGTTGCCGAGGGGCCCACCACGCCGATCACGATATCGGTCAATTCCGCGCGCACCATGGTGCGGCGGAACGTGGTCACGGTGTCGAAGCGGCCGGTTTCGGGGTCGACCAGCGAGGTGTCGTGATATTCCCAGCCGGGCTGATGTTCCTCGGACCCGTGATGATGGTCGATGGTGTAGACGGTGGCGCCGGTGTCGCGGGCCGCCGCGCCGAGGTATATCGCCGACTTACCGCAGTAGGTGCCGATTTCCACGATTATTCCGTCGCCCGCGTACCGTCGCGCGGCCTCGTAGAGCGCGCGGCCCTCCTCGGTCGGCATGAATCCCGTCGCCTGCTCGGCCAGCTCGAACAATCGCCGAGTATCCGCGGAAATATCGGATTCCGCGGGAATTATCGAATCGGCACGAGTCATCAGAAGAACACCTTTCGGAAATCATCTCTCGATACTTTGCGAGCGGATGCGATATTTTGTGATTTGCAACTGTATCCGCTGCGGCAACGGGTATGCGAGTTGCTTTCGAAGCTTCACTACAGTAGCATCCAGACACGTGTCCGATCCCATTTCCACCGAGCCTACACCGGTGAATATGGAGGCAACTCGCCGCCGCCTCACCGAGAAGCAGGCCGATACCGTCGACCGGCTGACCAAGGCCGCGCTGGAGGTGCTGTCGCGCGAAGGCTTCGCCGGCCTCACCGTGCGCATGGTGGCCGCGGCCGCCGGAGTGGGTACGGCCACCGCCTACACCTATTTCTCCTCCAAGGAACACCTGGTCGCCGAGGTCTTCTGGCGGCGACTGGCGGCCGACGCGCCGCCGGAGCCCGAGGCCGGCGCCGACCGGACCACCCGGGTGGTCGCGGTGTTGCGGCAGATCGCCATGCTGGTCGCCGACGAACCCGCACTGGCGGGCGCGGTGACCAGCGCCCTGCTGGGCACAGACCCCGACGTCGCACATCTGCGCACCCGCATCGGGACCGAGATCCGGCGGCGCCTGCTGGACGCCCTGGGCCCGGATGCCGATCCCGATGTGGTGGAAACGCTGGAATTGCTTTACGCCGGCGCTCTGGTGCGCGCCGGCGTGGGTTACGCCTCGTACGCCGAAATCGCCGATCGACTGGAAAAATCGGCCCTGCAGGTACTGCGGGACTGATCGCGCAATTCCCGGCGCATTCCGGAAATTACGGCAATACCGCTTCGATGGCGGCGACCACATTCGGATCCTGCGGTTCGGTGCGCGGACGGAAACGGCCGACGACCTTACCGTCGCGATCGATCAGGAACTTTTCGAAATTCCACTGAATATCGCCGGCGTCGCCTTCGGCATCGGCGGTCTGCACGAGTTCGCGATACAGCGGATGCCGGTCGTCACCGTTGACGTCGACCTTGGCGAGCAGCGGGAAATCCACGCCGTAGGTGGTCGAGCAGAACTGCTGGATCTCCTCCGCGGTGCCCGGCTCCTGCCCCATGAACTGGTTGCACGGCACGCCGACGACGCTGAATCCGCGCGAGCCGTATGCCTGCTGCAGCGCGACGAGTCCGGTGTATTGCGGTGTCAGACCGCATTTCGAGGCGACGTTGACCACGAGCAGGGCCTTGTCACCGGCGAGTTCGGCAAGGGTCGCGGGTTCGCCGGCGAGGGTCTGGACGGGAATTTCACGAATATCGGTCACAGTCGAAATGATAGGTCGAATCTCGGCGGGCGCGAGCGCGACTTCCGTCGCCGGACCCGTCCACGGAAGGGGTGCCGAGGGTCGGCACATCCCGGTGCCGCATCCCTGCACCGGCGAACTAACTGCAACCTGTTCTATAGTGTGACCTGGACAACATCGCAGGTCATAGCCAGGAAGTCGCTCCCGGACCGCGTCCTGCGCATCATTTTTCCCCACCGCGCGTCTTCACCATTATTAGAACTTGTTCTACAGTGATCTGAGGCACGCTCCCGCGCCGAGCGGAGCCGCGATCAGCCGCTACCACTTCGAAGATGAGGTAACCGAACATGACCGACACCAGCGCAGCCGATTACATCGTCATCGGCGCGGGCAGCTCCGGTGCCACTGTCGCTAGTCGGCTCGCCGAGCAGGGCGCCAGCGTCATCCTGCTCGAGGCCGGCCGCAAGGACAACACCAAGTTGGTCACGGTTCCGGGCATGATCACGACGGTTCACACGGTTCCGCAGCTCAAGCACCAGGTCACCTGGTCGCAGTACTCGATTCCGCAGAAGCACGCCGCGGAACGCCGGGTACCGATGACGCGCGGCAAGGTCCTGGGCGGTTCGAGTTCGGTCAACGGCATGCTCTTCGTGCGCGGCAACAAGGCCAACTTCGATTCCTGGGCCGCCGAGGGATGTGAGGGCTGGAGCTACGAGGACGTGCTGCCGGCCTACAAGCGCCTGGAGAACTGGGAGGACGGCGCCAGCGACCTGCGCGGCTCCGGCGGTCCCATCGAGGTGACCCGACAGAAGGACCTCACCCCGATCGCCAAGGAGTGGATGGAGGCCGCGGCCGACACCTTCGGCGTCCCGGTCATCGAGGACTACAACGGCGAGTCCCAAGAGGGCATCAGCATCTTCCAGCAGAGCGTGAAGGACGGCCTGCGCTTCAGCTCCTCGCGCGGCTTCATCACCAACCGCCCCAATCCGAATCTGAAGATCGTCACCAAGGCGCACGTGGCGCGCGTGGTGATCGAGAAGGGCCGCGCCATCGGCGTCGAGGTGATCGAGAAGAAGGGCCGCCGGATCATCCGCGCCGAGAAGGAGGTCGTGGTCTCCGGTGGCGTGATGGGTTCCGCGCACATCCTGATGCTGTCCGGAGTCGGCCCGGCGGGACACCTGCGCGACCTCGGCATCGAGGTCAACGCGGATCTGCCGGTCGGTCAGAACCTGCACGACCACCTGTTCGTCCCGATGACCTTCATCTCGAAGAAGGCGCTGCACCGCGGCATTCCGTCGCATTTCGCGGCCGGTTTCCTCAAGGAACTGCGCAGCCCCGGCAGCTCCTGGTTCGGGCGCACGGTCTTCGAATCCGTGGGCTTCGTGCGGACCTCGTTCGCCAAGGACATCCCGGATATGCAGATCCACACTCTGCCGTGGAGCTACCCGACGCCCAACCAGGACGAGGACAAGCTGCACATGGTGGACAAGCGGGAGGCTCTGACCATCTTCCCGACCCTGATCTACCCGAAGAGCCGCGGCGAACTGCGCCTGGCCTCGACCGACCCGCTGACCTCGCCGCTGATCGACCCGGGCTACCTCTCGGATCCGGCCGATATGGACTTCCTGGTCGAGGCCATCGGCATGATCCGCGAGGCGGCGGCGAACAAGGCGATCGCGGGCGATATCACCGAGGAATTCTCCCCCGGCCCCGCGTTCCAGGACGAGACCGCGCTGCGCCGCGAGCTGCCGATGCGTATCCACTCGGTCTACCACCCGGTCGGCACCTGCCGGATGGGTGTTGACGAGCGCGCGGTCGTCGACCCGCAGCTGCGGGTGCGCGGCATCGAGGGCCTGCGTGTGGCCGACGCTTCGATCATGCCGAGCATCACCGGCGGCAACACCAACGCGCCGTGCTACATGATCGGTGAGAAGGCCGCCGAATTCATCACCGCCTCAACGTAATTCGCATCGCCCGGCCGGCCCCGATTGTGATCCTCGATCGCAACCGGGGCCGTCGTCGTCGGGGGGTCTGATGTCGCCGAGATCGTGTCGACGGTGAACGGTGGGCGTTCCCGAGGGGGCGGTGGTGGTCGGCCGCTTTATCCCGAAGCGGTAATTTGTCATCCGCGCCGCCCGGAGCGCTGCGCAGCATCCGTTCCGGCGGGCGGGGTCGGGTGGCGGGGTAGCAGGTCGTTCAGGCAGGGGAAGCTGGCGGCGGGGGTGGCGCGTAGGGCTTGCGCGATTGCCGCGTACCAGTGGGGGTCGCCTTGGATCGCCGGTGCCGATGATGTCCGTGGAATGCGTTGCGGCAGAGAAGGTGTCATACATTGTTCCTTGTCGAGTTGCGGTGGCCTGCGGGGTCGGGAGGGGACCCCACAGGCACCTCAGGCCCGCTCGCGCCACTCGGTGGGGAGTGTGGACGGTGGCGTCGAAACATCCTGCGATCGGGACGTTTTCATTGTTCGGCCGGTGCGGCAGCCGGGGCATCGGGCGGGGGTCGCGGCGTCTGGGTCGTGGCCGAGGGTTGTGAGGATGTTGCGGCAGCTGCTGAGCATGTCGCAGGTCTGCGGGGTGCAGTTGGCGTGGCGTTCGGCGTGGATCTCGCGGTGCATCCGCTCGGGGGAGATCGGGTTGGCGAGCGGGCCGTGGAAGACCGGATTGGTCATGCTCAGATCCCGAAGTGCGGGCGGTCGGCGGGGTGCATGGCGCCGGTCGCGACCAGCCAGAGTTTGGCCTGTAACTTTCTGGCGCACACCGTGATCGGGCAATCGAGGTGGTCCTGCATGATGCGGTGAGCGAGCGCGGTGGTCATGGTCGGCAAGGCGCTGTGGATGATCGGTCGCAGACCGTGCACGGGAGAACACCTCCGGACATCGTCGGGGCACCAGCGGGCATGCGGCTGGTGGTACTCCCGATGGCCGGGGCCATTTTTCGGCCACCACCTTGCGGCGTCGGTGCTACGCGGTAATGTCTCGTCGGTATCATCACGGTTGTAGTCGCATCCGGGGGCAACGGTTGTGCGACTTGCCGATTCGAGTTTCCCGGCCATCGGGGTGGCTCAAGAAGACCACCGACTGAGCCGGCGGGACAATAGCGCCATGCATATGCAACGGAAGTTCTGCAACGGCCCAGAGCGGTCCGCACGGGGGTAGCCGATTTCTTTCCTCGTGCAAACGGAGACCACTCACGATGCAAACGAGGAATCCATGACGAATGTTGGTGAGGACAGCTCGACCACCCTGCCCCGGCGGCAATTGGGAAGGTATCTCAAGGAGGCCCGCCTGGGCGTGGGCCTGCGGTTGGAAGACGTTGCGCCACTTATGCAATGGTCGGCGAGCAAACTGTCTCGTTTCGAGGCCGGAAAGTCCCCAGCCATCCGCGTGCTCGATGTGGAGGCGCTGTGCCGCATCTACGACATCGACGATCCGGAGGTAATTGCCGGGCTGGTCGGCTTGGCCAAACAGAGCACAGGCAAGAGCTGGTGGCAGGCATTCGATGATGTTATTTCGGGGAACTTCGACCTATATGTGGGATTGGAGTCATCGGCTAAACGACTCTCTATCTTCAGGCCAGACATGCCGTCTGGGCTTTTTCAAACGAAGGAGTATGCGCGTGCTGTTGATCAGCGTTACTACCCTCAGATCGATCCTGGCGAGTTGGCCCGGCGAATCGAACTGAAGACCAAGCGTCAAGCACTGCTCACCAGGAAAGTAAACCCCGTCTCGGTTGATCTGGTAATCCATGAGTGCGCGGTGCGAACCGTTGTGGGCGACCCCCGAACGATGGCGGCACAATGCCACCACCTGGCGAATCTCCCAGGAAATGTGACCGTCAAGGTCCTCACGTACGAAGCTGGATTTCCGGCCGGACTGCCGACCGGCCCCTTCGCCATCCTCGACTTCGGGATCGACTCGAAGGGCCGCCAACTATCGCCGACGGTTGTCTATATCGAATCGTACGCGGGTGATCTGTACCTCGAGCGCCCAAAGGATGTGGGACGGTATCGTCAGGCGTACGGCATCATCGAGCAAGCGGCGCTTGACATTGCGGACAGCAAGCGCTTTCTGAGGCACACAGCAAGGGAGTTCGAGCGTGAACGTCGATCTGACCGAAGCCAAGTGGTTCAAGTCGAGCCGCAGCGGTGGCGGTAAGGACTGCGTAGAAACAGCGTTCCTCGCCAGCGGCCATGTCGGAGTCCGCGACTCCAAGCACCCCACCGGCCCCGCCCTCGTCTTCACCCCTGCCGAATGGGACGCCTTCACCACCGACCTCCGCAACGGCACCCTCGACCACGCTTGACCGATCGCCTCATGCGAAACAAGGGGCTGAGCACGTCGTTCGGCGCGGATCTACTGTGACCAGGACCACAACAGGGAGGGTGTCGTCGTCGCGGCCGGCACCCGGCGGGATGAACGGCCACCGCGGCGATCTGGTCGTCACGCTGATCCGGCACCGGCGCGAGCCGGGAATTCGTGGGCTGAGCTCGCGATCTCCTACCGCACGGTAGCCTGGTGCGCGAAGTACGATCCGGCGGGAGGAGCCGGAGCAATGGAACGGGAGATTCACGGTGACCTCGCGGGAGGATTTCCTGCGCCGCGTGCGCGATGCCCTCGAGGCGTTACCCAATGACGAACGTATGGTGCCGGTGCCGCGCAACTATCAGCGCAACGCCCCGGTGCACTCGGCCGAGGACCAGGCCGAGATCGTCGAACTGTTCATCGACCGCCTCAAACACCATGGCGCCCAGGTTCATCGGGTCGGCGTGGACGAGATCCCCGGTGCGATCGACTCGGCCCTGCGCGCCCACGGCGCCCGCTCGGCGCTGGCCCCCGACGGCCTGCCCGAGCATTGGCTGCGGCGCTGGGAACTGACGGGCGAACATCGTGTCCTCGGCGATCAACCGCACCTGTCGATCCTCGATCGTGAACGCACCGATGCCGTGGTCACCGGATGTGCCGGCGCGGTAGCCGATGCCGGAACCCTGATCCTCGACGGCGGACCGGGACAGTGCCGCCGCGATGCCGCCGTCCTGGCCGACTGTCACATCTGCGTGGTCCGCGTCGAGCAGATCGACTACTCGCTGCCGCAGGTCCTGGACAAGCTGGACCCGCGCCGGTCCATCACCTGGTTCGGCGGCCCGACCGCCATGACCGATCCGGAGGCCGATTCCGGCAAGGTCGGCGGGGTGATCGAGGAGACCGAGCGACGGCTGGTCGTCGTCATCGCCGGTTGATCGACGGCCTCTCATTTCCAAGCGCCCCCACAAGCGCTCGTTAAGGGCGCGGCAAGCGCATCCCGGCAATGTCGTCGTCGACACCGGGAGTGCTCCTGCCGCGAGAGGGGGCGGCAGGATCACCCACCGGCTGCGACCGAGACGATCCGCTCGGTCTGTCGACGAGGGGTGACAGGCCGGGCGGATCACGATTCGGCAGCGGCGCGGGTGTCCGACTCGAGGAATGATGGGGGTATGGAAACTGCGGTCGTCTTCGTCCTGGCTTGCCTGATCTACTGGTGGGGCTTGATCTGACCGATCGGCAGCCCCCGGCTCGCCACGGACTCGACCTCCGGACGCGACGGAGTCCGTCCCGGCCGGTCAGCGCGTGCCGACCAGTTCTTCCGCTGTACCCGGGTCCTGCTGTCCCACAGTCTCTTTCACGTTACGCATCGACAACACCGCCACCAGTGCCGCGACCACCGCGCTCACCGCGCCGACCGCGAAGGCGGCCTGCATTCCCGAACTGAAGGCATCGCGAGCCAGTCCCGCCAGGTGCGGGTCGCCCAGGCCGAGCGCACCGGCGATGGATTCGCGCGCACTCGCCGGCGCCCGGTCCGGCATCGCGCCGGAATAGCCGCCCGCCAGGATGGCTCCCAGGACCGCGACGCCCAGCGCACCACCGGTCTGCTGAATGGTGTCGTTGAGCGCCGACCCCACCCCGGCATGTTCGGCGGGCACCGCGCTCATCAACGCGCCGATTGCCGCGGGCATCGCCAGACCGGCTCCCGCACCGAGCAGTGCCATGGCCAGCGCCGGCAGCCAGAACCCGGTTCCGGCGTTCAATGTGGCCAGCACCCCGAAGCCTCCGGCGACGACGACCAACCCGGCGACGGTCACCGGCTTGGCACCGAGTTTCGCGACCACGCTCGCCCCCAGCGCGTTGAACGCCAGCAGCGCGATCGCCATCGGCGTGAACGCCAGCGCGGTCCGCATCGGCGAATAACCGAGCACGAATTGCAGATATTGCGTCAGCACCAGCACCAGGCCGCCGTTGGCGAAGGTCACCAGCACCAGCGAGAAGCTGGACCCGGTGAAGGTGCGGTTGCCGAACAAATGCAGCGGGACCATCGGCGAATCGGTGCGCAGTTCCCGAATCACGAAGCCACACAACGCGGCGGCCGTCACCGCCGCGGCAGCGATGGTCGCACCGTCCGACCAGCCGCGCTGCGGCACCGCGATGATCGTCCACACCAGCGCCGTCATCCCGACGATGGACAGCACCGTGCCCGGGAGGTCCGGCTTACGCCACGGCCCCCGCGATTCCGGCATGAGCACCAACGCCGCGATGATCGCCATGCCCGCGATCGGCACATTCATCACGAAGACCGAACCCCACCAGAAGTGGTTCAGCAGCGCCCCGCCGAGCACCGGGCCGCCGACCATGCCGAGGGTGGCGACCGCACTCCACGCCGCGATGGCCTTCGGCCGTTCCCGGTCGTCGAAGACGGTGATGAGGATCGACAGGGTGCTGGGCATGATCAGGACGCCGCCGATGCCCATCAGGACCCGCCCGGCGATAAGCGTCTCCGGACTTCCGGCATAGGCGGCCAGCAGTGAGGCGCCGCCGAAGAGTGCCAGTCCGATCACCATGACCAGACGCCGGCCGAAGCGGTCGGAGAGACTGCCGGACGTGAGCAGCAGTCCGGCGAACACCAGCAGATAGGCGTCGATGATCCATTGGATCTGCTGCGCGTCGGCATGCAGATCGGTGGCGATCTGCGGGATGGCGACCGTCAGCACCATATTGTCGATCACCAGCACCAGCGAGCTGAGGCACAGGACGACCAGGATCAGCCACCGGCGCGCACTGCCGACAGCGGTCGATTCCGAAGTTTCCATCGCGAATCCTTTCGAGAGATCGAAGCGACGCACACCGTGCGCCATTCCGAACACTGTACGGTCACCGCACAGTGTTCGGCAATGGGTACGGCGTTCGCCCGATCGAACGTCGTGCGGACGCGACTATGCTGACGTCGACTGCGAAAGGAGAGCCGATGGCGTCTCGGCCCGATACGACCCGATCCACGGAAGCCACGCAGATTCGCTCGGTGTGGACCCGCGAGCACCGGCAGCGCCGCGATCAGCCCGCGCTGAGCCGAGAGCAGATCGTCGCCGAGGCGATCGCCCTGCTCGACGCCGAAGGGTTCGAATCGCTGAGCATGCGCAAGTTGGGCAGCCGGTTGGGCGCGGGCGCGACCTCGCTCTACACCCATGTCGCCAACAAGGACGAACTGCTCGAACTGGTCGTCGACGCGGCCTTCGGCGAACTGCGGTTACCGGCCGAGCCGATCGCCGACTGGCGGGCCGCCGCGCTCGAACTGTGTCAGGACATCCGGCACATCCTGCTGCGCCACCCATGGACTTCGATGGTGATGACCACCGCCGGGCTGGTCTATCTGGGGCCGAACATGTTGCGTCTGTCCGAGTCGTTGCTGTCGATATTGGAAGGCGCCGGCTTCGACACGGACACCGCGGACCGCGCCTCGAATACGCTGCTCGCCTACGTCATCGGCGCCACCTCCACCGAGGCCGCGATGCTGACCTCGATCGCGCGCAGCGGCCTCGACGAACAGGTCTGGTTCGACCAGTTCATGGCCGCCGCCGAAATCGCCGCACGCCCCTATCCCCGGATCTACCAGCGCTTCGCCGACCACCGCGGCCACGACTCCGCCCGCATCCGCGAGGACAATTTCGACGAGGAACTCGGCCTGATCCTGGACGGACTGCACGCGCGGCGGAGGTCCTGAGCAACTGCCCGGACCTCCACCGCGGAGCTCAGCGGCCGGTGGGCAGGTTCGCCCCGCCGGTGACGTCGAGCACCACACCGCTGACGAAGCCGTTGGTGGCGATCATGTGCACGGCCCGCGCCAATTCCTCCGGATCCCCTACGCGCCCAACGGGTGTGGTGGCGGCGAGGCCGTCGAAGAGGGTGCGGCGCTGTTGCTCCGGCACCCGCTCCCACCATTCGGTGTCGATGACGCCGGGGGCCACGGCGTTCACCCGCAGCGGGGCGAGCTCGACCGCCAGCGGAGGCACCATGGCGTTCAGCGCCCCGTTGATCGCGGCCAATCCGGCGGTGCCGGGGAAGGCCGCATGCGCCGACGCCGCGGTGATCAGGGTGATCGAACCGTTCGAAACCAGATGCGGCAGGGCGGCTTCGACAATTCTCACCTGCGGCCAGAACTTGCCGTCGAACCCCTGCGCCAGGTGGTCGAGATCGAGTTCGGCGAACGGACCGCTGCCCGCCGAACCGCTGACCGCGACGACGAGGTGGTCGATGGGACCGGACTGCGCGAAGAACGCCGCGATCTGCTCGGCATCGGTCGCGTCCATCCGGTAGCCGCTGGTCTTACCGCCCAGCCGAGCCACTGCCGCGTCGAGTTTGTCCTGACCGCGGCCGGTGATGACGACCTCGGCGCCCTCGTTCGCGAACAGCGCGGCGGTGGCCGCACCGATACCGGAACTACCGCCCATGACGACGACGCGCGGGATGCCGGTGCTGGAAGCGCTCATTACTGTTCCTGTCCTGTACAGTTTGTCGAGACTGACAGTCTCGACAACGAGCGTATCGGGTGCGGTATTCCCGCACATCGTCACCGCTGGGAGGCAGGCCATGGGAATACCACCGCGGGAGCCGGATTCGGCGCCGCCCGAGCGCGCGCACACCGGCCGGCGCCGGAACGAGGCCACCCATCGCGCGATTCTCGACGCCGCCCTGGCCCAACTAGCCACCTCCGACGGCCGCTCGGTCACGGTCGATTCCATCGCGGCCGCGGCCGGGGTCGGCAAACAGACGATCTACCGCTGGTGGCCGTCGAAGGGTGCGGTGCTGCTCGACGCTCTGCTCGACCGCGCGCGCCGCTCGGTCCCGACTCCCGACACCGGCTCGGTGCGCACCGATCTGCTGGCGGTCGCCGATTCCACTTTCGCCGGCGCCCAGCAGGCTTCGACCGCCCCGGCGCTGCGCGCGCTGGTCCGCGAGGCCGCGCGAGACCCCCACCTCGCCGAATTGATGCAGGAGTTCACCGCGGCTCGCCGCGCCGCCGTGCGCGATATCCTCGAGCGCGCGATCACCCGGGGTGAACTGCCCGCCGAGACGGATGCCGACCTGCTGGTGGATCTGCTCTACGGACTGTTCTGGTATCGCTTCCTGCTCGGCCACGCCCCACTCGACCACACCACCGCGACCCGGCTCGTCGACACCCTGCTGCCGCCCGTTAACACTTCTCGCACAGCCGTAGATGAGTGAGCGGATCCGTTCCCACGGATCGAAAATCCTTGACGGAAGGTCTGTTCACGATGACTCGGATTTCGCGGCTCACCGCCGGCGCACTGGTGTGTGGCGCCATCCTGCTCCCCCTCGCTCCGGCACAGGCCGAGACGGCGACGCAGACCGCCGCACCCGTATCCGCGACCCAGCCGGTTGCCGACGGCGGCAGCGGATCGTCCACACAGTCCATCATGTGCACCATCCTTCGCCTGATGCTGATGAACCAGGGCCCCACCTGGTGCCAGTAGCGGCCGGCGCCGCGCGGCATCGATAACAGGCGACGGGCCCGCACCGAAGTCCGGTGCGGGCCCGCAGATTTCGTCAGCTTCAGCCGTTGCCGTTCAGACCGGCGCGCACACCTTCCTCGATGCGCTTGCCGATCTCCGGATCGACGTTCTTCCAGTAGTCGAACACCCGGCTCAGCACCGGTTCACGCACGCCGCCGAGCACATGCCCGACCACGTTGTCCACCAGGCGCTCCCGCTGTTCGTCGTTGTACACCTCACGCACCAGCGTGCCCGGCTGTGCCCAGTCGCTGTCCTCGGCGTGCTGGACGTAGCCGGCCCGCACCTGCTCGGGCTCGAAACTCCACGCCGCCTCCTCCGGGGCGGCGGCCGCGTCGGCATGCGGGCCGCCGAACGAATTCGGCGCGTACACAGGCACTTCCGGCGCGTTGAAGTCGTAGCGCATGGCGCCCTCCTTGGAGTAGGAGTTCACCTCCGCCGCCCGCGCGCGGTTCGGCGGCAACTGGTGGTAGTTGGTGCCGATGCGGTAGCGATGGGCGTCGGCATAGGCGAAGACCCGGCCCAGCAGCATCTTGTCCGGCGAATAACCGATACCCGGCACGATCGCCGACGGCTCGAACGCGGCCTGTTCGATCTCGACGAAGTAGTTGCGCGGGTTGCGGTTCAGCGTCCAGGTGCCGACCTCGATCAGCGGGTAGTCCTTGTGCGACCACACCTTGGTCAGATCGAACGGGTTGAAGCGGTAGTTCGCCGCCTCGCCCACCGGCATGATCTGTACATACAGAGTCCAGCTCGGGAATTCACCCCGTTCGATGGCCTCCCACAGATCCTGGCGGTGATAGTCGGGATCGGTGCCGGCCAGCCGGTCGGCCTCCGCCTGAGTCAGGAATTCGATGCCCTGATCGGTTTTGAAGTGGTACTTCACCCAGAACCGTTCGCCCGCGGCGTTGATCCACTGGTAGGTGTGCGAGCCGTAGCCGTTCATGTGCCGGTAGGTCTTGGGAATGCCACGGTCACCCATCAGCCAGGTCACCTGATGCGCCGATTCCGGGCGCAGGGTCCAGAAGTCCCACTGCATGTTGTGATCGCGAAGGCCGTTGCCCGGCAGTCGCTTCTGCGAACGGATGAAATCGGGGAACTTGATCGGGTCCTTGATGAAGAACACCGGGGTGTTGTTGCCGACCAGATCGTAGTTGCCGTCGGGGGTGTAGAACTTGACCGCGAAACCGCGCGGATCGCGCCAGGTGTCGGGGCTGCCCTGTTCACCGGCGACGGTGGAGAACCGCGCCAGCGATTCGGTCCGCGCACCCGGCTGGAACAGCTTCGCCTTGGTGTAGCGGCTGACGTCGTTGGTGACGACGAGCTCGCCGAAGGCGCCCGCACCCTTGGCGTGCACGATCCGCTCCGGCACCCGCTCCCGGTTGAACTGGGCGAGCTTCTCGATCAGGTAATGGTCGTGCAGCAGAATCGGGCCCTCGGTGCCGGCGGTCAGCGATTCGTTGTCGCTGGGGACCGGAGTGCCGGTGTTGGTAGTGGTCGGCCCACTGATCGGCTTGGTCATCGCAGCCTCCTGTTTCAGCTGTCGCCCGGGAGGTCCGGGCCATCGTGATGGCGCGTCGTCACCGACGGCATTGCGGGCAGAGTCCCCAGAACACGACCTCGGCTTCGTCGATCGTGAACCCGTGCGCATCCGACGGGTCGAGGCAGGGGGCACGGCCCACGACACAGTCCACGTCCACGACCGTGCCGCAGTTCCTGCACACCAGATGGTGATGGTTGTCGGTGATGCGGGTTTCGTACCGCGCCGCCGAACCGGCCGGTTCGATCCGGCGCAGCAGGCCCGCGCCCACACAGGCGTGCAATACGTCGTACACGGCCTGTGTCGACACCGAACCCAGCTCCCGCCGGACCGCGGCGGCCACCCTGTCGGCATCCGAATGCGGATGGGCCGCAACCGCTTCCAACACCGCCACCCGCGGGCGGGTAACCCGCAGGCCGGCCGCACGCAATCGTTCGCGCGGATCGAAACCCTCGGTGTGCATGACCCCAGTCTGCCCCTTTTCTGGAATAAGTCAAGAAAAGACTCATGGGGATGTTTTCTCCGGGCCGCACCCCCTTGTCGTGCCGATTCCGATTTGATTGCGGCGGTTGCGTGTTGGACACCACGGCCGGATGCCCGTCGTTAACCTCGACTCATGGGACGCCTACACGGCTGGTTCATCGGGGTTCTCGTCGTCGTACTGATCGGTGGCGCCTGCGCCACCGCGGTACCGGCACGAGCGGAGGATCCACCGACCTGCGCGGTCTCGTCCGGACGCGCATTCGAACGGGCCACCCCGGAATCGGCGGGCCTGGATTCGGCGCGGCTGGCTTCCGCGCTGCGGTTCGCCGACGAACGGAACCGGCTGAACGTCAAAATCTTTCGGCACAACTGCCTGATCGGATCCGGCGCGCACAACGACGCCACCGATACCACGCCGTGGAATATCTGGAGCGTCACCAAAAGCGTGGTGTCGCTGATCGCCGGAATCGCGTGGGATCAGGGCGAACTCGATATCGACGCGCCGATCGACCGCTACCTGCCGCCCGGACTCGGCGATGCCGCCCACCGCGCGATCACCGTCGAGGATTTGCTCACCGAGCGCTCCGGCCTGCGCGTCGGAGTGATCAACGAGGGCGTCTCCGGGGTGGTGCCGATCGATCCGAACAGTGCTGTGCAGGCGCTCGGGGTCCCGCTCGACAATCCGCCCGGCACCCGGTTCTCCTACAGTCAGCGCAACGTCGATCTGCTGTCGTATGTGATCGAACTGGCCGTCGGTGAACCGCTGCAACAGTTCGCACAGCGGGAACTGTTCTCCCCCTTGGGAATTCAGCGTAGCGACTACTACTGGGCTCGCGACCGTTCCGGTCACACCTACGGTTACGCGCACCTGATGATCCCGCCGGACGATCTGGCGAAGATCGCCCTGCTGGTCGCAAACCACGGCGACTGGAACGGGGTGCCGGTGGTCTCGGCCGACTATCTGCGCCGGGCCCAGGAGACGGGCCCGGGCCGCGAGTGTTACGGCTATCTGTTCTGGGCCCGCCCCGGGTGTATCGAGATACCGTCGTTCCTGCCCCCGGATGTGTTCGCGATGTCCGGGCTCGGCCTGCAGGACGTCTTCTTCATCCCCAGCCTGGACCTCACCGTGGTGTGGACCGGCGTCTTCGGCAACCGCAGCAGCGGTGGCCCGACCGGCATCGTGCAGAACCTGACGGAGTTGACCTGGGAGTTCTTCCGCAGATTACTTGGCGCCTTCCGGGAGCCGCCGATTCCGGATCCCGGCCCCTATGTCGAACCACCGGTCACCCTGGATCCGCGGGCGTTCTTCGATCCGGACATCACCCTGGCGGTATTCGGCGTCGGGCCCGATGCCTACCGCGGCTGTTCGGTGCTGTCCTGTCTGAATACGCCACTGGCACCGCCGTTCTCGGACGCCCCACCGGGCTGCGCACTGCTGGTCTGCCTCGGGCCCGATCCCCGCACACCCGGAATCCGCTGACGCGGCGGCGTGATGCGCGGAGTCGGGCGGACAGCTCCGGCACGCGCTCCCGGGCCGGGCCGGCGAGGTCGGGTCAGCCGGCGATTCGCCCGATCCGCGCGGTATCCATATAGTCACGGAACAGGGTGACCTCGCCGTCCCGCACGTGCACCACGTTGACCGAGGTGTGAACCCGCGCCCGCGGCGCCCCCGGCAGCGTCATATCCACCTCGTTCTCCACGAAAAGCACTCCGTCCTCGGTCGATTCGTACACCGTGGGATAGACGCCGTGCACCTCGATGCCGGACAGACCCGACCAGCGTTGCGCGAGGTGTTCGCGGATCGCCTCCCGTCCCTCGAGCCGCTGCGGCATTCCCGGAATCGGGAACGGGATCTCGAAGACCGCATCGGGGGCGAGCGCCGCGACGAAGGCATCGGCATCGCGCACCGGCAATGTCGCGAACAGGTCCTCGACCACCTGGCGGGCACTGCGCACCGAACTGGAAACCATGACAAACTCCCTATGCTAGAAGCGGAACGTACGCCCCGTTTATAATCCGGAACGCACGCCCCGTTTGTCAACGGTTGCCCGGTAGACTCGCCGTGTGGCGGAGAAACAGTCAGCGGACCCGGCGGCCGAACCACGCCGCGCCCTGCGCGCCGACGCCCGCCGCAACCGGGAACGGGTACTCGCGGCCGCCCGGGAAGCCTTTGCCGCCGAAGGTATTTCGGTCCCCTTGGATGAGATCGCGCGGCGCGCCGGGGTAGGCCCCGGCACCGTGTACCGCCATTTCCCCACCAAGGAAGCCCTGTTCCACGCCGCCATCGTCGACAACATCGAGCGAATGCTCGACTACGCGCGCAGCCTCGAGTCCGCCGCTGATCCCGGGGCCGCCTTCTTCGACCTGCTGGACCACATGGTCGCCGAGGGCGGGGTCAAGCGCGACCTCGCCGACGCGCTGGGCGGTCACGAGACGATCGAGATCACCGGTCCCACAAAAGAATTCCAGGCCGCGATCGCCCGGTTGCTGCGGCGCGCGCAGGATGGCGGCGCGATCCGCGGCGATATCGACTTCGACGATCTGATGCGGGTACTGAAGGGCACCTTCGCGGGTACGCACACCGCCACCGGAGATCAGCGAGCCCGCGCTTTCGCCGTCGTCTTCGACGGACTCCGGGCCCGCTGCGCACCAGCCGGCTGAGCCCCCGCGAGAAACCCGCTGAGCGGCGACAAGAAAACGGGCCGCCCGCAATCGGACGGCCCGTTCGAAGTGAACGTCGACAGAGAACCCAGTGTCAGCGCTGCGCGAGCAGCACTTCCGCGATCTGAATCGTGTTGAGCGCGGCGCCCTTTCGCAGGTTGTCACCCGAGACGAACAGTGCCAGGCCGCGCCCCTCCGGCACGCCCGGATCCTGACGGATCCGGCCGACCAGCGACTCGTCCTTACCGGCGGCATCCAGCGGCGTCGGGACGTCGACCAGCTTCACACCGGCCGCATCGGCGAGCAGTTCCTTCGCCCGCTCCACCGAGAGCGGCCGCGCGAATTCGGCATTGATCGACAGCGAATGCCCGGTGAAGACCGGCACGCGCACACAGGTGCCGCTGACCAGCAGCTCCGGCAGGCCGAGAATCTTGCGACTCTCGTTGCGCAGCTTCTGATCCTCGTCCGTTTCACCGGAACCGTCGTCGACGAGCGAGCCCGCCAGCGGCAGCACGTTGAACGCGATCGGCGCGACGTACTTGTTCGGCGCGGGAAACTGCACGGCGCTACCGTCGTGGGTCAGCTTCTCGGCATCCCCGATCACCGCGCGGGCCTGGCCGGCCAGCTCCTCGACACCGGCCAGTCCACTGCCGGACACGGCCTGGTAGCTGGAGACGATCAGCCGCTGCAGTCCGGCCTCGTCGTGCAGGGGCTTGAGCACCGGCATGGCGGCCATCGTGGTGCAGTTCGGGTTGGCGATGATGCCCTTGACCAGATTGCGGGTCTGTTCGGGGTTCACCTCGCTGACCACCAGCGGCACCTCGGGGTCCTTGCGCCACGCCGAGGAGTTGTCGATGACGGTCACGCCCGCGGCCGCGAACCGCGGCGCCTGCACCCGGGACATGGTGGCGCCGGCGGAGAACAGGGCGATGTCCAGTCCGGACGGATCCGCGGTCTCGGTGTCCTCGACCACGATCTCGCCGCCGCGCCAGGGCAGCTTCTTCCCGGCCGAGCGCGCGGAGGCGAAGAATCGCACCTCGTCGGCGGGAAAGTCGCGGTCCTCCAGCAGTTTTCGCATGACGGCGCCGACCTGCCCGGTCGCGCCGACCACACCTACGCGTACGCCCATGGCTCTGCTCCATTCGACATGCTCGGGAGCGCTACGTGGTTACGCTGCGCTGCCGCCTCCGCGCTTGACCCGATCATGTCAGCGCCCCGATCCCGCGTGCACGACCGCGACCTCGTCGCCGCCGAGGTCGAACGCCTTGTGCAATACCTGCACGGCGCCGTCCAGCTCGGTGTCCTTGACCAGCACCGAGATGCGGATCTCGGAGGTGGAAATCAGGTCGATGTTGATTCCGGCCTTCGCCAGCGCCTCACAGAAGGTGGCGGTGACGCCGGGGTGGCTCTTCATCCCCGCGCCGACCAGCGACACCTTGCCGATGTGGTCGTCGTAGAGGACCTGGCTGAAGCCCAGCTCGCCCTGACGCTTGGTCAGAAACTCGACCGCGCGCGGCCCGTCGGCCCTGGGCAGAGTGAAGGTGATGTCGGTCTTGCCCGTCTCGACCTTGGAGATGTTCTGCAACACCATGTCGATGTTGATCTCGGCGTCGGCGATGGCCCGGAACACCTTGGCCGCGTAGCCCGGCTCGTCCGGCAGGGCCACCACGGTCACCTTGGCCTCGCTGCGATCGTGCGCGACGCCGGTGAGAATTGCGTCCTCCAAGGGGATGTCCTCCATCGATCCGTAGATATAGGTGCCCTTGCGGTCGGTATAGGACGACCGCACGTGCACCGGAACGTTGTAGCGGCGGGCGTATTCGACGCAGCGCAGCATCAGCACCTTGGCGCCGGTGGCGGCGAGCTCGAGCATCTCCTCGAAGCTCACCTGCTCCAGCTTCTGCGCATCCGGCACGATCCGCGGATCGGCGGTGAACACGCCGTCGACATCGGTGTAGATCTCGCAGACGTCGGCCTCCAGCGCGGCGGCCAGCGCGACCGCGGTGGTGTCGGAGCCGCCGCGGCCCAGCGTGGTGATGTCGCGGCTGTCCTGCGAAACGCCCTGGAACCCCGCGACCAGCACGATCAAACCCTCGTCGAGGGCATCGCGAACCCGGGACGGGGTCACGTCGATGATGCGGGCGTTGCCGTGGGTGCCGGTGGTGATGACTCCCGCCTGGGAACCGGTGAACGACCGCGCCTCGGCGCCGAGCGAGTGAATCGCCATGGCCACCAACGCATTCGAGATACGCTCACCTGAGGTCAGCAGCATGTCGAGTTCGCGGGCCGGCGGCGCGGGCGCCACCTGCTGGGCCAGGTCGAGCAGTTCGTCGGTGGTGTCACCCATTGCCGAGCACACGACGACCACGTCGTGTCCCTGCTTCTTCGTCTCGACGATCCGCTCAGCGACGCGCCGGATCCGCTCGGCAGACTCGAGCGAAGATCCTCCGTACTTCTGAACGACGAGAGCCACAGTGGGGTCCTCCAAGATCGACTAGCTGCTGTTACAGCCAATAAGACTACCGATCGGAGTCCGCTCGGTGGTCGGCTACCTCCGAGCGGCAACCGGGAGCAGCCGGGTTCGACCACGGAATTCGCTACCCGGACCAGCGGCGATCCCGTCCCCGGACGGCGCCGCGGGGCGCCGCCGCGACTGCAGAGCCCTTGCCGGGCATCGGAATCGGCGCGAACAGCCTCGTTCATCAGCGGTTTTCCGGGTTCGCCGGACTCGGTGACCCGATCCCGCCCGAACAGCCGGCGTACCGGTGTGAGTAATCACACCGACCGGTTTAGCACCCGGTCGGCGAACCCCTTCCCGCGAGTTCCCTGTACACGTCGCGGCGAAAGCGCACGATGGGCCCATGAAGAGCATCGAAATCGAGCTGCACACCGGTGATCGTGAGGTCGTCCACGACCTCACCCCGCAGTGCGCCACGTTTCTGCGCGAGGCCGGCTGCGGCGACGGACTGCTGCACGTCTTCGTCCCGCACGCCACCGCCGGCGTGGCCCTGATAGAGCTCGGCGCGGGCAGCGACGACGATCTGCTGCGCGCCCTGCGCGATCTGCTGCCGGCCGACGATCGCTGGCGCCACGCCCACGGCTCGCGCGGGCACGGCCGCTCGCACGTCATGCCCGCGCTGATCGCGCCTTATGCCACCGTGCCGGTGCTGGGCGGCGAGTTGACGCTCGGCACCTGGCAGTCCATCGCCTTCGTGGACCTCAACGTCGACAACCCGGTCCGCCGGGTGCGCCTGTCCTTCCTGCGCGACGCCGGGTGATCCCGGTCAGGCGCGCTCGAACCAGGTGACCTGGGCACCGTTGCCGAATTCCTGCCGCCGGACCGGCCGGAAGGCGGTCGGCGAGAAGTTCCCCGACACCACCGGGATCCCGGCGCCGAGCAGCACGGGATAGCTCTTGATGATCACCTCGTCGATCTCGTCGATCAGGGCGCCGGCGAGTGTGCCGCCGCCGCACAGCCAGATGTCCTTGCCGTCCTGCTGCTTCAACTTCCGCACCAGCGCGACCGGATCGTCGGCCACGACCTCGACGTTCGGATCGTCCACCGGGTCCAGGGTGGTCGAGACGACGTACTGCTTCATATGCGCATACGGGCTGGTGACACCGATCTCCAGCGCGGGTTCGTAGGTCCCGCGCCCCATGATCAGCGTGTCCCATTCCCGATTCGGAGTTTCCACCGGCAGATTCACATGCGGGCGGATATGGGTGGGCACCACCTCCGGATACCGCTCGTTGAACCAGTCCAACATCTCCTGGGACACGGGGTAGATGTCGACCTCGCCACCCGGGCCGGCGATATAGCCGTCGAGGGAGACGCCGACGTAGTAGACGAGCTTTCGCATCCTGATACCACCTTGACTGTTGCACTCTAACTGTAGTGGTTGAAACGTAGTACTACGGACGGAGTGGTGTCAAGAGGGGATGGCGCTTTTTCGCGCGTCGGTTCGAGGGATCACTGAGAGCAGGCGATTTCGCGCGCCAGGGAACTGCGACAGCGACTTGTGAGCAGTATCACATCGAACGATAATGGCGGTCATGCAGGCGCATGTAGGCGATCACATCCTCGTCCACAGCAATGCTGTGGGAATGCCCGAACGCACCGGCGAAATCATCGAGGCGCGCGGCAGCGACGGCGCCCCGCCCTATGTCGTCCGGTTCGAGGACGGACACGAAAGTCTGGTCTTTCCGGGGCCCGACTGGGAGGTCCTCCACCACCGGTAGCTGTGCGGACGAGCAACGTCAAGCCCCCTTTCCCACCCGGGGGCAGTCCCTCTTCGGGCAAGTGACCACTCACCCGGCAATCGCCGGGCCACCGGCGCGCCATGCCGACGCCGAGTACGCCGCCGATCCGCCCCGGCAGCGCGACCGCAAACGCGGCACGCCCGACCGAACCTAATCAGACTGGTCGGTCTCTGTAACTCCGGGAACAGACCACACGGTTGACGACCGCGTGTGACGGCGGAGACAATCGGCCGAAGCAGTGGAGGGCAAGACATGCGCACGAAGACCGACCACCGATTCATCATCGATGTCGAACCCGATCAGGTTCAGGAAGCATTGCTGGCCGTCGAGCGGATTCCGGAATGGTCGCCCGCGCATCGAGATGTGCGCGTCGCGACCCGCGACGAATTCGACCGTCCCCGCCGCGTCTACGCCACGGTGACGACCCTCAACAACTCCGACCGTCAGGTCCTCGAGTACACCTGCACCCCGGAACGCATCTCCTGGGAAGTGGTGGAGAGCGCCGCCGGTGGCGGCGGCAAGGGCTGGTTCGACATCGAGGAGACCGACGAGGGCACCGAGGTCTGGTACCACTCCGAGGTGTATCTGCCGATCCCGGTTCCCGGTCTGCTGCTCAAGCGCACGCTGTCGCGGGCCAACGACGAGGCGGTGCAGAACCTCATCGAATACATCGAAAAATTTCCCTTCGGCGAGAACTACGAGGTCGGCTGACCGAGAAGTTCGCCGTCGCGGGCGCTGACGTCGGCTTCCTGTCACGATGTGCGAATGACCGGTGTCAGACGCACACGCATTCAAGCGGTCACCGAGGACGCCTCGGTAACCCAGCTGGAACTCTTCTTCGACCTCGTCCTGGTTTTCGCCTTCACCCAGGTGACCGATCTGGCCGCCCACGACGTCACCGCGCTCAACATGCTGCGGGCCGTGCTGGTGCTCGCGGTGATGTGGTGGGTGTGGATCGCCTACGCCTGGCTGGGCAATGTGGTGAAGGCCGACGAGGGGCTGGCCCGGGTGGCGATGTTCGCGGCCATGGGCGCGGGTCTCATCGTGGCCGAGGTGATTCCCGAGGCGTTCCACGACATGCCGGGCGGCTGGTACGGACCGCTCGTGTTCGCCATCGGCTATCTCGTGATCCGGCTGGTCCATCTGGGGATGTTCTGGCTGGCCAGCACCGAGGACCGGCAGTTGCGCGGCCAGGTCGGCCGCTGGGCGGGTGGCTCGATCACCATCGGCACCACACTGCTGATCGTGGCGGCCGTCGAGCACGGGACGGTGCAGATCGTGCTGTGGATCGCGGCCATCGCCGGCGATATGGTCTGGACCTTCTTCGCCGGTAACGACTGGCGCGTGAATTCGGCCTCGCACTTCGCCGAGCGGCACGGGCTGATCGTGATCGTCGCCCTCGGTGAATCGATCGTCTCCATCGGCGTCGGCGTGGCCGGGCTGCCGATCTCGTGGCCGATCACCGTGGGATCGCTACTCGCACTGGCGGTTTCGGGACTGCTGTGGTGGGCCTACTTCGACGTCGCCGCGACCGTCGTGGAACGCGCGATGACCGAGGCCTCGGGTCCGCGCCGGATCCGGATCGCGCGCAATTGCTACACCTTTCTGCACTTCCCGATGGTGGCCGGCATCGTCGCCATGTCGCTCGGGTTGAAGAAGACGCTGAACTATCTCGGTGGCGCGGCCGGACACACCCTGCACGATCGGCTGCACGGCATTCCCCTGTTCGCGCTCTACGGCGGCGTGGTGCTGTACCTGCTGGCACTGGTCTGGTTCCGGCACTACGCGACCCGGGTGGTGCTGTGGCCGCGCCTGGTCACCGCAGCGGTACTGATCGCCGCGGTTCCGCTCGCCGGACAGCTGCCGGCGATGGCCGCACTGGCGCTGCTGTGTGCCGTGCTCACCGTGCTGATCGTCTGGGAGACAATGCGTTACGCGCAACCTCGCGACGCGGTGCGGCACGCGCACTGACCACCGAACCGGACTAGCGCGGTGCCCGATCGGGCGAAATACGCTGCTGGAGTTTGTGATCCACCGCCTCCGGCACCTGCCCGCCCTCGCGCACCGCGTCCCGCATCTGATTGATGTTCTCGCGCAACACATCTCCGACCAATTCGTCGGTGCGCGGATCGGCCAGCACCTGGAAGACGATCCGGAAGCTGGTGTCGGCGATACCGCGGATGATCTCCTCGTGGAAGGGCAGGTAGCGCACCCGCCCGACCGCCGGATCCTTCTTGATCAGCTCGAGGATCATGGCGTCGAGTTCGTCGCGGTTCTCCTCCAGCGCCGCGGCGATATTGTGGGTGTACCGCCCCCGGCGCAGCACATCGGCGACCTCCTCCAGCACGGCCATGGTGACCGGGCGCCGGACCGCGTCGACGATCACGCCGACCGAGCGGTTCACCACCGCGGCGGTGACCCGGTCGCCGAAGGCCCGGTCCGCGACGCGGGCCAGCCGGACCAGGATCACGATGATGCGCAGCAGCCGGAAGCCCCGGAAGAACGGGCTGGTCACCGGGATCATGCCCAGGACCTCGTACCAGTAGACGAACGGGAAGGTCCACGACCAGTCCGCCCGCCGCCAGCGCCAGAGGAATTCGAGGGCGAACACCGCGCAGATCGAGATGTCGACCACCACGATCACGTGATACGTGTGCTGCGGCACGGTGAAGAAGGTGATCCAGGTGACCAGACCCACCGAAACCACGGCGAGCGCCAGCATCAACAGGTCGGTCCACAGCGCCGGCGGCTTGCGCGGATATCCCTCGGGCAACGATCCAGCCGGGTACTGCGCCACAACGGCCCCTTCCACATCGAACGGGTACCTGCCGAGAGTAGCGGCACCGGCGGCGCCGGGAAGCCGCCCCGAGCCCCGGGGCGGCGGAATCAGCGCCCGGCGCGGATGATCGCTTCGAGGTTGCGTTCGGCCAGCGCGGTGATCGTCAGCGACGGATTCGCCGCGCCGGTGCTGCCCGGAATCGCCGCGCCGTCGACCACGTACAGCCCCGGATAGCCGTTGACCCGGCCGTAGTTGTCGGTGGCCCGGCCCAGCACCGCACCGCCGAGGGGATGCGCGGTGAACGGGGCATTGGCGTCGTAGCCGAGCGCCCCGTAGTCGAACAGCGCGCCCGACCGCTCGGCGATGCGCTGGTCGACCGCGCGGCAGGCGGCCACGACCTGATCCTGAGCCGCACGCGGCCAACTCAGGGCGGGGGCATTGCGCGCGGCGTCGTAGGTGATGCGCGTCCGGGTCGGATCGATCACCAGCCCGAGCGAGGCCAAGGCGCCGGTCTCCACCGGAATTCCGGGGATGTACCAGCTCTCCAGGGTCAACGGCATGCCGGACTCGTCGAAGATCCGGCTGGCGCTCGGCACGCCCTGCCCCAGCCCCGAGAGCCGGCTCTCACCGCGGGCCAGCGCGACGTCGCCGTTGGTGCCCCAGCCGTCGCCGATGTGTTCGTCGAGGTTGGGCAGCGTGCCGGTGGCGCGGGCGCGGACCAGCAGTTCGGTGGTGCCGATGGATCCGGCGCCGAGGAACAGCTTGTCGCAGGTCAGAGTTCGGATGCCCAGGACCTTGCCGGTCGGGTCGATTTTGGAGACCTGGAGGATGTAGCGGTCACCGTCGCGGCCGATGCTGTCCACCCGATGCCCGGGAAACACCGACGAGCGGCCCGTGGCATGCGCGTACTTCAGATAGTTCTGGTTGAGGTCGAACTTCGCGCCGTTCGAGTTGCCGAGATTGCTGCGGGCCGCGGTGGCCGACGCGCGCGTGGCACCGGCCAATTCGGCGCGCACCGTATCCCATTTGAAGATGGACTCGCTGGGCACCGGCTCGTACCCGGCCGCGCGCACCTGATCGTCCCACATCCGGGAATGGGCGAACGGCGGCGAATTGTAGATGTCGGCCGGCATGACCGACAGGCGGAGCATCTGCCGCACACGCGGATAGTAGGTGCGCTCCAATTCGGTGTAATCGACTGTGCCACCGAAGATCTCGTCGAAGTGGCGGCGTTCCGGGGCGATCATGCACCCGGAGAAGATCACCGATCCGCCGCCCACGGCCGCGGCCCGCCACACATCGATCCCGTCGAATTCGGTGACATCGAGGACACCGCCGAAATCGGCGAAATGCATGGCGACCTTGGTGACGCCGGTGAAGCTGGTGCGATGCCAGAACCCGCGGCCGTCGGGCAGATCGTCACCGGTGAAGATCTCTCGCCACGGATCGTTCGGCCAGCGCGACCCGCGCTCCAGCACGGTGTTGGCGATACCCGCCTCGGCCAGTCGCAATGCCGCGACCGCGGCGCCGAAGCCGGATCCGATCACGATCGCCTCGGTATGCTCCGGCGGATCCGCGAGCGGTACGAAGATCTCCGACACCCAGTTGCGGAACATCCCGTCCCACGCCGGATCGGCGGCGGCTGTTCCGGTCTCGCGCAACGCGCCCGTGGCACCCAGCAAAACCGCAGCACCGGCCGCCTGTAAAAAGGCACGTCTCCGCACCGGCCACCTCCCTCATCACGCATGGCCGCGCGCGAGATTACCGCCGAACTTCCTATCTCTCAACAGGATCGGCGCCGGCGACCGCGCTGTTACATGCGCGATCGCTATATCACGTAGTAGCGGGACTCAGGCGCGCAGACGTTCGCGCCGCAGCCGGTCGACCTCGGGCAGATCGAGCGGTGCCAGTTCACGACCGCCGAGGGCCCGCGTGAGCAGGTGGTCGGCCAGTTCGGGGTTGCGGGCAAGTGCCGGGCCGTGCATGTAGGTGCCGATCACCGAGCCCTGCACCACCCCCTCGAGACCGTCGCCCACACCGTTGCCGACGCCCTTGGTGACCCGGCCCAATCCGGTCGCGTCCGCGCCGAGAGTCGTTCCGCCCCGGTGATTCTCGAAGCCGGTCACTGGCTGGGTCAGGCCCGCGAGCAGCGGCGTGGTGGCGACCTCCCCGATGGACCGGACCCGCTGCGGCGCGGTGGTCACGTCGAACAGGCCGACACCGTCCACGCGCTCCCCCGCCGAGGTTTCGTACCAGTTGCCCAGCACCTGGATCGCGGCGCAGATGGCAAGTACCGGAACACCTTTCGCGGCCGCGCGTTGCAGACCCGGATAGCGCTGCAGATGCCGGGTCGCCAAGCGCTGCGCGGAGTCCTCGGCGCCGCCGAGGGTGTAGATGTCCAGCGTCTCCGGCACCGGGTCCGCGAGCGTGATCTCCACGATCTCGGCATCGATACCGCGCATGCGCAGCCGCTGCCGCAGCACCAGCGCATTGCCGCCGTCACCGTAGGTGCCCATCACATCGGGAAGTACCAGCCCGATCCGTACCGTCGATTCAGCCATCAGTGGTTTCCGTCCAGATCGCGATTCAAATCCCGGAAGGCGGTGTAGTTGGCGAGCACCTCGACCCGCCCGGGCGGACAGGATGCGATGGCACGCAACGGATTCGGCACGGTCGTGTGCTCGACACCGGCGTAGGTCAGCCGCACGCCCAGGTCGGTGGCGCGCTCGCCCGCCGCGACCACCTGAGTGCCCTCGAAGTGCTCGAAGCGCACATCCCACAGCCAGGACAGATCCTCGCCGTCGGGCACCTGGCCGTTGACCGCGATCACCAAACCCGTTGCGTCGGGGTCGATCATGGACAGCGCCTCCTGCCACCCGGCCGGATTCTTGGCCAGCAGCAGACGCGCGGAGTGCTCACCCACCTGCACGGTGCGGTAGCGGCCGGCGATCTCGCGAACGGTTCCGGCGGCCTGCGCCGCCGTTTCGGCACGGCCGCCCAGCGCAACCGCCGCGGCCACCGCCTGCGCGGCGTTGCCACGATTGGCACGACCCGGAAGGGCAAGGTGCAGCGGCAGTTTCAGCCCGTCGGGCCCGCACAGATACTCCGCGTCGACCCACCACTGCGGATCGGGCCGCTGGAAGTCGGCACCGGTGCTGCGCCAGTGGTTGCCCTCCCAGACGATCGGCTCGCCGCTGCGGGGGCAGCTGGTGGCATCGACCGCCCAGCCGCTGCCCGCCGACACCCACACCACATTGGGATGGTCGTAAGCGATCGAGGTGATCAGCACGTCGTCACAATTGGCGATCAGGACGGTGTCGGGATGGCGAGCCATACCCTCGCGCAGTTTGCGCTCGATCATGTTGATCTCGCCGACCCGGTCGAGCTGATCGCGGCTCAGATTCAGCAGCACCACCGCGGCCGGGTTCAGCGCATCGGCCACGTGCGGCAGATGCAGTTCGTCGACCTCGATGGCGGCCAGCGGCGCGGCGCGGTCCACACTGAGCGCGGCGACGATTCCGGCATCCATATTGGCCCCATCGGCCTGGGTGACGACGCGGCCCAGTTCGGCCAGCGCGGCCGCGGTCATCCGGGTCGTCGTCGACTTGCCGTTGGTGCCGGTGACCAGCACCGTCCGCCGATCGCGGCCCAGCTGGGTCATGATGTCCGGGGCGATCTGCAGGGCGATCAGCCCGCCGATCATCGACCCCTTACCGCGTCCGGCCTTCTGAGAGGCCCACGACGCCGCTGCCGCCGCCCGCAGCGCCAGCCGTCCGCGCACCGAGATGTCTGCCACCACGCGAGTGTATTGGTGGGCGGACACCCGTGCGCGACCGGCCGATGTGATCTGCGACCCGGGGCTACTGAGGCCGGGCCGGGCGCCGCCGACCGGGCTCACTCGCGACGCGATGCCGGTCAGTACAACATGCGCCGATAATTCTCGGGCGAGTAGTAGTCCTGCAGTTGTTCCAGCGATTCGGCGGTGTTGCGCTGGACTTCCTTCACCAGCACCGCATGGCTGGGCAGCGGATCCTCCGGCCAGCGTTCGGGCAGCCACAGCTCGCTGCGCAGCAACGCCTTGGCGCAATGGTAAAAGATCTGCTCGATCGCCACCTCGACGGCGAGGATCGGCCGGTGCCCCTTGACCACCATGTCGTCGAAGTAGGGCGCGTCGCGCAGCAGCCGCGCCCGGCCGTTGATCCGCAGCGTCTCGTTGCGTCCGGGAATCAGGAACAGCACACCGACGTGCGGATTGGACAGGATGTTGAAGTATCCGTCACCCCGCCGATTGCCCGGCCGCTCCGGGACCGCCAGCGTCCGGTCGTCGATCACGTGCACGAATCCGGCCGGATCGCCCTTCGGGGAGGCATCGCAACGCCCCTCGGCGTCGCTGGTCGCGAGGATGGCGAACGGCGCGGTCGCGATCCATTCCCGATCGAGCGGATGCAGGCGCGTCCGCTCCTTCGTCGCGGCGCGCGGCGCCGGCTCACCGAGCAGTTCCCGAAGTTCGGCGGCGCTGGTGATCTCGCTCATCACCCCATTGAACGCGCGAGATCCGCCGCCCGCCACCTACATCGGGACGTCGAACATATTCGGCTGTCCGGCCGCGTAGCGCGCGCTGTCGGCCTGGCGCAGTGGCTCCAGCTGCGGCGCCCGGTACAGCTGGAACAGCCGGCAGCGGGCGGCATTCGATCCGGCGACGTCCAGCAGCGCGTTCACCGCGGTGCGAGCCGCCTCGCACGCACCTTCCATGGTCGCGAGATCGATGTTCGTGCGCACGTAATCGCCTGCGAGGAACAGGTTTTCCAGACCGCCGTGCGCATTCGGGCGCGCCGCCCAGGAACCGGCGGTGTTGATCAGCAGCGGATCGGCGTTCGTATTGCGGTTCTGCGCGGCGTCCCAGCTCACGCCGGTATCCAGGAACCACGACACCAGATCCGAATCCTCCAGCGCCGCACGGCCTTCCAGATGCCTTTGCAACTGCGCCCAGACCTCGCGGGCGATTTCGTCGTGGGTGCATTCGATCGCCGGCTTGCCGTACAGGATGCCGGGTGTATTCCAGTCCGAGATGTCGACCGACAGACAATCCCGGACCGAACCGTCACCGGATTCGGAAAGCCTTGTGCGCGTCCAGAACTGGTTCTGCGCGATGGAGGTGAGCGACCACGGGGAGTCGACGTAGGCGGTATGGCCGCGCGCGATCTGGGTGGGACGGCGCAGATAGAACTGCATTCCGCTCATCCAGTTCACCACCAGGCCGTCCATGGCCGCCAATTCCGGCTGCACCGCGAGGATTTCCGGCGTCCACAGTGTGCGCGCGACCTCGACCGGCACCGCCAGCACGAAATAGTCGGCGTCGACCGCCCGCTCGCTACCGCCGACGGCCACCCGGGCGCCCGAGATGCGCCGATCGCGCACGTCGAGCCCGCGCAGTTCGGCGGTGTCGAAACGCACCCCCAGGCCGCGCAGATGGGCCACCCAGGGGTCGATCCAGGCCTCGTTGGTCGGACCGTTCAGCAGCCGGTCCAGCGGTCCGTCGTTACCGGTCTCCAGCGGATTGCCGAGGAACTGCTCGCCCATGGAACCGATGGTCCGGGTACTGGCGTGATCGTCCTTGGCCGCGACCAGCAGTGTGGTGAGGGTGCGCGACATCAGCATGCGGAATTCCTGCGAGCGACCACGGGCGCCCACGAAATCGCGCCAGGCGAGTTTCTCCCACTCGCCGAAACGACGATCGTCGCAACTGGTGTTGAAAACCAGGAGCCGATTGGCGAAATACGCCGCATCGGTCATCGGCATCTTCATCGAGGTGGAGATCACCGAGGCGACGGTCTGGCGGAAATCGTCGGGGGTGGCCCACGGTTTTCCGGCGCGACCCATCGGCACGATGGTGTCGTCGGCGCCGGCGCGGGAGAAACGCGCCTCGGCAGCCGGGACCAGATTGTCCCAGACACCGTTGGCATTACCCGCGAACGGAATTCGCCGCATGGTGTCGGGAAGGTGGTGATAGAAACCGGGGAAGAATCGGAAACCGTGTTCGCCCGGCAGATCGGCACGGCCGCCGCGACCACTGTCCGGCACCGGAATGCTGCGCGCTTTACCGCCCAGCGCCCGGCGTTCGTAGATCGTGACGTCGAATCCGCGCTCGGCCAATTCGTGCGCCGCGGTCAGTCCGGCGACGCCGCCACCGAAGATCGCGACCCGCCGGCCGGGATCGGCATTCGCACGAATCGGGCGCATCATGGCGCCCGCGGTTATCACACCCGCGCCGGCCGCTCCGCGAAGTACCGTCCTTCGCGAGACGGCCCCGTATTTTTCTGCCATCTATCGGGACCTCCACACCGCGGGTAACTGTATGCGGTGCGGCCGGGCCCCGTATCGATTGGGGTAACAATTCGGCCGGGCAGCAATTCGACGGGGAGAAAATCCTCGCAAATCGATGCCCGGCGCGAATCAGTAGCCCTGCGGACCCGGATAGTGCCCCTGCGGGCCCGGGTACTGCGTCTGCGGACCCGGGAACGGCGGCTGCGGGACGTGATATCCGAAATCGTCGGCGACCATGGCCGCCAATTCCAGCAGCGCCCGCCGGGTCGGCTTGCCGACCAGTTCCAGATCGATCTCCGCGCCCTCGGCGAGATGATCGTCGAACGGCACCACCTGCACCGCGCGGGTGCGGTCGAGGAACAGTTTGCGCAGCTGATCCAGGTCGACGGTCGAGGCGCCGCGGCGGGAGGCGTTGACCACCACCACGGTCCGCTCCACCAGTTTGCTGTAGCCGTGGTGCTCGAGCCAGTCCAGCGTCGCCGAGGCACTGCGCGCGCCGTCGATGGCCGGGGACGTGACCAGGATCAGCGAACTCGCCATATCCAGCACACCCGCCATCGCCGAATGCATCAGTCCGGTACCGCAGTCGGTGAGAATGATGTTGTAGAACTGCTGCAGGATGCCGATCGCGCGCCGGTAGTCGGCCTCGCTGAATGCCTCCGAAACGGCCGGATCCTGTTCGCTGGCAAGCACTTCCAGCCGGCTCGGGGCCTGCGAGGTGTGAGCCCGCACATCCGAGTAGCGGCCGATGTGCTGATCCTCGAGCAGATTGCGGACCGTCGAGCGGGTCTGGCGCGGCACCCGGTGCGCCAGGGTCCCGAGGTCGGGATTGGCGTCGATGGCGATGACGCGGTCACCTCGCAGCGAGGCGAAGGTCGAACCCAAACCGACTGTGGTCGTGGTCTTTCCGACGCCGCCCTTGAGCGACAGGATCGCGATCCGGTAGTCGCCGCGCACCGGCTGATTCACCCGATCCACCAGTTCGCGGTAGATCACGTCGGCCGACGATTCGCCCGGATTGATGGCGCCGCCGGTCACCTTGTGCACGGCGCGGCGCCAGCCGCTACGCGGTGAACGCCGCGCCCGCTTGAGCAGATTCAGGTCGTTGACCGAATTACCCGGCTGCACCGGCTGGGTCATGTGCTGCGGCTGGAACGTCGACTGCGGCGGCTGCTGCTGCTGATACGGCGGCAGCTGCTGTTGCGGTCCGGGACCGCCCTGCCAGCCGCCCTGCTGCTGCGGTTGATACTGCTGGGGCTGCTGCGGCGGAGTCGAGGGCAGCGGCGGCGGCGCCCAGCTGAAGATCGGTCCGCCCGCATCGGCGTCCCCACCCTGCTGCTCGGGGCCGGACGGCGGCCCTTGCCGCTCGTCGAAGACCCGGCGGACCATACCGTCGGCGCCGATCTCCTGGCGGATTTCACCGTACGGCGTTTCCTGGCGGACCTCGCCGTACCCGGGTCCCGGCTCACCGGCACCGGGCCGGAAACCGCCCTGCTCACCGGGATTGCCCTGCGCGGCGAAACCACCCGGATCGCCCGGATTGCCGTGCGGCGCGAATCCACCTGGCTCGCCGGGGTTTCCGTGCGACGGAAAACCACCCTGCTCACCGGGGGGCGCGAAACCACCCTGTTCACCGGGATTTCCGGGAGGCGGGAAACCACTCTGCTCACCGGGGAATGCGGCCGGCGCGAAGCCCGGTTCGCCGGGGTGACCCGGGGGCGGGAAGCCGCCCTGCTCGCCGGGGCCACCGGGCGGCGGGAAACCGCCCTGCTCACCGGGGAATCCATTGGGCGCGAAACCGTCCGGGCCGGGACCGCCCGCCCACGGCGGCGGGAATCCGTTCGGATCTCCCGGCGGAGCGAAGGGACCGCCATGGTCGTTCATCGGGAAGCCCGGCGGCGCGAAACCCTGATTCGGCGGATACGGGTTCGCTCCCGGCGGCGCGAACGGGCCCGGTGCGAATCCCCCCTGTTCGGGCGGGGCGAAGCCGTCGGGCCCGAACTGCGGACCCGGTGCGAACGTGGTCTGCTCGATACCTTCGGGCACCGGCGGAATGATCCCGGACGCCGCGTATTCGAATTCCGCGGATTCGTCGGCAGGTGCGCCGTTCGGTTCGGCGTCGGATGTCACGTTCGCCGTCCCGTCGGATGCCGTTGTGTCCGCGTCGGATTCGTCCTGCGACGGCAGCGAGGTCGGATTGTCCTGGTCGGCAGCTGTATCGCCCATTCCCTGCCCCTGCAACCAAGGCGGTGAAGTGGAGTTGTCGTTAGTCGTCACGTTTCCCCCATCTGCTCGACAGAGTTCGAGCAGAGAGCTCGCGGCCAATGCGCCACAACGCTAGCACGCTGGCCGAATACGAGTCCCCCGGTGAACAGGGGCCGCACCCCGTACCGGACGGGTTGCCGCAGAACACCGCCCACCACCTTCCCGGCGGTGGGCGGTCCCTGCTGTCGAGCGGGGTGTGCGGATCAGCGAGTGCGCTGTGCGCGGTTCACCGCGGAGACGACCGCGCGCAGTGAGGCGGTGGTGATGGAGGTCGCGATGCCGACACCCCAGGTCACCTTGTCCCCGATCGCGCATTCGACGTAGGCGGCGGCCTGTGCGTCGTCACCGGAGGACATCGCGTGCTCGGAGTAGTCCAGCACTCGCACGTCGTAGCCGATGGTCGCCAGCGCGTCGACGAACGAGGCCAGCGGGCCGTTGCCGGAACCGACGATCTCCTGTTCGGCTCCGTCCACCTTCACCACCGCGGTGATGGTGTCGGTGCCGGAATCGGTTTCGGCGGCCGTCATCTTCTGCCGGATGCGCTCCAGCGGCAGCACGGGGTTCAGATACTCCTCGGCGAAGACGTCCCACATCTCCTTGGGCGTGACCTCGCCACCCTCGCCGTCGGTGATCTTCTGAATCGCCTGCGAGAACTCGATCTGCAACCGCCGCGGCAACACCAGTCCGTGGTCGGTCTTCATGATGTAGGCGACGCCGCCCTTGCCGGACTGCGAGTTCACCCGGATCACGGCCTCGTATGTGCGGCCCACATCCTTGGGATCGATCGGCAGGTACGGAACCTCCCAGACGATGTCGTCGATATCGGAATCGGAGGCGTCCGCAGTGTCTTTCATGGCGTCCAGGCCCTTGTTGATCGCGTCCTGGTGGCTGCCGGAGAAGGCGGTGTAGACCAGATCGCCGCCGTAGGGGTGACGCTCGTGCACCGGCAGCTGGTTGCAGTACTCGACCGTGCGGCGGATCTCGTCGATATCGGAGAAGTCGATCTGCGGATCCACACCGCGGGAGAACAGGTTCATCCCCAGGGTGACCAGACAGACGTTGCCGGTCCGCTCACCGTTGCCGAACAGGCAGCCCTCGATGCGGTCGGCGCCGGCCTGATAGCCCAGTTCGGCGGCCGCGACCGCGGTGCCGCGGTCGTTGTGCGGGTGCAGCGACAGCACGATCGAATCGCGACGGGCCAGATTGCGGCTCATCCACTCGATGGAATCGGCGTACACGTTCGGCGTCGCCATCTCGACCGTCGCCGGCAGGTTGATGATCAGCGGCTTGTCCGGGGTCGGCGCGATGATCTCCGAGACCGCGTCGCACACCTCGCGGGCGTAGTCCAGTTCGGTGCCGGTGTAGGACTCCGGGCTGTACTCGTAGCGCCAGTTGGTGTCCGGGTAGCGCTGCTCGATCTCCAGGCACAACCTCGCGGCATCGGTCGCGATCTTCTTCACCGCGTCGCGGTCGGCGCGGAAGACCACGCGACGCTGCAGGATCGAGGTGGAGTTGTAGAAATGGACGATCACATTGGCGGCGCCCTGGCAGGCCTCGAAGGTGCGCTCGATCAGCTCGGGGCGGCACTGGGTCAGCACCTGGATGCTGACGTCGTCCGGGATCGCGCCGTCCTCGATGATCTCGCGGACGAAATCGAAGTCGGTCTGGCTGGCCGAGGGGAATCCGACCTCGATCTCCTTGTATCCCATCCGCACCAGCAGGTCGAACATGCGGCGCTTGCGGGCCGGGCTCATCGGGTCGATCAGGGCCTGGTTGCCGTCGCGCAGGTCGACCGCGCACCAGCCGGGAGCCCGGTCCACGACCTGGTTCGGCCAGGTGCGGTCGGGCAGCGTGATGGGCTCGACCTCCTCGGCGAAGGGCCGGTACCGGAAGGTCGGCATCGAGGAGTTCTTCTGCTGGTTCCACGCGGGCTGATCGGCGGGCGCGGGTTTGGACGGCGCGGTGATGGTGCGCGTACCGGATACGAAGGCGTCAGCGGGTGACATGGCGTTTCTCCGAGGGTGTGGGTGGGTGTCCCAAGTATGGGGTCGACCGGCACAGCTGAACCCCGCGACGGGAGCCGGTCCGATTCAGACCCCGTCGCGGCGGCCGAGGAGGAGTGCCCGCTGCATGATGTCGGCCAGTTTACAGGTCGGTCCGCGGCCGGGAAAAGGACCCTCGCCACACCCCCACGTAGCCTGGCCGGATGAGTTACGACCACGTGTTGCTCCCCGCGGGCATCGCCACCTCGCCCGATGCGGTGGAAACCTACCTGGCCGCACAGCAGGGACGGCCGCAGACCGACACCGTGGCGGCGATCGCGGCCGAGGTGAACCGGCGCAACGACGCGCTGCCGGAGGAGGAGGCGTTCCTCAGTGTCGCCACCGGCGGCGACGGCACCGGCGGCGCGCTCTACGTCGCCGCCCGCTACGACGCCATCGGCCACGTGCGCAACCTCCTGTTCGAACTCGCGACCCCGCGTGACTACGCGCTCTACGATCCGCAGCTGAACTGGCTGATCGATCCGACCGGTCGCATCGATGTCACCGTCACCCACGGCGGTGCGGGTGAATTCCCCTACCTCACCGAGCAGCTCGCGCACCGATGGATCACCGAACTCGGGGAACCGAATCCGTATCTGATCGTGGAGCGCGCCGACCACCTCTACATCCAGACCTATCGCGACGAGCCCGGCCGGTACACGCTGGAATATCGCGACGGCGGCCCCGACCGGCATTTCGCGGTGCAGTTGGCGGACGGCGACCAGGTGGCGGCACTCGTCTGGGACTGGGCCGCCGGGGATCGCGGCCGCCTGGATGCGCTCGACTGGGAGAGGGTGACGTTCTGACGGTGAAGTTCTGACGGTGACGTTCTGACCGACGTTGCGATCGGCGCCTCCGCTACGTCAGAGCGTTCGCCGTCCCGACAGGGCGCGGCCCAGGGTCAGTTCGTCGGCGAATTCCAGATCGCCGCCCATCGGCAGACCGGAGGCGAGCCGGGTGACCGACAGGCCCGGGAAATCCCGCAGCATCCGCACCAGATAGGTGGCCGTCGCCTCGCCCTCGGTATTGGGATCGGTGGCGATGATCACCTCGGTGACATCGACGCCGTCCTCCTGATTTCCGATGCGCGCCAACAACTCTCGAATGCGCAGCTGATCCGGGCCGATCCCCGAGAGCGGATCCAGCGCACCGCCGAGCACGTGGTAGCGGCCGCGGAATTCGCGGGTGCGCTCGATGGCCTGGACGTCCTTGGGTTCCTCGACGACGCAGATCATGGTCCGGTCCCGGCGCGGGTCGGCGCAGATGCGGCACAGTTCTCCGTCGGAGACGGTGCCGCAGACCGCGCAGAACCGCACGCCGTCGCGCACCTTCTGCAGCGCCGACTGCAACCGATCGATCTCCGGCGGCTCGACCGACAACAGATGGAAGGCGATGCGCTGCGCGCTCTTCGGACCGACGCCGGGCAGTTTCCCCAGTTCGTCGATCAGATCCTGGACCGGACCCTCATACACCGATTCGTCCTATCGGGCCGCTCAGAACGGCAGGCCGGGAATGGAACCGCCGCCCATGCCGCCGGCGAGCGGGCCCAGTTTCTCGGCGGCCAGCTGCTGCGCGTTGGCCATCGCGTTGTTGACCGCCCCGACGATCAGATCCTGCAACGTCTCCACGTCCTCCGGATCGATCACCTTCGGATCGATCTGCAGTGACTGCACCTCGCCGCTGGCCTTGATCGTCACCCGCACCAGACCGCCGCCGGCCTCACCCGTCACATCGGTGGCGGCGATTTCGGCCTGCGCGGCCATCACCGCCTGCTGCATCTGCTGCGCCTGCGCGAGCAGGGCCTGCATATCGAGCTGTCCACCAGGCTCCACGGGGATGTCCTCTCTGCGGGATGCGGATGTGCACCAGCGTAGTCACGTTCGGATCCCGCCCGGTACCGGCCCGGCCCGGGCGCCTCTACCATCGGAACAGGGCCGGACGTCGGCACACGGGTCGGGCCAATCCGGTGGAGGCCGGTTATGTATCGGGATCAAGATCAACACATGTCTTCCGCACCTGCGCACACCCCATCCGCACCACCGCCACGTCGCGGGCGGCGGAGTTCGGCGCTGACGGCCGTCGTCGCGATCGCCGTTCTGAGCCTCGGGTCCGCCGTCCTGGCCCCGGCCGCCTCGGCGGATACCGATTACGGCGGTGGCTGCGTGCTCTACACCGACGATCCGGCGGCGACGATCGACGCGTTGCACAACCACTGTTCGGCCGAACAGCAGGATCAGATCTTCCGGGACGCGCCTCGCGGCGACGTGCCGACCGGGGTGACCAACGGCTGGGTGACCCGCCCGCCGGTGATGGAGGCGGTGGCGCCGCCGTTCTGGATCGGCAAGAACTTCTACACCGGCCCCGACGGCGGCACCCTCACCAACCGCATCACCGCGGCCGGCATCGAAGGTTTCCCCGCCGACGTCTATTCCGGACCCGCCCGCCTGGACGGCCAACCGGCCTGGCTACTGGACTACAGCCCCTCGATCACGCCCCAGATCCTCGACGAGATCCGCCAGGTGACCCCCGGTGTCTGGTTCGGTTACTCCTGGTGGAGAGGGTTCTTCCAGACCACGCTGCTGCTGACGTTCGCACTCACCGAGCAATAGGACTTGACTCTCCTGTTGCTGGAGGGTGTTCGCTTGTCTTCATGCCCGCGACAGTCTCCATTGGCGAGTTCTCCCGCCTCACCTATCTCAGCGTGAAAACGCTGCGGTACTACCACGAGATCGAGTTGCTCGAGCCGGCGTCGGTCGATCCCGGCTCGGGGTATCGGCGGTATTCGACGGCCCAGGTGGAGCAGGCGCATCTGATTCGCCGCCTGCGCGATCTCGATATGCCGATGCCGCAGATCCGCGCGGTCCTGGCCGCGCCGGATCGGTCGACCCGCGATGCCGCGCTGGCCGCGCATCTGGAGCGGATGGAAGCGGAGTTGCTGCGGACACGCGATGTGGTGGCATCGCTGCGGGCGCTGCTGTCACCCGGCGCGCCGATCGACGTACAGTATCGCCTCGTTCCGGAGTTCACCGCGGTGACGATTCGCGCGCTGGTGTCGCGGGCGGAGATCGGTGCGTGGTGCGGGGCCGTGTTCCCCCGGCTGTACGACGTGCTCGCGGTCGCGGGGGTGGCCCCGGGCGGCCCGAGCGGGGCGACGTATTCGGCGGACTTCTTCGAGAACGAGATCGGCGAGGTGGTGGCGTTCGCGCCGCTGGCAGCGGATCCGGGCGCCATTTTCGACCAGCACCGTGATGTCGCGGTTCGCCGATTTCCGCAGCGCCGCTTCGCGATTGCGGTCCATGCCGGACCGTTCACCGACTTCGACCGCACCTACGGGGCGCTGGGTTCCCATGTGGCCGAACACGATACCGCGCTGGCCGAGCCGATTCGCGAGATCTACGTGGTCGGCCCGCAGGACTGCGCGGATCCCGCCGCGCAGCGCACCGAGGTCTGCTGGCCGATCGCACCGGCGTGATCGGGCGAACGCCCCGACACACCTCGCGTATTCACGAATTTCCCACGAAGAGAGGATATTTCATGTCGATCAGTCTGGCCGCCGTCACCTTCGACTGCCGTGACGCCGTCACCTTGGCGAACTTCTACGCACAGCTGCTGGAGCGGCCGGTGGACCCGGAGGCCAACGAGTACTTCGCCTCGATCGGCCGCGGTGGCGACGGCGGTACGGCGCTGATGTTCATCCAGGTCCCCGACAAGACCCCGGGCAAGAACGTGGTCCACCTCGATCTGAGCGCACCGGACTGGCGCGCTCAGATCGAGCGGGCGGTATCGCTGGGCGCCGAACACATCGGCGACTTCGACGAATACGGCGTGCAATGGGTCACCCTCGCCGACCCCGAGGGCAACCTGTTCGACATCGCCCACCAGCACTGAGCAGCTCCGCCGGAGCGAAGCGGAGGCAGACTAACTCAGCTCGCGCTTGAGGTTTTCCAGGACCTCGGCCTGGATCTTCTTCAGGCCGAGCGGGGCGAAGATGCCCTCGAAGAAGCCGGGGACGCCGCCCGCGCCCTTCCAGCTGGTGCGGACCGTCACCTGCGATCCCTCACCCGAGGGGGTGACGGTCCAGGTGGTGACCAGCGTGGAATTCGAATCCCGTTCGGTCACCATCGAATCGGAGACCGAGACGACCGCATGGACGTTGCGGGAGCGCTTCTGCGTCGCCTGCAGCGTCCATTCGGCGACCGTTCCGGCGCCCTTGCCGCCTTCGAGCACCTTGTAGTCGTGGTAGTGCGAAGACAGGATGCGGGGGCGCACATCCTGATAGTCCGCGATCGCTTCCAGCGCACGCTGCGGTTCCGCAGCGACGACGGTCGAGCTGGATGCACTGACCTGTCCCACAATGAGCTCCTAGTCGATCCGGGGTCGTTCGGGTTTATTCGGGCCGTTCTGCGGGGTTATGCTACGCCGCGTCCGGTGCAGTTCCGGACCGGCAGACGCGCTTTCGCTCTGCCCGCAGCTACGCCCGGGGGGATGAGGTGTCGAACGTCGCTGTCGGCGCAAACATGGCCACCGCACCACCCGATGGCGCCTTCCTGGTCGGCGAGGTGCGCCGGTGGGGCGGTTCCGGTGCGAAGACCGGAATGCCCGGCTATCCGTCGCGCTGAGCTTTTTCCGTAACACCGAGTTCGAGCCATCGCACTGCGCCTCCACATTCCGCATTTACAGCAGTCGCCCCGCCGGGCGCCGGAGGGGGTCCCGGCGCAGCGGTAGCGACCGGCTCGGCGGCGGGCCCGGAACGCGATCATCGGCATCCGTTCGACCCCGAACCGGAACGCTCGTTCCGGGACCGGCGGCGAATTTCGACGGGTTCGTCACAAGCCCCGGGTCAGCACACAGCCGCACGATTCCGCCCGGAAACATGTCCGCGAGCTGGGCGGATGACCCACAAGCGCGGGCCCGGCCCGTGATCGAACGCAATGCAACATATGCGTGAAGAATCTCGCCCATAGGTACCCTCGCGGTGGCCGGGGGAAACCAGGAGAGATAGCGTCAGGGGGTGGCAGTGAGTCTGTTGGGGAAGGCCGGCCGCGCGCCGGCCGCACGCGAATCAGGTTTTGCCGCGCACCGAGAAGGTGTCGAGCGTCTGCTCGCCAGCTATCGTGCGATTCCTTCGGATGCCAACGTCCGGTTGACGAAAAAGACGTCGAACCTGTTTCGCGCCCGGGCGAAGAACCCCGCACCCGGACTGGATGTTTCGGGCCTGAACCGGGTGATCGCGGTCGATCCCCAGGCGAAGACCGCGGATGTGGCCGGTATGACGACCTATGAGGATCTCGTCGCCGCCACCCTGCCGTACGGTCTGGCGCCCTTCGTGGTTCCGCAGTTGAAGACGATCACGCTGGGTGGCGCGGTCACCGGCCTGGGAATCGAATCGACCTCGTTCCGCAACGGTTTGCCGCACGAATCCGTCCTCGAGATCGATGTGCTGACCGGTGCGGGCGAGATCATCACCGCCACCCCGGACGGCGAATACGCCGATCTGTTCCGCGGTTTCCCGAATTCCTATGGCACGCTCGGATATTCGACGCGCCTGAAGATCGAGCTGGAATCGGTGCAGCCGTATGTGGCGCTGCGCCATGTACGTTTCCACGATCTGCGCGAACTCGAAACCGTCATGGCACAGATCGTCATCGACCGCAGCTACGACGGCGAACGGGTCGACTACCTCGACGGCGCGGTATTCACCGCCGAGGAGAGTTATCTCGTCCTGGGCCGCCAGACCGACGAACCGGGCCCGGTCAGCGACTACACGGGGATGGACATCTACTACCAGTCCCTGCGGCACGACAGCGCCGAGCCCAAGCGCGACCGGCTGACCATCCACGACTATCTGTGGCGCTGGGACACCGACTGGTTCTGGTGCTCACGGGCATTCGGCACCCAGAATCCGAAGATCCGCCGATTCTGGCCGAAGAAGTACCGCCGTTCGAGCTTCTACTGGAAGCTGATCGCGCTCGATCACAAATACAACATCGGCGACAAGCTCCAGGCACGCAAGGGAAATCCGCCGCAGGAGCGCGTGGTGCAGGACATCGAGGTGCCGATCGAGCGCACCGCCGATTTCCTGCACTGGTTCCTGCGCGACATTCCGATCGAACCGCTGTGGCTGTGCCCGCTCCGGCTGCGCGACGGTGCGGAAGTACCGGGAAAACCCGAGGATCCGTCGCGTCCGTGGCCGCTGTATCCGCTGGAACCGGCTCGCACCTACGTCAACGTCGGTTTCTGGTCGGCGGTGCCGAAACAACCCGGGCAGATCGAGGGTGCGGCCAATCGCGCGATCGAGGACGAGGTCGCCCGCCTGGACGGCCACAAGTCCCTCTACTCGGACTCCTATTACACAGAAGACGATTTCGCGCTCCTCTACGGAGGCGATCACTACGCGAATCTGAAGAAACGGTACGACCCCGATCATCGTTTGCTGGATTTGTATTCGAAGGCGGTGCAACGCAAGTGACGACATTCAAGGATTCCCAGCTGCCCCCGTTCTCGGAGCTGGGAACGAAACTCAGCATTGCCGAAATCTTCGAGACGCTCGTCGACGGCGGCGTCCCGATCCGGTTCTCCGCCTACGACGGCAGCAGCACCGGACCCGACGATTCGAAGTTCAGCCTCGAGATCACGACCCCGCGCGGTATCAACTACATCGCCACCGCACCGGGCGACCTCGGCATGGCGCGGGCCTACATCTCCGGTGATATGGCGGTCGACGGCGTCCACCCGGGCGATCCGTACGACATCCTGAAGGCGATGACCGACCTGAAGTTCCGGCGCCCGTCGGCGCTGGCACTGGTCACCATCGCGCGCTCGCTGGGCTGGGACGCGCTCAAGCCGATCGCGCCGCCGCCGCAGGAGACGCTGCCGCGCTGGCGGCGCATCGCGCTCGAGGGGCTGCGGCATTCGAAGAACCGCGACGCCGAGGTGATCCACCATCACTACGACGTGTCCAACCGGTTCTACGAACTGGTGCTCGGCCCGTCGATGACCTACACCTGCGCCTGCTACGCCGACGAGAACCAGACCCTCGAAGAGGCCCAGGAGAACAAGTACCGCCTGGTGTTCGAGAAATTGCGGCTGAAGGAAGGCGATCGCCTTCTCGATATCGGCTGCGGCTGGGGTGGCATGGTCCGCTACGCGGCCCGGCGCGGCGTCAAGGTCATCGGCGCCACCCTGTCCAAGGAACAGGCCGAATGGGCGCAGGCCAAGATCGTCGAGGAGGGTCTGCAGGAGCTGGCCGAGGTCCGCCACAGCGACTACCGCGACATCGCCGAATCCGGTTTCGACGCGCTGTCCTCGATCGGCCTCACCGAGCACATCGGGGTACAGAACTACCCGAGCTACTTCGGATTCATCAAGAGCAAGCTGCGCGACGGCGGCCTGTTCCTGAACCACTGCATCACCCGCCCCGACAACACCCGCACGACGAAGGCCGGCGATTTCATCGACCGCTACGTCTTCCCGGACGGTGAGCTGATCGGATCCGGGCGCATCATCACCGATATCCAGAACATCGGGCTCGAGGTGGTGCACGAGGAGAATCTGCGCCCGCACTACGCGCTGACCCTGCACGAATGGTGCAAGAACCTGGTCGCGAACTGGGACGAGTGCGTCGCGGAGGTCGGTGAGGGCACCGCCAAGGTGTGGGGCCTCTACATGGCCGGCTCCCAGCTGGGCTTCGAGCGCAACGTGGTGCAGCTGCACCAGGTGCTCGGGATGAAGCTCGGGGACAAGCAGACCTGGGACGTGCCCCTGCGTCCCTGGTGGAACGCCTGATTCGACACGAAATGTGTTGCCGGCGGGCCGGATTCGTGGTGACGAATCCGGCCCGCCGGCGTTATCGGTGCAGCAGCGCGTTCAGGAACGGCCGCGGAATATCGAACGATCCGGTGCCCTCACCGGCGAGCAGCACGTCGTCACGCAGTGAATGCAGCAGATAGCTCAACTCCGGGCCGGCGTCGAGAAGTGGTCTGGTCCAGCCCAATCGGGCACAGCGGTCCAGCGCCGGCAGCAGTGAGGTGATCGCCTCGCCGTTCCATCCCGCGACCGAGAGGCATTCGACCAGCAGCAGCGCGGCATCCAATTCCGCTCGGGGACGGTTCTGTTCGACCATCCGGCCGTAGAGCGCGCGCGCCCGTTTCACCGCCGATTCGAGGCCCTCGGCCGCCACGTTCTTCCCGTCCAGACCGCGATAGTGCCGCGCCAGCAGCACGCGCACGGCCGCGACCTCCTCGGCCTCCGCGGTGAGCGCGGCGGTGCCGGCGGACTGGCGCAGCACCGGGGCGGACGGCTCCGGCCCGGCCGGTGGTTCGACCAGCCCCAACCGCAGCCGTTCCGCCCGGATGTGGGCGGCCATGCGCGGAAGTTTGCGCTCGGCGGCCACCCGCGCGCCCTCGTCGAGCCGGGCGCGCGCGGTCTCGGTATCGCCGAGCACGGCCTTGACCCGCGCGCCCACGACGAAGGTGGTGATCATGAAATCCACCGCACCGATCCGCGCCGGCAACTGATGGCTCTGCTCGAGCAGCCGGTCCGCCGCCTCCAGATCGCCGCGCCGATAGGTCAGCTCCCCCAGCAGCGCGGCGGCCACCCGCACCGCGTGCGAACGCGGGCCCGAGCGCTCCCGACCGATCTGCCAGGCCTTCTCGTAACACCGGGTGGCGGTGACGATATCGAGCTGTTCATAGGCCACCGCGCCGGTGTTGAGCAGGCCCAGCACCACCCCGAGCGGATCCTTGGACCTGCTGTGATAGGGCGCCGCCCAGTCCTGGATGGAGAGCGCACCGTCGAAATCGAAATCGCACAACCGCACGAACGACACCAGATTCGCGGCGGTGGACACCGTCCACGGCGGCAGTTCGTCGGGCTCCTCCAGACACGGCAGCACCTTCTCCAGCACACCGTCGGTGCGGTCGCGGGCCACCAGGTCGGCGGCCGACAACACCGCGGCCTCACACCGCTGGCGGGTGGCATCGGCATCCGAGGGGGAGCTGCGGGCGAGCATATTCGACAGTCGCCCGAGCGCGGTGCGGGCCGCTCCGGACTGCTGCAGGTTGATATTGGCCCGGGCCAGCGTCATCAACAGCTTCGAGCGCGAAGTCACCTGCTGCACAGGAAGTTTGGAGACGGTGCCGAGCAGGGTCGCCAGGCGGGAGGTGTCGATCAGATCCATGCCGCCGTTCTCGACCAGATCCACCGCCATCTTCAGGTCGGTGGCGGCCAGGGCATGGTCCACCGACTTGCGCAGTTGCTGATGTTCGGCATACCAGCGAGACGCTTTGCGGTGCAACGACTTCAACTTGCCCGGATGCACTCGCTCGAGCCGGGCGCGCAACTGCTCGGCGAACAGCGGCTGGATCCGGAACCAGCCCGGATCGTGTTCGACGCGGGTGACGAACAGTTCACGCTGTTGCGCCTGCTCCAGCAGTTGCTCGGCATCCGGTTCGCCGCTGAGTGCCGCGGCCAGCCCGCCGTTGAGTTTCTCCGCGATCGAGATCGACATCAGGAATTCGAGCATGCGCGGTTCGAGCCCGGCCAGCACGTTCTCGGCCAGATACTCCCCGATGGCGTGATTTCCACCGGACAGATGGGCGATCAGCTGGGCCGGGTCGACCGGCGCGCCCGGGGTGGCGCCGCGCAGCGACAAGCTGACGAGCTGGATCGCCGCCGGCCATCCGTCGGTGGCGGCGTGGATCTGTTCGACTTGTTCATCGGTCAGCGGAAACTCGTTGCGCTCCAGCAGGATCCGACGCGTCTCGGCGAGTGTGAGCCGCAGTTCGTGACTGTCGATCTCGACCAGCTCGTCACACACCCGCATCCGGCTCAGCGGCAGGGCGACCTGCTCGCGGGCGGTGATCACGAAGCGCAGATGGTGACATCCGTTCTCCAGCAACGCATCCATCACCCGGTGCGCGCCCTCGTCGGTGACCCGATCCCAGTTCTCCACCACCACGACCACGACCTGCCCGCCGCTGTGGATCTCGTCGATCAGCGTGGAGATCGCATAGGGCACCGCCTCCGCGGGGCGCTCCTCGAGCACCTCGGCCAGCCCGGTACCGATATCCGGCGCCACGCGCCGGATGGCCTGGATCAGATGGGCCAGCAGCCACACCTCGTTGTCGTCGTCGTGATCGATCCCGATCCACGCCACCGCGATGCCGTCGGCGGTGAGTTCGGCGCGCCACTGGGTGGCGATCGTACTTTTTCCGAAGCCCGCCGGTCCGTGGATCACGGCCAGCCGGCGGCGGCCACCCGTGCGCAGGATATCGAGCAGCCGGGGCCGGGGAATCGGCTCGCGGGCCGGGGTCGGCGGACGGAATTTCGTTGCGGCCGTAGGCGGTAGCGTCGCGGGCTGGGCGAGACCGGGCGGCCCCGGAGTGCGCAGTGCCGGCACGCCGAGGACCGCGCGGCTGCGGCGTGAGGTGATCGGATACGCCGTCGCGTCGGATTCGGCCGTGCGGCCGTCGGTCGTTTCGCCGTCGAGCAGAGCCATCTCGTCGGCCGTCTCGCCGTGCGCGATCTGCACGGCACGCATCTCCTGACCGAATTCCAGGGCCGAGGCCGGACGATCGGCGGGATCCTGAGCCATCGCCGCTTCGATCACGCCCGCCACATCGGCCGGAATGTCCTGTTCGCGCAGGTCGGGAACCGGCTGGGTGGTGATCCGCAGGAATTGGGCGACCACGCGCTCACCGGAGCGGCGTTCGAAGGCGGCGTGCCCGGTCAGCAGCGCGAACAGCGTGGCGCCCAAACCGTACACATCGGACCGCACGGTCGGTTCCTCGCCCTTGAGCACCTCCGGCGCGGTGAAGGCCGGTGATCCGGTGATCATGCTGGTCGAGGTCTGAAAGCCACCCGGGATGCGCGCGATGCCGAAATCGGTCAGCTGCGGTTCGCCGTAGCGGCTCAGCAGCACGTTCGCCGGTTTCACATCGCGGTGTAGGACGTGCACGCGATGTGCGCTCTCGATCGCGCCCGCGAGCTTCACGCCGACCCGCAGCGAATCCGACCAGCTCAGCGGGCCGTGATCGCGAATCAGCTGCTCCAGCGAGCCGTGCGCGGCGAACGGCATGACGAGGAACGGCAGACCGCTGGGGGTGACGTCGACCTGCAGGACGTCGACGATATTCGGATGGCCCGACAGCCGGCCCATGGCATGTTCCTCGCGCAGGAACCGCTCCCGGCTCTCCTCGTCGATCTCCGAGGACAGCACCTTCACCGCCACCACGCGATCCAGCGCCCGCTGCGCACAGCGATAGACCACCCCGAAACCGCCGCGCCCGATCTCCTGGGCATCGAACAGCCCCATCGCCTCGAGTTCGTCGGCGATGCGAATCGGTTGGTAGCGCTGGGTATTCGCCCCCGCGGCTGCCTCCGAGTCCGCCGCGGGATCGGGATCGTCGTCGCTGCGGACCTTGCCCGTCTGTGGATTCATCTGGCCACCTCGAACGTTCCGCCCTCACTCCAACGTAGCGCGGTCCATGCGCATCCGGGCGCAGTTCCGCTCGCTTCGAGTCGTGACCGTTTCCGTCGGCCGCGGCCATGCCGGTGAGAGCGACGAGACAGCAAACGGCCCGGATCACGCGGGAACGTGATCCGGGCCGTCGCAGGGAATCTCGGCGGGCGAGAACCTTACTTGCGCAGCGAGTCCGGCACCTGGAAGCGCTCACCGAACTTCGCGGCCAGCTCCTCGGCACGGGCGACGAAGCCCTTCGTGCCACCCGGGTAGCCGACGATGAACTGGTGCACACCACCGGTCCAGGCCGGGTAGCCGATACCGAAGATCGAGCCGATGTTCGCGTCGGCGGTGCTGGTCAGCACGCCTTCGTCGAAGCACTTCTGGGTCTCGATGGCCTCGATGAAGAGCATGCGGTCCTTCAGGTCCTGCAGCGTGACGCCCTCGGGCAGCTCACGCTTGGAGTTGAAGGCGTCGCGCAGGCCCTCCCATAGACCGGCGGTCTTGCCGTCGGCGTAGTTGTAGAAACCCGCACCGTGCAGCTTGCCCTTGCGATCGAACTTGTCGATCATGGTCTCGACCACGCGGCCCGAGGCCAGCGAAGCGGCGGAGATCGCGATGCCGTCCTTCTCGGCGGCCTCCTTGGTCTCCTTGAAGATCTTCTGCATGGTCTCGAAGTTGAGCTCGTCGCTCAGCTTCAGCGGCGCGGCCGGGTAGCCCGCCTGCAGACCGGCCTGCTCGATGGTCTGCGGGTCGATGTTCTCCTCGAGCATCATGATGGCCTCGTTGATGAACGTGCCGATGACGCGAGAGGTGAAGAAGCCGCGGCTGTCGTTGACCACGATCGGGGTCTTGCGGATCGCGAGGGTGTAGTCGTACACCCGGGCCAGCGCCTCGTCGGAGGTCTTCTCACCACGGATGATCTCCACCAGCGGCATCTTGTCGACCGGGGAGAAGAAGTGGATGCCGATGAAATCCTCGGCCCGCTTCACACCGTTGGCCAGCAGGGTGATCGGCAGGGTGGAGGTGTTGGAGCCCAACAGCGCGTCGGCGTCGACGACGTCCTCGATCTCCTGGAAGACCTTGGCCTTCAGGTCGGGGTTCTCGAAGACGGCCTCGATCACGAAGTCGACACCGGCCAGATCCTTGGGGTCGGCGGTCGGGTGGATGCGATCCAGCAGCGCCTTGGACTTCTCCTCGGTGGTCTTGCCACGCGAGAGCGCCTTCTCCTCGATCTTCACCGAGTACTGCTTGCCGCGGTCGGCGTTCTCCTGGGAGACGTCCTTCAGCACGACCTCGAAGCCGGCCTTGGCCGAGACGTAGGCGATGCCCGCGCCCATCATGCCGGCGCCGAGCACGCCGACCTTCTTGATCTCACGCTTGGGCACGTCCTTCGGACGCGAACCACCGTTGTTGATGGCCTGCAGGTCGAAGAAGAACGCCTGGATCATGTTCTTCGCGACCGGGCCGGTCAGCAGCGAGACGAAGTAGCGCGACTCGATCAGCGACGCGTTGTCGAAGTCGACCTGCGCGCCCTCGACCGCGGCGGCCATGATGGCCCGCGGGGCCGGCATGTTCTGGCCCTTGAGCTGCTTGCGCAGGTTGGCCGGGAAGGCCGGCAGGTTGGCGGCCAGCGCCGGGCTCGACGGCGAGCCGCCGGGGATCTTGTAGCCCTTGCGGTCCCACGGCTGGGTGGCGGCCTCGGCGTTGTCCTTGTTGGCCGTGATCCACGCCTTGGCGGCCGGGACCAGTTCCTCCACGCTGCCGACGACCTCGTTGATCAGGCCCTTGGCCTTGGCCTTCTGCGCGTTGAACTTGTTGCCCTGCAGCAGCACGCTCATCAGGCCGTCGGCGATGCCGAGCATGCGGGTGATGCGGGTGACACCGCCACCGGCCGGGAGCAGGCCGAGCGAGACCTCGGGCAGACCGATCTGCACGCCCTTGACGTCGGCGGCGATGCGGTAGTGCGTGGCCAGCGCGATCTCCAGGCCACCGCCGAGCGCGGCGCCGTTGATGGCGGCCACGACCGGCTTGCCCAGGGTCTCGAGGCGACGCAGGTCGGCCTTGATGCTGGTGAGCTCTTCCATGATGTCCGGAGCGTTCTCCGGAGTGGTCTTCATCATGTTCTTGAGGTCACCGCCGGCGAAGAAGGTCTTCTTCGCGGAGGTGATGACGACACCGGTGATGTCGTCGACCTCGGCCACCAGGCGGTCCACCGTGGCGTGCATCGAGCTCTTGTAGAGCTCGTTCATCGTGTTGGCGCCCTGGTTCGGGTCGTCCATGGTCAGCACGACGATGCCGTCGGCGTCCTTTTCCCAGCCGATCATGTTCTCTGTCATAGTTTTTCGTTCTCCTGGAGAATGTGAAGGGTGGGGATCAGACGCGCTCGATGATGGTGGCCACACCCATGCCGCCGCCGATGCACAGGGTCACCAGGGCGTAGCGGGCGTTGCGGCGCTCCAGCTCGTCGACCATGGTGCCGGTGATCATCGCGCCGGTGGCGCCCAGCGGGTGGCCCATCGCGATGGCACCGCCGTTGACGTTCAGCTTCTCGTCCGGGATCTTCAGATCCTTCTGGAACTTGAGCGCGACCGAGGCGAAGGCCTCGTTGATCTCGAACAGATCGATGTCGTCGACCGACAGACCGGCCTTGGCCAGCGCCTTGTGCGCCGCCGGGGTCGGGCCGGTGAGCATGATGGTGGCGTCGGCGCCGCTGGTGGCGGTGGCGACGATGCGGGCGCGCGGGGTCAGACCCGAAGCGGCGCCGGCCTCCTCGGTGCCGACCAGCACCAGCGCGGCGCCGTCGACGATGCCCGAGCTGTTACCGCCGTGGTGCACGTGGTCGATCTGCTCGATGTAGTGGAACTTCTGCAGCGCGACGGCGTCGAAGCCACCCATTTCGCCGATGCCCGCGAAGGACGGCTTCAGCTTGGCCAGATCCTCGACGGTGGTGCCGGGACGCATGTGCTCGTCCTGGTCGAGGATGGTCAGGCCGTTGATGTCCTTGACCGGCACGACGGACTTGGCGAAGTAGCCGCCCGACCACGCCTGCGCGGCCAGTTCCTGCGAGCGCACGGCGAACTTGTCGACGTCCTCGCGGGTGAAGCCCTCGATGGTGGCGATCAGGTCGGCACCGATGCCCTGGGGCGCGATGTAGAGGTCGTAGCTGGTGGCCGGGTCGGCGAACAGCGCACCGCCGTCGGAGCCCATCGGCACGCGCGACATCGACTCGACACCACCGGCGATGACGAGGTCTTCGAAGCCGGAGCGGACCTTCTGCGCGGCCATGTTCACGGCCTCGAGGCCGGAGGCGCAGAAGCGGTTGATCTGCACACCGCCGACCGTGTCGGGCAGGCCCGCGGTCAGCACGGTGGTGCGGGCGATGTCGGCACCCTGGTCACCGATCGGCGACACGACACCCAGAATGATGTCCGAGATGCGATCCTCGTCGAGGTTCGGGAAGCGGTTGCGCAGCTCCTGGACCAGACCGGTCGTCAGATCGATCGGCTTGACCGAGTGCAGCGAGCCCTTCTTGTTGCGGCCGCGCGGGGTGCGGATGGCCTCGAAAATGTAGGCCTCTGTGGTCATATCGGAGTGTTTCCTTCCTTAAAGGTGCCGACCGGCCATCCGACCGACCGTGTTCGATCCCGGCGAGCCCTCAGGCACACCACACCGGCGAACCGGGAGGTCACACACGGTTCCCTCCGGAAGTCCGCCGAGCGCATAACGCTGTACAAACGCCGACACGCATCGACCTGCGAGGCTCCGGGATGCCCGTATGCCTGGGCATACCATAGAACCTCGTAGCACCGATGCTGACGACCACCCGTTCATAGTACAGCGGGATGCGAACTCCGGTTAACTTAACGTATTCCGGCAGGTGACTGTCAACCACCCAGATGTGTGGCACCCAACTCAGTTCGCAGCAACTCCAAGGCCACCTCATCGGGGTCGCGGCGCTGTTCCGGCGGGACCGGTCGCGCCGATTCCGCGAACATCTCCTGCTCTTCTTCCGGCGTCAACGCAGGTGGGACACCGTCGTAACCTACCGGCGAGTAGTCCGACGGCCCGGGGTCGTCCGGGAGGTCCGGCGCCTCGGGCGGCGGAATATCGTCGTCGGGCGCGGTTCGGTCGGCGGCGCCGGCACCGCGCGGCGGACGGAACTCCCGCCGCTGTCCCTGCCCTTGGCCGTCGCGACGATCGGCCGCGGCGCCCCGGGTATCGGTCTGACCGCCGCGGGTCTCGCCCTCCGCCGCCTGCGCCTGGCTCTGGCTGGGCCGGACGAATCGCGGCGGTTGCGACTGGCCCGGATTGTCCCCACGCCCACCGCGACCGGCCGACGGTTCGGCGCCGCCGCGCGCGGGTCGCTCGGACGCCGCACCACGGGAACGCGCACCGGCGTCGCCCGCCCCGACTTCCCACCGGACGCCGTACGGCCGGCCGATCACCGCGTGCACCGCGGCCCGCACGGCATCGATGTTCTGTGTGATCGACAACCGCTGCGCGAGCGGAGCATGCGGATGCGCGAACACGATCGTGTCGCCCTCGACCCGGACGGCCCCCACCGCACCCGAGAGCAGCGCGTGCAAGGCGGCACTCGATTCCCGCGCCTTGGCCCGGATATCGGCCCAGGCGGCCTCGATCTCCCGCAGCACATCGCCACTGCCCGCCGCTGCGGGTGACGTCACCGACTCCGCGGGGGTATCCGCGATCCCGTCCGCCTCCGCATCCGAGGGAACCCGCGACTCCGGGCTGTCGGCCGAAGCCGACTCGGAAGACCGGGCAGCGCCGGAATCGGTGACGGACTCGACCTCGGGAGTGTGGGCATCCGGACCGTTCGAACTCGCGGCACCCGTCGACCGGGCTGCCACACCGGCCGGCTCCGAGCCCTGATCGGCCTCGGCGGTTCCTTCGGCGGCCGCGCCTCCCGTTTCGGGCCCGTTGGCGACATCGCCGGAAGCGGTCGCGCCCGGCCCACCGTGGCCGCGCCCGGCGGCGTCGTCGGATCCGGCCGACACCGAGCCGCCCGGATGGGCAGTGGAGGTGGCATCGCCGGGCGCGGGATGCGTCGGGCCGGACGATTCCGCTCGGGCCGCGGAATCCGCAGCCGGCGGCTGAGGGACGGCGACCGACTCGCCTGCGCCCGAATCGGGAGCAACCTCCGCCGTTCCGGCATGTCGCTCGGTGTCGGTCACCGGCCGCACGCCGGAGGGAGACGCACCGTCCTGCCCGGACCCGGCGATCTGATCCGCATTTCCTGATTCGGCATCCGAACCGGTTGTCGCCGTGAGCTTTTCACTCGCTCCCGCACCGGCCGACGCCGGGCGGGCGGTTTCACTGTCGGCGGATACGGCACCGACGGCCGCTGCGGAGGCGGTCGCGGAGACCTGCCCACCACTCGCCGAGATCCCGGCGGCACCGGGCCGGTCGTCAGAAACCGGGCGATCGGCCGCCGCCGGGGACGCACCCTGCGTCTCGGCCGAAACTCCTTGCGGCCGTTGATCTTCCGATTCGTTCTGTGATTGCGCCGCCGCCGGTGCTTGTGGGCCGGTCGGCGACTGCGCCCGCTGCGCCGGATGGGGCGCGCTCTTCTTCTCCCGCATCGCGGCGAGCGCTTCCGCGCCACGGCGACGCGACTCTCCGGACGACCGGGCCGCGCCACCGGCAGACTCCGGCGCCGAGGCGGCGGGCGCGGCGGACGGCTGCGGCGCTGCGGCGGGGACACCACCCGACTCCATCCGCCGCTCCAGGCGTTCCAGCCGCTGCAACGCCGCCGATTCGGCCTGCGAGACCGAGGGCAGCAGCATGCGGGCGCACACCACCTCGAGCAGGAGGCGGGGTGCGGTCGCGCCGCGCATCTCGCCGAGGCCCTCGTGCAGCAGCTCCGCGTAGCGGGCCAGGGTGGCCGGGCCGATGCGGTCGGCCTGGGCCGACATCCGGTCGATGACATCGCCGGGGCCGGTGACCAGATTGCGTTCGACGGCATCGGGAACCGCGCGCAGCAGGATCAGATCGCGGATGCGTTCGAGCAGGTCGGTGGCGAAGCGGCGTGGGTCGTGGCCGGCCTCCACCACTCGATCGACGGTGGCGAACAGGGCCGCGCCGTCGTCGGCGGCCAGCGCGTCGACGGCCTCGTCGATCAGCGCGATATCGGTGACGCCGAGCAGGGCCAGCGCCCGGGGATAGGTGACGCCTTCGGCGCCGGCGCCGGCCAGCAGCTGATCGAGCACGCTGAGGCTGTCACGCGGTGAACCACCGCCGGCCCGGATCACCAGCGGATAGACCGATTCCTCGACCTGCACCTGCTCCTGCTCGCAGATCTTGCCGAGCAGCCCGCGCATGGTGGCCGGTGGCAGCAGCCGGAACGGATAGTGATGGGTGCGCGAGCGAATGGTCGGCAGCACCTTGTCCGGCTCGGTGGTGGCGAAGATGAAGATCAGATGGGCCGGCGGCTCCTCGACGATCTTCAGCAGCGCGTTGAATCCGGCCGTGGTGACCATATGCGCCTCGTCCACGATGAAGACGCGGTACCGCGATTCGGCGGGTGCGTAGAAAGCGCGATCGCGCAGCTCACGGGTATCGTCCACCCCGCCGTGGCTGGCGGCGTCGAGTTCGATGACGTCGAGATTGCCGGGCCCGCCCGGGGCCAGCGCGACGCACGACGGGCATACTCCGCACGGTCGCGAAGTCGGGCCCTCGACGCAGTTGAGCGAGCGCGCCAAGATGCGCGCCGAGGAGGTCTTGCCACAACCTCGCGGGCCGGAGAACAGGTAGGCATGACTGATCCGCCCGGTGTCGAGCGCGGTACTCAGCGGATCGGTGACGTGCTCCTGCCCCACTACCTCGGCGAAGGTTGCCGGTCGATACTTCCGGTACAGAGCCACGGCCCGAGGGTACCGGCGAACACCGACAGGAAACCATTCGCGCACCGGGTATCCACCCCGCCCGCCGAAACGATCACGGCCATATATAAACTATGATGTACATCACAAGCATTCTTTTCGTCCGATCTCGAGGCGGACAACCGACCTGGTCGACAATCGGTTCCCGCCCGACAATCGGAAACAGTGTGAAAATATCTCCGATTTCGTCTGCGAGCCGCCGGGTGACGAAAACTTTCGGACGCGCTCCCCGTTTGCGACCGAAATAATGGACGTAACGATTCCGTCACCCGATTAGCGCCCGGTCCGCCCCGGTGACTAACGTTGATTTCGGCAACTTCGGTAGCCAAACCTTCATCAGGTTGGTGTCCCCGGTCGGTCCCTCATCCCGACCGGGGCACAACAATGTTTCGGAGGTAATGACGGGTTATGACGACCGTGCCGTCGTGTGACGACATCGCCGCCGCCTGGCTCTCACACACCGATTTCGCCGGCGATCGGGCCGCCACCGATCTGCTCCGCCGCGCCATCAGCCCCCGCGATTTCTCGCGCAACCGAGATTCGCTGCCGGTTTCGGCCGCGGCCGATCCGGCCACCGCGGGTGCCATTCTCGAATTGCTGGACCGCGGCCAGGTTCCGACCCTGCCGGCCATCGACACCCTGATCGCGCAGAATCGGATACGCGCCGAGGCCGCACGCATCGAACGGCTGGGCCGGCGCGCGCAGCGCAGTATCGACGAATTCGGCCGCACCCTCGCCGAGCTGACCGAGGACTATCGAAACACCCACGCGATGGGACCCACTCGCCGCGATATTCTCACCGCCGAACCGATGGTGACGCTGATTCGCGAACGCGTCGGCGATATCGCCCCGAACGCGGTCAAACATCTGTGGCTCGTCGAACGAGCGCAGCGCGCGGGATGGATAGCCTTCGATGCCACGCCGCGATCGCTGTGCGCGGCCCGGCGTTTCCACTCCGCGAAATTCGGCAACCGCGTGTCGCTGCGCCCGGTCAACACCATCGGCACCCTCGTGGCCGAGTTCCTGGACGCCTACCGCACCGCGCACGGCCGCCCGCCGCGCTGGTCGATCCTCGCGCACGAGCTGCGCGACGACCGCGGCCGCCGCGTCTTCAACGACACCGCCGACGCGCGCACCCAGCAGCAGTGGCTCGTCACCGCGCAATGGCTCGCGCTCGAGGACGATCTGCCGGTCCCCGGGGCCCGCGGTCGGCGTGCGCTGACCCGGCAGGCCCGCAAGCGCGGGAATTGAATCCGAACGGAAGTACCAGACTCGCTCATCGGCGCAACACAGGGGGTTCGGTAGTTTCTTGCCACGCGAACGCGTGTGGAAAAGGAGTTGTCCGTGCCCCCGACCATCGACCCCGCCGCCACGGCGTGGCTGTTGACCAGCACCGCGCTGGTCCTGCTCATGACCCCCGGCCTGGCGATCTTCTACGGCGGCATGGTGCGCACGACCGGCGTGCTGAACATGCTGATGATGAGCTTCATCTCCATCCCGCTGGTGACCGTGGTGTGGCTGCTGTTCGGCTACACCCTGGCCTTCGGTGACGACGCCGGCGGCGGGTTGATCGGCGGGCTGGAACATTTCGCGATGACCGGCATCACCCCGGGCACCGTACGCAGCGGCATTCCGGAACTGCTGTACGCGACCTTCGAGCTGACGTTCGCGATCCTCACCGTCGCACTCGTCAGCGGCGCCATCGCCGATCGCGCCAAGTTCTCCGCGTGGATGGTGTTCGTCCCGGTGTGGGCACTGGTGGTGTTCGCGCCGATCGCGCACTGGGTCTGGGGTCCGAACGGCTGGCTGGCCTCCTTCGGGGTACTCGATTTCGCCGGCGGCCTGGTGGTCGAAATCGCTTCCGGCGCTTCGGCTCTGGCCTTGGCCCTGGTCCTGGGACCGCGGATCGGATTCAAGGTGGACGCGATGCGCCCGCACAATCTGCCGTTCGTGCTGCTGGGGGCCGGACTGCTGTGGTTCGGCTGGTTCGGCTTCAACGCCGGATCCGCGTTCAAGGCCGACGGACTGGCCGCCGCGGTGTTCCTGAACACCTTGGTCGCGGGCTGTCTGGGCATGCTCGGCTGGTTGATCGTCGAGCAGATCCGCGACGGGCGCCCGACCACCTTCGGTGCGGCCTCCGGTGCGGTCGCCGGATTGGTCGCGATCACGCCCTCCTGCGGTTCGGTCAACGCACTCGGCGCGGTGATCGTGGGCCTGGCGGCGGGTGTGGTCTGTTCGTTCGCCGTCGGCTGGAAATTCAAGGCGGGCTACGACGATTCGCTCGATGTGGTCGGCGTGCACTTCACCGGCGGCGTGGTCGGCACCCTGCTGATCGGACTGCTGGCGAACCGGGTGATGACCGGCGGATCGCGCGGATTGTTCTACGGCGGCGGACTCGCGCAGCTCGGCAAACAGGCGGTCGGCGTCGTGGTGGTCGCCGCATGGGCGTTCGGCGTCTCCTATCTGATCGGCAAGGTGATCGATCGGGTGATGGGCTTCCGGGTCAGCAAGGAGGACGAGGTCGGCGGTATCGACTTCGCGCTGCACGCCGAGACCGCCTATGTCGAGGGTGTGCACGGCCACGCGCCGCGGGGCCTGTTCGGCCATCATCCGCACGGCGGCGGGGAGCGTCCCGCCGGCGACGGGGATCGCTGAGGCCGAACCGCCTTTCCTCTTGCGCCGGGGCGGGGTAACGGCGTTACGCTAACGCCGTTACCCATGCCGGCCGCCCGAGGAGCACCCATGCTGACCCGAATCGCACGGCTCGCCACGCGGTATCCGAAACGGGTGCTTCTCGCCGCCCTCGCCCTGGCCCTGATCGGCGGCGGATTCGGCGCGACGGTCACGGCCCGTCTGCAAGCCGGCGGATTCACCTCGGACAAGGCCGAATCCACCCGCGCGGCTCAACTGGTGGCCGATCAGTTCAACGGCGCCCAGCCCAATCTGGTGCTGCTCGTGCACGCCGACGAGGGCGTGGAGTCGGCCCCGGCCCGTGCGGTCGGCGCCGATATCGCCGCCCGGCTCGGCAGTCGCTCCGATACCGTCGGCGTCCGCTCGTATTGGACCAGTCCACCGCAACTGGCCGCCGCCCTGCGCAGTATCGACGGCACGAGCGCATTGATCATGGCCTACCTGACGGGCGGCGACGACAAGGCTCAGCGCACCGCCGGTGAGATCGCGAGCACCCTGCCCGCCTCCACACCCGGGGTGACCGTGCAGGCGGGCGGAATCGCCGCCGTCTACCACGATGTCAACAATCAGGTCACCAAGGATCTGGCGATGGCCGAGGGCATCGCGGTCCCGCTGACGGCGATCGTGCTGATCCTGGTGTTCGGTAGCGTCATCGCGGCCTCGCTGCCGCTGGCGGTCGGAATATTCGCGATTCTCTGCACGCTCGCGATTCTGCGCAGTTTCACCCTCTTCACCGATGTGTCGATCTACGCGCTGAATATGACCACCGCGCTGGGGCTGGCCCTGGCGATCGACTACAGCCTGTTCATCGTCAGCCGATACCGCGAGGAATTGTCCGCCGGTTCCACCCACGAGGCGGCGGCGGTGCGCGCGGTGCAGACCGCGGGGCGAACGGTGCTGTTCTCCGCGCTGACGGTCGCGCTGGCGGTGCTCAGTGTCTTCGACATGTACTTCCTGAAGTCGTTCGCCTATGCCGGGGTCGCGGTGGTGGCGGCCGCGGCGATCGCCTCGATCGTGATCCTGCCCGCGGCGCTGGTGCTGCTCGGCGATCGGATCAATTCCTGGAATCTGCGGGTGGCGATCCGGAAACTGTTCGGGCGGCCCGAGCCCACCTCGCGACCGGAGCGCGAATCCGGCTGGTATCGCGCGGTCACCTGGGTGATGCGGCGCGCGTTGCCCGTCTCCGTCGCGATCGTCGCGGTTCTGCTCGCGGTCGGCGCGCCGTTCCTCGGGGTGAAGTTCGGCTATCCCGACGACCGGGTGCTGCCCACCGGTTCGACCAGCCGCGCGGTCGGCGACGAACTGCGAGCGGAGTTCCCCGCCGTGAATTCCGGCACGGGAACGACGATCGTGCTGCCGGGCGCACCGAGCGAACCCCAGGCGATCAGCGGCTATGCCACGGCACTGTCGAAGGTCGAGGGCGTGAACGCGGTGCTGTCCAGCAGCGGTGTCTACGTGTCCGGCGCGCGGATGGGCGGCGCCGCGCCGGGCATGGCCAACGACTCCGGTCAATACCTCACCGTCACATCGGCATTCGATCCCTACTCGGCACAGGCCAAGGATCAGTTGCAGGCGTTGCGCGATGTGCCCGCGCCCTCACCGGCGCTGTTCGGCGGTGCGGCGGCGATGAACGTGGACTCGCTGAACGCACTGGGACAACGGTTGCCTCTGGCGATCGCGCTGATCGCACTCGCGACCTTCGTGGTTCTGTTCCTGTTCACCGGCAGCGTGGTGCTCCCGTTGAAAGCCGTAGTGATCAACTCGCTCTCGCTCACCGCGATGTTCGGGATGATGGTGTGGATCTTCCAGGAGGGACACTTCTCGGGGCTGCTCGGCTTCACGCCCACCGGATTCCTGGTGCCGACCATGCCGATTCTGATGTTCTGCTTGGCCTTCGGCATGTCGATGGACTACGAGGTGTTCCTGCTCTCGCGCATCCGCGAGGCCTGGCTGGCCTCCGACCGCACCGCCGCGGACAACGACCGTTCGGTGGCCATCGGCGTCGCCCGGACCGGTCGCATCGTCACCGCGGCCGCGCTGTTGATGGCGATCGTGCTGGGCGCCATGATCACCGCGAAGGTGTCGTTCATGCAGATGTTCGGACTCGGCCTCACGATCACCGTGCTGGCCGACGCCACCGTCATCCGGATGCTGCTGGTTCCGGCCCTGATGCGACTGATGGGCCGCGGAAACTGGTGGGCCCCGGGGCCGTTGGCGCGCTGGCACGAACGGTTCGGCCTCACCGAACACCCCACGCCCGCAGCGCCGCAACCGACGGCGGAACCGGCTCCGGCGGGGCGGCCGTGACGCGTTCCAGCCGTCCCCGTTCGGCCCGCGGCTCCGGCACCGAACTACGCGCCGAGATCCTGACCGCGACACGAGAGTTGCTGGCGCGCACCGGTAATGCCGAGTCGGTGTCGATTCGCGAGGTCGGCGGGCTGGTCGGCGTCACCGCACCGTCGATCTACCGCCACTTCGCAGACAAGGACGACCTCATCGATGCCGCGGTGGCGGAGGTGTTCGAAGATCTCGACGCCGCCATCGGCGCCGCGACCGATCCGGCCGTCTCCCCCATCTCCCGGATGCGTCAACAGGGCCTGGCCTATGTGCGCTTCGCTCTGCAGCATCCCGGTCAATACCGCGTCGCCACCGCCGCCTCGCCCGGCGAAGGCCCCTCAGCGGTAGATGTGGTGCTGGGCAGTGGTGCGTTCCAACGGTTTTCGCAGACCGTGCGGGAGGCGATGGACGCCGGTGTGATCGCACCCGGTGACCCGATGCCGCTGGTGCTCGAGCTGTGGGCCGCCGCGCACGGTATCGCGTCTCTGCTCATCGCCAAACCTCATCTGCCGTGGGGTGATGCCGAGGCCGTCGCCGACCGGGTCCTGGCGGCGGCCTGCCTCGGGCATGCGGTGCTGGACGTCATCGGCGGGAAGACACCGGACCCCGACGAGGGTGCGCGCTGGTTGGCGCAGTTGCGCGAGGACCGGTAACGCTCAGGCCTCTGCGATCCCTGCGCCGATCACGACACCGAATCCGACGGGGAGTCCCAGGTGTTGCACATCCAGGTCCGGTTGTTGTCCTCACCCTGCGCGTACCACGCCCCGTAGTGCTGGTTGGCCCCGTGGTCGCGCACGTCGGAACGATCGTCCCCGCGTCGATAGTTGTCCTGTTTCACGTAGTAGGCCTGGTCGTTGGAGACCGTACCCGCCACCTCGGAGGAGCTGATGAACATGCCGCCGAAGCACTGCGCCTCCAACTCCAGTCGACGCGAAAGCTCCAGTCCCGCAGCGGAATTGGTACCGGCGCTATAGCGGTCCCGGCTCATCTTGGACATGATGCCGGAGATGGCCTGCACATGGTGACCGTATTCGTGCGCGAAGACCCCCAGATAGACGTACCAGCGATCGCCGTACACCTCGGTCTGAATGTGATCCAGTGGCATGTAGATCGTATTGTTCGCCGAGCAGTAGAACGCGGCGTAACTGCCGGAACTGCCACACGGTGACGCCGCGTTCGCGCCACTCGCCGGAACACTCACGGTGGGGCTGGAGAACGGGAGGTTCTGCGCCGCGAGTACCGGCTGCCACATCCGGTCCAGACACGATTTCGCCGCCTGGAAGAAGGCTGTCGCCGACGCGACATCGGAACCCCATCGGGGGTAGCCGCAGGAGATGTTGATCAGCCCGGAGTTGTGATCGTCGAAGATCGGATTGGCCGCCGTGGCCGCCACAGGCTGGGGGCCGGCCGGTTTCGTCGTCGGCACGACAGTCGTCGTGCGGTAGTAGGGCTTCGTCGTGGACGGATACGGCGTCGTCGTGGACCGCGCGGTCGTGGCGGTTTCGCTGGTGCTCGTGGCCCAGGTGGGCGGCGTATACGTGAAGCTCGGCGTCGATGTCGAATACGACGCCGACGAATTGTCACGACCTCCCATGGTCGCGAACGCGACCAGCCCGCCGACCACCACGAAGACGAACAGCACGGCGAGGACCGCCCCGACCGCGCCGCCACCGGACCGCGGCGGCGGATACGGACGGCCGTAATAGCCGGGCGGCGGCAAGGGCGGTCCGCCGTAGGGCCCGACCGGATACGCACCCGGCGGCGGTAGCGGCGCACCGTACGGTGGGCGCGGACCGGGTGGCGGATACCCCGGCGGCGGGCCGTATCCGGGTGGTGGCCCGTACCCGGGCGGCGGACCGTAGGGTGGGCGACCGTAGGGCGGAACCCCCTGCGGCGGTGGATATCTCGGCGGTTGCGGCATGGCGGTTCAGCTCACCTGTCCGGACGGCGCGACGAAGGTGTTGCAGGGCGCGGTCGCGTTCCTGTCGTATCCGGTACTCCACCAGTCGCCCGCGTGTTCGGCGGTGCCGTGGCTGCGCATGTCGCCTGCGCTGTCACCTCGGCCGTAGGCGTCCTTGCGCGCCGACTGCGCCTGCACCGGCGTCAGCGATTTTCCCCCGGCCGAGGATGCGAAGTACATGCCGTCGAAACAGTTGGCCTGCAATTCGATTCGTCGCGAGAGGTCGAGCCCCTCGTCGCTGTAGAGGCCGGTCTGGCGGCGTTGCTTGTTCGCCGCGCCGAGGATTCCGGACAGCGCCTGGATGTGGTGCCCGTATTCGTGGGCGAAGACCGAGAGGTAGATCTCCCAGTGATCGTGGAACATGTCCGTCTGCAGCTGACTGATCGGCATGTAGATGGTCTGATCCGCACCGCAGTAGAAGGCCGCGAAATTGCTGCTGGATCCGCTGCACGGCGTGGTGATGCCCGAAGTGGTGGCGGTGACGACGAGTTTCGGTGGCGTGAACTTCAATTTCGCATTCTCCAGCACCGGTTTCCAGGCGTCGGCCAGACAGGACGCGGCACTGTCGAAGAACGCCCGCGCGGCGTCGACCTGCGTGCTCCACGGGGTATACGGGCAGCGCGCCGGACTCAGCGGCGACCCCGGGTCGGCCAGCAGTGGATTGGCGCCGGTTTCGGCGACGCCCCCGGAATCCTTTCCGGGCGGGGGGTTGTAGCTGTAGTTGCCGTGTTCCCCCGTATGGGAGGTGGCGTCGAATCCGGTCCGCACGGCGAAGCGGATGAGGCCCGAGGTGACGATCAGCAAGATCACGACGACGACCGCGCCGAAGCCCCCGCCTCGCTTGCGCGGCGGAGCGGGGCGCGAGCCGGCCGGGCCGTACGGCCGCGGCGGCGGAATCGGCGGGCGATGACCGGGCGGCGCAGGGGCTCGAAGCCCCTGTCCCGCAGCGTATCCGGGGCTCGCTCCGTAACCGGCCGGCGTGGGATATCCGCGCTGCGGGGATCCGGCGGGCGCGGCGTAACCCGGAGGCGGCGGATAAGCGGGTGGAGGCGGATAACCGGGCGGTACCGAGTGGCCGGGCGGGGGACCGTATCCCGGCGGTGGTCCCGGGCGCCGTGGACCGCCCGGACCATACGGTGGAACCGGCCGTCCGCCCGGCGGATTCGGGCCGTGCCCGTAGGGTGGTCGACTCACTCCCCCACTCCCCCTTGTCCGTTCCTCATCCGGCGACAGCCACCGCTCTCCGGCGACAGCCGCCGACGCAGAATAGCAAGCCACCGGATTCGCCGACCCCTGCTCGCACAGTGGCCCGCCGCTAAGCTACTGCCCCATGCTGATCTTTCGGGGGGGCGCATTCGGCGCTCTGTTGTTGACCGCGGTCGGGCTGTTCGCCGCAGCACCGGCCGCTCGGGCACAGGAGCCCACGGGTGTGTCGATCATCGCGGATGTCAAACTCAGCGAGGCCGGTCTGCTCGAGGTGGCCGAAACCGTGAAGGTGCCGCCGGGTGGGCAGTTCCACATGGCGCTGCCGCTGCGAGTGGGACGCGACGACGGGAGCGAACGCCGCTTCGGCGTGACCGACATCTCCAGTACCGGACCGGGTTCGGCGAAGGTGGCGGGCGATGTGTTCAGTGTGGACGCGCCGCCGGGGGAATCGTCGTTCAAGTACACCGTGCACGGGACGGTCGCCGATGCGCCGGGTACGCAGGTGTTCCACTGGACGGGTGTCATCAACACCGATGTCGCGTCGTTCGACGGTTCGGTGATCAGCCCGAGTTATCAGATGGGCATCGCGGACTGCACGGTCGGCTCGGTGGGTAGCACCCGCAAATGCAACGACGCTCGCGTCGAACCGGACGGCGTCCTCACCATGCACGAGGAGAACCTGCACAAAGGTGACATCCTCGATGTGACACTGCAGATGCCGCCCGGCACGGTGAAGGCCAACGCCGATATTCGCGGCGGCCGAGGGTCGGGCGCCTTCGCCGTCACCGCCCCGGTGCTGATCGCCTTCGGTGTCCTGCTGGCGGCGGTGGCCGCCTTCGGCGCCTATCTGGCCCGGTCTCGCCGCCAGGACGCCGCGGCCCTGACCTCCACCGGCACCCTGGATCCGGTGCAGCGCAACGGAAACCACAGCGAATTCGTCTCCCCCGACGGCATCCTGCCGGGTGAGGCGGGCCTGTTGCTCGACGGCTCCGCCGATGCCGCCGATATCGCCGCCACGGTGGTCGATCTGGCGGTGCGGCGCTACCTGTGGATCGCCGCGGTGAGCGATTCGGAGTGGCGCATCACCCGGGTGAATCCCGCCGACGATCAACTGCGCAGCTACGAAAAGCACGTTTACACCACCCTGCTGCCCGAGGGCGCCGACTCGGTACTGCTGTCGGAACTGCGAGCGCCGGGACGCGTCGCCGCCGAGCCCGTCCGCTCGGCGCTGCGCCGCGATGCGCTCGAGCGCGGCACGCTGATCGATCACGACCGGCGCGGGCTCGCCTTCTGGATCGGCATCGCGCTGCTGGTGGTCGGGGCGGGGGCGACCGTCGGCCTCGCCGTCGCCGGCGGCTATGCGCTGGTCGGCGTGGCCATCGCACTCGGCGGTGCGGCCATCCTGCTGCTCGGCCGGTATCTACCGGTGCGGACCGCCGCCGGCCGCGCGCTCGCCGCCCAGGTGAAGGCCCTGCAGAACGGACTGGACGCCCAGCGGCCCGATCAGATCCCGCCGGCCGATCGCGAACTGCTGTTCTCGCGAGCGCTGCCGTTCACGATCATCGGTGGCCGGGCCGACAACTGGATCCGCACCTTCCGCGACGTGGATCCCGGGGCCGACCGTCAGGCCGGGCTCTACTGGTTCGGCGGCTTCGACCGCGACCGGAATCTGCACCGGTTCGCCGGGCATTTCCCGTATTTCATCACCGCACTGGAGGGGCTGTTCACGACGTCGGGTCACTGATCCGCCGGACGACCTCGTAGGCCGCCCGAGCGGTGGTGCGGCCTTCGGCCACGGCGGCCAGCAGCCCGACCAGTCCCCACGACAGAAATGTGGTGTCGGGCTCCGCACTGCCCTGATCGGCCAGAACTCCGGCGATCATCTGCTGGGTGCCGCGTACGACGACCATGGTGCTCTTCGGGCCGAGAAGCGCGCGGTAGACCTCGCGGTGCCCCTCGGCCAGTTCGACGATGGCTCGTATCGGGTCACCGGAGCGCCGGGCGAGCGCCGCCCGCAGGAATTCGGTGCCGCTCACCACGAGCAGGTCGTCCTTGCTGCGGAAATGGGCGTAGAACGTCGAGCGGCCGACGTCGGCGCGGTCGAGGATGTCCTGCACGGTGATGCGGTCGTAGGGACGTTCGATCATGAGCTCGATCAGGGCACGATGCAGGGTGCTCCGGGTCCGTCGGACGCGGCGATCGTTCTCGGACACTGTGCCTCCGGATGTGCGGAATCGAACGGATTCGGTGCTTTTGCTCCTGGTGGAGCAGACACTTACCTCAGATCATGAACACATGTTCCGAATCGAACAAGATCCTCACGGCATCCTGATCACCAACCCGCGCGGCTACAGCGCGTTCACCAATGTCTTCTTCGGCGGCAGACGTCGCCGGCACGCGGCCGCCCTCGCCGCCGCCAGTGGCGCCCCGCCGGGTGGGCGCGCGCTCGATATCGCCAGCGGCCCGGGCACTTTGGTGTTCGCGCTCGCCGATCGGGTCGGCCCGGGCGGCGAAGTCGTCGGAATCGATGCGGCGCGGGAAATGGTCGACTACGCCGCCGCGAGGTCCGGTGGGCGGGCGAACTGCCGCTTCGACCACGGCGTGGCCCAATCGCTGGAGCTGCCGGATGCGGCGTTCGACGTGGTCACCTGCACGTTCGGTATGCACCACATTCCCGAGGCGGACCGTGGTCGCGCGCTGGCGGAGATGTGGCGGGTGCTACGGCCCGGAGGACGAGTGCTGCTCGCCGATATGGCGCCCGCGGGCGTGCACGGGCAGCTGACGAAACGACTCAGCAGGCATATGGATCCCGCCGCGATCGATATCAGACGGTATCGGAAAGCGCTGCAGGAGACGGGTTTTCAGGATCTCGACTATCGGACGATCAAGCCGTCCACAGGCGTGCTGACCGGCGTCAAGCCCGGCTGAGCGACCTCGGCCGGGGTGGCCGTACCACCCCGGCCGTCTGCGCCGGCTCAGCGCGAGCGCGTGGCCCGGCGCAGCGCCGACAGTGGATCGGCGTAGCAGACGCTGAGCGAGGTGACGGCCGCCGCATGCTCCTGGACCCGCCCGCCGAACCGGCTGATCCGCAGGTCGGCCGGGGCGAGAGTGGTGGCGCGACCGAAGGCCTGCACGACCCGTTCCAGTCCCGGCCGGTACCCGGTGAAGGCCTGTCCGCCCAGCACCACCCGATCGGGGTTGAACATGTCGCGCACCAGCGCCGCGGTGTTGCCGAGGATCTCGGCTCGCTCGAACAGCATGTCGCGAGCCGGGGCGGAACCCTGTTCGGCGGCCTTGTACAGCTCGGCGATCACCGGCTTCCGCGGCGCCTCCCGCTTCGGCACGATGCCGGCGCGCACGGCGCGAGCCAGCACCGCCGCCTCACCGACCGTGGCCTCCAAGCAGCCGCGCCGGCCGCACGAGCAATCGATATCGGATCCGGTCGGCAGATGCGCGATCGAACCGGGGCCGTTCGCCGGGGTGTAGACGCGATCGTGCAGCGTGACCGCGACGCCGACCGTCTCCCGGCCGTAGATGTAGAGGCTGCTGCCGGGCCGGTCCTGCGCACCGGAACGGTCCGGTGTACCGGTGGTGAGCAGCAGTTCGGCGGCAGCCATCGCTTCCACGTGGGCAGCGACCGAAACCGGCAGGTCCAGCACAGTGGCGAAGATCGGGCCGACCGGCGCCGACTGCCAATCCAGGCGGGGGTGATCCACGACGCCGGCGACGGGATCGACCCGTCCGGCCAGCGCCACACCGACCCACAACGGCCGGCGCCGCGGCAATCGGTCGAGGAATGCCTTCGCGCTGCGGGCGATGATGGTGATGGCCGCCTCCTGCGCGGCCTGCGGGGTGGCGATCTCCAGCCCGCCCAGAATGCGGCCGGACAGGTCGGCGGCCACGATCCGGGTGAGATTCGCACCGATGTGGACGCCCAACGTGGCGAAGCGGTCGGTCTCGACCTCGAACGGAACACGCGGACGCCCGACCGCACCGGATGCGGTGAGATCAGCGCGTTCTCGCAACAGGCCGGACGAAAGTAGCGCCGACACTTGGCGATTCACGGTCGCGATGCTCAAACCCGTTGTCTGAGCGGCATTGTCGCGGAAGATGGGTCCGCGGGTGGCGGCGCGCAGGACGGCGGCCGCCGGGTTGTCGGTGATCCGCAATTCCGGCGGAACCACCGGCCGCGGCACACTGCGTACCGGCCGCGGACGAGTGGGGGAAGACTGTCGTTCGAGGGTGGGGCTCGTCATGGGGCGAAGTCCTTGTCGAAAGTCTCGTGCAGAGACGGAACTACATCGGCAACAAGGCAGCGAGAAGGGCCCGAAAGGGTCGACAGACGGACGACTGGAGCGGTCTCAGCTGCGCGGCCGGGAACAACACAGTTCCCGCTGCCGCGGCAGCCGCACACCGAGCGCCACGGTCACGTAGGTGACCCGTGTGCGGTTCGAACGGCTGGTGGACATGTGTAAAACGGTAACATCCCGATTCTGCGCCGCGCCAGCGAACGGGTAGGACACATATTGCGCTCACACTGATTTGAATGTGAGCCCCCATCACCGCAGGTGGCGCATTACCTTCGATCGCCCGGATTTCAGCAGGTCCGCCGCCCGGGCGGGCGGCGGATAACCGCACACCCGGCCGCCGTCGGCGGTGCGGGCGGCACTCCGGCCACCACACCCCCGTTACGCTCGGAAACCGCAGGTCACAAGCGTTAGGAGGTGGAGATGACGGCCGATCCGGTACCCCTGCGGCAGCAGCGCGGCTCCGCTGCCGACCACCCGGCCCCCGGGACGGAGACGACGGCGCCCGGCGCCGGCGCACGCACCATTCGCAAGGCCGATCGGGCCCGCCAGGTGGCCGACGTCCTGCGCCAGCAGATCCACACCGGACAGTGCCCGGACCCGCTGCCCACCGAATCCGAACTCGCCGCGGAATTCGCGGTGTCCCGCAACGCGGTGCGCGAGGCACTCGCACTGCTGCGCGACGAGGGCCTCATCGGCCGGGTTCCCCGGGTGGGCACCTATGTGGCACAACGCAAATACGATCACGGCCTGGACAGCCTGCGCGGCCTGAAGGAAACGCTGCGCGGCCACGGCGAGGTGCGCAACGAGGTGCGCGCGGCACTGCGCCTCACTCCGCCGCCCGCGGTCGCGGGCCGGCTCGGGCTCGAACCCGGCGAATCCGCGGTCTACCTGGAGCGGCTGCGCTATCTGGGCGATCTACCCCTCAGCCTGGACCACACCTACCTGGCCCCCGACATCGGCGAGCAGGTGCTCGATTGCGATCTGCGCTCCGAGGACATCTTCGGACTCATCGAACAGATCAGCGGCCAGTCGCTCGGATCGGCCGATCTGGCGGTGGAGGCGATCACCGCCGATATCCACAGCGCCGCCACCCTGCAGGCCCCCGAGGGCAGCGCCCTGCTGTTGCTGGAGCGACTGACCTATCTCGCCGACGGGCGGCCGGTGGACCTGGAGTACATACGCATGCGTGGTGACCGGATCACCCTGCGCGACAGTCTGATTCGCACCACGGAAAGCAACGATTGGAGGCTGAGCCGCCATGGCGTCGGTCAATCAGCGGGCTGATGTCCCGGTAACCATCGACGAATCGCTGTGCATCGAAGGGTGCACGCTCTGTGTGGAGATCTGCCCGCTGGACTCGCTGGCGATCAATCCGGACAACGGCAAGGCGTTCATGCACGTCGACGAATGCTGGTATTGCGGTCCGTGCGCGGCCCGCTGTCCCACCGGCGCCGTCACCGTGAACATGCCGTATCTGCTGCGCTGAATCGCGCAGCGGAACCTTTCAGTGGCCGGCCTCGGCCCGATTTCGAGGAAATACCATGAAGTACCGTCGTGCCCGCATACTGGCCGCTGCCCTGATCGCCACCCTGGCCGCCGGATGCTCGCTCGAGCAGACCGGATCCGGGGACACCGTCCGGGTGGTCGTCGGCTACCAGTCCAAAACCATCAATACCGTCACCGCCGGAACTCTGCTGCGCGCCAAGGGTTTCCTGGAGAAGCGCCTGAACGACCTGACCGCGAAGGGCGGGCCGAAATATCAGGTCGAATGGCAGGACTACGACACCGGGGCGCCGATCACCGCACAGATGGTCGCGGAGAAGATCGATATCGGTTCGATGGGCGATTATCCGTTGCTGATCAACGGTTCCCGGACCTCGGCCAGTGAGCGTTCGGCCACCGAACTGGTCTCGATCACCGGTTACCAGCCGCGCGGATCCCTGAACATGGTTGTCACCGCGCCGAATTCGACGGCGACGACACTGTCGGATCTTGCCGGCAAGAAGGTGTCCGCGAGCGTCGGCTCCGCCGGTGACGGCACGCTGCGCCAGGCGCTGAGCCGCGCGAACATCGATCCGGCCCACGGTGTGGACGTGCTGAATCAGCAACCGCAGATCGGCGCCTCCGCACTGGAATCCGGTCAGGTGCAGGCACTTTCGCAATTCGTGGCATGGCCCGGCCTGCTCGTTTTCCAGGACAAGGCGAAGCTGCTCTACGATGGTGCCGAATTGAACGTGCCGACGTTCCACGGAGTGGTGGCACGTCGTGATTATTCGAAATCCCATCCCGAGGTGCTCGATGCATTCCTGCAGGCGCAACTTGACGCCACCGATTTCCTGCACGCGAAACCGCTCGAAGCCGCGCAGCTGGTCGCTGACAACTCCGGACTGCCGGCGGAGGTCGTCTACCTCTACAACGGACCCGGGGGAACCTCATTCGACACTCCCCTGAAGCCGCAGCTCGTCCAGGCGTTCAAGGGTGACGTTCCGTATCTGAAGTCGATCGGTGACTTCGCCGATTTCGACATCGACAAGTTCGTCGACGATGCTCCGCTGCGCAAGGTCTTCGCCGAGCGCGGCGCGAACTACGATGCGGCCGTGGCGAACTTCGCCAATCCGGCTCCGATCACCGGCACCGACCCGAGTACCGGCAAACCGGTCTCCGATCCGGCCCTCGCGGGCGAGATCTGGTTCGACGGCCAGTCCACCGCCCAGCCGGCGGGAAGCCCGACCGATCTGCTGCGTGCGGTGAAAGCCGCTCGGGCCCAAGGGAAGAAGATCCGCGCGGCGTACGTGCCGGATGCGGAACTCGGCACCCGCTGGTTCGCGGACAAGGCGCAGTGGGTGCGCGAGGGCGATACGTATCTGCCGTTCATCACTCCCAGTGCGGTGCAGCGGTATCAGGCCCGCCATCCCGGTGCCGTCGCGGTGAGTTACGACCAGGCCATCGGTGAGGTGCGGTCATGAGCGCCACCACCCTGCCCGTCGACGCGCCGGTGCCGGCCACCGCCGCTCCCGCCGCCGTCGCAGAACGCGGCGCCGGCGCGGGTATGCCCCCGGCGCGGCTGTGGACGTCGCGGCTGGTGCGGGTGGCCTCGATCGTCGTCGCGCTCGTCGCCTGGCAGTTGTTGACCGCCAACCACATTCGGCTGTGGGTGCGCTTCGATACGCTGCCGACGGTTACCCAGATCGTGCACACCCTGCGGCTGCAGTTGCAGACCGACACCTATTGGCTGGACCTCGGGCAGTCGTTGATCCGCATTCTCAGCGGGTTCGGCCTGGCCGCGGTGATCGGCGTCGCGACCGGCGTGGCGCTGGGACGTTCCCGCTGGTTCGCCGATGTCTTCGGACCGCTGACCGAGCTGGCCCGGCCGATTCCGGCGATTGCGATCGTGCCGGTGGCGATTTTGCTGTTCCCCACCGACGAGGCCGGCATCGTCTTCATCACCTTCCTCGCCGCCTATTTCCCGATCATGGTGAGCACGCGGCACGCGGTGCGGGCCCTGCCGACCATCTGGGAGGAATCGGTGCGCACGCTGGGCGGCAGCCGCTGGGACGTCCTGGTGCGGGTGGTGCTGCCCGGTAGCCTGCCGGGCGTGTTCAGCGGCCTGTCGGTCGGGATCGGCGTGGCCTGGATCTGTGTGGTCTCGGCCGAGATGATCTCCGGGCGGCTCGGCGTCGGCTATCGCACCTGGCAGGCGTACACGATCGTCGACTATCCCGGTGTGTTCGTCGGCATCATCACCATCGGCGTGCTCGGTTTCGCCACCTCGGCGGCCATCGAACTGTTGGGACGGCGCGCCACTCGCTGGCTGCCGCGGGCGCAGGAGGTATCGAAATGACCGGCACCGCAATGAGTCTGCGGCTCGACAAGGTCGAACTGCGCTACGGTGGCGCTCCCGTGCTGGACGAGCTGACACTCGATATCCGCGCGGGCGAGATCCTGGTGCTGACCGGGCCGTCGGGATGTGGGAAGTCCACGGTGCTGCGCGCACTGGCCGGACTGCTGCCGCCCCGCTCCGGGCGGGCGCTCGCGGACGGTGACGAGATCACCGGCCCCTCGCGCGATCGGGCGATGGTATTCCAGGACAACGCGCTGTTGCCCTGGCGCACAGTACGTTCCAATATCGACCTGGCGTTGAAGTTGCGCGGCGTACCGCGGGCCGGTCGCGCGGCGCAGGCCGAGCGCTGGATCGAGGAGGTCGGGCTCACCGGCTTCGGCGACTACCTGCCCAAGAGCCTGTCGGGCGGTATGCGCCAGCGTGTCCAACTCGCCCGCGGTCTGGCGGGCGCGCCGCGAGCGGTGCTGATGGACGAACCGTTCGGCGCCCTGGACACGCCCACTCGGATCACCATGCAGCGCTTGCTGATCCAGACCTGGCAGACACATCCGACCACGGTCGTGTTCGTCACCCACGATGTGGACGAGGCATTGACCCTCGGCGACCGGGTCGCGGTCCTCGGCGGTACCGACCGGGCACTGCGATCGCTGCTGACGGTGCCGAGTCCGCGCGTCAAAGAAGTCGACCGCAGTGCCGAGCGCGCCGAAATCCTTGCCGCCCTCGATCATTCGTCGCAGCCGGCCGCCGCCTGAGCCCACCGCCCGAACGCGGCACCCCTCGGCGACCCGGCCACGGCGGCGCCCGGCACCGGCGCGTATGTCGCCCCGACTATTCATCTCTGTGGAGTGTGCTGATGAAGATTCCCGAGCTGTCCGACACCGTGCGGCTGGACTGCGATGTGCTGGTGATCGGCGGCGGAACCGCCGGCACCATGGCCGCGCTCACCGCCGCGGAGAACGGCGCGAACGTTCTGCTGCTGGAGAAGGCGCATGTGCGTCACTCCGGTGCGCTGGCCATGGGCATGGACGGTGTGAACAACGCCGTCATCCCGGGTAAGGCGGAGCCGGAGGACTACGTCGCCGAAATCACCCGCGCGAACGACGGAATCGTCAACCAGCGCACGGTGTATCAGACCGCGACCCGCGGCTTCGCCATGGTGCAGCGGCTGGAACGCTACGGTGTGAAATTCGAGAAGGACGCCTACGGCGAGTACGCGGTGCGCCGCGTGCACCGCTCGGGCTCCTACGTGCTGCCGATGCCGGAGGGCAAGGACGTCAAGAAGGCGCTCTACCGCGTCCTGCGGCAACGCAAGATGCGGGAACGGATCCGGATCGAGAACCGTCTCATGCCGGTGCGGGTCCTCACCGACAACGGACGCGCGGTCGGTGCGGCCGCGCTGAACACCCGGACCGGGGAGTTCGTGGCGGTCGGCGCGAAGGCGGTGATCCTGGCGACGGGCCCGTGCGGGCGCCTGGGTCTGCCGGCGTCGGGATATCTGTACGGCACGTACGAGAATCCGACCAATGCCGGTGACGGGTACGCGATGGCCTATCACGCCGGTGCGGAACTGTCCGGCATCGAATGCTTCCAGATCAATCCGCTGATCAAGGACTACAACGGACCGGCCTGCGCGTATGTCGCGAACCCGTTCGGCGGATATCAGGTGAACGCCGCCGGTGAGCGGTTCGTCGACTCGGACTACTGGTCCGGGCAGATGATGGCCGAGGTGAAGCGGGAGATCGAGTCCGCGCGGGGGCCCATCTATCTGAAGGTCTCGCATCTGCCCGAAGAGACGCTCGACGCGCTCGAGGGCATCCTGCACACCACCGAGCGGCCGACCCGGGGCACCTTCCACGCCAACCGCGGCCACGACTACCGTACCCACGACATCGAGATGCACATCTCCGAAATCGGTTTGTGCAGTGGGCATTCCGCGTCGGGCGTGTGGGTGGACGAACATGCGCGCACCACGGTGCCGGGACTGTACGCGGCGGGCGATCTGGCGTGCGTGCCGCACAATTACATGATCGGGGCGTTCGTCTACGGGGACCTGGCGGGCGAGCACGCTTCTTCGACGCTCACGGAAGTCGCCGCGCCGCAATCGCTTCCCGCCGATCAGCTGGCCGCAGCGCACGAACTGATCTATCGTCCGCTGCGCCATCCCGACGGCCCGCCGCAGCAGCAGGTCGAATACAAGTTGCGTCGTTTCGTCAACGACTACGTGGCTCCGCCGAAGACGCAGACCAAACTGTCGCTGGCGGTGGAGACCTTCGAGCGGATGCGGCAGGAGATCGCCGAGATGGGCGCGGACACCCCGCACCAACTCATGCGCTGCGCCGAGGTCGATTTCATCCGCGACTGCGCCGAGATGGCGGCGCGCTCCTCACTCACTCGCACCGAATCGCGCTGGGGTCTCTACCACGACCGCGCCGACCTGCCCGAACGCAACGACGAGGACTGGCGCTACCACCTGAACCTGCGCAAGGGCGCCGACGGCGAGATGGAATTCCTGAAGCGTCCGGTCGCGCCCTATTTCGTCCCGGTGCCGGAATGGGAGGATCTGCCGCGCGCCGACCTCGAGCCGGTCGCGGTGGCGCAGCCGGAACTGATCGCCGGCCCGCCCCGGACGGCAGGCGCGGCCACCGGTGCCGCACCTCGGCCCGGCATCACGGTCCCGGCCCCATCGGACGACTCCGCCGCACCCCGGATCGCGATTCTGCTCAGCCTGGACGGCCCGACGGTGGCCGAACTCCGGGACTACCTCCACGACACCGACCCGCGGGTGCGAGCCACGGCCCTGTCGGTGCTGACCGAGGGCACTCCCGACGGATTCGCCGACACCCTGATCACCGCACTCGGGGACGACGACGCCGCAGTGCGCGCGGCCGCCGTCTCCGGCCTGCGTGAGCTGATCGAAATCCTCCCGCCCGTAGAACAATTGACCGCACACGCCGAATCACCCGATCCGCTCGTGCGAGCCGCGGTGGTGGACCTGCTGCGCGCACAGCGCCGCGGCTCGGCGGATCTGTTCGGCAAGGCCGTGGTGGACAGCGATCACCGCGTGCGCATCGAAGGGGTGCGCGCGCTGGTCTCCCTCGACGACTGGTCCGCACTCACCGCGGCGGCATTCGACGAGAACCGTGAGGTCCGGGTGGCTGTCGCTCGGGGACTCGCCGAGGTCGGCGCCGGCGGTGCCGACACCGTCCGCGCCCTGGTCGGTGACCGTGATCCGCTCGTCCGCGCCGCAGCCCTGGCCGCGCTGGCCCGACTCGGCGATTCCTCGGATGCGACGATTCTGGCTGCGGCGCTGAAGGATTCGGCCTGGCAGGTCCGCGAGGGCGGCGCCCGCGGCTGGGCCGGCCTGGACCCCGAATCCGCGGCCGCCGCCCTGGAATCGGCCCTGACCGACCCCCACCCGGACGTCCGCAAGGCCTCCGTCCTGACACTGTCCCACTGGCCCGACCACGCGGCCGTCCGAGCCGCCCTCCAGGTCGTCCTCGCCGACACCGACGCCGACGTCCGCGCCTACGCCCGACGCACTCTCGAGGCGGCCTGAGGGAGTACGGGGCCGCCTTCATCACCTCCACAGAAATCGGGTCTACGCTCTGCGCAACTGTCGGTCGATTCAGCAAAGGAACACTGATGACCCGGATCGCGAGGAATCTTCGGCGCGCCGCCGCGACGTTGGTCGCGACTTCGGTCGGAGTCGGCGCGGCGTCGACGGCGTTCACCGCGAGCGCGGCGCCGCTGCCGACTTTCCCGATCGGCGCGCCCGAATACACCGTGGATGTGAATACCCCGGCCGCCGCGCCCGGCTACGTCTACTACAGCAACGGTGTCAGTGCGGCGGCCCTGGTTCCGGGGGCCGGTAAGGCGTTGTCGGCCGTTCCGGCGACCGCGCCGGCGAATATCGTCGTGGACAAGGCCGGGCACGAGGTCTGGCGCTACACCCCGCCCGCCGGGCAGGACGTCTCCAATTTCCGCACCCAGACCTATCAGGGCAAGCGGGTGCTGACGTGGTGGCAGGGCGGGACCGTCGGCGGGCACGGTTCGGGCGCCGACTACATCGCCGACGAACACGGCAACGTCATCGAAACCCTCGACGCCGGAGGGACTCCCAGCGATGTGCACGAATTCCGCCTGACTCCCGACGGCCGGGCGCTGATCACGTCGTACCAGGAGGTGGCCGCCGACCTGTCCGCGATCGGCGGTCCGAAGAACGGCACGATGTACGACACCGTCGCCACGGTGGTCGATGTGGCATCCAAGCGAGTGTTGTTGCGCTGGAGCGCCGCCGAGCACGTCCCGCTCACCGACACCACCACACCCGGCAAACTTCCCGGCAGCGATACCTACGACCCCTATCACATGAATTCGATCGCGCTGGACCCCGACGGCAACCTGGTGATCTCGATGCGCGACACCTCCACCGTCTACGACGTGGACATCCACACCGGTGCGATCAACTGGCAACTCGGCGGATTGCATTCGACCTTCGACCTCGGCCCCGGCGTCGCATTCGCCTTCCAGCACGATGCGGAATTCGCCGACCCCAGCACCCTGCGCCTGTTCAACAACAACTCCAGCGGCTTCCAAACGCTGGGTGTGTCGAGTGTGCAGTGGATCCACCTGGACCTCGACAACCACCGAGCCACGTTGGTACGCAATCAAACCCACCCCGACGGCCTGACCGCCTTCGCCATGGGCGACGCCCAGCCCCTGCCCAACGGCAACACCCTGGTGGGCTGGGGTATGGCACCGCACATCTCGGAATTCGGCCCGACGGGCGACATGGTCTACGACGCCCGATTGCCCCTGGGCACCTATCGCGCCTTCCCGGCAGATTGGGCGCCGACACCGAACTGAGAGCCGGCCGGTTGCCATGAGGCGGACCGAAAGCGGACCCGCAACCTCGTTCGGGTGCGGGGGCCGCTCTGCGCGGTAGCGACTCAGCCGTTGGTCTCCGTGGTGATTGTCGTGGTGCCCCCTTGCATACCGACTTGCGAACGAGGTGGTCGAGACACCCCCTAGGGTGCCTAGTGCGGCGAGGAAAAACCTCTATTGTGAACAACAGTGTTCGTAAATAAGGGGAGACCACGATGAAAGATCTGACCGGCAGGAAGTGCCTGATCACCGGGGCGGCCAGCGGGATCGGCCGGGCGACGGCGGCCGCTGCCGCGGCGGCGGGGATGCGGCTGGTGCTGACCGATATCGATGCCGACGGACTGGCCGAGACGGCCGCCCGGATCCGTACGGGTGGGGGTGAGGTGCTCGACGTGCAGGTGCTCGATGTCTCCGACTACGAGGCGGTGACGACGTGGGCGAAGCGCGTGCACGACGAATACGGCAGCCTCGACGTGGTCATGAATATCGCGGGCATCGCCACCTGGGGCACGGTCGAGAACCTCGAGCACCGGCATTGGAGGTCGATGGTCGATGTGAATCTGATGGGCCCGATCCACATCATCGAGAACTTCGTGCCGCCGATGGTGGCGGCGGGGCGCGGGGGGCACCTGGTCAACGTCTCCTCGGCCGCCGGACTGCTCGCACTGCCGTGGCACGCCGCCTACAGCGCCGCGAAATTCGGGCTGCGCGGAGTGTCGGAGGTGCTGCGATTCGACTTGGAGCGCCACGACATCGGCGTGAGCCTGGTGGTGCCGGGGGCGGTGCGCACGCCGCTGGTGGGCACCGTGCAGATCGTCGGTGTGGACCGCGACGATCCGCGGGTGCGGCGGATGGTGAAACTGTTCGAGGGGCATGCGGTCACGCCGGAAAAGGTGGCCGACCGGATCATCGCCGGTGTCCGGCACAATCGCTTCCTGGTGCACACCTCGCCCGATATCCGCATCGGGTACTGGTTCGCCCGCAAGTTCGCGTGGCCGTACGAGGTGGTGGCGCGAATCGCCAACCGCGAGTTCGCGAAACTGCTGCCGGCGCCGGCGCGCGGCACTCAGTAGTGCGTCACGCAGACCACGAAACGCCTTTCGTTGTAGACGAATCCGCGGTCACCGTCGGAGCAGCTGTTGACGTCGGTGGTGCCGTTCTTGATCTCCACCACGCGCACCCGGCCGGGGGCGGCGGTGGCGCAGTCGACGGGAGTGGGGCTGCCGTCGGCGATATTCATACAACTGCCGGTGACCCAGTTGAAGTCGAGGCAGAGCGTGTCGGTGGCGCCACCCGGTAGCGTCTCGGCCACCGCGCGGTCCGCGTCCGCCGGGCAGTGCGCGCCCGCGACGGCCTTGGCGGTGATCTTGTAGCGCGAATCGGTACTCGCACAGGCGGTTTTCTGGACGGGAGCGCCGGCGTCGGGCGCGGCGACGACCGCCGCCACACAATCGCCGACGGCCACCGTCTCACCCTGATGCTTCTGATCGGCGCCCTTGTTCAGGACCAGCGGCTCGTCCGGTGCCGAGGAGGTGACGCTGGTACCGGTCGGCTGGACCGGCGCCTCGGCGGCCACGGGCGCGAGGGTGGTGGTCGGTGATACCGCTGCCGCGGCACGGGTTTCGTCCGAATGATGCCCGGCGGTGAACGACAGCGCGGCGGCGATCAGACATGCCGCCGACAGCGCAGCGGCAATCACGAAACCCGTCAGGGTGACACCGGCTTGAACACGTCGGCGCGACACGTACTCGTCCTCCAGAGCGGTAACACTTCGAACCACCCCGAACGATGATCGAAGAACACTTGCGGATTTGCAGACCTCGCAAATGCTTACACGATCCGCGCGTTCACGTCGAGGCAACGGCGCGAGCTCGAGGTCGGAAAATAGAAATCTTTCTTTTTCACTAATTCCCGACGATCACAATCGTGCAACATTGCCGCCGTGAGGGTTTCGCAATTCCCGAGTCTGGCAAAAAGCGCTCGACGCGTTATTGTCAGCTTCCGTCCGGGCCGTTCGGCCGGAAGTCTCGTGAGAAGGAATCCTGAATGAAGTTCGGCACGTTCGCCGCAACCTCGATCCTGGCGGTGGCCACGGTCGGGATCACCGCGGGAACCGTGAACGCCAGTCCCCCGGCCGCACCACCGGCCGCCGCCAAGGAGATCACCACCTCCGGAACCGACCGCGGAGTCACCTACCACGCTGTGCTCAGCGACTTTTCGCGAGTCCTGACCACTGTCGTCGAGCACGGGCGATTCGAGGTCGACAAGGATGCGACCGCCATCGCCCTCAAGTCCGACAACGGCACCGACCTCGTCACGGTGCCGCTGACGTACCGGATGGCCGGCAGCACGGTTCATGTCGCGCAACACATCAGCGACGACGGGCACAAGGTCGTGCTCGAGCCCAAGGCCACCGCCACCGAAATCGGCGAGATGCAGCCGATCAATTCGATGGCGCGGCTCACCAACGAAATCAATCAGAACGTCGTCGGCCTGGTGGCCGGTGGCGTGCTCGGCGGTCTGATCGGCGCCGTACTCGGGATGGGCTTCTTCAGCATCATCACCGGGCCGATCGGCATGGTGGTCGGCGCCATCGCGGGTGGATACGCGATGGGCGGCCAGCCGTTCCTGGACGCCGTCAACGCGGTCGTCAGCGGCCAGCCCTGATCCGGGCCGGTGTCGCGGGGCGGACCGCGCCGCGCCGCGACACCGGTTTCGGCGAATTCTCAGGCGTTTTTGCTTGCACCCCCGCCGAATTCGTGGCTCAATCCGAAGGATGGCCGGGGAACCGTATAGATGGGTCGCCACAGGCGAGACCGATATGGTCGAACTGCGCGATCCGGTGTCCGGGCGCGCGGTCGAGATCGCGCGGCCCTCGGACGACGACCTGCCCGCTCCGCTACTACGCGAGGTCGAGTCTCTGGTCTTCGACTGGGCCAATCTGCTCACCCAGTACGAGGCGTGGTCGGATCTGCACACGCTGTACCGCAGCGAGCCCGATACCGTTCTCTGGGCCCTGAGCTGGCTGCTGGCGCTCTGGGCGGTCGTCGGTGAGACCCGGACCGGCAAACCGGCCGACGCGATCATCCGCGACCTGGACTACCGCGGGGGCTGGCGGGATCTGCGCAACGCGGAGGACGAGCGGATCTGGACCGGATTGACGCAACGGGTACGACTGGGCGGCATCGCCGCACTCACCGAGGATCCCCGTGCGGTGAGGGCCTATCACGACGCGTGCGTCGAACCTGCCGATATCGGCCCGATTCTGCTGCGGCACACCCTGATTCATCTGGACGCGCTGAGCCAGGACATGGACCGGGCGGGAATGCGAGCGCGCGGGCTCGCCTCTTCGGTGCTCGATCACACCGCTCCCGATCCCGGACCGCGGCGGCGGCTCTGTTTCCGGCCCTCGCGGCCGGGATCGGACGGGTTACGCGACCTCGGCTGAGGCCGGATCGGCGCCGGGATGCAGGCGACGGAACCGGCTGCCGTGGAAGACCAGCGGTTCGTGCTGGGAGCGCGTCGCCAGGCGAGTGATCTGGACCAGGACGACCTGATGGTCGCCGGCCGACACCTGAGTGTGCACGGTGCCCTCCAACCAGGCCGCCGCGCCACCGACGAAGATCGAACCGCCCTCTCCGCGATGCAGGTCGACATCGCCGAAGCGGTCACCGTGGCGGCTGCTCATCCGCTGCGCCGCCTCGTCCTGGTGGGCGCTGAGCAGGCTCAGACCCAAGCGCTGGGCGCCGACCAGCTTGGGCCAGGTGGTCGAGCTGTTCTGCACGCAGAAGGACACCAGCGGCGGATCCAGGGATACGGGCACGAAGGTACTCACCACCAAACCGGCCGGCACGTCGTCGAATTCCGCGCAGACCGCGACCACACCGCTCGGAAAATGCGCGAAAGCGCGACGCAAACCCGTACTGTCGGCGGGTATTTCGATCAGATCAGACATGGTTACCCACTTCTCGGCTTCCTCGCGGTCGTCGAATCAGACGACGCCGTGCAACGGGGGTGGGGTGCCGTTGAGCACCGCTCGCCCGATGTGCTGGTACTTCCACCGCACCGGATCGTGCAGCGTATGGGTGCGGGCGTTACGCCAGAACCGGTCCAGATCGAGATCGGCTGCGGCACTGCGGGTTCCGCTCACCTCGAACAGTGCGGCGGACACCTCGTTGGCGGCCCGGTCCGAGGTGATCTTGGCGGTGGCGACCGCGATCGACGCCTCCGCCGCGAGCGCGGCGGCCGTCTCGGCGTCGAGGTCGCCGCTGTTCGTCTGCGCGACAACGCGATCCACCGTCCGGCCCGCCACCTCGAAAGTCGCCTCGGCGGCGGCCACGGTAACCGCCAGCTCACCGATGCGCTGGATCACCAGCGGATCCTCACTCGCCCGATCGACCCCGGCCTCGAACCACGGTCGGCTCTCGGTGCGCACGAAGTCCGTGGCCGCGTCCAGGGCGCCGCGGGCGATGCCCACATCGATCGCGACGTGCAGCAACTGCGCGAAGGCGCCGTAACCGGTGGGGGCGCGCACCGCCGCCGCCCGCGGAATCAGCTGGTCAGCGGACACTCGCACCGCATCGAATGTCACGGTCCCGCTGCCCGTCGTGCGCTGGCCGATGCCGTTCCAGTCGTCGACGATCGTCACGCCGGCGGTGTCGGCGGGCAGGAAGGCGATGTACTCGCCGGGATCGAGACCACTGCGCCCGTCCGGATCGTCCAGACGGGTCAGCACCGCCAGCAGATCCGCGAAAAGTGAACCCGTACAATAGAATTTGGTGCCGTCGATCCGGAATTCGCCATCAACGAATTCGCCATCAACGGGACGCACGGTGGTGCCGATGTCGGCGATGGTCGCGCTGGTGCGCTCCGACTGCGCGTTCGCGATGCGCGCACCGGCGAGCACTCGCCCGAAATAGCGTTCCCGCTGGGCGCGAGTTCCCGCCAGCCGCAACAGATTCAGATAGACGAAATGACTGTGCGGAATCTGCGCGATATTCGGATCCGCCGCCGCCAGCAGCCGGAACACCTCCGCCACCTGTGCGGGCGCCAGGTCTGCACCACCGAATTCGGCCGGCACGGTGACGGCCAGCAGCCCACTGGCCGACAGCTGATCCAGTTCCCGGTGCGGCAATTCGCGGGCGCTGTCACGCCGGGCCGCGTCGACCGCGAACTGCGCGGCCAGGCGTGCCGCCGTCTCGTGAGCCTGGGCGGCGGAGGTGATCCGCGCGGCGGCGACGGCAGTCATCGACTCGCCGCCAATTCGGGTTCGCGCTGGGCCTCCAACTCCCGGACCAGCGGCAGCACCTTGGCGCCGAAGTATTCGATCTCCTCCTGGAAGTGCAGGAAGCCGCCGAGGATGAGGTCGACGCCGAGATCGCGATAGGCGACGATCCGCTCGGCGATCTGCTCGGGCGTGCCGATCAGCTGCGTGCGGAAGCCGTCGTTGTACTGCACCAGATCCTCGTAGGTGGAATCGGCCCACATACCCTTGCCGTCCCGCGTGGACGCGCCCGCCTGCTGCACCGCGTCGCGGAAACCCTCCACGGCGGGCCGGTTGGCCTTCTCGATGATCTCGCGCAGGGTGTCGCGGGCCTCGGCCTCGGTATCGCGAGCGATGATGAATCCGTTCAGGCCGAACTTGACCTCCCGGTTGTGCTCGCGCGCGACCGCGCGCACATCCTCGATCTGTTCGGTGACGCCGTCGAAATCCTTACCGTTGGAGAAGTACCAGTCGGCGTAGCGGCCACCGTTGCGCCGCGCGGCCGTCGAGTTCCCGCCCTGGAAGAGTTCGGGATTCGGCCGCTCCGGGGTGTTGAGCGGCTTGGGCTTCAGCGTCAGGTCGCGAATCCGGTAGAAGTCCCCGGCGAAGTTCACCTCGTCCTCGGTCCACAACTTGCGCACGACCTCGAGGAATTCGGCACTGCGCCGGTACCGCTCATCGTGCTCGAGCCACGGCTCCCCGAGCGCGGTGAACTCCCCGCCGAACCAACCGGATACGACATTGATCGCGAAGCGCCCGCCGGACAGATGGTCGGCGGTGACCCCGAATTTCGCCAGCACCGCCGGATGCCACAGCCCCGGGTGCACGGCCGCGATGACCTTCAGCCGCTCGGTGGCGCCCAGCAGCGCGAGACTGAACGACGTCGACTCGTGCTGATATTCCGCACCGTAGGAGGCGGTGTAGCGCACCTGGGACAGCGCGTAGTCGAAGCCGTTGTTCTCGGCGGTACGCGCCAGCTTCTTGTTGTACTCGAAATCCCAGCTGGTGCGCTGGTCGATCGTGCTGGTCACCAGCCCGCCGCTGACGTTGGGCACCCAGTACGCGAACTGAGTCTGCGCGGCGATCTTCTCGGTGGTCATCGACACTCCTGTGATTGGGACATCCGCACCCGGTCGCGCCGACGGCCGGGCTGTTCGTTACGCACTCCGTGGCCGGTGCGCCGAGTGCGGCAACCGTGCACCCGGCGCACCTCCACTTCAACACCGCTGACCGGCGGGGACGAGGGTTTGAATCCTCAGGATCGGATCAGCGGCACTCATCCGAGCCGGGGGAACGCCGTTATGCCGACGCGACCGCCGAGCCGTATCCGGAACGTTCGAATCGGCCCGCGGGCTGGAACCGGGCCACCAACTCGTCGGCGCCCTCACCCGTGATCTGCTCGAGCAGCGCGTCGGCGTCGGCGAGGGAGTTGATCTGCAGCAGCGGCTGCGGCTTGTGCAGCGTGCTCACCAGTACCGAGGCGACGCGCGGGTCGACGGCCGCGGCGGCGAAGAACCGGTTGCCGATCTCGGCCAATTCCGGATCGCCGAGGAACAGGCGGGTCACCTTGGCGGCGGCGTCGGAGCGGGCCAGCAGGAACGCGTTGTACTGCTCCTCGATCCACTCGGCGTCGAAGGGCCCCTCGTGCGCGGAGGCGGCCGCGACGAGCCGCTGCGCCTGAATGAGGCCGCTCTGCGCGCCCTGTCCGGCGATCGGGTCGTAGGCGACCGCGGTGTCACCGAGCGCCGCCACGGCGTGCCCGCCCGCCGTGCGGCCGACACCGTGACGAACCACCGGCCGAACCGCACCCTTGAGCCAGGAGTGCGGATCCTCGGCGATCACCTTGGTAGCCAGCACTTCCGGCAGATCCCAGTCGATGTAGTCCCGGTAGAGCTCGGTCACGATGCGATGCGCCGACTCGGCGGAATCGGCGGCGGCGAACCGGCTCTCCCATTCGCTGCCCGGGCGCGCCCAGCCGAGGAAGGCCCAGCTCGGCCCGGCGTCCTTGTGCAGATACGGACCCCACCACGCCTCACCCTGCTCGGCGAAGATGGAGAATCCGCTGTGCTGCCCGCCGGAGGTACTGCGGTGCGCGAAAACGTCCGGCTCGTACCCCAATCCGGTCACCGTGACGGTGAGCAGGCTGCGCTGCGGCGCGTCGTAGACGGTGCGGTCGGTGTCGATCGGGAACAGCTCCGCCAAACCGGCCTTACCGGTAGCGACCAGCACCAGATCGTGCGCCGCGGCGATGCCGTCCAGGCTCTCCGGGGACACCTTCTCGACCACGAAGCGGCCACCGGCCTCGACGAATGCGGTCAGTCGCTCGTCGACCTTGAGCCGGGTGTCGACCGCGACACCGACGAAACCGTCGAAATCGCCGTCGAATCCGATCAATTCGGGCCGTTCCGGCCCCGGACCCGCGATCCGCACACTGAGTCCGGTGTGCTGCGGGGCCCGATTCACATAGGTGTCGAGTCCGAGGGCGGTTTCGGCGGCCTGAGCCTCACCGAAGATGAGCGCGGTTCCGGTGGCGGGGATGTCGTCACGAAGACCGCGTTGATCGCGATCACTGTAGATCGTGACGTCGAACCCGGCCTGCTGCAGTCCGAGAGCGGCGGTGACACCGGCGATGCCGGCGCCGACGATGGCGGCGGTGCGTTTCGAATTCTGGTTCGTCATAACGAAATAGTGCGCTTGCCAGCGGCTTTCGTTGACAGTTGCGATCACCGGGAATCGATGTCGCGCACCGCCGATCGGTCAGGTCGCGGTGACGCCCGCCTGCGGTCGCACCTGCTCGTCCGGCAGCGCCGTCGAACCCGGTCCGCCGAGCCGGTAGCGCGCGCCGCGATGGTCGTCCGGCAGCCGGTCGCCCGCGCCGAACAGCGCGTTGCGCAGGGTGCCCGGGACGTACTCACTCGGATAGGCGCCGCGCTCGGTCAGCACCGGAATCACGTGCCGCACAATATCTTCGAAGGTGCCCGGAGTGATCGCGTAGGCCAGGTTGTAGCCGTCGATATCGGTCTCGTCGACCCATTCCTGGAGCCGATCGGCCACCGACGTCCCCGATCCGACGAATACGGGTCCCATCCCGCCGATGCCGGCCCAGGCCGCGATATCCCGCACGGTCCATTCCCGGCCGTCGTCGTCGAATTCCTGGAACGCGGCGACGGCGGACAGGATCGCATTGCTGTTCACCTCGCCGATCGGGTCGTCGAGGTCGTAGCGCGACAGGTCGATACCCATCCAGCCGGACATGAACACCAGACCGCCCTCGACGCTGGCATACGAGCGGTATTCGTCGTATTTGCGTTGTGCCGCTTCGTCGGTGGCGTCGGTGATGATGGTGGCGAGCGCGTAGATGCGCGCCGCGTAGCGGTCGCGCCCGGCCGCCTCCAGTGCGTCGCGAATGCGGGTGACCGTCTGTCCCAGAACGCGTTTCGAGGGTGCGGCGACGAAGATCGCCTCCGCGTTCTCGGCGGCGAAGGCCACCCCACGCGGTGAGGCGCCGGCCTGATAGATCACCGGGGTGCGCTGCGGCGAGGGCTCGGACAGGTGAATACCCGGCACCGTGAAGTGCTTGCCGGCGTGGCCGATGTGATGCACCTTCGCCGGATCGACGTAGATGCCCTGCGCCCGGTCGCGCACGACCGCGTCGTCCTCCCAGGAACCTTCCCAGAGCTTGTACAGCACCTCGAGGTATTCGTCGGCGTGGTTGTAGCGCTCGTCGTGGTCGAGATGTTCGGACTCACCCATATTGGCGGCGGCCGAGGGCAGATATCCGGTCACCACATTCCAGCCCAAACGGCCGTTGGTCAGATGGTCCAGCGTCGAGAGCCGCCGGGCGAACGGGAAGGGATGCTCGAATCCGGTGCCGGTGGTGATGCCGAAGCCCAGGTGTTCGGTCACCGCCGCCATCGCCGAGACCAGCAGCAGCGGATCGGCGACCGGCACCTGCGCGCCCTGACGCAGCGCGGCGATGTCGTTGCCACCGTAGACGTCGTAGATGCCCAGTACGTCGGCGATGAAGATCCCGTCGAAGCGGCCGCGTTCCAGCAGCTTCGCCAATTCCGTCCAGTAGCTCAGCTCCTTGTAGCGATGCGACTGGTCCTCGGGGTGGCGCCACAGTCCCGGGGACTGGTGCGCCACACAGTTCATATCGAAGGCGTTGAAACGGATCCGCCGGGTCATGACCGCACCTGGCTCTCGCGGCTGCCCGCGCTCCACGCGTACGGGAGTTCGGTTCCGTTGAGCAGGTGATCGCCGATCGCCCGCGCCTTCTGCACGGCGGGATTGTGCACCGAGATGGTGCGTGCATTGCGCCAATGCCGGTCCAGTCGCAGATCTTCGGAGGTGATCGAGGCACCGCCGACCTCGAACAGCTGGGTGGTGGCGGTCAGCACGGTGTCGATCACACCGAGTTGCGCCTGAGCCGAGGCCAATTCGACCGCGTCCAGCGCCGCGTCGTCCTGGGCGCCCGCCGCCAGCACCTCGTCCAGCAGCTCGGCCACGGCCAGCACGCTCGCGCGCGCCCCGAAGGCCGCCGCCGACAGCTTCCCGATCACCTGCTGGACCAGCGGATCGTGGCGCGGCAGATCGGCCGCCGAATGGGTGTAGCTGCGCGTGCGGTCGGCAACCCACGCCCGCACATCGGATTCGGCCCGCTGGGCGATGCCGGCCAGCACCGCCAACTGCACCAGCTGCAGGTACGAGGTGGCGTAGGTGCGGCCGGGCGCGCCGTACCCCGGGCCGAGCACCCGCTCTTCGGTGATCCGCACATCGTTGAATTCCGTTGTGCCACTGGCGGTCAGCCGCTGTCCGAAGCCGTCCCAGTCGTCGCTCTGTCGCACCCCGTCGGCGTTCGCGTCGACCAGCACCGATACCCGCTCCCCGTCACGATCGGCCGCGGCGAGGATGTAGTCCGCGTACAGCGAGCCGGTGCTGTAGTACTTGGTGCCGTTGAGCAGCCAGTCGCCGCCGGAGCCGCGGGTCAGCCGGGTGCGGTAGCGGTCGACCGCTCCGATGCCCGGCTCGGTGATGGCATTGCCCACCAGGGCACCGGATCCGGCCGCGCGCAGCCAGTGTTCACGCGCGGGACCGGGCTCGGCCAGCAGCTGATCCTCGACGAAGGAGAAATGCACCCGAAGTGCTTGCGGCAGATTGGATTCCGCGGCGGCGAGGTCGATCAGCAGCCGGAACAGCTGGCGCACGCTGACGCCGAAGCCACCGTATTCGGCCGGCACCCGCAACGCGCCGAATCCGGCTCGGCGCAGCCAGTCGACCTCCTCGTAGGCCAGTCGACGATCGATCTCGCGCGCCACCGCCCCGGCGGCGATGCGGTCGAAAACGGGGCCGAAGATGTCGTCGAGGTCGCGATCGGAGATCTGCTGCGGTGCTGTGGAGGCCATACCCGACGATGACCCGGCGGCGCGATTCGCTCACCCGTTACACGCAGCGGGAACATAACTATCCGTCACACGCTGCCGTCCTCGACGACGGCCGCATCCGCAGTTCGTCGTGCAGGATCCGCGCCGCGGTCGCCATCGCGGCCTCCGCGCCGGGTTGCACCACGGCGGGCACCCGCGATCGGGTCAGCACGGTTACGGCCAGGGTCTGCCCGTCGGCGTGTTCGGCTACGCCCGCCTCGTGCCGCAGATTCAGCAGGGTGCCCGTCTTGGACGACCACCGGGTGGCGTCGGAGCTGAAGTCCGGGGCGAGTCGTTGACGTAACAGATTGCCCGACAGAAACTCTCGCACTCTCGCGGCGGCGTCGTGGTGGGCCCGCACCGGCCGCCACAATTCGGCGAGCAGATCGACGAACGCCCGCGCGGTGCCGGTGTTGGCATGGCTGATGTCGAGTTGCGTGACCGGATGCCCGCGCCCGGCCGTCCCGGCCTCGATGGCCAGGGCGTGGGCGAGGTGACCGTCCGCGGGGGCGAACTGCTCGGCCGGGGTCCGCACCAGATCGTCGGCCAGATGCCGGACCGCGATGCCCTCGTGGCCCAGGCGGCGCAATTCGGCGGTCACCGCGTCGGGCGGAGTCAGCTCGAACAGGGCGTCGGTCGCGCCACCGTCGCTGATCGCGATGCTCAGATACATCAGATCCTCGACCGCGACCGTGGCCGGATGGCGAAATCTGCTCAACCCGGTCGGGCCCGCCACCGTACTGCGGCCGGGCTGTACCCGGATCGGGGCCGCCGGGTCGATCTCGCCGCGCAGCACCCGTTCCATCGTCGCCAGCACGAGCGGCACCTTCACCAGCGAGGCGATCGGCAATTCGAGGTCGGCGTCCAGGCCCAGCTCGTCACCGGTGTCGAGATCGCGCACCAGGATGGAACCGTCGAGTCCCGCGTCGCGCAGTTCCGTGCGCGCGCGGCGCAGTGCGGTCGAGACACCCATGTCAGCTCCCCTCGTCGCGTGCGTCGACGTCGTCCGGCACACCGAGACAGCGGCCGATCGGTTCGGGGCCCAGTGCGCGGATCCGGTCCGCGTCCTCGCGTGATGCCGCCGCGATGTCGTAGCCCCTGGCAAGCTCCAGCTCCCCGATCGGCCGCCAGTGCAGGCCGAGCTCGGTGGCCTGGGCGGGCGAGCACAACAGCAGATCGGTGCCGTCGAGCACCTCGGCGACCGCGGTGACCAGTGACCGCGCGACCACCACCTGGGCGGGGCGCAGGCCGAGCGCATCGCGCAGCCGGATGATCCGATCGCGGATGTGCGGCACATCGTCCTCGGGCTGTATCCACACGCTGCGCCGGCCCTGCTGTTCCGAAAGGCGCAGTACTCGAAGGGTTTCCAGGTAGATCGGCGTGCTGTGCGGGCCCGTGGCGTCGGCCAGGCCCAACGGCACGCGCCAGATGCCGCGATCGGCCGGGACGGCCAGAATCGCGGCGCGCACCTCGTGCGTGCGGGTGAGTTCCGCGCGCCGGCCGGGATCGGCGGGCTCCGGTTCCAGCCGAAGCCGCGCGCGGCGGCATTCGGCGACCAGCCCGGCCAGCGGCACCGGTCCGCAAGTGGCGGGCAGCGCCAGTCGGAAGGGACGCTGACGAGCCCGCTCGGCATGCTCCTCCAGGGCCTCGGCCGCCTCGACCAGTCGCCGCGCGGATGGCAACATATCGCGGCCGAACGAGGTCAATGTGGCTGTGCGCGAAGTTCGTTCGAGCAATCGCGCGCCGAAGTGCCGTTCCAGCGCCGCGATCCGGCGACTGGCCACCGACTGCGGGATCTGCGCGGCGGCGGCCCCCGCGGTGAAACTTCCGAGACCGCTCACCGCGACGAAGGCCCTACAGGCGGCGACCATATCCACGATCGCGCAGTCTATGCCGAATCGGCATGGATACCGCCACAAGTGTCTTGGACAGCATGCGCGAGGGCTGCCACTCTTGCTGCGAGCGCTCACCGCCATCGATTCACCAGGAACGCAGATCCACAAGGAACGCCTATGACGCCCCCTCGCTTCACCCGCTCGGCCGTGCTGGTCGCGGCCGCTGCCACCCTCATACCGCTGAGCGCCTGCGGTGCCGATCGCAGCGCCGCGCCCGTATCGACCGCACCCGGATCGGCCGCAGGTGCCACCTCGACGGTTCCGCTCGCCGCCGAGTCGCTCGCCGGATTCCGCGATCTGGAGGCTCGGCTGCACGGCCGGCTGGGCGTCTACGCGCTCGACACCGGAACCGGCCGAGCCGTCGAATACCGGCCGGACGAGCGGTTTCCGTATTGTTCGACGTTCAAGGCGCTGGCCGCGGGCGCGCTGCTGAGCACCCTGCCGCCCGCCGAACTCGACCGTCGTGTCACCTACACCCGGGCCGATCTGGTGCCGAATTCACCGGTCACCGAACAGCATGTCGACCAGGGCATGACTCTGCGGGAGATCATGGACGCCGCGGTGCGGTTCAGCGACAACACCGCCGGCAATCTGATGTTCGCCGAACTCGGCGGTCCGCAGGGATTGCAGCAGCGGCTGCGCGCCATCGGCGATACGACCACGCGGATGGACCGCACCGAGACCACGCTGAACGAGGCCCTACCCGGCGACGAGCGTGACACCAGTACGCCGCGTGCGCTGGCCGGCGATCTGCGGCACTACGTACTCGACCCGTCGGTCGCCGCCGACGATCGCGACGTGCTCACCGGTCTGCTGCGTGCCAACACCACCGGTGCCGCGCTGGTCCGGGCCGGCGTGCCGGTGGGCTGGCAGGTCGGCGACAAGACCGGTGCCGGCGACTACGGAACGCGCAACGATATCGCCGTGGCGTGGCCTCCGGGACGCGCGCCGATCGTGCTGACGATTCTGTCCACTCGTGACCGGCCGGACGCCGAATACGACAACGCGGCGATCGCCCGTGCCGCCACGATCGCGATCGCCGCCCTGGACGGCACTGCGATCCCGCGCTGAGGGTGCCGAATCACCGTGCGCTACCGGATCTTCCACAAAGCCGTGCACCTCGGGTCGGTGCCGATCGACCCGAGGTGCACGGCGGGATCCGCTCTCCCCTACTTGGCCGGAGCCGGAGGGTTGAACGGCGCATTGATGGTGGTGAAGTACTGGGCGACCGCCAGAATCGCCACCGGCGCGGTGACGAGCAGCTGGCCCGCCAGCGTGCCCAGCGCACCAACCGCGATGATGCCGCCGATGCAACCGACCACGGCGGCCGGCAGGAAGCCGCCGAACAGGCCGACGATGGCGGCCGCGGCCACGGTCGCACCCGCGATGCCGCCGAGCAAGCAGCCCACCGCTCCGCCGGTGAGACCACCGACCAGCGTGCCGATGGTCGCGCCCGCGGTGATGGTGCTGGTCAGGCGGGTCCAGGCCGCCACTTCCCGGTCATAGGGCGTCTTCCACGGCGCCTGGTCCTCGAACGGGAGCGCGACCGGCTTGTAGACCGCGTGCTGCAGATCGAACTGCGGAGTCAGGGTGGCGGTGCGACCGGAGATATCGGCGGCGATCGGGAATTCGAAATCGTCGACCCGGAACTTCAATTCGGTTCCGGCCAGGGTCGTCCCATTGGCTGCCTTGATCTTGAAAACACCATTTTCCACGTCCAGCGAACCGGCGTCGGTGGATATGATCGTCGACTTCTCGTTCGTCGATGCCTGGTAGTTGACGGCACCCTCGTCGGGCGCGGCGGGCGCGGCATTCACGGTGCCGGTGGTCACGCCGACGGCGGCGGCCACCGCGGCCGCGACCACGGCAAAGTTCCTCATCTTCACTGCTTTTTCCTCATCACTCATTGCATTCCGCCGGAGCGGCTTTATCCAGTTTGTGGTGAATGCCAAAAAGCGACGAGGTTAATAACCAGGTCGATTCGAATAGCCCGGCGCGGGAAAATAAATCGAATCTCACAAATTAAAAAAGGACCTTCGCACTCGAAAGTGCGAAGGTCCTTTTAATTCGACCGCTGAAATAATTACCGGCTCAGGGGTGGGGCCGGTAACCGCTTCATTTGGCCGGGGCCTTGAAGGGCTCGTTGATGGTGGAGAAGTATTGGATCACGGCGCCGATCGCGACCGGAGCTGTCACGAAGATCTGGCCGGCCAGCACACCGAGGAACCCGACAGCGGCGGCACCGGCGACACAGCCGCCGAGCGGGCCGAGGCCGAACAGGGTGGCCAGCGCACCGGTGGCCACCACACCGAGGGCAGCGCCCGCGATGCAGCCGATGACCGCGCCACCGATACCACCGGCCGCGGTGCCGATGGCAGCGCCGGTGGCGATGGTGTCCTTGAGACGGGTGAAGGCGGCGACCTCACGCTCGTAGGGGGTCTTCCACGGGGCGCTGTCCTCGAACGGGAGCGCGACCGGCTTGTAGACCGCATGCTGCAGATCGAACTGCGGGGTCAGCGTCGCCGTGCGACCGGAGATATCGGCGGCGATCGGGAACTCGAAATCGTCGACCCGGAACGTCAGCGGGGTTCCGGCCACGGTGGTTCCGTTGGCGGCCTTGATCTTGAAGACGCCGTCCTCGACATCCATCGACCCGGCGTCGGTCGAAACGATCGCCGCGTTCTCGGTGGATCTCGCCTGATAGTTCACCACACCGTCGTCGGCGGCCGGAGCGGCTTGAACCGTTCCCGCCAGCGCACCCAACGTTGTCGCGACCAGCGCCGTGAGCACGGCGAATTTCCTCATCTTCACTGCTTGATTCCTCGACTTTCCGACTGCCGGCACGCGGCAGCACAGGTTGCCGTGTCCGGCACAGACACACGGCATCGGTGGAGTTTGCGGGCTTTCGATGCGGATGGGCCAGATTAAGAACCAGCCCGATTACAACCGGTGACTCACTTCCGGCCATCGGCCATCATGTCCGAAATGAGCCTTTCGTTCCACTGGTTTCTTCCCACCTATGGCGATTCCCGCAATCTGGTCGCGGGCGGTCACGGCACCTCGATGTCGGGCGACCGTCCGGCCTCGCTGCGCTATCTGAACCAGATCGCGGGTGCGGCGGAGGAGAACGGCTTCGAGGCGGTGCTGACACCGACGGGCGCATGGTGTGAGGACGCCTGGCTGACGACGGCCATGCTGGTCGAGACCACCGAAACCCTGAAATTCCTGGTCGCCTTCCGGCCCGGTGTAGTGAGCCCCACGCTGGCCGCGCAGATGGCCGGAACCTTCCAGCGGCATTCCCGCGGACGGCTGTTGCTGAACGTGGTGACCGGTGGCGAGCCGCACGAACAGCAGGCCTACGGCGACTTCCTGGACAAGGAACAGCGCTACGAGCGCACCGGTGAATTCCTGCACATCGTGCGCGAGCTGTGGGAGTCCGACGCTCCGGTGACGTTCGAGGGCAAGCACCTTCAGGTGCGCAACGCGCAATTGAACAACCGGCCGGACCCGATTCCCCCGGTGTTCTTCGGCGGTTCCTCGGCCGCTGCCGGACCGGTGGCCGCCCGCTACACCGATACCTACCTCACCTGGGGTGAGCCGCTGTTCGCGGTGAGCAAGAAGCTGGAGTGGATCCGCCGGCTCGCGGTGGACGAGGGCCGCGTCCTCGATTACGGCCTGCGCATTCACGTCATCTCCCGCGACACGTCGGAGCAGGCCTGGGCCGAGGCCGATCGCCTGCTGGAAGCGGTGAACCCCGCGGATATCGAACGGGTGCAGGCGAATCTGGCCCAGAGTGAATCCGAGGGCCAGCGTCGGATGCTGGAACTGCACGGCGGCAACACCGATCGGCTCGAGATCGCACCCAACCTGTGGGCCGGTGTCGGACTGGTGCGCGGCGGCGCGGGAACGGCGCTGGTCGGCTCGCACGAAGAGGTGGCCGAGCGGCTGGTCGAATACTCCCGCCTCGGCATCACGCAGTTCATCCTCTCCGGTTACCCGCATGTGGAGGAGGCGTACTGGTTCGGCGAAGGTGTGCTGCCGATCCTGCAGCGCCGCGGACTGTGGCAGCCGCCCGCCCATCGCGAAAATCGCGTCACCACAACGCCATTCGCTACCGCGGCCGCGAGCAGCAGCTAGTCACCCACATGTCCGGTGTCCGCGCGAGCACGGTGCGGACGCCGGATGCCCGCGGCCGTTACCGCGCGCGGACCGCCACGCACTCGGCCGACCTCTCGGCGTACTCACCGGGCGTTTTATACAGTCGCTAACTCATAGCTACACTCGTTGACGAGCGATCAGAACCCCGTACATGAGCTAACCGATGTCTCGGAGAGGGTGTCGAGCATGGCCGTATACGACGTGAGCAACCGTGCGGCAATAGTCAGCGGTGGCGGATCCGGGATCGGACGTGCGGTCGCGCACGAACTCGCGCGCAGTGGCGCCGCGGTCCTGGTGTTCGATCTCGACGAGGACAACGCGAATACGGTGGTCGAGGAGATTCGCGGTGCGGGCGGGCAGGCGGCCGGCTTCGCCGGCGATGCCTCCGATCCGGAGACCGTCCGGCGCAGCGTCGCGGCGGCCGGCGAACTGGGACCGCTGCGGATCGCGGTCAACAATGCCGGCATCAGCGGGGAGAGCGCGCTGATCGGGGACTATTCGCTGGACGGCTGGCGCAAGGTGCTGTCGGTGAACCTCGACGGCGTGTTCTACGCACTGCGCGAACAACTTCCGGCCGTCGCGGCGGCCGGCGGTGGCGCCATCGTGAATATGGCGTCGATCCTCGGCAGCGTCGGATTCGCGAATTCGTCGGCGTACGTCACGGCCAAACACGGCCTGCTCGGGCTGACCCAGAACGCGGCCCTCGAATACGCGGCCCAAGGCGTGCGAGTCACCGCGGTCGGACCCGGATTCATCCACACACCGCTGCTCGGGGCGAACCTCGACGACGAAACCCAGGCGTTCCTCGCTCAGAAACACGCCCTGGGCAGGCTGGGCACCCCCGAGGAGGTCGCCGGGCTGGTCGCATTCCTGGCCAGCGACGCGGCCACGTTCATCACCGGCAGTTATCACCTGGTCGACGGCGGATACACCGCGCAGTAGCCGGATCGGCGGAAGCTATGTCGCCTTGGCTTCCTTCGCGGCAACCTTCATCTGCTTCTTGAATGCCCGCACCTCGAGCAGGGACTCGTTGTCGACGATATCGGCGGCCGAGCGGCGCGAATTCGGCTCCGAGTAGGCACCGGCCGCCTTCTCCCACCCCGCCGGGCGCACACCGAGTTGTTTGCCCAGCAGCGCCAGGAAGATGCGGGCCTTCTGGTCGCCGTAGCCGGGCAGTTCCTTCAGCCGGCGCAGCACTTCCTTGCCGTCGGGGTTGTCGCGAGTCCAGATCTCGGAGGTGATGCCGTCGTAATGTTCGACGACGTATCGGGCCAGTTCCTGGGTGCGTCGGGCCATCGACCGGCCGTAGCGGTGAATGGCGGGCGGGGTCGCGCCCAATTCCTCGAATTCCTCCGGATCGGCCTCCGCGATCCGGTGGATATCGAATCCGTTCATGCGGTCGGCGATCTTCTTCGGACCGCGGAAGGCGTGTTCGAGGGGAAACTGCTGATCCAGCAGCATCCCGGTCAGGAGGGCGAAGTCGTCCTCCGACAACAGCTTGTCCGACTCCGGTTCCTGCGCGAGGCACACTTTGCGGCTCACCATGTATCGATCATGGCAGACGGGCGAATATCCGCCTACCGACCGGCGTGACCGGTCTCACATGTCTACCCACCCGTAGATTTTCTGCGCGCGTAGGGTGAATCTTCATGCCCGACACTTTGGCAACACCCACGGTGGAAGATATGGCGCCCACACACAGCTCCTCGGCAGACAATTCCTCATCCTCGGGACTGAGGCCGGACCGCTTCGATCGCGCGGGCCGCGACCAACTCATCGATGTGCACGATCTGCAGGCCGCACTTCCCGGAATTCGCGGACTTCGCCGCTGGGCGCACGACGCCCTGGCCGTCGCTCCGGGCGAAAGCGCGGTCGACATCGGCTCCGGCACCGGCTCGGAGGTCCTGGTCTTCGCCGACGCCGTCGGCCCGACCGGTGACGCGGTCGGCGTGGAACCCGATCCGAATCTGCTGGCCGGGGCGGAACACCGTGCGGCCCAGCACAATTCGCCGGCCCGGTTCGTCCCCGGCGATGCCTACGGGCTGCCGTTCGGCGGTGACACCTTCGACGTCGCCCTGTGTGAGCGGGTCTTCCAGCATCTGACCGCCCCGGAGCGCGCCGCACGGGAGATCGCCCGGGTGCTGAAACCGGGCGGACGCGTGGTCGTCATGGACAGCGACTGGGGCACCGCCATCGTGCATCCCGGCGACCGGCGGGTCGTGCACGAGGTGATCGAAACTTTGATCACCAACACCACCAATCCGTTCTCGGGACGGCGGCTGCCCGGCCTGCTCACCCGAGCCGGGCTGGTCGTCGACGATATCGGCTCGCATGCGCTGGTGCAGGACGCGAGCGCCGGTGCCGGTGCGCTGGTGGCCCGCATCGCCGGGATGGCGGAGGCGCGCGGGGCGATCACCGAGGCGCAGCGGCGGGAACTGCTGGCGGAACTGGAAGCCGGTGCGCGCACCGGTGACATTCACCTCTCGGTGACGATGTTCGCGGTGCTGGCGCACAAGCCGCAGTAACCGATTCCGGCCGGACAGCCGCACATCGCGGCTGTCCGGTCCGCGCCACCGCTACTTCTCCAGCAGCTTCTCGGTCGCGGCGAGCAGGACACAGGTCGCCAGACCGTCCATCGCCTTCTCCAGATCGGCCAGCGACGGGAAACTGGGGGCGATGCGAATGTTCTTGTCCTCCGGGTCTTTTCCGTAAGGAAACGCCGAGCCCGCGGGTGTCAGGGCGATTCCGGCCTCCTTGGCCAGCGCCACCACTCGCCCGGCCGTACCCTCGACCACATCCAGGCTGATGAAGTAGCCGCCCTTGGGCTCGGTCCACGAGGCGACCTTCGAGGCGCCCAGGCGATCCTCCAGGATCCGCAGTACCAGTTTGAATTTCGGTTCGAGCAGCGCACGGTGGGCCTGCATATGCCGGCGCACACCCTCGGCATCGCCGAAGAAACGCAGGTGACGCAGCTGGTTCACCTTGTCCGGGCCGATGCTCTTCTTCGCGGCGTATTTCAGGTACCAGGTCAGGTTCTCGGTGGAGGCGCCGAAGAAGCTGACGCCGGAGCCGGCGAAGGTGATCTTCGAGGTGGAGGCGAAGACGAAGGGCCGGTTGGGGTTTCCGGCCGCGGCCGCCAGCCCGAGAACGTCGTACACCGGGGCGGCGGTATCGGTCAGCGGGTGTACCGCGTACGCGTTGTCCCAGAACAGGCGGAAGTCCGGCGCCGCGGTGGGCATCGAAACCAGTTCGCGCACAACCTCTTCGGAGAAGTTCACGCCGGTCGGGTTGGAATAGTTGGGAACCGCCCACAGACCCTTGATCTGCGGATCGGACGCGACCAGTTCGGCGATGGCGTGCACGTCCGGGCCGTCGTGGTTGATGGCGATCGGAATCATCTGCACGCCGAGCGATTCGGTGATCCCGAAGTGGCGGTCGTAACCCGGGCTCGGGCACAGGAACTTGATCGGTTCGTCGGCCCAGCGGCTCGGCGAATCGGCCGTGCCGTGCAGCATCGCGAACACGATCACGTCGTGCATCAGTTCCAGGCTGGCGTTGTTGCCGGCGAGCAGGTTCTCGACCGGAATGCCCAGCAGTTCACCGAAGATCGCGCGCAACTCCGGCAGCCCGTGCAGGCCGCCGTAGTTGCGGCAGTCGGTGCCGGTGCCGTCGCGGTAGTCGTCGGCGCCCGGCAGGGCGAGCAGGCCGGTGGAGAGATCGAGTTGCTCCGACGAGGGCTTACCCCTCGTCAGATCCAGCGTGAGCTTCTCGGTCTGGAGCTTCGCGTAGTTCGCGGTCTGCGTCTCGTGTTCCGATACGAGTTCCGCATGGCTCATCAAACCGATCTGCGTTTGCCGGGGCATCCTGAGCAGCCTTTCAAGCAGCGAGGTAACAGGTTGACGGATCGTGCGCTTCTGGCGCGGACCCAGCCGACCACGTTACCCGCCTGATGCGCCCCGCGGCAGTGAAGAAGATTTCCCCCGAGAAAGTAAGGGGACCCCGCGCACCCGGCAGAGCCCGTTGACCCTTGCTGCCTTCCGGCCCTGGGGGAGTTCACAGGATGCGCGCCGCGCGGGATCCGTCGGCCAGTGTAGTCACAACTGTCCACTCGAGTGGAATCCGGGCGGAGTCGATACGATCACCTGCGACATTTTTCGAGGGGGCTTCCGCGCCAGGACCGGAGGAAAGACGTGACAGGCAGTAATCCACCGCACGGTGGGCCCGAGTATCAGGGGCAGGGTCAGCCGCCCAACGAAACCGTGCACTGGTGGTCGACGCCGGCGGCTCCGGAGCAGCCGCTCACCGGTACCGATCCGACCGTGATGGGCGGGCGGCCCGGACCCGTGACCGGGACGGATCCGACGGTTCTGGGGGCGGGTTTCGACGCCTACCACGGTGGCGCACCGCAGCAGCCCTACGGGCAGCAGCCGCCGTCCGTGCCGAACTATCCCCAGCAGCAGTTCCCACCGCCCTACGCCCAACAGCCGGCCTATCCACAGCCGCCCAAGAAGAACAACACGCCGTGGATCGTCGGCGGCGTGGTGGGCCTGGTCGTGGTGATCGGCATCGTGATCGGCGTGATCGCGCTCACCGGCGGTAGCGGAAGCGGGGGCAAGGGCCCGCTCGGCGACAAGAAGGGCGTCGACGGCAACTACTCGATGGCCAATGTCACCGACGCCTGCTCGCTGATCGATACGACAGTCCTGCGCAAGTGGGCGCCCACACCCAAGGACGCTCCCGAGCACACCGAACGCGCCCCCGACTCCAGCTTCGGCGGCGGCAACCTGACCTGCCGCGCCCGCTACGACGGCGCCGGAAAGTACGGCACCGACGGCTCCGATATCGACCTCGAGGCCGACTTCCAGAGCAAATACAGCGATCCGCAGTTCAACAGCTGGAAGAACTACGACACCAAGACCACCGGCAGCGGCCGCACCTCCGGCGATATCGCCGGCATCGGCAGCCAGGCCTACTACGCGGCCTACCAGCAGAACTACTCGAGTTTCGTCACCCTCGACTACACCTGCGCGGCCCTGGACTCCAACGTCTCGGTGAAGGTGGAACTGCGGATTCAGGCCGAGGGCAGCATCAACAGCGACGACGTCGGCACCACCTGTAAGGACCAATTGAAGAAAGCCCTCGCCGGCCTGCACAAATAGCCCGGTTTGCGGTTGCAGGGGGTCCACCCGGTATATTGCTCTGCGGAGGATTCGCCTAGTGGCCTATGGCGCTCGCCTGGAACGCGGGTTGGGTTAACGCCCTCAGGGGTTCAAATCCCCTATCCTCCGCCGCGAAACGCCCGCTACCCGAGTGGTAGCGGGCGTTTCTTGTTGTCGGGGGTCCGGCACGTCAGCGGCCGGCCGGTCGGGGATGCAGGACGACCACGGGGATTTCGCGTTCGGTCCACGCTTGGTAGGTGTCGAAGTCGGCGTAGGCGTCGACGAGCAGCGGCCACAGGCGGGCCCGTTCCCCCGGGTCGGCGGTGACGGCGTGGACGGGATGGCGATCCCGCCCGATCTGGATGTGGGTATCGGGCTCGGCGCGCAGGTTGAGATACCACTGCGGATGCTTCGGAAGGCCGCCCTGCGAGGCGACGATGACGGTGTTCGCGCCGTCGGTGATGTAGAGCAGCGGCGTCGTGTAGACCACGCCCGACTTTCGGCCGCGATGTTCGAGCAGCAGGGTCGGCACCGGCTTGCGGAAGCCGGCCCCGATACGCCACTTGCCGCCGATGCGGCCGCCGGTGCGCCGGTAGGTCCACACCTGCGCCCGTCCCACGATCTTGAAGATCTTGGGCAGCAGCGGGGAGTCGAGTTGTTTCGGGCGGGGTGGCGTCGTCGTCGGCATGGGCTTCCTTCTGTCCGGGGACTTCCGCTCGACCATACAGTTGATTCCATATGTATGGTCAAGAGCGGAGGGCCGCTATCTCGGCAGACTCGGTACGGTCGACCACGCTTCGAGGAAGGGAGACGCGATCGGTGCGCACGCATGGCTGGGCGGGGGCGACGCCCGCGAACGACGACGAAGCCGTCGCGCGGATCCTCGCCGCCGCCCGCACCGCGATCGATCGATCCGGCAGCGAGTTCAGCATTGCCGAGGTCGCGCGGGATCTCGGCGTCACCCGTCAGACCGTGTACCGCTACTTTCCCAGCGCCGAGAGCCTGCTGACCGCGACGGCCGTCGCGCAGACCGGATATTTCCTCGATGTGCTGGCCGAGCATCTGAGCGATATCCGCGACCCGGCGACGGCGGTGGTCGAGGGTATCGCCTACACCCTCGAACGGCTGCCGCACGAGAAGTACCTCAACCTGCTGCTCACCCCGGGCCGCGCCGGGGCCTTCTCCGCGGGCGTAACCTCCGACACCGCACTGACATTCGGCCGATCGATCCTGCAGCGCTTCGCCGTCGACTGGACCGCGGCCGGATTGTCCGGCGCCGATCTGGACGAACTCGTCGAACATATGCTCCGGATCGTGCAGTCGTTCGTCGTGGACCCGGGTCGCCCGCCCCGGGGCGGCGCCGAACTACGTCGCTATCTCGCGACATGGGTCGCGCCAGCCGTCGCCGCGCGGTGACCGGGGCCCACAAACACCAGTGCAGTGATGCGCATCACTTGCCGGTGGTGTCACATCGAGGGGCCGGCGAGCGTCTCGTGTGTGCCGGAGTCGACAGAGCAGGGACAGGAGCCACCCATGAGCGAGCGCATCGACGGCGCCACCGAAGCGTTCGTCACCCACCGCAACCTGCTGTTCACGGTTGCCTACGAGATGCTCGGTTCGGCGGCCGACGCCGAGGACGTCCTGCAGGAGACCTGGTTGCGATGGGTGGACGTCGACCTCGACGAGGTGCGTGACCAGCGTGCGTACCTGGTGCGGATCGTCACCCGGCAGGCCTTGACCCGGCTCCGCACGCTCGGGCGCCGCAAGGAGTCCTACGTCGGCCCGTGGCTGCCGGAGCCGCTGCTGACCACCCCCGATGTCGCCGAGGACGTCGAACTGGCCGACAGCGTGTCGATGGCGATGCTGCTGGTCCTGGAGACCCTCGCACCGACGGAACGCGCGGTGTTCGTGCTGCGCGAGGTGTTCGATCTCGGCTACGACGAGATCGCCGCGGCCGTCGACAAGACACCCGCCGCCGTGCGCCAGATCGCCCACCGCGCACGGGCTCACGTCGCCGCCCGCCGCCCTCGCGGAGTGGTGTCCGCCGACGAATCCCGCCGGGCCGTCGAAGCCTTCCAGCAAGCCATCGAAACCGGCGACCTCCAGCATCTGGTCGACATGCTGGCTCCCGATGTGGTGCTGCTCGGCGACGGCGGCGGCGTGGTCCAGGCGGTCCTGCGCCCGATCGCGGGCGCCGACCGGGTCGCGCGCGCCCTGCGTACCGGACTGCCGCGACTGCGCGCCGAGGCGACCGTCGAAGCGGTGCAGATCAACGGCTGCCCCGCGCTGATCGTGCGGATCGACGGCCGAATCGACGACGTGGTGGCGATGCGCCTCGACGACGGCCGCATCACCGGCCTCTACGTGGTCCGCAATCCGGAGAAGCTCTCGCGCGTCGAACAGCAGATCACGGTCAGCCGGTGAATTCGCCGGAGCACCCCGCCTCGATCCTCGCCCTGGCCGATCTGGCCACACCGATGGCGGTCCGGGTGGCCGCCACCCTCCGGCTGGTGGACCACGCGGGCACCGTGGGTGCGACCGCCGAAGAATTGGCGGCTCGCACCGGCACCACCGCTCCCGCTCTCCGGCGACTGCTCGACCATCTGGTCGCCGTCGGCGTCTTCGACCTCGAGGCGGCGTCCGGCCGCTACCGGCCCACGAGCCTCGGCGACCAGATGAGCGCGGACTCCCCCGACGCGTTCGAACTGCTGCTGCTCGATATCGGCAGCGCCGGCGGACGCGCCGAGCTGGCCTTCGTGGATCTGCTGAGCACGATCACCACCGGACGACCCGCCTATCCACGCAGGTACGGGCGTGACTTCTGGGCCGATCTGCAGGCCGAGCCCGCGCTGCGCGCCTCCTTCGACGCCCAGATGAATTGCCGCTTCCGGGTTTACGCGGATCAGATCGCGCACCGTTTCGACTGGAGTCGCTTTCCCGGCATTCTCGACGTCGGCGGTGGCGACGGCACCTTGCTGACGGCGATCCTGCGCGCACATTCCGGTGTCCGCGGGCGAGTGCTGGATCTGGCGCCGACGGCTGCCGCGGCCACCGAGCGATTCGCGGCGGCCGGCCTCGACGATCGGGCGACCGCCGTGGCGGGCAGCTTCTTCGACCCGCTGCCGATCGGGGCCGACGCCTATCTCCTGTCCGATATCCTGCACGATTGGGACGACGAGCTCGCCGCGGCCATCCTCGCCGAATGTGCCCGCGCCGCAGCGCCTAACGGGACGGTGGTGGTGATCGAGCCGATTCGGGGTCGCGGGGCCGACACGGCGATCGACCTGTTCATGCTGATGTGCTTCGGTGGCCGGGAACGAACGGTGCCGGAGTTGGCCGAGCTCGGTGCGCGATGCGGCCTGGCGCTGCGGACCTCGTCCCCGGTCGCGGACGGGCGGACTGCCTTGGAATTCCGGGCCCGATGACACCCGGAAACCATGAGCTATTCTACGAGCTATTTGTCGGCGCTCCGGTTTATGATCGAACACATGTTCGAGCATTGGCCGGAGAAGGGAGAGTTCGCGCTGCATCGGGTGGTGGTTCCGCCGATGCCGGTGCTGGTGGACGTGGCTGCCGCTATCCCCACCTATCCACGGATGGCCGCACCCGAGGCGGTGGCGCAACCGGTGCGGGCGGGCGGGCTCGAGATCACGGGGCGCCTTCCGGGGAGATTGCATGCCTGGGCGCGAGCGGCGGACGGAACGTGGTTGGGGCTGGTGGAATTCGAGTTGCGCACCGGGAACGGGCGCAGCCGATTACCGGTGACCCAATGGTGTCCGGCGCACGCGCTGATCATGCGCGGCGGGTGCGGGCCGCCCGAGTAGACGGCCCGCGACATCGCTACGCGGAGCGAAGATTTCCGGCCGCCGCGGGCGCGCCGACCGGGACCAGACCGCTCAGTGCCGTGGGCAGCGGGTCTCGGTGCAGCACCCCGAGCCGCTGGGTCGCACGAGTGAGGGCCACGTAGAGTTCGGCGGCGCCACGCGGCCCGTCGGCGAGGATGCGCTCGGGTTCGACGACGAGAACGGCATCGAACTCGAGGCCCTTGGTCTCCGACGCCGGGACCGTGCCGGGCAGTCCGGGCGGGCCGATCACGACGGCGGTGCCCTCCCGGCCGTCCTCGTCGCGAACGAATTCCTCGATGGCGGAGGTCAATTCGCTCTCGTCGACTCGGCGCGACCACGGCCGCACGCCACAGGCACGCACCGACTCGGGCGGACGCACGGCCGGGGCGAACTCGGCGAGCACCGCGGCGGCGACCGCCATGATCTCCGCCGGCGTGCGGTAGTTCACCGTGAGCGAGCGGTAGCGCCAGCGGCCGGGGACATAGGGCTCGAGCATGGCATCCCACGACGTCGCACCGGCGGTCGACCGACGCTGGGCGAGATCGCCGACCACGGTGAAGGAGCGGCCCGGGCACCGCCGCATCAGCACCCGCCAATCCATCTCGGAGAGTTCCTGCGCCTCGTCGACCACGATGTGGCGATAGGTCCAATCCCGGTCGGCGGCAGCGCGTTCGGCGAGCTCGCGGGTATCCCGATCGGCGAATCGGGCGGCGAGGTCCTCGGCGTAGAGCAGATCGGTGGCGAAGAGGTGGTCCTCGTCGTCCATCGAGTCCTCGCGGCCGGTCATGAGCTCCAAGACGCCTGCGGCATACCGGGCTTCGGCCGCGCGTTCGCGTTCCACGGTGTCCTCCGCCGGCTTCTCCCGGCCCAGCAGATCGACCAATTCATCGAGCAGCGGCACATCCGACACCGTCCACGCGGCGCCGTCGGCACGCCACAGGGCCGGGTCGGCGCCCGCCGCGCGCAGCCGCTCCGGCGACGAATACAGCTCGGCCAGCAGCTGTTCCGGGGTGAGCACGGGCCAGAGCCGGTCGAGCGCGGCGGTGAACTGCTCACTCTCGGCGAGTTCGGCGACGAGGTCGGCGCGCAGGTTCTCCCACGCTTCCCGGTCCTCGCGGGTGATCCAGCCCTTGCCGATCCGGGCGATCGCGCGCTCGGTGATCACATAGGTGACGATCTCGCGGAACACCGCACGCGCCTCGTTGTGCGGCAGACCGCTCGTGCGTGCCTCCTCCCGCGCCCATTCCGCGGTCGCCGCGTCGATGCGCGCGGTGACATCGGCCAATTCGATGGTCAGCGGTTCCGCCGGGAGGCACTGCCGGTCCGCGACCGCGGCCGCGAGCACATCCAGCATCCCCAGCGAACCCTTGACGCGCACCGCGTCCGGAGTGTCCTCGGCGGTGACGTGCAGGCCCGGTACCAGATCGCCCGTGGTGGTGAAGACGACGTTGGTTTCACCGAGCGAGGGAAGTACTCGATCGATATGGCGCAGGAAGGCCGGGTTGGGGCCTACCACGAGAACGCCGTGACGTTCCATCTGCTCGCGCTGGGTGTAGAGCAGATAGGCGACGCGGTGCAGCGCCACCACCGTCTTGCCGGTCCCGGGACCGCCCTCGATCACCAGCACGCCGGGATGATCGAGCCGGATGATCTCGTCCTGTTCGGCCTGGATGGTCGCGACGATGTCGCGCATCCCCTCGCCGCGTGCCGCGTCGACCGCCGCGAGCAGCGCCGCATCACCGCGCTCCCCGGCGCTCGGGCGGCCGAAGATCTCGTCGGTGTAGTCGACGACGCGACGGCCGCGGGAATGGAACTGGCGGCGCCGCCGCATCTGCTCCGGGCTGGCGGCGGTGGCGGTGTAGAACGCGCGTGCCGCCGGAGCCCGCCAGTCCAGCAGCAACGGCTCGAAGTCGTCGTCCTGGTCGAACAGCCCGATACGGCCGATATACGAGCGCTCGCCGGAGTCGCTGTCCAGTCGGCCGAAGCACAGTCCGTTGTCGGCCACGTCCAACCGCTTCACCTCCCGCGCCAGCGTCCGCACCTCCACATCGCGATCCACCAGCGCACCGCCGTTGCCGCGCAACGCCGCGCTGTAGCGGCGCTTGGCCTCGGCGCGCTCGCCGTCGAGTCGCGTGTAGAGCGCGGACACGTAGTCCTGTTCGGCCCGCAACTCGTCCTGGTACCCCGGATCCGACATGTGTCCCTCACTTCCCTGGCTCGACATGGTTCATGTGGACACCTGTGTCCGTCTCGGCCGCTGCGCGTCTCCTCCCGTTTTCGCAGGTACACGGCCTCGGCGGGCCATTGTGCGGCACCACCGGGGCCTTGCCGCAAGCCCCCCACTCCGCTATATATTGAATATGGAAAGAGGTGCAGGGCCCTCTTCCGTCTCTCCCACCCCGTCGGATCAGTCTCCGGTGAGCTGCGTGGTCACCTCGCGGACCGCGGCCCGCAGTATCTCCGCGTAGTCGTCCACATCCACCACCAGAGGATCGGCGTGGACGGACAGGGTGACCGTCCTTCCCAGCCCGTGCAGGCCGTGGGTCAGATGCATCACCGCGCCGAGGGCGGGAAAACCGGCCGTGAAGCGGACCGCGCCGCCGGCGATCGACAGATCCGCCTCGCCGCGGTGGACGCTGGACAGCACCGTATGACCCGATATCCGCTCGGGGACCAGGTCCAGCGGGTAGCCGGCGATATCGCGACGGAGAACCGGGGCGGGGATCGCGTCGGTGACGCGGTCGCGCGCGGACTGCAGCGGATGGGTGGCGCGGACTCGTCGTTCGGCCAGCGCCGCGGCGATGCGGCGCGCCCGCAGAGGCAGGTCCGGTTCCGAGGCGCACAGATCGACGCCGAGGTCGCGATAGTTGTTGCGCGGGACCGCTTTTCGATCGGCCGACAAGGGCCCGGCCATCGAGACCTGTGCACCCAACGGGTCGCCGGATTCGCCGTGGAGGGCGAGATAGCGACTCATCGCGACGGATATCGCGGTCAACGCGACGACCGTGACCGTGTACTCGGGAACGTGCAGCTGCTCCCCCGCGATCACGCGGACGACCCGACGCGCGGGCGCCGGCGGGCGGTTCAGTGCGGTGGGAGCGAAGTTCGGTGCGGCGGGCGGGATCTCACCTGCCTCGGCGAGGCTGTGCAGTTCCCGATCCGCACGAGCCGCGACAAGGCCCCGCCGCACCGTGCGCGCCATCCGGGGCAGAAACGAAACCAGCGAGATCGCCTCGACAGCAATGGTTTTCGCGCTTCGCCCGAGGTCGGGGCGGATCCACCCGCGGTGGTGCCGATTCACCGCCGAACCGTCCGGCGATACCGCATCGACGGGTGAACCCGTGTCACCCGAACCGCCACCGAAATCGGCGTCCCCCCACGCTGCCGTATCCAGACCCCGCAACAACTCGCGCGCGATGGTGGCGGCCCGTTGCCCGTCGGCCAGCGCATGCGAAAGTTGCAGCACCACAACGAGTGCGGGCATGGAGCCACCCGGTGCGTCCCGGATTCCGCGATACAGATGAACGCGCCAGGTGTATCGCCGCGCCGGTACCGCTTCCCCGAGAATCTCCCCCAGTGAAGCTTCCACAGTCGTCCACAGCGACTCCGCGAGCGTGTGGACGACGACCTGCGCGTCATCGAAATCCGCAGGCTCCCAGGCGGGATAGGCGAAGCGATGTTCGCGGATCCGGACGCGCAAATCCGGGATTTCGGCGCTGCGCGCGATCACCGCTGCCCGCAGCGCGTCCGCGGACCGTCCGGTGTCGTCGAAGCAGTAGAGCAGGAACAGGTCGTTGCAGGCCCGGCGCGACAGCCAGAACCTGGTGGCATCCTGCGGCGTCAGTAGATCCACCCGCCGACGATATCCACAACCGTCCACAATTCCCGCACCGACACTATCGACGCAGGTCAACTCCAGTGCTACGCTCTGTAGTAGACAGTCTCGACCACTCTCATACACCCGGGGCGGGGTGAGTGCCATGACAATCCCGGACGGCGCGACGAGAGATTCCGCGCGGCGCCCTTCCTCAGAAGATCCATCGACAAGGTCTTTCCGACACACTGGTCGTTCCTGCTCGGAGAGATCGCGCTCTACAGCTTCGTCATTCTGCTGCTGTCGGGTGTCCATCTGACGCTGTTCTTCGATCCGTCGATGACCGAGGTCGTGTATCAGGGCTCCTACCAGCCGTTACGCGGTGTCTCGATGTCCCGGGCCTACGAATCGGCGCTGAACCTCTCCTTCGAGGTGCGGGGCGGCCTGTTCGTGCGGCAGGTGCATCATTGGGCCGCATTGCTTTTCGCCGCCTCGATCGTCGTGCATCTGTGCCGCGTCTTCTTCACCGGCGCGTTTCGCAAACCACGCGAAGGCAATTGGGTGATCGGCTCGTTGTTGCTGATCCTGGCGACGTTCGAGGGCTTCTTCGGCTACTCGCTGCCCGACGATCTGCTGTCCGGGACGGGCCTGCGGGCGGCATTCGCCGGAATCACCATGGGTATTCCACTGATCGGCACCTGGCTGCACTGGTTGATGTTCGGCGGCGACTTTCCGGGCACGATCATTCTTCCGCGCCTGTACATCGCGCACGTGCTGCTCCTACCCGGCATCATGCTGGCATTGATCGCGGCGCACATCGCCATCGTCTGGTATCAGAAGCACACGCAGTTCCCTGGGCCGGCGCGCACGGAGAAGAACGTGGTGGGCACGCGGATCGTGCCTGTCTTCGTCCTGGATCAGGGCGCGTTCTTCATGTTCACTCTCGCCGTGGTCGCGACCATGGGCGGGGTGCTGCAGATCAATCCGATCTGGAATCTGGGTCCTTACAACCCTTCCCACGTCTCGGCCGGCACCCAACCCGATTTCTACCTGATGTGGACCGACGGCTTCCTGCGCCTGTTCCCGCCGTGGGAGCTGTATCTGTTCGGGCACACCGTGCCGAGCGCATTCGCGGTGGCGGTGCTGATGACGCTGGTGTTCGCTCTGCTGATCGGCTATCCGTGGATCGAGAAGCGGCTCACCCACGACCGTGCGGCGCACAATCTGCTACAGCGCCCGCGCGATGTGCCGGTGCGCACCGCGATCGGCGCGATGGCCCTCGCCTTCTATCTGGTCCTCACACTGGCCTGCGTCAACGACATCATCGCGCTGAAATTCGATATCTCGCTCAACGCCACGACGTGGTTCTTCCGGATCGCGCTGCTGCTCGTTCCGCCGCTCGCCTACTTCGTCGCGTACCGGATGTGCCTGGCGTTGCAACGCGCGGACCGGGCCGTCCTGGCGCACGGCATCGAAACCGGCATTCTGCGCCGGCTGCCGCACGGCGAGTACATCGAGATCCATCAACCGCTCGGGCCGGTGGATCGCGACGGGCGGCCGGTACCGCTCACATATCAGGGCGCCCCCGTGCCGAAGCGGGTCAATCGCCTGGGGTTGTCCGGCGCTCCCGGTAGCGGGAGCTTCCTGCGCCCGGATCCGGCCGGGCAGCGCGAACAACTGGATGCGGCCGCCCACGAACAAGAACGCCTGCTCACGGCCGCGCTGCGCGGGCACCGGGATCAGCCGCACTGATCCGGGGTGAGGCGACCGGCACCGGTGTCACACCAAGGCCCCGAGTCGACGATGACTCGGGGCCCATCACCTGTCGCCCGAGGTCAGGCGGAGCCCAACTTCCCGTCGGTCACGCCCGAGACGAACGCATCCCACTCGCCGGGTGTGAAAGCCAGAATCGGCCCGCGGCCGCAGTCTTTGGTATCGCGAACCCCGACATTGCCGTCACCCAGAAATGCGACCTCGACACAGTTTCCGTCGGGACCGCTGTATTTACTCTTGCGCCACACCGCACCGGTCGAATCAATCTTCACCTGAACCTCTCCTTTACCACCGTAGATAACGCGACAATAGTGCTTTCCTCGTCGCCGGACCCGGACTTCTCGAGACTCGACGGCTCCACAATGCGCCTGGTCATAGCGCACGAACTACTCGATGAACGGACTGGTTCACGAGGCACGCACCGCCGTGGTGCGTCCTCGCATTGATCCCGGGAGAGCACCCTAGCAGCACCCACAATCGCTGTCCCGCGTCTTTTCACTTTCAATCACTCGAATTGCTGGTAAAGAATTCCCGTTCACTAATAGCGGGAGAATTGCCAAATGACCGGAGAATGATCCGCTAAACAAAACCGCCCCGCGAAATTCCCCCATCGGGGGCCGCGCCCCGCCCCGGATAAACCGTGCGGTTGCTCGGTATGGATCATGGAGTAGTGGTGGAACGAGATCGCGACGATGCCGGACACGCCCGAAATGCCCGTCCTCGAGACCGGTTCGGGCGACCACTACCGCCCGGTAGCGTGGGCGTCGCCCGTATTCCGGATGATCTCGACCTCCCACCGGGCGAAACCCTGGACTATGCCCAACGCCTCCTGGACGAGGGACTGGCCTTCAACGCACACGAGGTGCTGGAGGCGGCGTGGAAGAACGGACCGTTCGCGGAAAGGATGCTGTGGCAGGGCCTGGCCCAGTACGCGGTGGGACTCACCCACATCCAGCGCGGTAATCCGAAGGGCGCTCGCACCCTGCTCGAGCGGGCGATCGGCCGGTTGTCGGCCACGCCGTCACCGCCGTACGGCATCGATGCGGCCGGGCTCGTCGCACACGCCGAGGGTCTGCTGGCGGATCTGGATGCCGGCCGCGAGATTCCGGAGGACGCGCTGTGTCCCCGGCTGCGCGGATGATCCCGCACACCGCCGGGGCCGGCCGTTTCGCCCCCAGCCCCTCCGGCGATCTGCATCTGGGCAATCTCCGCACCGCCCTGCTGGCATGGCTGTTCGCACGCGGCACGGCCCGCAATTTCCGGCTGCGTATCGAAGACCTGGACCGGGTGCGTGCGGGTGCGGAGCAGCGCCAGCTCGAGGATCTGGCCGCGATCGGACTGGACTGGGACGGCGAGGTGGTCCGGCAATCGGACCGCACCGCACGCTACGCGGCCGCGATCGAGCGACTCGACGCGGCCGGAATGACCTACGAATGCTATTGCACGCGAAAAGAGATTCAGAAGGCCGTCTCCGCACCGCACGGCCCGATGGGCGCCTACCCGGGAACCTGCCGCGACCTGACCGAGGCGCAGCGGGCGGCCAAGCGCGCCGAGGGCCGGCCCGCCGCACTGCGGTTGCGCTCACAGACAACGGAATTCGAGATCACCGACGAGATCCACGGCCGGTACCGAGGGCTGGTCGACGATTTCGTGCTGCGGCGCGGTGACGGAACGGCGGCCTACAACCTCGCGGTGGTGGTGGACGATGCGGCACAGGGCTTCGACCAGGTCGTTCGCGGAGACGATCTGCTGCCCTCGACACCGCGGCAGGCCTATCTGGCGACCGTCCTCGGATTCGCCGTACCCGCGTACGCGCACGTCCCGCTGGTGCTCAACACCGACGGTGCGCGGCTGGCCAAGCGCGACGGAGCCGTAACCCTGCGCGACAGAATCGCTCTCGGGGAGACGCCGCGCCAGGTTTTCACCATGCTCGCGGCCTCGCTCGGCCTGCGCGGGGAGACACCGCGAGCACTCCTGGATCAGTTCACTCCGGCGACGGTGCCGCACGCACCGTGGATTCTGGATCCCGCACATCCGGATCCGCTGCGGCACAGCTGATCCGGCGAACGTGCGTCCGGCGGTCCGGACGCACTGCCGCTCCTACCAGTTCGCCGCCGCGATGTTGACGATCACCCACACGATGGTCAGCACGATGCCGACGGCACCGACCCAGATCCCGCCGAGCGCCATACCGCGGCCCTGACCGCCGCGCTCCTTGATCTGGTTCAGTGCGATCACACCCAGGATGATCCCGACGATCGATCCGATACAGGTGCACAGCCCCAGGATCGACGCGATCAGCGAACCGATCGCCAGGCCGTTGGTGCCCTGCTGCGGCGCCGCGTAGCCGTAGGGCTGATACGGCGTCGCGGCCGGATAGCCGTAACCGGGCTGGCCGTAGGGCTGCTGCTGCGGATAGCTCGGATAGGACTGCTGCTGTTGCGGCGGCGGGGTCGGCTGCTGGTAGGGAGACGACTGCTGATGCGGGGCCGAGGAGTATCCGGCCTGCGGATTGGGCGGCGGGGTGGGCTGCTGCTGCGGGGTCGGCGGAACCGACTGGTGGCCGCCCGAATCGGACGAGACACCTTCGCCGCCGTACTGTTTCCACCATTCGTCGGAATCGCCGGGATTCGTCATCGGTCCAGCCTATTCCACCGGGCCCGGTTGCCGGTATCGTGCACAGGTCGTGAGTGAGACACAAGAAACGACACCGACCGGGGAGTCTGGACGCCCCGCGGTCGAACACGCAGCATTCGCGCAGGCCGCGGGGGGTCCCTTCACGTTGATCGTGACCTTGTTCACGGCGACGCTGATGATTTCCAACATCTGCGCGACCAAGGGCGTGCAGTTCTTCACCGGGCACGAGATGTCCCTCGGCCCCATCGAAATCCTGCCGATCACCACCGACGGAGCGTTCTTCCTCTTTCCGCTCGCCTATGTGATCGGCGACGTGCTGAGCGAGGTGTACGGCTTCAAGGCCGCCCGCCGCACCATCTACTACGGCTTCGGCATGCTGATCCTGATGGTGGTCTGCTTCTGGATCGCGATCGGACTGCCCGCGGCCGGGTTCTACGAGAATCAGGACGCCTTCCGCACCGTCGCCGGAACCACGCCGCAGCTCGTCGCCGCCGGGCTCGCCGGTTATGTGGTGGGCCAGTTCCTGAACTCGGTGACGCTGGTGCTGATCAAGGAGCGCACCAAGGAGAAACATCTGTGGGCGCGGCTGCTGGGCTCCACCGTCGCCGGCGAATTCGGTGACACGCTGGTGTTCTGCTCGATCGCGGCGACCGCCATCGGGATCAACACGTGGGGCGCGTTCATCAACTACGTGATCGTCGGCTTCGTGTGGAAGACGCTGTGCGAGGTGCTGATCATGCCGATCAGCTACCGCTGCATCGCCTACCTGAAGAAGCACGAACCCAGCTACGCACCGCTGGACAAGCCCGCGATCTACAGCTGACGCGGCCCGGGGGCAGGGCCGTTCCGTTCAGTCGAAGCGGATCCGGCCCTGCCACCGCCCCAGGAATTCGGCCTTGAAGTCGTCGTAGTAACCGCCCTCGATGCTCGCGCGGATATCGTCCACGAGCCGAATCGTGAAGCGCTCGTTGTGAATCGTGCACAGCGTCGCGGCGAGCATCTCCTTCGCCTTGAACAGGTGATGGATATACGCGCGGGTGTAATGGACGCAGGTGTAGCAGTCGCAGGTGTCGTCGATCGGGGTGAAATCGCGGCGGAACCGGCTGGTGTTGATGTTGAATCGGCCGGCGGCCACATAGATGGCGGCATTGCGCGCGACGCGGGACGGATTGACGCAGTCGAAGGTGTCGGCGCCGTTCTCGATCGCGACGAAGAAGTCCTCGGGTTCGCTGATACCCAGCAGATGCCGCGGTTTCTCCGCCGGCAGTTCGTCGCAGCACCAGCCCACGATGGTGCCGAGATTGGCCTTCTCCAACGCCCCGCCGATGCCGTAACCGTCGAAACCCGTTCCGCCGCTTCCCCGCATCGCGTCCAGATCGCGACATGCCTTGCGGCGCAGATCTTCGTACTGCGCGCCCTGAATCACCGCGAACAGCGCCTGATACGGCCGGTGCGCGCGTTCGGCGGTGAGCCGCTCGTGTTCGTCGATGCAGCGCTGCGCCCACTCGTGTGTGCGGCGCAGCGACTTCTCCTGATAGCCACGGGTATTGAACAGCGTGGTCAGTTCGTCGAAGGCGAACATGATGTCGGCGCCGAGGCGGTGCTGGATCCCCATCGACACCTCCGGGGTGAACCGGTGGCTCGACCCGTCCAGATGGGAGCGGAAGGTGACGCCGTCGTCGTCGACCACGGCCAGCCGTTCCTTCCCCTTCGCGATCACCTCGTCGCTCTGCACGCCGACGGCCTCCATGGCCAGCACCTTCTTGAAGCCGACCCCCAGCGACATCACCTGGAATCCGCCGCTGTCGGTGAAGGTGGGGCCCGGCCAGTTCATGAACCGGCCCAGACCGCCCGCCTCGTCCACGATGTCGGAACCCGGCTGCAGATACAGGTGGTAGGCGTTGGCGAGCAGGGCCTGCGCGCCGATCTCGGCCATCGCCTCCGGCAGGACCGCCTTGACCGTGGCCTTGGTGCCGACCGGGATGAACGCCGGGGTGGCGATCTGCCCGTGCGGTGTGGTGATCACCCCGGTGCGGCCGTGTCTGACAGGCGGCCCGCCGCCGTGTCGCCCCGGGAGCGACGTACCGACGGTGAACGAGAACTGGGCGGGATCGGACACGCCGCTATCCTGCCAGGCGCCCCGGCTAGACCACGTCCAGCGTCTCCTCGTCGACCAGATCCTGATCGACCGCGGCACCGGTGAACTGCGCGTTGTAGAGGCGGAAGTAGGCGCCGCGCGCGGCCAGCAGCCGCTCGTGGGTGCCCTGTTCGACGATGTGGCCGCCCTCCATCACCACGATCAGATCGGCATCGCGGATCGTCGAAAGACGGTGCGCGATAACGAAACTGGTGCGGTCGCGGCGCAGCGCGGCCATGGCCTGCTGCACCAGCAGTTCGGTGCGGGTGTCGACCGAGCTGGTGGCCTCGTCGAGGATCAGGATGGTCGGCTTGGCCAGGAAGGCGCGGGCGATGGTGATCAGCTGCTTCTCACCGGCGCTGACCCCGGAGCCCTCCTCGTCGATCACCGTGTCGTAACCGAGCGGCAGCGAATGGACGAAGCGGTCCACATAGGCGGCGCGGGCGGCCGCGAGGATCTCCTCTTCGCTCGCCTCCGGATTGCCGTAGGCGATGTTCTCGCGGATGGTGCCGCCGAACAACCAGGTGTCCTGCAACACCATGCCGATCCGCGAGCGCAGCCGGTCGCGGCCGATGCCGGTGATGTCGACCCCGTCGATGGTGATCGCGCCGGAATCCAGTTCGTAGAACCGCTCCAGCAGATTGACCAGCGTCGTCTTACCGGCGCCCGTCGGACCGACGATGGCGACCACGTGGCCGGGTTCGGCGACCAGGGAGAGATCGTCGATCACCGGTTTGTCGGGCTCGTAGCGGAACGACACCGCGTCGAATTCGACCCGGCCGCGACCGATCGGACGCGGGTCCTCGTCGCGCGGATCCGGGACCTGCTCGTCGGCATCGAGGATTTCGAAGATCCGCTCGGCCGAGGCGACACCCGACTGCAGCAGGTTGACCATCGAGCCGATCTGGGTGAGCGGCTGGCTGAACTGGCGCGAGTACTGGATGAAGGCCTGCACCTCACCCAGCGACAGACTGCCCGAGGCCACGCGCAGACCACCGACCACGGCGATCAGCACATAGTTCAGGTTCCCGATGAACATCATCATCGGCATGATCAGCCCGGAGATGAACTGCGCCTTGAAACTGGCCTGGTAGAGCCTGTCGTTGCGCTTGTCGAACTCCTCGCCGACCTCGCGGATGCGGCCGAATGCCGTGACCACCTCGTGGCCGGTGAAGGCCTCCTCGACCTGCGCGTTGACCAGACCGGTGTACTTCCACTGATCGACGAAATGCGGTTTCGACCGCTTCGCGATCTGGGCCGTGACGATCACCGCGGCCGGAACCGTCAGCAGCGCGATCACCGCCAGCAGCGGCGAGATCCAGAACATCATGATCAGGATGCCGATCACCGACAGCACCGATATGACCAGCTGGCTCATGGTCTGCTGCAGGCTCTGCGCCACGTTGTCGACGTCGTTGGTCACGCGGGAGAGCACATCGCCGCGGGCGTTGGTGTCGAAGTAGCTCAGCGGCAGCCGGTGGATCTTGTCCTCCACCTCGCCGCGCAGCCGCTGCACCGCGCGATTGATCACCGTGGCCAGCAGATACGCCTGCAACCAGTTGAACAGCGCGGCCAGCACGTACAGCACCAGAACCAGCGTCAGCACCTGGCCTACCGCGCCGAAGTCGACGCCGTGGCCGGGGTTGATGTTCATCGAGGACATCATGTCCGCGAGCCGGTCCTGGCCCTGCGCGCGCAGGGACGCCACCGCCTGATCCTTGGTGAGTCCCGCCGGCAACTGCTTGCTGACGACACCGTCGAAGATGAGGTTGGTGGCCTTGCCGAGGATCTGCGGCCCCAGGGTGTTCATGACGACCGACGCGACGGCCAGCACCAGGATCGCGATCACCGCCACCCGGTCCGGAGCCAGGCGGCGCAGCAGCCGCTTCAGCGTCGGTCCGAACGATTTCGCCTTCTGCCCGGGAGCACCCGGCATCGGCCCCCCGGGCCTCATCGCGCCGCCTCTTCCGGACTGAACTGCGATTCCACGATTTCCCGGTACTCCTCGCATTCGCGCAACAGCTGTTCGTGGGTGCCGAGGCCGACCATGGCACCGTCCTCGAGGACGACGATCTGGTCGGCGTCGCGGATCGTCGACACACGCTGGGCCACGGTGATGACAGCGGATTCGCGCGTCTCCGGACGCAGCGCGTCGCGCACCCGGGCGTCGGTGGCGACGTCGAGTGCGGAGAAACAGTCGTCGAACAGGTAGATCTTGGGCTTCTTCACCAGGGCACGGGCGATGGCGAGCCGCTGCCGCTGTCCGCCCGAGACGGTGGTGCCGCCCTGGGCGACGGGTGTCTGCAACCCTTCGGGCATGTCCCGCACGAAATCCGCGGCCTGCGCGATCTCCAGTGCGTGCCAGAGTTGTTCGTCGGTCGCCTCGGGATCGCCGTAGCGCAGATTCTCCGCGATGGTGCCGGAGAACAGGTAGGCCTTCTGCGGCACCAGACCGATCTGCGAACGCAGCAGCTCCATATCCACCTGCCGCACATCGGTGCCGCCGACGCGCACCACGCCGGAGGTGACGTCGATCAGCCGCGGAATCAGATTGATCAGCGTGGTCTTACCGGATCCGGTGGAACCGACGATCGCGGTGGTCTGCCCGGGCGAGACCGTGAAGCTGATATCGCGCAGCACCGGTTCCGCGGCGCCCGGGAACGCGAACTCCGCGCCGGCCAGCTCGACGGTCCCCGGGTCGGCGACGAAGGTCTGCGGCTGTGCGGGCGGCACCACCGAGGAATCGGTTTCCAGCACCTCGGCGATGCGCTCGGCCGACACCGCCGCGCGCGGGGCGATCATCGCCAGGAAGGAGGCCATCATGACCGCCATCAGGATCTGCATGATGTAGGACAGCAGCGCGGTCAGCGAACCGATCTGCATACTGCCGGAGTCGATGGCATGCCCGCCGAACCAGATCACCGCGACCGTGGTTACGTTGCTGATCAGCATCACGGCCGGGAACATCAGCGCGGCCAGCCGGCCCACGAACAGCGAGGACGAGGTGAGCTCGTCGTTGGCCACGGCGAACCGCTGCGTTTCGTAGCGCTCGCGCACGAACGCCCGCACCACACGGATACCGGTGATCTGCTCGCGCAGCACCCGGTTCACCGCGTCGATGCGCTCCTGCACACGCCGGAATCCGGGAACCATCCGGGAGATGATCAACGCCATGGTCAGGCCGAGCAGCGGCACGGCGACCAGCAGGATCCAGGAGAGTCCGAGGTCCTGGCGCAGCGCCATCACGATGCCACCGATGCACATGATCGGCGCCATCACGAGGATGGTCACGCTCATCACGACCAGCAGCTGCACCTGCTGCACATCGTTGGTGTTGCGGGTGATCAGCGACGGCGCGCCGAAGATGCCGACCTCGCGGGCGGAGAAGGTGCCCACCCGGTGCAGCAGCGCCGCGCGCATCTCCCGCCCCGCACCCATCGCGGCCTGTGCGCCCAGATAGACCGAACTCGCCGACGCGACGATCTGCACACCCGATACGAGCAGCATCCAGAGTCCCGTGGTCCAGATGTAGCCGATATCGCCCTTGGTGACGCCGTTGTCGATGATGTCGGCGTTCAGGCTGGGCAGATAGAGCATCGCGATGACGGAGATGAGCTGCAACACAACAACCCCCGCCAACTGGGTGCGGTAGGGGGCGAGAAAGGCGCGCAGCAACCTGATCAACATGATGGGTGCAGGCTACCGTCATTCCGGGGTGGTGTCGGCAAGATTTTCACGCGTCGACGCCGGGCGGGACGGGGGCGGGCCGCCGCGTCCAGGCACCGGGATCGGCTACCAGGTCAGCGACGAAAGCCGGCAGCTCGTCGGTGGCGATATCGGCGATCGAGACCTGTTCCAGCACCGCGCGGATATTGACCCGCAGCGCGATCCACACCCGCTGCAGCGGTTCGGCCACCCCCGAATACGCCACGTCCTCGGGACGCTGCCCGCGTACCGAGGCGAGCGGTCCCTCGACCGCGCGGATCACATCGGCGATGCTGATCTCAGCGGCCGGGCGGGCCAGCCGGTATCCGCCGTCGGGGCCGCGCCGGCTGACCACCAGATCGGCCCGGCGTAGTTGCGCCGCAATGGATTCCAGAATTTTCGGCGAAATGTCCTGCGCCGTGGCGATCGTCTCCGCCTTCACCGAATTCGCTTGTGCGCGAGCGATTTCCAAGAGGATGCGGACCGCGTAGTCGATCCTTGCCGAAATGTGCACTAGCGCTGTCCACCCGGTCCGTTCAGTACGCCGAGAGCGGCCTCGATCAGGACCCGCTCGATCACCTCGTCACCGGCATCGGGAACGAGTTCGTTCGACCACAGCGCCGTGCCCAGTACCTCCAGGGCGGCGCTGGCCCGCAATTGCGCCTCGTGCGAGGGGTCCGGCCCGGCCAGCCAGACGCACAGACGCCGGTGCATATCGAACATGTCGGGGTGCCGGTCTCCGATCGCGTTGAGGATGGCCACCGTGTCGCGCACACACATCGCGCCCGCGGTGCGGTGCCGTAACAGCGTCCGGAGCTGGCGATTCAGCACTTCCCGAGCACCCGCCGGACTGTGCGGCACCCCGTCGAGTTCGTCGACCACGAGCTTCATGTCGTCGAAGATCGGTTCGATGATCGCGAGCAGCAGATCGAGCTTGGACGCGTAGTGATAGTAGAGCGACGCCTTTGTGATTCCCACCGCATCCGCGACCTCGCGCAGGCTGGTCTGCTCGAATCCCTTGTTCGAAAAAAGCCGGATCGCCGCCTCACGAATCGCGTCCTTGGTGCTCTGACCTGCGACAACGGATCCGGAGGTAGTTCGGGCGCTCATTCGATGATCCTCTCATCCACCGATCGAAGCGGAGGGCACGCCCCGAAAATCGAGGTTGTTCCTCCGCTTATCGATTGGGTAGTCTACCTACCGCACGGTAGGCAGAAAGCGTCGATGGAGGCGGATCGCAGTGCGGCGTCCGCAGTAGTGCTGTCTACGGGGCCTGAACTCAGCACCGCAAATCAGCTATCGCTAGGAGATACCGCGTGTCCGTGTACCTCTATCGGTGGGGGAAGTTCGCCTTCCGCCGAAAATGGATCGTGCTACCGGTCTGGTTGCTGATCTTCGTGATCGTGGGCGCCGTCGGCGTCGGGCTGAAGAAACAGAGCCAAGACGACTTCAACATGCCCAATCTGCCCTCGCAGAAGGCCACCGACATCCTGGACAGGGAATTTCCCGGACAATCGGCGGCCTTCAAATTCGACGCGGTGACCGGCACCTATGTCGCCGCGGCCACCCACGGCAAGCTCACCGATCCGGACAATCACCAGGCGCTCACCGCGCTTGTCGAGAAGATCAACAACCTCGATATCGTCGACAAGTCCAAGATCAAGCAGGACCCGCAGAATCCTGGCGTCCTGACCGACCCGGTCGCCGCGACGACGGCGATCGGCTGCACCTCCGGTGATCGCACCGACCCGAACTTCGTCGCGAAATGTGGTCTCGCGCCGCTGAACGTGCTCGGCAAGAACAACAATGCCGATACCGTCGCCTACTTCAGCGTGCCGTTCAAGATCAAGTCGTTCTCCGATATCACCAAGGCCGATCGGGACCAGGCCTACAAGGTCGCCGACGAGGCGCGCGCGGCCGGACTCGACGTGGAGATCAGCGGCACCATCGCCACCGAGCAGGCGCCGCCGGGCGGACAGTCGGAAATGATCGGTTACGCCGTCGCCTTCATCGTGATGATGATCGCCTTCGGCGCGCTGATCGCGGCGTTCGTGCCGATTCTGACCGGCATCGTGGGCGTCGGCATGGCGTCCTCGCTGATCATGGCCGGCACCTCGATCGTCAACATCCCGAACTTCACCACCGTGCTGGCGGCGATGATCGGTATCGCGCTCTCGATCGACTACGCGCTGTTCATCGTCTCGCGCTACAAACATGAACTCGCCGTACAGGATTCGCCGGAAGAGGCCGCGGGCGTCGCCATCGGCACCGCCGGTTCCGCGGTGGTCTTCGCCGGTATGACGGTCATCATCGCGCTGTGCGGCCTGAGCATCGTCGGCGTCAGCTTCCTCACCTGGATGGGTCTGGGTGGCGCGCTGGCCGCGCTGTTCGCGATCCTGGTCGCGCTGACCCTGCTGCCCGCGATGATGGGCGCCTTCGGCCGCTTCCTGTTCAAGCCGAAGCTGCCGCTGGTGGCGCGCACCGATACCGAGGACGACGACGCCGTCACCAACGGCAAGCGTTTCGCCCGGCTGATCGCCAAGGCGCCGTGGGTGACCCTCGGCGCGAGCGTGATCGTGCTCGGCCTGCTCGCCGCACCCGCGGTGAATCTGAGCCTCGGCCTGCCCGGTGAGGACAGCCAGCCCAAGACCACCACGGTTCGTAAGGCCTACGACCTGCGCACCGAAGGGTTCGGCGAGGGCAGCAACGGCACCCTGCTGGTAGTCGCGGATCTGACCAAGGTCAAGCCGGAGCAGCGTCAGGAGGCCGTCATGGCCCTGCACGACAAGCTGGCCGGCTACCAGGGCATGGACTTCGTGACCATGCCGTCGACGAACAAGCTGACGCCGCAGAAGACTCCGGACTATGTGAACAGCACCGGCGCCCAGCTGACCGCCGTGCCCGATCACGGCCCGAACAACTCCGAAACCCAGGACCTGGTGAAACATGCCCGGGACGCGGAATCGGACCTGCAGGCGAAATACGGCATGGAGTACGGCATCACCGGCTCGACCGCGATCTACGCCGATGTGTCCAATGCCCTGCTCGGCAAGATCGTGCCGTATATGACGATCGTGGCGATCGCGGCGTTCATCCTGCTGGTGCTGGTGTTCCGCTCGGTTCTGGTGCCGCTGACCGCCGCGTTGGGATTCCTGTTGTCGATGGCGGCCACCTTCGGCGCCACGGTGCTGATCTTCCAGCAGGACAAGCTCGGCCTGATCGGCGACCAGCATCCGATCGTGAGCTTCCTGCCGATCATGTTGATCGGCTTGGTATTCGGTCTCGCGATGGACTACCAGGTGTTCCTGGTGACCCGGATGCGTGAGGAATACGTGCACGGCAAGTCCCCGAAGGAGGCCATGGTGTCCGGTTATCACCACGGCGCTCGCGTGGTCACCTCCGCGGCCGTCATCATGATCTCCGTCTTCGGCGGATTCATGTTGGAGTCCGATGTGACCGCGAAGTCGATGGGCTTCGCACTGGCGGCCGGCGTGCTGTTCGACGCCTTCCTGGTGCGGATGGTGCTGATTCCGTCGCTGCTGGTGCTGCTGGGCGAATGGGCCTGGTGGATGCCGAAGTGGCTGGACCGGATCCTGCCCGATATCGATGTCGAGGGCACCAAGCTGCGCGAGCTGCAGCAGCGTGACCGCGACGCGGCGACGGTGAAGCAGCCGGTCCCGGTCGGCTGATCCGCGAACCACGCCACGGGCCCCCATCCGACCATCGGATGGGGGCCCGTGGCGTCTCCGGCTTGATCTTGCAGCAACGAGCCAGCAGACTCGAACCCAATGCTCTCCAGCTCGGCCACTCGACGGACCGACCGGAACGGCGAGTGCCCCGGCTACCGCACAGCTCGATCAGCGACCGGCCCCGGTTCGCACTCGTCGCCAATCGAGGCCAGCGACCCTAGGAGTGCCTCGTGTCCGTGTATCTGTATCGGTGGGGAAGATTCGCCTTTCGGCACAAGTGGATCGTGCTCCCGGCCTGGCTGATTCTGTTCGTGATCATCGGCAGCCTGGGCACGCAGCTGAAGAAGCCGATGAACGACGACTTCACGATTCCGAATCTGCCGTCGGAGCGTGCCACCGAGATCATGGACGAACACTTTCCGGGGATGTCGAAGGCGTTCAGCTTCGAGGCGGTCACCGGCACCTATGTCTTCGGGGCTGCGCCGGGACAGAAAATCACCGACACATCCCAGCGGGCGGCCGTCGCGAGGACGGTCACCGAACTGAACGATCTGAACATCGTCGATCACAAGACTCCGCTGGTCGATCCGATCACCGCCACCGAACAGATGGGCTGCTTCGCTCCCGATCGCAGTGCGCCGGAATTCGTCTCGCGCTGCAGTGCCGCGCCGGTGAACGTGCTGAACAAGGAGAATCCGGATACCGTTGCGGTGCTGACCGTTCCGTTCACGATCCAGAAGTTCACCGACATCACCGCCGGCGATCGCGCGGCCGCCTACGCCGTCGGCGACGATGCGCGCGCCGCCGGATTGCAGGTGGAGATGAGCGGGTCGCTGGCGATGGAACAGCAGCAGCCCAGCGGGCAGGCCGAGATGATCGGCATGGCCGTGGCGCTGGTGGTGATGGTGGTGGCCTTCGGCGCGATCGTGGCCGCCTTCGTGCCGATCATCACCGCGATCGTCGGACTCGGATTGGCGACCTCGGTGATCTTCCTCGGCACCTCGTTCATGTCGGTTCCGAGCTTCACCACATTCCTGGCCTCGATGATCGGCATCGCGCTCTCGATCGATTACGCGCTGTTCATCGTCTCGCGCTACAAACACGAACGCGCCGTGCAGAGTTCGCCGGAGATCGCCGCCGGCACGGCGCTGGGGACGGCCGGTTCGGCGGTGGTGTTCGCGGGCGCGACGGTGATCATCGCACTGGTCGCACTGGCCATCGTGAACATCAGCTTCCTGACCTTCATGGGTCTGGGCGGGGCGCTCGCGGCGGCGTTCGCGGTGCTCACCGCCATCACCCTGATGCCGGCACTGCTCGGTGCCTTCGGGAAATATCTGTTCGAGCCGAAGCTTCCGGTGATCGCGCAGCACGATCCCGAGGACGATTCGGTGGTCACCAACGGTATGCGGGTGGCACGGGTGATCGGGCGGATGCCGTGGCTGACGCTGGTCGCGAGCATCATCGTGCTGGGTCTGCTGGCCGCGCCCGCGTTGAGCCTGAATCTGGGTCTGCCGGGTGAGGACAGCCAGCCGAAGACCACCACTATTCGCAAGGCCTACGACCTGCGCACCGAGGGATTCGGTGCGGGCAGTAACGGCAAACTGCAGGTCGTCGCCGATCTGTCCCAGGTGCCCACCGATCAGCGTCAGGCCGCGCTCAGCGCACTGCACGACGAATTGGCGGCGTATCCGGGTATGGATTATGTGACCCAGCCGCAGCCGAGCCGGGACGGCGCGGGTGCGTTGATGACCGCGGTGCCCACCACCGGGCCCAACGATCAGGCCACCAAGGATCTGGTCCGCGACGCCCGCGACGCCGAATCCGCGCTGCACGACCGATACGGCATCGAATACGGAATCACCGGCACCACAGCCATTTACGCGGATGTCGACCATGCGCTGCTCAGCAAGATCCTGCCGTACCTGGCCATCGTGGCGGGTGCGGCATTCCTGTTGCTGATCGCGGTATTCCGCTCGGTGCTGGTGCCTTTCACCGCCGCACTGGGATTCCTGCTCTCCATGGCGGCGACATTCGGCGCCACCGTGCTGATCTTCCAGAAGGGCGCGCTCGGCCTCATCTCCGAACCGCGGCCGATCGTGAGCTTCCTGCCGATCATGTTGATCGGCTTGGTCTTCGGCCTCGCCATGGATTATCAGGTCTTCCTCGTCACCCGCATGCGCGAGGAATACGTGCACGGGAAATCACCCACGGACGCGATGATCTCCGGTTACCACCACGGCGCGCGCGTGGTGACCTCGGCCGCCGTCATCATGATCTCGGTCTTCGGTTCGTTCCTGCTGGAATCGGATGCGACGGCCAAATCGATGGGTTTCGCGCTCGCCGCGGGCGTGCTGTTCGACGCCTTCCTGGTGCGGATGGTCCTGATTCCGTCGCTGCTGGTGCTGATGGGCAGGGCGGCTTGGTGGATTCCGGGGTGGCTCAGCCGGATCGTGCCGGATATCGACGTGGAGGGTGCGCGGTTGCGCGAGCTCCACGTCGACGATCCGGACGAGCCCAGGAGTCCGGTGAAGGTCGGCTGAGCCGACGCTGCCACCGCGTACCGGGTCGTTCAGCCCAGCCGGGTGGCGACCTCGCCGGCGACCAATTCCAGGTGGTCGAGATCGGACAGGTCCAAAACCTGCAGGTAGAGCCGGGTGATGCCGGTGGTCTCGCGGTAGCGGCCGATCTTGTCGACCACCTCCGCCGGGGTGCCGGCCAGGCCGTTGGTGCGCAGTTCGTCCACCTCGCGGCCGATCGCCTCGGCGCGGCGGGCGATCTCGGCCTCGTCCCGGCCCACGCACAGCACCTGCGCGGCCGAGCGGACGATCTCACCCGGATCGCGGCCGATGTCGCGGGCCGCCGCGGCGACCCGATCGAATTGCGCCGCAGCGGTTTCCGCATCCGTGAACGGCAGGTTGAACTCGCGCGCGTACCGCGCGGCCAGGGCCGGAGTGCGCTTCTTGCCCGCCCCGCCGATGATCACCGGCGGACCCGGCTGCTGCACCGGCTTCGGCAGGGCCGGACTGCCCTGCAGCACATAGTGTTTGCCCGTGAAATCGAAGGTCTCCCCCACCGGGGTCTGCCACAGGCCGGTGATGACCGCCAGTTGCTCGGCGTAGCGGTCGAAGCGCTCACCGAGATCCGGCAGATCGATGCCGTAGGCGCGATGCTCGTCGGCGAACCAGCCCGAACCGAGCCCGAGTTCGACCCGGCCGCCGGACATCTGGTCGACCTGCGCGACCGAGATCGCCAGCACCGACGGATGCCGGAACGTCGCCGCGGTGACCAGTGTGCCCAGCCGGATCCGGGAGGTCTCGCGCGCGAGCCCGGCCAGTGTGATCCACGCGTCGGTCGGGCCCGGCAGACCGGACACCCCGCCCATCTTCAGATAGTGATCCGACCGGAAGAATGCGTCGAACCCCGCCTCCTCGGTCACCTTCGCAACCCGGAGCAGATCGTCGTAGGTAGCCCCTTGCTGGGGCTCGGTGAAGATTCGTAGTTCCACGAGCACCAACGTACCGGTCGGCCGCGTACCGGTACGCCGGCGCGGCGCTCAGCCGGTCACGCCCAGGTCCGGCAGTTGGGCGGCGCCGGCGACGGCCTCGCGCAACAGGTCGGCGGCGGCCTCCAGCTGGGCGGGTTCGTGTTCGGAGGTCAGGAAGAAGCGCAGGCGTTCCTGACCGGCGGGCACGGCCGGTGACGAGATCGCGCCCGCGTAGACGCCGTTCTGCAGCAGCGTCGTGGCGACGTAACCGGCGCGCAGTTCGCCGGGGACGATCACCGGGCAGATCGGGGTGCCCTCGGAGATGCCGAGGTCGATGCCGCGCTCGCCGAGCAGGGTGCGGAAGTGTTCGGCGTTGGACCACAGCCGGCGCAGCCGCTGCGGTTCGGCCTCGAGGACGTCGAGTGCGGCCAGCGCGGCACCGATGGTCGAGGGTGCGGGGCCGCCGGTCAGCATCGCCACACCCGGCGCGGCGGCCTTCATCGCGGCGATCAGGTCCGCGTCGGCGGCGATGAAACCGCCGCAACTGCCCAACGCCTTCGACAGGGTGCCCATCCAGATGTCGACGGCGTCGCCGGGCATCCCGTAGTGCTCGCGGATGCCGTGGCCGCGCTCCCCGAAGACGCCGAGGGAATGCGCCTCGTCGACCATGACGGCACAGTCGAATTCCCTTGCGATGGCGGCTATCTCGCTCACCCGCCCGACCGTGCCGTCCATGCTGTAATGGCCTTCGACCACGACCAGCGCCCGATCGAAGTTCCCGCGCGACATGCGCAACACCGAACGCAGCGACTCCGGATCGTTGTGGCGGAAGTTGAGCCGCCGCGCTCCCGACCACTGCACCCCGGAGATCACGCTGCCGTGGATGAGCGAATCGCAGATCGCGACGTCGTCGGCGCCCAGCAGGAAGCCGATCACCCCGGCATTGGTGAGATAGCCGCTGGTCGTGACCATCGCGTCGCCGACGTCGTACATCGCGGCCAGGCGCTGTTCGAGTTCGGCGTAGATCGGGATCTCCCCGGCGACGATGCGGCTGGCCGAGGCGGAGGCACCATAGGTGTCCAGCGCGTCCTTGGCCGCCTGCACCACCTTCGGATGGTTGCCCAGGCCGAGATAGTTGTAGGCGCTGAAGTTCACCAGATCCCGGCCCTGCCACCGAATCACGGTGTCGTTCGGGCTCTCCCGCACGAGGAACATCGGATTCGGTGTGCCGCTGTGCTCGTGCACCGCCGCGATCGCCGCACGCTTCTGCACCATCGCCGCGACCTCGGGGTGGTCGGCGAATTGGCGTCCGGGGCCGCGGCGCGGGCGGGCCGGTCTGGTGTTGGCAGCACCCGTGAACGCAGCGCTCGGGCCACCGGACGTCACGGGAGCCGGCGCTGAGGCACCGGTCCCTCCGGAAGCTGTGCCGGACAACAACTTCCGCGCCAGATCCCGCGCCGATTCACTCATCCCGCATCCTCTCCGGCGCAGCGGACGGCTGCGGCCTTCTCATCCCGTCGCCCCCTGCACGATCGCCTCGGCCACCCGCGCACCCGCTTGTTCGAGGCTGAACGAGCGGCCCATCTTCATCGACATCAGTTCCACGCCCAGCGATTTCGTCACCAGCGCACCGAATTCCACCGCCATCAGCGAGTCCAATCCGAGTTCGGGCACCGGGACCGTCAGGTCGATGGAGTCCGCGGAGACGCCCATGACCTGCGCCAATTGCTCGGCCAGCATGAAGGCGACGACCTCGTTGCGTTTGCCCTCGTCGAGTTCGGCGAGCTGGACGCGCAGCCGCGCGGCAGCCGAATCATCCTGTGCCGCAGCGGCGATCAGTTCCTTCGTGCGCCCGGTCTGGGCGAAGAACGGCGCGGTGGCGTTCACCTTGGCCCAGTCGACCGGAATGATCGAGGCCTGCGTGACGCCCAATCGCAGCGCCTGCTCCAGATATTCGGTCCCCTCGTCCATGGTGATCGAATCGAAGCCGGTGTTGCGCAGATATCGCGCGATGTGCTCGTCGTCGGCCATACCGCCGCCGGACATATGACCCCAGCCGACGACCAGTGCGGTGCCGCCCGCGCGGATAACCGTATCCCCGATGGCCTGCAGCGCGATATTGGCTGCGGTGTAGGCGTATTGGCCCACACCGCCGAACATCGCACTACCGGAGGACCACAGCGCGAACTGGTCGAGCCGCGCCCCCGCGGCCCGGACACCGGCGACGAGCGCACGCGCACCGTCGGCCTTCGCCCGGAACACCTTGGCCAGACTCTCGGCATCCATGACGGTGATGCGCTTGTCGTCGATGGCGCCCGCGGTGTGGAACACCCCGCGCAGCGGATGCTCGGGCCGGTGGGCGCGAGCGACGACCGCCGCCACGGCATCGGCATCGGTGATGTCGACCCGCTCGATCGTGACCTCGATGCCCTGCGCCTCCCAGGCCGCGAGCTGCGCGACGGCGGCCTCGGTGGTGGCGCCGCCGCGGCCGAGCAACGTCAGCCGGCGGGCGCCGTGGCCCACCAGCCACCGACCGGTGGCCAGGCCGAAGGCGCCGAAACCACCCGTGATCAGGTACTGGGCCGCGGGATCGATCTCGATCTCGGGCAACTGCGGACGGACCAGCGGTCGGTCCTCGGTCAGATCCAGGGCGACGCGGCCGATCCGGGTCGAGCGGGCCACCTCCTCGAAGGCCTGAGCCACCTCGGCGGTTCCGTACTTCTGGAACGGCAGCGGCCGATAAGTGCCGTCGTCGAAACTGGCATTGACCTTGCGGCCCAGCTCCATCACCTCGGTATGCCGCAGCCGCAGCATCCGGTCCAGATCGAAGGAGAAGTAGGAGACGTTCTTGTCGAACGCCGACAGATCCAGCATGCCGCCGGTGTAGATATCGGCCTTGCCGATCTCCACGATGCGGCCGAATTCGGCGATCACCGCGAAGTTCTGGCGCAGGATCTCACCCGGCGCGGAGCTGATGATCACGTCCACGCCGCGGCCGTCGGTGAGGGCGAGCACCTCGTCGACGAAGGTGAGCGACCGCGATCCGACCGCATGATCGGCACCCTCGGCCAGCACGTAGGCGCGCCGTTCTTCGCTACTCGCGGTGCCGATCACGATGGCGCCGTGCAACTTCGCGATCTGCACCGCCGCGCTGCCGACGCCACCGGCCGCACCGTGCACCAGCACGGTCTCGCCGGCCCGGATCCGCGCGAGTTCGAGCAACGAGTATTCGGCGGTGGTGAAGGCCGTGACGCTGCTGCACCGGCCCGCGTCGGTGTCGGGGTGGACGTGGGTGAGCGAATCGGTCGAGGTGGTGTGGTAGCGCGCGACCATGCCCTTGGAGGTCAGGCTCACCGCATCCCCGACGGCGTAGTCGGTGACGCCGGGACCGACCCGGACCACCTCGCCGCCGCCTTCCATACCCGGCACCAGCCCGAAGAAGGTTTCCGACAGTTCACGTTCACCGAGGACGCCGATCACCTTCAGCGCGTCCTTGTAGTTGAGGCCCACGGCACGCATCCGGACCTCGACCTCGCCCGGACCGGGCTCGCGCCGATCGCAGCGCCGCCAGCCCAGCCGCGCGAAGGTGCGCGAACGAGGCAGTTCCAGTTCGAAATTCGCCTCGGGGTCGGTGAGCGGTTCGGCGGTGTCGAGGGCGTCGAGCCGCTCGGGCAGGGTTCGGGTCACGACCGTGGTCCAGCGCAGGCCGTTGCGCAACACGGCCTCGTCGACCAGGTCGTATTGGAAGCCACCGGGGATCGCCAGTTCCGCGGACAGGTCCGCGACCGTCGTGCCGGCATCGATGTCGACCAGTCGCCAGCGCAGCCGGGACTGTTCGTTGAGCAGCACGCGACGAGCACCGGCGATGGCCGCCTGACCGGGATCCGGCGCCGTCTCGTCCGCGGGATGGGCATACGCGTGGGCGCTGACCACGGTCGCGTACATCGAGCCGTCGCCGGTCAGCGGAATTTCGATCTCGTGCTCGGTGACCCGCTCCTCGAGATAGCCGTCCAATGTCACCGCGATCCGGCGCAACGTCCACAGCGCGGCCACATCACCGTCGGGTGCGTGTCCGGGAACCACGCACACGTGCAGCCGTCGCACGTCCTCGGCGTCGAAGATATCGCGAAGTCGTTGTGCCAGTTGTGGTTCCAGCTCGGTGTCGGCCGGGTCGAGCAGGAGGACGGCCGAGCCGGCACCGCCCGCGACGGCATCGCGCACCCGCTCGATCCGCGAGTCGATGTTCTCGCCGTAGCCGAGGACCAGGGTGTACAGGCCGTCGTTCCCGGGAAGTGCGGTCGTGTCGACCGGCTCGCGCAGTTCCCACCGTTCCTCGTAGAACATGTCGGTCATGCGCTGCAGCGGGCCGCGGCCCGGAGTCAGGGATCCGAATTCCATTCCCCTGATCTGCATGACCACGGTGCGCTCGGCGTCGATCAGATCGATATCGGCCAGCGGCCGGTCGCCCTCGGTGAACCGGGCCACGGCGGTGACCTCGACCGGCAGCGGCGCCAGGCGGCGTACGGTGCGCACGCCGACCGGGACCATCGCGCCCTCCTGGGCGCCACCGCGCCCGGCGAGCAGGGCGGCCACACTCTGCAGTGCCGCATCGACGATCGCGGGATGGGCGAGGTACCGCTCGCCCTGGCCGATGGTGCCGTCGAGCTGTGCGACCACGGTGTCCGGCGAGATCCGGATCGCGGTGGCGCGCTGGAAGGCCGGGCCGTATTCCAATCCGCGCGCGGCCAATCCGGCGTAGAACTCGGCGGGATCGACCGCGAGCATCCGCTCGACATCGGGCACGTCCGCGGTGATCGGCGCGTAGCTGCCTTCGACCAGGCGGCCCAGTGCGTGAACGGTCCAGATGGTTCCGGCCGCGCCCCGGGAGCGGATGGTGAAGCGTCCGGTCGAATCCTCCACGTGGAGTTCGACGATCGGCGCCTCGCCCTCCTCGACGACCAGCGGTGCGACGAATCGCACGCCTTCCACGGCCACCTGATCCGATTCGGTGCGCACCGCGGCGGCGCTCAGCGCGGCATCCAGATATCCCGCGCCGGGCAGGATCCGGGTGCCACCCACGACGTGATCGGCGAGCCACGGTAGCGCCGCGAGCGACAGTTCCACCCGCCAGACATTGGAATCGTCGGGATGCTGATCGCCCAGCATCGGGTGCGCGTCGGGCGTGCCGTGGCGCAGCAGCCGGAATTCCGGCAGTTCGTTGCGCAACCGGGTGCGCTGCCACGGATAGCGCGGCAGATCGATGTGCGGCGCCGGGTCCGGCACCCCCGCGAACAGCGCGTCGATGTCGAGAACTCCGGCCGCGTACAGCCCGGACAGGGTCTGGCGCAGACTGTCGGCGTCCTGCTGTTTGCGGTGCAGGGTCGCCACCGTCGTCCCGGTTTCGCCCGCGCCGATGAGGATCTCGCGGATATTGGCGCCGAGCACCGGATGCGGGCCGACCTCGACGAACACCCGGTTGCCGGAGCGGACCAGCGCGGTGATCGCATCGGCGAACCGCACCGGCTGCCGTACGTTCGCGCACCAGTAGTCGGCATTCCAGTCGGCCGTGGTGACCTGTTCGCCGGTCACCGTGGAGTACAGCGGGATGCGCGGTTCGGCGACGGTGAGCCCGGCCAGCACCGCACGCAGCTCGTCCAGGATCGGATCCATCAGATGACTGTGGTAGGGCACCTCGACCTGTAGCCGGCGCGCGAAAATACCGTCGGCGGTGAGCTTTTCGGCGATCTCGTCGAGGCGGTCGGCCGCACCGGCCAGCGTGACGGCCGAGGGTGAGTTGATCGCCGCGATATCGACCGAGCCGTCGCCGGCGATGACCTCGCGAGCCGCCTCGGCGGGCAATCCGATCGCCAGCATGCCGCCCGTTCCGGCCGTCGTGGCCTGCAACCGGGCACGGTGGTAGCTGACCAGCAGCGCGTCGCGCAGCGACAGCATTCCGGTCACGTAGGCGGCCGAGACCTCGCCGACGCTGTGACCGACGACGACGGCGGGTTCGATTCCGTATTCCCGCAACGCCGCGTACAGCGCGACCTGGACCAGGAAGTTCGCCGGTTGCGCGACGGCGGTCGAGGTGACCCTCGACTCCGCTTCGGGACGCAGCAACTCCTCGACGACGGACCAGCCCGCGATGTCGGTGAACACGGCGTCGATGCGGCGCGCCTCGTCGGCGAAAGCGGTGTCGGTGGTGAGCAATTCGCGCGCCATACCCCACCACTGCGGGCCCATACCGGTGAAGACGTACACCGGTTCGGCGGTGCGCTTGGCGACCGTGCGACCGATTCGTCCCTCACCGTTCGCCAACTCCACCAGGCCCCGGACCAGTTCGGTGTCGTCACCGAAGGTGACCGCGGCGCGATGGTTGTGGTGATTGCGACGCCGCCACGCGGCCTCGGCCAGCCGGCCGGGGTCGGCCCCCTCGGCGATCAGTTCGGCGACGCCGCGCGCCAGTTGCCGGACGGCTGTCTCGTTTCGCGCGGAGAGCGGCAACACGCCGAAATGCTGTGGTGCCCGGCGGTTTTCGCGAGCGCCCGGGTATTCCTGCAGAATCGCGTGCGCATTGGTGCCGCCGTATCCGAAACCGTTGACGGCCACCGTCATGCGCTCGACCTCGGGGCCGACCTGTTCGGCCTCGGTCTGGAGGCGAATTCCCAGTTCCTCGAACGGAATATCGGGATTGGGAGTGTCCAGCCAGCCCTGCGGCGCGATGGTGCGGTGAGTGATGGCCAGCGCCGATTTGATGACGCTCGCGATCCCCGACGCGGCCTCGGTGTGGCCCAGCGTCGCCTTCACCGAGCCGACGCCGACCGGGTTCGGCCGTCCGGTGGCGGCGCCGTAGGCCCGGCCGATGGCTCGCAGTTCCAGCGGGTCGCCCACCGGCGTTCCGGTGCCGTGCGCCTCCACGTAGGTGATCTCGTGCGCCGGGATTCCGGAGCGCTCGATCACGGTCTTGGCCAGCGCTTCCTGGGAATCCGCGTTCGGAACCGTGATGGCCGTGGTGCGGCCGTCCTGATTCGATCCGGTGGCCTTGACCACCGCGTAGATGCGGTCGCCGTCGCGTTCGGCATCGGCGAGCTTCTTCAGCACCACGATGCCGGCGCCCTCGCCACGGCCGTAACCGTCGGCGGCGGCGTCGAACGGTTTGCTGCGGCCGTCGGCGGCGAGGAATCCGCCCTTGCACATGGAGACGAACGGCTCCGGCTGCGCCATCACGGTCACGCCGCCGGCCAGCGCGTATTCGCAGTCGCCGCTCTCGATGGCCTGGCAGGCCAGATGCAGGGCGACCAGCGACGAGGAACAGGCCGTGTCGACGGTGACCGCCGGGCCGGTCAGGTTGAGCGCGTAGGCGATCCGGTTCGAGAGCATCGTGTACGACGCGCCGGCCGCGGTGTGCATGTCGACATGCGGCAGCGCCGGTCCGCCGACCGATACCGCCAGCTGATCGAGGGTGAAGGCGCCGATGTAGACGCCGAGCCCCGAACCGGCGCTGCGACCGGCGACACCCGCGTCGTCGAGCGCCTCCCACACCACTTCCAGGACGAGTCGCTGCTGCGGGTCCATGGCGGCCGCCTCACGCGGGGAGATGCCGAAGAAGTCGGGATCGAACTCCCACGGATCGCCGGTCATGAAGGCGGCGCGTTTGGTGTACATGCGGCCGGGCGTGCGGCGGTCGGCGTCGTAGTAGCGCCGCCAATCCCAGCGGTCGGCCGGGATCTCGGTGACCCCGTCCCGTTTATTGATCACGAAGTCCCAGAAGGACTCGGGCGAATCGATACCGCCGGCGTACCGGCATCCGATTCCGACGATGGCAATGTCAGACACAGCGACTCCTCGGCCGACTCGAAAGTTCCCGCTGATCAGAGCGGACGCGGTCGGCGAATCATGATGTTCATTTCCGGCCCCGTCCTGCCCAGCCGGACGGACCCGGTGCGTTCGTTACCCAGGGCCTCGTAGTAGCCGACGTTCTCGTCCTTGCAGATTCCGCACAGGAGTACGCCCTGCCGGTCGGCCTTGTCGGTGAACGACGCGTACAGCGCGCGACCGACGCCGCTGCGCTGCAGTGCCGGATCGGTGCCGAGGTAGACGTGGAACAGATGGGGTTCGGCCGGTGCCGCCCGATCCATGGTCCGGTCGACCTCGGTTCCCCTTCCCACGGCGGTGCCCATTCCCGCGAGAAACACTGGGCCCGCGAGGAATTCGCGCATCCCGCCCGGCCGGTACCCTGCGGGATACCAGAGCAGAGCGCCGACGATGCGGCCGTCCAACTCCGCCACCTCGGCGCCACCGGCCGGCAGGAAGCGGTGCTCGATCATGGTCCGCAACATCCGGGGCGCGCGCCGGTGCCGGACGTTTTCGTCCGGAAAGACGTATTCCTCGATCGGATCGTCGTGGGCGAAGGCCGCGGCCAGTACCCGTACCATTCCGGCGATGTCGTCGCGCGTCGCGGTCCGCACGACCGGACTCCCGGTTTTGCTCAAAACTGTTGTCCCTCACCTGATTTGCACACTGCCGACCACATCGGCGAACGTCCCGCCAGCGAACTGGTCGCTAGATTACCTCAGCATGGAACGCTTCCTACCAGTCGGTAACGTGGAGTAGATCACGACGGTACGACACGCTCCACGAGCCGGCCGCGCGCCCGCCGCCGGGCAACCGCCGGGCAGCCCCGCCGAATTCTTCGCTCCCGTGCGAAATACGCCCCGAGCGCGGCCGAATCGCCCGCCCGGATCACGACCACCACCGCCCGCAGTCGTGAAAACAGTTGCGTTTCAGAAATATTCACGACGGTAGTGGTCGCCGCTCAGGCGACGACACGCAGTGAACCGCGAGCAATCACCTCCCGTACGCGCGCGATTCCGGCGACTCCCCACCCGTGGTAAATCCACCCGATCGCCGCGACCCGGCAAGGCATCGCTTCGGGCGCCATATGCGCCGCGATCGCCGCCCTCGCCCCCTCGGCCTCCGCACAGCCGTTTCCCGCGGGTGTGTCGTGCACGGAGACGACCTGCACCAACGACACGGACGAGACCTACCTGATCGAGGCGTGGCAGCACTGCCGGGTGGTCGGCGGGATCTCCGAGACCGAGACACCGTTCAACCTGGTTGTGCGGGCACACCGGACGGTGCGGGTCGAGGGAGTGAAATGCCCGCCGGTGGTGATCGAGCGGCCCGGTCACAGCGGCGGCACCGACACCACGGTGCTGCCCACCGAGCCGACTCGGATCAGCTACTTCAAGGCCGTCCGCCACGACCCGGACGCGCCGAAGGTACGCACCGGTTCGGCCGGGTGACAACGAGCGGGTGACAACGACGAAGCCCCCACCCGGAACCGGATGGGGGCTTGTGGCGGTGGCGGAGGGATTTGAACCCTCGGTGGGGGGTTACCCCACACACGCTTTCGAGGCGTGCTCCTTAGGCCGCTCGGACACGCCACCGCAGGTGACTTTACCGGACGGGCGCGGCGAAACCGAAATCGCGTGGTCAGCGACACCGGGAGCAGAGCTCAGGGGCGTTGAGCGCGGAAGAAGGCGTCCAGGACGGCCGCGCATTCGGCCTCCAGCACGCCCCCTCGGACCTCGGGCCGATGGTTGAGGCGACGGTCACGCACCACGTCCCAGAGCGAGCCGACCGCACCGGTCTTGGGCTCCCAGGCGCCGAAGACGACGCGGCGGACCCGGGCCAGGACCAGCGCTCCGGCGCACATCGTGCACGGTTCCAACGTCACCGCCAGCGTCGCGCCCTCGAGCCGCCAGCCGTCGCCGTACACCTGGGCGGCGCGGCGCAGCGCCAGGATCTCGGCATGCGCGGTCGGGTCGCCGAGTGCCTCCCGGGCGTTGCCCGCCCGGGCCAGTTCGCGGCCGTTGGCGTCGAAGACGACCGCGCCGACCGGGACGTCGCGCGGGTCGGTCTGCGCCGCGGCGGCGAGGGCGGCCCGGACGAGGTCCTCGTCTCCCGGAGGTGACCCCGGACTCGGCGCTGCCCCCGGGCTCAACGGTGCAGCTTGTCCAGGACCGCGGAGAATTCGTCGGCGAAGCCCAGCCGCTGCGCGACCATTCCCAGCTGTTCGTCCGGATACAGATCGGTTTCCGCGAGGATCACGCTGAGCACGGGCTCGGGCAGGCCGAGGTCCGCCAGCACACCCAGATCGCCTTCCTCCCACGGATCGATCTCATCCAGTTCGTCCGGATCGATATCGGGGACTTCGACATTCAGCGCGTCGAGCACCTCGACGGCGATGTCGTAATCGATCGCCGCGGTGGCGTCCGAGATCAGCAACCGGCTCCCGGTCGGACCCGGCCGCAGGACGATGAAGAATTCGTCGTCGACGTCCAGCAGTCCGAATACCGCACCGGTGCTGCGCAGGGCGCGCAGTTCGTCCTCGGCCGCGGACAGACTCGACAGTGCCGCGGCGCTGAGCGGGCTGCAGCGCCACGTGCTGTCTTCGCGGACGACCGCCACGGCGAACCCTTCCACATCGTCGTAATCGTCCGACGCGGCCCTGTTCGTGCTCGAGCGCTGTGCCATGGCCGCAACGGTAGTCGGCTTCGGTGGAAATGTTGAAGTCGTATGCGAATCTGATCCGATGACAGGCGATCGGAATTCCTCGGTGTGCGTACTGGGTACGGGTTTGATCGGCGGTTCACTGCTGCGCGCGGCGGCCGCGGCCGGCTACCGGGCCTGGGGTTACAACCGGTCGGCTCCGGGTGCGCAGGCCGCCCGGGCCGACGGATTCGACGTCGGATCCGATATCGCGGCGGTGCTGTCCCGGGCCGCCGCCGACGACGCGCTGATCGTGCTGGCGGTGCCGATGCCGGCCATCGATACCGTTCTCGCCGATGTGAAGACGTTCGCGCCCGACTGCCCGTTGACCGATGTGGTGAGCGTGAAGGAACCGGTGCGCGCCGAGGTCCACCGCCAGGAACTGGGTGCGCGCTACGTCGGCGGGCATCCGATGGCGGGGACGGCCGAATCCGGCTGGGCCGCATCGTCTCCCGATCTGTTTCGCGACGCGGCCTGGGCGCTCGGCGTGGACCCGGGTACCCGCGCCGAACCGTGGCATCGGGTCGCGCGGCTGGCGCTGGACTGCGGTGCGATCGTGGTGCCGGTGCTGTCGGACGAACACGACCGCGCGGTGGCCCGCATCTCACATCTGCCGCACGTGCTGGCCGAGGCGCTGGCGGTCGCGGGAGCCGCGGGCGGCGATCTGGCTCTGGGTCTGGCCGCCGGATCGTTCCGCGACGGCACGCGGGTCGCCGCGACCGCGCCCGAGCTGGTGCGCGCGATCTGCGAACCGAACGCGGCCGCACTCACCGAGGCGATCGATGACGCGCTGCGCCTGCTCGAGGCCGCGCGCGACAGCCTGCGCGACGAGGGCACCCTCGGCGAGCTGATCGACGCGGGCTACAGCGAACGCGACCGCTACGACACCCTGCGGCGCTGGGACATCACCGATATCCGCCCCGGCGATCAGGATTGGCTGGAACGGTTGCGCGATGCGGGACGCCGGGGCGGCGTGATCCGCTCCCTGGACTGAGCACGGAGCGGGGTCAGACCCGCTCGGCGAGGCCCGGATAGTCGAGGACGAATCCGTCGTCGTCGACGGTCACGGTCGCGCTCGACACCGGCGAGAGCACATGGATCCCGTCGGCGCCGCTGCTGTAGGTGAGGATCGCCTCCTGTACGAGCAGATCCGGAACCCGCACGTAGACAACCGGAACCTGCACGTCCTCGGTGGCGTGCGCCAGCCCGAAACGGCGAATCGGCAGGGTGTTGAAGAGCGGGCTCAGCACCACGTCCACATCCAGCGCACCGCCGAACATGGACCGCACGTGCGTGCCGCCGGCATCGACGAGCCAGTAGTTCTCCTCGTCCCGGGCGATCGAGGCGTGCCGTTCACCCGAGGCGACGGTACTGCGCAGCGACAGCCGCTTCGTGCGGCCCACCTCGTCGGTGACCAGGTCGTAGGACGCGCTGAACGCGGGATGTTCACCGCAGCCCCCGGCGATGATGCGGCCGGAGGCGCGGATCCGGTTACCGGTGAGGACCACGCGGACCGATTCGATCCGGGACGCGTCGTGCGCGCGCCAGGTGAGCACCGCCGGCCAGCGGGGCGCCCCGGCCTCGCTCGCCTGGGCGGTCTCGGAATTGCCCTGGACTGGCTTACTCACCCCTCTACCGTAGGTGACAACCGGGCTCGCGGTGTGGTCGCGGCGCGCGAGTTGTTCACCTGCGCTACACCAGCGATTCGCGCCACGCGGTGTGCAGCGCCGCGAAACGTCCGGTCGATGCGATCAGATCCGCGGGCGTCCCGTCCTCGACGATGCGCCCGGAATCCATCACCAGCACCCGGTCGGCGATGGCGACGGTCGACAGCCGATGCGCGATGATCACCGCGGTGCGCCCGCGCAGCACGGTCTCGAGCGCGCGCTGTACCTGCCGCTCGCCCGGAATGTCGAGGCTCGAGGTGGCCTCGTCCAGCACGATCACCGCCGGATCGGCCAGGAAGACACGAGCGAAGGCGACGAGCTGACGCTGACCGGCCGACAACCGCCCGCCGCGTTTGCGCACATCGGTGTCGAATCCGTCCGGCAGCGACATCACGAAGTCGTACAGTCCGACCGCACGGGCCGCCGCGAACACCTCGGCATCGGTGGCGTCGGGCCGGCCGAGCCGGATGTTGTCGGCGACGGAACCGGAGAACAGGTACGACTCCTGCGTCACCATCGCGATCGCACGGCGCAGCTCCGCGTCGGCGATCGTGCGCAGGTCGATGCCGTCCAGCGACACCGTGCCCGACACGGGGTCGTAGAACCGCGCGATCAGCTTGGCCAGGGTCGACTTTCCGGCACCGGTGGCACCGACCAGCGCGACGATCTGACCGGCCTCGACGGTGAGCGAGAACCGCGGCAGCACCGACCGCGCGGGGCGCGCCTCGCCGCCGGACACATCGTCCCGGCTCGGGTAGCCGAAGACGACATCCGTCAGGCGCAGTTCACCTCGCGCGCGCTCGAGCGGATGTGGGGCATCGGGTTCGGCCACACTCGGCCGCTCCTCCAGCACGCCCGATATCCGCTCCAGCGCGGCCGCCGCGGACTGATAGGAGTTGAACACCTGGGCCAATTCGTCCAGCGGGCCGTAGAACTGCCGCAGGTACAGCAGGAAGGCCGCGAGCACACCGATTTCGGTGTGGCCGTGGATGACTCGCCACGCACCGACGACCAGGATGACGACGTTCGTCACATTGCTGATCAACCGAACCAGGCCGATGTAGGCCGCCATCCCGTGCAGCGCACTGATATTCGCGGCCCGGTATTCGGCATCGGAGTCGACCAGAATGGCCTCGTTGCGTTCCTCGCGCCGGAAGGCCTGCACCGCACGGATTCCGCCCATGGTCTCGACGAAATGCACGACCACCTTCGCGATCGCCCCTCGGGTGCGGCGGTAGCCGGCCCGCTGGCGCCGCTGCGCCCAGCGCGTCACGAAAACCAGCGGGACGAAACCGACCAGCACCACCGCGGCGAGCGGAATATCGAGCCACAGCAGGATCGCGGCGATCGTCACCACCGACAGTACGGCGCTCAGCGCGTCGTTGAGCGCACGCTCGAGCAGATCCTCGAGCGATTCCAGATCACTGGTGAGCCGCGCGACGATCTTGCCGGAGGTGTAGTTCTCGTGGAAATCGATCGAGAGCCGCTGCACGTGCGTGAAGACCCGCAGCCGCAGATCGAACAGCACCTGCTGGCTCAACCGGCCGGAGATGCGCAGGAAGAGAAAGGTCGTCACGCCGCCCAGCGCGGTGCAGCCCAGAATGCCGCCCACGGCCAGCGCCAGCGGCAACCAGTCGCCGTCGAGCGCGCGGCCCACCCCGGTGTCGACGCCGTGGGCGACGAACAGCGGCGTCGCCACCAGGGCGGCATTGTCGATCACGATCAGCACCAGCGCGGCGGCCGCCCACCGGCGGTAGGGCCGGATCAGCGACCACAGCAGCCGGCGCGACCGTGCCGCCAGGGCGAGGTTGACCGCATCGGTCTGCTCGCCCTCCTCGGCCGCTACGCCCCGCCAGTCGGCCTCGGAATCGGCGTCGACGCGCAGGGCCCGGGCTGCGTCGTCACGGGCCGCCGCGTCCGGGCGGCCGGTGATCGTGCCCGCCCGGTCAGTGTTCGTGCGCGAAGCTGCGTCCTCGCTCGGGTTCTCCGGCATCGAGCTCACCTCCCATCAATTCCCGGTAGCGCGAACAGGTTTCGAGTAGTCGTTCGTGAGGTCCGTCGGCGATGATGCGGCCGCCGTCGAGGACGGCGACCCGATCCGCCCACGCCGCGGTCGACGGGCGGTGGGCCACCAGCAGCACGGTGGCTCCGGCCAGCGCCTCGCGCAGCCGCACCTGGACCTGTTCCTCGGTGCTCACGTCCAGGGCGGAGAGCGGGTCGTCCAGGACCACGATGTGCCCGCCGGAGTGTTTCTGCCGGTCCAGCACGGCTCGCGCCAGCGCCAGGCGCTGCCGCTGCCCGCCCGACAGGCTCAGGCCCTGCTCTCCGATCCGGGTGCGCAGGCCCCACGGCAACTCGTCGACGAACCGCGCGGCGCAGGCCACCTCGAGTGCCCCGCGGGCCCGGTCCTCGCCGGCGTCGGGATAACCGAGGGTGATGTTCTCGCGCACGCTGGCCGAGAACAGCACCGGATCCTCGAAGGCCACCGAGACCTGCGAACGCAGATCCGACAGCCGCATCGAGCGCACGTCGATCCCGTCGATCGTCACCGCGCCCGCCGCGACGTCGAACAGTCGCGGCACCAGACCCAGCAGCGCCGACTTACCGCTGCCGGTGGCGCCGACCACCGCGACCGTCTCGCCCGGCCGCAGCCGCAGCGAAATGTCGTGCAGCAGATCGCGATCGGCGTCCGGGAAGCGGAAACGCACCCGGTCGAAACGCAATTCACCACGCAGCGGCCGCGGCGGGGCCACGGGATGTTCCGGATCGGTGATCTCGACGGGTGTGTCGATCACCTCCCAGAACCGTTGCGCCGCGGTGCGGGCGTGGTTCATCTCGGCCAGCAGGAAGCCGAAGCCCATGATCGGCCACTGCAGGTAGGTGGTCAGCGTGATACCGGCGACCAGGGCGCCGACCGTCATCGCCTGTTCGGTGAGCAGATATCCGCCGACGGCGAGCGCGGCCGCGATACCCAACGCGGACAACGTGTTCAACGCCGTCCACAACCGTGCCGCCAACCGCACCATGGCCAGCTCGAGGGATTGCAGCTCCCGCGCCTCGGCGCGGAACCGGCGACCGAACCACGGGCCGCGGCCGAACGCCTTCAGCACGCGGATACCCTGCGCGGACTCCTCGACCGTCGTGGCGAGATGCCCGGACTGGTCCTGCGCGCGACGCGAGGCGCGACCGTAACCCTGTTCGAATTGCAACGCGAGCAGAACGAGCGGAACCGCGATGAGCAGTTCGATCAGCCCGATCTGCCAGCTCAGGACGAACAGCAGTGCCACGCCGACGCCCAGCGTCGCACTCAGCGACATCAGCGAGGGCGCGACGAAGGCGAAGAAGCGCCGCAGGGTGGACATGTCGGTGATCGCCCGCGAGGTTAGTTGTCCCGACTCCATCCCGTCGTGCACGCCGACCGAGAGCACCTGCAAACGCTGGAAGAGCTTGCCGCGCAAGGACACCTCGAGCCGGCTCGCCGGCGCCGCGATGATCCACCGCCGCCACCACGAGGTGACCGTGCTGAGCACCGCCAGCCCCACCACCAGCCCGATCGGCCCCCAGATGCCGCCGAAATTCCGCTGCGCGACCGGGCCGTCGACGATCCGCGCGGTGACGAACGGCAACGCGATATCGCACAGCATGCCGAGCCCCGACAGCACGGCACTGCCGAACAGCGCCGCCCGATAGGGCCGGATCTCCGGCCACAGACGCCGCAGCGAACCCGCACCCGTCACTCGGGCGCCGAAGTTTTCGTCGACCGTTCCGGTTCTGTCGTCCTCCGAATCGGATACGGTCTCCGTCGTAGCGACGGACACAACAATCCCCCTTCGCCAGGTCGTCTTTCGCCGATCGATCACCACCGCACCGCCCCGGCCCCCGACCGGGCGCGCGTACGACCTTCCAGATTGCCAGCGCTCGCGCCGCCCGCCAACCGATTTTCGACCGCTACACCACTGCACACGCCCGAACAGCACAGCCGCTCGTCAACCCGTCCCACCTTCCAGTGCACATCCGCAGAACACCCCACTGATTGCTGACGTCCCCCACCTGCTCGAGTAACCTCCACACCCGGGCCCTTCGCGACCGCGCCGGTGCCCGACGGGGATTCGGGCGAAAGGACCACCGGCTGTGAACAACACGCGGATGGTCGGGTTGTTCGCCGGAATCGGGGGGTTGGAACTCGGGCTCAGCGCCCATGGCTGGCATTCCGAGCTGCTCTGTGAAATCGACCCCGGCGCACGCGCGGTCCTGTCCGCCCGCTTCCCCGAGGTCGAAACCCACGCCGATGTCACCCGCCTGCGCGCGCTGCCCGCCGGAACCGAATTGGTGGCGGCCGGATTTCCCTGCCAGGACCTCTCGCAGGCGGGACGGACGGCGGGGATCACCGGCGAGCGGTCGGGCCTGGTCGACGAGGTGTTCCGGCTGGTTCGCCGCAAGCGCGGGCCGCGCTGGCTGCTGATCGAGAACGTCCCGTTCATGTTGCAGCTGGGGCGCGGGCAGGCGATGCGGCACATCACGGCCGCATTGGAGGAGCTGGGCTACACCTGGGCCTATCGAGTGGTCGACGCGCGCGCGTTCGGGCTGCCGCAGCGGCGACAGCGGGTGCTGATGCTGGCGTCGCGGTCGGAGGATCCGCGGCCCGTGCTGTTCGGCACCGATGCCGGGCCGCGCACGATCGGCGATCCCGAGGTGGATCCCTGTGGCTTCTACTGGACCGAGGGGGTGCGCGGACTGGGCTGGGCGGTGAATGCGGTGCCGACGTTGAAGGGCGGGTCCGGGCTCGGTATCGCCAGTCCGCCCGCGGTCCGATTGCCCGCCGGTGAGATCGTCACCCCCGGAATCACCGATGCCGAACGGCTGCAAGGCTTTTCCCACGACTGGACCGCGCCCGCACTCGCCGCCGCAGGGGTGCGTCCCGGACATCGGTGGAAGCTGGTCGGCAATGCGGTGAGTGTGCGGATGGCGTCGTGGATCGGGTCCCGCCTGGCCGCCCCGGTCGACGGGGTGGCCGCGGAGTACGCGCCGCTGACCGCGCATCGCTGGCCCACGGCGGCGTGGGGCCATGCCGGTAAGGCGTATCGGGTCCCGGTGTCGACATGGCCGGTACACGAGCCGTACGAGGATCTGCGCTGGTTCCTCGACGATGCCCGCCTGCTGTCGGCCCGCGCGACCGCCGGTTTCCTGCGTCGCGCCGCGCGGGGCACGCTGCGCTTTCCGCCCGGCTTCATCACCGATATGGAGAACCACCTGATCCGCATGGGAGGCCTGCCGCGGGAGGGTGCGGGTATCCCGTACGTCTCGGCGGCGGTGTGAAGTGTCGAATCGGTCACCGAATCGGGCCCCGGGAACACCGGCCCGCCGGTGGACGCTGTAAGGGTTGTGCATGAGTTCCGGCCGTCCCCTCACCGACGCGGTGACCAGTGCCCGGATGGCCCGGCAGCGGCGGACGGGTACCGCCCCGGAGACCGCGCTGCGTACCGAACTGCACCGGCGGGGCCTGCGTTATTTCGTGGACCGCGCTCCGCTTCCGGGTCTGCGTCGCCGCGCCGACCTGGTGTTCCCGCGTCGCAAGGTGGCGGTGTACGTGGACGGGTGTTTCTGGCACCGCTGCCCCGAACACGCCACCTATCCGAAGAACAACGCCGAGTGGTGGGCGGAGAAATTGGCCGGCAATGTGGCGCGCGACCGCGATACCGATGCGCGGCTCACCGCCGCGGGGTGGCTGGTGGTGCGGATCTGGGAACACGAGAATTCGGTCGCCGCCGCGGATCGGGTGCAGTCGGCTTTGTCGGGGCGATAGACCATGATGGAAGTGCAGCCGACATTGCAACGGGAATCCCGCACATTCCGAACGTGGGCGATGACGTGAAACGAGGGCAATGACGCCGAGCGGGCCGCACGATCGTGCGGCGGACGAATCCGGTGCGGTGGCCGTACTGGAGCGAGACCACGCGCCGGTGCGGGTGCGGTTCCGCCTCGTCCGCTCGTTGATCGCGGCCGCCGTCGCCGTCGCGGGCGTCTGCTATTCGTCGTGGATCCTGGAGTTCGTCCTGCCGATCCATCTGAACCCGATCAGGTCATTCCTCAGCGAATTGGATGCCGAGGGCCGTCCTTTTCGCTGGGTGTTCGATCTCGGCGACACCATCGCCGGTTCACTCACCTTGATTTCCGCGGTCGCGGCGATGTTCGTCTTCTCGCGGCGGCGTCTGTCGACCGTGGGCTGGGTGGCGCTGGGCTGTTTCGGCGCGTCCACGATCGCCGATGCGCAATGGCCCTTGCACACCTGCTCGGGGCCGTGCCCGCCGTCGGACAGCGGCATGTTTCCGCAATTGCACCAGATTCACGCGCTGACCAGCACGCTGGCGGTCACGTCGATATTCGTGGCGATGATCGCGTTCAGTGTCGCCGCCTTCCGCTATCGGCGCTGGCCGATTCTGCGGCATTCCGGATTGTGGATCCTGATCATCGGCTCGGCCGCGACGGCGTGGATGCTGATCGCCGACAATCTGCCGGGCAATTACGCACTGGGCATCGCCCAGCGCATCCAGGTCGGATCCATGTCGCTGTGGCTGATCGCGCTCGCCGTGCAGATCTGGGTCGCGCAGCGTGCGATCAGCGGCGACGGGCGGAAGCGCGCACGGCCTCCGGCTCCTCGTTCCCCAGCATGACCAGCGAGCGGGGCGCCGATTCCGCCACCGCGCCCGCGATCGCCATGGCCGCGAAGGTGGCCAGTATGACGCCCATTACCAGTACCTCGACAACTGTGTTCATATCCCTACGATGACAGCGCCGACTGGCATGCATTTGTGCGGAACTTGGGTATAGCCTGAGAATGCCGGTTAGCCCACCGAGACGGTGACGGTATGCGTCGTGGTCCGCGCCGGAAGCGCCCCGGTGTCGACCCGCAGAATTTCACCGGTGTCCTGGCGGCCGTCCGGCAAGATCTTCGGTTTCAGGCCGAAGGGCGCCGCGCTGCCGGTGCTGCCGGCCAAGCCGAAATCGCTGTCGTCGGAGATGTAGAGCGTGCGGCCGCCGTCGGTGGTGGCGACGCCTTCGATTTTGTCGTGGCCGAAGAATGCGCCGGCCGGATTCAATCCCGCGACCAGTCCGGCGAGGTCCAGGTTCGATTTCTTCGCGACCGGGGTGATGCCGGCCTTGCCGAGCGCGGCGATCCCGTCGGCGGTCGATACCTTGCCGACATAGGTTTCCAGCGGTGTGTCACCGACGAGCAGGCCGAGATTCGGGTCGTAGCGGGTGCCGGGCACATTCGCTCGGGGTCCGATATCGGTGGCGCCGTTCAGATCGATCGTCCACAGTTTCTTGTTCGCCTTGGGCGCGAGTTCACCGTCACGTTCGTCCACGAGAAAGGTGTGGTCGTCCAGTGCGGTGATTTCGGATACGGCTAGTTTGCGCTTCGGATCCTCGAGCGGATAGACGAATTCGGCGACGGCACGGGTCTGCAGATCGACGGTGACGATCCGGGTCATCGGCACTTCCCGCGCCGAATCCAAACCCGGTGTCTGCAAACCACTTTGAATCACACCGACAAGTCGCCGGCCGTCCGGCGTGACGGTGAGACCTTCCATTCCCTGATTCGGCGTTCGCATCGTCAGTTCCCGCGGCAGGCCGGAACCCGGTGCGAGACGGTCGATTTCGGTGCCGGACGCGTCGAAGTGCACGAGGAACGGACCGTATTCGTCCGAGACCCAGAAGGTGCCGTCGGGCAGGGCGACCAGTCCCTCCGGGTCCAGGCCGTGATCGATGGGCGGCAAGGTATGACCGTCCAGGTCGCGCATGGTCTCCCCGGTCGACGCGGCGGTGTCGACCAATCCGTTGAAACCGACGCCCGCGCGGTTCTTCAGGTCGATCGTGGATTCCAGTACCGCGCGCGTTCCGGTCAGCCGGAATTTGCCGATCTTCGGCACGAAAGTGGGTATGGGAACGAGCTTTTCGTTCTTGCCGGGCCCGTCGACGTTCGGGCCGCGGTCGGTGAGCCCGTAGAACTCGTCGGCCGAACCCGGCACCGGCGTCCACGCGGACCCGAATCCGCTGCCCTGCACCGTGGTGCCGCCGAAGTCGCCGAGCGGCGCGATATCGGTGGTGTAGAGGTGCACCGCATCGGAGGTGGTCACCGTGAAGGTGTCCTCGCCCTGGTAGCCGGGCTCCGGCGTGTAGCGCACGGAGCCGTCGGCGGTGCGGTCGAGACGGCCGTGCGGCGGTGTGCCGAAGGCGACGGCCGCGCCACCGCCCGTGCGGGCGGACAGGTCGTCGAGCGATACGACCAGCGGCCGGTCCCGGTCGGTGTGCCATTGCGGTTCGCTACCGCCGGACGAACAGGCGGCGGCCGCGCAGAGCACGGCGCCGGCGAGGGCGAATCGGAGCAGATGACTGGTTCCCACCGGTGATACCTATCCTGCCGAGTCGACGATCAGCTGTCGGGAACCTGAACAGTTATCCGACGGCAATCGAGTTCGCCCAGCGGGCGTTCCCAGCGCTGGGTAGGGTCACCCGGGTGACCAGCGAAGCGCCGGAATCATCCGTTCCCGTCGACCTGCTCGAAGCCGTGCACGCGGCGACCGAGTCCCTGTTCGGCGCGGTGGAAGCGTTGCACGACAGCGATATCGCCGAACCGTCACTGCTGCCGGGCTGGACTCGCGGCCATCTGCTGGCCCACCTGTCCCGCAATGCCGACGGACTGGTGAACCTGCTGCTGTGGGCCCGCACGGGCATCGAAACCCCGCAGTACGCAAGCCAATTGCTGCGCGACTCCGATATCGAGGCCGGTGCGCCGCGCCCCCTCGCCGAGCAGCTGAGCGACCTGCGCGCGTCCGCGGATCGCTTTCTCGGCCTGGCCCGGGCCATGCCGCCGGAACGCTGGCAGTACCGCGTGCGGGCGCGCACGGGTAAGGAACTGGCCGCCGCCGTGGTGCCGTGGTTGCGCCTGCGCGAGATCGAGATTCACCGCGTCGACCTGAACATCGGCTACCGGCCCGCCGACTGGCCGGCCGCCTTCGTGGCCCGGATGCTGCCGGAGGTGGCCGCCGGATTCGACCACGCGGCCTCCGCCCACCGCCCCGCCGATGCCAAACCGATGACCTCCGACCCCGATCAGCCGCCGCCCCCGAGCTTCACTCTCGTCGCCACCGACACCGATTTCACCGCCAAGGTGGGCCCCGACCCTTCCGACACCATTTCCGGCCCCGCAGCGGAGCTGCTGGCATGGTTGATCGGCCGCAGCGACGGCGTCGGGCTCACCGGATATCTGCCGAATCTGCCCGCGTGGTTGTGAGGCGCCGGACTCAGCGGTTCACGCGCCCCGGAACCTCGAGCCGTTCGGCGAGGAAATCCAGCACGCGATGCAGCGCGGCCTGAGTCGGTTCGCCCGGTTCGTCGATGAGATGTTCGGTGAGCACCGAATGCGCGCTCAGTACGCCCTCCGGGTTGGCCGCGGCGTCGTCGAGTTCGATGGCGATGAACGCGTCGCCGAGCTGCGCGCGCAGGAAGTCGAAACGCTCCGCCGGTGAGCGGCGGTCCCCGCGGAAACGCAGGCCCAGCACGGAAAGCCCTGCGGCACAACGCTGTTTGATGCGGTCGAGATCGTCGGGCGAGACGTCGATCGAGCTCTTCTGCCGCGCGGTGAAACCCAGCGGCAGACCCGGCTGGGAGAGCACCGGTGCGACCAGCCGATCGTCCACAGCCATCCCCAGTGCGAATCCCCCGGTGAAACACATCCCGACGGCCCCGACTCCGGGCCCGCCGCACCGCCGATGCTCGGCCTCGGCCAGCGCCCGCAACCACTGCACCACCGGTGAGGTGCGTCCCGTCGCCAGCACAACGAACTCCCGGCTGACGCAGATCGGCCCGAACTGACCGGCGATATTCGCCACCGCGGCGAGCGTGCCGTGCGCCGCGGGATCCGGGTCCCGCCCCGGATTCCCGTACAGATGCGGCACCACCGCCGTGCAGCCGATGCGCGCCACCCGCCGGGCGAAGTCGAAGACATCCGGCGAGATGCCCGGGAATTCCGCCATGACGATCACCGCGGGCCCGCTGCCCTGCCGAAAGATCGTGCGGGACTTGCCCTCATGGGTGAAAGTCGCGTGTTCGAAATCGTGAAGATCGTCGTCTGCCATGGCCGGCCCTTTCTCGTTCGGGCCCTCACTGTCGGCCGGCCACCCCCGCCGGGTCTTGAAAAAATGTTCCCCAGGCCCGGTAGCGGTGCTGCCCGATCAGGGTGTGCGTCTCACGTGCGAGCGTGCCCGGCGTGCGACCGGCGAAACTCGCGATCTCCCGGGACATGTGTGCCTGATCGCTGTACCCGCAGGAGGCCGCGACATCGGCGGCCGGCCGGCCCGCCACCAGCCCCTCCACCGCATGCCGGAACCGCACCAGCATCGCGGCGCGTTTCGGAGTGAGCCCGATCTGCGATTCGAATCGCGTCCACAACCGTTTGCGACTCCAGCCACACGACTCGGCCAGTTCGGCGACTCGCACCTGCCCGCGGGTCGCCACGATGCGATTCCAGCCCGCACGAACTTCCGGATCGGGTATGCGATCGGGCCGGAAGCGTTGCGCCAGAAACCCTCTCGTGAGCGCGAACCGCTCCTCCCACTCCCCCGCCTCCGCCAACCGCGCCCGCAGCCGCTCCGCCGACGCCCCCCACACCTCGTCCAACCCCACAACAGCACCCAACTCCCCCGGCCCCACCCCGAGCACCGAATACGCCCGCAACGGCGACATCCGCACCTCGACACACGCCGCCCGCTCAGCCCGAATCCCCGTCAGCCCCCCGGAAAACCCCGCCACCATCCCCCCATTCGTCCGACTGGACTCGGTCGTCTCCACAACCAGCCCACCCCCACCGAAATCAACCGCCACGGTAATTGCCGGAATCACCGCCACCCGCAGCTCCAAGGGGCTGTCGGCACGATCGCGATACCCGAGCATCGCTAACCCATCCGCCACCTGGCGCGGTCGCACGATCTCCCACCCTGCCGCGCGATCCTCCACCCGGCCAGGGTAAACCGGCTTTCCCGACGGAATACGAAGAAGGCCCCGCCGCAATGCGGCGGGGCCTTCTTTCTGCGCGCCCGGAGAGACTCGAACTCCCAACCTTCTGATCCGTAGTCAGATGCTCTATCCGTTGAGCTACGGGCGCAGGTCTTGTTCAGTTGTGTGCCCGGTTACCCGGGCGTGGCGGAGGCGAGAGGATTTGAACCTCCGGTCCCCGTGAAGGGACAACTCATTAGCAGTGAGTCCCATTCGGCCGCTCTGGCACGCCTCCTGGAGCCTTCTTTCGAGGGCGCCGGTCCTTTCGAACCGCCGAGAGGCAAGAGTACAGAGCAACCGGTCAGGACGCAAAACGGCTGGTCAACGTAGGTGACTGTCGAACCAATCGAAGATTCTGGTCTGTGCGTCGATCAACTGCCGCTTCTCCTCCTCGGGCAGTTGCTCGAAGTCGGCCATATCGAAGCCGGGATGGTCCGGGCGGTGATGCAGACCGGGATAGCACACGACCAGCGTGGCCACCGAAGCCCGCGCCGCCGCGTCACGGAGGCGTTCGACGTGGTCGCACGGGTTGACCGGATCGTCGTTGCCGTAGAGGCCGAGCCAGGGGGCTTGCAGCTGCGGGGCGGCCTCCACCAGTGCGGTGGCCTCCGCGGTCAGCGGTTCCACGATGCCGGGTGCGGCCACACTCACCGCGGCCCCGATGGGCCGGTTCGTGGCGACCAGCAGCGCGGCCGTGCCGGCGTTGTCGAAGCCGAGCACGCCGACGGTGTCCGCGAAGACCCCGCGGCCGACCAGCCAGTCGAAACAGGCGTCGAAGTCGGCGAACAGATCCTCGCCGAACACCTGCTCGGCCTCGGCGCCACCCGCGACGGCGGTGGCGACAGCGCCCGGCCCGTCGGATAGGCGCGCCCCGACGGCGGCGAGATCACGGTCGTTGACCGCCCCCGCGCCGTCCCCGTGGCCCCGCTGCCGATCGAAGCGGTGGAACAGATTGGGCGCCACCATGATCCAGCCTTCACCGGCCAGCGATTTCATCATTTCCAGCAATACATCGGCAAACTGACGGGACTCGTGGAGTACGACGATGCCGCCGCGCGCGTAGCCCTCCGGCTCGATCACCGTGATGGGCACCCGACCTCCGGCCGACGGTTCCGGAGCGCCGTCGACCACCTGCCCGCTGTCGCGCAATGGTGCTTCATCTCGATAGATGCCCGACATGAAACCAGGGTAGTTCGCATCCGTCACATTCGGGAGAAGTTGCACGGAAGTACCCATTCCTCGGAAAATTTTCCGACATACCGCCCAGGCGGTTCGTACCGGCGGGACCTTCGAGACAACCGCGCCGAGCCGCCGCGACGTGCGAGGAATTAAGGTGTGGGGGTGAGTGCTCGTATTCGTCCGGACCTGGAGTCCATTCCGGCTTACGCTCCGGGTCGCAGCCATCCGGGCGCCGTGAAACTGGCCAGCAACGAAACCACCCAGGGCCCGCTGCCGAGTGTCGCCAAGGTGATCGCCGAGGCGGCCGAACTCATCAACCGGTACCCGGACAACTCCTCCGGCGAACTTCGAGCAGCCCTCGCCGAGTTCCACGACGTAGCGGTCGAGAACGTCGCGATCGGCTGCGGCAGCGTCGCACTGTGCCAGGAACTGGTGCAGATCACGTGCGCCTCTCCCGCCGACGAGGTGGTGTTCGCCTGGCGCTCGTTCGAGGCGTATCCGATTGTCACGCAGGTCGGCAACGCGACGGCGGTGCCGGTACCGCTGAACGACGAATTCGCGCACGACCTGGATGCGATGGCGGCCGCGGTCACCGAGCGCACCCGGCTCGTCTTCGTCTGCAATCCGAACAACCCCACCGGCACGGCGTACGGCCGCGCCGCACTGACCCGCTTCCTCGACGCGATCCCCGAGGACGTGCTGGTGGTGCTCGACGAGGCGTACTTCGAGTATCTGCGCCTGCCCGCCGACGACCGGGCCGACGGCGTGGAGATCGGCCGCGGTCGCTCGAATGTCGTTGTGCTGCGCACCTTTTCGAAGGCATACGGGCTCGCGGGCCTGCGCGTCGGTTACGCCGTGGGTGATCCGGAACTGATCACCGCGCTGATGAAGGTACACATCCCGTTCAGCGTGAATCGGCTCGCGCAGGCCGCGGCCATGGCCTGCCTGCAGGCGCGGCACGAACTGCTCGACCGCACCGATCAGGTGGTGGCCGAGCGTGAGCGCATGCGCGACGCACTGCTGGCGGCCGGATACCGGGTGCCTGCGTCCCAGGCCAACTTCGTCTGGCTGCCGCTGGGCGAGCACAGCGCGGAGTTCGGCACGGCGAGTGCCGAAGCCGGAGTCCTGGTGCGGCCCTACGGCACCGACGGTGTGCGGATCACCGCGGGCGATCCGCACGAGAACGATCGGTTCCTGGGTTTCGCCACCGCACCGGACACCGTCGCCCGCTTCGCCGGCTGAACCCGCGCCGCGGTCAGCGCACGCCGAGGGCTGCCGCCAGCGTCGGCCAGGCCCGCGGCAGCTCGTCCTTCCAGTACGGCCAGGAATGCGTCCCGACCGGGCGCAGATCGACGTCCGCCGGGATCTGCATGCGCTCCAGCCGATCCGCGAGTGCCATGGTGCAGGCGTTGGCGCCGGCTTCGAGCGGGCCGCCGAATCCGATCGACGAGACCGCTTCCGGATTGCCCGGAACGTCGTAGGGCCCCGGCACACCGGAACCGGCGGACAGGAAGATCGCCTTACCGCGCAGGGTGTCGGCGTGCATCATCACGTCGTGAGCGAGCCAATCGGGATCCTCCTGTTTGCCGAACATGTTGTCCGGCTCGCCGCCGTAGGTGCGGACCACCGCCCGCGCCTGCGCCTGCCCGAAATCGGAACCCATTGCGTAGCAACCGCTGTGGGCGGCGACCGCCACATACGCCTGCGGATCGCGCATCGCCAGCATCATCGCCGCCTCCGCGCCCATCGAGACACCCTCCACCGCATCGCGGCCGTTGCCCTCGAACGTCGCGTCGATCAACGGCGGGAGTTCCCGGGTGAGGAACGTCTCCCATTTGTTGGTGCCGAGCACCGGATCCGGATGCTGCCAATCCGTGTAGTACCCCGCCGGGCCGCCGATCGTGAGAACGACGTTGACATCCTTATCGGCGAAGAACTGCACCGCACCACCGCGCTCGGTCCAGTTGTTGTACTCGTTGCTCGCGCTGCGCCCGTCGAGCAGATAGAGGGTCGGGCGCGGATGGCCGCGGTCCGCCGGCAGCAGCACCTGCACCTGCACCGTGCGCCCCATCGCCGGGGAGTCGACGAACACGCGCAACCAGCGATCGTTGATCGGTTCGATGTGGTCGATCGACGCGGTGGCCGGACGGGGATCGTCCAGCGCCGGAGGCGGCCCCTCGGCGGAACCGGAATCGGCCGGGGGCGCGGGCGCGGCGGCAATCGACGGCGCTCCCCAGATCGCCCCACTCATGAGGAGTGCGGCGATGGCGGCGCCGGACAGCCGACGCCGTATCCGGCGACGAACCATGGCCGTCATACTGCCAGAGGTCGCGCGAGGCGTCGAAAACCCACGACAGCCGATCGTCGGCGAGTCTTCCGCACCCCGCCGGACCGATTCGGCATCCCCGCACCCACGCCAGTAGGCTGAGACACCGTTCCGGCCCGCCCGGAACGAGGTGGGTTGCCCGAGCGGCCTAAGGGAACGGTCTTGAAAACCGTCGTGGTTCACGCCACCGTGGGTTCAAATCCCACACCCACCGCAGGTGAGGGGTCCGTCACCAGGGCACTGGTCCGGCGTCGGAGAAGAATCCGCCGGTCGGTCCGTCGTCGGGCAGGGTGGCGAGGTGGATCGCGATCGCCGCGCCCTGTTGGGGGGTTCGGACGCCGCGGAAGCCGTTGAGGTCGGTGGCGGTGAAGCCGGGGCAGCCGGCGTTGATCAGGATGTCGGTGTCGGCCAGTTCCTTGACGTACTGGATGGTGACCGCGTTCAGGAAGGTCTTCGAGGCCGCGTACGCAGCGGAAATGGGGCCGGTGTCGGTGCCGGGCGTGGTCTGCAGCGTGAGAGAGCCGACGCTGCTGGACATGTTCACGATCCTCGGTGCTGCCGAGGCGCGCAGCATCGGCAGCATCGCGTTGGTGACACGGATGACCCCGATCACGTTGGTTTCCACGGCTTCTCGCACGGTCGCGGGATCGACCGTGGTGGGTGTCTGGGGCATGCCGCCGGTGATCGCGGCGTTGTTGACCAGGACGTCGAGCCCTCCGGCATGGTCGGCGATCAGATCGGCCGCGGTGGCCACGCTCGCGTCGTCGGTCACGTCGAGCGGAACGCCGAACGCGTCGGTCCCGGCAGCGCGCAATTTCTCCACCGCGGTGTCGCGGCGTCGCTCATCGCGCGCGCCCACACCGATTCGCCAGCCGAGGGCGCCCAGACCCGCCGCGATCTCGTATCCGATTCCCTTGTTCGCGCCGGTCACCAGCGCGATCGTCCGTTCACTCATACCGTCGATCCTGGTTCGTTCTCGGGTGGCGCGTCCAACACCGGCTGGGTGGCCATTGATACCGCACGGGTATTGGTCGCGGTGAGCGCCGGATAGGATGACCCGGTGGAGACGCGGGAGTTGCGGTACTTCGTCGCCGTCGCCGAGGAATTGCATTTCGGGCGGGCGGCACAGCGACTCGCGATGGCGCAACCACCGCTCTCACGGGCGATCCGACAGCTCGAACGGCGGCTCGGGGTGGTTCTGCTGCACCGCACCACTCGCTCGATCGCCCTGACCGAGGCCGGGTCGGTGCTGTTGCGGGAGGCCCGCGCCGCGCTCGCCGCGGTCGAAGCCGCGGAGCGCCGCACCCGCCGTGCCGCGGCCCATCGGCCCGGGATGGTGCTGGCCACGAAGGCGGGAGCGTCCAGTGAACTGCTGTCGAAACTGCTGGACGCCTACGCTGCCGAACCGGGCGCTGTCCCCGTCGAGGTGATCCTGTGCGGGCCCGGCGAACAGGAGGGGCTGCTGCGCGACGGTCGGGCCGACGTCGCCCTGCTCCACCGGCCCTTCGACACGACCGCCGGATTCGACACCGAGGATCTGCACACCGAACAACAGGTCCTGGTCCTGCCTGCCGGCCACCCCCTCGCCTCCCGGCCCCACATCTCGTCGGCCGAGGTCTCCGCCCTGACGGATCTGCCCCTGCCACGCTGGCCACGCTCGGATGGGAGCTATCCCGACGGCCCCGGTCCGCAGGTTCGCGACCACACCCAACTGGCCCAACTGATCGCGCTCGGACGAACCTGTGCGGTCATGCCCGAGTCGGTTCGAACCCACCTACGCTGCGGTCACGCGATCGTGCCGGTGCCGGACGCACCAGCGGTCACGACCGTCATCGCCTGGCCACCACACAGCAAATCCAGAGCCGTCGCCGACCTCGTCCGCACCGCGACACGTCTCTAGCCGACACCGCGGTTCGCGGCCCCCGCATCCACGACGATGGCGCCGACCGGCGGATCGGTCGGCGCCACCATCGTTTCGGTCTCGATTCGAACGGCCGGGCCCAGATTCAGAAGCACCACACCCAATCGGCGGATCCCGGCAGCGGGATGGTGATGCAGATGGCGATCGGTTTCGCCGTGGTGTCGGACGCGCTGTCGGCGGAGGCGATGGGCGCCGCCACGGCGCCGAGCGACAAGATGATCGCGGTGGTTGCGAGAGCTTTCGCTGACTTCCTGTGCATGGTTCGAACCTTTCGACGTCACCCTTCGAAGGAAAACCGGAAACCCCGGTCCCGGACCTAGCGCCCTAATGGTCGCGCCCGCGAACAGTCAGCAACAAGGGACCAACGTCCCTGATCGGGCGCAGCGCGCTTCGGATCAGGTTCGGCGGGGGTCGGTTTTGGCGTTGACTCGGTCGAAGGCGTCGCCGATGGCGGTGAGCTCTTCGGGGCTGAGGAGGTCGACGAAGGTGCGGCGGACGGCGGCTACGTGGCCGGGGGCGGCGGCGCGGAGGCGGCGCATACCTTCGTCGGTGAGGTGGGCGCGGACGCCGCGGCCGTCCTCTTCGCAGCTGGTGCGGCGGACCATGCCCTCGTCCTCCATGCGGCGGATCTGGTGGGTGAGGCGGCTGCGCGAGGACAGCACGCCGTCGGCGAGATCGCTCATCCGCAGCGAACCGCCCGGAGCCTCGGAAAGCATCACGAGTATGCGGTATTCGGGCAGGCTCATATCGCTGTCGGCCTGTAACTGGCGGTTGAGTTCCACCATCAGGCGCTGATGCCCGTCCATGAACGCACGCCATGCCCGCTGCTGTGCCGAGCTCAACCACGGCGGGGAGGCCGGGTGACCGCTCGGTTCGTAAGCCATGGCGCCATTCTATTGGCCCCGAATGGAAGGAATGTCGGCTGGTCAGGGACCTGCGGACAAGATCACCCGGATCGGTCGCACAGCCGCACCCGTTCCAGCGCGGCGAGCACCTAGAGTCGAGGTATGTACGCGGCGACGTTGGACGGTTTCGGTGGGCCCGAGGTGATCCGCTGGGCGGAGGTGCCGGATCTGCCGCCGCCCGGTCCGGGCGAGGTGGCGATCGACGTCGTGGCGGCCGGGGTCAATCGCGCGGATCTGTTGCAGCGCCAGGGTTTCTATCCGCCGCCGCCGGGCGCCAGCGACATCCTGGGCCTCGAGGTGTCGGGTGTCGTGGCCGAGGCCGGTGCGGGCGTGCGGGATCCGCGGCCGGGCGATCGGGTGTGCGCGCTGCTGTCCGGTGGCGGCTACGCCCAGCGCGTGGTCGTCGCCGCGAGTCAGGTGCTGCCGGTGCCCGAGGGGCTGGATCTGGCTGCGGCAGCGGCACTTCCGGAGGTCGCCGCCACCGTCTGGTCGAATCTGGTGATGCGGGCCGGATTGCACGCCGGGCAGCTGCTGCTCGTCCACGGCGGCGGAAGCGGAATCGGCACCCATGCCATTCAGGTCGCGGTGAATCGCGGTGCGCGCGTCGCGGTAACCGCCGGTTCGCAGTACAAATTGGATCGCTGTGCCGAATTGGGCGCGAGCATCGGAATCAATTATCGAGAACAGGATTTCGTCGAGGTACTCGGCGAATCGGGTGGCGCCGACATCATTCTCGACAATATGGGCGCGAAATACCTGCCGCGCAACGTTTCCGCACTCGCCGAGGACGGGCAACTGTGTGTGATCGGCATGCAGGGCGGGGTGACGGGCGAACTGAATCTGGCGGAGTTGCTCGGTAAACGCGGCACCATCCACGCCACCAATCTGCGCAAGCGGCCGGCGACCGGGAAGTCGAGTAAGGCGGAGATCATCGCGGAGCTGCGGCGGCATCTGTGGCCGCTGATCGCGGAGGGCGCGGTGGTACCGGTGGTCCATGCCGAAGTCCCGGTCACGGAGGCGGCGCACGCCCACGAACTGCTGGATTCGGCCGAGACCGTCGGCAAGGTGGTGCTGCGCATCGACGAGGCGTGAACGACGCGCGGACGGCAGCGAGCTACTTCTCCAGCGAGTTCAGCGCCCGGCCCAGCTGTTCGATCTCGAATTTCGTTGTGTAGGGCGCCAATCCGAGGGTGACGGCGCCGCCCTCGTCATTGACACCCAAGGCGTCGAGCAACCGACTGCCGCCGTGCGCGCCGCTGACGGTGCCGATGCGGTGGTCGGCGAGTTCGGCGGAGATCTTCTCCGCCTGCATCCCCGCGATGGTGAAGCTGACCGTCGGGATGCGGGTGGAGGCGCGGCCGATGACGGTCAGATCCGGGACGGCGTCGAGCACCTCCATGAGATTCTCGAAAAGCTGGTCGTGATAGTCCTGCAGCGAGGTGATCGACACCTCCAGCCGCTCCCGGCGGCTGCCGGTGGCCTGTTCGTCCAGTCCGGCGAGGTAGTCGATGGAGGTGGTCAGCCCCGCGAGCAGCGCGTACTGATGTCCGCCGACCTCGAGCCGCTCGGCGCCCTTGGCGTAGGGGTTCAGCGACATCGAGGGGATGCGGTCCAGGAATGCCGGATCGCGGAACACCAGCGCCCCGATCTGCGGACCACCCCAGGCCGGTGCGGAGAGCGCGACGACGTCGGCATTGAGTTCGTCGATGTCGATCAGGGCGTAGGGCGCCGCGCCGAAGCAGTCGGCGACCAGCAGTCCACCCACCTCGTGCACCCGGTCGGCGGCGACCCGGACCGCGGGCGCGGAGCCGACGATCGGCGAGGCGGCGGTGACCGCGACCAGTCGCGCGGTCGGGCCGATCAGTTCCTCGAACTGCCAGGCCGGCATCTCGCAGGTTTCGATCTCCACCTCGGCCCAGCGCACATGGGCGCCGTAGCGGTTGGCGATGCGCAGCCACGGCGCCACATTGGCCTCGTCGTCCAGGCGCGAGAGCACGATGCCGGTGCCGAGGCCCAGCCGTGAACTCAGCGATTCGGCCAGCCAGGCCAGCAGCACCGCCCGATCCGGACCGAGTACGACGCCTGCCGGATCGCCACCGACGAGATCGGCGACCGCCTCCCGGGCCGCGTCGAGAATCGCGCCGCTGCGGCGCGCGGCGGCATGACGATTGGTGTGCGAAAAAGCAGAGGTCCGGAAACCGGTTGATACGGCGCGCGATACCGAATCCGGGACCAGCATCCCTGCTTGGGGGTCCAGGTGGATCCAGCCGTCGCCCAGGGACGGTATCAACCCCCGAACCCTCGCGACGTCGTAAGTCATGCTCGCCACTCTAAGGGCAGCGGGCAAGTCGGCGGAACCGTGCGCCGACCCAATGCGATATCACGCGACATGGCAACCGACTTTCACAAACCGAACCACACACGAGGCGGACAGAACCGCAACAGAATACTTCCGCCCGAAATCGGACCGCGTACCCCGTTCCGGCACCGGGCCCTCACCGGGCGATGCGTCGTTCACTTAGCGCTCGGCGCGGGAAGCAGACATCATGGATGCCATGACGCAATCGGACGGAGCACCGGATTCCATCGTGGTGATCGGACCCGAGGGGCGCCCACTGGTCATTCCGGCCGGCGCCCAGGGTGAGGCGCCGTTCGCCGGGCAGGTGGTCGGCGAAGGTGACACCGACGCCGAGGGCACGCAGACCGCCGGCGGCGAGGAATCGCTCGCCGATATGGTCGAGCAGCCGGCGAAGGTGATGCGGATCGGCACCATGATCAAGCAGCTGCTCGAGGAGGTGCGCGCGGCTCCGCTGGACGACGCCAGCCGTACCCGGCTCAAGGAGATCCACAAGACCTCGGTGCACGAGCTCGAGCAGGGACTCTCCCCGGAGTTGCGCGACGAACTCGAGCGGCTCGCGCTGCCGTTCGGCGAGGATTCCGTGCCGTCCGACGCGGAACTGCGGATCGCCCAGGCCCAGCTGGTCGGCTGGCTGGAGGGTCTGTTCCACGGTATTCAGACCGCGTTGTTCGCCCAGCAGATGGCGGCCCGCGCGCAGCTCGAGCAGATGCGGCACGCGTTGCCGCCGGGTGCGGTCGTCCCGCGCGAGGGCGGGCAGGGCGGATCGGTCACCGGAGGCGGTCAGTACCTCTGAACACCGCTGATCATCGGATAGTCTCGAGCCCTCACCGGCGGGGATCGGCTCTGCGCTACAGTCGTGCACTGTGCCAGCAGCTGCCCCTGCCGATTCGGCCACAGCCGAACGCCCGGCCGACGCCACGGTGCCCCTGATGTCGGATGCGCAAACGTTTCCGCGGGCCTTCAAAGACCTCCGCGAGGGGTTCTCTCAGCGTGAGCTGTGGCTACAGCTGGGCTGGCAGGACATCAAGCAGCGCTACCGGCGATCGGTGATCGGCCCGTTCTGGATCACCATCGCCACCGGCGTGCAGGCCGCCGCGATGGGTGTGCTCTACGCGGCGATCCTGAATCAGGATCTGTGGACGTATCTGCCGTACGTGACCGTCGGCCTGATCGTCTGGAACGTGATCAACGCCAGCATCCTCGAGGGTTCGGATGTGTTCATCGCCAACGAGGGGCTGATCAAACAGCTGCCCTCGGCCCTGAGCGTGCACGTGTATCGGCTGGTGTGGCGGCAGTTCCTGTTCTTCGCGCACAACATCGTGATCTATCTGGTCATGCTGGTGGCCTTCGGCGTCTGGGAACATCTGGACTGGAGTGTGCTGCTGGCGATTCCGGCGATCGCGCTGGTGTTCCTGAATTCCGCGTGGGTGTCGATCGTGTTCGGCATCTTCTCCACTCGGTACCGCGACATCGCCCCGATTCTGGGCAGCATGACGCTGATGCTGTTCGTGCTGACCCCGGTCATGTGGACCACGAAGTCGCTGCACGATCAGGGCGGGGCGGTGAGCGAGCGGGCCAAGCTGGTCGAGTTGGTGCCGACCTACCACTATCTCGAGATCGTGCGCGCCCCCCTGCTCGGCGATCCGGTGCAGGTGCGGTCGTGGCTGGTCGTCGGCGTGATCACCGTGGTCGGCTGGACGGTGGCGATCCTGGCGTTGAAGCAATACCGTTCCCGCGTGCCGTACTGGGTGTAGAGGACGATATGACCGGAGTAAGCATCGAAACCCACCAGGCGTGGGTGGAGTTTCCCATCTTCGACGCCAAGTCACGGTCGCTGAAGAAGGCTTTCCTGGGCAAGGCCGGCGGATCCATCGGGCGCAATCAGTCCGATGTGGTCGTCGTGGAGGCCCTGCGCGACATCACGCTGTCGCTGAAGGAGGGTGACCGGGTCGGCCTGGTCGGTCACAACGGCGCCGGAAAGTCGACGCTGCTGCGGCTGCTCTCGGGTATCTACGAGCCCACCCGCGGCAGTGCGCGGGTGCGCGGCCGGGTGGCGCCGGTGTTCGACCTCGGTGTCGGCATGGATCCGGAGATCTCCGGCTACGAGAACATCATCATCCGCGGGCTGTTCCTCGGGCAGACCCGCAAGCAGATGCTGGCCAAGGTCGACGAGATCGCCGACTTCACCGAACTCGGTGAATATCTGAACATGCCGCTGCGCACCTATTCGACCGGTATGCGGGTGCGGCTGGCGATGGGCGTGGTGACCTCGATCGATCCGGAAATCCTGCTGTTGGACGAGGGTATCGGCGCGGTCGACGCGGAATTCATGAAGAAGGCCCGCAACCGGCTGCGCGACCTGGTCGCGCGCTCCGGAATCCTGGTGTTCTGCAGCCATTCCAACGAATTCCTGGCCCAATTGTGCGACACCGCGATGTGGATCGACCACGGCACGCTGCGTATGCAGGGTGATATCGAGGATGTGGTGCGCGCCTACGAGGGCCCGGAGGCGGGCGATCACGTGAAGCAGATCCTGCGTGAGCTCGAACTCGAACGCAATCCCGCATGACGACGGCGGCAGAGGACACGGACATGAGCGGTCAAGCGCGGAGGCGGGAGCGCAGCGTGACCACGCAGCGCTCCGCCCATGTCCCAGAGGACAAGGACACGACCATGAGTGATCAGGCGGCCCCGTCCGCGGACAGCGGAGTGGCCCGGATCATCGCGGTGGTCGTGACCCACAAACGCCGGGAACTGCTGAGCGAATCGCTGAAGGTGCTCGCCTCGCAGACCCGCCCGATCGACCATCTGATCGTCATCGACAACGGCAACGAGCCCGAGGTCGGCGAGATGGTGGAAGAACAGCCGATCGAATCCACCTATCTGGGTTCGGAACACAATCTCGGTGGCGCCGGCGGTTTCGCCCTCGGCATGTTGCACGCGCTGACCATGGGCGCGGACTGGGTGTGGCTGGCCGACGACGACGGCCGTCCCGAAGGTCCGGACGTACTGGAGAAATTGCTCGATTGCGCCGGGCGCCACGGTCTTTCGGAAGTCTCGCCGGTGGTGGCCGATATCGACGATCCGGATCGGCTGGCATTTCCGCTGCGCCGCGGCGTGGTGTGGCGGCGGCTGCGGTCCGAGCTCGGTGACGAGGATTTCCTGCCCGGCATCGCGTCGCTGTTCAACGGCGCCCTGATCTCCGCCGAGGCGCTCGAGGTGATCGGCGTGCCCGATCTGCGACTGTTCGTGCGCGGCGACGAGGTCGAGGTGCACCGGCGGCTGGTGCGTTCGGGCCTGCCGTTCGGAACCTGTTTGCAGACGGCGTATCTGCACCCGAACGGGTCGGCGGAATTCAAGCCGATTCTGGGCGGGCGGATGCACACCCAGTATCCGGACGATCCGGTCAAACGCTATTTCACCTACCGCAACCGTGGCTATTTGATGGCACAGCCCGGGATGCGCAAACTGCTCCCCCAGGAATGGGCGCGGTTCTCCTGGTTCTTCCTCGTACAGCAAAAAGATCCGGCCGGTCTGCGAGAATGGTTGCGGCTGCGGCGTCTGGGGCGACGCGAGCAGTTCCATAAACCCGGTTAGATCAGTGCTTTTGGCATGAGGAGGTACGGCTGTGAGCAACCCCTACGGTGGGCAGCCACCCTATGGGCAACCATTCCCACCGAACGGTGGACAGCCGTATCCGCCGGCGCAGCCGTACCCCGGAGCGCCGCAGCCCAACGGTCCCTACGGCGCGCCACCGCCGCATGGCGGTAGCGGAGCCGTTGCCGCGCCGGGACATCCGCAGCCGCACAACGTCTCCCAGCCGCATCACGCGCCGGGGTGGGGCGCGCCCCCGGCTCCGCCACGGCCCTACGGCCAGCCGCCGGCGAATCCCTATGGGGCGCAGCCCTATCCGGGTCAGCAGCCGTTCAACGGTGGGCCGGCGCCCTACGGTGCGCCCAATCCCGGTGCACCGCAGGGCCAATACGGCGCCTACGGCCCGGCGGTACAGTTCCAGCCGCAACCGGGACCGCAGGGAATCGTCGTCGACGCCTCGTACTTCCCGCTGGGATTCCTGCTCGCGCTGACCGGCCCGAAGATTCTCGTCGACGGCATGGAGGTGCCGATGGCGAAGTGGGGACAGACCCACATTCCGGTCGGCCCCGGCCAGCATCACGTACGCGTGGCGACCAAGTGGCTGTGGGATATGGGTCCGGCCGAGACGGCCGTGCCGGTCGCGGAGGGCCACAGCACCCACGTCTACTACAAGTCGCCTGCCATCGCCTTCATCAACGGCGCCATCGGGCCGGTACCGCAGGCCGCGCCCGGTGCGATCGTTTCCTACATCAGCCTCGGCGTGGTCGGGGTGTTCATCCTGCTGCAGTTGCTGATCGCCTGCACGATCTGATCGAGCGGCCCGGGACGAAGCAGGCCCGGAAAAATACGTTGCGGCCCGCGCGGCGGGCTGTCATTGTTTATCCATCCGGTCGCGGAGGCGACCGAACCCGAGTATCGAGACACGAGAGGGTCGAGGAGGTGGAATACGTGAACGTCGGCAGTCGGATTGTCGCGGACGGAGCCCGGTATCAGACCGAAAAGCGCTCCGCCGCACGTATTTCCACTCTCCTCCCCATGCACTGAACCCTTCGCGGGCTCGGTGCCCGACGAAGGATGTCTCTCCTCATGGTCGATTACGACCGTCTCCTTCCCTACGGCTGGACCGCCGACCTCTCCGCCGAGTACGCAGGGCTGCTCGATACCGGCTGGGTCCCGGCCCGCGTGATCCGGATGGATCGCAGTGAATGCGATGTCGCGACGCCCGACGGGCTCGCACGCGCTTCCTGTCCGCGGGCGGATACCAACATCAACGGCCTGTGTACCGGTGACTGGGTCGCCGTCGCACCGGCCGAAACGTCCGCCGGTCCGGCGTTCACGGTACGAAAGTTGTTGCCGCGCCGCACGATTCTGCAGCGCGCGACGGTATCGGGCCGCTCCGACGCACAGGTGCTGGCCACCAATGTGGATACCGTCGCGATCTGTGTCGCCGCCGACGGTGAGATCGACCTGGGCCGCATCGAACGGATGCTGGCACTGGTCTGGGAGTCCGGTGCGCAGCCGGTCGTGGTGCTGACGAAATGCGATCTGGCGCCGGATGTTTCACTGCCCGAGGTGCGCGCAGCGGCGCCGGGTGCGGCGGTGGTGCCGGTCTCGGCGACCACCGGCGCCGGGATGGATGTGCTGCGCGCGGCGGCGGCCGGCACGGTCGCCCTGATCGGATCGTCCGGCGCCGGCAAGTCGACTCTGGCCAATGCATTGCTGGGCGAGGAGGTTTTCGCGACGGACCGGGTCCGCGCCTCGGACAAGCGAGGGCGCCACACCACGGTGCATCGGGAGTTGCGGCCGATTTCCGGCGGCGGAACCCTGATCGACACTCCCGGTCTCCGGGCGATCGGGCTCTGGGCTGCCGAACAGGGCCTGGCCCGGACCTTCACCGATATCGAATCGCTCGCGGCGCAATGCCGATTCTCCGACTGCGAACACCGCACCGAACCCGGATGCGCGATTCTCGCGGCCCTCGACACCGGCGAACTGCCGCAGCGACGACTGGACAGCTACCGCAAACTGCAGCGGGAGAACGACCGGCTCGCCGCCCGCAGCGACGCGCGGTTGCGGGCCGAACGGGAGCGGGTCTGGCGCGAGATCAGCAAATCGCAGCGGCGTATGTACAAGGAACGTGATCCTCGTCGCCATCGCCGTTGACCGCTATGCAACTGGTTGCATAGCTCGGTGCGGTGCCCTACTGTGCGAATCGGGTAGTTCAGCACCCCGGCTCCTTCTGATCGCCGATCATGGAGCCGGGGTGATCGCACAGATGGGAGCAGGGATATGACCGAAGCTGGTAAGCCACTGGCCGGCCGCACCATGATCATGTCGGGCGGCAGCCGCGGCATCGGCCTGGAGATCGCCAAGCGGGCCGCCGCCGACGGTGCGAACATCACGCTGATCGCCAAGACCGATCAGCCGCATCCGAAACTTCCGGGCACGATCCACACCGCCGCCGAGGAGCTCGAGGCCGCGGGCGGCCGGGTGCACAAATTCGTCGGCGATGTGCGCGACGACGAGGGCGTCACCGAAGCCGTGCGGCAGACCGTGGAGCGGTTCGGCGGTATCGATATCGTGGTCAACAACGCCTCGGCGATCGATCTGTCACCGACCGAGACGCTGTCGATGAAGAAATACGACCTGATGCAGGACATCAACTGCCGCGGCAGTTTCCTGCTGTCGAAAACCAGCATCCCGGCATTGAAGGAATCGGCCGAGGCCGGGCGCAACCCGCACATCCTCACCCTGTCGCCGCCGCTGAACCTCGACCCGAAATGGGCGGGCAGTTCGCTGGGCTACACCATCGCCAAGTACGGAATGTCGCTCACCACACTGGGTTTGGCCGAGGAACTGCGCAAGTACGGCATCGGCGTGAACTCGCTGTGGCCGCGCACCACCATCGCCACCGCCGCGGTCCGCAACCTGCTCGGCGGTGAGGAAATGGTCCAGACCTCCCGCACCCCCGACATCTACGCCGACGCCGCCTACCTGGTCCTCACCTCCCCCGCCAAGGACACCACCGGCAACTTCTTCATCGACGACGAGGTGCTGAACGCGCACGGCGTCACCGATCTGGACAAGTATCGCGTGGTCCCCGGTGACGGCCCGCTGACCACGGACCTGTTCCTCTAGGCCGGTCCGCACTCTCCACAGTGGTGTTGCCACTACCGACAGCCCGATCCGACGCCGATACATCGGCACCCGGGTCGGGCTGTCGACAGGAGTGCGAAGATGGTCAGCTCCGCAGCCGACCTACCCGACCTCGTACCGCTATCTCGGCGCGGTGGTCGACAACGATCCGCCGCCACCTCCGACCGGCTCAGATACCGTACAGCCGTTCCCAGTTCTCGCGGCTGGTCAGTTCCGGTGCCGCGGCCCGGTACTGGCGGCTCAGCTCCGGAAGTTCGCGGCGCAGCCGGCGCAGCACCCGGACGGTGCGCAGCAACAGGGCACGGGCTTTCTCCTTGTCCCGCTGCCGGATTCGCACGCCGGACTGGGAGGCGTCGGTCACCACGACGTGATCGAACAGGGCCAGATGCCACCAGTGCGCATCCTCGCGGGTGACGCCGACGACCCCGTGCTGGGTGCGTCCGGTCCACTGCTGGATCGCACGCTTGATCAGCACCAGCAGCGGGCGGCTCGGCTCGCCACCGGCACGACGGAGCTGGATGTCGGACTGCCGTACCGGTGCGGTGGCGGCCGCGTGCTTCTTTGTCTCGCCGTAATCACCGCGGCTGGTGCGGGCGGCCGCCAGGGCCTGAATTCCACCGTCGCGCAGGATCTTCGGGCCCTGCAGGAAATCTTCGATCCCCTGCAGTGTGGTGTGCGCGAGACCGTACTGCATACCCACCAGATATTCCGCGATCTCACGGAAGAGCTTGCGGGTCACCGCCTTCGTGTCGAGATCGGTGTGCATCGAACTGACGATGAGCGAATTGCGCATGCTGAAATAGCGCGCCCAGTCGTCGAAGTCCTTCCAGTAGAAGTCCGCGTGCCAGACCGCCGCATTCGGCAGCGTCACGGTCACGAATCCCGCCTCGCGGGCGCGGACACCGTATTCGACGTCGTCCCACTGGAAGAAGATCGGCAGCGGCAATCCGATCCGCGCCACCACCTCGGCCGGGATCAGGCAGGTCCACCAGGCGTTGTAGCCGGCGTCGACGCGGCGCTCCTGATTGCGCTTGAGCATGCTGGTGTTGCGCAACGCCTTGGGCACCTTCTGACCGTGCCGCAGCTCGTTCAGGTGCACCTCCTCGGCGCCGACGTTGAGATAGTCGGGGTTCAGCAGGAACAGCATCTGCGCGCCGACCAGGGTCGGTTCCACCGTGAGATTGGCAAAGGCGTTGAGCCGCAACACCGTTTCGGGCTCGCAGAGAATGTCGTCGTCCATCAGGATGACGTCGGCGTGCTCGTTCGCCGCCGACACCTCGTACAACCCGCGGGTGAAGCCGCCCGCCCCGCCGAGATTCGGCTGCCGGATGTAGCGCAGCTTGTCACCGAAACGCGGCTGCGTCTGCTGGAACAGCTCCCGGTCCGACACCAGGTCGGTGCCCTGGTCGACCACGTACACCGCGTCGATGGCCGCCAGCACCTCCGGATCCGAGGCGAGGGCGGCGACGGTGTGCGCGCAGTCCTCGGCGCGATTGAAGGTGCAGATCGCGATCGCGACCGGGCGGACGCGATCCGGCGCTTGCGCGGTCCAGGTGAGCTCACCGATCGCGAGTTCGCCTCCGACAGCATCGAATTCGACCCACAACGCCCCGCCGTCCACATACTGATCCAGCGGCGCCCGCAGGGTGACCATCCCGTCGGAATGCACATCCGCGGAGTCGATGATGCGCCGGTGCCCGGCGATATCGGAGGCGGCCAGCCGGATCCGCGCCCGGTCGCCGACCGCGACCCGCATCGAGACCTCGACCTCGGTCACCGTCGTCCAGCGCTGCCAGTAACTGGCCGCGAACCGGCCGAAATAGGTGTTGGTGTTCGCGTGCGCGCCCTTTTCCAGCCGTAGCGACAGCCGTTCGCGATGCGATTTGCCCTTGACCACCGCATAGAGTTCGTCGCTGATCTTCGGCGCCGGGCCGGTGAAGATGCCCCGGGCCAGAACCAGGCGGTCGGGGGCGCGGTGGTCGGTCCGCAGGGCGCCGGGTGCGGGCTCGGCGATCCGCGGGTCGTTCTCGGTGGCGGTCACGGCCTGGCCAGCCGACTGATCCATGGTGGAATCCCTCGTAAACAGTGTCCGATGGCGCCGAATCCGGCGCGGGCGCGGTCAAGTGCGGGCTCGGTGCGAGCGATACCCATTATGTCCGTCTCATGTCGCGGCGTCCGACCGACCCGAGCGCGACTCGGCGAAGACGAAAGTGTCGTAGGCCCAATAGCGGAAAACCACCGCCACGATCTGGCCGATCAGGGTGCCGGAGATGTTGTCCGCCAGCGGCGAGGACAGGTGCAGGACATATCGGGAGAATGCCAGACACCCCAGCTGCAACCCGATGGCAACCACATTGAATACGGCGTACAGCAGATATTCGCGGGCGGGACTGCCGCCCTGCTTGTGCGCGAAAGTCCACCATTTGTTGCCGAAATAGGTGACCACCGTGGCCACCAGAATCGAGATGATCTTCGCGACCAGCGGCGCGTGATTCAGAACTCCGTCGCCGCCCCAGAAGACCAGCAAGTTATAGGTTCCGGCGTCGACGAGAAAGCCGATCGCGCCGACCACCAGAAAGGCCGATCCCTGCCGCAGGGCGGTGACGACCTTGTGTCGCAAGGTATCGCCGGTTCGATCGACCGGTTCGGTCGCCGTCTCACTGCTGGCCACCCGGCGACGGTACCGCACCCCGGTTCCCCACCGCGTGATGCCGGTGGGGAGCGCGGCTCGCCGCGGGTGCGACCGGGCGGCTCACAGCGGACGCAAAGGGCGCGAGGTCGCGGCGGGTGTACCGGCCCGCACCCGACACAGTGAGGGTTAACGGGCGCGAGTCCGGCGTCGGCCTGTACCCTCCCGGTGTTCCGTATTTCATCGGCCGATCAAATGAGGGATTGACGGGGTGAACCCCACCGAGCTTCGCATCGCCGCAGTCGTGCCCTGCCACAACGAGGAGGCTGCGGTCGCCAAGGTCGTCACGGACCTCAAGGCTGCCGTGCCGGGCATCGACGTCTACGTCTACGACAACCGCAGCACGGACGCCACTGCCGAACGCGCCCGGGAGGCGGGCGCGATCGTGCGCACCGAGACCGTCAAGGGCAAGGGCAACGTCGTCCGGCGCGCGTTCGCCGATATCGAGGCCGACGTCTACCTGATGATCGACGGCGACGACACCTACGACGCCTTCGCCGCCCCGAAGATGATCGAGGCGCTGCTGTCGGGCCCCTACGACCATGTCCTCGGCGTGCGGAAAGAGGACGAAGGCACGCAGGCGTACCGCGCGGGCCACGAAGCCGGCAATCGCGTTCTCAACGGCGTGGTCGGCAAGGTATTCGGCGAGAACGTCGAAGATATGCTCTCCGGGTACCGGGTGTTCTCCCGCCGCTTCGTGAAGAGTTTCCCGGCGGTGTCGCGCGAATTCGAGATCGAAACCGAATTGACCGTGCATTCGCTGCATCTGCGCGTGCCGCAGACCTCGGTGCGGGTGGGATTCCGCGACCGGCCGGAGGGCAGTGAATCCAAACTGCGCACCTACCACGACGGATTCAAGATTCTGGGCCTGATTTTCGGTCTGGCCCGGCACGAACGTCCGGTCGCGTTCTACGGACTGTTCGGCACGCTGGCCTGGTTGATCTCGATCATTCTGATCGTGCCGATAGTGATCCAGTTCTACGAAATCCACCAGGTTCCGCGCTTTCCGACGTTGTTCCTCGGCTTCACCCTGCTGCTGCTGGGCAGCCTGGCGTGGACCGCCGGGCTGATCCTCGACGGCATCCGCCGCTCCCGGCACGAGGCCGCCCGCCTGATGTACCTGCGGTATTCGGCCGTCGGCGTCGAAACGCCCGAGCAGGTCCGGCAGGCACACTGATGACGACCCAGGCCGACAAGGAGGCCGCCGATAGGCCGGCCTCCGACCGCGTGGCCGTGACCGGCGAAGCCGCCACCGAGCCGAGCCGCGACGAGGCGAACCGCGAGAGCGGCACCGCGGGCGTCGACGCGGAACAGCGAGAGCACTCGGGCCTGCTCCGGCGCGCCCGATCCGGTATCGCGCACCACCTCGGCCCGGCCGCGGCGGTATTCGTCCTGGTGGCCGGCGTTTTCGGCATCGTGTTCGCGACCATCACCCCGCCGTTCTGGGGTCATGACGAGATCACCCAGTTCGGCCGCGCGTACCAGGTGGCGCACGGCGGATTCACCCCCGAGCGGATCACCGACGACCGCGGTATCTCCTACGGCGGGCAGATCCCGTTGAGTGTCGACGGTCTGATGGGTTACGCCTTCACCGACTACAACCGCCACCCGACGGAGCCGGCCCCGCTGGCCGCCGACGAGACCGCCTACGACCGGCTGGGTTCGGCGCCGGTGACCACCACCGCGACCAAGCAGATGTGGTTCACCAATACCGCCGCCTACTCGCCGGTGCCGTATGTGCCCGCGGCCGTGGGCATCCGGCTGGCCCAGGCGATCGGCCTCGACGTCGGCGATACGGTGCTGCTCACCCGGCTCGCCGGACTGCTCGCCTACCTGGTGATAGTGGCGTTCGCGCTGCGGGCGCTGCGGACGTTCCGGATCCAGTGGCTGGTATTCACGATCGCGGTGCTGCCCATCGCACTGTTCCAGGCGGGCACGGTCACGGCCGACACCGTCACCAACGCCCTGGCCGTCCTGGTGTCGTGCCTGGTGGTGAAGGGCGTCTTCCTCGACACCCGGCTGACGAAGCCGGAGGTGGTGGCCGCACTGGCGGCGACGCTGGCGCTGCCGCTGAGCAAGCCCACCTATGTCATCCTCGCCATGCTGGTGGTGCTGATTCCGGCCCGCCAGTACGGCTTCGGGAAAATGCTGCGCTGGCTGCCGTGGTGTTTCGCGGCGCTGGGCGCGATCCTGTTCGCGGTGTGGATGAAGATCGCCGCGCCGACCGGCGACGGCATGGGCCTGATGCGCAAGCCGTCGGAATGGCGGTCGGTGCGCCCCGGCGACCAGCTGCACGAAATTCTTTCCGATCCGGTGCATTTCGCGAATACCTTCGGCGACAGCATCTGGTATCGGGACGAGAAATGGTTCATCCAATTCTTCGGCGAGCTGGGATTCGCCTATGTGGACGTGCCCGCGCTGTCGATCCTGGCCTGTCTGCTGGCGCTGGCGGTGAGCGCCGGTATCGCGGATCGGCTGACCGGTGACCGGTGGCGTACCTGGATCGTCGCGCTCACCGTGCTGGCCAGTGTCGCGATGATCTACGTGACGCTCTACATGTCGTTCACACCGGTGGGCTACTGGATGATCGACGGCGTACAGGGGCGCTATTTCGTGCCGCTCGCGATTGCCGGGTTCGCGGTGCTGCTGCGGTGGATGCCGTTGCGGCTGAGCGATTCCCGCGGTGTGACGCCGGTCCGCGGGCCGGCGATTACGGTCGTGGTCGCGACCGTGGTGGCCCTGGCCGCGGCCGCGATCAAATACAACGTCCTGATCTGGGGTTAGAGCACCTTTTCGCCGGCCGCCGCGTAGGCGCGTTCGGTGTGCGCCTTCTGCGGGCGCCACCACGCCTCGTTGTCGCGGTACCAGGCGACCGTCGCGGCCAGCCCGGCGCGGAAATCGCCGTACCGGGGACGCCAGCCGAGTTCGGCGCGCAGCAGAGTGGCGTCGATGGCGTAGCGCTGATCGTGTCCCGGCCGATCGGTGACGTGATCGAAATCGCCGGGGTCGCGGCCGAATTCGGCGAGCAGCAACTCCACCACGGTCCGGTTGTCCAGTTCACCGTCGGCGCCGATCAGATACGTCTGCCCGATACGCCCGCGGTCCAGAATGTCCCACACCGCGCGGTTGTGATCGGCGACGTGGATCCAGTCCCGGATCTGATGTCCGGCGCCGTAGAGGCGCGGTCGAACCCCGTCGATCAGATTGGTGATCTGGCGCGGGATGAATTTCTCCACGTGTTGATACGGGCCGTAATTGTTACTGCAGTTGGAGATCGTCGCCCGCACCCCGAACGACCGCACCCAGGCACGGACCAGCAGATCACTGGATGCCTTGGTGGCCGAATACGGGCTGGACGGTTGATAAGGGGTGTTCTCGGTGAACGCCGGATCGTCGGCCTCGAGGTCGCCGTAGACCTCGTCGGTCGAGATGTGGTGGTAGCGCACATCGTATTTGCGGACGGCCTCGAGCAGCGTGAAGGTGCCGACGATATTGGTCTGCACGAACGCCCGGGGCCGGGCCAGCGAATTGTCGTTATGGGATTCGGCCGCGAAATGCACCACGGCGTCTGCTCCGGAGACCAAGCGGTCCACCAGACCGGAATCGGCGATATCGCCGTGTACGAACTCGATCCGATCGGCGATCGGCGCCAGCGAGGCGCGATTTCCGGCATAGGTCAGTGCGTCGAGCACGGTGACGCGGACGTCGGGTCGATCCGCCACGGTCTGATGGACGAAGTTCGCGCCGATGAATCCGGCTCCGCCGGTTACGAGCAATCGCACCGTGCCACCCTAACGTGGGCGCGAATACGGACTTTGAATCACCTGCGAGTCACAACGCCCCTTCGGCGAAGTGTGACCTTCATCACACAGCGCCCTTGATGTCCTATTTGTTCGAATTGTTGGTGGTGTCCGAAAACCGCACCCATACTGCATGTTTCCACAACCTGACAATCGGCAAGAACCCGATGGTGAACAGAATTTGAATGAACGGACACAACAGGTTCACCGCTCGTTAGCTGACGTCGATTTCTATTTCTCATGTCCCAGAACCACTCTGTA
>NZ_BDBL01000003.1 GCF_001612965.1 Nocardia kruczakiae NBRC 101016
GCAGCCCGCCCGGGCCGGTCCGCGCTGCGCGGCCGTACGGCTGCGAGGCGGCGGACATCGGATACCTCCGGAAGGGTCGTGGTTGCACCCGACGCCACGAACGGGACACCGGACCGCGAGCCCGACGCGGCAAGGGCAAACCGCGCCGGATCCGGTGTGCCGCACGATGCGAAGGGGGCAATCCTGCGGCGCCGGGTGCTACTTCCAAGCGTGCGCGCTCGCGGCGGCCCGGTCACTGCCCTTTCAGTGGCCTTCCGATGCCCCTGAGCCTGAGCCCCTGCCCGCCGTGGGAACTATCGCCAGGTCACGGCCGTGGCGATGAGGATCAGATACAACACCAGTACGAATACCACAGCCGGGACAACGGGATACGCGCGGGTGGCCGAATCCGCCTCGCCCGCATCGAGCGACGCCGATCCGTATCCCGCGGGCCCGGACGACGGAACCGGTGGCCGCGTCGGTTCCGGGGCGCGGGGCAGGAACGATCCGGCCGCGAGGACCGGAAGTAGCAACAGCCCCACCGGTATCCATGCGAGCAACGCCCACGGCAGCGGATGGTCCCACGGCCGGCTCAGCGCCACGTCCGCACCGACCGCGAGGGCCGCGCAGCCCACAATCGCGACGACACTCCCCCGCGCCCCCAGGACATTCGAGTAGTACGACTGCCCGGGGCGGGCGTCCGCCGCGGTCTTGCGCGCGAATTCGAAATGCAGGAAGGCGCCCGCGAAGATCAGCGCGACCCAGGCTGTCCGCCACCCGGATTCGACCTGACCGGTGTCGATCGCCGAACACACGAGGTACGCGATGATCCACAACTGCACCGGGTAGGTCACGGCCAGATTCAGCAGCAGATCGCCGCGGATCCGCGCCGATACGCCCTCCAGCCCCCACAGCGCCAGGCCGTACCCCATCGCCGCGACGACGAGAACCGCCGACCACCACGACAGCAGCGACGACACCACGGTCAGCGTCACCGCGAGCGCCCCGATCGCACCCCACAGTTCGCCGACGCTCACCGCTCCGGTGACCAGCGGCCGGTCCGGGTTGTGTACCCGGTCGTAGTCGAGGTCCTTGATCTCGTCCACCATGCGCAGATACAGCAGCAGCATCGCGACGACGACGATCCGCACCGCCGTGGCCCACCCCGGACGCCATGCGGAGCCCGGATGCGACACCACCGCCGCGGTACCCTCCACCGCCGCGACGAACATGACCGCGTAGAGCAGATGATGTGTTTCGTACCGCGCGACGGTGAAGCGCGCGATCCGCGCGACGGAACCGCTCAGCATTCCGCCTCGTCGGTGTCGTAGCGCAGGCCGATGCGGGCGGCCACCGCACCGCACTGGTGGATTTCGCAATCGATCTGTCCCGGAACGGCATCCGAGGCACGGGCCACGCATTCGGCGCGGTGGTCCAGCTCCACGAACCGCTCGAAGGAACTGGAGACCCCGATCAGCCGGCTCGGCTCGGACACCGACATCGCGATGACCGTCTGCCGTGCCGCCTCGAGCAGCACACTGCCGGGCACATGATCCACGGCGTGGTCGAACAGGATCGGATGTCCGGTGTCGATCGCCAGCTCGGCGACCGCGGCCGCGCCGACCCGCCGCAACGGGCCGATCACCACATTGCGCCCGTTGGCCCGCCCCACCTCGACCGCCGCTGCCGACTGCCCGGGCGGCAGCGCCGCGCCGATGTCGCCGAGGCCCAGCCCGGTGCGCAACCCGCCGCGCAGCGCCTCCCACCGCGACGGCGACACCCAGGTGAAGGATCCGTCCACGATCATCAGCGGCTCACCACCGCATTCGATGTCGAGCACCATATCCACCCCCTGCAGCACCTCGCCGCGCCGATGCCGGCGCGAAATCTGTACCGACATCACCAGATCCGCGGGCGCGGGCCCGATCACCCAGCTGTCGCTCTCCGCGACCGCACCGTTGAAGGTGCGCACCACGAACCCGAAATCCTGTGGTACGCCGAAGTATTCGTGCGTGAGAGCGATCGCCGCCTGCCGGGCGGCCTCCATCACCAGCATCGGATCGTAGGCGTCGTCCCACGGAGCCAGGTGGTCGCCGTAGAAGGCGTGCATGCGGGGTAGCTGGGCGCCGACCACGAATTCGTCGGACCGCGCGGCGTGCAGCGAGGTGACGAAGACCTCCGACACCGCACAGCGATGGGCGAGATGGCGGGAGATGGTGTGCACATGGCTCGCGGTCGGGATGGTCGCGGTGTCGATCGTCATGGTCGTGCCTCCAACCAGTCGTGTGCGGATACCGGCGGCAGGGTCTGGCGCCGCCCGCCGTTGCGCATGGGCAGTACGTGGGAACCGAGGACGACGGCCGACCAGGCATCGATCGCGCGGCCGGTGGCCCAGGCGCGGCGCAGCAGCAGCGCACAGTCCTCGTCGCGATCCGGATCGAAGTCCGCCGGCACATCACCGACGTCGGCGACCAGCCGCGCGACGGCGGCCGAACGCCCGAAATCCCGTGCGGGAGTGCGGTAATACAGCTCCGCGGCGCAGGCGGCGGCTTCGACACCGCGGTCCCGCCCGGACTCGATCTCCCCCAGCACCCGCGCACGGGTGTCGGTGTCGAAGTAGATCGCGAACTCGCGCAGCACGTCGGCCGGATCGTCGGGTGAATGCACCAGATTCAACAGGTAGCTGTATCTGCCCAGCAGATAACGCAATTCACCGGGTTGCCGCTTACCCGGATCGGTCGGACCCTTGGCCGCCGTCAGCCGCACCGAGGTCGGCAGCGCGGTGGGTTCGCCGGAGACGACGAGGACCAGCGCATCGGAGATCTCGGTCAGCAGATCGGCGAGCCGCCGCCGCTCCGGCGAAGCGATATTCCACGCGAAGTACCACAGCGCGCGCACCAGATGCCGGTCCACCGCGCAGGTGCGCGCCGCGACAACACGGAAATCGTTGTCCCGCAACCACTGCAGTGTCGGTTCGACGGCCCGCGCGACAATCGCATCCGGTTTCAGCAGCAGCAGCGAGTATCGCCGAGAGAAGTCGGCCGCATCGAGTCCGGCCGCACCGAGCTCGTCGAACGTCTCCTGAACGTAGGTGTCCTCGGCATAGGCGGCCGCCTTGTCCGGCAGCGGGGTCGACGCCGCCAGCAGTCGGGCCAGATTCATCGGCTGCCTCCCACAGTCGCGTCGGGGCCGAAGCGCGCCAGTATCTCGGTCACCGACGGCAGCGGATCGCCGAGGTAACCGCTTTCCAGACAGTGGTCCAGGAGCAGTCGCAGATACGGCTTGCCGCTCGGCGGGCAATCCCGTCCGAGCAGGGCGTGGGTCGCGGTGGTGTCGAACAGCGGTCGGCGGGCGAAGTAACTCGTGTAGAGCGCGCCGATGCGCTGGAAGTATTCGCGCTCCAGCGGTTCCAGATCCTCCACCGCGAAGGATGCCTCGGGCACGAAGGTCGCGACCTGGAAGGACGGATATTCGGCGAGGACGTCCGAGATGTCGCGCAACGACAGCGCATCGGCGCCGACGGCGTGAAAGGTCTGTCCCGCAGCGGAATCGAAGTCGATCGCGGCCGCGGCGATCACGTCGGCGACGAAGTCGACCGGTGCGGGTGCGATCGTGGCGTCGTAACGGCCGGGCAGTGAGCGCAGCTTGCCCTCGACGATCAGCTTCACCACGGTGTAGAGGTTCTTGTAGTCGCGGATCACGCCGGTGCCGGTGACGCCGGTGACGACGCCGGGACGGACGACCGCCCAGCGCAGCCCCGGCGTGCAGCGCACCTGGCGTTCGGCCCGGAACTTACTGTCCTCGTAGCCGTTTCCGAAGGCCTGCCCGACATCGAGTTCCGCCTCGGTGACCACACCCGCCCGCATCCCGCACACATAGGCGGTACTCACGTACACCAGCGGCACGTCCCAGCGCAGCGCCAGTTCGATCGCGTGCGCGGTGCCGCGCACGTTCAGTTCCTCGTAGTCACCGGCGGTGGCGTCGAAGGCCGTGGTCGCGGCCGAGTGCACGATCATGCCGACGCGGGAACCCAGTTCGGCGGCGTCGTGCCGGGAGAGGCCGAAACCCAGCCGCCGGACGTCACCGCGCACCGTCTCGATGCCGTCCATCTCGGAACCGTCGTTGCGGATGATGCGCGCCGTGCTGTGCACCAACCCGACAACGGGCCGGCCCGCCGCGCCGAGGCGCGCCACCACCTCCGCGCCGACCAGGCCGCCCGCGCCGGTCACCAGGACGGCGTCATGTCCGGTCACAATCGCACCTCCTCGATCAGGGTCACCACATCCCCGATACGGCGCACGCCGGCCAGCTGTTCGGGCCGGTAGCGCGGTAGTCCGAAGGCCTGTTCGAGCACCAGGGTCAGCTCCATCAGACGAAGCGAGTCGAATCCGAGATCCTCGATCAGCCGCAACCGATCACCCGGTTCGGCGGGCGGAGCCGGCGCCATCGCGACGACGAGCCGGCGCACCCGTTCCGCCACTGGGCCGTCCACATTCGTCATCACTGTCCTCCGTCGCGCTGGTGGGGTTGCCGTCCGCCCGAGCCGAGCAGGTCGCGGGCCTCGTCGAGCGGCAGTTCGGTATCGAGATAGGCCGCCGGGCGCAGCCAGTCGTAGCTGATGTCGAGCGTGCGCCGCCATTGCTCCCGCGAATCGAACGACGCCGGAAACTGTGTGCCCCCGGCGATCTCACGCACGGCGGCCGCGAGTTCGTCCAGCACGGCCAGTTCGTCCAGGCCGCTCGCGCCCGATCCGAGGACCGCGGAGAAGCGCAGGGCCGACGCGCGGTCGACCAGTTCGCGTAGCGGTCCGGCATCCGGCACCATCGCCGCCAGCGTCCGGCCGGGCGCGACATCCGGGGGCAGCGGGTGAATACCGTAGGTGGACAGCGCCATTCGCACGCACATCGCGATCGCCCGATGCGCGGCGATATCGGCGACGGCACCCTGTCCCGCTTTCACCGCCCCCATCAGATCCTCGCGGGCGTTCTCGAGCACCACGTTCGACCACACCACCTCCATGGCGCAGGCGACGAATCGCTGGGCCGGCAGCGGTGACAGGGTCGCGATCTCGCGGTCCGCGCCGCCGCCGGCGAGCCCGAGCGCGGGCATCCGGGTGGACGGAATCGGCGTGACCGGGCGTACCGGCTTGCACATGGCGAGCGCGGGCCGCAGTGTCTCGCCGCCGCGCAGGGACAATCCGATGAAGCCCAAGCGCACGAATTCGGCGAGTTCGGTGCCGATCGGCGACCGGCGCAGTATGTCGGCGACCGATTTGCGCGCGACCACGCCGCGCCAGGCCGCGGCGCCGCGGTCGGAGAGTGCGAAGACGTCCCGATCGTCGCGGAGTACATGGATCCGGTCGCCGATGGGCCACGTGGTCACGCCGTCGACCCGGGCCAGCAGAATCCGATCGGGATCATCGGTGACGTCGTCGATGCCGAATCGCCGGGCCAGGGCGAGCGTCTCGTCGAGCGTCGCACCGGCCGGGAGCGCACGGTAGGCGTCGACCTGCTGCGCGATACCGGGATCGGCCGCGACGATCCGATCGAGTTGTCGCGGAACCCATTTCGTCTCGATATACGTCTCCCCGCGCATCGCGGCCCACGATTTGACCGCCTGGAGCAGGCCGTCGCGAGCCCACCCGCCGGCTTCCTCGTCGGCGCCCAGGGCGCGCAGGGCGACCGCGAACCACAGCGCGTGGCGGCTGCGCTGCGCCCACCAGCCGGACACGATTTCGGCGAAGCCCTCGGCGGGCAGCAGCGCCAGCAACCCGTCCAGATCCACGGCCGGGCTCGACCGCACCACCGTCGCATTCCGGAACCGCTGGCAGCGGTTCAGCACGTCCTCGTCGAGATCGCCGCCCGCACCGGTCACCCGCGCGAGTTGCGCGCGCAGTTGCGCCTCGGACCGGGTGCGGATCTCGATGCGGCGGCCGTCGGCGAACACCACGGTCGGCAGCGTCGGCATCTGTTCGTCACCGGGCGCCACGATCAGGAAGTCGATATCGGAACCCTCGTTGCCGAATCCCTCCGCCAGCGACCCCTCGAACAGGGCGGCGGAATTCGGCGGGATCGAGACCGTTTCGAGTGCCGCGGCCAGCAACCGCTCGGCACGATCGAGCGACAGCGCCGGCGCGGTGGAGACACTCGTCGCCGTGGTGTCGGCGCCGGGATGTTCGGTGGCCCCCGTCAATCGACCCTCGGTGTAGAGCTGCCACATGTGCCGGCGGCGCGGTTTGCCGCTCGAGGTGCGGCGGATGAAGCCGCGCGGTCCGGTGACGACGCCGACGGTGCCCGCGGGGCCCAGTTCGCCGCGCACCACGGTCCGGGCCCGGGTGATCCACTCCCCGGGAGCGGTCTCGGCGAAGAGCACGATGCCGGGTGCGGCGCCGCCGGTCAGCGAGACCGCCGCGAGCTTTCCCTTGGTGATCCCGGTTTCGCGCGCCACCCGGGATTCGATGTCCTCCATGAACACCGACCGTCCCCGTACCTTCAGGCTCGTGCCCATCCGGCCCAGCACGAAAACCTCGTCGTGGTAACGGAATCCGGCGTCGCCGGTGTAGAGCCGGCCGTCGGTGATGCGGGTCGCGCCGCCGGCGCCGTCGGTATACCCGAGGGCGACCGAATCGCCGATCACCACCATTTCGCCGAGCACCCCGTCGGGCAATTCGCGGCCGTCCTCGTCCACCACCACGACGGTGGATTCGGGAGTGGAGTAGCCGAGGCCGGTGATCCAGCCCGGGCCGCTCACCCACCGGTCGTCGTCGAGCGCGACCTCCGCGACGATCCGCACCGGCTCACCGGGGCGCAGGGTCGCGGTATCGATCCGCAGGGCCGTGAGCGGCCGGTCGCGCGCCGAGGAGGTAACCATCAGGGTGGCCTCGGCCAGACCGTAGGCGAGGGTGTAGGCCCGAGCGGAGAAGCCGCGCGCGCCGGTGAGTTCGGCGAACGACCGCAGATCCTCGACTTCGACCGGTTCGGAGCCGACCGCCAGGGTCCGCCAGCCCGACAGGTCCAGATCCGCGATGTCGTCCGGCGAAACACGGTGTGCGACATAGCCGAGCGCGAACGACGGCGACGGCGAGTGCTGGGCGTGCGCCATCGCCCGCAACCAGCGCGCGGGATCGCGCACGAACTGATCGGGCCGCATCAGATACAGGTCGCCCTGATTGGCGACGGTGGTGAGGAATGCGCCTACCAGGCCCATATCGTGGTAGAGCGGCAGCCACGAGACCATCGCCTCGCCGGGTCGCCAGTCGATCAGCCGGCTGATCATCCGGATGTTGTTGGCGAGGTTGTGCCACGACACCCGTACGCCGCGCGGGATTCCGGTGGACCCGGAGGTGAACTGCAGCAGTGCCGTCTCGGCCGCCGGTGCGAGCGTCCGGTCGGCGGGCGATCCGGTGTCACCGACGACGACCGGTTCGTCGGTACGTCCGGCCGCCGTCATCGCCTCACGGACCAGTGTTTCGAGCTCCACGGAGGTCACGACCACGCGGGGCGCGGCCTGGTCGAGGATCGCGGCGACATGGGCGATGTACTGGGCCATATCGGCGAACATGGGCGGCGCGATGGGCGTGAACACTCCGCCGCACGCCCACACCGCGTAAAAGGCGGCGACACAGGGGAATCCGGTCGGCATCACGACGCAGACCCCGGCCTCGTCACCGCCCCCGAGGCCCCGTTCGCGGAGCCGGCCCGCGACCGACCACGTCAGTTCGGCGAGTTCCGCGTAGCTGCGGAACTGCCAGCCGTCGGCTTCGTCGGCGAGATGGATGCCGGTGGCGGTGGCGGGATTCACCAGCCAGCCGCGCACCAAAGCCTGGTCGTCGTCGGTGTTCTGCAGTTCACTGGGCATCGGCTGCCTCCCCTTCGTCGAGCACGGTGACGGTTCCGCCGCTGCCGTCGACCCGCAACGGCATACCGGTCCGGACGGATCTGGTGACACCCGGAATCTGCACCACCGTCGGCACACCGAGTTCGCGCGCGACGATGGCGACATGGGTGAGCGGGCTGCCCCGCTCGACGACGAGAGCGGTCGCCGAGGGCAGCACCGCCACCCAGCCCGGATCGGTTCGATAGGTGACGAGCACACCGCCCGCCACGTCGCGCGGCTCGTCGACCACCACCGCCGGGCCCGTGCCGATCCCACCACCCGACGGTGTCCCGGTGAAGATCGAACCCGCTGTCGCGGCGGGGGTGTCGGTGATCGGCACCCACCCGGCGGCCGCCAGTTCGGCCGGGCCGAAACCGCCACCGTGGGTGACGAAGCGGGCCGGTGCGACCAGGCGCGCGTCGGCGGCGCGCTGCTGTTTGCGGGCGGCGACCACCGCCCGCAGACCGGCAGTCTCGCCGCCCTCGTAGCAGCTGCGCAATTGCGGCAGCGTCAGATAGAACACATCGGAGAATTCGTCGATGATATTGCGCCGCACCAGGTCTCGTCCCATGATTCGGATGGTTCGTTTGACCATGCCGAATGCGCGGGTACGGCAGAAGCGCAGACTTTCCCGATGCGCCGCACAACGAGACACCTTGCGCCGCAACCGTTCATAGACGGCCCGGCGCCAACCGCGCAGATGGGTATCCAGATACCGTTGCGCGTCGTCGGCGGCGCGGTCCTGTCGTTCCGGCAGCGCGGCCAGCACCATGACGAACAGGCCCGACGGGTCCTCCCGCAGATCCGGGGTCTCGAGCTTCAGTTCGTCGAGGCTGCGGTAGCCGTAGCGGTCGATGTACTCGTCGACGCCCGCCCGGAATTCGTCGTGACCCGCGCTGACCAGCGCGTCGTAAACGCCCTCCGGGGCAGTGCTTTCCAGCAGTTTACGCAGATCGTCGTTCTCCCGCACGATCGCGGCGAGCGCCGACATGGCGCGGGCCGGCTCGGCGGATTCGACGTCGGCCCCGGGCCCGGCGACGGCGTAGAGGAACCACTCCGGCGCCTTCGGCAGAAATATCCGGGTGAGGACGTACAGCAGGCCGGTGAGGGTCAGCAGCATCGCGTCCAGCACCATCATCGGACCCCAGCGGTGCACCAGTTCCCGGTCGAGTTCGCGATAGCGGGCGTAGGCCTGCGCCCCGGTGTCGGCGCTGTCGTCGTGGGATTCGAAATCGTCGTAGACGCGGTAGAACTCGTCGAGGAACCGCCGCATCATCGCGTCGATCCCGGCGATGCGGCGCAGATAGATCGCGGCGGTGCGGGTCCGGGACACCACGCGACGCAGCGGATTGCCGAAGGTGAACGGGCGCAAGGTCTTCGCGATATCGTCCGGCAATGGTTCGGCCACGCCGAGCGCGGCCTCGAGTACCCGGCGGTTGAGCGGATAGCCCGGCGCGATGCCGACCATCCGATACCAGTGCAGCAGGTTGTAGTAGACGCGGCCGTGAAAGTAACCGAGCAACACCGGAGTCCAGCTGTCGGTCTGCGCGACCTGCGGCTGTGGCACCCCCAGGGATTCGGCGTATCCGCGGTACACCCGGCCGTAGATATCGGCAGCGGTGGTGAAGGTGAGCGGTGAGGTGATGCCGCTGAAACTCTCGATGATGTTGGAGTTGTCCCAGATTCGCAGATCACCGTCGGGTACCGCTTCACCGGCGCCACGCAAGGGGTCCCCCACCGCCGTGGTCACCGGCCGCGCCTGCAGCACCCAGAGCCGGCCCTCCGCGTCGAAGGCCCACTCGACGTCCTGCGGGGCGTTCGTCCCGGTCTCGATCCGGCGGCCGAGCTCGATCAGCCGGGTCATCTGCTCCGGAGTGAGCGCCGGGCGGGCGCGCAGCGCGGGATCGACGTCCACCGCGATACAGCCCTGGTCGCCGTCGGGACGGTAGCGAGTCGCCTTCTCGCCCAGCACCGTATCGATCGCCGTGCCCGAAAACTTGTCCACGACATAGGTATCGGCGTCCACGGCTCCGGAGACCAGCCCTTCGCCGAGACCGTAGACCGCGCTGACCAGCATCCGGTCCGTGGCGCCGGTGCTCGGGTCGCAGGTGAACAGCACACCGCTGGTGTCCGCGGCGATCAGGCGTTGCACCACGACCGCCGGCATCTCCGGAAGCGCCAGTCCGTGCGCGAAACAGTAGTTGATCACCCGCGGCGACAACGCCGACGCCCAGCAGGCCGTCACCACCGACGCGATCGCCTCGGCCCCCGAGACGTTCAGGAACGAATCGAACTGCCCGGCAAACGAATACGCGGTGCCGTCCTCCACCGCCGCCGAGGAGCGGACCGCCACCGGCGCACGGCCCAGCCGCTGCCACACCTCGTCCATCGCCGCGACGAGGGCATCCGGGGGCGTGGCGGTCATGATGCTCGCCCGTAACCGCGCACCGCGGGCCAGCGCCTCGTCGAGGTCGGTCGTGCGAACGAATTCCGCTGCCGCCGCGACGATCTCGGCGGGCATGCGCTCGAACATCTCCGGCTCGACGACCAGCCAATCCGGCACCGGCAACGACGCATCGCGCAACCGACGCAGCCCGGCCGCTTTTCCGCCGGCATCCGCCGCTTCGGCCGGGCCCGCTTCGGATTCGTGCACCAGGTCTCCTGTCATCGCGGACCGTGCGCCTGCCCAGCGGTCGCTCGCAGAGTTCGTAACGGTATATATGAAATGTTTACGTTTCGGAATACCGGTGATCGGATATCCGAGCGGCCGCGGTGCGCAGGCGGTCACCGGGGCGTTGTCTCGATATACCGGCCGCACTCGCCCGTGTTAACCGAAATCCGAACAAGATCGGCTGGCCGCCCGCCGGGAGCGCGGCTACGCTACGTTGAGGCTCGTGACGATCGGTGAAGGGTGTAATTCGGCGTGAGTTGGTCATTCACACCGGACGAGTTCGCGCACATCTGGCGCGAAACCGACCTCGATCGCCATCCTTTCCCCCTGCGCATCCTCGAAACCCCGCGCACCGAGGACGAGGCGGCGACCCTGCGCACAACCCTCGAGGCACGGCTGCCGCTCGGCGCGGACCCGGACCTTTCCGCCTGTCTGCGCATCCTGGCCGCGCCGCACACCCGCGTGGTCGCGATCGGCGGCGCACACAGCCCCGGGACCGAGATCCGGGCGGTGGCCGCGGCGATCTACGACCATGCCGTGCTCGCGATCCAGGAACCGGGACGCACACCCGGATTCGGCGGATCCATCCGATTGTCGATCGGGCATACCGCCAAACTGGGCGCCCGCATCGCCGCGCTGCTGCCCGACTGCCCGGCCGGAGGGGAGCCCGCCCGCTCGGCACCGGCCGAGGCGGTAGGCGACGACGACTGCCCACGGCCGGCCTCACCGCCGGCGCCGCGCATCCGCCGCCTGCTGCTGAAACCGCATAGCGCCGAAGGGCATATCCGCATCGAGGCCGGCCTGGACCGGCCGACACCGCCCGCGCCGCTGTACTACACATGGATCGACGTCGCCGAGGACGGGCGCTATCTCATCAAGGCGGGCGACGAAGTCCATATCGTGCCCGCGAACCGGCAGCAGATCGGCACTCACCTGCAAAAACGCATTCCGCGATGACCGTGACGGGCGCGGATTCGGGCAACTCGGGCTGACCGGACATCGCCGGAACCAGTAAGCTGGGTCGACCTGCAGCCTCACCGGGAAGCCGCCTCCGGGCGTTCCCCGTCGGGCTGTGTGATTGCAGCCCGATGGGGAGCCCTTGCGTGGTGATGCTCCGCTGCCGCCTCCAGGCTTTCCCCATTAGGCTGGTCGGACCGACCGATCTCAGGGGTGCGCATGACGATCGAGACCAGCCAGGCAGATATCACCCGTTTCTTGCAGGCCGCGCGCGGGGGAACCGTCACCTTCGATCCGGCGGCCGCACGTGGGTGCGCGGAGATCTATCAGCAGCAGGCCGACCGGCTTCGGGAACTACAGCAGCGCCTCGATTCGGTGGCGCAGCTCAGCGGATTCGGGGGCTTCTTCTCCGCGCAGCAGTTGCAGGCCGGGTTCGGCCGCAAGGCGCGCGATGCGGCCGAACTGCTCGACCAGTACATCGCCGCCGCCTACCGCATGAAAGAGGCCTTTCTGACCAGCGCCGGGCTCTACGAGGAGGCCGATTCCGCACATGCGGCCGCGCTGCGGGCGATCTCGTCCGGACTGTCGCGATGAGCGCCGAATTTCGTTACGGGCCGGCGGCATCGCACACCGACCCCCAATACGTCAGCGCCATGGAACATTTCGAGTCCATGACGCACGAACAGATCCATACCGGAACCGAGAAGATCGAGGCCGGTGAGATTCTGCAGGCCTCGCTGATCTGGCTGGAGGCGGCCGCCACGCTGACCGGTTCCATGCCGGCCACCCGCTCACAGGTCGAACGAATCATGGATCACGCCGGCTGGCAGGGCCCGGCCGCCGATGCCGCCGCCGCGAGCGCGCACAGTTTCGCCGCCTCCGTCGACGAATTGGCCGCCGTCTTCGGTGAAGTCGGCGCGCGGCTCGGTGCGGTCGCCGGCGCCGCGGAAGCGGTCAAACTGGCTGTACCCCCGCCGGGCGATTCCGGCCCGGTGGGCGCCATCGCCCGAGTGTTGGAGGCCGCGCACGTGATCGATGCGCGCATCGCCCAGGAGGTCATGCGTCAGGAGGCGATTCTGGCGATGAACATGATCTACAAACCGGCCTACTCCGCGGCGGGCACCGCGGTCCCGGCGCTGCCCGAACCCCCGGCACAAGCCGACCCGGCCGGACCACGCCCCAGCGCTCCCGCGCGCCCGAACGGCGACCGTCCGCAGGCGCTCCAAAACCCCACGGCGCCACCGCCGTCCGAGCCGGAGCCCTCGACACCGGATCAAGCTCCGAACTCGCCCACTGTGCCCGGCACCCCCGCATCGCCGCAGCCCGCACCCGCACCCGCACCCGCACCCGCACCCGCACCCGCACCCGCACCCGCACCCGCACCCGCACCCGAGAGCACGGCACCGGCGCCTCCCCACACGCAACCCGCACCCACACCCGGCGAACCGGCACCGAGTTCGTCGGCCCCGGCACCCGCCCCACCGACGCACGATCCTGGCCCCGCGCCGACCCAGGCGCCGCCGACCTCTTCCGCCCCCACCTCCCCGGACCCGACGCAGCCACCCGCACCGTCCAGCCCGGGCAGTGCGGTGCCGCCACCGGGCGCCCCGACGACCGAACCGCATGCCGAGCCGCCCGTCACCCCCGCCCCCACCGCACCGGCCGCGCCCCCCTCCGACACCCCCACCCCGCACTCACCCGACCCGTCGGCATCCGCTCCACCGCCCCAATCCCCCACGCCCGCACCACCTCCCGCCCCGCTGCCACCCGATCCGTCGGCGCCTCCGCTCACCGACCAGGAAGGCCAGCCGGGTATCACCGGTCCCATCCCCAACACCGATACGCCGACGACTCCCGACCAGCCCGGGGTGTCCCCGCCGGGCTGAGCTGAGGTCGGAGCGCGAGAGATTTTCGCAGTCCGACCATGGCCACATCGAACGCACCGACGGCCCGGTCCGGGTAGGACTGCTATCACCGCGGCACAGCGGTGGCGGTCCCCGGAGAAAACCTTTCCGCGCACGACGGCCTCGACCACAACGACGGCGACGGCGAACCTCGTCGAAGCGGACCCCGCTGCTAGCCCGCCACGCCCGATGACCGCGTGGCATTCGCACTGTCGGCGGTGCCGAGATCCCTACACCTTCACCAGATCGTCGGCGTGAATGACGGGGCGCTGCATACCTTCCGGCAGTTCGGAGGTGGAATGGCCGGCCATGGCCTGCAGTTCGGTGCTGTCGTATTCCACGACGCCCCGAGCCACCGTGCGGCCGTCGGGGGCGAGCAGGTCGACCACATCGCCGCCGTAGAAGCGGCCCCTGACGCCGGTGATACCGGCGGCGAGGAGTGAGCGGCGCGAATGCGCGACGGCTCGGACGGCACCGGCGTCGAGGTGGATGGCGCCGCGGCTGTCGGCGGCGTGGCGGACCCAGAACTTGCGGGCCGACAACCGGACCGGACGCGCGGCGAAGGCCGTGCCGACGGAGGCGTCGCGCAGTGCCGGCGCCGCATCGGAGGCGGCGGCCAGCAGGACGGGCACGCCGGCGTCGGCGGCGAGGCGGGCGGCCGAGAGCTTCGACGCCATACCGCCGGTGCCGAGAGCGCCGCCGCTGCCGGCGATCACGCCGTCGAGGTCGGCACTGCTGCGCACCTCGGGAATGAATGTGGCGGCGCCCTTGCGGGGGTCGCCGTCGTAGAGACCGTCCACGTCCGACAGCAGGACCAGCGCGTCCGCACCGACCAAGTGCGCCACCAGCGCGGCCAGCCGGTCGTTGTCGCCGAAGCGAATCTCCTCGGTGGCGATGGTGTCGTTCTCGTTGACCACCGCGACCGCGTGCAGGGCGCGCAATCGGTCGAGGGTGCGCTGCGCGTTGCGGTGGTGTTCGCGCCGGGCGAAGTCACCCGCGGTCAGCAGCACCTGCCCCACGACTCGGTCGAATCGGGCGAACGAGGTTCCCCAGGCGTGGGCCAGAGCCAATTGGCCGACGCTCGCCGCCGCCTGTTTTGTCGCGAGATCCCTTGGGCGGGCGGCCAATCCGAGCGGGGCGATGCCGGCGCCGATCGCACCGGACGACACCACCACCACATCCGAGCCCGCGCGCATCCGCGCCTCGATCGCCTCGGCGAGCTTGTCCAGGCGCGCGGTGTCGAGTCCGCCCTCGAGGCTGGTCAGCGCCGACGAGCCGATCTTCACCACCACACTGCGCGCGGTCCGGATCGACTGCCGAGTAGTTACCGCTCCCTTGTCAGAATCCACATGTGTCACAACAACACTCACTCACTTGACACGCCACCACCGTGGCGCACGACGACAACCGGACCGATACGCCCGCGCACACCGGAGATACCGGCGTGGCGGGCGATCACGGTTGGTCCTCGTCCTCCGAGACCAGGCCGCGGCGTACCCGGGAGGCGTGTTTGCGCTCGGCGGCGGAGATGCGGTCGGTCTGGTCCAAGCGGGGGTCGGTCCCGCGCCCGGTCATCACCATATCGACACCGGCCGAAATCTGCGGCTCCCATTCGAAGCTCACATCGCCGATGGTGACCTCGGCGCCGGGCACCGCACCCTGGCGGACCAGTTCGTCCTCGACGCCGAGGCGCGCGAGCCGGTCGGCCAGGTAGCCGACGGCCTCGTCGTTGTCGAACTGCGTTTGGCGCACCCACCTTTCGGGGCGCTCGCCGCGGACGATGAATCCGCCCTCGACCTCCGGATCGGGTGCGACGGTGAAGCCGGTCTCCCCGGCCACGACGGGCCGGATCACCGGACGCTTCGGCGCCGCCTTCGGATGCGCCTCGCGATATTCGCGGACCATATCGGCCAGCGCGAAGGTCAACGGGCGCAGACCTTCCCGGCTCACCGCGGAAATCGTGAACACCGGCCAGCCGCGTTCGGTGAACTCGGGCGTCACCATCTCGGCCAATTCGGCGGCGTCGGGGATATCGGCCTTGTTGAGGATGACCACGCGGGGCCGGTCGGCCAGATCGCCCAATCCGGCGTCGGCCTGCAGGGCCGGGCGGTAGGCGGCCAGTTCGGCCTCGAGCGCGTCGACATCGGAGATCGGGTCGCGGCCGGGTTCCAGTGTCGCGCAATCGACTACGTGGGCCAGCACCGCGCACCGCTCGAGATGCCGCAGGAAGTCCAGGCCCAGGCCGCGTCCGTCGCTGGCCCCGGGGATCAGGCCCGGCACGTCGGCGACGGTGAAGGTGGTGTCACCGCTGGAGACCACGCCGAGATTCGGCACCAGCGTGGTGAACGGGTAGTCGGCGATCTTGGGCTTGGCCGCCGAGAGCACCGAGACGAGTGAGGACTTTCCGGCCGACGGGAAACCGACCAGGCCGACATCGGCCACGGATTTGAGTTCGAGAACGAGGTCGCGCTCCTCCCCCTCCTCGCCCAGCAGGGCGAAGCCGGGGGCCTTGCGGGCGCGCGACACCAGTGCCGCGTTGCCGAGGCCGCCGCGGCCACCGCGGGCCGCCACGAACCGGGTGCCCGCGCCGACCAGATCGGCGACGACCTCACCGTCGTCGTCGATGACGACCGTGCCGTCGGGCACCTTCAGCAGCAGTTCCCCGCCCTGTTTGCCGTCGCGGTTGCCGCCCTCGCCGGGTTTGCCGTTGCCGGCCTTGGCGTGCGGGTGGAAGTGGAAGTCCAGCAGTGTGTGCACATTCGGGTCGACTTCGAGGATCACATCCCCGCCGTTGCCACCGTTGCCACCGTCGGGTCCGCCGAGCGGCTTGTACTTCTCCCGATGCACCGAGGCACAGCCGTGACCGCCCTTACCGGCGCGGACGTGCAGTACCACACGATCGATGAATTTGGACATGCCAGCTGGACCTCTGTGTTTCGGTGGACGGTGGTGGTGAGCCTCCCGGAACGGCGAACGGGCCAGGGTTTATCTGCTAAACCCTGGCCCGCTTCGAAGAGTGTGTGGAGAAGGCTCCGGCGCGGCTCAGGCCTGCGCCGGCTCCGGTACCACGATGTTGACGGTCTTGCGGCCACGCTTGGTGCCGAACTGGACCGCGCCCGCCTCGAGGGCGAACAGTGTGTCGTCACCGCCACGACCGACGTTGACGCCGGGGTGGAAGTGGGTTCCGCGCTGGCGAACCAGGATCTCACCGGCCTTGACGGCCTGGCCGCCGAAGCGCTTCACGCCGAGCCGCTGAGCATTGGAATCGCGACCGTTGCGAGAGCTGGACGCACCCTTCTTATGTGCCATGGCTGAAAACTCCTCGATTCGAAACCGGGTGGTTTCGCTAGGTCGAAATTACTTGATGCCGGTGACCTTCAGGACCGTCAGCTTCTGACGGTGGCCCTGACGCTTGTGGTAGCCGGTCTTGTTCTTGAACTTGTGGATCCGGATCTTCGGGCCCTTGGTCTGCTCGACCACTTCGGCGGACACCGAAACCTTGGCCAGCTTGTCGGCATCGGTAGTCAGCTCGGCGCCGTCAACCACCAGCACCGGCGACAGCGATACGGCCGTGCCCGGTTCACCCTCGATCTTCTCGACCTTCACCAGGTCACCGACCGCGACCTTGTACTGCTTTCCGCCGGTCTTGACGATCGCGTACGTTGCCATCGGTCGGCTGCCCTCTTTCCTCAACTAGTGCTCGGCACTCTGCTCGCACGGCCGCCTGCCGGTGGACACCGGCAACCGCCGTACGACTGGTCTGATAGTCACCGCCGCCTCGGTACTTCTTCCGCACCGGAGGGCTCGTTTCGAGCCGGATCTCATGACAGCGCAGCGTTTTCTCAACACAACACGGTGCTGTCACCGGGCAGCGACTGTCCAAGATTACAGGACTGCCACCCCCCGCACCAAACCGGGCCGCCACCACTCCGAATGCGGTCCACCGCGGCGCCCCGCCCGCCGTGCGGGCGGGGCCTGTGCTGCGGGTTCCCCGGTCCGGCGACCGGATCAGTTCGGCGATTCCGGTGCGCCCGCGGCTCGTCCGGCGGCCCGGCGACGGGTCCGCTGCCGCGGGGTCACCTCGGCCGGGGCCAGCTCGTCGAGCGAGAACTTCGGCGCGCTGTCCTGATCGGCGTCGGTCAGCACGAAGACCGCACCCCGGCTGTCGGTCGACGGAGCCGACGCGGTGCGCGCCACCCGGCGACGGCCACGACGGGCACCCGTTTCCGGAGCCTGCTCGGCGGACTTCTCCTCGGCCGGTGCGGGAGCAACCGCGGGCTCGGCCGGCGCCGACTGTGCTCCGACCCGGCCCGACACCGCGGGCCGCTCGGGCTCCGCGACCGGCTCGGCAGCAGCTTCGGCCGCCACCGGCTCGGTGCCCTCACGTTCGGCGACCACCGGTTCGGCCGCTTCCGCTTCGCCGGACTCGGCTTCGGCGGATCCGGCGACCTCGGCCGCCGCGGCCCGTCCGCGTCGTCGGCGCGAATCCCGTGAATCCTTGGCCTGCGGCCGCGATTCGGTCTTCGCCTCGACCGGCGCACCGGCCTCGGCCACCTCGTCGTCGGCGTGATGCGCGGCCATCGCGAGCGCGACCGGATGAGCCCGCTTGGCGGCCGCATCCTCCTCGACATGCGCCTCCGCGGTGTCCGGCGCGGCGGTGCTCGCCTGCTTGACGTCCTTGTCGCGGTCCTTGTCCTTGCGGCGGCGACGGCCTTCGCGGCGGCTCGACCCCTCCTCGGCGGGTGCGGTCTCGACCGGATAGTCGTGCACGATGATGCCGCGGCCGTGGCAGTGCTCACAGGTGGTGGAGAATGCCTCGACCAGTCCGGTGCCCATCTTCTTGCGGGTCATCTGGACCAGGCCGAGCGAGGTGACCTCCGACACCTGATGGCGGGTGCGGTCGCGCCCGAGCGCCTCGGTCAGACGCCGCAGCACCAGATCCCGGTTGGATTCCAGCACCATATCGATGAAGTCGACGACGATCATGCCGCCGATATCGCGCAACCGCATCTGGCGCACGATCTCCTCGGCGGCCTCCAGATTGTTGCGGGTGACCGTCTCTTCCAGGTTGCTGCCGCCGGATCCGGTGAATTTTCCGGTGTTGACATCGACCACGGTCATCGCCTCGGTGCGGTCGATGACCAAGGTGCCACCGGAGGGCAGCCACACCTTGCGATCGAGAGCCTTCGCCAGCTGCTCGTCGATGCGCAGGCTGCCGAAGACGTCCACGCCGTTGTTCTCGTAGCGCTCGACCCGGGCCAGCATGTCCGGAGCGACGGTGCGGACGTAGTTCTCGACCGTCGTCCACGCCCGGTCGCCCTCGATGACCAGCTTGGAGAAGTCCTCGTTGAACAGGTCCCGGACGACCTTCACCAGCAGGTCCGGCTCTTCGTACAGGGTCTTCGGCGCGCCCGACCCGTTCTCGGCCTGCTTCTCGATGGTCTTCCAGGTGGCCTGCAGCCGCTCGACGTCGCGGGCCAGCTCGGTCTCGCTCACGCCCTCGGACGCGGTGCGGATGATCACTCCGGCGTCCTGCGGGACGATATCGCGCAGGATCTCCTTGAGCCGCTTGCGCTCGGTGTCGGGCAGCTTGCGGCTGATACCGGTCGAGGTCCCGCCCGGGACATAGACCAGGAAGCGCCCGGCCAGGCTGATCTGGGTGGTCAGCCGGGCGCCCTTGTGCCCGACCGGATCCTTGCTGACCTGCACCAGGACGGTGTCGCCGGGTTTGAGGGCCTGCTCGATCTTGCGTTCCTTGCCGCCGAGTCCGGCGGCCTCCCAGTTCACCTCACCGGCGTAGAGCACCCCGTTGCGGCCGCGGCCGATGTCGACGAACGCCGCCTCCATGCTGGGCAGCACGTTCTGCACCTTGCCCAGGTAGACGTTGCCGACCATGGACGCGGTGCCGGTGTTGGTGACGAAGTGCTCTACCAGGATGTTGTCCTCGAGCACGGCCACCTGGGTGGTCGCACCGACATGCGAATGCTCGCCGGCCGGGAACGACTTCTCGCGGACCACCATGACCCGGTCGACCGCCTCGCGGCGGGCCAGGAATTCCGATTCGGTGAGGATCGGCGGGCGGCGGCGACCCGCCTCGCGACCGTCGCGACGACGCTGCCGCTTGGCCTCCAGCCGGGTCGAGCCGCTGATGCCCTGCACCTCGTCGACCGTGCGGCGCTTGTTGCGCGGTTCCCGCTCGTGCACGACGGTGTTCGGCGGATCGTCGTCCGCGGGCTCGGATTCGTTGTCCTCACCGGCCTTGCGGCGACGGCGACGACGGCGACGGCGGGTGGAACCCTCCGGCGTCGAACCCGAGTCGTCGTCGCTCTCCTCGCCGTTCTGCTCGGCAGCGTTGTCCTCGGCGGATTCCTCGGCGTCGGCGTGCGCCTCGGTGTCCTCGTCGTCGGATTCGTCGTCGGACTCGTGATCGGCGTGCTGTTCGCCCCGGCCCCGGCCACGACCGCGGCGACCCCGGCGGCGGCGACGCGAACGACCACCGTCCTCCTGCTCGTCACGCGACTGCTCGTCGTCCCAGTCGCCGGATTCGGCCTCGGCCTCTGCTGCCGCGACGGTCTCGGGTTCCGCGGGTGCTTTCTCCGGCGCGGGTTCGGCGGCCTTTTCGGTGACTTTCTCGGCGGCCTTCTCCGCAGCCTTTTCGGCGGCCTTTTCAGCGGCCTTTTCGGCGGCTTCGGCTTCGCGTTCGGCACGCCGGCGGCGGCGCATCTCCTCGGCGGCCGCGGCATCCGGCGGCAGGAACAGCGGCGCGGCCGCGATACTGGCCGGCTCGAAGACGACCGGCTCCTCGCGCTGTGCGGCGGGCGGCTGGAACGGGCTGGTGAACAGCGACGTGTGCGGCGCCGATTCGGGCTCGCCGGATGCCGCCGGCGACTCTGCCGCTACCGGCGATTCCGATGTCACTGCGGGGGTCGCGGTACCGGCGGTCTCGACGACGTCCGCGGCCCGCGCGGTGTCGGCGATTCCGGTTTCGGTGACCGCGGTGGATGCGCCGGACTCGCTCGGCTCGGGCTCGCCGGCCGTGTCCGGCGCGGTGGCGGTCTGCGCGGTATCGGCCGCGGCGGTGGATGTGGTCGCCGGAGACGCACTCTCGGCGGGCGCCGGAGCAGACGTCTCGGCCTGTTCGGTCGCGGGCTCGGCCACCGGTTGCTCGGTGCCGGCCGGTGGGGGAACGAGCGCGTCGCGCACCGATTCGGCGACGGTCCGGTCCAGGCTGGATTGGGCGCTGCGAGCTTCGGCACCCAGTTCGGTCAGATGGGCAAGGATGCGTTTGCTGGTGGTACCCAGAAGTTTCGCCAGCGCGTGCACCCGGATACGTTCGGGCAACTGCGCTGCCTCCCCTACCCCGGCCACCTCGGTAGAGGTGGAATCACCATTGCTCTGCGACGTTCCTTGCGGCTCTTGATCGGCCACGAAATCTCCTCGGGCCCCCGGGCGCGTCCCACTCGTACGAGAGTGACGCGGCCGACGCGGGGGCGCTGTCCGTTCGCCTCACGCCTATGGCGCAAGGTCTGATGGTCTCGCCCCGCGTGCCCGGTTATCACCTGTCGTACGTCGTTCGGGCTAACTGGTCACGCGGCGCCTGGCTGTTGGCTTTCACACCTGAGCTCGAGCGCTCATCCAGCGTGCCGCCGAACAGCCGAGTCTTGGAACCGTCCGGGGCAGCGATGATCGGCGTCGAGCCGCGGTGCCATTCGGTTGCGTTCGCCACCTGCCCCGATAGGCGGGCGTCGATCACATCCGCTTCCAGTATCCCACACAGCGACCCACTGGTACGTCATCGGAGCGTGCCCGCCCCGTTTCCGCGGCCCGACCGGGGAGACTTTCCTACACCTGAGTAGGTCTTTTCCGGCGGATTCTGCCGACCCGCTCTCGCGCCCCGCACGGAGCGAGTCTTACGAGCGACCGTTCGCGGCCCTAGGGGCCGCGAACCCGCCGGAGCGAAGCGGAGGCCGAACGACACAGCTCAGAACCAGAGCGCGATCTCGCGCTTCGCGGATTCGGGGGAATCGGAGCCGTGCACGAGGTTGAACTGGGTTTCCAGGGCGTAGTCGCCGCGGATGCTGCCGGGAACGGCCTTCTCGACGGGGTCGGTGCCGCCGGCGAGCTGGCGGAAGGCGGCGATGGCGCGCGGACCTTCCAGGATGGCCGCGACGACCGGGCCGGAGGTGATGAATTCGATCAGCGAGCCGTAGAACGGCTTGTCGGCGTGTTCGGCGTAGTGGGCGGCGGCACGTTCCTCGGAAACCTGCTCGAGCTTGAGGGCCGCGATCTTCAGGCCTTTGCGTTCGATGCGGGTGATGATCTCACCAACCAGGCCCCGGGCCACGCCGTCCGGCTTGATGAGTACCAACGTCTGCTCAGTCACGGCGACACTCTAACCGGCGCTGCCACCGGATTCCGAACCGAGCCGTCAGGATGAGCCCTGCATCCGCTGGCTGGGCAGCAGACCCTGGTCCATGCGGCGTTTGACGTCGGAGCGCAGCACCAGAATGAAGGCCCACACCGCCGCGAACACGACGCCGATGATGCCGATCGACAGATGGATGAACCCACCGGCCAGCACCAGCACCTGCAGGCCGAGATTGAACGGCACGGCCCAGGAGCGGCGCTGCATTCCGGAGCCGACGAACATCAGGACGGCCAGACCGACCAGGTAGGTCACCGACCACCAGCTGAGCCCGCCGCCGACGGCCCCCACTACCGGCAGCGCCAGCAGCACGGTGATGGCCTCGAGTACCAGCGCGCCGGCCATCACACCGCGAAAACCCTTCCACGGGTCGGTCGCGGGCGCGGGTACACCCGGCTTCGGTGCGCCGGCCTCGCCGCGCACATCGTCCTCGCTACCCACGTTGCCTCCTCCGCGCCGGCCCGCCGATGCCCTCGGCATCCAGCTTCCCATCGCCTGAGGCCCGCCGCTTCACGCGGGGTCCTTCCCGAACAGCGAACGCGCCGCACCCGCGGTGACCACCGATCCGGTGACCACGATGCCCGCCCCGGATACCGGTTCGCCGGCGCCTCCCGCTTCCTCGGCGATGGCGATGGCGGTTTCGACGGCATCGGCGAGGGTGTTGGCGGTGACGACTCGCTCGTCGCCGAACCGCTGGACGGCCAGGTCGGCGAGTTCGTCGACGCCGAGCGCCCGCGGTGAGCCGTTGGTGGTGACGACGATCTCGTCCAGCACCGGTTCCAGTGCGGCGAGGATGCCGGCGGCGTCCTTGTCGGACAGCACCGCGACCACACCCACCAACTTGCGGAAGTCGAATTCCTCGGTGATCGTCGCGGCCAGCGCCCGGGCACCGGCGGGGTTGTGCGCGGCGTCGATGAAGATGGTGGGCGCGCTGCGCATCCGTTCCATCCGGCCGGGGCTGGCCGCCGCGGCGAAACCGGTCCGCACCGCGTCGATATCGAGCTGCTTCTGCGAGCCTGCGCCGAAGAACGCCTCGACCGCGGCCAGCGCCAGCGCCGCGTTGTGCGCCTGGTGTTCACCGTGCAGCGGCAGGAAGATCTCGTCGTAGACGCCGCCGAGCCCCTGGATCTCCAGGACCTGACCGCCGATCGCGACGCGTCGCGTCAGCACCCGGAACTCGGAGCCGGCACGGGCGACCGCGGCATCGGCGTCCACCGCGCGCCGCAGCAGCACCTCCATCGCCTCGGGTTCCTGTTCGGCGATGATGGCGACGGTATCGCGCGGAATCAGCAGATCCTGCGGCGACCTCTTGATGATCCCGGCCTTCTCCCCGGCGATCGACGCCAGATCCGGGCCCAGATAGTCGGTGTGGTCCAGGCCGATCGGCGTGATCACCGCGACCTGCCCGTCGATGACGTTGGTCGCGTCCCAGGTGCCACCCATCCCGGTCTCGACGACGGCGACATCGACCGGCGCCTCGGCGAACGCGGCGTAGGCCATCGCGACCAGGACCTCGAATTTGCTCATCCGGGGTCCCGGTCCGTCACCGAGGGTGCCGTCGGTCGAGCGCGCGTCGATCATCTCGACGTAGGGCAGCAGTTCCCGATAGATCTCGACGTAGCGGGCCGGGGTGATCGGCGCGTTGTCGATGGCGATGCGTTCGGTCGCCAGTTGTAGATGCGGGCTGGTGAACCGGCCGGTGCGCCGGTGCAGCGCGGTGAGCAGCGCGTCGACCATGCGGGTGACCGAGGTCTTGCCGTTGGTACCGGCGATGTGGATGGCGGGATAGCTGCGCTGCGGGGAACCGAGCAGATCCATCAGGGTCGCGATCCGGGTCAGCGACGGCTCGATCTTGGTCTCGCCCCAGCGCTGGTCGAGTTCGGCCTCGACCAGCGCCATTTCGGCGAGGTCGACCGGGGAGGGACCGGTGCGCAGCCGGTCCGCACCGCCGGCGAGCGGTTCGTGGTCGAAACCTTCGCCGCCGCTCACTTGTTCGCCACCGACTCCGTGATCTGCGCCAGCCGCGCCCCGATCCGGGTCACCTCGGATTCGGCGACCTCGCGGCGGGTGCGGATCTTGGCGACCACCTCGTCGGGCGCCTTGGCCAGGAAGGCCTCGTTGCCGAGTTTGGCGGTGGTGGCGGCGAGGTCCTTCTGCGCGGCCGCGAGATCCTTCTCCAGCCGGCGGCGTTCGGCGTCGAGGTCGACCGTGCCGGAGGTGTCCAGTTCGACGGTGACGGTGGCGCCGGACAGCCGCACCTCCACCGCGGCGGTGGCGGAGAAGCCGGCGTCCGGTTCGGTGAGCCGGGCCAGGCTGGCGATTTCGGCGTGCAGCCCGGTGAGGTCGGCGGTATCGAGGCCGATCAGTTTCGCGGCGACCTTCTGCTTGTCGGTCAGTCCCTGATCGCTGCGGAACCGGCGGATCTCGGTGACGAGCTTCTGCAGATCCGCGATGCGCTGGGCCGCAACGGTATCGGTGGCGACACCCGAGGACTGCGGCCACGCGGCGATCACCAGGGAGTCGTCCGCACCGGCCTCGGTGAGGGCCTGCCACAGCGTTTCGGTGACGAACGGGATGGCCGGGTGCAGCAGGCGCAGGACCGAATCCAGCACGTTGCCGAGGACGATGCGCGTGCTCGCGGCCCGCTCCTCCGACTCGGCGAACTGCACCTTCGCCAATTCGAGGTACCAGTCGCACAGTTCGTCCCAGGCGAAGTGGTACAGCGCCTCACAGGCCTTGCCGAATTCGTAACGGTCGAAGGCACCGTCCACCTCGGCGCGCACCTCGTCGAGCCGGTCGAGGATCCAGCGGTCGGTGTCGGTGAGGGTGGCGCGTTCGGGCAGCTCGCCCGGCGCGGCACCGTTCATGAGCGCGAACTTGCTGGCGTTGAACAGCTTCGTGATGAAGTTGCGCGAGGCCTGCACGTGCGGCGGACCGACCGACAGGTCGCTGCCCGGCTGCGCGCCCCGGGCGAGGGTGAAACGTGTTGCGTCCGCGCCGTATTCGTCGATCCACAGCAGCGGGTCGACGCCGATGCCCTTGGACTTGGAGTATTTGCGGCCGAATTCGTCGCGGATGAGGCCGTGCAGGAAGACGTCGTCGAACGGAACCTGCTGCCGCCCGGAGTCCTTACCGGTGGCGATGACCGGGTCGTCGGAGACGAACATGCCGAACATCATCATCCGGGCCACCCAGAAGAACAGGATGTCGTAGCCGGTCACCAGCACGCTGGTGGGATAGAACTTCGACAGTTCGGGGGTGGCGTCCGGCCAGCCCATGGTGGAGAAGGGCCACAGGCCGGAGGAGAACCAGGTGTCGAGGACGTCGGGGTCCTGCACCCAGCCCTCGGGCGCCTGCTCGTCGGGGCCGACGCACGCGATCTCGCCCTCGGGGCCGTACCAGATCGGGATGCGGTGGCCCCACCACAGCTGGCGCGAGATGCACCAGTCGTGCATGTTGTCGACCCATTCGAACCAGCGCGGTTCCTGGCTGGCCGGGTAGATCGTCACCGCGCCGTTGCGCACGGCGTCACCGGCGGCCTTGGCCAGCGATTCGACCTTGACCCACCACTGCATGGACAGTCGCGGTTCGATCGGTTCGCCGGAGCGTTCGGAGTGGCCGACGCTGTGCACGTACGGGCGCTTCTCGGCGACGATGCGCCCCTCGCCGGCCAGCCGCTCGCGGATCTTGACGCGCGCCTCGAACCGGTCCATGCCGTCGAATTCGGTTCCGGTGTCGGCGATCTTGCCGGTCTTGTCCATGATGGTCGGCATCGGCAGGTTGTGCCGCAGACCGATCTCGAAGTCGTTGGGGTCGTGCGCGGGGGTGATCTTCACTGCGCCGGAACCGAATTCGGGGTCGACGTAGTCGTCGGCGACGATCGGGATCTGGCGGCCGGTGATCGGGTGGTAGACGGTGGTGCCGATCAGCGCCCGGTACCGCTCGTCCTCGGGGTGCACCGCCACCGCGGTATCGCCGAGCATGGTCTCCACACGGGTGGTGGCCACGATGACGTGCGGTTCGTCGTCGTTGAGCGAGCCGTAGCGCAGCGAGACGAGCTCACCCTCGACGTCCTCGTATTTCACCTCGACGTCGGAGATGGCGGTCTCGAGCGAGGGCGACCAGTTCACCAGGCGCTCGGCGCGGTAGATCAGCCCGGCGTCGTAGAGGCGTTTGAAGATGGTCTGCACCGCGCGGGACAGGCCCTCGTCCATGGTGAAGCGGTCGCGGCTCCAGTCCACGCCGTCGCCGAGGCGGCGCATCTGGCCCTGGATGGCGCCGCCGGATTCGCGCTTCCAGTCCCAGACCTTGTCGACGAACAGTTCGCGGCCGAAGTCTTCCTTGGTCTTGCCGTCGACGGCGAGTTGCTTCTCGACCACGGTCTGGGTGGCGATGCCGGCGTGGTCCATACCGGGCAGCCACAGCACCTCGTAGCCCTGCATCCGCTTGCGGCGGGTGAGCAGGTCCATGAGGGTGTGGTCGAAGGCGTGGCCCATGTGCAGGTTGCCGGTGACGTTCGGCGGCGGCAGCACGATCGAATAGGGCGGCTTGTCGCTGGCCGGGTCGGCGGTGAAGTAACCGGCCGCTACCCAGCGCTCGTACAGGTCGGCCTCGACATCGCTGGGGTTCCAGCTCTTGGGGAGGGCGTCGGCACGATTTCGCGAGTTATCAGGGGCTGCGCTGGTCACCGTGCGATTCTACGGAGTTGAGCAGGAGGACTCGACACGGCCCCGCCACACCCTCGAGACCCCGCCGCTCGAGCGCCGGACGTGCGGGGCGAGTCGCGCCGCGCAGTAAAGAGGTGGGCCGGCCGGAGAAAGACGTAGGGCGGGGGTTTCGGCGGATGAGGGACACCGAAAACCCCGCCCACGTCTTCGAGACTACCGCCCGGATCGGCGCAATACACCAATCCATATGCAATTCTCAGCTTTTGCCCGAATCCGTTGTGCAGGTGCGGGTTTGCCACTCAGCATGCTCGCAGATTCGCCACAGGGATGCGGAGGCCGCGCCCCGCCGGTGGACGGCGGGGTCACGGCACGAGGATCGCCAGTGCTCCGGGTTCGGCGCGGAAGGTCGCCGGGAGCACTCCCGCCGGGTCGCCGTCGGCGGTCGCCGGTACCGCGGCGGTGAGGGTGATGGTGCGGGCCCGGTAGTGCCCGACCGCGGGGTGGTCGATGCGCTTGCCGGCGGCCAGGGCGGGGAGCAGACGGACCATCTCCAACCGCGACATCGCGCCGACCACGGTCAGGTCGAGCAGGCCGTCGTCGACGATCGCGTCGGGGCAGATGAGCATCCCGCCGCCGTAGGTCCGGGTATTGCCGACCGCCACCATCACGGCCTCGGTCTCGACGACGCGATCACCGGCTTCGCCCGGCTCGCCGGACAATTCGATGCGGTAGGGCACGCCGAGCTGACCGAGCAGTTCCGGAACCGCCGCGAAGGAGTAGCGCAGCGAGCCCTTCGGACGGCGCATACGGTTGGCGCGCAGGGTCACTCGCGCATCGAAGCCGGTGCCGGCGACGGTGGCGAACCGCATGGGGCCCCGGGCGTGATCGGGATCGGGGGTGGATTCGATCGCGCCGAGGTCGATCGTGCGCACGCAACCGCCGAGCACGATATCGGCCGCGGCCCGCGGATCGTCGTCGGGCACTCCCAGCTCCCGGGCCAGGTCGTTACCGGTCCCGCCGGGCAGCAGCCCCAGCGGCACCCCGGTCGAGGCGATGGCCTGCAGCGTGACGCAGACCAGTCCGTCACCGCCCGCGCAGACGACCGCGTCGGGGCGCTCCGGCCCGCGCAGCGAATCCCGGACCAGGCGAACGGTTTCCGCCGCGTCGGCACCGCGGATCTCGCGCACCCGCACGCCGCGCTCGGCGAAGCGGGCGGTGGCCACGGCGGCGGCCGCCAGTCCCCGGCCGTGGCCGGAGTGCGGGTTGGTCACCAGCGCGACCGATCGGATGGCGGTCACGGAATCAGCTTGCCCGGGTTGAGGATTCCCGCCGGGTCGACGGCATCCTTGACCGCTCGCAGGATGCGCGCGCCGACATCGCCGATCTCGGCGGTCATCCACGGCCGGTGGTCGGCGCCGACGGCATGGTGATGGGTGATGGTCCCCCCGTGTCCGGCGATAGCGTCGCCGACGGCGCGCTTGGCCTGCGCCCACTGTGCCAGCGGATCGTCGGCCTGCTTGGCGACGACGGTGAAGTACAGCGAGGCGCCGGTCGGGTAGGTGTGCGAGATATGGCACATCACCAGCGCGGGAGTGCCCTGCGCGCCGAGCGATTCGGTGAGCGCGGTGGTGACCGCCGCCTTGAGCCGCTCGACATTCGACCAGTTGGTCGCCGTCTCGAGCGTTTCGCACAGAACGCCGACATCCAGCAGCGCATCCCGCAGATACGGCGCGGCGAAACGGCCGTGCTCCCATTCCCGCGCCGGTTGTTCACCGAGCGCGGTGCCGCCGGCGGCGGCGAGCAGGGCCGAAGCCTCGGCGCTGCGCGCGGCCACGTGGGCTTCGGTGCCCTCGAACGTGGTGACGGCCAGGCAGCCGCTGACCGGCGCGCCGCCGATATCGCCGGAACGGGCCAGGTTGAGCCCGGTTTCGGCTTCGTCGGACAACCGCAGCACGGTCGGCGCCGCGCCGTTCTGCACCACCGTGCGCAGCGCGGCGGCGCCGGTGGCGAAGTCCGGGAACGACCACGCCTGATACGCGGTGGTCTCCGGAATCGGATGCACCCGCAGCGTCACCTCGGTGATGACGCCGAGGGTGCCCTCGGATCCGGCGAACAGCTCACGCAGATCCGGTCCGGCGGCCGAGGCGGGTGCGCGGCCGAGATCGGCTGTGCCCGTGGGGGTTGCGATCTTCAGGCGCATGATCATGTCATCGAAGCGGCCGTAGCCGGCCGAGGCCTGACCCGAGGATCGGGTGGCCGCGAAGCCGCCGATGCTGGCGTATTCGAAACTCTGCGGGAAATGCCCCAGCGAAAGTCCATGGGCGGCAAGCAGTTTCTCCGCCTGCGGCCCGGTCAGTCCGGCGCCCAGGGTCGCGGTGCCGCTCACCGGGTCGACGTCGGACAGCCCGTCGAGCCGCCGCAGATCCAGGGCGATCACGGTGTCGAAGCGGCCGCGCGCGGGATCCACTCCGCCCACCACGCTGGTGCCGCCACCGAAGGGCACGACCGCGATCGCCTGTTCGGCGCAGTAGGTGAGCACGGCCAGGACCTGGTCGTGATCGGCCGGGAAGACGACCGCGTCGGGTGCGTCCTGCGGCGCTTCGACGCGGCGGCGCAGCAGGTCGGGCGTACTTTTGCCGCCCGCGTGCAGCAGCCGGTCGCGGTGGCCGGCCGACACCTGATCCGCGCCGACCACCGCCGACAGCCCCGCGCGATGCGCGGCCGTCAAGCCGGATTCCCGCAGCGGCACGTCGCCCTCATCACGACGAGCCACCGGTTCCCCGGACACTCCGAACACCTGCGCCACCAGGGTCCGGATCCGGTCCGAGAGCGGCGCGTGGGCCGAGGCGATGCCCCAGGCGTCCCACACCATACTCGGGCGATCGGACGACTCGCCCGGTGTCGAGTTTTCCGATTCTGCGGATGTGTCCTGTCGCGTATCGACCATGCGTTACAGTCTGACATAGACTGTCAAGCAGTAACGAAGACGAATCGCAGTAACGAACACGGACCGATGGTGAGTTGTTGATGGATCCGAACGAATCCCCCGGCCCCGACGGCGAGCTGTCGGCTATCGACCTGGCGATCCTGGCGGCGGGACGCGCCTGTGTCGAGGAATTCGGCGTGCGCCGGACCACGCTGAGCGAAGTCGCCCGGCGTGCCGGAGTCAGTCGCCCCACCGTGTACCGGCGCTGGCCCGATACCCGGTCGCTGATCGCCGAGTTGCTGGTCCGGGAGCTGAGCGAGATCGTGGCGGCGAGTATTCCCACCGATGGCCCGGCGCGGGCGCGCCTGGTGGAGGGCATCGTCTCGGGTGCGGCCGAGATCAGGTCGAACCCGTTGTTCGCCAAGATCTTCCGCATCGACACCGATCTGATGCTGACCTATGTGTTCGGCCGGCTCGGCCGCAATCAGCGGCAATTGATCCAGGTGTTCTCCAGCGCGGTCCGCGAGGGACAGCGCGACGGTTCCATCCGCGCCGGGGATCCCGATCACCTGGCCACCATGCTGCTGCTGATCGGTCAGTCCACCGTGCAGTCGGCCGGCACGGTCAGCCATCTGCTCGACGACGCCGGACTCGATGTCGAGCTCGCTCGCGTCGTCGACCGGTACCTGCGCCCCGACACCGATTAGTCGCCCCGATACCGATCAGTCCCGAGAACAGAGAGCGAGACAGCGCATGCTCGACGAGAGCACACCGGCCGCGGGCCACGGGCTCGGCGACACCGCGGGAGATTCGGCACTCAACGCCGCCCGCCGTAGCCGCGAACTACAGGCGCTCGGCGATGCGGACCGCGTCGACGTCCTGGTCGTCGGCGGCGGTGTCACCGGTGCGGGCGTGGCATTGGACGCGGCGGCGCGCGGATTGCGGACCGTTCTGGTGGAGGCGCACGATCTGGCGTTCGGAACCAGCCGGTGGAGTTCGAAACTCGTCCACGGCGGATTGCGGTATCTGGCCTCCGGCGGGGTCGGTATCGCCCACGAGAGCGCGGTCGAACGCGACATTCTGCTCACCACCACCGCACCGCATCTGACTCGCTCGATTCCCCAGCTCGTCCCGGCGTTCTCCGGTGGTTCCGTGCCACAGCGTCTGCTGGTCCGCGCGGGCTTCCTGGCCGGAGATGTGCTGCGGCGCAGCGCCGGAACCTCGCCGGAGGTGTTGCCGCGATCGCGCCGGGTCGCCTCGGCCGAAGCGCTGCGGCTCGCGCCGACACTGCGCCGCGCCGGGCTGCGCGGCGGGATGACGGCCTGGGACGGTCAGCTCGTCGACGACGCCCGGCTGGTGGTGACGATCGCGCGCACCGCCGCGGCGCACGGCGCGGCGGTACTCACCCGCGTCCGCGCCGAGCAGGTGAGCGGTGACTCCGCGGTGCTGCACGATGTGCTGACCGGTGAAACCCTGTCCGTGCGGGCACGTTCGGTGATCAACGCGGCCGGGGTGTGGGCCGACCTGGTCGATCCGAGTATCGAGTTGCGGCCCAGCCGCGGCACCCATCTGGTCTTCGACGCCGCGGCCTTCGGCGGTCTCACCGCCTCGCTGACCGTGCCGATTCCGGGCAGCACCAGCCGCTTCGTCTTCGCCTTCCCGGCCGCGCACGGCCGCGTGTATCTGGGACTGACCGACGAGGACGCACCCGGCCCGGTCCCGGACGAACCGAAGCCCACCGACACCGAGATCGACTTCCTGCTCGACACGGTAAACACCGTGCTCCGGGAACCGTTGCGGCGCAGCGATATCCGCGGATCCTTCGCGGGCCTGCGGCCCTTGCTGCGCACCGCCGACGACTCGACCGCCGACATCTCCCGCGAACACGCGGTCCTGCACTCCCCCGGCGGCCCGGTCACCGTCGTCGGCGGCAAGCTGACCACCTACCGGCAGATGGCCGAGGATGCGGTCGACGCCGCCGTGGCCGCCGCCGGTCTGACCGCGGCACCCTGCCGCACCAAGCGAATCCCGTTGGTAGGAGCGGTATCCGGGCGGGCACGCGATCGGATCGCCACACCCGGGGTGCTGGTCGAACGGTACGGAGATCAGGCCCCCCAGGTGCTCGCCGCAGTGCGGGACAACCCGGGCCTCGCCGAACCGGTCGCTCCCGGCATCGACGTGCTGCGCACCGAATTCGCTTATGCGACAACTCATGAGGGCGCGCTGGACGAGAGCGATCTGCTGGATCGACGCACCCGGATCGGCCTGGTCGACAGTGACCGCGCCGCCGCCCTCCCGGCCGCGCAGGAGGCACTCGCCGCCAGCCGCGCCTAACCCCAGAGCTCGGCGATGCGCGCGGCCGCCGACTTGCCCTGCACCCGACCGGCATGCGCCGACGGCACGCGCGAGGCGGTGTCGAGCGGATTCGCCCCGAAGGCGGCGATCGCGGCCTCGTCCGGGGCGATCGATTCCACCCGCGCGCCCCGTTCGATCAGGCTCGCGATCTCACCATCGAGCGCCGGATCGGGCAGCGGGGCGATGATCAGCACCCGGGCGAATCCGGCCGCCAGATCGGCATTGACACTGGTCCGCACGCCACCGTCGGTATAGCGCACGCCGTCGATGGTGTGTGGCGGCCAGACCAGGGGCACCGCCGAACTGGCGGTCACCGCGTCGACCAGCGCTACCCCGGAATCGCGATCGAACACGCGCGGTTCACCCGTGCCGGCGTCGACGGCGGTGATCAGCAGCCGCTGCCGAGGCCATTCGTGCACCGGCAACCGCGATTCGATGACCGCGCGCCGGGCGGATTCCGGCACCGTCTCGGTCGCCAGGGCGAGGTTGCCGAGTCGCCGCCGCGCCACGGCCATATCCCCGCCGCTCTCGGTGATGATCCGGTTGATCGTGTCCCACACGCCCTCGAGCGGGTTGCCCTCCGGCACGATCTCGGCGCTCTGCACCGCGGGGTCGATCTGGCGGCGGAACAGCTCCTCCGTGGTCAGCCCACTGGTCAGCTGCGCCGCCACATTGGCGCCCGCCGACGTGCCGATGTACAGATCGGCGGTGGTGAGATCGATTCCCGCATCGGCCGATCCGGCGATCACGCCGTTCGCCCAGGCGATTCCCGCCACCCCACCGCCGCCGATCACCAGCGCCCGTTCGACCGACATCATCGCTCCCACATTTCGTTCCGCGTTCCCGACCGCTCGGGACAACCTCGACGGTAGCGATGACCATTCCCCCGGCGCGATTACCGGCCGGGTAATGAGATATCAGGACGCGTTGCCGCCGACGCTGAACGCGATTCCGCTCGGATCGCGGAGCGCGGCCAACCGGCCGTACGGGGAGTTCTGGGGCTCGAATTCGACCGAACCACCCAGGCTCACCGCCTGCTTCACCGTGGCGTCGACATCTTCGGCGCCGATGTAGATCCGCCACCCGCCGGTCGATCCCGGGGGCAGGTGCGCCGCCGAATCCATCACGCCTCCGAGCATCGGCGTGGCGGAATGGATTGTCGTGTAGCGGAACTCGGGCGAATCACCGACCGTGAAGGGATCGCGCCAGCCGAACACCTCGCGGTAGAACTTCAGCGCGTCGGCATAGGCCGGTGTGTGCAGTTCGAACCACGACGGGTACCCGACGTGCCCGCTCCAGTTCCCGCCGCCGGCGACGCCGAAGGAGCCGAAGCCGTGGTGGACGCCGGGCTGCCAGGCACCGACTCCCGCACCGGACGGATCACCGAGTACGGCCATACTGCCCAGCTCGCCGACCGCCATCGGCTCCACCAGGACCCGGCCGCCGTGGTCGGCGGCTGAGGCGGCGGTGGCGTGGACGTCGACGCTGGTCAGGTACACGGTCCACTGATCGGGTGCACCGTCCGAGCCGTCGTTGCGCATCGCGCCGGCGACGGCATTGCCGTCCTTGCGGAAGGTGATGTAACCGCCGTACTGCTCATCGCTTTCGGCGGTCCAGCCGAACAACTCGCCGTAGAAATCGACGGCTCGATCGGTGTCGGCGGTGAACAGCTCGATCCAGCACGGGTCTCCGGGTTCGAAGGTGTAGGACATGCTCGCTCCTCTGGATGGGGATTGCGTTCTCTCACCGGTACGACGGCGCCGAACGGACAAACTCATCGGCCCTGTCCAAGCCTGGCACGACGTGGCGACCATCGGCCCGATTTGTGGGTAGTGTTTGTGAACTAACTCTTCTACGCTGCCTCCATGACCGAATGGCATCCGACGGCATGCATCCTGTGCGAGTGCAACTGCGGCATCCAGGTGCTGCTGGGCGCCGACGGCCGCAGCTTCGACAAGATTCGCGGCGACAAGCTGCATCCCTCCTCCGCGGGCTACACCTGCAACAAGGCCCTGCAACTGGATCGGTACCAGAACGGGCGCACCGGTCGCCTCACCGCGCCGCTGCGCCGCAACCCCGACGGCTCGTTCACCGAAATCGATTGGGATACCGCCATTTCGGAGATCTCCGCGCGCATGCGCGAGATCGGCGCAGAATACGGCGGCGAATCGATCTTCTACTACGGGGGCGGCGGCCAGGGCAATCATCTCGGCGGCGCCTACGCTCCGGCCACCATGGCCGCCTACGGCATGCGTTATCGATCCAGCGCGCTGGCCCAGGAGAAGACCGGCGATTTCTGGGTCGGCGCGCGGATGACCGGCCACCCGGTCCGCTCGGACGTCGAACATGCCGAGGTGGCGTTGTTCATCGGCAAGAACCCGTATCAATCCCACGGCTTCCCGCGCGCCCGTTCGGTATTGAAGGAGATCGCGCGCGATCCCCGGCGCTCGATCATCGTGCTCGACCCGGTCCGCACCGAAACCGCCGAACTGGCGGACTTCCATCTGCAACTGCGGCCCGGGACCGATGTCTACCTGCTGGCGGCGATGGCGGCGATCCTGGTCCGCGACGACCTGGTCGACCACGACTGGCTGGCCGCGCACACCGAAGGTTTCGACGAGGTGGCGGCGGTGCTGCGCACGGTGCCGATCGACGAGTACTGTGCCCTGGCCGATGTCGAGATCGACCTGGTCACCGCGGCGACCCACCGCCTGGCCGCGGCGGATTCGGTGGCCGCGCTCGAGGACCTCGGCGTACAGATGAACCGCCACTCGACCCTGGTCAGCTACGTCGAGAAACTGCTCTGGCTGCTCACCGGAAACCTCGGCAAATCCGGCACGCAGTACGCCTTCTCCGGAATGGCGGCGATCGGGCACGATCGTGGCCATCCCGCCGACTCCGGACCGCGCAGCCCGGTCGTGGGCGCGCGCATCATCAGCGGGCTGGTGCCGTGCAATGTGATCACCGAGGAGATCCTGACCGACCATCCCGCCCGCTATCGGGCGATGATCATCGAGAGCGCCAATCCTGTTCATTCCCTCGCGGATTCGGCCCGGATGCGCGCCGCGCTGGCGGCGCTGGAGCTGGTGGTCGTCATCGACGTGGCGATGACCGAAACCGCCCGCGCGGCCGACTACGTGCTGCCCGCGCCGACCCAGTTCGAGAAGTACGAGGCGACCTTCTTCAACTTCGAATTCCCCCGCAACGTCTTCCATCTGCGGCATCCGGTGCTCCCGGCTCCGGCGGGGGTACTCGCCGAACCCGAGATCCACGCCCGGCTGGTCGAGGCGGCGGGCGTCCTGACCGAGGACGATTACCGGCCGCTGCGCGCGGCCCTCGATCAGGGCCGCGAGGCCTTCGCCATGGCATTTCTCGCCGTCCTGGCAGATCCGGCGAAGGCGAAGCTGGCTCCGATCCTGCTCTACCGCACCCTCGGCCCGACGCTGCCCGACGGCGCCGCTGCCGCCGCGGTGCTGTGGGGCGCCGCGTATACCTGCGCCCGGAAGAACCCGTCCGGCGTCGAGCGAGCCGGCTACGGCACCGGTCTCGCCGCCGGGGAGCGGCTGTTCGAGGCGATTCTGACCGGCGAGCACGGCGTGGTGATCACCGACGACGAGGTCGACGAGACCTGGAACCGGGTGCGCGGCGGCATCGTCCGCCTCGCCGTGCCGGAACTGCTCTCGGCGCTGGCCACACTCCCCGCACCGGCCGAGGACCGGGACTGGCCGTTCGTCCTGGCCGCCGGCGAACGGCGCGCCTTCACCGCCAACACCATCATGCGCGATCCGGCCTGGCGCAAACGCGATGCCGGCGGCGCGCTGCGCATCAGCACCACCGATGCTCTCCGATTGGGCCTGACCTCCGGCGATCAGGTGCGGCTCACCACCCGCAACGGCAGTGCGCAGGTGACCGTCGAGGCCACCGATCGCATGCGCAGCGGACATCTGTCGCTACCCAACGGCCTGGGCCTGTCCGTCGTCGAAGCGGACGAGGTCCTCACCAGCGGGGCGGCGCCCAACGAGCTGACCGCCTTCGACGAACGCGACGAATGGGTCGGTACCCCGTGGCACAAGTACGTCCCCGCCCGGATCGATACGGTGGGGACATGAAGCGCACCACCTTCGCCACCTGGCCCTGTTCGGTCGCCCGCACGGTCGATCTGATCGGCGACTGGTGGACGCCGCTGGTGCTGCGCGAATCCTTCTACGGCACAACGCGTTTCGACGATTTCGAACGCACGCTGGGCCTGAGCCGCAACATCCTCACCCAGCGCCTGACCCGGCTGGTCGAGGAGCAGATGCTGGAGAAGGTTCCCTACCAGGATCGCCCGGTCCGCTACGAGTACCGGCTGACCGACAAGGGACGCGATTTCTTCCCGGTGCTCACGGCCATGATGCGCTGGGGTGACCGCTGGCTAGCCCCGGAGGCCGGAGCGCCGGTGGTCGTCCACCACGACTCCTGCGGTCACGACACCCACGCCGAAGTAGTGTGCGCCCAGTGCGGAGAACCTCTGCGGCATGCCGACGTCTCGGCGCGGCTGGGCCCGGGCTTCCCACCGCAGCACCGCGACAGCGCTGTGCGCAGCGGACGATTCGCCTCCTGAGGCGGCGACGCTAGTCCGCGTTCTCCAGTTTCGGGACCAGCCGTTCCAGTAGCTCCCGCAGCACCTCTTCGTCCTCCGGCGCCAATTCGGCCAGCGCCTTGTACGCGCGCACCTGCGAGCCGCGGATCTGTGCGGCCAGCTCACGGCCGGCGTCGGTGGACACGAGATATTTGACGCGCCGGTCGGCGGGATTCACCGTGCGCCGGACCAGGCCTCGCGTTTCCATCCGGTCGGCGACACCGGTGAGATTCGACGGATCGCACGCCATCCGGTCGGCCAGCACCCGCATGGGCAGTTCGGCGGGCGGTTCGTTGAGCGCCAGCAGCAGTTTGGCCTGGGTCAGCGTGAGCCCGTGCCCCTCGGCCGCGGTCAGGAAATCCTGCAGGTAGGCCGAGACGAATCGCGCGATCAGCAATGCCAGCGGGCTCTGCGCTGTGTCCGGTGACATAGCTCCGATGCTACCGAAACGATTGACAACGGCTATCGTCGACTCCTTAAATGCTTGAAGTCTTCAAACATATAGGTCTTCAACTTCTGGAGGTGGATATGGAGCGCAGAGGTTCGCTGCTGACCGGCGTATTGGCCTTCGCGGCGATGATCGTCACGGTCATGCAGACCCAGGCCGTGCCGATTCTGGGCTTGATCGCGACGAAGCTGCAGGTCTCGACCACATCGGTGAGCTGGGTGACCACTGCGACGCTGCTGTCGGCCGCGGTGTTCACCCCGCTGCTGGGCCGCATCGGCGACCTCTACGGCAAGAAGCCGACCCTGCTGGGCGTCCTCGCGGTGGCCACGGCCGGTTCCGTCGTGTCGGCGCTGGCCGATTCGCTGGGCGTGCTGCTGGTCGGCCGCGTGCTGCAGGGTGTGGCGACCGCGATCTTCCCGCTGGCCCTGGCCGTGCTGCGGGAGGAGATTCCGGCGCGCCGGCTGCATCACGCGATGGCGATCGTCAGCGGCACGCTCGGCTTCGGCGGCGGCCTCGGCCTGGTGTCGACCGGCCTGCTGACCAAGGGGGCCGACCCGGACTATCACATCGTATTCTGGTTCACCGCGGTGCTGTCGGTGGTGGCGCTGGCCGCGGCCGCGGTGGCGGTGCCCGCCACGGGTAAGCGGCATCCGGGCAGCGTCGATCTGCCCGGCGCGCTCACCCTCGGCGGCTTCCTGGTTCTACTGCTGCTGCCCATTTCTCAAGGGCACGAATGGGGTTGGACCTCCGCGACCACGATCGCCTGCTTCGCCGGCGCGGTCGCGATGGCCGTGGCCTGGGTGGTGACCGAGCGGCGGGTGCGCACTCCGCTGGTCGATCTGCGGATGTTCAACCACCGGCCGGTGCTGTTCACCAATCTGTCCGGCATGTTCATCGGATTCGCGATGTTCATGCAGTTCATGGGCGTGTCGTATCTGGCCCAGATGCCCTCGCGGGTAGCCGGTTACGGATTCGGCGCCTCGATTCTGCGCGCCTCGGTCGAGTACCTGCTGCCCGCGACGCTGTCGTCGATGCTGGCCGCGCCCGCGGGCGGAATTCTGGTCGGCCGACTGGGCGGGCGTCGCGTGCTGGCCCTGTCGGGAGCGATCGGCGCGGCCGGATTCGCCTGGCTGGCACTGGCACACGATGCGACCGGCTCGGTGATCGCGGCGAGCGTGGTGATCGGCGTCGCGATCAGCTTCGCCTACGCGGCGATGCCGGCACTGATCGCGGCGAGCGTCCCCCACCACCAGAGCGGCATCGCCAACGGCATCAATTCCATCTCCCGCACCGTCGGCAGCTCGCTGGCCAGCGCCATCATCACCACGTTGCTGACCGCGAAACTGCTGCCTCATCTGCCGCTGCCGCAGGAGAGTCAGTTCACCATCGCTTTCTGGGTCGGCGCCGCGGCGTGTGCGGCGACCGTGCTGGCGGCGCTGTTCGGCTTGCGACCGGAAGGCGCCGGAACCGACGGCAACGAACTCGACAGAGACGAAACGGGAAGTGGCACAGCATCTTTCGAGCGGTCCGAGCTTCCGAGCCGGGTCGGCTGAGATCCACGGCGGCATGGCCGCTCACCGAGCGAACAGCCATGCCGCCGTGCCCAGGTGCACCGCCGCCAGCCCGACGCAGGTGATCGCCATCGGCGTATTCCGTTGGCGCGCACCGACCATCGCATCGCCGATCTGAGCCAGTCCCGCGACCACCAGCACCGGCAGCGCGGCCGCCTCGTTCCCCCCGGCCAGTACGGCCACGGTCACCACACTCAGCGGCAGGGCGCGTGCGGCATAGGCGCCGAGAAAGAAGGTCGCCGCCGAGGTGAGGTCTTCCCCCTCCGCCAGGGCCAGACGCGGTCGCACCAGGCCGATCAGGGACGACACACCGGAGATCACGGCCACCACCGAATTGGCGACCACGGGCAGCATCGGCATAATCATTCTCCTTGCAAATCATTCAGCTTGTGAATCGTTCAGGCAAAGATATACTCGTGGGCGTGACGCACGTCAAGACCGCGGTTCCCGCGACGATCGCCTTCCGCCTCGGCACTCTGGGCGCGATCGTGACCGATCGTTTCGCCGTGGCGATCGAGGAGTTGGATCTCAAGCCGAAACATGTCGGCGTGCTGGTCGCACTCGATCACGGCGTCGCCGCCTCGCAGCAGGATCTCGCGGCCAGGCTGGGCGTCGCGCCCAGCCTGGTCGTGGCATTGGCCGATCATCTCGAACGACTGGGGGCGGTCCGTCGCGACCGGGATCCGGACGACCGCCGGCGCCAGATCCTCACCCTCACCGACCACGGGCGCGAACTGCTCGCCGCGACCGAGGAGCGCGCGCGTCGGCTCGACCGCGAATTCACCGGCTCCTTGACGGCCGCTCAGCGCACCGCCCTGCAGGCGGCACTGGCCGTCCTCGCCGCCGACACCGGACTACCCGGCGAGGGAGATGTTCACTCGCCGGGATGAGTCCTAACCGCCGGTGACCAGGCAGGCATACCCGAGGTGGATGCCCGTGCCGACCGGAAGATCGAGCGTCGCCGCGGGCATCTGCGCGGGCTGGCCGGCTTGCACCGCACTGAGCGTGTGCCGCCCCGGGACCGCCGGAACCCAGGTGACGAGCGCATACGCACCGCCGGGCGGCGCCACGCCGATCGGAGCACCGTTGTCGTAGAAGGTGACCGGCGCGACCGGATCCGTGACGTTCGCCTGCAGGGTGTAACTGCATCCGCTGCCGTAATTGGTGGCGATACCGAAGTTCATGTCGGGGGTGGCGCCGAGTCTGGTCACCGCGGCATTCGCCGTCTGTGGGATCGCGAGCGCGAACACCGCCGCGGCGCCGAGGATGCCGCCCGCCACTACCGTGCCGGCCCGACGGCGCACCCGCTGCCGGGGCGGCCCGCTGATCGTCGTCTCGTGCATGATGCCGTCCTCGTCGTAGGCGCCGCAGCGCGAACCGAGACCGTCTGTCGTGCGCGAATATCCCCGACGGCGCCGCACGGTCTGTCGGCACGATACCCCGTAGGCTCGGCGGTGCGGCCCGGTTCGCGGTCTCGATGTCGCGCCATCGGCGGGCCGGAAACGGCGCCCGCGCGCACAGGAGGACGATGGTGCTATGCACCGCAAACCGCCGACTCGCGATATCGATGAAGCCCAGCTGGCGGTGACTCCGCCGAAGGAGCAGGCCGCCGGCGTCACGGCCGTCGCGGTCGCCCTCGACCGGGCCGTCGAGGAGATGGGCATCGTTCGCACGGCCCGCACCCTCGCCCGGGTCAATCAGCGCCACGGTTTCGACTGCCCCGGCTGCGCGTGGCCCGAACCCACCGGCCACCGCCGCCCGGCCGAATTCTGCGAGAACGGCGCCAAGGCCGTCGCCGAGGAGGCGACGCTGCGCACGGTCACGCCGGAATTCTTCGCCATCCACTCGGTGGACGAGCTCGCCGGCAAGACCGGGTACTGGCTGGGACAGCAGGGACGTCTGACCCATCCGATGGTGTTGCGGCCCGGCGACACCCACTACTCCCCCATCGCCTGGGAGCAGGCCTACCGGCTGATCGCGGACACCCTGCGCGCCCTGTCCTCCTCGGACGAGGCCGTGTTCTACACCTCCGGGCGCACCGCCAACGAGACGGCCTTTCTCTATCAGTTGCTGGTGCGCAGCTTCGGCACGAACAACCTGCCCGACTGTTCGAATATGTGCCACGAATCCTCCGGTGCGGCGCTCACCCGGTCGATCGGTATCGGCAAGGGGTCGGTGTCGATCGACGATTTCGCTGCGGCCGATCTGATCATCGTCGCGGGGCAGAACCCCGGCACCAACCATCCGCGCATGCTCTCGGCGCTGAGTACCGCGAAAGCACACGGCGCCACGGTGATCGCGGTGAATCCGCTGCCGGAGACCGGACTGATCGGCTTCCGGGATCCACAGACGGTGAAGGGCTTCACCACCGGCGTCACCATCGCCGACGACTTCCTGCAGATTCGCCTCGGCGGCGATATGGCGCTGTTCCAGGGTCTGGCGAAACTGCTGTTCGACGCGGAGGATCGCGCCCCCGGCACCGTGGTGGACCGGATCTTCGTCGACGCGCACACCGCCGGATTCGCCGAATACGAAAAGCATATGCGCGCAGTGGATCTCGACGAGGTCGTCGAGGCGACGGGCCTGACCCGCGAACAGCTCGACCGCACCGCCGAGCTGCTGGCCCGCTCGAAGTCCACCATCATCTGCTGGGCCATGGGCCTGACGCAGCAGCGCCACGGCGTCGCCACCATCGAAGAGGCGACGAATCTGCTGCTACTGCGCGGCATGATCGGCAAACCGGGTGCGGGCGTGTGCCCGGTGCGCGGACATTCCAATGTGCAGGGCGACCGGACCATGGGCATCTGGGAGAAGATGCCCGAGAGTTTCCTCGACGCACTGGATTCCGAATTCGGCATCACCGCACCGCGCGAACACGGCTGGGACACGGTCGATTCCATCCGCGCCATGCGCGACGGGCGCGCGAAGGTGTTCGTCGGCATGGGCGGCAACTTCGTCTCGGCGACCCCGGATACCGAGGTCACCGAGGCCGCTCTGCGCGCCTGCGAGCTGACCGTGCAGATTTCGACCAAACTCAACCGCAGCCATGTCGTGCACGGCCGCACCGCACTGATTCTGCCGACGCTCGGCCGCACCGACCTCGATCTGCAGGACGGGACGAAACAGCAGGTGTCGGTGGAGGATTCGATGTCGATGGTGCATCTGTCCACCGGACGGCTGCAGCCGGTGAGTGATGATCTGCGCAGTGAGGTCGCGATCGTCTGCGAGCTGGCACTCGCGCTGTTCGGCCCCGGTCATCCCGTGCCGTGGGAGCGGTTCCGCCGCGACTACGACCACATCCGCGACGCCATCGCCCGGGTGGTGCCCGGCTGCGCCGACTACAACCGGAAGGTGCGCGGTCGCAACGGTTTCCAGCTGCCGCATCCGCCGCGCGACAACCGCGAATTCCGCACCGAGTCCGGGAAGGCCAACTTCGCGGTCAACGACCTGCACTGGCCGCGGATCCCGCAGGGGCGGTTGTTGTTGCAGACGCTGCGCAGCCACGACCAGTACAACACGACGATCTATGGCCTCGACGACCGCTATCGAGGCATCCACAACGCACGGCGCGTGGTCCTGGTACATCCGGACGATATCGCCGAATTCGGTTACACCGACGGTGATCTCGTGGATCTGATCTCCGAATTCAGCGACGGCGTGCAGCGCCGGGTCACCGGTTTCCGGATCGTCGGCTACGCGACGCCGCGCGGCAACGCCGCGGCCTACTACCCCGAAACCAACCCGCTGGTCCCGCTCGACCACGTCGCCGAGCGCTCCAACACCCCGGTCTCCAAGGCGGTCGTGATCCGGCTGGAACCGCACCGCCACACCACCGCCTGACCGCCCGGCCGTGCGACGGCACCGACCAGAACTGCGAGGAAGCTTGTGAGCAGAGTAACCGCGCGCAGACCCACCCGGCGCATCACGCCCGCGGGCATCGTCTCCCGGCCCGATACTCTCGCCGTGGAGGAGCCGCTGGAACTGCGCGTCGACGGGACGGCATTGACCGTCACCATGCGCACCCCCGGCAACGACATCGACCTGCTGCACGGATTCCTGTTCAGCGAGAACATCATCGAGTCGGCGGACGACATCGTCTCGGCGAGGTACTGCGCGGGAACCGACGACGACGGTCGCAACACCTACAACGTGCTCGATATCCAGCTGCGCCGTGCCGTTGCGGTCCAGCCCCGGGGGTTCGTGACCAACAGCTCGTGCGGGTTGTGCGGCACCACCGCGCTCGATCAGGTGCGTACGCGCAGCCGCTTCCCGCTGCCGACCGGCTCGCCGCGCGTCGATCCGGCTCTCCTGGCCGCCCTGCCCGACGAGTTGCGTTCGCGCCAAACGGTATTCGACGCCACCGGCGGACTGCACGCGGCCGGGCTGTTCACCCCCGACGGCACCGCGCTGGCTGTGCGCGAGGACATCGGCCGGCACAACGCCGTGGACAAGGTGATCGGCTGGGCGCTGCGCGAGGGGCGCGTACCGGCTCACGACACCCTTCTGATCGTCAGTGGCCGGGCCTCGTTCGAGCTCGTCCAGAAGGCGGTCATGGCCGGTATTCCGGTGCTCGGCGCGGTGTCGGCGCCCAGTTCGCTGGCCGTCGACCTGGCCGCCGACAACGGCCTCACCCTGGCCGGCTTCCTGCGTGGCGACACGATGAACATCTACAGCGGGGCCGACCGGCTCGAGACCGTGCCCGCGGCAGCCACCGGCACCTGACCCGCGAACCATGCCCCGATCCGCGGAACCCTGCTACCCTGCCAACTAGAACACGTTTCAATTCTTGGGAGTTCACATGGCAGCGCAGCAGATCCGCGAAACGGCCGAACGCTACGTGCAGTTGGTGGCCACCGGTCCGACCTCGGAAATCCTGTCGCTCTACGCACCCGACGCCGTCGTCGAGGATCCGATCGGCAGCGACCCCCGCCACGGGCACGAGGCCATCGGCCAGCTCTACCAGGCGCTGGAGTCCATGGAGCGCAAGACCGAGCTGCACGCCGCCCGGATCGTCGGCAACCACGCCGCCGTCTCGTTCACCCTCGTCGGCGAGGCCGGCGGCCACCGCATGACCCTCTCGGCCATCGACGCCATGGAATTCGACGAGCAGGGCCGGATCACGAGCATGCGGGCATACTGGGGACCCGACGACCTGATCAGCGAACAGATCTGAGTCCCACGACGGCGTCGCCGTAGGCCTTCCACCTCTTGTCCCCGGCGTTTTGCCCGGCTTACCGTAAGGCGACAACCGGCGAACGGGAGGGCGCGCGATGCGGATTTCGGTACACGGCACGGGCGAGGGGGTCCAGGTGCGCATGCGCCTGGAGGTCAACCGCCGTCGCTGGTTGATCACCAGAATCTCGTTGTGGCTGTTGGCGATCAACGGGATCGTGGTCGGCGTCTGGGCGGTGCTGCTGCCCGAACCGTGGTTTCGCAGCTTCCCCGGCTTCGGACTGAACTGGGTGGCGATGGACGGCCCGTACAACCACCACCTGGCCACCGACGTCGGGGCGTTCTTCCTCGGTTTCGGCGCGCTGAGCCTGGCGGCGCTCTACTACCGCGACAGTGTGGTGGCCCGGGTCGCCGGGATCGGCTGGCTGGTCTTCGGAATCCCCCACCTCCTCTACCACGCCGCGCACAAGCCGGAACAGATGAGCGGCGCCAACTTCGCGCTCAGCCTGATCGCCGCCGCACTACTGCCGGCACTCGCCGCGGCCGTCGTCGTGGCCGCACCTCGCGAACGCGTCCAACTACGCGATCCCGCACCGATGAATATCCGGTTCCCCCGCCGTCGTAGTAAGTGAAAGCGGGTAACAGGACCGGCAGGTAACAGGGCCGGCACCGCCGCGGTAACAGGGCCGGCACCGCCGGCGATGACCAAGCATCGGAGAAAAGGTTCAACGGCGAACCACGGGAGATCAACGGTGATCTTCGGCAACGGGCGCGACGGGGCAACCGGTCGTCACCGCCTCCGACCAGCAGCACCCGCTATCGCGACAACTCGATACTTCTACTGCGGATCCGCGCCCGCGCCCACGATGGCCGCGCGCGGCACCGCCGCCAGCGCCACCAGCGCGTTGAGGAATCCGGTCCGGTCCGCCGAGTCCAGGCGGCCGAGCAGCTCTTCCTCCTTGGCCTGGATATCGGACTGCGCTGCCTGCGCCAAGGCCCGCCCCGCTGCGGTCACCGCCAGCAGCCGGGCCCGCCGGTCGGCCGGATCCGGATAGCGTTCGATCAGGCCGCGCTCCTGTAGATCGTCGAGGACGGCGATGATGCGGGTCTTGTCGGCGCCGATCTCCTCCGCGAGCACCCCCTGCCCGCGCGCCGGTCCCCGGCCCAGCGCCAGCAGCACCGAATACGCCCACATGGTCAGCCCGTGCGATTCGAGTACCGGCCGCTCGGCCGCCATCAGGGCACGTCCGAGCGGGACGATCATCGCCGCCAGATCGGGTCGCTGCGCATCCGCCATGCCGAACAAGATACGTCCTCACCGATCCGCTTCCGCCACGGTCCGGCCGACTTCGCCGACGCCGCGGGAAGTACGGACGTCGAGATGCACGATTCTCCTGTGCGGACGCCTATTTCGCGTCGACCGGCCAGGACGGCGAACGCCCCAGCAGACCGAGGATCCGGGCGAGCGGATCGGAGGTGTCGACAGTGCGCAGCGCGGGCGCGAACGCCGAACCGGGTTGCAGCCGGAAGTCCCCGTCGGGCACCGCCTCGGCGATCCGCAGCGCAGGATCGGCCAGTTCCGGATCCAGGTCGTAGGGCAGATCGATCGCGCGGGCCACATCCCACCCGTGCACGACATAGTCGATGAGATGGAAGCCGATCGCCTGACTGCCCGGAGCGGTGAACCCGGGCCCGAATTCGGGAAGTGCGAAATCCCGTTGCAGCGCACCGGCTTCGGAGAAGGCCGCCGTCACCTCGGCCGCCGCCTCGCGGTAGGCCGCCACCGGATCCGCCGGGGGATCCATCCGCCACACGGCCGCATCGTCACCGTACCCGCGCGCGGCCGCGGCGAAGCCGCGATGTTGCACGGCCATATGGGTGAGCAACTGGGACAGGTCCCATTCGCCGCAGGGCGTGGGCCGGTGCAGATCGGCCTGGGACACCTTCGACACGATCGTCACGCTGTAGTCGACCGCCTTGCGATCGAGTTCGGAAATATTACTCATGGACTTATGGTAAGCGTACGCACATCATCTGTCCACGCTTATTACAGTACGGGGCGGCTACGCTACGAAGTGGATGAGACCGGCATCACATTTCCGGCCCGTCACATCGCGGGACGGTGTCTCGTCCAAGGGGTGAACCGTCCTCCGAAGGGAGAATCATGAGTGCCACCCGCATCCCCCCGGTGCCGCCGCAACAGGCGGGCCCGCTGACCCGAATCATGTACCGCTTCGGCAAGCGCAAGTTCGGCGAGGTCCCCGAGCCGATGGCCGTGATCGCCAATCACCCGAAGATGCTGACCGCCTACGCGGCTCACGAATCCCTCGTCGGCCGCGCTACCACCGTCGTACCCGACGACGTTCTCGAGATCGCGGTCTACCGAGTGGCCTGGACGATCGGCTGTTCCTGGTGCGTCGATTTCGGCACGATGCTCATGCGGCTCAGCCACCTCGATATCGACAAACTGAAGCACATCGCGGACTACGAGACCTCGGCCGCGTACAGCGACGACGAACGCGCCGCGATCGCCTACGCCGACGCCATGACCGCCACCCCCACCACGGTCACCGACGAGCAGATCGAGGACCTGCGAACACGCTTCGGCGACGCGGGCGTGGTGGAACTGAGTTATCAGATCGCGCTGGAGAATTCCCGCGCCCGAACGTATTCGGCGCTCGGCATCACCGCACAGGGCTTCAGCACCGATTCCTGTCGCGTGCCGTGGGCGCAGGACTGACCGAGCATCCATCCCGGATCACGGGCACGGCAAAGGGGCGGGAGATCGACTCCCGCCCCTTGTCGTAGCTCACGAATCAGGCCGACTTCTCGCGGCGCTCGGCCGCCTGACGCTTGCGCGGCACGATGGTCGGCAGCACGTTGTCGTTGACCGTCTCGGCGTTGATGACCACCTTCGCGACATCGTCGCGGCTCGGGATGTCGTACATCACCGGCAGCAGCACTTCTTCCATGATCGCGCGCAGACCGCGAGCGCCGGTGCCGCGCAGGATGGCTTGATCCGCCACCGCCTCCAGGGCGTCCTTGGTGAACTCCAGGTCCACACCGTCCATCTCGAACAGGCGCACGTACTGCTTCACCAATGCGTTCTTCGGCTCGGACAGGATGCGGACCAGCGATTCCTTGTCGAGGTTGGTCACCGAGGCGACCATCGGCAGGCGGCCGATGAATTCGGGGATCAGGCCGAACTTGATCAGATCCTCGGGCATGACCTCGGCGAAGTGGTCGGCGGTGTCGATCTCGGCCTTGGACCGGACCTCGGCGCCGAAACCGATGCCGCGCTTGCCGACCCGGTCCTGCACGATCTTCTCCAGCCCGGCGAAGGCGCCGGCCACGATGAACAACACGTTCGTCGTGTCGATCTGGATGAACTCCTGATGCGGATGCTTGCGCCCGCCCTGCGGCGGCACGCTCGCCTGGGTGCCCTCGAGGATCTTCAGCAGCGCCTGCTGCACGCCCTCACCGGAGACGTCGCGGGTGATCGACGGGTTTTCGCTCTTCCGGGCGATCTTGTCGACCTCATCGATGTAGATGATGCCGGTCTCGGCGCGCTTGACGTCGTAATCGGCGGCCTGGATCAGCTTGAGCAGGATGTTCTCGACATCCTCACCGACATAGCCGGCCTCGGTCAGCGCGGTGGCGTCCGCGATGGCGAAGGGGACGTTGAGCATCTTGGCCAGCGTCTGCGCGAGGTAGGTCTTACCGCAGCCGGTGGGGCCGAGCATGAGAATGTTCGACTTCATCAGCTCGACCGGCTCGCCGCGGCTGTCGCGGCCCTTGTCACCGGCCTGGATGCGCTTGTAATGGTTGTAGACGGCCACGGCCAGCGTGCGCTTGGCCGAATCCTGGCCGATCACGTACTGCTCGAGGAATTCCCGGATCTCGGCCGGTTTGGGCAGCTCGTCGAGTTTGACCTCGCTCGACTCGGCCAGCTCCTCTTCGATGATCTCGTTGCAGAGGTCGATGCACTCGTCGCAGATGTACACCCCTGGTCCCGCAATGAGCTTCTTGACCTGCTTCTGACTCTTTCCGCAGAACGAGCATTTCAGCAGATCGCCGCCATCACCGATGCGCGCCATCTCGTGGGTCCCTACTTCCTTGTCCGCGTGCAACCGTCTGTCCCGGATGCCGACAAGCCGCCTTCGAACAACGCTACCCGCCGTGCATCCGATCAGTGTCGCGCGTCGATCGGATTCTCGCACTTCGGCGTATGTCGTCCGGGTCGGTCGTTCATGCCGACACCCCATGAGCCAAGGTCCCTAGACCGACCGTACCCGGTCGACGCGACGGAGGTCGACAACTCGAGGATGTTTCTCGCGGAGAGAGTGTCGGAAAGCTCACGCGACGCGCTCTCACCACGGCCATCCCGGCTGCCGATCCGGGCGGTGCCGACCTCGCTCCGCCGCCCGGACCAGCGCCCGCGGGGCCCGCTCGGCGAGCCCCGCGGCCGGATCACTTCTTCTGGGCGCTCAGCTTGCGGTAGTCGAACACCGTGTCGATGATTCCGTAATCCTTGGCCTCGTCGGCGGTCAGGATCTTGTCGCGATCGGTGTCCTTGCGGATGGTGTCGGCATCCTTACCGGTGTGGCGGGCCAGCGTGGTCTCCATCAACCGGCGCATGCGCTCGATCTCGGCGGCCTGGATCTCCAGATCGGAGACCTGGCCCTGGATGCCACCCTCCAGCGACGGCTGGTGGATCAGCACGCGGGCGTTCGGCAGGCAGGCCCGCTTACCCGGGGTTCCCGCCGCCAGCAGCACCGCGGCCGCCGAGGCCGCCTGGCCCAGGCAGACCGTCGCGACATCGGCACGCACGTACTGCATGGTGTCATAGATGGCCATCAGCGAGGTGAAGGAACCACCGGGCGAGTTGATGTACATGGTGATGTCGCGGTCGGGATCGAGCGACTCCAGCACCAGCAGCTGCGCCATGATGTCGTTGGCCGAGGCGTCGTCCACCTGCACGCCGAGGAAGATGATGCGCTCCTCGAACAGCTTGTTGTAGGGGTTGGACTCCTTGACGCCGAAGCTCGAGTGCTCGATGAACGACGGCAGGATGTAGCGGGCCTGCGGGCTCGCCGGTGCGCTGCCGGACAGGCCGGCACGCGGGTCGATCAGGGTCATCTTCGTCTCCAAAGTCGATGGGGGATGAGCGGTTTCGCGCTCAGTTACCGGCGCCGTTCGCCTGGCGGGCGCTGGTGATCACGTGGTCGATGAAGCCGTACTCCAGGGCCTGGGCCGCGGTGAACCAGCGGTCGCGGTCGGCGTCGGCGGTCACCTGCTCCACCGACTGTCCGGTGTGCTGGGCCTGCAGTTCGTTCAGCTCCCGCTTGGTGTGGGCGAGCTGCTCGGCGTAGATCGAGATGTCGGCCGCGCTACCACCGATACCGGCGGAGGGCTGGTGCATCATGATCCGGGTGTGCGGCAGCGCGTAGCGCTTACCCTTGGTGCCCGCGGTGAGCAGGAACTGGCCCATCGAGGCCGCCAGGCCGAACGAGATGGTCGCGATATCGCATTCGGCGAACTGCATGGTGTCGTAGATGGCCATACCCGCGGTGACCGACCCGCCGGGGGAATTGATGTAGAGCGAGATGTCGCGGTTCGGGTCCTCGGCCGTGAGCAGCAGGATCTGCGCGCACAGCTTGTTGGCGATGTCGTCGTCGACCTGGGTGCCCAGGAAGATGATGCGGTCGCGGAGCAAACGCTCGTACACCGAATCACTGAGGTTGAGCCCAGCAGTCGCGGATGTCATGACCGGCCCCGACTTCAAAGGTGCCACAGCCTGATTGATTGTCACGGATACCTGCCCTCTCTCGCCGGCACGATGCCTGCCGGCACAGCCTCTGTCCAATATGCGGTCTTCCGGGGCCCTTCGTGGTTACGCAAGCTACCGCCTCCGTCCCCGACGTCCGACCGCGGCCTGATTCGGTTGATACAAACACTAACGAAACAAGGCGGCACCGAACTCCCGGTACCGCCTTGCTTCGCTTACAGCTGACTCATATGTCGCCGATGGCTACTCGGCGGCGTTCTCGGCCGACTCCGCGGCGCCCTCGGAATCCGCCACCGTCTCGGCCGGCTCACCGAACATCTCGGCGGTGTCGACCGTGTTGCCGTCGGTGTCGGTGACCTTGGCCTTGATCACCACGCCGGCCAGCGCCTTACCGCGGCGCACGTCGGCGAAGATCGCGCCGAGCTGTCCGGCCTGCTGGATCTGCTGGATGAACTGTTCCGGCGCCATGCCGTAGCGCTGCGACTGGAACAGGATCCGCTCGGTCAGCTCCTGCTGGCCGACCTGGGTGTTCTCCGATTCGGCGATCGCGTCCAGCAGCAGCTGGGTCTTCACCGACTTCTCGGCGGCCTCCCTGGAGTCCTTGTCGAACTCCTCGCGGGTGCTGCCCTGGGCCTCGAGCGCCTCGGCGAACTTCGCCTCGTCGTGGTCGAAGCCGTGCACCGCGTCGTGCAGCACGGCGTCGACCTCGGCCTGCACCGCGGCCTCGGGCAGCGGCACCTCGGTCTTGTCCAGCAGCGCCTCGAGCACCTTGTCGCGGATCTCGCCGGCCTGCTCCACCTTCTTGCCCTGCTCGACCCGCTTGCGCAGATCTTCCTTCAGCTCGTCGATGGTGTCGAATTCGCTTGCCATCTGGGCGAATTCGTCGTCGGCCTCGGGCAGCTCGCGCTCCTTGACCGAGTTCACCTTCACGGTGATGACGGCTTCCTTGCCGGCGTGCTCGCCGGCCACCAAGGTGGAGGTGAAGTCCTTGGACTCCTCCGCCTTCAGGCCGACGAGGGTGTCGTCCAGGCCCTCGATCAGCTGGCCGGAGCCGACCTCGTGCGACAGACCGGAGGTGGTCGCCTCGGCGACCTCTTCCCCGTCCACGGTGGCCGACAGGTCGATGGAGACGAAGTCGCCCTCCTGCACGGCGCGCTCGACGCTCTTCAGGGTGCCGAAGCGCTGGCGCAGCGACTGCAGTTGCTGCTCGATGTCCTCGTCGCCGATGCTCAGCGGATCGACGGTGACCTCGATGCTCTCGTAGTCGGGCAGCGCGATCTCGGGACGGACGTCGACCTCGGCGGTGAACGCCAGCTCGTCGCCGTCCTCGATCTTGGTGATCTCGATCTCGGGCTGACCGAGCACCTTCACCTCGGAGGCGGTGACGGCTTCGCTGTAGCGCGCCGGCAGCGCGTCGTTGACGACCTGCTCCAGGATGGCGCCGCGACCGAGGCGGGCCTCGAGCAGCTTGGCCGGGGCCTTGCCCGGACGGAAGCCGGGAATGCGAACCTGCTGGGCCAGCGCCCGGTACGCCTTGTCGAAGTCCGGCTTCAGCTCCTCGAAGGGCACCTCGACATTGATGCGGACCCGGGTCGGGCTCAGCTGCTCGACGGTGCTCTTCACGGACATGCTCCTTGTTCGTTGTTCACTGGTCTGTGTGGTCACCGGACGGAGGTGTGATCCGCCGGCGACGATGTTCGGGTGCCGCCATACAACGGCGCTGTTTCCCCCCGAAATCGCATCCGATCAAGGGTAGTCGACAGCGGTATTCGGGCCGCAATCGGCTGGCCCGCCTCGGTCGGCCGCAGCGTTGCCGCCGACGCCGCGGATCAACCGACCTTCACGGCATCGGTGACGAAGACGAGGGTTTCGTTGGGCTTCACACCCTGGCCGCCCTGGCCGTAGCCGAGGTCCGGCGGAATGATCAGCAGGCGGCGGCCGCCCTGTTTGATGCCGATCAGGCCCTGGTCCCAGCCCTGGATGACCTCACCGGTACCGAGGGTGAGCGGGAAGGTCTGGCCGCGGTCGAAGGAGCTGTCCAGCTTCTTCTTGTCCGACCAGGTGACCAGCGTGTAGTTCATCTCCACGGGCTGGCCGGTCGCCGCCGCCGGGCCGGTGCCCTCGACGAGATCCTTGGTGACCAGCTGCTTCGGCGGATCGCAGTCGTCGGGAATGGTGATGGTCGGCGCCTGGCCGAAACCGCCGGTGACACCGATGTCGTCGGCGGTGCATTCGCGGCCGTGGCTCGCCGTGGGAGCCGCGGCGGCCGAGGTGCCCGCGGTCGGTTGCGCGCCTGCGACGGTGCTCGAGGTCGTCGCCGAGCCGTTGTCGTCGTTGCCGCCGCAGGCGGTGAGGGCGACCGCCGCGACCGCGACGGCGGCCGTGCCGATGATCCTGGCCAAAGTCTGCATGCGCGGCACCCTAATCGGTGCGGCGGACGGACCGGCTGTGGGCCCCGTCACCGCCGTTCGATCCGGCGGGCGCGGAGGTTTTCCGGCAGCGGGTGCGGATACCCGGGCTGCGGGTGCGGATCGGCCCGGGATTGTCGCGGCCCGGTAGCCTGGCGTCGAGTCTCCATCCGAAGCGGTTACCCGAATACCCCACTGCGAGGAGCACGATCGTGACCGACTTGGCGAGTTCGGAAGGACGGGTCCCGGCCACCGACCCGACCGGCGCGGATACGGCGGCCGACAATATCGGCGGCAGCGGCGGGACCACGATCGCACCCGAACCGTATCGGCTGGCCGAGGTCCCCGGCCCGCTCTCACCGGACGAACTCGCCGATCTGGACGCGTGGTGGCGCGCGGCCAACTATCTGGCGGTGGGCCAGATCTATCTGACGGCCAATCCGCTGCTGCGTACCCCGCTGGCGGCCGAGCACATCAAACCGCGTCTGCTCGGGCACTTCGGGACCGTGCCGGGTCTGAATCTGGTCTGGGCCCATGCCAATCGGGCGATCCGGGCCCGCGATCTGGACGCGGTCTTCGTCGCCGGGCCGGGACACGGAGGTCCGGGGCCGAATGCGTGTGCCTGGCTGGAAGGCACCTATTCCGAGCTGTACAGCAATATTTCGCGCGACGGGGCCGGAATGGGCGCGCTGTTCGCACAGTTCTCCTATCCCGGCGGCGTGCCCAGCCATTGCGCGCCCGAGACGCCGGGCTCGTTCCACGAGGGCGGCGAACTCGGCTATTCCCTGCTGCACGCCTACGGCGCCGCGCTCGACCATCCCGACCTGACCGTGTTCTGCGTGATCGGCGACGGCGAGGCCGAGACCGGGCCGCTGGCGACCAGCTGGCATGCGAACAAATTCCTCAATCCGGCGCGCGACGGCGCGGTGCTGCCGATTCTGGCGCTCAACGAATACAAGATCGCGAATCCGACCCTGCTGGCGCGCATTCCGGAATCCGAACTGCTGTCGCTGCTGCACGGGTACGGCTACGACCCGATCATCGTCGCCGGGCACGACCCCGCGGCCGTCCATCAGGCGATGGCCGCCGCCCTGGATCGCAGCCTGGACCGCATCGCCGAATTCCAGCGTGCCGCGCGCGAGAGCGCCGACGGGACGCGTCCCCGCTGGCCGATGATCGTGCTGCGCACGCCGAAGGGCTGGACGTGCCCGCCGGTGGTCGACGGCGACCGGGTCGAGGGCACCTTCCGCGCCCACCAGGTGCCGCTCCCGGCCGCACGTTCCGACGACGGTCACCGCCGGGTGCTCGAGCAGTGGCTGCAGTCGTATCGTCCCGCGGAACTGTTCGACGAGAACGGCCGGCCGTATCCGCAGTTGCTGCGCCAGGTCCCGGCGGGACCGCGGCGGATGAGCGCCAATCCGGTGGCCAACGGCGGCGCGACGATGCAGGATCTGCGGCTGCCGGATTGGCGCCGCTACGGCGTGGAGGTCCCCGCGCCGGGCGCCACCTCGCACGAGGCCACCCAGGTGCTGGGCACGTGGCTGCGCGACGTCACCGCTGCCAACCGCGACAATTTCCTGATCTTCGCCCCCGACGAATTGGCCAGTAACCGCCTCCAGGACGTCCTCACCGTCACCGGCCGCAATTGGCAGGCCGACATCGGGGAATTCGACGTGAAATTGGACCGGCGCGGCCGCGTGATCGAGGTGCTGTCGGAACATATGTGCCAGGGCCTGCTGGAGGGCTATCTGCTCACTGGGCGGCACGGCGTGTTCACCTGCTACGAGGCCTTCATCCACATCGTCGACGCGATGTTCAACCAGCACGCGAAATGGCTGGACGCCAGCAGCGCGGTACCGTGGCGCCGGCCCGTTCCGAGCCTGAATTATCTGCTGACCTCGCATGTGTGGCGGCAGGATCACAACGGATTCACCCATCAGGACCCGGGTTTCCTCGATGTGGTGATGAACAAGCAGCCTTCGATCGTGCGCGTCTATCTGCCGCCGGACGCCAACACACTGCTGTCGACCTATGACCACTGCCTGCGGTCGCGCCATTACGTGAACGTGGTGGTCGCCGGCAAACAACCGCAGGCGGATTGGCTGTCGGTCGACGAGGCGCGTCTGCACTGTGCCCGCGGCGCCGGTATCTGGGAATGGGCCGGCCACAACGACGAGACCGGTACGACGCCCGATGTGGTGCTGGCCTGCGCCGGCGACGTGCCGACCCTGGAGACGCTGGCGGCCGCGGCCATTCTGCGGGAACGGCTGCCGCAGTTGCGCATTCGCGTGGTGAACGTGGTCGACCTGATGCGGCTGCTGCCGGCGGACGAACATCCGCACGGCCTGCCCGATCGCGAATTCGACACCTTGTTCACCCGGGATCGGCCGATCATCTTCGCCTTCCACGGCTATCCCTGGCTGATCCACCGGCTCACCTACCGGCGCACCAACCACTCCGGGCTGCACGTGCGCGGATACAAGGAGAAAGGCACCACCACGACCCCGTTCGACATGGTGATGCTCAACGACCTCGACCGCTACCACCTGGTGATGGATGTGATCGACCGCGTTCCCGGACTGGGCACCCAGGCGGCCGGGCTGCGACAGGACATGGCCGATGCCCGTCTTGCCGCGCGTATCTGGACCCGCGAGCACGGCGCCGATATTCCGGAGGTGGCCGACTGGCGCTGGCCGTACGGCCGATAACCCTCGCCCGTACCCGTCGAACAGCGCGGATGCGTATTCGGAGTTAGGCTCCGCGTGTGCCCGCCGGGACCGGGGTACGAACGAGGAACGGAAATGCCGCATGGAACTGCGCTCGACCGCCGCGGTGGTGCCCGCCGTGCCACCTGTCGATCCGACGCCCCCGGGGACGGCATCGTTCACCGTGCATTTCACGGGATATCTCTATGCCGTCGGATTGCGCGACGCCTTCGCCGATCTGATCGCGCGGCACGAACAGCTACGCACCGTGTACCCGTTGCCCGGTTCGAGTGCCGCGCCCCGGGTTTTGTCCGCGACCGCGGCGGTGTTGCCACGACTGGTGCCGACGCCGGTGGCCGCGGCCGAATTGCCGGACGCGATCACCGAATTCATGGACGCGGAAACGGCTGCGCCACTGTCGGTTCCGGTGCGGGCGAGGACTTTCCGCCCGCTCGGCGATCCCGAGGACATTCCGCACCATCTGCTGGTGGTGATTCTGCGGCGGGCCGCGGTCGACCGCGTATCGCCGGCCCGGCTGGCACGCGATCTCATGACCGCCTACGCCGCGCGTCGTCGCAACCTCGTCCCGACGTGGGACGGGGCACGCCCCGCCCATCGGCTGACCGTTCACGAACTCCAGGGCGTACGGCTCGTCGAATCCGGTGGCGAGGGGATCACCGACGCCTGCCGCTGAACCTCAGCCGTCCGCGAGCACCTCGGTCAGCCGGTCCAGGAACGGACGCTGACCAGCGACGATCTTCTCGCGCGCGAGCTCCGGTTCGAGCCACTCGACCCGATCGATCTCCGGGAACGCCTGCATGCGGCCGGATCTCGGCGGCCACTGCATCTCGAAGGTGCCGGGGACCACCTGCTCCGGATCCAGGTCGCCGGCCACGGCCCACACCGTGACCTGCTTGCGGGAGCGACCGCTGCCGTACTGCGACTCCCCCAGCGCGATCCACTTACCGTCCGGTACGGGCAGGCCCAGTTCCTCGGTGAACTCCCGCGCCGCGGCCGTCCGGGCATCCTCGGAATCCGGTGCGTACTCACCCTTGGGGACCGACCAGGCACCGGCATCCTTGCGCGCCCAGTACGGACCGCCCATATGTCCGAGCAACACCTGCAGCCGCGGGGCATGCCGGAACAGCAGAACTCCCGCACTGTATTTCGACGCCGTGGCTCCGGTCATGGTCGCAGTCTGCCGCACCGAACCGAGGCGGTGGCGGCGCGGGGCCGCCACGCGCCGCGCGGATTACCGAGCGGCCGTCGGCGCCGTCAGGTCGTAGACCTTGGTACCGCCGACATCGGTCGCCGCATACGTACTCTCGACCCACTGGGCGATCCGGCTCGCCGCCGAGGTCTCCCCCGATCCGGGGCCGCGCCGCTCGGACCCGACGAAGTAGTGGATGCGCCCCTGTGCGACATCGGCGCGGAACTGATCGAGGGTCGGCGACGGATCGCCGCCACCGAATCCGCCGATCGGCATGACCGCGTAGCCCGACTCGAGCTGCAGGTCCGCGGCACCCATCGAGCTGATCGCCGCGGCCGCCCACGTGTAGCCGGCGCCGGTGTTCTTCAGCAGATCGATCAACTGCTCATTCGTCCGCTCACCCATACCGGGACCGGCCGGATGGTCGGTGACCGCGCGCTGCCCTGCGCCGGGTGCGGCTGCGGCGCATCCGTTCTCCGACCCAGCAGGCGGGGCGCCGGGTACCTCCTGGCCCGGGACACCCGGACGAGTTCCGTTCGCGCCCGGGCCGGCGGGTCCGCACGCGCCATCGGGGCCGCCCGGTCCGAAGCCGAAGCCGAACCCGCCGCCGGTCTTCGGTCCGGCCAGGACGATCCCGCCGTTGTGGGCGGTCGCGATGGTCTGGATCGAGTAGGCCACCGGTCCGGCGATCGCGACGGCCACCGCGAGGACGGCCGTCCCAGCGGCCGTCCGGCGCGGTTGCGGTATCACCAGCGCGACGGTCGCGACCGCGCCCGCGACACCGATGATCCACCGCAACCACGGCACGAAATCCGGGGTGCGATCGAGCAGTATCACCGCGGTGACCGTCGTCAGCGCGGCCGCCGCGGCCAGAACGAGGCGGACCCGGAGCCGATCGCGCTGCCGCCACAGCACGACGGCACCGATCGCGGCCGCACCGGCAACGCCGGGCGCCAGGGCAACGGTGTAGTACTGGTGGAAGATTCCCTTCATGAAGCTGAACACCAGGGCGGTGACCAGCGCCCAGCCACCCCACAGCAGCAGTGCGGCCCGCCGGGTGTCGGTGCGGGACGCCTTGCCGCACAGCACGACAGCCGCGACGCACAGGATCAGCGCCGCCGGGATCAGCCAGGCGATCTGACCGCCGACGGTCTCGCTGAACAGTCGCGTGATCCCGGCCTCCGAACCGAACGACGGTCCGTGGCCGCGTCCGCCGGGTCCGGGCGGACCGCCGAATCCGCCGCCGGAATCGACGCCGAGCCGCTGCAGTCCGTTGTAACCGAGTGTCAGTTCGATGATCGAATTGTGTTTCGAACCACCGAAATACGGCCGCGAATCGGTCGGCCACAGCTGCGCGACCAACACCCACCACCCGGCGCCGACCACCAGCGCGGCCCCGGCGGCGAGCAGTTGCAGCAGCCGCTTACCGAGCCGGGGCGGCCCGGCGAACAGATAGGTCAGCGCCAGTGCGGGCACGACAAGCAACACCTGCAGCTGCTTGGCCAGGAATCCGAGTCCGACGAAACCGCCACACAGCAGCAGCCAGCGCCATCTGCCGTCCTCGAGCGCGCGCGTCATCGCCCACACGGCGGCGATCATCAGCAGGACCAGCAACGCGTCCGGGTTGTTGTAGCGGAACATGAGCGTGGCCACCGGCGTCACCGCCAGCGCGAGCCCGCCCAGCAGCCCGGCTCCGGGGCCGAAGGTCCGGCGCAGCGTCGACCGGAGCAGCGCGACCGCGGCCACCGCGATCGGCACCTGCGGGATCAGCATGCTCCAGCTGTTCATCCCGAAGAGGCGAGCCGAGATCTCCATCGGCCACAGCGACGCCGGCGTCTTGTCGACGGTGATCGAATTGCCCCAGTCCGAGGAACCGAAGAAGAACGCCTTCCACGATTTCGCACCGGACTGCACCGCGGCGGCATAGAAGGAGTTGGCCCAGCCGTTCGCGCTCAGGTTCCACAGATAGGCGAGCGCGGTGCCGCCCAGCAGCGCGGCGAGCCCCAGGTACTCCCACGGCAGGCTCCGGGTGCGGCGCCCGCCGGGCGTCGTCGCGCCGTCCGCCGGCCGGCCCGGCGCGATAGCAGTTTCGGTCATGGCTGCCATGATGGTCGGCCGCGCCGCCGACCGGCTGGGACGGCGCTGGGAGAAGCCTGTGAACCCGCCCAGCGAACCAGCCGGCCCAGTGGTCCGCACAGTCCGGTGATCCACGTCGCCCGGTGAGGAGAGAACCGTCACTGTCCCTGAATGCACGGGAAACCGCCGGGACGGGATAGGCTGATCGAGGAGTATCGGTTACTCGTACTCCCTCCGTCGTGGATGTCTACTCTTCGCGTCGGCCACCCAGCGGTCAGCCTCCGTGCGTGCTACGAAGCCCGGCGCCGCTGCAACCCCAGCGCCGCTGCGGTTGACTCTGCTGCTCGAAAGGCACCACGACTACTCATGACGACTCGTTCACCGAGCCCTGCCACCACCTTCGCAACCCTCGGCGTCGACGCGCCGCTGGTGCGCGCGCTGACCGCGCAGGGTTTCACCGCACCGCTGCCGATCCAGGCCGCGACCCTTCCGGACACGCTGGCCGGCCGCGATGTGCTCGCTCGCGGGCGCACCGGCAGCGGTAAGACCCTCGCATTCTCGATTCCCATGGTCGACCGGCTGCATCGCCTCGGCCACCGGCGCAGCCCGGGCCGGCCCGCTGGTCTGGTGCTGGCGCCCACCCGCGAATTGGCCACTCAGATCGCGGCGACCCTCCAACCGTTGGCCGATGCCTGCGACCTGCGAGTGGTGACGGTGTTCGGTGGGGTGCCGCAGGCGCGCCAGGTCCGCGAGCTGCGCTCGGGGGCGGATATCGTCGTCGCCTGCCCGGGCCGGCTGGAGGATCTGATCAAACAGCGCCTGGTCGCCCTGGACGAGGTGCGGATCACGGTCCTGGACGAGGCCGATCACATGGCCGATCTCGGCTTCCTGCCCGGCGTCACCCGAATCCTGGCCGCGACCCCGGCCGACGGGCAGCGGATGCTGTTCTCCGCCACCCTGGACAACGGCGTGAACAAGCTGGTGCAGCGCTTCCTGCGAAACCCGTTGTCGCATACGGTCGACGAGGCCCATTCACCGGTACCCGCGATGACCCATCACGTCTTCGAGATCGGCGACAGCGAGGCCAAGCGCGTGCTGGTCCAGACCCTCGCCTCCGGAACCGGACGGCGAATCCTGTTCATGCGCACCAAACATCATGCGCGACGGCTGGCCAAACAGCTCACCACGGCCGGAATTCCGGCCGCCGATCTGCACGGCAATCTGTCGCAGGTCGCGCGCGACCGCAATCTGGCCGCCTTCGCCGACGGCACCACGCGCGTCCTGGTCGCGACCGATATCGCGGCCCGGGGCGTCCACGTCGACGATGTCGAACTCGTCGTGCACGTCGACCCGCCCGCCGAACACAAGGCCTATCTGCACCGCTCGGGGCGCACCGCCCGCGCCGGCAGCACCGGCGACGTCGTGACGATCATGCTGCCGGAACAGCGCAAGGACGTCGCGGTACTGCTGCGCAAGGCCGGACTCGATGTCCGCCCGCAACAGGTGAGCCCGGATTCGGCCCAGGTCACCGCATTGGTCGGTACGGTCGCGGCACCGGTTGCGCCCGCCGCGAAACCCGAACGCGCCGAGCAGAATTCCCGCCGCCCCCGAGGCGACAGCGCGGCCCGCAATCCCCGGCGGCGCGGCACCGCAACGGCGGCTACCGGTCGCACCGCGACCGCCGACCGCACCGCGCCGCCACGCGGCCGGTTCGCGCCCGACCGCGACCGAGCGACCACGGATACCGACGGTCGTGCCACGTCGCGGCGCCGGCGCACCGTGGACAACGACCGTGCCGCCGCGTCGGACAACCGCCGGAGCGGAGGAGGGCGACCCGGTCGCGAACTTCGTGACGCTCCTGCCCGCACAGGCGGCAAGCAGTCGGCGCGCGAACGCGGCGCCGCCGGAACGGGCCGGACCGAGCGCGGTTCGTCGGGCCGCTCGCCGGGTACCGCACGCTCGACCGGTGGAACGAAACGCGTTCACGCGCAATCGCATTCGGCCGGTTCCGCCCGGCCGGCGCGTCACAGCCGATAACCGGTACATCGGCAGCCGGGGGGTACGCGGGCGTGCACCTGGAGTGGACGATCGGGCGGCAGTCGGCGTACGCGGCTCCGGATGGCATCCGGGGCCGCTCGCACTGCCGTCCTCGACCCCGGAGGGATTGCTCGGATACTCCCGTCGGATCAGTGCGCCGAGACGGGCCGATCCGACCGGCTAACCGGTCACCTTCAGGCCCACCACCCCGGCGACGATCAGCAGCAGCAATACGATCTTCACCAGGGAGGCCTGCTCGGCCCCGGTCATCATCGCGTACAGCACGGTGAGCGCGGCCCCGATGCCCACCCACACCGCGTACGAGGTGCCCACGGGCAGTGTGCGCATCGCGTAGGCGAGACCCGACATCGAGGCGACGAGCGCGGCCGCGAAGACCAGCGACGGCACGATGCGGGTGAAGCCGTGTGATTTCCCCAGCGCGGTGGCCCAGACGGCTTCGAAGACTCCGGACAGCACCAGCACGATCCACGCCATAGTCAGCATTCCTTTCGGAAATACCGTCTTGTCGGGAACCGGGTACGGTTGCGATCGTCCGGTCGGCCGCAGAACGCGACCCTTCACCCTCCAGCGCCCACGGACGAGCGAAAATTCCCGGTCGTCTGTGGTCGGGATGACAGGATTTGAACCTGCGACCCTCCGCTCCCAAAGCGGATGCGCTACCAAGCTGCGCTACATCCCGTTTCCGTCCAGCGGTTGCGCTGGCGCCTCCCGATGGACGGGATCCGGCGGCCGGGAATTGCCGACAATCCCCACCTCGGAGCGGGTGACGGGAATCGAACCCGCACCATCAGCTTGGAAGGCTGAGGTTCTACCATTGAACTACACCCGCAGGCATACGACACCAATGGGATCGCCACGATGTCGTCTGCGTGTAGGACTGTACCGAACTTCACTTCCGGAATGCCAATCGCACACCCGGTTTTCGCCCGGCGCGTCCGCCGAGCCGCTCACCGGCGCCCCGACCTCCACCCGGAACAGGCTCGTAGCGATTGGACAGCAAACCTCTACGCCCGAACCCCTCAACCTGCTGTGATACTCGTCACCGGCGACTCACCGCCGCCGCGTGGGCCAGATCCCGTGTCAAGGCCCCTGGCCTGCGATAAGAACGTTTCACGAAGTCCCGCACACTCGTGAGTGAACATCCCCCGCAACACGCCGCGAGCGACACGCTGGGGCAGGGTGTAACGCCGCAGGCCCGGAGTCGATCACACTGCCGATCGCCATTCGTGACTTATCGGAACAGGTTGTAAAACAGCGCATTTCGGTGTCGAGTGGCTTGCTAGGATCCTTTTTGCCGGACGGGGGTATCTGGAAAGGGGGCGGTGAGCGTGCGCCGAAGGTGTACTCGACCGCGAAGCAGTGAGCGCGTTCCGGAGGGCGTGACCGGCCGGAGCGCCGGCGTCGACGACGTCTGCGCGAGGTGATCGGCGATGCCTGCCGAACTCGACACGCAGACCGCCGCGAACGTCGCGGCGACGACACGGGACTGGGTTCGTGCCGTCTATCCCGGCAGCGGGCTGACAGTCGAGCCCGAACACCTGGAGCAGGTGTTCGCGGCCATCGTCGACGAATTGTTGAATCTTGCACAGTCCGAACCGTTTCCGGTTCCGGCCGCCCGCGCCATCGGGCGACGGCTGGCCGAGGCGCCCTTCGACCGCACCCGCATGCTCGCCCCCGCCACCAGGGCCCTGCTGGGCTTCGCGCCGGGTGAGCCCGGCTCGCTGGTGGCGACCCGGTGGCCGTTCGTGGCCAGCCATGCCATCGACAGCTATGCCGAGGCCCTGCAGCAGCGCGCCCTGGCCCAGCAGGAGCGCAATCTGACGGCAGCGGTCTCCGTGCGCGTACAGGAGATCGCGGCGCTGCAGAACCGGCTGCGGCACGAGGCGACCCACGACGCGCTCACCGACCTCGCCAACCGCTCCCTGTTGCAGGAACGGGTGCGTGTGATGGCCACCGACCACACCCGCGGCGTGGGCCTGCTGCTGATCGACCTGGACGACTTCAAGCAGATCAACGACGGCTACGGCCATTCCGTCGGCGACGAGGTGCTGGTGGAGATCTCGCGGCGGCTGCGCGCGGCCTGCCCGGACGAAACGGTCGTATGCCGCTACGGCGGAGACGAATTCGTCCTCGCCCTGCCCGCCCGCCGCAATACCCTCGCCGAGGTGGCGATGCGCGTGCTGACCGCCCTGCACGACCCGGTGCCGACCGACGCCGGACCGGTGCCGGTGTCGGCGAGCGTCGGCACCGCCTTCTCCCCGCCCGGGCGGCCGTGCGACTTCTCCGATCTGCTGCGCAGCGCGGACCGGGCGATGTACTCGGCCAAGACGGCCGGCAAGCGGCAGTTCGCACTCTCCGAGCTCGGCGATTCCGACGGCGAGCCGGGCGGTTACGACGCCGCCCGACTCGACTACGACGCGGCCGTCGCGGGCTGAGAGCAAGCCTCGGGCAAACCGCCGACGCGTACTCTGGTCGATGTGTGGCTGCTGCTGATTCTTCTGGTCGTCGTGCTGATCGCGTGTGTCGCGATGATGGTCGCGGGGCGCTCGAACCAACGCGCCCGGGACAACAACCAGCTCGCCGACGCGAAGGCCGACGCACGCCGGTTGATCGAACGCCTCGGCGGCCAGGTCTACAACCTCACGGGGACCGACCAGGCCTCCAAACAGGCGCTGGCGGATGCGGGTGAACGGCTCAACGCCGCCGGCTCGCAAATCGATCAGGCCACAACGGTCACCCAGGCTCGCCTGGCCAAGGAAACCGCGATCGAGGGCTTGTACTACGTGCGCGCGGCCCGCACCGCGATGAATCTCGATCCCGGTCCGCCGGTCCCCGAACTGGACGGACAGCGGTCCGCCGGACGCGTCACCGAGGACCGCACCGTCGACTTCGACGGCCGCAGCATCGAAGCGTCGCCGACGCCTTCTCCGCACACTCCGAACTACTATCCGGGCGGCCGGGTCGCCGGGCGTCCGGTTCCGGCCGGTTGGTATTCCGAGCCGTGGTGGAAGACCGCGCTGGTCGCAGGCGCCTGGGGCGTGGGCTCGGTGCTGCTGTTCGATGCGCTGTTCGGTGGTATGCACGGCGTCGGCTACGGCGCGGCCGGCTTCGAAAACGGTTACGGCGCAGGCTATGACACCGGATTCGACGCGGGTCAGGATGCCGGACAGGACACCGGTCAGGGCTTCGACGGCGGTGACCAGGGCGGATACGACACCGCCGGATACGACGGCGGTGGCTACGACCAGGGTGGCGGCTACGACGGCGGCGGGTATGACCAGGGCGGCGGCTATGACGGCGGCGGCTTCGACGGTGGCGGCTTCTTCGACGGCGGTGGCGGTTTCGACGGGGGCGGATTCGACGGAGGTTTTTAGCTTTCCGGTAACCGGAAGTTGCGCCTCCGTTTACGTTGTGTTATCGATCTTCAGTGTTGATCGACCACGAGGCGAGGGTAGTTCCCTCGTCGTCGTTATCCGGGGGTGGGAAAAAGCCCCGAGCAGGAGCCACTGCCGCAGTCGTCGGCGCTGTGGCCCTGCTCACCATCGCCCAGGTGTGGGCATCCGCGCACGGCGCCCTCGGGCCCTTTCGTAGTCTCCTCGCCGATTACGCCGCCGACCCGCAGTCGGCGTTCGTCTCCTGGGCGGGCCTCGGCCTCGCGTGCGTCGGCGTGCCCGCGCGCGTGCGCGTCATCAGCCTCGCGTCGGCTGCGGTACTGGACCTGCTGGTGCTCGGCGTGCAGGCGCTGTGTCACTGGCACCTCTCGATCGGAACCGGCCCCACGCTGGTCTTGACCGCGCTCGTGCTGACCGTCGCTCGGTGGCGGGGGCGGCGCCGGCGGATCGCCCTGCGCGCCATCGCATTCGGTGTGTTGCTGATCATGGCGTCGAAGCTCGCCGACACCTGGCTGCTGGTGAGCATCTCCGCCGGTCCGCGCGTACTGGATCAGTACGTGCAATACGCCGATCGCGCACTGGGAGATCCGGCGTGGGTCGTCGGCAGTCTCCTGGACGCGGCGGGCCCGATCCCGTCGAGCATCTTGCACGCGGTGTACATCCAATTGCCGGCGGCCGCCGTGGTGGTCGCGGTGTGGCAGCTGCGCAACGTGACGACGAGGCCGTGGCCACGGCACAACCTGTTGCGCACCTTCCTGGTACTGGGCATCGTCGGGCCGCTGGTCTACGTGCTGTTTCCCGTGGTCGGCCCGGTCTTCGCCTACGGCCCGCTGGGCCACGGCCTGCAGATCGGCGACTGGCCGCACACGGTGCCGGCGATCACCGGCACCCCGGTGCCGATGCTCTTCGATGGCGGCACCGCCCGCAACTGCATGCCGTCGATGCACACCGCTTGGGCCACAGCATTGTTCGTGCATTCGCGCACCGGGCCGCGGTGGTTGCGCTGGGGCGGTGCGGTGTGGCTGGTGTGCACGCTGCTGGCGACGCTCGGCTTCGGCTACCACTACGGCTGCGATCTGGTGGCGGGTGCGATCCTGTCCCTCACGGTGGAATCGGCACTGCGCGAACCGGATCGCGGCTGGGACAGCAAGCGGATTCACATGGTGACCCTCGGCGCCGGGGTTTTCGCGGGGCTGCTGCTGTCCTATCGTTTCCTCGCAGAGACCATGGCCGCCCATCCGTTGCCGTCCGGACTCGCGGTCATGGCCGCACTGGCGGCCGTGATCTCCCTGTTCTACACGACGTGGTTCGCCGCGCCCGAGCGCCGAACGGCGAACATCGAAAGGTCGGTCTCAGCTTCATGATCACGGTGCGGGCGGAGCGGCGTCAGCTGCTGCGCCAACAGCATTCGGACGACACGAGATATTTCCCCCGCATCCCGATCCTGATCGGACTCCTGCTCTCGGTGTCGGCTGCCCTGCTCATCTCGGCGTTGCACGGTTTTCTCGATCTACAGGTGTATCGGGTCGACACCCTGGCCTGGTTGCACCACGGCGCACTGTACGGGCCGCCGCTACCGGTAGCCGGCCACACCGACCTGCCGTTCACCTATCCCCCGTCGGCAGCGCTGCTGATGACTCCGCTGGCCGTGATGCCGCTCTGGCTCGCGGAGATCGCGGTGACGGCCAGTTCGCTGGCCTGTCTGTGGGTGACGATCTGGCTGGTGCTCTCCCGGGTCCGGCCCGAGCTGAACCCGCGGTCGAAAGCGACTCTGATCACCCCCGGCGTGATCGCGATGGCGGCGCTCGAGCCGGTGCACACGACACTGTGGTTCGGGCAGATCAACATCATCCTGATGGCCGCGGTCGCGCTGGACTGCCTGACGGAGAAGCCGCGCTGGCCCCGAGGCGTGCTGATCGGCATCGCCGCCGTCACGAAACTGACCCCCGCGGCCTTCGTGCTGTATCTGCTGATCCGCCGGGACTGGAAAGCGGCGGGAACGGCGGCGGCGACCGCCGCGGGGGTGGTGCTCGCCGGATTCGTGCTGTTCCCGCGGACGTCCACGCAGTACTGGCTGCACGCGATCGTCGACACCGGTCGCATCGGTGCGCCCTACTACGCCGGCAACCAGTCCCTCAAAGGCATGGTCTACCGGCTCGGCCTGCCCGAATCCGCAGCCGCGGCGGTATGGCTCGGTCTCGGGCTCGCCGTCGCCGCCGCCGGCGCGGTCGCGATGTACCTGCTCTTCCGCGCCGAGCGCACCGCCCCGGTCACACCCGGGAACGCCCCCGCGACAACAAAACTCTCGGTCGCCGCGCTGCTCGTGAATGCCGCTGTGCTGCTGCTGGTTTCGCCGGTGTCGTGGACCCATCACTGGGTGTGGGTGGCACCCGCGCTGGTGACCGCCGCGTTGTGGTCCACCAGCAGATCCGCCGCGACGGTGGCCGGCGCGATCGCCGCCGTCACCGCACCGTTCCTCATCGGACAGGTGCTGGTACCGGGCGGCGGCGACCGGGAGCTCACCTGGAACTGGTGGCAGCACCTACTGGGCAACACCTACGTCCTCGTCGCCGGCGCGCTGCTCGGACTCGCGCTCACGCGGCTGCTCCGGCGGCGCGCCTCGGCGATACCGGCGACTCAGGCCGGCTGACAGGTCGGGCACCAGAACAGGTTTCGCCCCTCGAGCACGGCATGCGCGACGGTGGTCCCGCAGATCCGGCAGGGCTCGCCGGCACGGCGATAGACGTAGGTGCGCGGTTTGCCGACCGCATACGACGGCGCGCCGCGGTCGTGTTCGGGGCGCACCACGACGATGGCGCCCTTGCGCACGCCGACCTTCATCAGCGCGGCGAGATCCGCCCACAGCGCATCCCACTCCCCGGCCGTGACGGCGCGACCGGGGCGCTGCGGTGAAATGCCGTGCCGGAACAGCACTTCCGCTCGATAGACATTGCCCACACCCGCCACCACGGACTGGTCCATCAGCAGCGCCGCGATGGACCGGTTCGAACGGCGGATCCGCTGCGCCGCCCGATCGGGATCGGCGTCGCGGCGCAGCGGATCCGGGCCGAGGCGGGCGGTGAGGGCGTCGACCTCCGGTGCGTGCAGGACCTCGCACGCCGTCGGACCGCGCAGATCGGTCCCGTACAGCGTGGCCGCGGACTTACCGGCGCCGATCATCCGCATCCGCACCTGGCCGACCGGATCGCTCAGCGGCGCGGGCGATTCGGTGAAGGTGCCGTAGAGACCGAGATGCACATGGACGACCAGACCCGAATCGTAGTGGTGCAGAAGATGTTTACCCCACGCCTCGGCCTTGGTCAGGGTGGCTCCGTCGACCAGGGCGGCACCGTCGGCGAAGCGCCCCTGCGGGCTGAATACCCGCACGACACCGCCGGCGAAGCGCTGCTGATGCAGCTTCGCCAGGCGATGCAGCGTATGTCCCTCAGGCATCGGCCGAATTCCGTTCCGCTCACCCCGGCCCGCACGCGGCCGGACGGGCCGGGCGCGTGGCCCGGCCCGCTCGATGCCTGCTAGCTCTGCACCGCCGGCGGCTGACCGGACTTCTCGTATTCGGCGATGATGTCGATGCGCCGCTGATGCCGCGCCTCGTCCGACCACGGCGTCGCCAGGAACGCATCGATGATGGCGAAGGCCTCCTCGGTGCTGTGCATCCGGCCGCCGATACCCATGAGCTGCGCATTGTTGTGCTCACGAGCCAGTTTCGCGGTCTCCACGCTCCAGGCCAGCGCACAGCGCGCGCCGGGAACCTTGTTCGCGGCGATCTGCTCACCGTTACCGCTGCCGCCGAACACGATGCCGAGGCTGCCCGGGTCGGCGACGACGCGGCGGGCGGCGTCGATGCAGAAGGCCGGGTAGTCGTCGACGGCGTCGTACTCGTGGGCTCCACAGTCGACCACGTCGTGACCGGCCTGCGTCAGATGATCCTTCACTTGGTTCTTCAATTCGAAGCCGGCATGGTCGGCACCCAGGTATACGCGCATGGCTGAGATTCTGTCAGGTGGGCGGTTTCGCTCCACATGGGGTGGTTCCCCGATCCTCTATAGAGTTCAGCCCATGCAGTCCGAAGATCAGTGGGCCGATCAGTCACCACAGCAGGGGCGCGGACCGGGGTGGAATCCGGTGACCGGTATGGCGGGGTGGGATCCTCGGCTGGGACCGCCGGGATGGGGTCCGCAGCAACCGTTTTCGCCGCCGCACGTGCCGCCGTTCCAGCCGACGCGCGGACTGTCCCCCTGGGGGATGCCGGCCCGGCACAGCTGGGAGATCCCGCTGCTGATCGTGGTGATTCTGGCCACCGTCACCGGTTATCTGATCGCGCTGCTGTTCCTGCTCGTCGGTGCGGTGAACTACTACGTCCTGCTGCTGATCCTGGCGCCGCTGCTGCTGTGGTTCGGCCGCGGCACAAACTATTCGATGCAGCGGCTCAATGCGGTGAAGATGTCGCCCACCCAGTTCCCGGAGGGATACCGGATGGTGGCCGAGGCGGCCGCGCGCTTCGGCATGGCGACCGTCCCGGACGCCTACGTGGTGCTGGGCAACGGGCAGATCAACGCCTTCGCCTCGGGCCACGGGTTCCGCCGCTACGTGGTCGTCTACAGCGATCTGTTCGAGATCGGCGGCCAGGCCCGTGACCCCGACGCGCTGGCCTTCATCATCGGCCACGAGGTCGGCCACATCGCGGCCGGCCATGTGTCGTACTGGCGCCAGCTGGGCATGTTCCTCGTGCCGTTCCTGCCGATCATCGGCAATTCGCTGATTCGCGCACAGGAGTACACCGCCGACAATCACGGCTTCTGCAACCGGCATCTCGGGGCCCCCGGAGCGATGAAAACCCTTGCGGGCGGCAAATATCTGAATTCGCTGGTCGATTTCGACGAGATGGCCGACCGCGCGCCGCAGGACAAGGGCTTCTTCGTCTGGGTGGTCAACGCCATGTCCTCGCATCCGGTGCTGACGTGGCGGATGTGGGCGCTGCGCGACCGTAGCCGGCACGGGCGGATGTTCCTGCGGCCGAGCGGTCCGCCGCCGCCACGGATGACGGCGACGCCTCCGCCGTATCCGCCACCGGCCGTCCCGCCGCAGCCGACGCCGGCCGGACCGCCCACTCAGACGAGCGGCTACCCCGGATACGGCGAAATTCCGGGGCTGCCGCCGCGGTAGCCGCACGCCCGGCACGGGGCGTGCCACGCCCCGTGCCGTCGATCCACTAGTCGAACTGCGGGTCCTCGTTGCGGGTCCGCTTGAGTTCGAAGAAGTGCGGATAGGACGCCAGCGCGACCGCCCCGTCCCACACCTTCCCCGCGTCCTCGCCGCGCGGAATGCGCGACAGCACCGGGCCGAAGAAGGCGGTGTCGTTGATGTGGATGGTCGGCGTGCCGACGTCCGGCCCGACCTTGTCCATTCCGGCGTGGTGGCTCGTGCGCAGCGCCTCGTCGTACTCGGTGCTCGTGGCGGCCTCGGCCAGTTCGGCGGGCAGCCCGACCTCGGCGAGAGCGTCGGCGACGACCGCGGCCAGGCTGTCGGCCTGGTTCTCGCGCTCGTACTCCTCCCGGCGATTGTGGATGCGGGTGCCCATCGCGGTGTACAGCGGTGAGAGCACCTTCTCACCGTGCTGCTCGGCCGCGGCGATGGCCACCCGGACCGGGCCCCACGCCGATTTCATCATGTCGACGTAGCGCTCGGGAAGGTCGTCACGGCCCTCGTTGAGTACGGCCAGGCTCATCACGTGGAAGTGCGTGTCGATATCGCGGACCTTCTCGACCTCCAGAATCCAGCGCGAGGTGATCCAGCACCACGGGCACAGGGGATCGAACCAGAAATCGACGCGGTCCCTGGAGCCGGCGGTGGTCGTCTGATCGCTCACATTTCGTCCCTTCGAAGAAACAGTGGGGAGGCCGCACGCCACCCGTCCTCAGCATTGGTCAACGCCGCGAAGTTGGCGATATTTCCCGATCGCCGCGGGATCGCACAGTAGGGTCGGGTACGACCCTGGTTGCCGCTGCCCGGAGGTTTTCCCCATGCCCACAGATTCCAGGTTCGTCATCGTCGGCGGCGGTCTGGCCGCCGCGAAGCTGGCGGAGTCGTTGCGTGACAACGAGTTCGACGGCGTGATCACGTTGATCGCCGAGGAGGCGCAGCTGCCCTACGAGCGGCCGCCACTGTCGAAGGAGCATCTGCTCGGCAAGAAGTCGCTCGCCGATTTCACCGTGCATCCCGAGCAGTGGTATCGCGATCACGATGTCGACCTGCTGCTCGGCACCACCGTCACGGCCATCGACCGCACATCGAAAACGGTTGCGCTGCCGGATGGTTCGACCCGGCCGTACGACAAACTCGCCCTGGCCACCGGATCGCGCTCGCGCCGGCTGCCGATTCCCGGCGCCGACGCCGAGGGCGTGTACATGTTGCGCACCATCGGGCAGTCCGATGCGCTGATCTCGCTGTTCGGCTCGGCGCGGCGGCTGGTCGTCATCGGCGCGGGCTGGATCGGGCTGGAGGTCACGGCGGCCGCTCGTTCCGCCGGTCTCGAGGTGACCGTTCTGGAGGTCGGCGCGGTGCCGCTGCAGGCCGCTCTCGGCGACGAGATGGGCGCGGTCTTCGGCGAGTTGCACCGCGCGCACGGCGTCGATCTGCGCTGCGGTGTGAAGGCCGCCGAGATCGTCACCGCCGACGGAAAGGCCACCGGAGTCCGGCTCTCCGACGACACGGTCGTGGCCGCAGATGCGGTGCTGATCGCGGTCGGCGCGCGGCCGAATATCGAACTGGCCGCCGACGCGGGGCTCGCGGTCGAGGGCGGCGTGCTGGTGGACGAGAGTCTGGCCAGCAGCGATCCGGATATCGTCGCGGTCGGCGATATCGCCGACCAGCAGCATCCGGTGCTCGGGCAGCGAGTGCGGGTCGAACACTGGGCCACCGCGCTCAACCAGCCGGCCGTGGCGGCGCTGACGATGCTCGACCGGCCCGCCACCTACGACCGGCTGCCGTACTTCTTCACCGACCAGTACGACCTCGGCATGGAGTACACCGGGTTCGTCGCACCGGGTGCGACGACCTCCGTGGTGGTTCGCGGCGACACCGCGAGCCGCGAATTCGTCGCGTTCTGGCTGGATCAGGGCAATCGCGTGCTGGCGGGGATGAACGTCAACGTCTGGGACGTCACCGATCGGATCAAGGAACTGATCCTCGGCGGCGAACCGGTTAATCCGGACGCGCTCGCCGATACGACCACCGATTTGTGATCACAATCACAGTCAAGGTAGGTCGAGAAGCCGCGGCCGGCACCGACCCGATCGTGCGCGCGCCGCGATGGCACGCCGGCGATCCGAGGAGATCATCGTGAAATACATGCTGCTCAAGACCTACCGTCCTGCCGCGCACTGCGACACTCCGATCGGCGAGTGGCCGCCGGAGGACATCGCGGCCCATATCGAGTTCCAGCGCGCGCTCGGTGCGGCACTGCGCGAATCGGGTGAGCTGGTCGACGCCCAGGGCCTGGCCTTCCCGGATCAGGCCCGCATCGTCAGCGCCGACGGGCGGTCCGCGCCGGTGGTCACTGACGGCCCGTTCCCGGAGACCAAGGAATTCCTGGCGGGCTACTGGATCGTCGATGTGGACAGCGCCGACCGGGCGCTGGAGATCGCCGCGCAGGTGTCGGCCGCGCCGGGCCCGGGTGGCGCCCCGATCGGTGAATACATCGAGGTGCGCGCGGTGATGGACGCCCCGGCGACCGAGGGCTGATCCGCCGCGCCATGCCCGGATCACAGGTGCCGGCCGTCCCGGCCGGACAGCGGTCGGAGCACGACCGGCGCGACGACTCCGCGCAGGAGGTCGCGCTGCTCCTGCGCGAGGTCGCGCCGGTCGTGCTGGGAATTCTGGTGCGCCGCTACGGCGATTTCGACGCGGCCGAGGACGCGGTGCAGGAGGCGATGCTCGCCGCGGTCACGCAGTGGCCGGACAAGGGCTATCCGGATAATCCGCGGGCCTGGCTGCTCCAGGTCGCCCAGCGGCGGTTGATCGACTCGGTGCGTTCGGAGATCGCACGCCGCTCCCGCGAGACGACGGCTGTCCTGCAGGACGTGCCGCCCGCCGATACCGATTCGGCCGCCGACGACACGTTGACGTTGCTGCTGCTGTGCTGCCATCCCGCGTTGTCGCCCGCCAGTGCGATCGCGGTGACGCTGCGTGCGGTGGGCGGTCTCACCACCGAGGAGATCGCCCGAGCCTTCCTGCTGCCGGAAACCACCATGGCGCAACGCATTTCACGGGCGAAGAAGCGGCTCGCCGCACTGCCGCGCCCGTTCGCGGAATCCGCGGTCGCCCCGGAGCACTGGGGCCCGCGGCTCGGGCCGGTCCTGCACGTGCTCTACGTGATGTTCACCGAGGGGCACACCGCGACCGGCGGCTCCCGCTTGTACCGCACCGATCTGGCGGCGGAGGCGATTCGCCTGACCCGCAAGGTCCACCGGCTGCTCCCGGACGATCCGGAGGTCACCGGCCTGCTCGCGCTGATGCTGCTCACCGATGCCCGCCGCGCGGGACGACTGGGCCCCAGTGGCGAATTGATCCCGCTGGCCGAACAGGACCGCACCCGCTGGGACCGTGACCGCGCCCGGGAGGGAATGCGGCTGGCGACGGCGGCGGTCGAGGCCGGACTCGATGGCCCCTACCGCGTCCAGGCCGCCATCGCCGCACTGCACACCCGGGCGCCGAGCGCCGAGGAGACGGACTGGGAGCGAATTCTCCTGCTGTACAACATCTTCGAGCGGCTGTCGGACAATCCGATGGTGAGTCTGAATCGCGCCGTGGCGGTGGCCATGGTGCACGGGCCCGCCGCCGGGCTGGAGTCGGCGAACGCACTGGCGGATCGCCTGCGCGGCAACCATCGACTCGACGCGGTGCGGGGACATCTGTACGAGATGGCGGGCGACCGAGCGACAGCGATCGAGTCCTATACGGCGGCGGCACACCTCACCACGAGTACGCCCGAGCGCGACTACCTCATGCTGCGCGCGGCGAAGCTGCGCGCCTCGTAGCCGATCTCACGACCAGGTGTTGCCCGTGATGCGCTGGTAGGCATCCCTGTACTTCTCGCGGGTGACGGCCACGACATCGTCGGGAATCTCCGGGCCGGGCGGCTCCTTGTCCCAGCCGGTGGAGGTCGCCCAGTCGCGGACGAACTGCTTGTCGAACGAGCGCTGCGCCCGCCCCGGCTCCCATTCGTCGGCCGGCCAGAACCGCGACGAGTCGGAGGTCAGGACCTCGTCACCCAGGGTGAGAACGTCTCCGTCCCAGCCGAATTCGACCTTCGTGTCGGCGATGATCACACCGCGCCCCGCGGCGTGCTCGGCACCGCGGGTGTAGATCTGCAGGGTCAGGTCGCGCAGCTTCTCGGCGACGTCGCGACCTTCTTGATTCACCACATCGCCGAACGTGATCGGCTCGTCGTGTCCCGCGGACGCCTTGGTGGTCGGGGTGAAGATCGGCTCGGGAAGTTTGTCGCCCTCTCGCAGCCCGGCGGGCAGCGTCACCCCCGAGACCGCGCCGGTCCGCCGGTACTCCTGCAGTCCCGAGCCGACCAGGTAGCCGCGGGCGATGCACTCCACCTGCACCATCTTCAGCGGCCGCACACGCACCGCGCGCCCGGCGAATTCGTCCGGAACGTCGGTGGTCGAGAGCACGTGGTTGGGCACATCGGAGAAGTAGTCGAACCACCAGTTCGACAGCTGCGTGAGCAGCGCGCCCTTGTCCGGAATCGGCGTCGGCAGCACCACGTCGTAGACCGAGACCCGATCGGAGGCGACCAGAATCAGCGATTCCCCGTCCTCGTAGAGATCGCGCACCTTACCGGCGTGGATGTGCTTCACCGGCCCTCCTCGCTTCGCTGTCCGCCGCACACGAACGCCCAGCCTACCGAGCGCCCCGGCGGCACCGGACGCTCGGTGGCGCGGCGCGCGGCGTGTCGTCTCGCACGGGGTGCGGATGCACGGTCGGCCCAGCCGTGCGGGCGCGAACGTGGCATTCTGGGCACCGTCAGCGACTGCATCCGCAGCGTGGTCCACACGACCGGTCCGAGCGAAGGAGTCTCCTTGTCTGCACCGAACCTCACCCGCGAACAAGCCATCGCGCGGGCCGCGACGATCAGTGTGGAGAACTATCGCGTCGAACTCGATCTCACCGGACAGCCGACCGGTCCCGCGGCCACCGCCGGCGAGACGTTCTTCTCGCGCTCCACCGTCACGTTCACCGCCACACCGGGCGCGCAGACCTTCATCGATATCGTCGCCGCCGGCGTGCGTTCGGCCGTTCTCAACGGCACCGAACTCGATATCTCGGGCTACGACGAGTCCCAGGGACTCACCCTGACCGAGCTGGCCGAGAACAACGTCCTGGTGGTCGAGGCCGACTGCGTGTACTCGCACACCGGCGAGGGTTTGCACCGCTTCGTCGATCCGACCGACGACAAGGTCTACCTGTACTCGCAGTTCGAAACCGCCGACGCCAAGCGGATGTTCGCCTGCTTCGACCAGCCCGACCTCAAGGCGACCTACGACATGACGGTCACCGCGCCCGCCGACTGGGAGGTGATCTCCAACGGCGCCGCGACCGCCACCCGCGTGGTCGGCGAGGTCGTCGAGCACACCTTCGCCACGACGCCGCGGATGAGCACCTACCTGGTCGCGCTGATCGCCGGGCCGTACGCCAAGTGGATCGATGTGTACACCGACGATCAGTCCACGATTCCGCTCGGCATCTACTGCCGCGCCTCGCTCGCCGAATTCATGGACGCGGAACGGCTTTTCACCGAAACCAAGCAGGGCTTCGCGTTCTACCACCGCAACTTCGGCGTCCCGTACGTCTTCGGGAAATACGACCAGCTGTTCGTTCCCGAGTTCAACGCCGGCGCCATGGAGAACGCCGGCGCGGTGACGTTCCTCGAGGACTACGTCTTCCGGTCCAAGGTCACCCGGGCCTCCTACGAGCGGCGCGCCGAGACCGTGCTGCACGAGATGGCGCACATGTGGTTCGGCGATCTCGTCACGATGAAGTGGTGGGACGATCTGTGGCTGAACGAATCGTTCGCCACCTTCGCCTCGGTCCTGTGCCAGGCCGAGGCCACCGAATACACCGGCGCCTGGACGACTTTCGCCAATGTGGAGAAGTCGTGGGCGTACCGGCAGGATCAGCTGCCCTCCACCCACCCCATCGCCGCCGACATCCCCGATCTCGCGGCCGTGGAGGTCAACTTCGACGGCATCACCTACGCCAAGGGCGCCTCGGTGCTCAAGCAGCTGGTCGCCTACGTGGGGCTGGAGCCGTTCCTGGCCGGCCTGCGGGACTACTTCGCCGCGCACGCCTTCGGCAACGCCACCTTCGACGATCTGGTCGGAGCCCTCGAAAAGTCCTCCGGGCGTGACCTTTCCGGCTGGGGCGCGCAGTGGCTCAAGACCACCGGCCTGAATACGCTGCGCCCCGATTTCGAGGTCGACGCCGACGGGAAATTCACCCGATTCGCGGTCGTGCAGGGCGGCGCGGAACCCGGTGCCGGCGAGCATCGCGTCCATCGCCTGGCCATCGGCGTCTACGACGACCGGGACGGAAAACTGGTGCGCACCAAGCGCGTCGAGCTCGATCTCGATGCCGCGGAGCGCACCGAGGTCGCCGAGCTGGTGGGTGTCGAGCGCGGTCAGCTCGTGCTGGTCAACGACGACGACCTGACCTACTGCTCGCTGCGCCTGGATCCGCAGTCGCTGGACACCGTGATCGCGCGGATCGCCGATATCGCCGAATCCCTGCCTCGCACGCTGTGCTGGTCGGCGGCATGGGAGATGACCCGGCAGGCGGAGATGCGGGCCCGGGATTTCGTGGCGCTGGTGCAGCGCGGAATCGGCGCCGAAACCGAAATCGGTGTCGTACAACGGCTTCTGATGCAGGCGCAGACCGCCCTGGCGAGCTACGCCGACCCCGAATGGGCCGATCAGACCGGATGGCCGGCCTTCGCCGATCGTCTCCTCGAACTGGCCCGGGCGGCCGAACCGGGTTCGGACCATCAGCTGGCCTTCGTCAATGCCCTCACCGGCGCGCGCCTGTCGCCGTGGCACAGTGAGGTGCTGGGTACCCTGCTGCTGGATTCCGACCCGGCCGCGGCCGCGCTGCCCGGCCTCGCGGTGGACACCGATCTGCGCTGGCGGATCGTGGGCGCGCTGGCGGCTGCCGGTCAGCTCGACGCCGAGAGCACCGACACCCCGGTCATCGACGCGGAACTCGAGCGCGATCCCACCGCCGCCGGCCGGCGCCAGGCGGCCGCGGCCGCCACCGCCCGCCCACAGGCCGAGGTCAAGGAAAAGGCCTGGCGCACGGTGATGGACGACGACTCCGTCCCGAACATCACCGCCCGCGCGATCGTCGGCGGCTTCGCGCCGGTCGGACAGGGTGAACTGCTCGCACCGTACGTGCAGCGCTACTTCGACGAGATCGCCTCGGTGTGGGAGCGCCGCTCCAGCGAGGTCGCGCAGACCGTCATCGTCGGCCTCTACCCGCACTGGGCCATCAGCGAGGAGGCCGTGGCCGTGGCCGACAAGTTCCTCGCCGATGAACACCCGCCGGCCCTGCGCCGCTTGGTGATCGAGGGTAAGGCGGGTATCGAACGCTCGCTGCGCGCCCGCGCCGCCGATATCGCCTGAGTCTGCTTGCGGCGCCTACCGATCGGTGGGCGCCGCAACGCCGGACCGCGAAGCGACGCGGTTCACTGCCGAGGCACCGGTGTGTTGTGCCGGGCCGCGATCCACCAACGGCCATCCTCCTTGGTCAGTACATACAGCGCGACCATCGCCGGGTCGGTATCGATCGGCGCGCCATCGGCGGTCACCGCCCGTGCGGCCTTGTGCGCGATGGCGACATCCGCCCGCAGGAACGTTATGCCGATGAGCTCGTAGCGCACGTACTGGTCTTTCAGGAATCCCGCCAATCCGTCCCGGCTCGCGGCGAGCGTCGCCTCGCGGCCGTGCAGCAGCATGCCGGCCGCGTTGCCCAGCACGGCATTACGGGCCACATCCCGCACCATCAGTTCGGCGTCGTTGGTATTGAAGGCGGTCTCGACATTCGCGATGAGTGCCTCGATCGCCAGCCGGTCCTCGGCATGGTCGACACTGTTGTCCTCGATGACCGGATTCTGGTCCGTCGTGTTCATGATGATCATCCTTGGACCTCGAGAGCGGTTGAGGTCAAGAAGCTCGCTGCTGTGAGCGGATCTGCTCACGGCAGCGACAGCCGCCATCGCCCCCGCCGATCGGGCACGGTGGCTTCATGGCTCACGACAACACGACTCCGCAGTTCGACCGTCGGTCGCGCGAGCAGTTACTCGCCCGGCGCGTGCTCGTGCTCGACGGTGGACTCGACGACGACAACGGCACCCTACTGACCACCCAGCTGCTGACCCTGGCAGCCGAGAACCCCGACGCCGGCATTTCGCTGTGGATCCACTCCCCCGGCGGATCGGTGCCCTCGATGCTGGCGATCCGCGACGTGATGCGGCTGGTGCCGTGCGAGGTCTCCACGCTGGCACTCGGATTGGCTTGCAGCGCCGGGCAATTCCTGCTGTCGGCAGGCACCCGGGGCAAACGCTACGCCATGCCGCACGCCCGCATCCTCATGCATCAGGGGTCGGCGGGTATCGGCGGTAGCGCCGGCGAGGTGGAGGTGCAGGCCGACGATCTGCGCCACACGGTGAACACCGTGCTCGGGCTCATCGCCGAGGACACCGGGCAGCCGTTCGACCGCATCTACGAGGACTCGCTGCACGACCGCTGGTTCACCGCGACCGAGGCCCGGGAGTACGGCTTCATCGACCACATCGTCGACTCCTTCGACCAGGTCATCCCGCAACGCCAGCGCATCGGAATCTCGGCCGGGAAAGCATAGGGGCACATCATGACCAGCTACACCATTCCCAATGTCATCGCGCAGCACCCGCGCGGTGAGCGGATCATGGACGTCTACTCGCACCTGCTCACCGAGCGGATCGTCTACCTCGGCACGCCGATCGATTCGGGGGTGGCGAATGCGCTGATCGCGCAGATGCTGCATCTGGACGCGGAGAGCGCGGGTCAGGAGATCAACCTCTACATCAACTGCGAGGGCGGCGATCTGTCGGCGATGCTGGCGATCTACGACACCATGCAGCACATTTCGTCACCGGTGGCGACCACCTGTGTCGGCCAGGCCATCGCGGTCGGTGCGGTGCTGCTGGCCGGTGGCGCGGACGGCCGGCGGGCGATGCTGCCGCATGCGCGCGCCGTCCTGCATCAGCCCGCGACGCGCGGACAGGGCGCGATTCCCGATCTCATCATCCAGGCCGACGAACTCGTCCGGATGCGCGCCGAAATCGAGACGATCCTGTCCCGCCACACCGGTCAGGAAGTCGCGACCCTGCGGCACGACACCGATCGCGACCGGGTGTTCACCGCGCAGGCAGCGGTGGAATACGGACTGGCCGACGCCATCCTCGGCGCGCGGACCTGAGCGGATCCGACGGATACTCGCTCATCGCCCCGGGGCGATCCGAGCCGCCCCCATCCGCCGTCGCACGTCGAACGCTCGGGCCGGCACCGGAGAGCACTTCACAGCGGAGCAAGGGATCACGGCGTCACAGCCGAGCTCCCGTGCGGCGCGGTGCGCGCTCAGGCGGCGCGGGCGAGCATGGTGGGACCGAACGGTGGACGGGCGGCCAGCGGGCGCACCGGGGCGAGGCGGGTGACGCGGAGCAGGTCGGCGGCGATCTCCGCGGTCAGTTCGCCCAAGGTGGTGCCGAGCGCTCCGGCGAGGGCGGCGATCATCTCGCTCGACGGTTCCTTGCGCCCGCGTTCGATCTCGGACAGGTACTGCGGTGAAATCCCGGCCCGGCCCGCCGTTTCGGTCAGCGTCTCGCCGTGGTCGCGGCGCAGTTCGCGCAACCGTTCACCGAGTACCTCACGCCACAGCGGTTCCCGGGCGGCGCGGGATTCGCGAGGCCGATCGGGCCGCGACGGCACCGAGCGCAGCACGTCTCGCTGCGGTCGAGGAGCGGATTCGGCCGCGGGCTCTGCCGCGCTGTCCGCACCGGTCGAGGATGCGGACTCGAGGTCGCGTCCGCCGGGGATCGAATGCAGTTGCGGATACTCGGCCATGCGGTGAGCCTACGGCCACGGCCGCGCCGGGCGAGCCCCTTACGCTCACAGCGTATTTCGAGTCCTACGCATACAGCCGCACCCCCTCCCGGCTGTTCCGGGAAGGGGTGCGTGGCCCTGATGCGAACCGGCGCGAGCGTGCCGATCAGTGCGGGCGAATCAGCTCGGGCGGCCGATCGCGGACGCCATCACGCGGACGGCGGAGACGAGTCCGTCGATGAGCTGTCCCTGCCGTAGCGACGCGAGCGCCGCGGTGACACCGAGCTGGCAGACCCGGTCGTTCACGCGGTCGGCGACGTCGCGACCGGAACGAACCTCGACCGCCTTGTCGTTGGGCGAGACGGCGATGAGCACCGAACGTGCCGCCTCGGGAGTCGACGGGAACACCGCGTCGGCGCCGGCGGCGGCATCCGCGCCCAGATCGCCGATGTAGATGTTGAACCGGACCTTGGTGCTGCGAGTCGCCTCGGTGAGGGTGTTGTCCATCAGCAGCCGCTCACGGTCGTTGAACGGCGCTTCCTTGAACACGTCACCGGCTTCGTGCACGCCGGACACCCGCCCGCTGGGGGTGATGGCGTACCCGTGCGGCAGGGTGGACGGGTCCACCACAGGCCAATTAGAAGTTGCCACTTGCCCGGCCTCCGATCAGATCTGCCCCGGTGGATTCGATGGCCGCATGGTGTCCATGCGACGACTCGGCGACACCGTGACCGAATGCGGTCACCTCGTCGGTCGCGCTCCACAGCACCGGCTCCGCGGTCCACTTCTTCCCGAGGTCGTAGTGGACCGGCTTCTCACCGGGCAGCGGTTTGCCGAGGAACGACAATCCGGCGATCACCGCGTAGATCACCAGCGGGATGCCGAGAAAGATCAGCACTGTTTCGAGAATGCTCACAGCTCAACGGTAGACGATCGTGGTTTGCCGGTCCGCGCCGAGCCGCCCGTGTCACACCAACCAGGCCGTCGACTCCGGTGCGAGCAGGGCGCCGTGCAGCGGCGCGCTCGCCAGCAACACCGTGCCCGGGGGCAGTGCGATCGGGGCCGCGGAGGCGTTGAGCACACAGAGCAGTCCACCCGGCCGGCGGAAGGTGAGACAGTCCGCCGGCGCGTCGAGCCAGTCGACGGTGTCACCGTCGAATTCGGCTCGGGTACCGCGCACTCGGAGGGCGGCCCGATACAGCGACAGCGTCGAGTCGGGCGATTCGCGTTGCGCCGCCACGGTCCGATCGGCCCATTCCGCCGGGATGGGCAGCCAGGAATCGGGACCGCCGGTGAATCCGAAGGGCGGAGTCGTCCCCTCCCACGGGATCGGCACCCGGCAGCCGTCACGCCCGCGTTCGGTGTGGCCGGAGCGTTCCCAGACCGGGTCCTGCAGCACCTCCTCGGGCAGGTCGTCGACATTGGGCAGCGCCAATTCGGCGCCGTTGTAGACGAAAGCCGCGCCCGGAAGCGCGAGTTCGAGCATGATCATCGCCCGGGCACGGGCGACGCCGGACGCGCCGCCGCCGTAGCGGGTCACCTCCCGCTCGATGTCGTGATTGGACAGCGTCCACGTCGGGACGGCCCCGACGCGCGCCACCGATTCCAGCGAATTCTCCACTGCCGCACGAATTTTCGCCGCGTCGAACGGTGTCTCGGCGAGCCGGAAGTTGAAGGCGAGGTGAAGCTCGTCCGGGCGCACGTACTCACCGAAGCGGATGTTGTCCTCGACCCACACCTCGCCGATGGACACCGCTTCCGGATACTCGTCGACCACCTTGCGCAGCCGCCGGTGGATGTCGTGGACCCCCGGGTTGTTGAAGCGCGGATCGCTGTCGTCGTGCACCAGCAGTTTCGCGTCCGCGTCCGAGGGGCCGGTCGCCGACGGGTCGGCTGGATGGGTAGCCGACGGGTCGGCTGGATGGGTAGCCGACGGGTCGGCGGAGAGTCCCACCGCCGCCACCACGACCGGATCCATATCGGGCAGTCCGGGCGGTTTGGCCATGCCGTGTGCCACATCGATGCGGAAGCCGTCGACGCCGCGATCGAGCCAGAACCGCATGGTCTGCTCGAAATCGGCGACGACCTCCGGATTGTCCCAGTTCAGATCCGGTTGTTCCGGTGCGAACAGATGCAGATACCACTGCCCCGGCGTCCCGTCGGGCTCGGTGACGCGGGTCCACGCCGGACCCCCGAAGATGCTGGGCCAGTTGTTGGGCGGTTGCGAGCCGCCGGGCCCGCGACCGTCGCGGAAGAGGTAGCGGGCCCGCTCGGCGCTGCCGGGGGGAGCGGCCACCGCGGCCGAGAACCACGGATGGCGGTCGCTGGTGTGATTGGGCACCAGATCCATCGTCACCCGGATGCCGCGCTCGTGGGCCGCGGCGATCAGCTCGTCCATGGTCGCGAGGTCGCCGAACAGTGGGTCGATATCGCGCGGATCGCTGACGTCGTATCCGCCGTCGGCCATGGGGGATCGCATCACCGGACAGATCCACAGCGCGTCGACGCCCAGCAGTTCCAGATAGCCGAGCCGGTCGCGCACGCCGGCGAGATCACCGACACCGTCGCCGGATGCATCGGCGAACGAGCGCGGATAGATCTGATAGAACACCGCCGAACGCCACCACGGCGGCGCCGGTTCCTCCGTCTGCCCGGCGGCGTCCCCCACCGCCGCGAGCTCAGCCTGTCCCCCGGCCGATGACGCTGTCACAGTCCAATCCCCGGCACAGTCGAATCCCCGGCCCGGCTCACATGGGGGAATTCATCAGTGAATTCGCGGCCATCTCCAAGTAGTCGAGCAACGCACGCCGATGTTCGTCGTCGAGAACGTCCGGCTCGATCTCGGCAATCGCGATGTGCATACAGCGCAACCACGCATCACGCTGCAGCGGTCCGATGCTGAACGGCATATGCCGCATGCGCAGCCGGGGATGTCCGCGTTCGTCGGAATAGGTGCGCGGGCCGCCCCAGTACTGTTCGAGGAACATGCGCAGCCGGCGCTCGGCCGGGCCGAGGTCCTGCTCCGGATACATCGGCCGCAGGATCTCGTCGGCGGCCACCTCCCGATAGAACGCCGCGACGATCCGCCGGAACGTTTCCGCCCCGCCGACCGCCTCGTAGAACGATGTCGCCGTCTGTTCGCCGGAAGTCATCGACCCTCTCGATCTGCTCGCCTGCCCGTATCCGCCCACCATTGTGCCCGCACCACCCGCGGACGGCCCACCCGTGCGGGAGCCGCCCGACGGTCACCGGCGGATCACGCGACGTTCAGACGACGGTCGCCGCGGGGACGGCCACACGGCAGATAATCGCCTCCGACACCGGTATCCGGGCACCGGAGACCGACCCGCACCGCGTCGACCACCGGCGATCCGCGCACCCGGCCCGAATTTCGGCACCGAAATCACTGTGCACACGGGCACGTTCCGTGGTCAACTTGGTGACAGTGTCTGCCGATCAGCACACGAACCGACCTAGCAGAATTCGGGGTCCATCCATGAAGCAGCGGCACGGCGCCCGGTCACACGAGGCGAGAACGCACCGACAACTCCAGCCCGCCGATGTCCACAATCGTGGGTCGGGGGCTACTCCGCTGCATATCCTCTCCGCATATTCCTCTCCGGGACATACGTCCGCGTCACCGGGACATTCGTCCCCGGGTGCGATCACGCACCGAAATACCGAATCCGCAGCTACCGCTTGGTCCAAGAGCCGGGTACTGCTTCTGAATGCCACCTACGAGCCACTGACCGCACTGCCCGCCCGGCGTGCCATCGTGCTACTGGTCTGCGACAAGGCCGATACCGTTCATCACAATCCCGAGGGCCCGGTCGTCCACTCCGCCGGCGCCTCGGTCGCGCTGCCGTCGGTGATCCGGCTGCGCAACTACGTGCGAGTGCCCTACCGCGCCCGGGTCCCCATGACCCGCGCGGCACTCATGCACCGGGATCGTTATCGCTGCGCGTACTGCGGCGGAAAGGCCGAAACCATCGACCATGTCATTCCACGCAGTCGCGGGGGCGCGCATTCCTGGGAGAACTGCGTAGCCTCCTGCGCTCCCTGTAATCACCGCAAGGCCGACAAACTCCTGAGCGAGTTGGGCTGGACGCTCATGCACCCGCTGGTCTCGCCGACCGGGCCGCATTGGCGATTGCTGTCGACCACCTCGGATCTGGATCCGGTGTGGTTGCAGTACCTGGGCGAGGGCGCTGCCTGACCCCTTTACAGCGCGCCGATCACAATCGTGAGCGCTGCTCTTGAAATATTCACGGATGTGGTGCACACTCGTCCATGAGAGCAAGAGCAGTGCTCTCGAAAGAGATTGGAGCCCACTATGTCGGATCTACATGTCGTCACCGGAGCCGGACCCGTCGGTACCACGATCGCCGAACAGCTCGCCGCCACCGGGGCGACGGTCCGCGTCCTGACCCGGTCGGGCAGCGGTCCGGACCATCCGCTCGTCGAACGACGCTCGGTGGACGTCAACGATCGTCACCAGCTTGCCGCCGCGGTCGACGGTGCCGCCGCGATCTACCACTGCATCCACGCGTCGCAATACTCCGCGCGGACCTGGCGGGCGGAACTGCCCGGCGCCGAACAGACGATCCTGGACGTCGCGGGGCGCACCGGAGCGGTCGTCGTATTTCCGGAGAGCCTGTACTCCTACGGCCCGGTCGACCGGCCGATGACCGAAAATATGCCCCGCACTGCGGATTTCGGCAAACCGGCGATCCGGGTGCACCTCCTGCGCGCTCGCGAGGCATCGCCGACGCCGACGGTCAGCGTGGCCGCCTCCGACTTCATCGGGCCGCATGTGCGCACCTCGCACGCCGGCGACCGGATGGTGCCGAATATCCTGGCGGGCAAGACGGTTCAGATCTTCGGCAAGGCCGATCTACCGCATTCGTTCACCTATATGCCCGATCTCGCCGCGGCCATGATCCGGGCGGCCGCGGACAGCACCCTGTGGAACACCTTCCTGCACGCCCCGACCGCCCCGGCGGTCACGATGCGCGAACTGGTGGCCGCCCTGGCCGAGGCCGCTCGGATGCCGATGCCGAAAGTGGTTGCGCTGCCCGGCTGGACACTGCGCACGGCCGGCATCGTGAGCTCGATGATGCGGGAGCTGGCAGAGATGAACTACCAGTTCGAGCGGCCCTTCCGACTCGATTCCACCCACAGCGAGAGACTGCTCGGCCTGACGCCGACACCGCTGCCGGAGGTCGCGGCAGGCACCGTCGCGTGGTGGAAAACCGCTGTGGCGGAACGGAAGTGATCTACCGGGCGCCGATCATCCGGCCAGCAGCGGCCCACTGCGGCGACGGGCGACCGAGCCGTACCGCGCGTCCAGCCGCAGCCAGCTGCGAGTGGCCCGCACCCGCACGGTCTCGGCGGGCGCGATGCGGCGAGACTCGGCTTCGCCGCCGGCGTGCGGAATGAAATCCATTGCGGTGAGCGCGAAGACGACGCGCATCGGGACCTCGACCCGCTCGTCGCCGCCGGTGACGGTCAGCACCGTCTGCTCCAGCAGCGAGGCCGGCGGACCGTGGCCGGCACTGTGATCGGCTGCCACCCGCGCACCGCGTTCGGCGAGTTCGACCAGGCTCCGGGCCGGAACATCGTCGATATGTGCGAAACCCGCAGCCGGTGGCAAGGCGGTACGCCAGGCCGAATCCATCGAATACCCCACCTCGATGCGCCCGTCGGCGGCGGGCCGTTCGAGTCCGGACAACGCGGCATCGCCGGCGACGGTGACGTCCACGACGTCCAGTTCGCCGACCACAGTCCGCGCGGCCAAGACCTCGAATCCGGTGGCCGTCCACGCGGTGACGTAGCGGTCGCCGCGACGATGCAACCGCACGACGGCAGCCGGATCCAGCCGGATCGCGTGGGTGAGGAAGGTCGCGAGGTTCTCCCGCTCGGCGGGGTCGGATATGCGCAGCATCGAACCGATGTCGTCCCTAGGTGTCGTCGCCGCTATTCGGCCCGCCACAGGCTCAGATATTCGCGCTCCTCGTCGGTGAGCCGGCGCAGCCGCTGGGTGTCGATATCGAAGGCCGCGATCTGAGTGCTGGCGATCACGGCCGGCGGGGAATCCAGTGCCACGCCGTTCGCGCGGACCTCGTAGCCGATGGTGAAATCGACCGCGCGCAGCTGTTCGATCCACATCGCCACATCCAGCGGCGTGTCCTCGTGCCGGAGTTGGCCGCGGTAGCGAACGCGCAGGTCGGCCAGGACACAGCCGGTACGCAGCCCCGCAGTGGGCCGCTCCCCCTCGAACAGCCACGGAATACGCGCCTCCTCGAGCAACGTCACCATGCGGGCATGGTTGATGTGCTGGAAGACGTCCATATCCGACCACCGGACATCGACCTTCGCGTGGAAACGCTTGGGCAGGACGACGGTGCCTCCGGCCTTCAGGGCCCCGTTCACCGAGCCGACACTGGTCACGCTGTTCACCTCCGATCGGATTCCGCCCGCGCACATCGTGCGGCGTGCCTGCGCGGGCGGACGAGCAAGCCGAAGCGGCGTCTCGACTCCGGTGTCGGTCCGCTTCGGCTAACCAGTATGCAGGTTCGGGGCTCGACCGCCGTTCAGCGAGGCACCTCCGACTGCGCCCCCACGCCGCTGACCATGCTGCGGACCTGCCGCGCCGCGACCGAGAGCGTCGCCAGATCGTGTGCACCGGAGGCGAACAGTTCCGACAGCGCCGCCCGCGCGCGGCCGAGCCGGGACTGGTTCTTCGACTCCCAGTACGCGATCTTCTCCTCCGCGGTCTCCTCCGGATCACCCGCCGACAGCACGTCGAGGGTGAGCGACCGCAGCGACCCGTACATATCGTCGCGCAGGGCGAGCCGGGCCAGAGCGTGCCAGCGATCGCCGCGCTCCAGATGGCTCACGGCCTGCAGCAGCCAATCGATCTTGAGGTGCTCGTTGAGCGCGTAGTAGAGCGCGCCGACCTCTTCGCCACTGCGGTCGGTGATATCCGCGATATCGACGACGTCGAGCAGCGGAAACAGGTTGAGCAGACCGAAGACCTCGGTGGCCAGATCCTCGGGTACGCCACGCGAGACGATCTCGGCGGACGCTTCGGTCAATGTGTCGAGGTGATGGCCGCGCAACCATCCCGGGACCTTCGGCGCGAGTTCGCGGACCGGACCGCTGTAGCGGTGGATTTCGGCGCCGACGGCGACCGGCTGCGGACGATTGCTCAGCAACCAGCGCGACGCGCGGTCCAGGGTCCGCTTGGTTTCCAGCTCCAATTCGTCCTTCACCGCCGTCGGCACGTCGGCGGCGCGAATGCGCTGCCACAGCGAATGCAGGTCGAAGATCTGGCTGGTGGCCGCGAAGGCGCGCACCACATCGGTTGCGCTGGCGCCGATTTCCTCGTTGAGCCGGTGCGCGTAGGTGATGCCACCGAGGTCGACCATCTCGTTCACCACCATCGTGGTGACGATCTCGCGGCGCAGCCGGTGACGTTTGATGGCACCGCCGAATCGCTGGCGCAGCGCCGCCGGGAAGTATTTCGGCAACCGCGCGGCGAAGTACGCGCTGTCGGGCAGATCGCTGTCGAGGAGATCGGCCTTCAGCGACAACTTCACGTGTGCCAGGAGATTCGCCAGCTCCGGCGAGGTGAGACCGGTCCCGGCCTCCGCGCGGCGAGCGAGTTCCTTCGTCGAGGGCAGGGCTTCCAGTTCCCGATCCAGACCCCGCCGCTGTTCCAGATCCTCGATCACCCGCATGTGCACGTTGAGCATGCGCGGCGCCTCGGTGCGCGACATCCCCATCAGGTAATTCTGGGAGACGTTGTCCCGCAACACCATGTCCGAAACGTCGTCGGTCATCGAGGACAGCAGCGGGTTGCGGTCGCCGACCGGCAGTTCACCGGCGGAGACGACCCCGTCCAGCAACACCTTGATATTGACCTCGTGGTCCGAGCAGTCGACGCCGGCGGAATTGTCGAGTGCGTCGGTATTGCATTTGCCACCGAGTTTGCAGAATTCGATTCGTCCCAATGCGGTGACGCCGAGGTTGCCGCCCTCGCCGATGACGCGCACGCGCAGATCGCTCGCATCCACGCGCACCGCGTCATTGGACTTGTCGCCGACATCGCCGTTCGACTCGGTACTGGCCTTGATATAGGTACCGATTCCGCCGTTCCACAGCAATTGCACCGGTGCCCGCAGAATGGCCCGGATCATGTCCGGCGGAGACAGTGATACGACATCCTCGTCGAGACCCAGAGCGCGCCGGATCTGCGGGCTCACCGGCACGGCTTTCACGGTGCGACCCCAGACACCCCCGCCTTCGCTGATCAGCGAGGTGTCGTAATCCGCCCACGACGACCGCGCCAACCCGAACAACCGCTTCCGCTCCGCGAACGACGACCCCGCCACCGGATCCGGATCGATGAAAATATGCCGATGATCGAACGCCGCCACCAACCGAATATGCTCCGACAACAACATCCCGTTACCGAACACATCCCCCGACATATCCCCGACACCCACCACCGTGAACTCCTCACGCTGGGTATCGACATTCATCTCCGCGAAATGCCGCTTGACACTCTCCCACGCACCCTTCGCGGTAATCCCCATCGCCTTGTGGTCATACCCCGCCGAACCACCCGACGCGAACGCATCACCCAACCAGAAACCGTATTGTTTGGCGACGTCGTTGGCGATATCGGAGAAGGTCGCCGTCCCCTTGTCCGCCGCGACCACGAGATAGGTGTCGTCACCGTCGCGGCGCACCACCCGTGCCGGCGGAATCACCTCGCCACTGGCGTGGTCGACATTGTCGGTCACATCCAGCAGACCGCTGATGAAGGTGCGATAGCACTCCACCCCTTCGCCCTGCAGCGCCTGGCGGTCGGTCGCCGGATCGCCACTCGGCGCGGGCGGGCGCTTCACCACGAATCCGCCCTTCGCGCCCACGGGCACGATCACCGCGTTCTTCACCGCCTGCGCCTTCACCAGACCCAGAATCTCGGTCCGGAAATCCTCCAGGCGATCCGACCACCGCAGCCCACCACGCGCCACCGGGCCGAACCGCAGATGGACGCCCTCGACCCGCGGCGAGTACACGAAGATCTCGAACTGCGGCCGCGGACGCGGTAGCTCCGAAATCGCGTGCGGCTCAACCTTGATCGACAGATAATCGCGCGGCCGGCCATCGGCGTCGACCACGTAGTAGTTGGTGCGCAGCGTGGCGGTGACGACACCGAGAATGGCTCGCAGAATACGGTCGGCGTCCAGGCTCACAACCTCGTCGATCCGTTTCCGCACCGCGGCCCGCAGCTCGTCCGCACGGTCCGAGGAGGCCGAATCGGGATCGAACATCGCCTCGAACAGCCCGACGAACAGCTGCGCGATATCGGGTGAGGCGAGTAGAACGCGCGCGATATTGGCCTGACTGTAGGGAAAGTCCGCCTGCTGCAAGTACTTCGAGTAGGCGCGCAGAATCGATACCGACCGCCATGGCAGTCCGGCCCGCAACACCAACTCGTTGAGCGGATCGCTTTCCGCCCGGCCGTGCCAGAGGGCGTCGAACGCCTCGGTGAAGCGCTCACGCAACCCGCGTTCCTGTGCATGGAGGACATCGAGCCGGTCGGCGGTTTCCACCAATTCGGCATCCATGTTGCGGTCCAACGACATTCGCAGCAGGTCCGGTCGCGCCTGCAAGCCGAAATCGTAGATCCACGCCATCCTGCCGTCGCCGAACTCGACCTCGTAGGGCCGTTCGTCGACCACCTCCACGCCCAGGCTCTGCAGCAGCGGCAGCACTTGGCTCAGCGAGATACCGCCGCCGACGTACAGGGTGAATCGCCAGGACCCGGGCTCGGCACCCGGCCTGCGATACAGATGCTGATCGATGGCCTCGCCGCCGAGGCGCTCCAGCCTGACGATGTCGGCCAGCGCCCGGGAGGGCTCGAAATCCTCCTTGTACCCGTCCGGCAGCGCGGCCGCATAGCGTTGCACGACAGCGGGATCCAGCACCGTGGACCGGGCCACCTCGTCGCGCAGGTGATCGTCCCAGGTGCGGCTGGCCTCGGCGAGCAGATTCTGAATCCGCAACCGATTGGTTTCGGACGTATCCACCTGTGTCCCCGGCTCGGGAAGATGCACGGTGAAATACACACTGGCAAGCTCGTTTTCGGACACCCGCGCCGAATAGTCGATCGATTCACCGCCCAGTTCGCGCACCAGGATGTCCTGGATCTCGAGCCGGACCCGGGTGGTGTAGCGGTCGCGCGGCAGATACACCATGGCGGCCACGAAGCGACCGTAGGAGTCCTGGCGGAGGAACAACCGCACCTGTCGCCGAATCCCCACACTGAGCACGGCGCTGGCGGTCCGGCGCATCGTGTCGATATCGGAGGAGAACAGTTCGGTGCGGGGGAAGGACTGGATCACCTCGAGCATCGCCTGGCCCGAGAACGATTCCAGATCGAATCCGCACTGTTCGATCACGGTGCGCACCCGCCGCGCGATCACCGGGATGTCGAGCACGTTCTCGTGCAGGGCGGCGACGGTGAACACGCCGATGAACAGATGCTCGCCGACGACCGTGCCCGAGGCGTGGGAGTCCGCGACGCCCACGAAATACGGGTAGACCGAGCGGTGCACGGTCGCCGGCACCAGCCCCTGGGTGAGCATCAGCAGCGGGCGCCGGCCGCCGTTGCCCGGAACCTGGAAGTCGGTACCGACGTTGGGACGCAGCACACCGAGGCAACTGTCCGGCACGACAACGGATTTCGTCTCCGCTCCGGCCGCGGGGCGACGCTGGAAGCGGGCGTAGCCGAGGAGGGTGAAGTGCCCGTCGGCCAGCCACTCCAGCAGATGCGCACAGTCGACCAGATCGACGACCGGGTACGGCGAGGTCCCCGCGTCCGCCGTGCGGATCAGCTCGTGGGCGAGGCGATCCTGCACCGCGCGCATCGCCTCGGTATCGCCGATGACCTGCCGCACATCGGTGAGCACATCGGGCACCTCGGACTCGATGCGTTCGAGAACGTCGCGGCTCGTGGACGGGTGCAGTTGCACGTGAATCCAGGATTCCCGCAGGCCGGTGACGCCGTTGCCGTCGACCTCGTGCGGCGCCGCGGAGTGCAACCGCCCCTCGTCGTCGCGCATCACCTCGAAGATCGGGTGGATCACTTCGCTGACGGTGACGCCGATGCGGGTCAGGGCGGACGCCACCGACTCGACGAGCAGACGCATATCGTCGGTGACCAGTTGCACCGCCGCTCCGATGCCACTGCCGTCGTCCGGGTGGTAGACCCGCACGCGCGCCGTGCCCGCGGGACGTTGCAAGCCCAGTTCGAGATGCCTTCGGAAGACCAGCGCCGAACTTCCGGTGATCGCACAGTCCACATCGCCGGCATCGACGTGACGGAAGTACGCCGACTCGAGCGTTGCGAGTTCTCCCCGCAGCGGCTCCGGCAGACTCTCCGCCCACGCGTTACTGGACAATTCGGACGAGACCGTCATTTTTTCGCCAACTCCCTCGGATTCGGTTCCGCAACAAAGTGACGCCGGAATCGAGCGTAGCTGCGCAGCCGAGGCCCCGGGGTGGATTCCTTCTAAACCCTCGGCGACGCTCAGCTACCTCGAACGGGCCGGTTGGTACGCCCGCGCTCGTGGCCTACACCGAGACCGGGGTAGGCCACGATGACGTTGCGCCCCAAAATGATTGACGCATGTCCGGGTTGTCGGCCGACTGCGCGAGCCGGAAGATCAGTCGCGAGTCAGCTTACGGTGGGTAACCCGATGCGGACGGGCCGCCTCCGGGCCCAGGCGCTCGACCTTGTTGGCCTCATAGGCCTCGAAGTTGCCCTCGAACCAGAACCACTGGGCCGGATTCGAGTCGTCGCCTTCCCACGCCAGGATGTGGGTGCAGGTGCGGTCGAGGAACCAGCGGTCGTGGGAAATGACCACGGCGCAACCCGGGAAGTTCTCCAGCGCGTTCTCCAGCGAGCCGAGGGTTTCCACATCGAGGTCGTTGGTGGGCTCGTCGAGCAGGATCAGGTTGCCGCCCTGCTTGAGGGTCAGCGCCAGGTTCAAGCGGTTGCGCTCACCACCGGACAGCACACCGGCCGGCTTCTGCTGGTCGGGGCCCTTGAAACCGAAGGCGGAAACGTATGCGCGCGAAGGCATTTCCTGATTGCCGACCTCGATGTAGTCGAGTCCGTCGGACACCACCTGCCAGACCGTCTTCTTCGGGTCGATACCCGCGCGGTTCTGGTCCACATAGCTCAGCTTCACGGTGTCGCCGACCTTGACCTCGCCGCTGTCGGGCTGCTCGAGTCCGACGATGGTCTTGAACAGCGTCGACTTACCCACACCGTTCGGGCCGATCACGCCGACGATGCCGTTGCGGGGCAGGGTGAACGACAGGTCCTTGATCAGCTGCCGGTCGCCGAAGCCCTTGTCCAGGTGCTCGACCTCGACGACCACATTGCCCAGGCGCGGACCGTGCGGAATCTGGATCTCCTCGAAGTCCAGCTTGCGCATCTTCTCCGCTTCGGCGGCCATCTCCTCGTAGCGACCGAGACGAGCCTTGTTCTTGGCCTGGCGGGCCTTGGCGCCCGACCGCACCCAGGCCAGCTCCTCCTTGAGCCGCTTCTGCAGCTTCTGGTCCTTCTTGCCCTGTACCTCGAGCCGTTCGGCCTTCTTCTCCAGATAGGTGGAGTAGTTGCCCTCGTAGGGGTAGGCCCGGCCGCGGTCGAGCTCGAGGATCCAGCCTGCGACGTTGTCCAGGAAGTACCGGTCGTGCGTGACGGCGAGGACGGCGCCCTGGTACTGGGCCAGATGCTGTTCGAGCCAGTTGACGCTCTCGGCGTCGAGATGGTTGGTGGGCTCGTCGAGCAGCAGCAGGTCCGGCTTGCTCAGCAACAGCTTGCACAGCGCCACCCGGCGGCGCTCACCACCGGAGAGGTTGCCGACCGGCTCGTCCGGCGGCGGGCAGCGCAGCGCGTCCATGGCCTGCTCGAGCTGGGAGTCGATATCCCACGCGTCGGCGTGATCCAGGTCCTCCTGCAGCTTGCCCATTTCCTCCATGAGCTCGTCGGAGTAGTCGGTGGCCATGAGTTCGGCGATCTCGTTGAAGCGGTCCAGCTTCACCTTGATCTCGCCGAGGCCCTCCTCCACGTTGCCGCGGACGGTTTTCTCCTCGTTCAGCGGCGGCTCCTGCTGCAGGATGCCGACCGTCGCTCCGGGCGCCAGGAACGCGTCACCGTTGTTGGGCTGGTCCAGTCCGGCCATGATCTTCAGCACGCTCGATTTACCGGCGCCGTTCGGACCGACGACGCCGATTTTGGCGCCCGGAAGGAAGTTCAAGGTCACATCGTCGAGGACGACCTTGTCGCCATGTGCCTTGCGAACTTTCTTCATCTGGTAAATGAACTCAGCCATGTAGGAAAGCCTATCGGTGTCGGAACCAGTGGGTCGAAACGGAGGACCGCGCGAGCGGAGCAGAGGTAACGGTAGTCATCCGGCGTCGGCGGCCGCCGCGGAGACCGGATCGACGGTAGTCGATCCCGCACCCGCCGCGGGGCCGGACTCGCCCGGCGGCGCCTCGGGCACCGCGTCGTCCCCTCCGGGGACAACGTGTAGGTCCGGGCCGGAGTTCCGCGCGCCGCCCCGCCGCATCACCGGAGCCGTACAACGGCCCAGGTCGGGACCCAGCGCGGCGGCTCGCATCTCGAGATCGTGGCGTTGCACACCCTCCCTGGTCCGGTACTCGTTGGTGCGCAGCTGACCGTAGGCGATGACCGGATCGCCGCGGCGGATGGAGGCGTCCACCCCCTCCACCAGACGCCGCCAGCACGTCACCGTCAGGAACAAGGTGCCGCCGTCCACCCAGCCACCGGTATCGCGATCGAAGCGGCGGGCATTGCTGGCCATCCGGAAACTGACCACCTGCTCCCCACCGGGCAGACTCCGCCGTACCGGATGTGTGACGACGGTGCCGATGACGGCGGTATTCGCCTCGTACATGGTTGTCCCCCTTCACGTTTCGACTGTCCCCGTCCGTGGCGGCCTCGGCTGCCGTGACTTGTTCAGCGTCGCCGATTTCGCGGTTCGTCACCAGTGCCGAATGCGGATATGTGGACAACTCACGCAGATGTGAACAGACGTCGTTTCCGAATTCGCGTCGCTAGAGGTTGCTCACGTCCGTATTGGCGCCGCACAGCACGATCACCGGCCGCTCGCCGGGCTCCGGGACATAGGCCCCGCTCTGCACGGCGGCCAGCGCCACCGCGCCCGCCGGCTCCACGACCAGACGGAATTCGCGCCACAGATATTCGCGCGCCATCGCGATCGCATCGTCGCCCACCAGGACCGAGCCGACCCCGTAGCGGATCGCGGTGTCGAGTGCGATGTCACCGATCCTGGTGGCACCCAGCGCATCCGCCGCGATGCTGTCGACCGGCACATCGACCGGGCGCCCCGCCGACAGCGCCGCATACAGCGTCGGCGCGCCCTTGGGTTCGACGCCGATCACCCGCGACCGTGGACCGAGCGCGATGGCGATACCGGCCATCAATCCCCCGCCGCCGACCGCCATCAGCACCGGCGGCCGACCGCGTACCTGGCGTTCGATCTCGAGCCCGACCACACCGGCCCCGGCGACCACCGCGGGCAGATCGTAGGCGTGCAGTTGCAGCGCGTTGCGCTCCGCGGTCACGGCGTCGGCGTGGCGTTTGGATTCGGCATAGGTCGTTCCGTGCCACAGCACTTCCGCGCCGTATCCCCACATCGCCGCGACCTTGGTGTGCGGTGCGGTTTCCGGGACGACGACGGTACAGGGGCGCCCGCGCAGCGCACAGGCCAGCGCCGCGGCGATACCGGCATTGCCACCCGAGGCGATCACCACCGGACGGTCGTCGTCCGCCGACTGCAGCAACGCGTTCAGGCTCCCCCGCACCTTGAACGTGCCCCCGTGCTGCAGATGTTCCAGCTTCAGGGTGACCTTGACCGGCCCCTCGGGACCGGCCACCTCGGTGTGGAACACGGGCGTGACCCGCACGGCGTCACCCAGCCGCTCGCGGGCGGCCCGGATGTCGGCGCGAAAAAGGCGCGGAACCCGCGCGGGCGCCTCGGTCACGGTTTCACCTCGCGGTCGCGTTTCGCCAGTTCGGCGAACATGGCGTTGTGCGCGGCCAGGGCGGCGTCGTGGTCGCGCTCGGCGGCCCGGTCGAAGCGTTTGGCCGTGCGGTTGTCACTGCGCGACCACTGCACCAGCAGGGACAGCATCACGAGCACCAGCGGAATCTCGCCGCTGGCCCAGGCCAGACCGCCGCCGGTGCGCTGATCGCCGAGCAGATCGGTGTTCCAGCTCAATCCGAGTCCGCGGTAGAACCACTCGCCCATCACCGTGGTCATACTCATCAGGGCGACGCCGAAGAACGCGTGGAACGGCAGCGATCCGAACACCATGCCGACCTTCGTGAGCGGCTGCACCTGACGCGGTTTGGGGTCGATACCGAGAACGACCCAGTAGAACAGGTAGCCCGATACCAGGAAGTGCAGATTCATCGCCAGGTGGGCGCCGTGCTCGCCGACCACCGCATCGAAGATGCCGCCCAGGTACAGCGCGTAGAAGCCGAGGATGAACAGCGCCGCGGCGACGGCCGGCTGCGTCAGGAAACGAGAGACCGGATTGTGCACCGCGGCCAGCACCCATTCACGCGGTCCGGGCGGTGCGTCGCGACCGGCGGCGGGCAGGGCGCGCAGGGCCAGCAGCACCGGGCCGCCCAGCGCGAACAGCACGGGCGCCAGCATCGACAGCAGCATGTGCTGGGCCATGTGCACGCTGAACATGGCCGGGGCGTAGCGGCCCACACCGGAACTGGTGGCGATCAGCAGGACCGCACATCCGCACAGCCACGCGACGGTCCGGCCGACCGGCCAGGCGTCGCCGCGTGCGCGCAGTCGCCGCACGCCCACCAGATACAGCACCGCCAGCACAATGGCGAGCGTGCCGAACATGATGTCGAACCGCCAATCGAACAGGATTCGGGCGGCGGTCGGCGGCCCGGCCAGGTTGTACCCGAGTTCGACCTCCGCGGGCGAGGGCACCCGTTTCAGATCCGGCGGTGGGGTGCGGCCCAGCCCGACGGCCAAGCCGATCGTGGCCGCGAAGATCAGCACCTCGACTCCGGCGTAACTGATCAGGGCCGAGCGGTCGCGGGGATTGTCGGCCAGCGCCGGAAGGGCGCGGCGGCGCTGCAGGAATCCGGCGACGCCGAGCAGGCAGAGCGCGACCGTCTTCGCGATCACCAGCCGGCCATAGGTGGTGGTCGACAGTTCGTCCCACGGCACCCGGACCCAGGCGTTGAGCACGCCCGACACCGCGACGACCGCGAACGCACACGTCGCCACCACAGAGAATCGCCGTGCGGCGAGACCGGTGTATTTTCCGCCTCGCATGGCGTAGGCGAGTACCGCGAACAGGCCGCCGACCCACACCGCCATGCCGCCCAGATGCAGAATCAGGCTGTTCGTCGCCACGTCGTGGGCGCCACCCGAGGACGAATGTCCGGTCAGCGCAACCGGAATCAGGCACAGCAGCGACCAGCCGAACAACACGGGCGTCCAGCCCCAGCGCAACGCCAGCCGGCAGCCGACGGCGAGCAGAATCGCCATGATCGCCGTGGCGCGCCAAGACCCCGCGACATCGACCTTGTCGATGGCATGCCAGATCTGATCGGGCCGCAACACCGAGCGCACGGGCTGGCCGGTGGTGTCCGACAGGGTCAGCGGCACCAGCAGCGCCGAGGTCACCGCCCAGGCCAGCGCCGCGATACCGGCACGACGAAGAGCCCGGTAACCGCCGACATCCAGCAAGCCGTCGCGCTGCGGCGGGCACAGGAACGCCGCGAAGAGCAGCGATCCCACGGCGATCGCGGCCGAGAAATCGGCCAGTGCCCGGACCGCGGGCAGACCGTAGGTGGTCAGCGGTCCGGGGTCGGGAATGCCGAGCAGAGTCAGCGCCTGCGCCGCGGACAGACTGACCACGATCGGCGCGACCAGGGCAGTCAGACCGACAGCGACCACCGCCAGCACCGGGAACGCCGTCGCCTCCGGCCGCACGGCCTGGGGGTCGGAATCGGCGGGCGGGTCCTGCGGTGACGACATACTATTCAGCGTAGTTGGCGGCCCACTTCACAGCCTTCCGGCCCCGAATCGGCCCGCTCACTGTGACGAGGCCGACAGTCGCACACGACGCTGTCGATGACCAGCACGGATCTGGACGCTCGCTATAATCAACTCGCTGGACACGCTGCCTCAAACCGGGCATGGTGTTTGGTACTGCCATGCCTCCGTAGCTCAGTTGGATAGAGCAAGGGCCTTCTAATCCCTAGGTCGCAGGTTCGATTCCTGCCGGGGGCGCTTTGTCGGTCCAACCTGCGCACATTTCGGGTTGGGCTGTGGTTACCCAATCGGTTCAACGCTCAAACACACAGAAATTCCTGCCCGATTCGGCACCCTGGCCGCCGCGAGCAGCTCTGGGCCGTCGACACCCGATCTCCGATTCCGGCATCGTCTGCGACAACCCGCGAGCTTGCGGTAGCCAATTGATCGCCCGCTGCAGCATTTCGGCCAGATATCGGCCGATCAGTTCCGCTTTCCGCACGGATGCCAGCTGATAGCCTTCCCCCTAGTTGTCGCCGGGCGTTCCATTCGTGGAAGGGGATGGCGTGCACGATCCCGATCCACCGTTCCGGCCGATCCGCCGGAGCGACGGGTATCTCCCGCTGGAGGACTACGGTCTGATCGGAGACGGTACGACGGCCGCGCTGGTCGGGGTGGACGGTTCGATCCCGTGGCTGTGCCTGCCGCGCTTCGATGCCCAACCGCTGTTCTGCGGGCTGCTCGACCATGCGCGCGGGGGCCATTTCACCGTCGCGCCGACCGATCCACTGGAAGGCCGCCAGCGCTATCAGCCCGATACCGGCGTGCTGGAGACCGAATTGCGCAGCGCCACCGGCATTCTCCGCGTGACCGATGCCATGGTGGTGCGCCCCGGCTCGGACCTCGGCGACGACGCGCCCGCCGATCGCTCGGAACTGGTTCGCTCCGCGATCGTCGTGAGCGGGCACGTGCGGGTGTCGGTGGAGATCGCCCCGCAGGGCGGCGCGCAGTTGCGGCCGGTGCTCAGCGGGCTGGAGATCCGGGTCGCGTCCCAGCCGAACCTGCGGCTGCATCTGCGCGCCGACCGGCAGCTGGACGGCGTGCACACCACCGTCGACCTGGCGCAGGGCGAGCGGTTGGAGCTGGTGCTGTCCTGGGGACGCTTCCACCGCCACCATCGCTTCGACGCGGCGGCGATGCTGCGCCACACCGCCGACGCATGGCGCTCCTGGATGCGGACGTGCACCTACGACGGTCCCGAACAGGCACTGGTCCGGCGCTCCGCGATCACCCTCAAACTCTGCGATCACTGGGTGAGCGGATCCGTCGTCGCGGCACCCACGTCGTCGCTGCCCGCGCCGATCGGCGGCGTCCGCAACTGGGACTATCGCTACGTGTGGATCCGCGACGCGTCGTATGCCGTCTACGCCCTGCGCCGCATCGGTTTCCGGAACGAGGCCGACGCCTTCCTGGGCTGGGTACTGGACGCGTTCGAGCGCAGCGGCCAGCCGCGCATCATGTACGACATCGACGGTGATCCGGTTCCCGACGAATTGGTCGACACCGGCCTGGAAGGCTACCGCGCGAGCGGCCCGGTGCGCTGGGGCAACGGCGCCACCGATCAGCGCCAGCACGACGTCTACGGCGAAATCCTCGATTGCGCCGACCAATGGCTGCGCACCGGCGGTGAGCTGCAGCCGGTGCTGTGGTCGAACCTGTCCGATCTGGCCGAGGCGGCGGGGCGCTCGTGGCAGGAACCGGATCAGGGAATCTGGGAAGTACGCAGCGCGGGGCGGGTTTTCACCTATTCCGCGGCGCTGTGCCAGGTGGCACTGCATCGCGCCGCGTCGATCGGGGAACGCTTCGACCTGCCCGGTCCCCTCGCGATGTGGCGCAGCACCGCGAACGAGATCCGCGAGGCGATCCTGAAGAACTCGTGGGACGAGCGGGCCCGGACGCTCAGCGCCCATCTCGACGGTGGCGGCGAACTGGATGCGAGCCTGCTGGCGCTGCCGCTGCGCCGCGTCGTTCCCGCCGATCATCCACGCATGGCCGCGACGACCGCGGCGGTGGCGGATCGGCTGGGCGCCGGCGACGGCCTGCTGTATCGATACCTGCACGAGGAATCACCGGACGGCCTGCCCGGCGACGAGGGCGCGTTCGTGCTGTGCAGTTTCTGGCTGGTCGACAACCTCACCGCCCAGGGCCGGCTCGAGGACGCCGAGCGGCTCTACAGTTCGCTGTGCGCCCGCGCGAGCACCGTGGGCCTGCTCGCCGAGCAGATCGACCCGTCGACCGGCGCGTTCATGGGTAATTTCCCGCAGGCGTTCAGTCATATCGGCATCATTTCCAGCGGGGTGAAGCTCGCGCGAGCGAAGGCGGGTGCGCCGTGATCACGCGTCTGGTCGTCTTCGGCGGCACCGGCGATCTCGCCGGGCGATACCTCTTGCCGGCCTTGGCCGCGCTGTTCCAGGCCGGACATCTGGACAGCCGCTTCGAGGTGGTGTGCGCCGATCGCAAGGGCCGCGGCGACGAAGAGTTCCACGAGTGGGTGGTGACCCAGCTGGAGCATCATGCCGGGCAGGCGCCGCCCGAGGCGAGAAAGGCGGTCGCCGCGGCGACGCGGTACCGCAGGGCCGACATCCAGAACTCGGACGAGGTGGCGGCGGCGATCGCCGGCGACGGCCCGGTGGCGGTCTACCTCGCCCTTCCCCCGGCAGTGTTTCCCGTCGCGATCACGACCCTGCACGAGGTGGGACTGCCCGCCGACAGCCGGATCGTCCTCGAGAAACCCTTCGGCGAGGATCTCGAGAGCGCTGAGCGGCTCAACCGGCTGCTGGCCGATCTGTTGCCCGAGCGAGCCGTGTTCCGGGTCGACCACTTCCTCGCCATGACCACGGTGCAGAACCTGCTCGGCAGCAGGCTGGCCAATCGCGTGCTCGAATCCATCTGGAACAGTGCGCATATCGCCAAGGTGGAGATCGTCTGGGACGAAACCCTCACCCTCGAGGGAAGGGCCGGATATTACGACCATGTCGGTGCCCTCAAGGACATGGTGCAGAACCACCTGCTGCAGCTGTTGTGCCTGATCGCCATGGAACCCCCGATCACGCTGTCCGAACGGGATCTGCGCGACCGGAAGGTCGACGTGCTGCGCTCGGTGCGCCCGCTGACCGATGCCGACGTCGCCGCGCATACGCGCCGTGGGCGGTATCTCGCGGGACGCATCGGCGATCGCGACGTTCCGTCCTACACCGACGAGGACGGCGTCGACGCGCGTCGACGCACCGAAACCTTCGCCGAAGTCGAATTGACACTGGACAGTTGGCGCTGGTCGGGAACGACCTTCGTGTTGCGCAGCGGGAAGGCGCTGGGCAACGATCGCAACGAGGTCGCCGTCCACTTCCGCCCGGTACCCCATATGCCTTTCGGCCATCAGGGGACCCCGGAACCCAATGTGCTGCGGTTCGGGCTCGCCCCGGAAAGCCTGTCGCTCGGTCTGACCACGGTCGGTGCCACCGCCGGAACCCTGGTGCCGCTTACGCTGACCGCCCAGGTCCAGCCGCCGGAGTTGCCGGCCTACGGCAGACTTCTGCTCGATGTCCTGAACGGTGACCCCGCCCTCTCGATCCGCGCGGACGAGGCCGAACAGGCCTGGCGGGTCGTGACGCCGATCCTGTCGGCGTGGTCACGTGACGTGGTGCCGCTCGAGGAGTATCCGGCCGGGTCGCACGGTCCCGCCGATACCGATCACAGCGGATGACCATCCGTGTCCGCGGCAGACGATCTCGCGTTCTGTGAACGTCCCCTCGAACGCCTGCGGCCCACCACATCCGTGATGTGGTGGGCCGGGGTGTGTCGTGATGGGTGGTCAGGCCGCGCTACCGCTGGCCCCCAGCGCAGCCAACATGTCCACGAGCACAGTCAGAAAGTCCATTCGGGTTCGTACCTTTCGATTCAGCGGAGGGTGCCAGCATGCATGTCGAATGTTGCCGCAAGGTTATGCGCCGGTGAAGTCGAATCGGCCGCGCCCACTCAGACCATGTTCCTGGCCCTGGAAACCTCGCCGGGACCGCGGGAGGGAATGCGGGCCTTCATGGAAAGCGCGCGCCGCAAGGATTCCCGAGGGGCTACCCACTCCCGAGGAACGCCGCCGTCAGGGCAGCATGCCGTAGGCGCGGGTGGGACGCAGACGCGCGATCACGCGGCGGTCTGCGACCATCGCGCGGCGATAGTCCTCCCAATCAGGGTGCTCGCCGCTGAGCGCTCGGTAGTAGGCGATCAACTCCTCCACCGTAGCGTCGTCGGTGCTCGCGGCCACCGGGGTCAGTTCGACATCGGCCTCCAGGACGGCATAGGCCCAGAAATCGTCGCGCGTGACGTGCAGGGCCGCCCACGGCTCCCGGCCCAGATTGGCGTACTTGGCCCGGTCCGCGGTGATGGAGATCCGGACGATGCCGTCGGGCGCGACCCAGTGCGTGACGTTGGACAGCTGCGGGCGGCCGTTGCGGCGCACGGTGGTCAGGACGGACCGCGAGGTCGTGCGGGCGAAGTCGAGCGCGGTGTCGAGTTCCATACGGGCTGCAACTCGGGGCGGTCGGGCACTGTTCCCGAACGGCCGCAGTTCATTCCGAAAGCGCAGCGGCACTCGGCGCCGAGTCGGGCAGATGAACCAGCACCAGTCCGATCCCGGCAATCAGAAAGTTCTGCAACGCCGCCGACGAGGCGTTGACCTCCTTGTTCGCCCACATCCGGAACCACTCCCCGCCGACGGTCAAAAACGCCCCCGCGAACAGCAGCACCGCCATCGTCCAGCCGATACTGGACAACTTCGCCGCCGTGCCCGGCCGCACCGGCACCCGGCGTGGCCGACCGCTCAGCTCCCGCAGCCAGCAGGCCGCGGCGACCAACAGCACGAGGGCGATCGAGAATTCCCAGATCACCACGAGGATGTAGACGACGAGCGCGATGTTGCCGTTGGTGATCGCGCGCCAGTCGGTGCCCGGATTGTGGATCGTGGCCCGCATCGACAGCACGGCGCCCACGCCCCGGCGGTTGGTGACGGTATCGGTGCAGTTGGTGATCGCGACGAACAGATAGTAGAAGCCGGTGATCGTCGCCAGCGCCGCCACCGCCGTTCGCCGGCCACCGAGCACGTCGAGAATCCCCGCACCGCCGATTCGCATGCTGCCCACCTAAACGGTTCGGCGAAACCGCGTCAACCGCACCGGCTTCCCATCGACGACCATGCGCGAGCTGGCTTTTCACGAGATGCGGAGACTCGCGGTATCTCCTCCGAGACCACCCGGCGCAACGGAATGCCACGATCCGCACCTGTCGATCCCCCACCAGCGGCGTCACAGCTGTCACCATGGTCTGCGGGACCCCGCCGTCCCCACCGTGTCGAATCAGAGGAGCGTGATCGCATGCCCGCCGAAACCCCGGCGACCGAATCCGTGGATGCCGTCGTCATCGGCATGGGGCCCGGCGGCGAGGCCGTGGCGACCGAATTGGCGCGCGCCGGGCTCGCGGTGGTCGGCGTCGAAGGCCGGCTGCTGGGCGGCGAATGCCCCTACTACGCCTGCGTGCCGACCAAGATGATGGTGCGCGCCGCCGAGACCCTCGCCGAGGCACGGCGCGTGGGCACACTCGCGGGAAGCGCCCGGGTGCAGGCGGATTGGGCGCCGGTGGCGAAGCGGATCCGTGACGAGGCGACCGACAACTGGGACGACAAGGTCGCGGTCGAACGGTTCGAATCCGCCGGCGGCACCTTCGTGCGGGGCTGGGGGCGCATCACCGAGCCCGGCCAGGTCCGCGTCGATACCGCCGCCGGACCGCGCGATTTCCGCGCCCTGCGCGCGATCGTGCTGAACCCCGGCACCGCCCCGTCCGTTCCGCCGATCGAGGGCTTGGCCGACACCCCGTACTGGACCAACCGCGAGGCCGTGACCACCACCGAGGCGCCCGAATCCCTGATCGTGCTCGGCGGGGGGCCGGTCGGCGCGGAATTCGCGCAGATCTTCTCCCGGTTCGGAGCCGAGGTGACGATGGTCGTGCGCAGCCGGCTGCTCCCGCGCGCCGAACCCGAGGCCGCCGAAACACTGGCGAAAACCTTTGCCGAAGAAGGCATTTCGGTCCGCACCGGAGTCGAGACCACCCGAGTCGACCACGACGGCAGCTATTTCACGGTCCGGCTGAGCAACGGCGATCCGATCCGCGCCCAGCGCCTGCTGGTGGCCGCCGGCCGCTACACTGACCTGTCCGCACTGGGCGTCGGCGCCATCGGCCTGGACGAGCAGGCGCACGGCATCCGGGTCGACGATCGGCTGCGCGCCGCCGAGGGAGTGTGGGCGATCGGGGACGTCACCGGACACGGCGCCTTCACTCACATGTCGATGTATCAGGCGCGCATCGCCGCCGCCGATATCCTCGGCTCCCCCGGCGAACCCGCGCAGTATCACGCGGTTCCCAATGTCACCTTCACCGAACCGGAGGTGGGCGCGGTCGGGATGACGGAGTCGCAGGCCCGCGAGGCCGGACTGAGCGTCTGGACGGGCCGGGCCGAGGTCCCGGATTCGACCCGAGGCTGGATTCACGGGCCCGGCAACGCCGGATTCGTCAAGCTGGTCGCCGATGCCGATCGCGGCATTCTGGTCGGCGCCACCTCGGTCGGCCCGGTCGGCGGCGAGGTGCTGAGCGCCTTGGCCGTCGCGGTGCACGCCCGGGTTCCGGTCACCACGCTGCGGGAGATGATCTACGCCTACCCCACCTTCCACCGCGCGATCGAGGCCGCCCTCGCCGATCTCGGCTAGCGGGCCCATCTCGCCGAACCGCCCGCGAGGGCACGAATTCGGCCGCATAATCGGCCCATGGCCGATGCCGACGACGTCCGGCGGATTGCGCTGGGACTACCGGAGTCCACCGAGGCGCCGCATTTCGACATGCCGTCGTTCCGCGTCCGCAAGGCGATCTTCGCGACGCTGCCCGATCCCGCGCACGCGCACGTGATGGCGAGTGAAGCTGATATCCGGGAGGCGGTCGCGGAATATCCGGACTGCTGCGCGGAGAAGTGGTGGGGCCGGCGGCTGTCGGCGGTCCGCGTCGACCTCGGCGCCGCCGACACCGGCCTGCTGAGCGAGTTGCTCACCGACGCCTGGCGACACAAGGCGCCGCGCACGCTCGTGCGCGCCTTCGACGCGGCTTCCGAATAGCCCGCATCGTCGCCGAGCCGCTACCACTGGAGGAAACATGCTGTCGCTGCAAGAGATTTCGGATCGGATCGAGATCGAGGATCTGATGGTCCGTTACTCCCATGCCGTGGACACCCAGCAGTGGGAGCTGCTCGACGACATCTTCACCGCGGACGCGCACATCGACTACTCGGCCATGGGCGGCGCCAGCGGTGGACTGCCCGAGATCAAGAAGTTCCTCGCCACGGTGATGCCGAACTTCCCCGCCTTCCAGCATCTGATCAGCAACTCCTCGATCACCGTCGACGGGGACACCGCCACCGGCCGCACCATGTGCCACAATCCGATGCTCCTCGGCGGAGCAGAGGGGCAGCAGAACCTCATGCTGTGCGGCCTGTGGTACCTGGACACCTTCACCCGCGTGGACGGCGCGTGGCGGATCGCGCGGCGGGTCGAGGAGAAGAGCTACATGTTCCTGGCCGCCACACCCGGCTCTCAGTAAGCGCTTCTCTAGAACCTGTTACAGTTCGCGCGTGCGGCTCGACACTTCTCCATCGTTCCGGCGCTGTTCGCCGAATCACCGCTGTGCAGCGATTTCCCACCGGGCGGACGCGTGATCGCCGATTTCACCGAGCACTGGCTGCTCTACTGCTCGATTCCGGTGATCGCCGCGTTCATCGGCTGGACCACGAAACTCGTCGCCGTCGAAATGCTGTGCCGCCCCTTGGAATTCCGCGGCATCCCGCCCTGGTTCGGCTGGCAGGGCGTGATTCCCAAGGCGGCGCCGCGGATGGCGACGATCGCGGTGGATCTGATGTTCTCGCGGCTGATCGATCCGCAGGAGATCCTCGGCCGCATCGACGTCGCCGAGCTCACCACCACGCTGCGCGAACCGCTGGACGACGCCGTCGCGCACACCGTCGACGAGTTGATGATGCGCTACGAACCGCGGCTGTGGGTGACCATGCCGCAGTTCGCCCGCGAGGCGATGATCCGCCGCGTCCAGCGCGATGTCCCCGACCTCATCGACGAGATCGTCACCGACCTGCGGACCAACCTCGACCAGATCATGGATCTGCGCTCCATCGCCATCGACACCCTGGTCAACGACAAGGCGCTGCTCGTGGAGATGGTGCGCCGGGTGGGCCATCACGAGTTGCGCTTCATCGTGCGCTCCGGCCTGTTGTTCGGCACCCTGCTGGGCTTCGTGCAGATGGTCACCTGGGCCTTCACCCACTCCTCCTGGCTGATGCCGCTGTTCGGCGGATTCACCGGCCTGGTCACCGACTGGCTGGCGCTGCAGATGATCTTCCGGCCGGTGCGGCCGTGGCGGATCTACGGCCGCATCGGCTGGCAGGGTCTGTTCCACAAGCGCCGCGAACAGGTCTGCGTCGACTACGGCGATCTGATCGCCACCGAAATCCTCACCCCGGCCAAGATGCTCGAGGCGGTCCTCAACGGGGAGCGCTCGGACCGGCTGGCGTCGATCCTGGCGCGGCGGATGGACGAATTCATCGATACCCAGTCCGCACCCGCGCGACCGCTGGTGATGCTCGTCGCCGGCGACTCCATCACCCGGGTCAAACGCGAGATCGTCCCCGAGATGCTGGCCTACATTCGCAGTGCCGCAGCCGGATTCGAAGACCACGCGATGCGCACGCTGGATCTGCGCAACCTGGTGATCGAGAAGACCCGCCAGCTCACCGACGACGAATACGAAGGGTTGCTACGCCCGGCGTTCAAACAGGACGAGTGGAAACTGGTCGCCATCGGCGGTGTGCTCGGCTTCCTGGTGGGTGAATTGCAGGTCCACCTCCTGCTCAGCTGAGGACCGATGCGCAGCGCGCTGACCTGCTGATTCGCGGTTGCGCGCCGCTATCGGCTATTGTTTTTCTCGCACCGCCGCAGGGCGGGATGCGGATGTAGCGCAGTTGGTAGCGCATCACCTTGCCAAGGTGAGGGTCGCGGGTTCGAATCCCGTCATCCGCTCCACGAAAGCACCGGACCGCCACGAAAGTATCGGGCCGGTAGCGTCCTCCTCGCTCGAGCGCATTCGATATCCGCTTCTTCGAGCGCTCACCCTTCCTCGTTCGGCACAGGCGATCGCACGTTCCGTTCCGAGGGCTCCCAGCAGCGGGCAGTCGGCCGAAGCCCGTCGGCCACATCGCTTCGTAAACTCCAGTGCGCGTTCCGCATTCGACCGCGCCGCCCGGCCGGCGTCTCGGCGGCACCGCGCTGTTGTTCGTAGCACCCGTCTCAGGAAGGACGCATGTCCACCACTACCGAATCCGCGCTGGACGATCTGTACGTGGCCATCGAGAAATCCGCGCGGCTGGCGAACGTCCCCTGCACCCGAGACGCGGTATGGCCGGTCCTGACCGCATTCGGCACGATGCTCACCCAGTCGGTGATCTCCTTTCGAGTCGTCACCGAGGCCCGTCGCGCGGGTGACCTCGACTATCGCTTCCTCACGCTGCCGAAAGACATCGACCCCTACGACATCGCGCGCTCGAACGGACTGATCCCGCAAACCGATCATCCGATCGGATCCCTGCTGGACCAGGTCCGGAAACAATGCCCCGTCGACAGCTACGGCATCGATATCGGCGTCGCCGGCGGCTTCAAGAAGATCTGGCCGTTCTTTCCCGCGGACGACGTCCGGAACGTGGCGGAACTCGCCGCGCTCCCGTCCATGCCGGCCGGTCTCGCCGACCACGCCCGCATGTTCGCCGCACACGGTTTGGCGGACAAGGTCGGCCTGCTCGGCATCGATTACCACGACAAGACGATGAACGTGTACTTCCCCGGACTGCCCGCCGAGCACTTCGCACCCGAGGCCGTCGCCGCCCTGCATCGCGACGCCGGATTTCCGGAACCGAGCGCGCGATTCCTCGCCGTCACCGCGAAGGCATTCGACATCTACGCCACATTCGGCTGGGAGTCCTCCCGGATCGAGCGACTGTGTTTCCCGGTGATCACACCGGATCCGGCCACGCTCCCGATTCCGATCGAGCCGCGCTTCCGGGAGCTCGCCGACAAGGCCCCGTTCGCCACGAACGATCGCCGATTCACCTTTGCCGCCACCTCGTCGCCCGCCGGAGAATCCTACAAATTCAGCTGGTTCTACCAGTGGCAGCCCAGAATCCTGGACAAGATGAAGACATCCGATTCGGAACCGTCCGTTTCATAGCCGTCCGCGGCGCACCCGAAGGTGCGGGACCGGGCCCCGCAGCGGAAACCCGGCCCCGCGGCCGGCTGCCGGGTGTGGGTCGGCAGCCGACGGTCCGATCCCCCTAGCCGCGCCTGCCGCAGACGATATCGACGGAGCGCGCGAGTATTTCGAGCCCGTGATCCAACTCGGAATCCGAAATCGTCAGCGGCGGAAGCAGTTTCACAACCTCGTCACAGGCGCCCGAGGTCTCCACGAGCAGTCCCTCCTCGAAGGCTACCCGACTCACCTTGCCCGCCTCCGAGGCGTCGTCGAAGACCAGTCCGTGCACCAAACCCCTTCCGCGCGTGGACAATCCGCCCACCGCATCCGCCACCCGCGCCAGCTCGGCACGTATCCGCTCGCCGCGGGCCAGCGTGGCGAGCTCGAGCCGGTCGTCGCGCCAGTACTCCTCCAGCGCCACCCGCGCGGTGACGAAAGCCGGGTTGTTACCGCGGAAGGTGCCGTTGTGCTCACCCGGCGCCCACTGGTCCAGCTCGCGTTTCATCAACACCAGCGCCATCGGCAGACCGTAGCCGCCGATGGACTTCGAGAGAGTGACGATATCCGGGGTGATACCCGCGGTCTCGAAGGAGAAGAACGGCCCGGTCCGCCCGCAACCCATCTGCACATCGTCGACGATCAGCAGAATGCCGCGGGCCGCGACCAGCGCCGCGAGCCGGCGCAACCACTCGGCGCGGGCGATGTTCACCCCGCCCTCGCCCTGCACCGTTTCCACGATCACGGCCGCCGGCTTGTCCACCCCCGAGGAGGTGTCGTCGAGCATCCGCTCGATCCACGCCAGCTCGTCCGCACCACCCAGGTAGCCGTCATAGGGCATCGGATGGACGTGTGGCAGCGGCACGCCCGCCCCCGCACGTTTGGCGGCGTTACCGGTCACGGCCAGCGCGCCCAGCGTCATGCCGTGAAAGGCGTTGGTGAAGTTCACGACCGTGCTGCGCCCGGTGATCTTGCGTGCCAGCTTCAGCGCCGCCTCTACCGCGTTCGCCCCGGTCGGGCCCGGAAATTGGATCTTGTAGTCGAGGCCGCGCGGCACCAGGATCAGGTCGCGCAGCGCCTCGAGCAGGTCACGCTTGGCGACCGTCGACATGTCCAGCCCGTGGGTGAGCCCGTCGCGGGACAGATAGTCCAGCAGGGCCGCCTTCAGGATCGGATTGTTGTGCCCGTAGTTGAGCGTGCCGGCTCCGGCGAAGAAATCGAGATAGTCGCGGCCCTGCTCGTCGCGGAGCCAGGCGCCGCGGGCGGTGTCGAAGACCGTCGGCCAGACCCGGCAGTATCCGCGCACATCCGATTCCAGCGTTTCGAAAACGGTGGTCATAGGCGGTCCTCAGGGGCGGGAGCCACCGCGGCGACCCCAGTGTGAAACATGACTGTTTCTAACACTGCGATGGAGGTCGCGGCAAGGTTTTGCGCAAAGCGATCCGGCCATCGGGTGCGCCGACCATACCGACCGCCCGGACTGCCCTGCTCCGGTTCGTCGAAATTCGCTCGCCGAGCGGACGGCCAGGTCGTATTCTGGACAACTTGTGCGCGCACTCTCGGGGGTTTATTCACGTCTGTTCGGCGCCGGCTTCCGGCGCCAATGGAATTACCGGTCGGCCGTCTTCGCGGGCCTGGCCGCCAATGTCGTCTTCGGCCTCATCCGCGCCGCGGTGATGATCGCGGCGGCACGCTCCACGCCGGGTTTCGGCGGCTACACCGGTGCGTCGATCGGCGCCTACGTGTGGTTGTCACAGGCCATGCTGGGCGCCCTGCGAGTGATGGGGCCACCGCACGATATCGCCGAGCGGGTGCGCACCGGCGATGTGGCGGTCGATCTGCAACGCCCCATCGATATCCAATTCTTCTATCTGGCAACCGATCTCGGCGGATCGTCGTGCACGCTGGCCCTGCGCGGCCTGCCCTCGATCGCCACCGGTCTGATCACGGCGCAGCTGGTGTTGCCCGGCACCTTCGCGCCGTATCTGCTCGGCGCCGTCAGTGTCGTTGCGGCCGTGACGCTTTCGCTGTTGCTGTTGTTCTCGGTGAGCCTGCTGGGTTTCTGGCTGATCGAGACGCGCGGAATCCGGATGCTCTATCAGATCCTGTCCACGTTCCTCGCCGGCCTCTACGTACCCATCCACCTGTTTCCGGCACCGCTGGCCACCGCCGCGCGGCTGACCCCGTTCCCGTGGCTGCTGCAGGGGCCGGTCGACGTGTTGTCCGGTCGGGCGACGGGTTCGGCGGCGTGGTCGGTCATCGGCATGCAGATGTTGTGGATCGCCATCGCGATCGGCATCGGCCGGACGCTGATCGCGGCGGGCCGGCGCAAACTGGAGGTGCAGGGTGGCTGAGCTCGCACCGTACGGCAGCAGGCTCACACCCTATGTGGCCGTGCTGCGTTCGCGAATGCGCTCACAGCGCGCCTATCCGCTCTCCTTCGCCACCGACCTGTTCTCCTCCCTGCTGATCGGCGTGGTCGAATTCGCGGAGATGTGGCTGATCTACCACAACGTCACGGCGCTGGGCGGCCTGAACTCGACGCAGATGCTGCTGTTGTTCGGCCTGTCCAACCTGAGTTTCGCGCTCGCGCAGATCGCCGTCGGCCACACCGACACTCTCGCGACCTACATTCGGATGGGCACCCTCGACGCCTTTCACCTGCGTCCCCAGCCCCTGCTGCTCCAGCTGATCACCAGCGATGTGTCGCTGCGGCGGCTGTCGCGGGCCACCGTCGCGGCGGTGGTCCTGACCGCCGGCCTGATCGGCAACGATATCGATTGGAGCCCAACGCATATCGTGCTGGCGGTGAGCAGCACACTGAGCGGGATCGCCATTTTCGCCGGACTGTTCGTCTGCGCGGCGGGCCTGCAGTTCCACTTGGTCGACGGTTCGGAACTCACCAACAGCTTCACCTACGGCGGATCCTTCGCCGCCCAGCAGCCGAGTTCGGTGTTCTCGGGCCCGCTGCGGGCGCTGTTCGGGTTCGCGATACCGGTCTCGTTCGTCGCCTATCTGCCCACGATCGCCCTCCTCGGCCTTCCCGGACCGGCGTGGCTGCCCGCCGGGCTGGCCTGGTTCGGACCGCTTGCGGCGCTGTGGGTTTGGATAATGGCGTTGGCGCTCTGGCGCATCGGGGTACGCCACTATCAGGGAGGGGGCGGATGAACACCGTCGAAGTATCGGAACTGACCAGGCAATTCGTGCTGCGGCGCAGCCGCCGGGGCCGCCGCGGGCACGTGCGCGAGGTGCTCATCGCCGTCGACTCGATGAGCTTTCACATCGAATCCGGTTCGGCCGTCGGCTATATCGGCGCCAACGGGGCCGGGAAATCCACCACCATCAAAATGCTCACCGGCATCCTCGTGCCGACCTCCGGCACGGTGCGCACCTGCGGGCTCGACCCGGTGCGCCGGCGGCGCGAACTGGCCGGCCGGATCGGCGTGGTGTTCGGACAGCGATCACAGCTGTGGTGGGATCTGCCGCTGCGCGAATCGTTCACCATCCTGGCCGCCATCCATCGCCTGGAGCCGGCCGCGGCCCGCCGCCGCACGGACGAACTCGTCGAACAGCTCGAGATGGGACACACCCTCGACACCCCGGTGCGTCAGCTCTCCCTCGGCCAGCGGATGCGCGCCGAAATCGCCGCGGCGCTCCTGCATCGTCCGGAGCTGCTGATTCTCGACGAGCCGACCATCGGCCTCGATGTGCTCTCCAAACAGCGACTGCGGGAATTCCTGCGCCGGGAACGGGCGGAAAGCGGCACCACGCTGCTGCTCACCACCCACGATATGGGCGATATCGAGCGCCTCTGCGAACGGGTACTCGTGGTCGACCACGGCCGCCTCGCCTACGACGGCACGCTGCCGGGCCTGGCGCGCACCGTCGGCGCGCGCCGCGTCCTGGTGGTGGATCTGGCCCGGCCCAGCGACGATCTCACCGGCCTCGCGGGGGCGACACTGCTGGCCGCCGAGGCCGACGGCATGCGGCAGCGGCTGGCCTTCGATCCCGAAATCACCACCGCCGCACAGCTTCTCGCCGCCATCTCGAATCGGGTCGAGGTACGCGACCTGTCCGTCGAGGAACCCGATATCGAGGATGTGGTGCGCCGCATCTACTCCGCCGGAGACGGCACCGCCCCGGCGCTGTCGGGCGCCGGGGCGGTGGGCCGGGGCACGATCCCCGGGGGCGGGCCGGAATCAGCCGCCGAACGACCCGGTGAACAGGGTGTTCAGGACACCGCTGAGGGCGGCACTGCCGGTGTCGAGGATGCCGCTCAGCGCGGCGCTACCGGTGTCGATGATGACCGGAATCATGCTTCTACCTCTCTGTAGGGGGCACAGTCCGTCGACCCCCGTGTCGGGCGATCGACCAGAACCCACCCTGCTGGCCGGAACTTAATCGCCGCTGGCCGGTAGCTGAGAGGGACGTAAGAGCCGCTGTGTGAAGCGTCTCCGTAACGAAAACCTTTGTGCTGCCGATGGGAAATCGTCTCTACCGCATATCGTCTGGGCGATTGCTGTCCGCCGAGTACAAGCTGATCTCACCGCCCTCGCCCAGAAATGCGTTGACCAGCATGATCCGCTCGGCCTGCATGGCGTCGGCGTCCGGTGCGGCGGTGGTGATCGAAATCTGCGGTATGGCAGCCCAGTTCACGACATAGCGTTCCGGTGGACCGGCCGCGCCGGAGACGTGCGCCAGACGGAAGACCGAGACCGTGCGGCGCTCCATCAGATTTCGCACCACCTCGGCGATTCGCTCGGGATCTTCCAGAGCGAACAGAAAGCCGAAGGTCAACTCCGGCGAAGAGATATAGGCGGGCACAAATCCTCAGGCTAGCCATCCGCAACCGGACGCGCAGGCGCCGCGCCGCCGATGGTGGATCTTCGCGATCATGTGATCCCCGCGTGATGCGTATAACGATTGTCCGGCACCTTGGGTGTTCGGCGCGTCAACCGTTGCATGCCAAGTCGGGACACGCTTTCCTGAATATGTCCCCGCATTCGGACACGTCTATCGCATCGTCGCGGTCATCCCGGTTCGTACACCCGTGAGCAGTGCGACCGAACAGCCGGCGTCCGTTTCCGTGGGACTACGCCGGAGCCGAGGGGAGCCCCTCCCCGAAACCTCCTCGGCCCTGGCGTAACCAGATTCCGACCGCTGAGACGAGGGTGGGAGACGATGGCGACCGCATACGCCGGTGACAACGACGCGACCGGCGCACTTCCGTCGGTATCCGCGCTGCTGCGCGCATTCCGGTCCACGACACCGCCACCCGGCGACCACCCGGTGCTCGAGGCGGCCCGGGAGTTGGTCCGCTGCCACGAACTGCGCCGGCACGCCGCCCGGGAGGCGCAGGCGCCGAAGGCCTCGACCGCCCGCGTGGCCGGCGCGAGCCGATTGGTCGACCACATCGATCGCGACCGCACCCGGCTGATCGAACGTATCGATGTGTGGGTGGCCGACAACATCGCGCACCGCGAGGGCGCCTCACTGCACACCGAGACTCTCGGGGCGGTCATCGACCGCATGGCCGGGAAATGGGTCGCCGCCCATCATGCGCTCGGCCTGCCCGCCTCGAACTATCCGACGGACGAGCTCCCCGCCTCCACACCGGACGGCGAGGCACACCTGCACTGGGTGCGCCTCGCCGAACTGGCCGACGGCTACAAGGACCTGATCACCGATATCGCCGAGCACCGGCGCCGGCTGCCGGTGTTCTGATCCCGCTCAGCGTTTCGGATCGACGATTTCCACATCGGCATCGATGATGGGCTGGGCCGCATTCACATTCGGCGCCGGCTCGGGCTCGTCGACCAGCACATCGGGGTGGTCGCGCCCGGCGTTCACGTCGGCTGCCGCCTCCCGATCACGGTGTGCCGCAGCCGCGGCCTCCCGCATCTCGATGGCATCGGTGATCCAGTCACCGATTTCGCGCGTCACTTCCGAGACCGTCCCGGTAATGATCGTTGCGATATTGCCGACGTGTCGTGCCCCGGAGGACGTCAGCTCCTGGATCAGATCCTTGTTGCTCTCGAATTTTCCGATCATCTACCCGCCCACCTCGCTCGGCTCGACCTGCCGCTCTCGCATCACGATAACACCAGGCTGCGAGCCTTTCCCGACGATGGCCGGGGGAAGGGCGAGCTTGCAGATCTTGAGCCAGACCGAGCCGACCTGCTTGCTGAACCGGCCGGTGTTGTAGGGCAGGCCGTACTTCTCGCACAGCGCGCGGACCTCGGGCGCGATCTCCGGATACCGGTTGGCCGGCAGATCCGGGAACAGGTGGTGTTCGATCTGGTGGGACAGGTTGCCCGACAGGATGTGGAACAGTTTGCTGCCGCTGATGTTGGCCGAGCCGAGCATCTGCCGCACGTACCACTCGCCGCGCGTCTCGTTCTCGGTCTCCTCTTCGGTGAACGTCTGTACGCCCGATGGGAAGTGTCCGCAGAAGATGATCGAGTACGCCCAGACGTTGCGCACCAGGTTGGCGGTCACGTTGCCGGCCAGGGTGGAGACGAACAGCGGGCCGCTCAGCAGCGGGAAGACGATGTAGTCCTTGAGCACCTGCCGACCGGCCTTGCGGATCTGCCCCTTGGCCAGGCGCTTGATATCCGCCCACTTGCGGTTGCCCTTGACGATGTTGTCGGCCTCGAGGTCGTGCAGCATCACGCCCCACTCGAACAACAGCATCAGCGCCAGCGCGTACACCGGGTTGCCCAGGTAGTACGGATTCCACTGCTGGCCCTCGTCGATGCGCAGCACGCCGTAGCCGATGTCACGGTCACGGCCGTGGATGTTGGTGTAGGTGTGGTGCATGTAGTTGTGCGAATGCTTCCACTGGTCGGCCGGGCACACCGTATCCCATTCGAACACACGGGAATTCAGGCCGGGTTCACGCATCCAGTCCCACTGGCCGTGCATGACGTTGTGGCCGATCTCCATATTGTCCAGAATCTTGGACAGGCTCAGCGCCGCCACCCCGGCCAGCCAGAACGGCGGCAGGAAGCCCAGGTACATCAGGCCGCGCCCGGCGATCTCGAAACCGCGCTGCGCCTTGATGATCGAATAGATGTATTCGCGGTCGCGCTCCCCCAGATCGGCGGTGATGCGGTCGCGCAGCGCGTCCAGCTCCCGGCCGATCTCGGCGACCTGTTCCGGCGACAGGACCAGCGGCCCGTTCTCGGTTTCGGTGAGTATGGTCATAGTTGTTCTCCCCTTTCAGATTTCGGTGCGGCTCAGATTTCGATGTCGACGTCGCCGACCGCGGCGCTGACGCACAGCTGGATCGGCTGATCGGGATCGCTGTCCAGTTCGCCACTGCGCAGGTTGCGGGTGCAGCCGGACCGCTTGACCGCCGTGCAGGAGAAGCAGATGCCCATCCGGCATCCGAACTCCGGTGTCAAACCCGCCGATTCGGCCTGCTCGAGCAGGCTCGCACCGGTGTTCTCCGACTGCGTGCCGCTCACCGAGAAGGTGGTGACACCCTCGACGTCGGTGCTGTCGGCCGGCGCGGCGGTGAGCACGAATTCCTCACTGTGCAGGCGGTCGTCGAGATCCTCGGCCTGGTAGATGCGGCGCACGGACTCCATCAGCGGCGGCGGGCCGCAGACGTAGGTCTGCGCCGTCGCGAAGAACGGCGCGATGCGCGACAGCTCGTCGTAGTCGAGGAACTTCGCGCCGGGCACGACCGCACAGCTCCACGGCGCGCCGTCCAGCCGCTCCGACCGGCCCAGTTCGGGATAACCCAGCACGACGTCGACGTTGTCGTGACGCCGGGCGATATCCGTGAGCAGCTCCCGATGCGGCACCTCCTGGGGCGAGCGGGCGTAGTGCAGGAACACCACGTCGCCGCGGTACCCCTCGGCCACGAGCGTGGACAGCATCGACAGCACCGGTGTGATACCGCTGCCACCGCTGATCAGCACCACCTTGTCCGGCCGCTGCTCCGGCAGCCGGAACACCCCGGAGGCGGGCGCGAGGTCCACGACCATCCCCCGCTTCGCGTGCCGGTGCAGATACCGCGACACCAGCCCCTCCGGATGTGCCTTCACGGTCAGTGTGAGGGTGCGGCGCGGTCCGGCCTCGGCATCGATCGGCGAATAGCAGCGGGTGTGCTTCACTCCGTCGATCAGCACGCCGACCTGCACGAACTGACCGGCTTCGTGACCGGCCCACTGCCGGGTCGGACGGAGTGTGAGGGTCACCGAACCGGGCACCGACCGATCCACGCCGATGATCTCGGCCCGCATATCGCGCAGCGTCAGTGTCGGTCGCACCAACTCCAGATACCGGTCGAGCGGGTGCGGCGAGGTCAGTGTCTGGACCAGATCGAGCAGTCCCACCATGCGGTTCTCCCCAGCCTTCGTCGTTTTGATCGCGTGCACCTTTTTCGGTGCACATCTGTACACTGAACTAGTGTGCCTGGCGGTACCGCAATAGTTCAACCTGCATCGGGTGTGACCGATGCAACATCTCCCCGAATGGACCAATCGTGAACGGATGTATGCTCAGCGAGATGAGCGAGCAGGCCGAAACCCGAGTCGAGCGCAAGGAGCGCACGCGGCGAGCGCTGCTGGACGGCACGCTGGCCCTGGCTGCCGAGCGCGGATTCGCGGCGCTGAGCCTGCGTGAGATCGCCCGCTCGGCCGGGATCGTGCCCACCGCCTTCTATCGCCACTTCGATTCCCTCGACGAATTGGGAACCGCCCTCGTCGACGAGGGAGTGCGACAGCTGCGCCTGGCGCTGCGGCACTTGCGCCGCACCCCGGACGCGCGCCTGGCCGAAACGGTGCGATTCGTCTTCGCGCAGATCGCCGGCCGCGAGGACCTCTACGGCTTCCTGATCCGCGAACGCCACGGCGGCGCACCGGCACTACGCACCGCGATCGCCTCCGAAATGCAGTTGATCACCAGGGAATTGGTGGTCGACATGTCGCGAATCCCCGCGCTGGACGCCTGGCCGACCGACGATCTGGAACTGGCCGCCGACCTGATCGTCTCCACCGTCGCCGACCACATCGCCGATTTCGTCGCCGCCCCGCTACGCGACCGTCCCCTCGTCGTCGACCGCACCGTCGGCCAGGTCCGCATGATCGCCCTCGGCATGGCCGCCTGGAAACCCCACACCGCCTGATCGGTCCACGACGTATGGGGCATCGCTCGGGTGTGCCCGCTCGGCATGGTCGCGATAGGCACGCACACGCTGCTCCGGCGCCATTGCCAGCAGGCGATCCAACCGCTCGCGCTCCGCGGCGCCGACCGGCACCCACACCTGGAACCAGGCCCCCGGCACGGTCGGCAGCGACAGGCTCGTCATCGACATCTCGAGGTCGCCGACCGCGAGATTGCGGATGGTCCGCATACGTCCGACCGGACGCGCCACGTCACCGCGTTTCCACAGTTGCGCGAAATGCGAACTCGCGGAGGACAATTCCTCGACGAAGCGGATCCAGTCCGCGTCGCCCAGGTATCCGACATAGGCGGCCCGCAGGAAGCCGACCATCCGCGCCAGTTGTTCGGGCTGCCCGGGATACGGGTTACAGCACTGCGGGGTGAGAAATGCCGCGCGGATGACGTTCCGTTCACCCACCACCAAGGTCGGACACAGCGCGGCATACGCGTCGTTGTGCGCCAGGACGTCGAAACGTGCCGACACCAGCGCCGAGGGCAGCGGGCCGAGCTGATCCAGAATGACCTGCACATCCTCCGGCATCGGCCCCTCGGCCGGCGCCGCCGGAACCCCCGGCACATCCGCCAACCGGTACAGATGCGCACGCTCGGTGGAATCGAGCGACAGCGTCCGGGCGACCGCGTCGAGAACCTGCACACTCACATTGATCCGCCGCCCCTGCTCGAGCCACGTGTACCAGGTGACCCCGATCCCGGCCAGCTGCGCCACCTCCTCGCGTCGCAGCCCGGGTGTGCGGCGCCGCGGGCCGACCGGCAACCCGACCTCCGACGGCCGGATCCGCGCACGCCGCGACTTCAGGAATTCGCCCAGCTCACGCCGCCGAGTCGCGCTGACGGCCCGATCCCCCGAAACAACCATGCCCCCATCGTCGCCGATGCCGAACCCGGTATCCAGGTGCTGCCGATACCCGTATAGGCAGGCTTCTGTCCGGCGGAGCGGAATCCCCGCACAGTGCTGGACATGACACGAACACTGCCCGGCGTCGCGACCGCGCCGACCGATCCACCGACAGGGCTGCGTTCGGCCCTGTTGCTCGCCGTTCTGCTGTTGGGCCAGTTCATGGCCGTACTGGACGGCTCGATCGTCAATGTCGCGGTCCCGACGATCCGCGACTCGTTGCACGCCGACGGTTCTGCACTGCAACTCGTCGTCTCCGGTTACGTGATCAGTTATGCGGTTCTGCTCGTGACCGGTGCGCGCCTGGGCGACCGGCTGGGCCAGCGCCGGACCTTCCTGCTGGGATCCGCATTGTTCACCGTATCGTCGCTCGCCTGCGGACTGGCGTGGAATCCGATATCGCTCATAGTCTTTCGCTTCATCCAGGGCGCGGGGGCCGCCGCACTGGTGCCGCAGGTGGTGACACTGCTGCAGCACAATTTCACCGGCAGCGCGCGTATTCGGGCACTGTCGCTGTTCGCGGCGGTAGCCTCCGGCGCCACCATCGTGGGCCAGATCGCCGGCGGGCTGATCGTCGACTGCGATTTCGCCGGAACGGGTTGGCGCGGTGTATTCCTGGTCAATGTGCCGATCGGCACGTTGTTGCTCGCATCGACCTTGTGTGTGGTGCCCGCGATCGCCCCGACCCGCCCGCGCCGCTTGGACCCCGCCGGACTCGCGACCCTGACACCTGCCGTTCTGCTGCTGGTGCTACCGCTCGTCCTTGGCCACGAACAGCACTGGCCGGCGTGGACGTGGTACGCATTCCTCAGTGCCGCAGCGTGTTTCGCGTGCTTTGCCTGGGTCGAACGGCGCGCGCACCGTAACGGCGGAGAGCCGTTGTTCGCACTGCGAGTCCTTCGGGCGCCGGGGATGGCGCCGGCCGGTGTGACGCTGCTGCTGGTGATGGCGATGTTCAGCGGCTGGATGTTCGTCACCGCCATCTACCTTCAGACCACCCTCGGGTATTCGGCCCTGCACGCCGGGCTCGTATTCCTACCCTGTGGAGCGGTTTTCGCGCTCACGAGTATGACCTGGTCCCGGCTGCCGCAGCGGTGGCAGGGCTTTCTCGTGCCGGCCGGATTGGTTGTGGCCGGGACGGCGATCGGCGCGCTCGGCCGGCTCCTGGGCGACGGCCGCCGGATCGGTGCGGCCGAGGTGGTGTTGCTGGGTTTTCTGGGCGCCGGTTTCGCCCTGGCCTACGGCCCGTCGATGACCCGCTCTCTGGCCAAGGTGCCACCCGAACGGGCCGCCGATGCCAGTGGCCTGCTCGTGACGTGCTCACAACTGGGCATGGTGACGGGTGTCGCGACATTCGGCTCGGTTTTTCTCGCGGTCTTCGGCACCACCGTCGCAACGGCAGCGCATGCGGTCGCACTCACAGCCGCCGTGGAAGCCGTATGCGCTGTAGTGATCGCGGGGCCGGCAGTCTTCGCCCGCTCCTCATACAGAAGGACGCCCCGCGGGCCTTTCGGCCGTGCGAGGCGCCCTTCCCGTATCCGAGATAGTGCAGAGCACCGCGGGTGATGATACAGAAAACCGCACGTGCTCACAGGGTTCTCGCAGTTCCAGCTCCCCTGGCCGGGAATATGCACCACGTTGCATAGTACAGAGGGTATCGGTTAACCTCACCGCATGGCCCTCGAACACGCGCTGCTGGTATCGCTGAGCGAGCGAGCCGGTTCGGGGTACGAACTGGCGCGCCGATTCGACAAATCGATCGGATTCTTCTGGAGCGCAACACATCAGCAGATCTACCGGGTGCTCAAGCGCATGGAGGAACGCGGCTGGGTCACCGGCGAGGCGATCGCTCAGGACGGGCGGCCGGACAAGAAGGTCTACACCGTCAGCGATGCCGGACACGCCGAACTGGCGCGCTGGATTGCGGAGCCGACCGACGACATCGGCCCGCTGCGCAGCGAACTCGGCGTCAAGATCCGCGCCGCCGCACACGGCGATCCGGTAGCGCTGCGCGCCGAGGTCGAACGCCATCGCGACCAGCACGCCCAGCGGCTGGAGTTGTACCGCCTCATCGAGAAGAAGGACTTCCCCGCCCCGGACCGGCTCACCGGCACCGCTCTCTACCAGTATCTCGTGCTGCGGGGCGGGATCCGGGTCGAGGTCGGCTTCGTCGAATGGTGCGACGAGGTACTGGCCGGGCTGCGGGGTGCGCTGCGTTCGTCACCCGATCCGGAAGCCTCAGCCACGCAACCGGATTCCGTTCCCGAAAGGTGATCCCATGACCGCGAATTCCGATTCGCCGCATTCGTATCCCCACCTGTTCGAGCCACTCGATCTGGGCCACACCACGCTGCGCAACCGCGTGGTCATGGGTTCGATGCATACCGGGCTGGAAGATCGCGCCTGGGATACCAACCGGCTCGCCGCCTATTTCGCCGAGCGCGCCCGCGGCGGCGTGGGCCTGATCATCACCGGCGGCTACGCACCCAACCGCGAGGGCTGGCTGCTGCCGCTGGGCGCCAAACTCACCAACAAGACCGAGGCCTACCGGCACCGCGCGATCACGAGGGCGGTGCACGCCGAGGGCGGCAAGATCGCCCTGCAGATTCTGCACGCCGGGCGCTATGCCTATGTGCCGTTCAGTGTTTCGGCCTCCTCGATCAAGGCGCCGATCAACCCGTTCCGCCCCCGCAAACTCTCCGGCAAGGGCGTCGAGCGCACCATCGAGGACTACGTGCGCTGTGCGCGGCTGGCGAAGTTCGCCGGATACGACGGTGTCGAGATCATGGGCGGCGAGGGCTATCTGATCAACCAGTTCCTCGCGCCGCGCACCAACAAGCGCACCGATCGCTGGGGCGGGTCGGCGGAGAACCGGCGACGTTTCCCGCTGGAGATCGTGCGCCGGATCCGGGCCGCGGTCGGCACGGACTTCGTCATCGTCTTCCGGCTGTCGATGGCCGAATTCGTCGAGCACGGTCAGACCGAGCCCGAAATCCTCGCCCTGGCAACCGAATTGGAAGCCGCCGGCGTCAGCATCATCAACACCGACATCGGCTGGCACGAGGCCCGGGTGCCGACGATCGTCACCTCCGTGCCTCGCGCCGCCTTCGTCGAGTTCACCGCGAAAATCACCGCGCGCGTGAACATTCCGGTCTGCGCCTCGAACCGGATCAACATGCCCGAGACCGCCGAGGAGATCCTCACCCGCGGCGACGCCGATCTGGTGTCGCTGGCCCGGCCGCTGCTGGCCGACCCGGAATGGGCCGCCAAGGCGCAGGCCGCCCGCGACGACGAGATCAACACCTGCATCGCCTGCAACCAGGCCTGCCTGGACCACGCCTTCGTCCACAAAACCGTGTCCTGCCTGCTGAATCCCCGGGCCGGCCACGAAACCGAATTGCGGCTGCTGCCCACCCGCCGGATGCAGCGCATCGCGGTCGTGGGCGCGGGGCCGGCGGGCCTTTCGGCGGCGGTGAACCTGGCCGAGCGCGGCCACAAGGTGGATCTGTTCGAGGCCGATGACAAGATCGGCGGCCAGTTCGATATCGCGCGGCGGATTCCGGGCAAGGAGGAGTTCAACGAGACGATCCGGTATTTCACCCGCAAACTGGAACTCGCCGGAGTGCGGGTATTCCTGAACCGCCGGGTGAGCGCCGGCGAACTGATCGAAGGCAGCTACGACCACGTGGTGGTCGCCACCGGCGTGCGCCCCCGCATCCCGAACATTCCGGGGATCGATCATCCCAAGGTACTCACCTACGCCGAACTGGTGCGCGAGGAGAAGCCGGTCGGCAAGAAGGTCGCGGTGATCGGCGCGGGCGGAATCGGTTACGACGTCAGCGAATTCCTCACCGTCGAAGGACATCCGGCGCTGAAGCTCGACGAGTGGAAGCAGGAGTGGGGCGTCACCGCCGACGATCCGGAGGCACCGGGCCAGCTGACCGCCGCGCGTCCCTCGCCCGCTCCCCGCGATGTCGTCCTGCTGCAACGGAAGTCGACGCCCTTCGGCAAGAGCCTGGGTAAGACCACCGGCTGGGTACATCGCGCGGCGATCAAGGCGAAGGGGGTGGAACAGATCGGCGGCGTCAACTACGAACGCATCGACGATCGCGGACTGCACATCAGCTTCGGCGACAAGCGCGACCGGCCCACCGTCATCGACTGTGACACCGTGATCCTGTGCGCCGGACAGGAATCGGTGCGCGATCTGGTCGAGCCGCTGCAGCAGGCGGGGGTACGCATCCATCTGATCGGCGGCGCCGACGTGGCCGCCGAACTCGATGCCAAGCGCGCCATCGATCAGGGCACCCGCCTGGCGGCGGCGCTGTAATGGCGATCCTCACCCGGCTCGGTCTGCCCGGCGACGAGAAGGCTTGGGCCGCACTGGGTTTCATGGTCGATGACGGGATGATGCGAATCGGGCGGATCTCCTGCACGCTCGGAGCCGGCACCGGGTGGGGTTTCGACGGCATCGAGGCCGACGCGGCGACACTGGGTGTGCCGGAACTGCTGCACGAGGTGGAGACCGAGTCGGCCCATCCCAACGGGGTGACGTTCGTCGATCACGTCGTCTACTGGGTGCCGGATCTGGACGAATCCGTCACCGCACTGAACGCCGTGCTGGGAATCGGCCCGCGGCGGCGCTTCCACCCGCGCGGCCCGGAGGGCCCGGAAATGGCCTTCTACCGGGTCGGCGAGGCGTTCCTGGAGGTCGTTTCCGCCCCCACGAAGCAGCCCGCGCTGGTCGGCGTCGCCTTCGGCACTCCGGATCTCGATGCCACGGTGGCCGCGGTCCGTGCGGCCGGTGGCCCGGCCGGTGATCCGAAGCCGGCGGTGCAGGGCGGACGAATCGCCGGGGTGTGGCACGGGCATATCGACTGGGGTGTCGCCTTCCTCGAGCCCAAGCCCCGCGGCGAGGCGAAGTCCGGCTAGGCTCGGCGACCGTGAGCTTGCCTGCACCCACCGCCGACAACCGTGCCGTCGTCACCGGAGCGTCCTCCGGAATCGGAACCGCCCTGGCCGAGGAGCTCGCCAAACGCGGCTATTCGGTCATCCTGGTCGCCCGGCGCGGCGAACTGCTCGCCGAGCTGGCGCAGCGGCTGACCGACACCTACGGGGTGACCGCCGAGGTTCGCGCGGTGGACCTGTCCGATCGCGAACAGCGCGCGCCGCTGGTGGCCGAGTTGGCCGGTCGTGAGATCGCCATCCTGTGCAACAACGCCGGTGTCGCGACCTTCGGCGCCGTCGCCGACCTGGACGCCGACGTCGAACGTTCGGTGATGGAACTGAACGCGGTCGCGGTCCACGATCTGACCCTGGCGGTGCTGCCCGGCATGCTCGCCCGCGGCGGCGGCATCCTGATCACCGGTTCGGCGGCCGGGAACATGGCCATCCCCAACAACGCCACCTATGCCGCGACCAAGGCCTTCACCAACACCTTCTCCGAATCGCTGCGCGGCGAACTGACCGGCAGCGGCGTGCACGTCACGCTGCTGGCGCCGGGTCCGGTCCGCACCGACAACCCCGATCAGGACGAGGTCGGCAGCAAGATTCCGGATTTCATCTGGGTGTCGGCCGCCTACACCGCGAAAATCTCCATCGACGCCTTGGCGCGCAACAAGATGCGCGTCGTTCCCGGCCTGATCAGCAAGGGTATGAGCGTCGCCGGCCAGTACGCGCCGCGAGCGCTCACCGCGCCGATCGTCGGCTCGTTCTACAAGAAGCTGGCGGGCTGATCAGCAGGGTGTCAGGGCGGCGTCAAGATCGCGGCGCCGCTGGTCAAGACGGCGTATCGAGACGGCTCCGGCGCCTGTCACCGGCGTAGTCCTGAGGGCGACCCCCGCAGTCGAGGAGAAAGCGGGGCACCACAGGAGATGCGCCGTGACGTTGCTCGAGATCTTCCCATCCCTCCGTTCGGGGATGGTGTCCCCGCGGCTGGACACCACCGTGTGGCCGTGCCGCCACCGATATCCGCTTGCCCGCCGATCTGCGTGTCGGTGAGTTGCTGGCCGTGCCGTGCACCGGCGCCTACCACCACAGCCTGGCCTCGGCCTACCACGGTGTGGGGCGGCCGCCGATCGTCGCGGTCCGTGACGGCCGGATGCGGGAGCTGGTGCGGCGTGAGACCGTGGAGGATCTGCTGCTTCGCGATCGGGGCTGAGCGGCAACGAGTCTCGGCGCGGGTCGAGTACCGTCCGATGTCCGAGGCCGCTCAGCGTTTGCGGGTGCCGAAGAGGCTGCGGCTGATCTCGCGACCGGCGGCCGAGGCCGCCGAACGCAGGAAACTTTTCACCGCCGGATTGCTCATGATCCGTTCCGCCGCCGAGACGTCCGGCTCCGGCGCCCGCCCGCCGGCGCCCTGCGGCACCGGCTGCGGTTCCGGTTCGGCCGCAACGACTTTCGCGGTCAGCATCTCGTAGGCGGATTCCCGGTCGACGGTGCGACCGTACTTCTCGAACAGCGGGCTCGACTGCACGCGCGAGCGGATACCGTCGTCGCCGATGGTGTTCATCAGCGATCGCGGCGGCCGCAACCGGGTCCAGGCCACCGGTGTCGGCGCACCCTGTTCCGACAGCACCGTGACGATCGCCTCGCCGATACCCACTGTGGTGAGGGCGTTTTCGAGATCATAGGCGGCGGTCTTCGGGTAGGTGCGCACCGTTTTCGACAGCGCCTTCTGATCGTCCGGGGTGAACGCGCGCAGTGCGTGCTGGATCCGCGCACCCAATTGCGACAGCACCGCATTGGGCACGTCGGTGGGCAATTGCGTGCAGAAGAACACGCCGACACCCTTGGAGCGGATCAGCTTCACCGTCTGCTCGACCTGCTCCAGGAACGCCTTGGACGCGTCGGCGAACAGCAGATGCGCCTCGTCGAAGATGAACACCAGCTTCGGTTTGTCGACATCGCCGACTTCGGGCAGGGTCTGGAACAGGTCGGCCAGCACCCACATGAGGAAGGTGGAGAACAGCACCGGCCGCGCCGCCTGCGATCCGAGTTCGAACAGCGTGATCACGCCCTGCCCGCCCGCGGTCCGCAACAGATCGGCGGGGTCGAGTTCCGGCTCACCGAAGAAGGTGTCGCCGCCGTCGGCCTCCAAATTCACCAAGGCGCGCAGGATCACCCCGGCCGTCGCGGCCGACACCCCGCCGATCCCCTTCAGGTCCTCCTTCCCCTCCGGACTGGTCAGATGCTGGATCACCGAACGCAGATCCTTCAGATCCAGCAGTGCCAGCCCGCGTGTGTCGGCCCAGTGGAAGATCAGCCCGAGGGTGGATTCCTGAGTGTCATTGAGCCCCAGAACTTTAGCGAGCAGAACGGGACCGAACGAGGTGATGGTCGCGCGAATCGGCACACCGATTCCCTCGGTGCCGAGAGAGACGAATTCGGCCGGAAATCCCTGCGGCGCCCAGTCGGCGTCACCGGTCTGCGCGGCTCGGGCGGCGAGCTTGTCGTTCGATTCGCCCTGCTGCGCCAGCCCCGACAGATCGCCCTTCACATCGGCGAGCACCACCGGGACGCCTGCCGCGGACAACTGTTCCGCGATGCCCTGCAGGGTCTTGGTCTTACCGGTTCCGGTGGCGCCGGCGACGAGACCGTGACGGTTCAGCGTCCGCATCGGAATCCGCACCCGCGCGGCCGGATCGATCTCCCCGCCGACGACGACCGCGCCCAGTTCCAGCGCCGCCCCCTCGAAGGCGTACCCCGCCGCGATCTGTTGTGCGACCGAATTCGTCTCGCCGGCAACCTGGTTCGCATCTGCGGTCGCTGCTGCCGTATCCGAATCGGCCGGTTTCGCATCGGTGGCCGGTTCGGCGGCCGCTTCGGCCTCGGCCGCCTCCGCCGCGGCCGCCGCCTCCGCCGCTACCCGGGCCGCTTCCTCGGCCGCCTTGCGCGCGGCCGCCGCCTTCGCCGCCTTGTCCTCGGATGTCATCGCCGATCCTCCGTCGCCCTGCCCACCGCTGGAATCACGCATGCACCTGGGCAAAACTGTAGCGGGAGGTTTGCCGGAAAGCGGCCGTAACGGGCCGGACGGCGCGCATCCGGTGCGGTCGGTCCGATTCGCACCGTCCGCGCACTAAGGTTGCCGGGGTGTCCGACAAACTGATGGTGTGGATGGATTGCGAGATGACCGGCCTGCGCCTGGACAGCGACAAGCTGATCGAGGTGGCCGCGCTCGTAACCGATAGCGATCTGAATATCCTCGGCGACGGAGTCGATATCGTCATCCACGCCGACGACGACGCGTTGGCGGCGATGCCGCCGGTGGTGCAGGAAATGCACGCCAAATCCGGCCTCACCGAGGAGGTGCGCCGCTCCACGGTCACGATGGAGCAGGCGCAGCAGCAGGTTCTCGACTATGTGCGCGAGTGGGTCCCCATCCCCGGCACCGTGCCGCTCGCCGGCAATTCCATCGCTACCGACCGCGGCTTCATCGCCCGCGACATGCCCGAACTCGACGCCCATCTGCACTACCGGATGATCGATGTGAGCTCCATCAAAGAACTGTGCCGGCGCTGGTATCCGCGCATCTACTTCGGCCAGCCGGAGAAGGGCCTGGCGCACCGCGCCCTCGCCGATATCGAGGAGTCCATCCGGGAGCTCCGGTACTACCGGCGGACCGCGTTCGTTGCCGCCCCCGGACCCTCCAGCGCGGAGATCGCGGAGATCGCCGCGCAGGTCAGCGCCGGTTCCACCGGCCCCCAGCCACCCGCCACACCCGCCGATTAGGTTTCCCGGCGGTCTTCGCGCTACCATCTACCGCGCCGGTTGTTACCGGCAATGGTGACCGTAGTTCAGTTGGTAGAGCACCAGGTTGTGATCCTGGCTGTCGCGGGTTCGAGTCCCGTCGGTCACCCTGCAAGGGGCAGGTCCGGAAGAGATTCCGGACCTGCCCCTTTGTCATCGATCCGAGGCCTCGGCCTTCCGCCCGCGCCGATCGGACGACTCATTCGATGAGTGTGGTGGGTCGGCAGGTGCGGTCGTCTGTGGGGAAGTCCCCGTCCCGGAAATAGTCATTGGTCGTGTCGAGAATGCAGGTGCTCAGACCGGGACGCAGCACCATGTGGATCCTGGTGTCGGCCAAGGTGATCAAGCGAGACCCCGACATCTGCCGATGCAGTGCCACGGAGTGCGCGTGCGGCGTCCGGTTGTCGCCGGTGGCGGACAGGATCAGTGCGGGCACCGCATTGTCGACCACGGTGGGCGGTTCCACCGGCGGCGGCCAGAACGCACAGGGCTGGACATTGCCGGCCAGCGCGGCGAAGATCGGCTGACTCGGGCGGGCCGCCTGGATCGCATTCCAATACCAGGCGGGATCGGCGGGCATCGGTGCGTCCGCACACCAGATCTGCACCATGACCGAATCCTCGTCGTGCTCGTAATACTCGATCTGCTGGTGCAGCTGCGGGGGCACCTCCGGTGCACGTCCCTGCGCCGCGTCGGCAACGGCCCGCATCGAGGCCGCCAGGGCGTCGTTCAAGCGCGCGTCCCGCAACATCGTCCACAGCAGATTCGGCAGCAGATGATCGTCGAAGCCGAAGCCCTCGACCACGATCGGCGACAGCGACGCCCGGTCGATCAGGGCCTCGACTTGCCGGCGCACCTCGGGCGCGGAGTCGCCGAGGTGATACTGCCGATCACGAACCGCTACCCAGGCGGCCCAGTCGTCGAAGGCCGCTTCCACGGCCGGCCCCCAGTCCTGTTGCAACCCGAGCCAATAGCGCTGGGGATCGATGGCACTGTCGAGCACCATGCGATCGGAGCGCCCGGGGAACAACTGCGAGTAGACCGCGCCCAGATACGTTCCGTAGGACACGCCGTAATAGCTGATGCGGTCCTCACCCAGCGCCGCGCGGATCACGTCCATATCGCGGGCGGTGTTGCGCGTGCTGAGCTGCCGCATCCAGTTCCGATCAGCTCCCACCAGACACTCGGCGGCCAGCTGCGCCTGCAGGGCCGTTTCGGTGACGAATCCGGGTAACCCGACACCTGCCGAGCGGATCGGGGTCGCGACCGGCCATCCGCAGCGCTGGTGGCGCCCGGAGCGGGCGACGCCACGCGGGTCGAATCCGATCAGGTCGTAGCGGCTCAGCACCTCCGGTTCGAGCACATCACCGACGAGGTCGAACGCATCGAGCCCCGGCGTACCCGGCCCGCCCGAGTTGGTCAGCAGCACACCGCGACGGTGTGCTGTGTCGCTCGCCGGAATTCGCGAAACCGCGATGGGGATGCTCGGCCCGCCCGGGTCGGCGTAGTCGAGTGGCACCTCGATATCCGTGCAGACCGCGCCCTCCGCCACCAGGGCCGCGTCCTCGCACGGACGCCAGGCGAGATGTTGCCGCAGGAAGCGCGCCGGCGGATCCATCGACTCAGCGACCGCGATACCGGAAGCAGAAGCCATTGTCACCGCGAGAACGGCAACGATCACCGAAGCGACGGACGTCACCGCGTACCGATCTCCCACACCCATGAGGACCTGACCCTTCAGCAAGTCGAGACCGAATCGCACCGGGAGCCACAGCCGACCACCCGGCGGAGCAGAGAACGCTCCGGAAGAGCCACGAACACAAGCGATTTCGGGAGGCCACGGTGTTGCGCACCTCGGCCCCGGATATCGCGGGAGTGGATCGGCGCAAGCAAGTGTAGCGTCGGATCACCGCATGAGACCCGAACGACGAGCGGGCCTTCCGGATATCCGGAACGCCCGCATCATCACCAGCGGTCAGCGGTTGGTGTCGGCGTTGCCGGCCTTCCAGTCCGCCCACGAGATGTTCCAGTCGCCGAGTCCGTCGACACCGGACAGGGTGTCACCGACGGTGTTCTTGACGATCGCGATATCACCGCGCTTGGCGTTCTCGTAGACCCAGCGGGCATCTTCGGGGCTCAGGTTCAGACAGCCGTGGCTGGTATTCGAATAGCCCTGCTGGCCGACCGACCACGGCGCCGAATGCATGAAGATGCCGCTGTAGGACATGCGTGTCGCCCAGTCGACCGGGGTGCGATACCCGTTGGGGCCGGTGGCGGCGACACCGTAGGTGGACGAATCCATGATCATATGGTCGAACTGGTCGCCGATGATGTAGATACCGTTCTGGGTGGGCGTGGAGTCCTTGCCCATCGAGGTCGGCATGGTTCGAATCACCTGGCCGTTGCGTTCGACGGTGACCATCTTGGTGTTGTCGTCGGCGGTGAAGACCATCGGATCACCGATGGTGAAGCTGGAATGGATATCGGAGTCACCGATCAGGCCGCCGCCCAGATCGCGGCCGTAGGTGTTCACATCCACCGTGACCTTGGTTCCCGGAGCCCAGAAATGCTCAGGGCGCCAACGCACTTCGCGATTGTTCACCCAGTAGAACGCGCCCTCCACCGCCGGCGTCGTGGTGATCTTGATCGCATCCTGCGCGGCGTGGCGATCCGGAATGTTCTCGTCGAACTGGATCGCGACCGGCTGACCGATTCCCACGACCTCGTTCTCCCCGGGCAGCAACCACGGATGCGTCTTGTTGCGCGGGGCGAGGGTGGTGAAACTGATGGCCGTCGAGGTGGTGCCACCGATCCCCACCGCCTCGGCCTGCAGGCGATACGTACGGTTGAAGCCGAGCTGATCGGTCAGTTGCCACGAGGTACCGTCCGACGCGATCTGCCCCGCCACCGGAGTGCCATCCGGTGTGAGTAACGTGACAGCGGTCAATTTCCCGTTGTCCACCCGCACCGGAATCGGATCGGCCGGCGAAACCCCGACGGCGCCGTCGGCAATCGGCGTCACCACCTTCGGTGTGACCAGGTCGATGGCCGAATTCGCCTCGATCACCGATCCACCACCCGTTGCCCCGGAATCACTGCACCCGGTCAGCGCGAGGGCGAGCATCGACACCACGCCCAACCACCCCGCCACGACTTTCATCCGCCGCGAGCCTCGACGTCCACCCATGTGCAACCCCGTTTCATGCCTCGTGCGCAACCGGGAAGCCCAGCCACGCTGCTCAACCCACCACGCATGCGGGGATCGGTCGAGACCGCGCCCACCCATTCTGCCAGGTGGAAGGGTCGCAACCGGGTAAACACGACGAGCCGGCCCCGCACACTCTTGCCCGATTCATCCTTTCCGGCCCGCCAACCGTTACCGCATTCACGCAAGATCACGATCCCCCCTCCAACAGCCTTTGAACAGGCGATTTCACTTTCCGCCTACCCAACTGTTATGGTTTCTCCCGCACCGGAACGGAGCCTGCAGGCCCGATCCGGAGGTCCAAGCGCCATTAGCTCAATTGGCAGAGCAGCTGACTCTTAATCAGCGGGTTCGGGGTTCGAGTCCCTGATGGCGCACTTACTTCCCAGGTCAGGCCCGCCGGTTTGGCCTCGAGATCGAACTGGTCCCCGACGCCGCCAGCGCCTCCCCTGGACGCACATCTGAACCAAGGATCAGGTCGGCTACATCCAGGACACGCTGAACGGCAGCCCTTGACCGAGTCCCCAGGTCTCCGCGATCCGGCCGCCGGCAATGCGGAAGATTTCGATCAGCATCGGCTGCGGGTTGCCGTCCTCGGTCGGGACACCCTCGATCGAGGAGCGTACAGCCACTTTGTCGCCGTCGACGAGAACGTCCTCGGCGACGACCCGCCAGTCGGGGAATCGGGCAACAATACTGCGCCAGGCGTTCTTACCCGATTCGAACCCGGTAGTGCCGAGGGTGTGGTTGACGAAGTCGGGGGCGATCAGTTCGTCGGCCCGGTCGAACTCCCGGGTGTTGAAGCACTCCTGCATCCGCAGCACCAGAGCGCCGGCATCGTCGGTGGTCATCGGTTCTATCTCCTCTCGATCAGCGCCGCGAGTCAGTAAGCGGTGCGCCGCCCCGGTTATAGGAGCAGCATACGGTGCGCCGCCCCGGTTATGCTCGGTTTCGATATGACCAACAGACCGTCCCGTCCCGCCTTGCCGGAACCGTCCAGGTCGCACGGCCGGGATCGGGAGTTGCGAGCCGACGCGCGTCGCAATCGCCAGCGAGTCCTGCAGGCCGCACAACGACTGTTCGCCGAGCGCGGCCTCGGCGTCTCGCTGGACGAGATCGCCCGTGATGCCGGCGTCGGACCCGGCACGGTCCACCGGCACTTCCCCAGTAAGGAGACGCTCTATCTGGCCGTGGCGACCGATCAGCTCGAGCAGTTGATCGGCGAGGCCAACGGATTGGCCGAGACCGATGATCCCGCAGCACTATTCGTGTTGCTCTCGCGGATGATGGCCAATGGCGCCGAAAACCGGGCGGTCAAAAGCGCGCTCGCGGCAGCCGAGTTCGACCTGCGCACCGCTGCCCCCAGGGTTGCAGCAGATCTCACCCGCCACGTTGCCGACCTACTCGATCGCGCACGCACCGCCGGTGTCGTCCGCGACGACGTCACCGTCGATGAACTCATGGCCCTCGTCGCAGGCGCCTTCGCTGCAATCCACCACGCGAACGCCGAAATCAACCCAGCGCGCTCGGCACACATCGCCCGAATCATCCTCGACGGGCTACGACCTCAACCCCGGCAAACGACCTGAACACCCGACACACCGAAGACGTGACGTCACTGGCCTGGACAGTCCTCTCCGCGACACCCAGCCCGCTGATAACCACCGACCGTATCCAGCCACATTGGGCTCTCAGCCCAGCGACCATTAATCAGCAGGTTGTGGGTTCGAGCCGGGGACGCCGCAGTATCTGCCGAATTTCGGGCGGACATGGCGTAGCTGCCGGTCGGTGGGGCGCGAAGCGCCGGGGCCGATACAACAACAACGTTTACATTGCCGCCGAACGATCCGAAAAGGTTCCTCTTCGCCGGCCGGTCAGCCGTGATGTGTGAGCGGTACCTGGAGGTGGTCCCCTTCGTTCGAGCTGTCGACACATTCGCTGGACTACGCGCGGGCGAAAAACGCCGAGATCGTGGACGAGCCGAGTGCCTCGCGCAGGTTCGGGCTGAGGTCGGCGTGGGGCATTGCTCGACGACCGCCGTTGCACCGATCATTCCGATCGGTGGGAAAAGGTGCGGCGGTAGGCAGTGGGTGTTGTATCGAAGTGTCTGCGGAAATGCAGTCGCAGGTTGGCCGCACTGCCCAGACCGCACCGCCGGGCGATTTCATCGATGCAGACGTCATCGCGTTCGAGTAGCTCTCTGGCAGAGTCGAGCCGCGCCATCAGCAGCCATTGAAGGGGGGTCGATCCAGTTTCCTGGACAAAACGTCGGGCAAAGGAGCGCGAAGAAGTGTTGGCATGGCGCGCCAGGGCGGCGACCGTGAGCGGTTCGTCGAGACGTTCCAACGCCCATGTGCGGGTTGCGGTCAAGGTCGTTGCGGTGTCGGCGCCCACTGGTGTTCGCATGTATTGTGCCTGTCCGCCGTCGCGATGTGGTGGGGCGACGATGGCTCGCGCGATCTCATTGGCGACGTGTGCGCCGAGATCGCGGCGGACGATGTGCAGACATAGATCGATGCCGCAGCAGACCCCTGCCGATGACAGGATCTGGCCTTCGTCGACATAGAGGACATCGCGGTCGACCGTCACCGAGGGATAGTCGGCGGCCAGTTCGTCGGCGTGGCGCCAATGCGTTGTCGCCCGTCGGCCGTCGAGAATTCCTGCTGCGGCCAGCGCGAACGCGCCGGTGCAGATGGACACCATCCGTCGGCCTCGCTGGTGCGCCGCGCGCAGTGCGTCCAACGCTTGCGATGGCGGGACACGGTGGGGCGTATAGCCCGGAACGATGATGGTGTCGGCGGTGAGCAGGTCATCGATCCGGCCTTCCACAGACAGGGAGAAACCGCCGGTTGTCCCGACCTCGCCGCGTAGGCCGTAGACCTTCGACCGGTAGGGAGTCTCGGTGTGCGGGCCGAATATGCCAGTGGGTATGGCGAGATCGAAGGGAATCACGCCATCCAGCGCGAGGATGGCGACCTGATGGACGGACATGGCAGTAATATTACGTATATTGGCATTCCTGCCACTCGCGGGCAGGGGTGAAGGCGTCGATGATGACGGGATGATTGATCGATTGCGTAGTGGCGACGCGGAATTGCTTGCTCTCCCGACAGCGCCGTGGACGAACTCGGTGGTCGAACTCGTAGTCGCGGCGGAGGCGCCGGCGGTGGCCAACCACAGCATTCGAAGCTTTTTGTTCGCCCGATTACTCGCGTCGCACCGCGGCATGGTGGCGGACCGCGATTTCGACACACGATTGCTATTCGCCGCGTGCGTGCTCCACGATATCGGTCTCAGCGAACGCGGTAACGGTGATCAGCGTTTCGAGGTCGACGGCGCTGATGTCGCCGCGGAGGTCCTCACTGGTCACGGCCTTGCCGCGACCGATGTCGACGAGGTCTGGATGGCCATCGCCCTGCATACCTCGCCGGGCATCGCCGAACGTCGCGGCACCCTGTGTGAACTGACGCGCAGCGGTATCGCCGTGGATGGCGGGCTCTTCCCCGAGGCGGTGAGCGATCCGCAGGCGGCGGTGATCCACAGAGCCTATCCACGCCTGTCGCTGGCGCGCACCTTGGTCGACATCATCGTCGACCAAGCCACTGCACGTCCGGACAAGGCGCCGATTTACACCATTGCTGGCGAACTCGTCCGGGAAAGGTCGATGCCCCCACACATGACGAGTCTGGAACGGATGGTGAGCCAATCCAGATGGGGGGAGTGAATACGACCTCGCCGAACGACAGGAGATGTTCCCGGCACAGCGGGCTCGGATACGACAGCCGCACAACTCCTGTCAATTCATCAATGCAGCAGCCCCATCGGCGGGTTGCTTCCGGCGGAGTGGTGTACGCCCCGGCATCAGTTCATTCGGCGTACTCGTCATGGGTCGACGGTCGATACCCGACCTGTCGGGGTTCACGTCTGCCGTAGCGCGTGTCACCGAAGAGTGCGGCCAGGGAGCGGTCGGCCGGCACGAGCCGTATCGGCAGGGTGAGGACGTAGAGGGTGACGAGGGCGCCGAGTGCCCGTTTCAGCCAGGGGCTTGGGCGGGGAAGTGCGTGGGCGGCACGCAACTGCTCGGGGCACAGGGCCGAAACGATCTCCGTTCTGAACGGCCTCAGATACCGCGGCAGCACCCGCTCACCGAAGGCGTCGATCAATGATCGAGCTATCTCCCGGCCTGCCTTCGATCCCTGGTACTGCGATGATTCGTACGCTCTCGCCCAATCTTCGAGCCTGTCCCGCGTCTCCGGTATGTCTACCAGGCCCTGATGTACCGCGACCGCGCGCCAGAAGTTCCAGTGCGCATCGAGTTCCCGGGCCGAGAACGGGGAGCGCCCCAGCGCCGAGGTGAGCGCGTGCGGGTCCAGCGCGAGAGTTGCCAGGGTGTAGATCGCGTCGGCGTTGCGGATCGGGAAGTTCGAGTGGATCTCGTTCAGCCTGCTGATCCATGCGCGGCCGACCTCGGAGTCGGGTCCGTGGTCCAGCAGTTGTCCGAAGAACACCAGGGTGTCGTCGTTTCGCCGAGTGGCATCGGTCACGATGTCGCCGCGGCCTCGCCGGTAGAGGGTTCGCGCCATTTCGGGCACCGCCACCTGCTTGAGGAAAGCCACTGTGAACAGGGCGTAGGTCAGCCGCTCGTTCCCGTGGAGGGTGACCATCGACAGGCGGGCGATCTCGAAAGCGTCGGTTCGGGGATCAAGGCGGTTCATCCGCCGCCGCACCGCGAAACCTGTCGTCATCGTCATGCTCGTGGCTCCACTCGAATAGGCGTCCTGGTCCCCGTGTCGACTTGGACGGTTGCTCTGCCCGACCCATCCGCTCGGACTGCGGTCTCCGTCGTTCCGAGGGTGCGGTACAAGCGATCCGGAACGAGCCGGTCGAGCACAAGGGTCGCTCGCACCGGACCCGCGCCCGGGTACAGCACCGCGTCGAGTGCCGCGCCGTCCGACACGGCATGTGCGACGAGCACGTCCGGGTAGGCGGCGGCGGCGATGCGGGGGCCTTTCTTCCACACTTCGGGCAGGCCGAATCCGATCAGGTCGCGCATGCCCGAGCGTCGTCCGAAGCGCGCCATCAGCGAGTACAGGTTGCCCTGTGTCGACAGAACCGCGTACCGAGCGACGCCGTTGGAGCGGCGAGTCGTCTCCATCTCCTCGACGTAGCGCAGCGCGGCTGTGGCGACTTCTTCGTCCCCGACCTCGCGTGCCGCCATAGCCAGGAAAACCTGCGCGAAGGACTGCCGTCCGAAGGCGTAGCTTCCGGCATCGCAGCGATTGGCCGGGGTCGGTGGAAGCAGGAATCGGTCGCCGTCGCGCCGAAGGACCTTGTCTCGCATCATCCACCATGAGCGCAGTGCCAGATCGGGCATGAACGAGTGCATCCAGTAGGTGGTCGGCATCTGTACTCCCTCGCTGGACCACAGGTGCCACGACAGGCCGAGAGTCTCCGACCGTACGCCGATCATCTTGCCGTCCGGGCGGTGGAACTCTTCGCGATACGCGCGGCCGAGATCGTGCTCGACCTCGGCGAAGTAGCGGGATCCGCGCAGACGGTCGTGCATCAGCAAGGTATTGGCGGCGAAGGTGTTGCACACCGGATAGATCCACCGCGGTTCACAGGAGAACAACGTGTACGGTGACCGCCGCATGTTGCGGACGATGGATTCGGCGAGCGCGCCGAAATCGTAGTCGTAGTGCTCGTTGTCCGACCACGCGTAGCGCAACGCGCCCGGCCGCGAGAAGCGGTCGTCTTCGAGGGTCTCGAACATTCCCACGGCCGCCCCCTGCCAGCCGGTGAGCATGACGTTGTCGGCATTGTCCACCGGATCTCGCTTCAGCGACATCCGGCCCCACGCGTTCTCCAGCGCCCAATATCCCCACACCCGGCGATCACCCATCTTGATGATCGCCCGATGCTGCGCCTCGGTCAGATACCCGGCGAAAGCCGGCGTGTGGGTGTAGCGGTAGACCGAGAGCGCGTACCCGAGGATGCACAGTTGATAGCGGAGGGCCGCCTCTCGGAACTGGTCCCTGTCGTCGAAACCGGCGAATTCGGCAATGGGTTGCAGGGCGAGATCGAGCGCGAACCGCAGGCGAGCGAGATCGTCCTCGGATGCCTCCGCGACCGGCAATACCTCGCTCGAGGGCAGCGCCGTCTCCACGAACCGGACGGAGCGGAGTTCGGTGTTGAGCACGACCGCCCGCCGTGTCCGAATCCGGTGACGCACGGTGTGGATCACCAGGAGCAGTGCGACCACACCGGGGACGACGCAGGCCGCTACCACGTGCGGCGTCGTCCAACCGCCCGCGTGTAGGTGGTCATGCCACAAGGGCAGCAGAACCGCCGCGGTCCATACGCCGACAGGCAGCACGACCGCGCCGATCATCCACCAGATCAACACCGAGAGCCCGAGCGCTGCGATCGCCACCACCGCCAAAGGCCAATGCCCGTGGGAGATGAATCCGGCGCCGGGCAAGAGCAATCCCGCTCCGACCACCTGGGCTTGTGGCCCTCCCACCGAGATCAGCAGAGCCCCCAGCACCCATATCGCCCACCAAACCATCGCGACTCGGATCAATACGTGCCGCGTGGTCGGTCCGAAGAGCGGCGGATTCTCCGGGAACAGCCGCGCGGCGACCTCGCGCCCGACCACCTCCGGGTCAGCCTCGGGAATCACCGCACAGCTCCGGTGCTCGCGTCGACCTCGCCGAGTCCGAAGCGCGCTGACGGTGGAAAAGCGTTGGAGGAGTCCCGGATCCCGCCGCGCCACCACTCGAGAGGGGCGCGGAACACAGACCCGATCGCCGCCAACACCGCGATTCCCAGGACACAGCACAGCATCGCAACTCCAATCAGGAACTGGAACGTATCAGTTCTTGATTGGAGCTTAGCGGTCCGGGAGCACCTGTCAAGATGGGACGATGCCGAACATCGACAGCGAGGCCGGACGGCGCTACGCGGGTGCCAGCGCCTCGGAGAGGCGCATCGACCGCCGCACCCAACTGATCGAAGCCGCCCTCGACCTCATACTCGAGGGTGGCGTGGCTTCGCTGACGGTCCTCGCGGTATGCCAGCAGGCGAAGCTCTCCAAGCGATACTTCTACGAGAGCTTCGAGAGCCTGGACGCTCTATTGGCAATTGCACTGACAGACGTCCTTTCCGACGTCGCCCGGACGATCGACCTGGCCGACCCCCGCACCGTCGACACGCCGGCAGGAGTGGTCACCGTTGCGGTCGAGGCGATCTTGGACGCCTTCGATGATTCCCGCGTCGCCCGCCTCTACATCGAATCGGCGGGATATCCGCACCTGCTCGCCGCGCGTGAGCGGGCGGTGGCCGCCTTCGTCGATCAACTCCTGGCGATGATCACCGGCCGAGCCGACAGCACCGCGCGACAGATCATGCTGGCGCAAGTGCTGATATCCGGCACCACGCACGTGGTCGCCATGTGGTTGAGCGGCACTCTCGCGCTGACGCGTGACCAGTTCGTCGCAACACTGGTGCGACTGGGTACCGAGACCGCGCGGCTCGTCACCGAGCCGAGCGTCGACCGATAGGCCGGAAGGGATTTCACCTCAGGCGACGATATGGCATAGCCCCCGGCCAGCTAGTCGGTGGGCCTACCTTCGCCGAGCAGCATGACGGCCATGAGGTGTTCGACTCTTGCGGCGCCGCATTCGGAATGTGGGTGCCCATCCATTGTCCGAGGTCGACCACCAGCGCCATGACCGCGTGGACGAGCACTCTGGCGAGCGCGGGGTGTACCGCGGAGTAACCGCAGGCAGACCAGGCAATAGGGACTGCTGGTGATTGGCTGTGAATACCCGCGAATCCCGAACCCTCAACAGCGGGTTCGGGATTCGAGTACCTGATGGCGCACTCCACACGAAGACCCCTGACTCCGGATGCCGGTCAGGGGTTTTCTGCGTTTGCCATTCGGATGGTCGGCGAATTCCACTCAGCCGCAACGAGATTCCGCGTGCGCGCTGCCACACCCCCCGGCCCGGTCGATCAGCCGATCGGGGGTGCCAGGTACTCCAGCGCGTAACCGGCGCCGGCCGGAGTTACGCGGGCGATGCCGGGTGAGTCGAGGTGGGCGCCGGCGACGAAGTGGTGTGGGCGGGTGAGTCGTTCGAGGAGGGCCGCTCGCGCGGCGCGGGCCTGGGATTGGTTGCCGTCGAGCTCCCAGGACACAGCCGGCCGATCGAATTGGAGCGTGGGAACGTGCACGGTGTCGCCCCAGCGATTGGGGCCGACCAGCGGGACGGCGGCGGGCAGCTCGGCGAGCGCGCAGCCGTGCTCGTCGCGGAGCCGGGTCGGCGGCATGTCGATGTAGCCGTCTCGCAACGAAATCACCTGCAGCTCACCGAATTCGAACGCGGCACGGTGCCGGCCACTCGAGACCAAACGCATGACGGAAACGTGACCGGACCACACCACGGTGACGACCTGGCCGGCGCGTTCGGCGGTAACGTGCGGCGACGCCGCGAGGAGGCGGGCCTGACGCTGGAGCAGTTGTCGACCCAGTCGTCGGTCAGCCGGGCGATGCTGTCCAAGGTCGAACGCGGTGAGAAGAGCCCGACCATCGGCGTCGCGTCCAGGATCGCCCACGCGCTCGACACGTCGCTCTCGGACCTGATCGGCGGGTCGGCCGCTGCCGCATCCGGCTCGGCCGTCGTCCTGCGCAGGAGCGATCGCCCCGTTTTCCGCGACCCGGAAACCGGCTTCGAACGGCATATGGTGTCCGCCGCCCCGGGCGCGGGAACCGGCGAGATGATCGTCCACCATCTCCCCGCACAGGTCTCCACCGGACTGCTGCTCGCCTATCCGCCGGGCACCGAGAAACAACTCGTGGTGCTCGACGGCACCCTCACCGTCTTGATCGGCGGGATCAGCGAAACCCTGAACACGGGCGACTCCCTGTTTTTCCGGGCCGACACGGACCACGGCTTCGCCAACCGGACGAACGCCGCCTGCGAATACATCATGGTGATCTCGCGCCGCCCCTGATCGGCCGCCGACCGGAACCGGTGACCGGTCTGGAGCGTCCAAACAACTGTGGGGAGCATTATCGAGTTCATCGATGCGCGGTTGCGCGAGGACGAACATGCGGCGCGGGCCGTCGACGGGCAACGGCGGGCGTGGCGGTTCGAGCGCGGCGATCGGAGCGTGCGGGCCGGCGCGCACGACGTGATCGTCGGCGGGAACGGACCGGCGAATTCACATATCGCGCGGCACGATCCGGAGCAGGTGCTGCGGGAGGTGCTGGCCAAGCGGCTCATCGTCACGCTGGCGCAACTGCCGGACGGGGGCGGGCGGGAGGATCGGTTGTTACGGTGCGTCGCGCTGTGCTGGGCCGACCATGCCGACTATCGACCGGAGTGGGTCCTCTAATCCGGTGCGGCGGGAACGTGGCTAGGCTCGACGGCATCCGTTCGCGATCGGGAACCGATATGGCCGACTACGCACATACCGACCACGCCAGTAAGGGCCGCGCCGAGAAGGCGCGACGGCTCGCGGCCTATCTGTGGCAGCGCGGGGTCTCCGGCGCCGAACTCGCGACCCTCCCGGCGGCAACTCGCCGAAAAGTGGCGCGCGCAGCCGATACCAATCCGCCGAGTACCGACGAGACCTGGACACTGGTCGCACAACTGCTCGACGAGAAGGATGCGTGGGCCACGCGTAACCCGAATCATCCTGCCGCACAACGCGATCACACGGACGAAAAGATTCTGTGGATCAAGCCGCCGGTGACGCCCTGGCTCGCCGACGAGGGAAACGCGTCCCCCTGAACCCTGCGGTACCGCGCGCCACCCTTGACAGCAAGAAGTGAACTGGAGTTCACTTCTTGGGTGACCGACGACGCGCACCACTCCGGCACCCGGCCCGCGGCCTGGCGCGAGGACCTGACCAGCGGCGAGGACTCGCTGTTCGCCGACCGTCCGGAACCGGAGCAGGGCCCGGCCTACCGCACCCTCACCTACGAGGTGACCGGCCGCATCGCCCGCATCACCTTCGACCGGCCCGAGCACGGCAATGCCATCACCGCCGATACCCCGATCGAACTCGCGCACGCGGTTGAACGCGCAGACCTCGATCCGCGCGTGCACGTAATGGTGGTCTCGGGGCGCGGCAAGGGCTTCTGCGGCGGCTACGACCTCTCGATCTTCGCGGAGAACGGCCTGTCCCCCACCGTGTCCGCCCAGCCCACGACCGGAACCGTCCTCGATCCCGTGGTGCAGGCGCGCAACCACAACCCGTGGGGCACATGGGATCCCATGGTCGACTATCAGATGATGAGCCGGTTCAACCGCGGCTTCTCCAGCCTGCTGCACGCGAACAAGCCGACGGTCGCCAAACTGCACGGCTTCGCCGTCGCGGGCGGCACCGATATCGCGCTGTTCTGCGATCAGATCATCTGCGCCGACGACACCAAGATCGGCTATCCCCCCACCCGGGTGTGGGGTATTCCGGCCGCGGGGATGTGGGCGCACCGGCTCGGCGATCAGAGGGCGAAGCGGTTGCTGTTCACCGGCGACTGCCTCAGCGGTAAACAGGCCGAGGAGTGGGGCCTGGCCGTGGAGTCCTGCCCCGCGGACGAGCTCGACGAGCGCACCGAACAACTGCTGCAACGCATTTCGCGCATGCCGATCAATCAGCTGATCATGGCGAAACTCGCGCTCAACAGCTCACTGCTGGCTCAGGGCGTCGCCAACTCCGGGATGGTCAGCACCGTCTTCGACGGTATCTCCCGGCACACCCGCGAAGGGTATGCCTTCCAATTGCGTTCGGCCACTACCGGTTTCCGGGAGGCGGTGCGGGAACGCGACGAACCGTTCGGCGATTGGAAGCGAACGCAGTTCGAACGACCGCACGGCATCGACGAGAGGTGAGCCCCCGGGGCGGCTCGGACCTCACTCCGACGGTTCGAGCCGGCCGGCCTTCCCGAATTCATCCGCGTCGTCCTCGGCCCGCGCACTCACCTTGTCCGACAGGGACCGCAACGCCCGCGCCTCCGCATCGCTCAACTGATCGACGAACAGCCGACGCACCAATTCGACATGCCGGGGCGCGGCCTGTTCCAGCGCCCGGCGACCGGAATCGGTGAGGCAGATCAGCCGGCCGCGCGCATCGTCGGCGGCCGGGCTGCGCACCACCAGCCCCCGCTTGTCCATCCGCGCCAGATGCTTCGACAGCCGGCTCTTGTCCCAGCAGATCTGCGCGGCGAGGTCGCGGGCACGCACACTCCCCTCGCGCGCGTCGGACAGCGCCACCAGAATTTCGTAATCGGAGACCGAGAGTCCGTCGCGGGCGAGCCCGGCGGCCATCGCGGCGTCGAGCCGCTGACGCATCCGGATGTACGCGGACCAGGTCTGCTGCTCCTGTTCGTCCAGCCACCGCACCATGGGAATGATCCTACCGAGTTATTGGTTGACATGGACACCAACCGGCCTAGGAGGACATCATGCCCGCGATCACCGTCGACGACATCCTGGTGCTGCCGCGACTGCCCCGCCCGGAGCAGACCATGCGACAGCGGCCGGTCCGGACCGTGACGACCGCCCACAAACAACTCGAGGGCGCCGGATTCGAGGTGCGCCGGCCGTTCCCGAGCCTCGATGTGCGCACCGCCGACCCGTTCATCCTGCTCGACCACATGGGCCCGGTCGCCTACGAGCCCTACCAGGCCAAAGGCGCCCCGTGGCATCCGCACCGCGGTTTCGAAACCGTCACGTACATGATCGACGGAACCATGGTTCACCACGATTCCAACGGCGGCGGCGGAACGATCGCCGAGGGCGATACCCAGTGGATGACCGCCGGCTCGGGCATCCTGCACGACGAGCTTCCCGCCGAGGAACTGGTGATCTCGGGCGGCGTCTTCCACGGCGTGCAGCTGTGGGTCAACCTGCCGCGGTCGCTGAAGATGGCGGATCCGCGCTACCAGGATCTGCGCGCGAGCGAGCTGACACTGGTCACCTCCCACGACGGCGGCGCACTCGTCCGCATCATCGCCGGCAATGTCGGCGGATATGAAGGCCCCGGCTCGACCTACACGCCCATCGCCTACGCGCACGCCTCGATCAGTCCCGGCGCGCGGCTGGAAACGCCGTGGCCACAGGAGTTCACCGCGATGGCCTACGTACTGGCCGGCAGCGGCACCGTCGGCGACGGGGGCCGCACCCTCACCGAGGGACAACTGGCGGTACTCGGCCACGGCGACGCCGTCGCCTTGACCGCCGACGACCGCCAGGAGGGACCCACCGGTCAATTCGAGGTATTACTGCTGGGCGGCGCGCCGATTCGCGAACCGGTCGTGCAATACGGGCCGTTCGTGATGAATTCCAAACAGGAAATCATCGACGCCGTAACCGATTTCGAGGCCGGACGAATGGGACATATTCCGGCGGAACATATGACGGGCCGCCGTCTGGGTGAATAAGCGGCTCTCGGCCGTGCGGTTGACAACGGCGGTCGTCATCAGAACAGTAGACTCGGCGGTTCCGGCCCTGCCACCGCGGGGAGTGCGGCCGGTCCGTCGTATCAACCGCAGCTGACATCGAGGAATACATGAACGTTCGCAGGCTAATCGTGACCGGCGCGGGCTTGATCACCCTCGCCGCCCCGATCGTCTCCACCGCCCCGTCCGCCCTGGCCGACGGTTTCATCCCCACCGGTTCCGCCGGTACCGGATCGTCCGGTATCGACGACGCCATCGGCGCCACCGGCTCGGCAGGGCTGACGCAGACGGGTTCGGCGGGAGGCACGTTCAAGAACTGTGACGAGGCCCGGGCGGCGGGTCGCGCCCCGCTGTTCCGTGGTGAGCCCGGCTATTCGCCGCACCTGGATCCCGACGGCACCGGTATGGCCTGCCCGACCGTCTGATCCGCGCGGTAATCGCCGCAGACGACAAAGAACCCGGTGTGACACTGTCACACCGGGTTCCGTCGTTTCTGCGGCGTCAGCGGCGGAAGATCTTGATCAGCACCAGCACGCCGACCAGAGCACCCGCGCCGATCAGGCTGTACTTCACCTTCGGCTCGTTCACCTTCGCCACCACGGCCTTCTTGGTGTTGTCGGCGATCCGCTGCGGGTCCGCCCGCACCGCGAGCTCGTCGAGTGTGCCCGCGAGCCGGTTGCGCGCGGCTTCGATCTCCCGCTCGATGTGCTCGGTATCCCTCGCCACATTGTCTCCTGTTGTCGTTCCGGTAGGTCGCTGGCCGTCGAGTCTATCCGCCGTCGCCGATGTCGCGTCCGTTGTCACATCGGTGGGCTACCGTGCTGGCATGACCGATACCAAAAAACTCGGCCCCGGCGACCCCGCGCCGGATTTCACGCTTCCCGACGCCGACGGTAAGCCGGTGTCGCTGGCGGACTACCGCGGCCGCAAGGTGATCGTCTACTTCTACCCGGCCGCCAGTACGCCCGGCTGCACCAAGCAGGCGTGCGACTTCCGCGACAATCTGGCCGAGTTGAACGAGGCCGGCCTCGACGTCCTCGGCATTTCGCCCGACAAACCCGCGAAGCTGGCGAAATTCCGGGACAACGAGAAGCTGACCTTCCCGCTGCTGTCCGATCCCGAGCGCGAGGTGCTCCAGGAATGGGGTGCCTACGGCGAGAAGACGATGTACGGAAAGCGCATCACCGGCGTCATCCGCTCCACCTTCCTCGTCGACGAGCAGGGCGTCATCCAGGTGGCCCAGTACAACGTGCGCGCGACGGGGCATGTGGCGAAGTTGCGCCGCGATCTGTCGGTGTAGCGCGGACCGGTGACGGAACGAGGGGCCCGGGACGATCGTCCCGGGCCCCTCGTCGGCGCTGCGCGGCGTTCAGTCGCGCTGCGGCATCATCGCGACCATCCACCGCAGTGTCAGCCGCCAGTGGTTGTCCCACCACTCGGTGAATTCGGCGGTGCCGAGCTGCGGCGGTGCCGACTCGCCCGGAAACAGCAGCGAGCCGTTGGGTGCGCCGACAGGTTCGGTCGGCGCGGGAATCACCGACTTCGCCTGCGGCTCCGGCGAATCCGGCTGCGGCGCCTCCTTCGCCAGGCGCTTCGGCTCACTCGCCGGATCCGAACCGCGCACGCCCAGCCAGGACGATCCGTCCGGCCCCCAGCCGGCGGAGGCCGGGTCGGCGGTCGACGGATCCGGCGCGGCATGCCGCGGGCCCGACGACGGCTGGTCGGCGGGACCGTCGACCGGCATTTCGGGAATCGAATCCACCGCGGGCAGACCGGGTTCCGGGCGGGCGTGGCGCGGGCCCCGGCTCGGCTGCGCGTTGCGGGCGTCGGCGAGGCGGGTGGTGGCATCCGAGCGCGGATGGTCGGTGAGCTCGTGCACGCCGCCGATGGTCAGACCGCCGGCCAGCACGCTCGCCGCGGCGACCACCGCGACCGAATTGCGTGACACCCGTGCGCGATCCCCCGCGCCCGCGACGAAGGCCTCCGGCTGCACCACGAGCGCCGCACCGATCGCCGACCCGGCCGTCGCGACCGCACACGGAATCACCGGCGCGTTGAAGCCCGCAGACAACACCGCGGCGACTCCCGGATGCTCCGCGGCCGAACCGATCGCGACGACCGCACTGGGCCGCACGCCCGCGGCATCCAGCTGATCCCAGGCGGCCGCGATACCCAGCCGCACCGAATCCTCGGAGACGAAACCGGCGGCGGTCGCCGTGGCCGCGACCACCCGGTCGCGATGCGGTGAAATCAGCGAGAAGCCTTGATATCCCGGCGTCAGCTCACAGATCAGCAGATGATCGAATTCGCTCGCCCAGGTCATCGCGCGGGCCAGCGCCAGATGCGCCGACTTGGCCGAGACCAGCGAGGCCTCGTACCACGGACCGGACGCCAATCCGGTGACCACCGCCCGCCGGCCCGCCGCATCGCGATAGGTGACGGCCGCCCCGGCGATCTCGTACTCCGCACCGACCTGCGCGGCGAGTCCGTCCAGCAGCGATTCGATCAGTCCGGGCAGTCCGTTCGGCGCCGTGGCGCCGAGTTCGATCACGTGGTGCGCGAGCACCCGGTCGGTCAGTTTTGCGCTTCCGTCGCGCAGGGCCACCGCGTCCACGCAGTCGCGAGCGATCGAAGCTCCGAGAGTCACCACAGGTCGAACCACCACAGATCAAGCCTTCCGTGTGCAGGAACCGCCCCGGAGAAGCTGCGCCGAGCAGCGGTTCAACGCCGCAGCGGGAACGATCGACAATCGCCACACCCCCGCTGATGTAGATCTACTCGGTATGTGTTCGTCACCACATTCGGCGTGGATGGGTTATGAATCGGACCGAATCGCGGGTACGGAAGTCGGCACCGTGTGTCATCCGCGTGTCGCTACCGCTAGCCTGGTGTATGTGGTGGAAGCGCGCACGGCACCGAGGTCGAACCGGCGTCCTGATCCGGCGTTGGAGCTGCAGGACGACCCACAGGAGTTGATGCCGCGCCGGCGGCCCACCCAGGAACGCAGCAAGCGCAAATTCGATGCGCTGCTGCAATCGTCGCGCGAACTACTGGTCGAGGTCGGATTCGAATCGTTCACCTGCGAGGAGGTCGCCGCCCGCGCCGAGGTGCCGATCGGCACGCTGTATCAGTTCTTCGCCAACAAATACGTGATCGTCTGCGAATTGAATCGCCAAGACCTGGTGGCCGTTTCCCAGGAGCTCGCCGACTTCCACGGCGAAATTCCGTCGATGGACTGGCTGCGGCATATGAACAAGCTCGTCGACCACCTCGCGGAACTGTGGATGACCGATCCGTCGCGCCGCGAGGTATGGCTGGCCATGCAGTCGACCCCGTCGACCCGCGCCACCGGCGCCATCCACGAGAAGGAATTCGCCGAGGCGGTCCAGCAGATGCTGCGGCCGCTGATGCCGCGCACCCCGCGCGGGCGTCGCTCGATGATGGCGCAGGTGCTGGTGCACGTGGTGTATTCGATGCTGAACTTCTCGGTACAGGACGGCCTCAGCCACGAGGCGGCCGTGGCCGAACTCAAGCGGCTCATGGTCGCGTACCTGTTGATCGCGGAGAAGGAATCGCGCACCGGACAACGCGATACGACGGCTTGATCGCCCGCGACCCGTACCGGTCGCCGACAGGACTTCCCGTCGCTCCGACGAAGGGCGGAACCGGCGACGTGTGAGCGAGACGTCGCCGGTTCCGGCCTTCGCAGGAGCGACGGGCCGGTTCGGACTACCGAAGCCCGTAGCGCCTCAGGGGTTTTCGATCAGATCGGCCAATTCGCCCGGATCCTCGAGCACGACCATCGCGGCGGCCGTATCGCCGTCGTGCGTGATCGACAGGTGCACCCGCACGCGCGGCAGGAATTCCGCTGCCAGTCCGTGCAGCTTGATGCTGGGCCGGCCCCAGGCGTCGTTCACCACTTCGATGAGCGGATACGGGTTGTCACCGATCTGCGGGCGGCGGGCGAACCGGGAGGTGGCCCATGCTTTGAGCACAGCCTCCTTGGCCGCCCACCGCGCCGCGAAACTGCGGGCCGGATCGGTGCCCTTGCTCTGACAGTAACGCCGCTCACCCGCGGTGAAACTCTCCCGGAGCATGGTGGTTCCGGCCCGTTCGAGCTGTTCGGCGAAATCGGAAATGGTCACCAGATCCAGGCCGATACCGAGGATGGTCATGAATCCGCAGCCTACGGATTCGGCGAGCCATCATCGATATCGGCGGATCGTTACCCGGGAGTTGTTACTTCCCGGGCCCGATCTCCCTACTTCTCGGCCTCCCGGTTACCGGCCAGTTCGCCGGTGCCGCAGGAACCGTGGGCCAGATACAGCCCCTCGGCGCCCAGGCGCGCCTGCGCCGAGAGCAGCACGTCGGCCTCGAGCTGACGGATCTGCTTGGCAGGAGTGCCGTCGCCTCCGAGACGGCGGTCGGCGGGCCGCTCGTAGAGCGGTTCACCACCGCACATCGCCTCGACCAGCCGCTGACGACCGGCGAGCCGGCGTTCCTCCGCGCGGCGCAGATAGTCGTCGCGACGCTGCGGGTCGAGCGCCTCGACGAAGGCCTGCGGATGCACGACCGCCAGCAGGCCGGAGACATGCCCGAACCCGAGCGAGGTCACCAGACCGGCCTTGAGCGCGAACCGATCCGCGAACCGCAGCGGCTGCCGCGGCCACACCAGATGCGGATACTCGGCCATCTTCTCGTCGACGCAGTCGAGGCTCCGGTTCGGCGGAATCACGCCCTGCTCCAGCACCTGGCAGAGCCCGATCAGCTGGAACGCGGCCGCACCGCCCTTGGCGTGACCGGTCAGTGACTTCTGCGAAATCACGAACATCGGTGCGCCTTCGGAACGGCCCAGCGCGCCGGCCAGCCGCTCGTGCAGCTCCGATTCGTTGGGATCGTTGGCGGCGGTGGAGGTGTCGTGCTTGGAGATCACCGCGATCTCGTCCGGGGTGACGCCGAGCTTGCGCAGTTCGGCGGCCAGCCGCGATTCCGCCCCGCCGCGGCCCGCGCCCAGCGCGCCCAGTCCGGGCGCCGGGATCGAGGTGTGCACGCCGTCGGCGAAGGACTGCGCGAACGCGACCACACCGAGGACCGGCAGGCCGAACTCCGCGGCGATGTCACCGCGGGCCAGCAGAACCGTTCCGCCACCCTGGGATTCGACGAACCCGCCGCGGCGGCGATCGTTGGCCCGGGAGAAGTAGCGGTCGCTGATGCCCTTGGCGCTCATGGCCGCCGAATCCGCGGTCGCCGACATGTCGCCGAAGCCCACGATGCCCTCGATGCCGAGATCGTCGTAACCGCCGGCGACCACGACCTCCGCCTTGCCGAGACGGATCTTGTCGACACCCTCCTCGACCGAGACCGCCGCGGTCGCACACGCCGCGACCGGGTGGATCATGCCGCCGTAGCTGCCGACGTAGGACTGAACCACATGCGCCAGTGCGACGTTGGGCAACGCCTCCTGCAGGATGTCGTTGGCCCGCGGCTCGCCGAGCAGGTTGTCGATGTAGAGCGAGCGCATCGAGGACATGCCGCCCATACCGGTGCCCTGGGTGTTGGTCACCATCGCCGGGTGCACCCAGCTCATCAGCTCGGCGGGGCTGAAGCCGCTGGACAGGAACGCGTCCACCGTGCAGACGATGTTCCACAGCGCCACCCGGTCCACCGAACTCGCCATATCCGGCGAGATGCCCCAGCGGGTCGGGTCCCAGCCCTCGGGGATCTGGCCACCGACGGTGCGCGACAGCTTCGCCTTGCGCGGCACCCGAATCTCGGTGCCCGCCTGGCGAATCACCTGCCAGTCGCTCGAATCGGCGACGGGGCTGATCACGGTGTGCTCGGGGTCGGCGGCGTAGAACGCGCGCGCCTCGGCCTCGCTGTTGACCACGAAGCTCAGATCCCGGTCGAGGAAGACCGAGGTGAGCAGCGGCGCGGCGTTGTCGATCATGGAACCGTCGTCGCCGTAGCGGCGGATACCGCAGCGCTGCACCACCGCGTCGTGGTAGCGCTCCGCCAGCTCCGATTCCTCGACGTAATCGCCGCTTTCGACGTCGTACCAGCCCGGCTTCGGGTCGTTCTCCCAGGTCACCAGACCGGTGGTCCACGCCAGTTCCAGGACGCCGGCCGCGGACAGTTCGTCGGCGACCTCCATCTCGAAGCGCGTGCGCGCGGAACCGTAGGGTCCGAGTTCCCCGGCGCCGATGATCACGACCATATCGGCGAGATCGGCGGTGACGGCGCCCCACTCGGGCGTCGGCAGGGCCGAGGTGAGCGTCGGCGGCACCGGCAGCGCCGGGACCGTCGCGCGCTCGTCCTCGTCGACCGCTTCCGGCTCGCGCTCGACATCGTCGGCCAGCGCGGACAGATCCAGCTTCGCTCCGGCCAGGCCGCCGGTGAGGTCGATCTGCTGCGGACCGGTGGCGGTGACGGCGCGAGCCCGCGACGTGCACCACTTGAGCAGTTCGTCGGCCATCTCCTGCGTGGACCAGGTGTGCACGCCGGCCTTCTCCACGGCCGCGACCAGCGGATCGTTATGACCCATCAGGCCGGTACCGCGCACCCAGCCGATCATCGCGTGCACCATGGTGACCCGCTGCGCCCACGACTTCTCCACCCGCCACTTGGCGATCACCGCGTCCAGCGCGGCCTTCGACTCGCCGTAGGCGCCGTCGCCGCCGAACATGCCGCGGTTGGGCGAACCCGGAAGCACCACATGCAGTTTCGCGTCCACGTCGTGGTCGGCACCGAGGGCGGACAGACCGCCGATCAGGCGTTCCACCGACCACAGCAGGACCCGCATCTCCATTTCGGCGCGCGCCCCGGCATCGGCCAGATCACCGGCCACCCGCGGGGCGGCGAACGGCAGCAGCAGCGTCGGGGTCATCGCGGGCTTCACGAGCACCTTCGCGCCACCGGCGTTGTCGGTCTGCTCGTTGCCGACCCACTCGATCAGAGCGTCGATATCGGAGTAGGAGGCCATATTCGCCGGCACTACCCACAGCGCGGCTCCCGCACGAGCGTGCTCGCGGTAGAGCTGCTTGTAGAAGGCGAGGCGGTCGTCGTCGAGCTTGGACGTGGTGAGGATGACGGTCGCACCACCGGCGAGCAGGCGGCCCGCGATCGAGGCCGCGATGGACCCCTTGCTCGCACCCGTGATCACCGCGGTGTCGGAGGACCAGACACCCTCGTCGGTCGCGGTGGCCGTCCGGGCGATCTGCTCGTATGCGCCGGCCAGAACGGACCGGGCCTGCTTCATCGCCTGCTGACGCCACCAATTCGCCTGGGCGGCAACGGCGGCGCCGGTGCCGGCGAATCCGGCGATCCGGTCCTCGTCGACCTCCGCGTCGGTGTCGAGCCACAGGGTGGCCAGATCCTCGCGGGCGGTGGCCCAGCGGTCGTCGATCAGCACCGCCTTGCGCGCGTCGAAGGCCGGAGCCACCAAACGCGGCCAGTCCGAACCCAATTCGGCCGAGACCAGGTCGACCAGCGATTCGTCGCTCGCCTCCGGCGCCGACACCTGGTCGGTGAGGCCCAGCTGCTCGAGCACCACCCGAGCGGCGGTCGCCAGCACACCGTCGCGACCGGTGATCTGCTCGGTGAATTCACCGAGGGCGGCCGCGTCGACCGTGGCGCCACCGCCACCACCGGCGGCCGGCAGTGCGACGCTGACACCGCGACGCGCGGCCACGGCCTGCACGGCGGCGTCGATCGCGGCGTCCACCGCGGCGCCGTCGCTCAACGCACCGGAGACCAGGCCACCGAGATCCCCGCCGCGCACGCTGGCGCCCTCGCGGGTGCCCAGCGACACCTCGGCGGTGACGTGGTGGGCCCAGCCGTCGCCGAGCTGCCACACCTTCTTCACCCGATCGGCGATCGCCGCCGGGCGCTTACCCGAGGGACCGAACACCTTGCGCAGGTGGTCGCCGATGGCGTCGGACAGCACCGAACCGAACGGCTTGTAGGTGCGGGCCAGCCGGTCGACGGTGGCCGAAAGCGCACCCATATCGGCATCGGCGGCGCCGTCGATCGCGCCCAGCGACAGCTCGGAGCCGAGGTCGACCAGCAGCTGGTTGCGTCGCGAGGACACACCGTCGCACAGCGCCTCGATGGTGTCCACGGGACCGATCTGGTCCAGCCGCAGCTTGGTCCACAACGCGATCAGCACGCGGGTGGCATCGGCGGCGGTGAAGGTGATGTCGTCGGGGCGAGGGCCACCGGAGGCGGCGACCGGAGCCGGGGCCGCGGCGGCCGCGGCGGCCGTCTCGGCCGGAACCGCTTCGGCCACAATCTCTTCCGGCTCGTCGACCGCCGCCGGATCGGTATCGGTGGAGTACACCACGCCGGCCTCACGCTCGATGTTGAGCACCTCGACCTTGGTGCCGGCGTACTGCGGCAACTTCAGGGTGTTGCCCGCCAGATTCGCCACGGTCGGCGTCGCCGCCAGGCCGATCTCGACGAACCGCTCCACGCCGAGGCCACCGCGTCCGGTGTCGGTGAACAGCAGATCCTGGGTCTCGATCCAGCGCACCGGGCTGGCGAACTGCCAGGCCAGCAGCTCGATCAGCACCACCCGGCACAGTTCCTCCGGACGCGCGGCCCACGACTCGAAGTCGTCGAGCACCGCGCGCAGCGGCTCCGACGGCACATAGCCGGCGATCTCGGCGATGAAGTCGCGCTCCAGCGAGAACGGCCGTGGCACCAGGTTCGGAATGTAGCGTCCGGCAAGGATTTCCGGATGCAGATTCTCCGGCAGCAGCTCCTCGAGCTTGTTGCGGAACTCGGGTACACCCTTGCGCAGCACCGTCGAGTGGAACGGCACGTCGATGCCCGGCACCAGGACGAAGGCCCGCTTGCCGCCGAATTCGGCACGGCGACGCTCGATTTCGGCTTCCAGCTCCTCGAGCCCGGCGACCGTACCCGCGATCGCGTACTGCGAACCACGCAGGTTCAGGTTCACCACCTCGAGGAATTCCCCGGCGCGCTCACCGACACCGGCGACGAAGTCGATCACCTCGGCGTCGGGCAGCCCGATCTGCGACGGCCGGATGGCGGCCATCCGATAGTCGCTGCGGCCCTGCGCATCCCGGGGCACCAGCTCGTGCATGGCCGAGCCACGCTGGAACACGACCTCGAGCACTGCTTCCAGCGGAAGCACACCGGCCACCGCGGCCAGCGCGTTGTACTCGCCGACGGAGTGACCCGCCAGCATCGCGCCCTCGACGAACGCACCGGCCTCACGCAGTTCGGCGACCTGCGCCACACCGAGGGTGGCCATCGCGACCTGAGTGAACTGGGTCAGATGCAGAACACCCTGCGGGTGGCGGTATTCCACGCCGCGGGCCTTGAGATAGGTCGGGTTGTCGCGCACCACGGCGAGGATCGAGAAGCCCAGGGCTTCCCGGGTGTGCTTGTCGGCGCGATCCCACACCTGCTTGGCCGCCTTCGACCGCGACCGGGCGTCCAGTCCCATCCCCTTGGTCTGGATGCCCTGACCGGGGAAGGCATAGACGGTCTTGGGGGCCGCGAGCCGTGCGGTCGCGGTCATCACCAGATCACCGCCGGTCCGGCAGGACACCTCGACGATCTCGCAGCCGCGGTCGACGGCGATCCGCTCGACGCGCACATCGATCTGCGCGCCCGGCCGGACCATGCCGAGGAATCGGGTGGTCCAGGCGGTGACAGTACGTGCGGGCAGCGGAGATTCGGGATCCACCGCCGAGACCGCGTGCTGAGCCGCGGCCGACAGCCACATGCCGTGCACGATCGGGCTACCCAGGCCCGCGAGTTTCGCGGCGGCGTTGCTGGTGTGGATCGGGTTGTGGTCGCCGGAGACCTCGGCGAAGGCGGCCATGGCCCGCGGCGCGGTGAGCGTGACGTCGCGACGGCGGCGACGCGGGGTTTCGGTCGCCTCCTCGGAGACCGTCCCGGCCGCACGCGGCGGATCGGTGAGCTCCCCGGCGCCGTTGCGGCCACGAATCGCGAAGCGCTCCACCAGCGTGGCGACGGTCGGGGTCTCCAGTCCGTGATCGCGCATGACGCCGACGGTGACCCGCACCTCGACGACGCGGCCCAGGTCGGTGTCGATCACCGACGCGGATTCCGCGCGCACGCTGAGCACGGCCGGATCGCTGGGCAGTTCGCGCACCAGATCGACCTGGTGGTCCAGGTGCACCAGATCCAGCATGCCCTCGATGACACTGCTGACGCTTCCGTTTTCGCCCTCGGCACGGCTCGCGCCGAGCACGGCGAAGACGGCCGGCCAGCAGGCGCCGACCAGCACGTCGGGAACCCGGCGGCCGATGGTGCTGAGGCCCTCCGGCAGACCCGAACCGGTCACACCGGCGTGGTCGGCGACCATATCGGGCGTCCACGCCAGATTCACGTGCGCGACATGAGTTCCGTTGGCGGACTTGACCTCCGGCAGCGCCTGTCCGGCGGCCACGGCCAGCAGGGCCGACATCGCGGTCTCGGCATCGGCCTCGGTCACCACCGGGGCGCCACCGTTGTACACCGAGCCCGGCACGGTGATGCGGATCCGGACCTCGTTCGCGGGCGACAGCGGGACGGTCAGTTCGACGTAGGCGTTGTCGGCGTCCGGACCGGTCGCGGGAACCAGGGTGGCGCCGGTCGGGCGGTGCAGCGCGCCCTGGGCGTCGACGGTCCACTCGTGCAGATCGCCGAGCCGGTGCACCGGGTTGGTAGTGGTGCGCCCGGCCCACTGCACATCGGGCGCGGCCAGCACGATATCGATGGCGCCCGAACCGATGGCGGCCCGGCGGCGGCCGTCGACGGCGGCGGGGGTGACGCCGCCGCGGATCAGCGTGTAGGCGGTGTCCTGTTCGAAGCGATCGAGCAGTTCACCGACCGGCTCGTCGACGCGGGTGATGCCGGCGACGGACACGGTTCCGGGGATCACGCACACCTGGTCGGCGGTGTAGCGCGGGTCGTGCGCCTGCCACAGCGAGTCCGAACGCCACCAGCGGCGCACGTCGGCATCGACGACCGGCACGAAGTTGACCGGCTTGCCGGGGGTCTTGCACAGCGAGACGAAGAACGGCACATCGGCCGGGTGCAGGACGGTCTCGGCGGCGGCCGGGTAGTGCTCCTTCAGCGTGCAGATCACGTGCACCGGCCGTTCGAAGACGCTGTCGTCGTCGAACAGGGTCGGGATGCGGCCGCGGTCGGCGGGGTTGAGGCGGCCCTCGACGCGGCGCACCATCTCGGCGAACCGATCCCGCCAGGTGATGTCGGCCCACACCGAGCGAGTGGCGTCGGCGATGGCGTCACCGAGGTCGGTGCCGCAGTCGAAGCCGTCTCGACCGGCGCGCTGATGTTCGGGCAGCAGTGCGGCCAGCTCCACGTAGCGTTCCAGCCAGCGCAGGTAGGTCATGGTCGCGACGTCGCCGAAGTACGGCTTGGCGGTGCTGTCGAGCGCCTCGATGATCTCGTCGCGGCGCGCGGCCACGGCCTCGGCGTCGCCCGCGACCTCGTCGAGCAGGCGGCCGGTGCGCGAGGCGGAGTTGTCGATCTCGTGGATGTCGGCGCCCAATTGGCTACGGCCGGAAGCCATTCCGCCGGTCGCGGTCCCGGCTGCGACCCAGTCGGGGGTGCCTGGAGTGTCGACCAGCAGCTGCTTGACCTCAGGAGCGGTGGTGGCCTCCAGGGTGGCCATGGCCGCGGTGCCGACCAGCACGCCGTCCAGGGGCATCTTCGGGTAGCCGTGGGAGACCGACCATTCGCCGGTCAGATATTCGGTGGCTCGCTCCGGGGTGCCGATGCCACCGCCGACGCACACCACGACGTTGTCGCGGTTGCGCAGTTCGGCGTAGGTCTCGAGCAGCAGATCGTCGAGGTCTTCCCAGGAGTGGTGACCGCCCGCGCGGCCGCCCTCGATGTGCATGATCACCGGGTAGTCCGGCACCTCGTCGGCGATGCGCAGCACCGCGCGGATCTGCGCGACGGTACCGGGCTTGAACGCGACGTGGGTGATACCGACCTCGGTCAGCTCGGCGATCAGCGCCACGGCCTCGTCGAGTTCGGGGATGCCGGCGGTCACGACCACGCCGTCGAACGGGGCGCCGGCGGTGCGCGAGCGCTGCACCAGTCGCTTACCGCCCAGCTGCAACTTCCACAGGTACGGGTCGAGGAACAGCGAGTTGAACTGCACGGCCCGGCCGGGCTGCAGCAGGGTCTTCAGCTCGGCGACCCGATCGGCGAAGATCTGCTCGGTCACCTGACCGCCACCGGCCAGCTCGGCCCAGTGGCCCGCATTCGCCGCGGCGGCAACGATTTTCGCGTCGACCGTGGTCGGGGTCATACCGGCCAGCAGGATCGGCGACCGGCCGGTCAGACGCGTGAACGAGGTTTCGACCACGATACGACCGTTGGGAAGCCGAATCGGCTTGGGCGCGAAGGCATCCCACGCCGGGGCAACCTGCGGGGCCGCGCCGGGAGTGAAGAGACTCCGCTGTCCGGGCCGGGTGGCGACCGCGACGATGCCGACGCCGGTGCCCTTGAGCGAACCCTGGGTCAGACGGCTCAGCAGATCGCCGGGGCCGATATCCAGAATCCATTGGGCCCCACCGGAAACGGTGTCGTCGACGGCCTGCACCCAGTCCACCGGGTCGACCAGAATGCTGCGGGCGAGCTGCGCGGCGAGTTCGGTGTCGATCTCACACTGCGCGGCCCACGTCGACACCAGCTCGACGGTCTCGGCCAGCGCGGGGTGATGGAACGCGACCTCGACCTGGACGTCCTCGAAGACCGGGGCGAACACCGCGCCACCGCGCTTCTTGGCGTCGCGATCGCGGGTCTGTTCGGCGTTGATCTCGGCGCAGCGCTGCCGAACCCGCTCCAGTTGTGCCACGGTGCCGGACAGGACCGCCCGCCGGCGGCCGTTGCGAATCGACACCACCGCGGCGACATTCGGATCCACGCCCTCCGACACCTCGGCCACGACCGCGCGCAGCTCGTCGGGGTCGACATTGGACACCGCGACCATCGGCGATTTGTCGCCGACCGGGATGAGACCGCGCCGGCGCGCCACCAGTGTGGCTGCCGCACCGATCAACTGGGCCAGCGCGAGCAGTTCCGCGTCGCGCGCACCGTGAGCGGTCGCGGCCTCGGCGGCGAGCAGACCCTGGGAGTGGCCGACGATGCCGGTCGGCGCGTGCTCGGCCGGATCCAGCCCCTGCATCCGCAGCGCCCGCAGCGCGGCGACCTGGGCGAGGAAGACACCCGGCATCGAGACCGCGGCGGAGCGCAGCGCCTGCGCGGACGGCGCCGCCGACTCCTCCCCTTCCTCGCCGTCGGCGAGCTCGTCCTCGAGCATCCACGCGATCGGGTCGAAGCCGACGGGCCGGACCACCAGCAGCTGCGCCGCCACCGGTTCCAGCCGCGCGTCCGCCTCGCGCACGAGCGCGGTCAGCTCGGGCTCGAGTGCGCTGTCGCGGCCGATCTCCTCGAGCTCACGCAGCCACTGCGCCCCCTGGCCCCCGAAGGCCAGCGCGTACTTCTCACCACCGAGCAGGCGATCCAGCAGCGACGACTTGATACCCGTATCCGAAACTCCCCCAACGACCTTCGCGTTCGTTCCGGTCCCGGTGCGTTCGTTGATCGTCAAGACGTATCGACTTCCTTCTCGTGGCGGCTCACCCCGCGGGGCCCGCTCGCTCTTGCGTGCACAGGCGTCCCTCACCCCTGAGGACCTGACGAAGCCTCAGGTTCGCACAAAATCATGAGGAAAGCCTCACGTTTCCCCGACGCCCGCACCCCTACCCTCGAGTATTTCGGTACGTACGTACAAGAACGGCTCCAAACATGACCCTCCCTCATGTTTGAACCCCCAGGTGGCAGGGTTACTTGGAAGTCAGAAAGTTGAGGGTTCCTCATATTGGGAGTTGCCAAATCGTTATAATCCCAGTTCGTGTTACCCGTGGGTACACGACACCCCCGCGCGGCTTCGCGATCCGCCTCCGGGCCGGTAGAGTTTGGACGGTCGTACCATCACGCGCGAGTGGCGGAATTGGCAGACGCGCTGGATTTAGGTTCCAGTGTCCTCGGACGTGGGGGTTCAAGTCCCCCCTCGCGCACCGTTTCGTGTCACTGGTGACACATTCGGCGTCCGCGTGTGTGAGCGCACTCAACCACGCGAAGGACGACCAGTGACAACAGTCTGTGACCCGCGCATTTTTGTCGCACGAATGCTACTTTTCGGTGCTTTCTTTCGACCCTCATTGCCCCGCGGTGTGCGGGGGTGGTGCGCGTGATCGCACCGGTGATCCCACCGCAGACGCCCTTGCAGCAGCTGATCCACGGCCCGCATTCGTTTGCCCCGCTGCCTGTTCCCGCACCGGACGCCGACCTCGTCGTCGGGATGTCCACGGTCGGGCGAGGCGGGCGGGTCGTGGATCGCAAGGTCTTTGCCGCGCTGGGCTGGGAGGCCGGCGACCGGCTTATGCTGCGCTGCGCCGAGCACGGAATCCTCGTCGCCTCCGCCGACCCCGAGGGCCCGATCCTGATGCGCGACGGGACCATTCATATCCCCTTGCGGCAACGGCGCCGCGTGCAGTTGGTCATCGGCGACCGCGCCCTCCTACTCGGCAGACGGGATCGGCTGGCGATCGTCGCGCCCGCCGCGATCAAGACGGTGCTCGCTCCCGCCCTGGCCCTGCTGGAGCGCTGACACCGATGACCAACAACACGTCACCAGTGGCGTCGGCCGAGGCGGTCGCGGCCGCGCGGGTTCTGCTGGCGCAGATGGGGATCAGCCCCGCCGATCTCGTCGGCACCGCCGCGCTCGTCCCGACCTTCGCCGAGGTCATCCCGCAGGTGCGGGCCACGCTGCGTCCCGGCACGATGCGCACCTACGACGCGCATCTGCGGCGGCTGGAAACACAATGGGCGACACGGCGCCTCGACGAGCCGACCCAAGCCGACCTCGAGGCCATGGCCCGAGCCGTCCAAGAGCGCGCCCGCGCCAACCGAGCCTCACGCGGCGGAGGCAGCGCGGTCGAGCATTTCGTCAGCGCGGTGCGCTGCGTGTACCGCTACGCCGAGAGCACAGGCTGGATCCGCCCCAGCGACAACCCCGCCCGCAAGGTCGCCAAGCCGACACGAAAACCCTCACACCGCTATGCGATTCCGTCCGGGCAACTGGCCGAGATCTGCGCGGTGGCCGCCGAGACCGGCAACGACGGGGAACTGGACTCGCTGATCCTGCGCCTGCACATCGAGACCGCGTGCCGGCGCAGCGGCGCGCTCGCCCTGCGACCGCACGACCTCGACGCCGACCAATGCCTGGTGTGGCTACAGGAAAAAGACGGCACCGACCGCTGGCAGCCGGTCTCCCCCACACTCATGCGCCACCTGCGCGCCCACGCCGCCGCTCGCAACGCGCCAGTGTCGGGGCAGCTGCTGCGCTACCGCAACGGCGCACCGATCACTTCGCGGCGCTACGACCACATCTGGGCGCGCATCGGCGAAGAGTTGCCGTGGGTGGCCGTGCAGGGCGTGACCATGCACTGGCTTCGCCATACCACCCTCACATGGGTGGAACGCACCTTCGGCTACGCCGTGGCCCGCGCCTACGCCGGCCACCACGGCAAGACCGCGGGCACCACGGCCACCTACGTCAAAGCCAACCTGCTCGAAGTCGCCGCAGCCCTGGCCATACTCACCGGCGAGCCCCACCCTCTCGCCACGGCCGAAGGACCTGCGGCCACATGAACACTGCCGCGTGCACACCGGATCCCCGCTCGGCCGAAGGACCACATCACATGCCCGCACCCGACACCGTCGTGCGCACCCCCACCCTGCCGAGCGTCCCGGAGCGTGCGCACGGTCCCGACCGTGCGCACGCCTTCTTCTGGTGCGTGCTCGCCGCCTCCGCGACGGTGAGCGTGACCGGCAACGCAGTGCACGCCGTCCTGCACGCACCGGCCCCGCCGATCGCCGGTGCGGTCGCAGTGGTGCCACCGATCGCGTTGCTGACCGCTGTGCACGGCGTCACCGTGCTGCAGCGAAAGCAGGTGCGCAGCACCGCCGCCCACCGACTCGCCGTCGTGCTGACCGTCCTCATCGCGGCGGGCGCGTTCTGGCTGTCGTTCACCGCGTTGCGGTCCCTCGCCGAACTCGCCGGCATCCCGCACAACCAGGCATGGCTATGGCCGCTGATCATCGAAGGCTCGATGACCCAAGCCACCGTCGCCCTCATCTCGATCACACAACCACCCCACGACACCAGCACCGCACCAGAAGCCACAGCGTCCGCCGGACCGACGACAGTTCTTGACACATTGCCGGAATCTTCGGGCACCCCGGTCGACGAGGACGCCGTGCGCACGACGGAAGGGACCGTTGCGGGCACAACTTCATGGAGCGAAATCGCGGCGGTCATCTGCGCACGCGACCCCGCCCGCCGCCGAGACCCTGACGAGGTCGCACACATCCTGGCGTTGCATTACGCCGAAGGACTCAAAGCCACCGAGATCGCCAAGCGAACCCATCGCAGCCGATCAACCGTCAGCAGAATTCTCACCCGAGCCCAGGCGCTCGACCCACCCACGACATGATCTTCTATCCGCGACAAACGGACCCGCCGACAGTGAAGACAGGACGCCGTTGTCGATGCGCGCCATCGTCGGGGGCCGGGTAAGAGAGGCCAGACAACGCCGAGCCTGGCGCTACGGCGCGCGACACTCGACGCGACGACCAACGCCCGCGCTTATCCACGCCCCGACGCCGGGCCGCTTGCGGCAACGAGAGGCCCGAGGCAATAGATCCGCAACCCCCACCATCACTCTCCCCATCACCACATCATTACACCCCCATCCATTCACCCCCACATTCCACTCATACACATAACCCCCAACTCCCTCTCCCCCATCACCCCTCACTCCCATAATCCACACACCACACGCAGACCTCCTGCACTCCGGCTGAGAGTTTCCTTACGACGTGGCGAAACGGCGCAAATTGATACAAACTACCTCCCTTCCAGCCCTCGCATTCCGAAAGTTGTTGGGTGTCTGATGGATACGTGACAGCGACGCTGCACAAGATCCTCGCCGGCACCAGCTACCTGTACTACCAACGCCAGGTAGCCGCCGCCGATGCCACCGACCTGGGCAACTCCAGCCTGGCCGACTACTACTCCACCCGCGGCGAAGCACCCGGCACCTGGCACGGCACCGGCCTTGCCGCCCTCGACATCTCAGCCGGCGAACAGGTCACCGAGGACCAGATGCGTTCGTTGTTCGGCCTCGGCCGACACCCCAACGCCACCGCCATCGAATACCAAATCGTCACCGAAGCAATCGCGAACGGCGCCAAACCCAAAGACGCCGCGTACGCGGCCAAACAAGCCAGCCGACTCGGCAAAGCCTTCCCAGCCCGACACGGCGACAACACATTCCGCACCCGATGCGCCCAGGCATATAGGGAACACAACCTCTCCCACGGACTCGACGCCAACGCCGCCATCGGCGAAGACACCCGCGCCCAGATCCGGACCGAGGTCGCCACAGCGATGTTCGTTGAAAACTACGACCGCGCACCCCTCGACGATCGAGAACTGTCCGGGTTCGTCGCCCGCATCTCCCGGCCCCAATCGGCAGCGGTCGCCGGGTTCGACATCACCTTCTCCCCCGTCAAAAGCGTCTCCGCGCTGTGGGCCATCGCACCCAAACCCATCGCCGACGCCATACAGGCCGCCCACAACGCCGCCGTCGACGACGCCATCACGTGGTTGGAAAACAACGCCACCTACACCCGCCTCGGCACCGGAGGTGTACGGCAAGTCGACGTCGAAGGACTCATCGCCGCACGCTTCACCCATCGCGAATCCCGCTCCGGCGACCCCGATCTGCACACCCACATGCTCATCGCCAACCGAGTACGCACCCTTGATGGCAAATGGCGCACCCTCGATGGCACCCACTTCTACCGCAACCTCGTCGTGGTCAGCGAGATCTACAACACCCGCCTCGAACACCACCTCGAAACCAACCTCGGCATCCGATTCACCGAACGGCCCGCACCCACCCCGAACAAACGACCCATCCGCGAAATCGTCGGCATCCCAATCGAGTTGCTTCGCCACTGGTCGCGCCGCGACGCCGCCATCACCGAACGACTCGATTCGCTTGCGGTGTCGTTTCAGCAGCAGCTCGGGCGTGAACCGACACCGAAAGAACTATTCGCCCTCGCAGAGCGGGCCACTCTCGAAACCCGCCCGGCCAAACACCTCTCGCGTTCCTACGCCCAGCAACGCCACGGCTGGCACCTCGACGCCGCCACAGTTCTCGGCGGACCGAACATGGTCGAGGCCACCGTCTCTTCGGTGCTCAATCGCCCTACAGGTGCTCGCCCGACAGTCGACGAGGCGTGGATTTCCCGCACCGCCGACGAAGTTGTCACCGTCGTTTCCGGGCAACGCTCGGTGTGGCAACACCACCACATCCGAGCTGAAACCGAACGCCAAACCCGCGGCCACATCCACCCGATGCAATGGCCGAACGTGGTCGAAGCCGTCATCCGCGAGGCGCTTTCACCCACACGATCGCTCGCCCGCGGCGACCCGGACATCACCGCCGAACCAGTCCTCCAACATCCACCGACAATCTTCCAACGCCGCGACGGAACCAGTGTCTACACCGTTCCCGGCAGTCAGACCTACACCTCCGCGCGCCGACTCGGCACCGAACAACGCCTCATCGACCTCTCCATACAACCCGGCGCACGCACTCTCCCCGCCGATGTGGTCACCTCCGCGATCAACTCCTACAACACCGATCCCGCCAACTTCGGCAAGCCGTTGAACCCCGGGCAGGTCGCCGTCGTCACCGAATTCGCGTGCTCACCCCTGCGCATCGCGGTCGCGAACGCGCCCGCCGGCACCGGCAAAACCACCGCCATGCGCGTGTTCGTCAACGCCTGGCACGCCTCCGGCGGCACCGTCCTCGGCCTCGCACCCACCGCCGCCGCAGCCGCCGTCCTCGCCGAAACCACCGGCATCCGAGTCGAAACCGTCGACCGGGTCCTGCACATTCTCGACCAACACACGGCCACCGCTCAGACGATCACCGACTCTCCATATCCGCCACGGTTGCCGGAATGGCTGCTACAGGTCGACGCCCGCACACTGGTCGTCATCGACGAGCACGTCAAACTCGCCGACGACAAACGGCTACGCCTGTTCGAATTCCTCACCCACCGCGACGCCACCATCCGCTGCCTCGGCGACACCGCACAACTACCCTCCATCGAACCCGGCGGCACAGCCACCGACCTCACCGCAACCACCACCGTCACCATGACCGACGTCGTCCGCTTCGCCGACCCCCACGAAGCCGCCGCCAGCCTCGCCCTCCGCGACGGCGACCCCGCTGGCCTGGGCTACTACCTCGACCACCAGCGCATCCACTCCGGCAGCCCCGCCGCCACTGCGGACAAGACCTACATGGCGTGGTTCGCCGACCACCACGCCGGACGAGACACCCTCATGCTCGCCCCCACCCACGACCTCGTCACCGAACTCAACACCCGCGCCCGCACCGACCGACTCACCCGCAACCCCACACCTCCCGGCCCGGCAGTCGTTGTCTCCGACGGAGAATGCGCGTCAGTCGGGGACGTCATCTGCACCCGACGCAACAACCCGCGCCTGCGCCTCGGCGAGACCGATTGGGTGCGCAACGGCTACCGATGGACCATCACCGCCGTCCACCCTGACCGCAGCCTCACCGCCACACACCTGCGCGCCCGCCGACAACCCGGCGCCACCACCGTGCTGCCCGCCGACTACGTCGCCGAACACGTACGCCTCGGCTACGCGATGACCATCGACTCCGCCCAAGGCATCACCGTCGACACCTGCCACACCGCACTCACCGGCAACGAATCACGCAACCAGCTCTACGTCGCCATGACCCGCGGCACCCACGCCAACCACGCCTACATCCCCACCACCACCGACCACAGCGAAGCCTCCCCCTGGACCGAACCCGCCATCCTTCCCCGCACCAGCACCGAGACCCTGCAACGCATCCTCGCCCGCGACGCCACCCACACCAGCGCCCACGCCAACCTCCGCGACACCCTCAACCCCCACAAACGACTCGGCCACGCCATCGACACCTACCACGACGCCATCGGCCTGGCCGTCGAAAACACCCTCGCCGACGACCGTCTCGACCAACTCGATCGCGCCGCAGAAGAACTATTGCCCGGCCTCACCGACGCGCCCGCCTACCCCGTCCTGCGCCAGCATCTCGCCGCCCTCGCCCTAACCGGACACGACCCTGCCCACGCGCTTCAACAGGCCGCGAGCGCACGAGAACTCGACACCGCCCACGACCCGGCCGCCGTCCTCGACTGGCGCCTCGACACCACCGGCAACCACTCCACCGGCACCGGGCCACTGCCCTGGACACGCGCAATCCCCGCCGAACTCCCGGACAACGAGACCACTCAGCAGCTCCACGCACGCGCCCGCATCATCACCACACTCGTCACCCAAATAAATGCGGACGTCGAAACATGGACACCAGCGACAGCACCCCCATGGGCGCGAACACTGCTCGAAAATCGTGACCTCACAGCAAAACTCGCCATATGGCGAGCCGCCCACCGCATCCCCGATACCGACCTTCGCCCCACCGGACCACGCCGCTACCCGACAGCCGAACGCCACTACCAACAGCGTCTCGACACCCGCATAATCGACACCCTCGGCGACCTGCACACCGCCACCCACACCTGGGCGCCACTCGCCAAACGCATCGACACGCGTCTGACCACCGACCCCTGGTGGCCGGTCCTCGCCCAGAACCTCGACACCGCCGCCGACGCCGGCCACGACATCGAAACCCTCCTCACCACCGCAGCCGCCCAACGCCCACTGCCTGACGACATGCCCGCCGCCGCCCTGTGGTACCGCATCGACCTCACCAAAACATCCGCAGCGCCGTCCGAAGAAGCTGACGCAGCCACACCCCCCGAACAGTCGCCACGTGCGCAAACGATCCAAGACGCCGTCGACATCGCCCTGCCACACGGAGTCGAATTCGATCGTTTCGAGCCAGGTCCTTTGGACCATGCGGAACCGGACACCGGCGCCCAGTGTGGCTATGACTTCGAACTGTAGAGACCTACATAATCAATCGGCGACACCGCGCTGTTTCTGTGCGTGCTGGGCAGCGATGGCGTGCGTAGTCGCGCGTTCGCCATCGACTGGAACCCAAGGCCCTGTTTCTGCGGACGGAGAATCGCCGAGTGCGGCGTTATGCAGTTTCCTACGGCATTCGTTGCCGCCGTTGCGTGAGGACACGCAACGCGTGGCTACCTCACAGAACTAGCAGACTAGATCAAATGAATAAATACTGGACGGTCGAATAGTGTTTCCTTGTCTGTGCGCAGTTCAGGCCTGCACAGCTCCTCTGTGACCGAGCCCATCGCGACACGCCGGCAAACAGAGGCACGAATATCCGAATACAACCTGTGGCGCAGTAGACTTTTCCCCTCATCATCTGGCAAGCCTTGGAGCGGAGACGCGAGTGTTTCTGACAGTTGATCGTCATCGGTGTACACCTCGCATGGGAAGCATCCCTCCGTAAACTCTCCTCTCCTATGCGCTCCGAGTTCACACTTAGGCTTGAAATAATATTTACACATTGAACCATGGAGAAACCATTAACACGAGTTCGACTTCCGGCCACTTTAATGCAATGTACTTGCGTCAAATTCATATCTCAAACTTCCGATCCTGCGTCGACACTACCGTGCATCTTCAGCCGGACATCACCATCCTTGTCGGTGAGAATAACGCGGGAAAATCAAACATAATCGAGGCACTACGGCTCTCAACCGTCCCACTCAGTCGACGACGGACGCGGTACTTCGAACTTGACGACGTCAATCGATCAAACCCCGGCCCGGTTGTGATCGATAATGAATACGATCAACTATCGGAATTTCAGGAAGCACACTACATCGCTGCGTTCGATCTGAATACAGAAACTGCCACCTACCGCACAACCTACTTACCCGACTTCGCCAACGAGCGAAAATCCCGGGTAGAGATCTCCGTCGGAACGAACGGCCGATCTGACATAGAGCCCGAGAAGCGTGAACAGATCAATCACGTGTATCTCGCACCTCTTCGTGACGCAAATCGGGAGTTAGATTCCAGCTCAGGAAATCGGCTTGCATCGATAATTCAAGGGCTCTTCAATCAAGAGGATCAAGACGCATTCCTGCGCCTGGCGCAAGAGCAGCTGCGAACGCTTGAGAAGCACGCTATAATCACGCGACCTCAAGAGCAGATACAGAAAGAGCTTTCGGCTCTGACGGAGGCTGTCCGAGGCCAGAAGGTGGGGCTAGGGTTCGACAAGCTGCGACTTGACCGATTGACCCGTAGCTTGCGCCTTAAAATGTCGGAGCATGACCTCGACCTCCACGAGCTAATGAATTCAGGGCTCGGCTATGCGAACCTCCTCTACCTTGCAACAGTAGTACTCGAACTTAGCAATGTGCATGAGTCGGAACTAACCCTGTTTCTTGTAGAAGAACCCGAGGCACATCTGCACCCGCAGCTACAGGCGGTGGTTCTTGACTACCTCCGGGATCAAGCACGCCAGTCCGTCGCAAAACAGGATGACACGCGGCCCGCCGGTAGAATTCAGGTTATTGCCACGACGCATTCTCCAAATCTGGCTAGCGCAGCAGGACTGGATAATATTGTCGTTATGAAGTCGGTGACCCAGCAAGGCGATTCCGTTATTGCACCCCAGACGTGCGCACTCGCCCTGTCAAAGCTAAACCTTGAAACTTACGAAAAGAGAAAGATCAATCAGTACCTTGATGCCACGAGGGCTGAGCTGCTCTTTGCGCGCAACGTGATCCTAGTCGAGGGCATCTCGGAAATGGTGATTATCCCAGCGATGGTAAAGCACATTCTAAAAGGCGACGCAAATGCCGATCGGCGACGACGGTTCCGCGGAGTTTCGCTGATAAATGTCGGTAGTGTTGATTTCGAACCCTACTTGAAACTTCTTCTTCAAAAGGTCGATGGAAACAGCCTTGTGGATCGGCTGGTTGCCGTGACAGATAGAGACCCTAAGCTCCCCGGCGAGAAGGACCAGGCAGCCGGAACGAAAGAAACCGACGATGATGAGGACGACGCGCTCGAGCCGGTCATCTACAATCGTGCTGCCGATCTGAATGCAGTAGCGCTCAGTATCGGAGCGAGCGAAATTCTGCACGTTGCTGAAGCGCCTCATACCCTAGAGGCCGATCTGCTGGAGCCTGTTGCGACAAATTTGGCCACTTTTCAGAAGGCGTTTGTTTCGCAGAAGACGAGTGCGAAATCTTTGAGAGTCCTCACGGAGATCGCGCAATCAGACGCCCCCGCACTCGGTTTCTATACCAAACTGCGCAAGGTGAAAAAGTACATCAGCAAGGGCCAGTTTGCCCACGACTTTGCGACACACCTTGAGAATTCGGCCGATTACCAGTGTCCCGACTATCTTGTAAAAGCTATACGCTTTTCCATAGGAGAGCAAGTTGACTGAGCAGGATCGACCTTTTACGGAGGCACAGCTTTCTCTGATACAGACAGGCGGGTCACAGTATGTCCAGGCGTGTCCCGGTGCGGGCAAGACTCATGCAATCGCGGAGCGTTTTGTTCGACGGCCAAATCAGCACCCACGCAAAGGAATCGGACTGCTTTCGTTCACCAACGCCGCGGCTGAAGAAGCTGCCACACGGTGCTCGTCACGTCCCGACTTACTCCGTGCACCAAACTTCATCGGTACTATCGACAAGTTTATTAATCGCTTCATCGTGAGCCCAGTTTGGAATTCTCAGAACACTATCGCACCCCGCTTCTTGGACATATGGGGCCAGTTAGCAAATACTACGGTGAAAAGTCGCGATTTTAATGCGCCGCTAGATTGGTTCGTATTTGATAAGTCCGGCAATGCGCGATTGGAGCGTGGCAAAATTTCGCCAGCGTTCCGAACTAGGTTCGACAAATTGGAGAGCTGGCAGATTCGGTCGCTTCAGAGCAGCGCAGCAGGCTACCGTCGGAGTCTGATCGGCAAGGGCTATATCAGCGCGGAATCATCACGGCTTCTCGCTCAGTCGTACCTAGATGAGACCGAACTATACCTTCGTTTGTCGCGTATTTTGGCGCACCGATTCACAGAAATTATCGTAGACGAAGTACAAGACTGCTCAAATGACGATCTGCGCATTCTCGATTTTATCCGCAAGTCGGGAATCGAACTGGTATTGGTGGGCGATCCCGACCAGGCGATCTACGATTTCCGTGGCGACTCCACAGATGTTTCTACTATGTTGGACTCGCTCGCACCAAAGGGCAAACGACTCAGCGGTAATTTCCGCAGCACACCGGCGATCTGCGCAATTGCGACTAGCCTACGTTCGTCAGACGACGTAATTGATGCGCCAGCCGGACGCAACAAGGACTCAATCACGCCAGTTCTGCTCCTGAAGTACGAAAAATTCTCGACTGTAGCCGCCGCCATGACACTTGCTGCCGCAACCTATGAAATTGGAAGCGAAGACTGCATCGTGCTCGCTCACAAACGCAGCCACGCTGCTGCGTGCGCTGGCGGATCGAGTCCAGAGCCGACGTCAGACGCAAAGCTTCAACGCATCGCACTGGCTACTGAAACCCTCCAAGCAAAAACCAGTGACGGAATCAGTCGTAGAACTGCACTTCGAGACTTGACGGTGTGCCTGCAGGAGCTGGCGAAGGACGATTTCACGAACCTTACAGCTCACGAACTTTACGAACGACTCGGCTATTCCGAGGCGGAGCATACCGTTCGGGTGCTCAGATTGGCGCATGCGCTTGAGATCGACCGCAGGCAAGCTCAGTCGGTCTTTCGGACGTCACTAACATCTGCACTACGACTCCACGGCTTTGACTGGGTGCAGACGAGTCGACTTCGCACATCCGGAAATGACTGGTCAGGTCTTCCAGCGACTCAAAAACAGTTGTTCGATTTTGCTACTATTCATAGTTTCAAGGGCCTGCAACGCAAGTTTGTGACTGTTGCCATACCCTCAAACGATAAGAAGCAATACTCGGAGACCGGTGTCGGACAGTGGCTTTCGGGTGAAGCGGGAGAGCCGCGACGCGTTCTTTACGTTGGTGCCACGCGGGCAGAGGAGGTTTTGATGCTCGCGGTGCACAAATCCGAGTACGACGCCGTGTATCAGAAGCTGATCCAGGACGGCGTCGATGTCGCAGAAGTCAATTCTGCGTCGAAGAACGACAAGCTCGCCGGCTCTCAAGAACTCGCTTTAGAATTAGATTTTGCAATGCCGTCAAAACTGACCGGCACGTGACTCACAGTGTTGCCCCCGTCGGCGGTCCATGACTTTTCGGCGCAGTGTGAGCTAGGTTCCGGGCCGCCCGGTCGGTTTATGCGGCCGGCGCATATTCCCTCCCAACCGACGGTGTCAGACTGCGTGCGCACAGGAATCGCTCCGAACGAAAGCCCAGCTCCACGAACCCGAATTCAAATCCATTTGATGACAGACGTAGTCTCTCGGTCCGCATACGGCTCAGGTTCCCACCGGCACAAGGTCACTCGGTCGGTATCGCGCACGCGCTGTTGGGCGGTATCTGGCCGAGCAAGCCGGCCACGCGCCGCTACTTCGGCGCCCCGGTCACCGAAGTCAGTGATGTGGACTGGATTTCGGGATGCTGCATGCTGTTTCGCCGCGAAGCGTTCGAAGCAGCAGGTGGGTTCGATGACCGCTACTTCCTCTACTTCGAGGAAACCAAGATGGCCCTCGACATGCACCGCGGCGGATGGCGAGTCGTCCTCGATCCAAGGGTCGAAATCCGCCACCGCGAGGGCGGCAGCATGCGGTCCGCACCATTCCGGAAGGTCCGCTCCCATCACCGCAGCGTCCTGCGGTTCTACTGCGATTACCACCATGGCTCACCTTGGATCGTGTTCGCACCGCTGGTCGCGGCAGGGCTTGTCGTGCGTGGGATAGCGGCGGTGGCGCGGACCGCGCTGCTGCAGCGAGTGAACCGGTAGACGAAGGGGTGGTTCGAGGTGGCGACAACGTCGAGTATGCGGGTGCGTTTGACGTTGCCGAAGCCGTAACCTGTTGTAGCGAAACGTGTTTCATCTTTTGGTCTCGCTGGAGACGGTGCAGGTGCCGAACCGCTGGAAACCTGGTTCGGCCCGGTCACGCTGCTGCTGGGCACCCTCGCTGGCCTATGCCGCCAGCATGTTCTCCGTCAGCTAGCTACGGGAGGTGGCGGGGCTTGTCCTCATCCTCGATCCGCCGCCGGATGCCCTCCACGGTGCGGTCCTCGGGAGTCCGCTCAGGCCAGACGATCACGGCCACCAGGACTGCCAGGGGCAGGGCCACCACGACCAGCCAGCCGATGAACATCCACCCACTCACTGCTCCAGCTCCCTTTGCTCCACGTCCTGGACGCTCAGGGGCTCGATGTTCACCACGGCGGGTGAGGTGGCGGGTATGGCAGGCACCTCCGTGTCGGCGCTCAGCTCTGCCCGGTATTCCCCTGGCGCGACCGGCCAGCCGTCGTCCCCGACGAACAACCAGGAACCGTCCTCGTGCTGGAGATACCGCCCAGGTGCTTCCACCGGGTCCACCACCGTGCTCCCTTCAGCCGGCCTTTTGGGTCGCACCCACCGCCGGGGACCTCGACACCCGGCGGTGGGGCTTGTACTGGAGCTTGGCCCTGGAGAGGTGGAACCCTGTTCCCTGAGGGAACATTTGGGGAGAATGCAGGCAAGGCGTGGGAACTCGACAGGGAAAGCGCAGGTAGGCGGCATGGCCGACGAAGAGGAGACCTACATCGGTCAGCGAGTGCGCCAGATACGCGCACGTCGGGGCATCACTCAGCAGGTGCTGGCAGACCGGGCAGGGCTGAGCAGGTCGGTGCTGGCCAAGTACGAGGCTGGGCTCAGACCCGTGGATTCGCGCCGCACCATGCTGGCCCTGGCCCAGGCGCTGGGCTGCACACTGGGAGACCTAACCGGCAGCGATGACCGAATCGACCCCTCCACCAGTGCTTTCCACCGGGCAGTGCCTGCCATCGAGACCGCGTTGTGGACCCAGGGGAACATCACCGACACCAGGAGACCCCGCACCCTGGAGGAGCTGACCACAGCCGTGGAGCAGGTATCCCAACTGCGCCATGCCGGGGATTACGCCACCCTCGGGCCCCTCCTGCCTGACCTGCTGACAGATGCCTACCGGCTCACCGAGAGCGGCAGCACTCAGGCATGGGACCTACTGGCCACTGCCGCCTATGGCGTCTCCTCAGCCCTCCGGCAGCGCGGCCATGACGCACTGGCCTGGACTGCCGTGCAGGAGTCGGAAAGAGCTGCCTCCCACGCCGATTCACTGGCACCGGTAGCCGCAGCCCAGTTCCTGAAGTCCCAGGTTCTCGCAGCCCGCCCCGGTGCGCTGGCCGCATCGTTCTCCGTGGCCAGTGGGACAGCAGACAGGCTGACACCTGAGGCGGCCACGCGCGGGGAGTTGGAGACCGTGGGCATGGCCAGGCTCCAGGCAGGCTTCGCTGAGACCCTGGCCGGGGGTGATGCACAGCCCCACCTGGAGGAGGCGGCGGAGCTAGCCAGCAGACTGAATGATGCCCAGCCAGGCCACAGCACTGCCCGTAACCGGACCTTCGGCTCCGCCAATGTTGCGCTCTGGCAACTGAGTTCAGCGGTGGAGAGGCGCGAGCCTGGGGTGGCCCTGCGGATCGCGGAGACTTTGGACCCCACCCAGTTGCCGAACGGAATCCGGCACGCCCAGTACTTCGTGGAGGTGGGCAGGGCCTATGCCATGAAGCGCGACCACCGCTCAGCCCTCCACGCCCTGCTCAGAGGCGAGCACGCAGCACCCCAGCATCTCCGTGGACTGGCCCCGGTCCGTGAGCTGGTAGGCGCGATGCTAAGGGAGGCACGCAGAGACCTGGCCACTGGAGAGCTGGGCAAGCTGGCCAAGAGGGTCGGCGTCGTCTCAGTGTGATGGCACACAGAAGGCGTTGCCAGGCAACATTTTTCACGTACTTGGCTGCTATCCGTGTGCAGGATAACCGCCTTTCCGGTGGGTTGAAGACCCAGCTTTAATGCCCGACACCGGGGACCGCCCCAGGCGAGCCCGACACCGGCCTTGCCGGCGCTGGAGCCACGCTTCACGGCCCCGAACGAAGGAGTCTCAGGGGCACCCGCCTGGCACACCGCGTCATTTACCCCGCGTCCCGTCATGCCGGTACTCCCCCGAGGAGAACGCGGACTGCTCTCGCCCCACAGCGGATTGACGTCTGAATTCCGGATTCCCATGGCAGGTTACCTCGGAACGCAAAGCACAGATGCCGGGGATGGACCATCTCAAGACTCCAAGACGATTCGACCTTGACAACCATGCGTTCCGGACATGCAATGAAGGAACCGCGAGGGACGGCACTCTCAGATTCGAGGATGTGCGATGTCCCACAAACGCGAATCGAGGACGGCCGTATCCCGCCCGGGATCGCGAGGTCCGACAGTGCGCTCAACGGGAGTCGAACCATTGCTCTGCAGTCCGATTGGTTGCTCTGCATCACCGCGCCAGGCCGGTCACGCAGCGGCTCAGATGCGGCGGAACGTAAACCAGGGTGCGTGACGTGCAAGCAGGCGGTGCTCCGACGCCTCAGCTCCGCTGGCCAGCGACCACGCCCCACATACCCGCGCCGCGACTTCCGTTGGGACCTCGACGCCTTGGACGGGCAAACCGGCACCTGAGACGATCGGCGGCGCGGCTGTGAGCCGCGGCCGGCCGCCACGACCGACCGGAGTTCCCGGCACACCCACACGCCCTATCGCGAAGATGACCACTGTTGAGCTCGATCTTGCGATCCGCGTTCGGTGTGCGGGTTACGACAATTGCGGAGATGAAGCCATCCAGGTCCCAGCATTACCCATCCGCGTCGCACTTCGACCTCGAGATCCGCTTGACCGACGGCAGGGTCCTGACCGCCGCGCTGGAGGAAATGCCGAAACGGACGCAGACTGTCCGAATCGATCAACCCCTGCCCGAGTGGCTGCGTTGGAAGTAGAGCCGAGCAGTTCGAGTGCTACCAGTTGTCGACAGATCAGGTCTTTTCAAGTATCAAGTTCGATCCGGACCTCAGCTATCAGCACCGGCGAGAGCGACTGAAGGTCCATGCATGCCGCACCCCGTAGCTCTCGACCGCAGCATTCACCTCCACGGCGCGACCCCAACTGAGTTGAAGGTTGACCGATAGTGGCAGGCAGCCAACAGTTAGCTCGTGCCGAAAATCAACCGCGTGTCGACGCTACGACACGCCGTGGCGACGAGCCTCCTCTCTTCCAAACTAAGTCCGAACTAATTCACTCGCCGTGAGCGATATCGACCAGAGTCTCCAGTCGTCCTCCGTTGTCGCGAGTTGACATCTTCCCTGCTCAGGACCATGTTCTAGCGCACACTTGACAGTCCACGGTTGCCCGAAGTAGTCCATCCCGCCGTCACCGAGAAGTTCTGGGGCCGGAATGCCGATCGCGTTCACCACCGCCGTTCACAGGCGGTCAGAAGATCCACATAGGCGGCGAGCCCCCCGGCAATCGGGTTATGAACGTCAAGATTCGGTGTACCACTTTCCTTGCCAGCGGATAGATGTCACCCTTGATTAGAGCTGGCGCACGCGAGGACTCGATCACTGAAACCTGAATCGAGGCCCATGATGTCGCGCACGGCACGTTTCGGTCCCGGCCACCACTCGACCGATACCGACACCTCAAGCACCCGAACGGAAAACACCACTCGGCTGGCTCCGCGCCTGCCTCTCCCATCCTTGGACCTGCGATCAAGCAATCGTCGAGTAGCGCCGTATATCGCTGTATCAACAGTCAGCCCCGGCGGCAGGCTAGCCATAGCAGGCCCAATTCGTCATCTGGCATGGACGACGGGGCAGCTACTTTCGATATCGCTGGACGATGGTTGCATCGAAATGCGACCGGTAGGCCGTGAAGAGGCCAAACTTCGAATAGGCCCGAGCCTTCACCTCTACCTGCCGGCATCACTCCGGCATGCGGCTGACATACAGCCCGGCGACAAAGTGCTCGTGGCCGCGCTCACTCCTCCCTGCCTCAGGATCTATTCATCGGCAAAGCTCGAAACACTCCTTCCTGGATCCGCATACGACGACCGAGCGCAGCAATGAGCCACATCGATGTAGAGACCGCTCGCATCCTGCTGCAACGCCTCGGTGTTCGCCCTGAAGACCTCGTGAACAGCGCCACCACATCGACAACCACGCCCACCTTCGGCGACTACATTCCACGACTCCGCACCGCCGTACCAACCGGAACATCACGGGCATACGCCAGTTACTGGACGCGGATCGAAACCCTCTGGCACGACCGACGACTCGACGAACCTACCGCCTCGGAATTCAAACAGCTGGTCGAGACCACCAAGAAGAACGCGATCGTACGACGCAACTCCCGAGGCGGCCGCTCCGCTGCCGAGCACATGGTGGCCGCCATCCGCTGCTTATATCGCCACGCACACGACGACGGCTACCTCTCCCTAAACGACAGTCCAGCAACAACATTGACAAAACCGCGACGGGCACCCAGCCCGCGCAGCGCCCTCACCGACCAGCAACTCACACAAATCATCCGGATTGCCGAAACCACCGGCAACGACCCCGAACTCGACGCTCTCATCCTGCGCCTGCACATCGAAACAGCATGCCGCCGCGCAGGCGCGCTTGCCCTGCGGCCGAAGGACATCGACCCGGATCATTGCCTGCTGTGGCTGCGCGAAAAGGATCAATCGGACCGCTGGCAACCCATCTCCCCCACCCTCGCCAATGCACTGCTCGCCCACGCCAGCCGCAGCACCGATCCCAGAGGCCAACTACTGCGCTACCGCAACGGCAAACCGATCACCGGCCGACGGTACGACCACCTTTGGACCCGCATCGGACGACACCTCCCGTGGGTGCGCACACAACAGATCACCGCCCACTGGCTGCGCCACACCACACTCACATGGGTCGAACGCAACTTCGGATACGCAATCGCCCGCGCCTACGCCGGCCACTCCGCAGACGCCGGGAACATCGGCGCGACAATGACGTACGTCCGCGCGACACTCGCCGAAACAGCTATGGCCGTCTCATCATTAACCGGCGAACCACACCCACTCATCTCGCGTGACCACGCGTTCAAAGAACCGACAGTGCCGTGGCGCTACACAGACACCTGATCCAGGACTACTGCCGGGCCCCGTGTGGCTTCGTCGAAGCTTTCGTGACTCTGCGGACATTTCTCCCGCAGGCATTTAGTCGCAAGGCTTCGCTTGCGGTCGATCAACATGCGGACACCACGGCTGTCCGCATATCGGCGTCCAGATCCCGTTGACCGCAGGGCCTGTGCGCTGGAACCTGAATTGCGTTGTACAGCAACACATAACGCAATGGGTCGGAAGGGAGGTTGACCGATGACTCAATCGAAGCGCCCGTGGCGCCGGCCGCAGTGGCGGGCTCGGAACGTCCGGACTCACTGCTGATTTCGGCCAGTAGGCCGGTGCCCAGTCGGCGACGCGAATGGACACCGGCTTCGGCGGTCCACCATTTCCAATCTGTCAGTCGAACGAGAAGGCATGCAATGAATACGAGAAATGACGAAACGGTGGTTGTTGCGCTCTTGCCGCATGCGGTCGCCCGGGTGACGAATTCGGGCCTGACCATGCTGTTCGACCGCGCGAAGGGTGTGATGTACGAGCTGAACGAGACCGCGTCCGAGGTGGTGAAACTCCTGGCGGAGAACGCACTTCCCCTGCCCAAGATCGTGGACCGCCTGGGTGCGGAGTTCGACGGACCACGTGACGAGATCGAGGCGGATGTCATGAGCTTCGTCGAGGACTTCCGCGAGGCGGGCCTGCTCACGATCGGGCGGCCGTGATGCAGTACAACCAGATACTCGTCCGACCGGAAGACTTTCAACTGCCGGAGCATCCGATCCCGATCCTGGTACAGCTGGGACTGACGTACCGTTGCAACCTCAAGTGCAGCCACTGCTATGCCCTATACCGGCGGGACCGCGACGAATTCACGCTGCCGGAGGTCGAGACGCTCGCGGACCAGCTCTACCGCGCCGGTAGCGCCAGCCTGGTGTACTCCCACGGGGAGAACATGATTCGCCGCGACTTCCACGATGCAGCGGGACTGTTCCGGGACCGCGACTTCTACCAGACCCTCATGCTGAACGGCTTCTACATCCGTTCAGCCGTGGATGCCCGACGGCTGGTCGACGCGGGTATCGATCGGACGATGGTGTCCATCGACAGCATCGACCCTGAGACGCACGATAAGGTCCGCGGCAAGGCCGGCGCGTTCGACGTCGCAGTCGGCGCATTGCGGCGGCTGAAGGACGAGGGGATGACTACGGTCGGGTTCTCCACGACCATCGACACCCACAACTACGACCAGGTCGAGCGAATCGTCGACTTCGCGTTGAGCATCGGTGTCGACGCGATCAGCTTCATGCAGAACCGGTACAATATCCACGGAGTCTTCGACCGCTCCGTCTGGCCGGTCTACCGCGAGACCTCGCGACGGTTGTATCAGCTGATCCTCGATCACCAAGGCGCTCTGGATATCTACACCCACGACCCGTTCATGCTGACCTTGCTCGACGATCGGCTGACCGACCGAAGCACCCGGGAGACCTTCATCGGTTCGAACCTGTGCAACGTCGGCACGAGCATGGTGTCGATCGACCCGGTCGGCAACGTATCCGGTTGCAACTTCGTCGAGGAGTCCATCGGCAACGTTCGGCAGGAGCCTTTCGCCGCCATCTGGGACCGCCTCGTCGCCCGCTACAGCGACCGGACCGACCCACCATCAGGGCCGTGCGGTTCGTGCTCCGCCCTCGCAGGATGCATGGGCGGCTGCAAGGCGTTCCACTACAACGGCAAGTACGACGAGCGGTGCGGTGCGCAACGATTCACCGACTCGGACCCGCATCACCTCGGTACCGAACACCGGACGATCCCCGCCGTCGAACCCAGCCGTGCGCCAGGCGTTTTCGTGGGTCTTCCCAGGCTGCGAGCGGGGGTTCGATCGTGAAGGTGCTGTTCGTGAACCCCCATTACACCCACGACCCGCAGACCCTGCTGCTGCATCCTCCGCTCGGCTACGCCTACATGTCCCGCGCGCTGAAGCGCGCAGGTCATGAGGTGATCCACGTGGATCTGCCGTTCGAGGGCAACAGCCCCGCCGCGCTGATTCCGCGTCTGGACGAGTTGCGGCCGGATCTGGTGGGTGTCACCTCGGTAGCCCAGAGCTATTTCCATGCTCTGGAGATCGCCCGCACGGTTCGTGCCTGGAATCCCACCACCCCGGTGGTATTCGGCGGGCCGCACGTGTCTTTCATCTCCAGCGAGTGCCTGACCCGGCACGACTGCGTCGACTACGTGCTCCTGTTCGACGCCGAGGACAGCATCGTCAGCCTCGCCGCGGCGGTCGAGGCGGGAGCGGACACCGCGGGGTTGGCGAAAGTGCCCGGTCTGGCGTTTCGTGACGGGAACGGTGTCCGAGTGACGCCACCCGAACCTCCGGAGATGGAATTGGACCGGTACGGACTTCCGGACCGGGACATCTTCGACATGCGCAACTACCTCGATTACGACTACGAGACGGTGGTGATGACCGCCCGTGGTTGCCCCAGCCGGTGCACGTTCTGCTCAACGACGATCGCGGGACGTGCTGCGAGATGGAACGGTCCGGCTCACGTCGTCGACGAGATGGAAATCGTCGCCAGGATGGGGTTTTCCTCCATCTTCTTCGGAGACGACACCTTCTCCGGCGACCCGCGCCGCGCGGTGGCGATCTGCGAAGAGATTCAACGGCGCGGGGTGTCGATTCCGTGGACCAGCAATATGCGAGCCCAGGATGCCCGCCCCCAGGTCATCGACGCGATGCGCAAGGCCGGCGCGTACCGGGTCTTCGTCGGCTTCGAGTCGATCCAGGAGCAGACGCTGCGACTGGTGAAGAAAGGTACATCGCCGGCCCGGTTGTACAAGACCGCCGCCCGGATCATGGATTCCGGCCTGGAGCTGCATGCGTCGTTCATAGTGGGCGCCCCAGGCGACAGTCCTGAGACCCTCTCGGCCACTATGGACTTCGTCCGTCTGGTCAATCCGACCGTCGCGACCTTCAACGTCATGGAACCACGGCCCGGCACCGACGTATTCAGCAACCCGAGCAAGTACGGGATCACGATCCCGGACCGGTACTGGTACGAGACGACCAGCTGGCTCGACATGCCGGTCTGCCACAACGACGAGATGTCGGCACTCGACATCCGCGACTGGGTGTCGCGCTGCTACGACGAGTTCTGTAGCCCCGACTTCCGGTCCACCTCTCACCTGCGCCGACTCACACCGGTGAAGGAACAGTGGGACGAAGCCGCCGAGCAGGTCCAACGCCACCTTCCGCTGATCAGGACCGCGTCATGACCCTACGAATCGGACTTGTCGGGGCCGGGCTCGCTGCGCATTCCCACGCCCTCGACATCGTCACCAACCCCGAGATGGAGTTGGTCGGCGTCACGTCGGGCGGAATCAAGTCAGCGGAGGCCTTGGCCGACACCTTCGGCGGCACCGTATACGCCGACCTCGCCACCTTACTCGCCGTCGCGCGTCTCGACGCGCTGGTCGTGGCGGTGCCGCACCGACTGACCCTTGACATCGCCGAGCAGGTGCCGCCACGGCTGGCGTGCCTGACCGAGAAGCCGATCGCGACCACCAGAGCGGACATCCGCCGGCTTGCCGCGCTGGAGAAGTCACGGTCAAGGATGTTCGCCCCCTTCAACCGCCGATACCAGCCCCATGCCAGGTGGCTGGCCGATGCCCTGTCACACGAGGCGATCGGCACACTCGACCGCGTCGACGCCAACTGGTCCGGCCCCTTCGGAGCCCGGTACGCGGAATCAGCCCAGACCTTCCGGTCCACGGCCAGCCGACGTGAGGGTGTCCTGGTCGATAACGCCAGCCACGCACTGGATCTCATCGCTATGGTGGTCCCCCGTTCGGTCTCGGCCGGTCTCGACCATCCCACCGAGATGAAGTCCATTGTCGAGTTCAATCCGCGTGGCGCCGAAATAAAGGCCGATCTGGCCTTCCGAGTCGGTCAAGTGGCCGTTGATCTGAAAGTCTCAGATCAAGCCGACCACCCCGATTGCGGTTCGTGGCGAGTCGAATTCCACGGCGACCGTGGCACAGCATCCATCGACGAGACGAGCGCGATCCTCCAATCACCGAATGGCGAGCCGATATCCGAGCTCGCGGGTGAGATGGCCCGTCCCGTCGCTGACCTGATTCGGCTGGTCGAAGGCCGACCACCTTGGGGAGCCTCGCTCGCTTCCGCCGTTGCGGTGAGCAAGGTGGTCGTCGCGGCCCACGACGCCGCAACACCTCCCTGGAAGCGGCCCCGCGGCAAGGCTCTCGGCCGACTCAACGGATCTTGCTGATTGGAAAGGAGATTTACGATGACTTTCGCCAATCCCGAGCTCCGCAACCTACCGCCAGGTGCTGGTCAATGGTCGATCGAGGACATGGTCCGGCTCTGCGGAGAATTCGCCGCAGTGCGGATCCTCAACTTCCTGCCTAGCGAGCACGCACGGTCATTGGCAGACCACCTGACCGCCGACATCGTGTACGAGCGCGATGAGATCGGCGACACCAAGCGCGCCAACCGCGCTTCACGGTCCGGGGAGATGCCCAACAGCCCGCTCGTCACGACATCTCCGGCATCGCCTCCCGCCCTCGCCGGACTGAACTTTCTGACCAGCCCGGGCTGGCTCGAACGATTGAGCGGGTGGTTCGGCCAGCCGATCCAGGTACTGCGCCCACCGACGCCATACCGGCTGGACGCACGAGACTATGTCGATCCTCACGATGACTGCCCGGCTCCGGAGTACACGCTGTCGGTGAGCCTGAACCTCACCGACGGCTGGCGTCCGTCCGACGGCGGCGAGACCGTCGTCGGACTTGTCGACCATGTCGAGGAATACGACCATCCCGAGTGGTTCATGCCGCTGAACAGGTGGCATATCGGTGACGAGCGGCACGTGGTAACGCCGACGTTCAACTCCGCACTGCTGCTGCCGCTTTCGCCGCGCCGAGCCCACGCGGTCCGAACCGTCACCCACGGGCCCCGGTACTCGATCACCACCCTCTACGGTTCGGTGGCCGGCCGATGACCACCGACCTGCTGACCGAGACTGAGCGCGAGCAGTGGAACAGTCAGGGCTACTTGCACATTCGCCAAGCGCTCAGCTCCGCAGAGGTGATCGGGCTGCGGTCGGCGTTGACCGACGTGCGATCACAGTTCACCAACGGGAAGGTCTCCGATTGGAGTGACGTCTTCGACGCCGGTAACGACCGGGACCTGAGCATCGCCAACAGCTTGAAATGGTGCGCCGAACTGGATTCTCTGGTCGACCATCCAGGGGTGTTCGGGAGGATCCTCGGCCTCATGGGCCCGTATATACAGCTGTTGGGATCGGAGATCTTCTACCGCTACCCCCACGGCGACCCGTTGGTGGCGTTCCACACCGACCAGGGACCATCGCTGCGGCATGCGACGCCTGTCGACCGCGAGATCCAAATCAAAGCCCAGTTCTTCCTCACCGACCTCCATGAGCCGAACTCCGGCAACTTCGCCGTCGTTCCTGGGTCGCAGAATCGTCGATTTCCCGGAAAGGTCGAATACCGCGACGTGCGGGACAGCGTGCAGATCATCGCTGCTGCGGGTGACGTCGTGCTGTTCCCGCTGTCACTCGGCCACGGCGTCGCCCCCAACGTCACCAGCGACACACGCATCAGTGTGGTGCTGCGCTTTGGCCAACTCTTCTGCCGTCCGGTCGACTACTGGACTTCGCCGGACTCCATTATCCTCGACCGCCAAACGCCGCGCCGCCGACGACTACTCGGCGACCTCGGGGCCCGCAGCCGGCCAGGCGACGTCTACGGCGTGGTCCCGGATCAGCTGGATTTGATCTACGGCAACGAATGGAGGCAGAGCGACGAAGCACGTGCCGAATTCGAGGCCGCGCGGCGAGCTCAACGCGCCTATGAGGTCTTCTGAACCCCATAGCGCCCTGGCACACCGGAGGCCACCGGCGGAGTGTGTGGCCTTTAGCATGGTCCTGTCGTCAGCGGCGGCCTCTGCCGCTTCTCATCCGATACCTACCGTGAAGGGAATCCCCTCGTGAAGGCCGACAACAGCCCCGCCCGCGGAATGCGTGACCTGCTGCCCCAAGAGGTCGCGACCCGGGACCATGTGCTGTCGGCGATCACCGAGATCTACCGGAGCTTCGGGTACCGCCGCATCGAGACGCCAGCGCTCGAGGACATCACCCGTCTGCAGGGTGGACAAGGCGGGGAGAACGAGAAGCTCATCTACCAAGTCCTGCGGCGCGGCCTGCCACCGCAAGTCGACGCCGGTCCAGTCGCCGATTTGGTGGACCTCGGCCTCCGGTTCGACCTCACTGTGCCGCTGACCCGCTTCTACGGCAACAATCACGCCCAGCTGCCGACCCCGTTCCGGTCCCTGCAGATCGGACCCGTATGGCGCGCCGAGCGCCCCCAGAAGGGCCGTTACCGGCAGTTCTATCAGTGCGACATCGACATGATTGGCGAGCCAACAGTTTTGGCCGAGGCTGAACTGATCGAAGCCACCACCGCGGCGCTCGATGCCGTCGGGCTCGACAACATGACCGTCCGACTGTCGGACCGTCGGTTCCTGTCCGCGTTGGCCGACGACGCAAAACTCCCCGAAGCCAGCCGGGACCGCTTCTTCATCACCCTGGACAAACTGGACAAGATCGGATGGGAGGGTGTCCGCGGGGAACTCGCCGATCTCGGGTTGCCGCAGCTCGCGATCTCGCGGGCGCTGGACGTGATCGACCGTCTGCAGGACGTCGAGGCCGGGAAACTCGTCGACACCCTCGCCGACGCGCTTCCGGGCGTCCCTGAACATGTCCTCGAGGACCTGGCGGCGACGACCGGCAGTCTGGACAGCCTGTCGCTCGTGCGATCGGTCGAATGGCGATTCGACCCGACCCTCGTCCGTGGAATGGGGTACTACACCGGCCAGATCTTCGAGATCTCGCACGCCGGCATGTCGAGTTCCGTGGCCGGCGGCGGCCGGTACGACAAACTGATCGGCCGGACACTCGGCAAGGACGTTCCCGCGTGTGGCTTCTCGATCGGTTTCGAACGCATCATCGGCCTCGTCGGACGCCGTGACACCCGCGACACACTCGCTGTCCTCTACGACTCCGACGTATCGGTCGCTGACGCCTTGGCCGTGGCTCGCGAAATTCGTTCCGCCGGACGGCACGTCGAAGTCATCCCGCGCAGCGGAAAACTCGGCGCACAGCTGAAACGCCTCGAGGGCGCCGACTTCGGTTCGTTCGTCAGCGTCCGGCAGGAATCGGGCGCCACCGTGCGCGACGACGAACGGGCACTGCGAGGTCCAACAGGCGAATAAAGCCGAGCGCCGATCACTTACCGCAATAGGCGATGAACTGACATGCCCGATCCACGCCGGCCAAGGACAGCAGGCGGCTCCGAGGGCGGATGAACGGTGTCAGACCCACCTGTGCGAGCGCTTCGCACCGGGATACCAGCCACAACCAGTCGATCGACAGGAACTCCGACAGCGTGCGCAGACGCTGTCGGGGGTCCGGTGCGCGGAGGATGTTGTGATGGCTGGAATGCCTTATGACTGAACTGAATTCGCCGACTGCCCCACCCTCTCGCATGATGTCGACATGCCAGAGCTCGTCGCCACGGACCCAGTTCGCGACAATCGCGTGATCGTCTCGGTCGAGCACGAAGCCGGGAATGACCGCGAACTCGGCGTCGGTGGTGACTTCGACGCGGATGCCGAACGACTCCATCAACGCGACGGTCAACAGCAGCAGGACGCGGTCCGGCATCGAGTCCGTGATCGGGGTGGGCAGACAGAAGGTTCGTGACGGCGCGGCCGCTCCTGTTACCAAAACCGATGTCCGCTCCAGGTAGGCGAACTTGTGGGCGAACAGTAGCCAGCCGCTGGTTTCCTCGCCGCTTCGCTCGGCGGTCCAATACTGCGGCGTGCTCGAGAGCACGCCAGCGTTGCGCAGGATGTGGCTCGCGCAGAAGCTGGAGCCCAGCCACATCTGCGAGACCGCCGACAGCTCCGAGCCGGCGTCTCGGACCGGGACTGCGCCCGACCGAGTGTCCACGGCGTCGGCCAGCACGCTGTCGTCCTCGAGCAGCGCATCGTCGAGATTGGTGATCGCCCACAATAATCCGAGTGTCAGATCATCCAGCTCGTATGCGAGAGGCACACGAACGGGATCCGTCTGCGCGGGCGGAGGCAGCCGGCGCCGACTCGTGTCCACTCCGAAGAATCGCGGTCGATCGGGGCCATGCACGGCCGTGACTACCAGTCGGCGTGCCGGCCGCAACTGTGGCCGTGCGCCAATGATCTCGGTCGCGACTACCTGATCGTCGACCAGTTGAGCCGGAACAACGACCGCCGGGGTCACCGCGCCGTCGAAGTATCGGCCCGCGGGCGTCTCGATGACGATTTCCTGGCTCCCACGCGATACTTCACGCGCCCATCGCACCGTCGTCAGCGATGCCTGCACCATTGTCTCCGGCGCTGTCAACAGATGGGCCAAGCGAACCAGATCTCCTCGCGCGCAGAGGATCACGTCAAGTCGCGCGACCAAGTCCAGCGCCGGACTCCGCTCGGCCTTCTCGATCTTGCCGATGAGGTCACCGCTGACATGAACGGCCCTGCCCAACGCGGCCAACGACAGGCCACGATCGTTACGGGCCTCTCGCAATCGAAACCCGAACATCGCCGCTGGCGACGTCGTCGGATCGAGCTTCTTAGGAGCCTGCCCCACGGTTCCGATTATCGACCACTCAAGCCACAGCGGCCAACGCAATCATCGGAAGCGAAGCAGCGGAACGTCGTACAGCTCCGGATCCGAAACCCGCTCCATGGCAGGCTGTTTCACCTCAATGACCAGCATCTCGGTCAGGAACTGGACACGCGCGCCGAGCAAATGGCTGGTGTAACCGACCGCCGCTTGCTCCTTCAGACCGACCGCAACATGAATATGCGGCTTGACCAACCCCGCGGCGGGATCCCAGGCCAAAGTGCCGCCACCGAATGCCTCGACATTGCGCAGATGGACCTTCGTCCATACCGGCGCCTGCGGATCGTCGAGACGGTCACACGCCCCCACCAAATCAACCTCGGCGAATCCGGCGATGAACGAAGGGATGTACCCGGCGCGCATGTCGTTCTCTCGGCAGAAGTCGGCGAGGGCCTCGAAGAAGTCGTCTCCGTGGTCGAAGGCGACACCGAAGGTCCGGCCGAGCTGAAGTTGTTGTGCCCGCATCAGTTTCCCTCCTCGGACGTCGCAGGCCATGGCCACATCTCGGCGTCCTCGTAACCGCCCGCGACCGCGAATGCCCGACGGATCGCCTCCATGTCGTGTCCGCCGGACACGAGTGTGGCCAGCAGGATCCGGGCTTTGAGTGGGTCAAGGTAGCCAGCGGGGATCAGGCCGCGGCTGATCAGATCGCGTTCGGAGCCCTGGAAGCCGTAGGTGGATCGCAGGACCGGACCGCTCCCGGTCCGTGACGTCAGGACCACAGGCATCCGGGTGGCCAAGCCGTCCAGTGCCGCAGCAATCTTCATCGGAACATGCCCTACACCCATTCCGGCCACGATCAGACCGGCGGCGCCTTCGGACACTGCGCGCAGGCTGACATCGTCGTCGCCGAGGGTGGCGGTGTACAGCGGGATCCGAAGATCGTCCGCGAGCTTGGTCGGCACGACCAGGCGCCGACCAGTGGAGTTGACCACTCGGGGCTGCCCTTCGACCACGTATCCCACTGGGCCACTGTGGACCGATACGAACGTCGATGTTGCAGTGGAATGGGTCTTACGTACCTGGCGCGCCGAATGGATCGTGTCATCCATGGCGACCAAACAGCCCAGGCCGCGCACAGTTGGCGCCGCGGCGGTCTGGACCGCGGCCAGAAGGTTCGCCGGCCCGTCTGCGCCGGCCAACGTCGGGTTTCGCATGGCTCCGGTGACCACGACCGGCCGGTCACCGGCGTACAACAGGTCCAGCAGGTAAGCCGTCTCCTCGATCGTGTCAGTGCCTTGGGTGACGACGAAACCCGACATCGACCGCGGTTGGGACGAGATCTCATCCGACAGCGCTTGGACATCGGTGAAACTCAACGACGCCCCGGGCAGCTGCCGAAACTGGACCACATCGACCACGATGCCGGTGGCGTCGAGCCCCGGAACCGCCGCGACGAGATCCTCAGCCGTCAGCGACGGTGCTACCCCGCCGGCGTCTGTCGCGGTCATCGCGATCGTGCCGCCGAGAGCGAACACGGCAACGCGCGGGTTTGGAGTGGCTGTTGACACAAGTTCACGATATCGACTGGCAGACAGGAAGACCCCATGGATGCCGCCGAGGCCCGAATTCCGACAATGCGCATGTCAGGGCAGCAAATCCAGGAAACGGAAAGTCTCCGAAACGATAGACCTGGACGAGCTTCGATTTACTACACCAACTGAGGGTTGTCGAGCCACATCACAATTAGGCGAGTGAGAGCGATGTTGAGCACCGAATAGTCGATCACCGTCCGACGACCATCCTCCGACGCCGCCACTCCGAGACGGTCATCAGCCAGACGTGCCGCGACCTGCTGCCACACCGCCCCATCGGAAACCCGACGGGCAGATGCTCGACGCTCGAGCACACGAGGACTGGGTCGAACTTCTTCGTCGAGCCCGGCGAGCATAACGACAGCAATGTTTTCAGTCTCGACTACCTACCCGGAGATGTCTGCCTGCGGTGTATCCAACAAGACGTCCGAGTCGGTATAGCTCCTATATCAATTCCGCAGATCACTGCTCTGGTACAGAAGCGATAGCACCAGCCAGATTGTCACGCACCACTCTTGTGGTCGTGTGCTCGCTGCCGAGGACCCGCTTGCAGGCGGTGAGGGTCCGCTCGAACAGAGCGATAGCTCGGGGCGGTCACCCGCCCTCTCGTAGACGCCGGCGAGGTTGTTCCTGGAGGACAGAGTGGTCGGGTGGTCGTCGCCGAGGACCCGCTCAAAGTCGGTGAAGTTCGCTCGTACAAGCCACCACGGCCTGAGAACGGGCCACCGAAGAGCGATGCACTTGACATCGCGTTTACGAATCGACGGTATCGGCGGGCAAGAGGGCGCCCAATTCCGGTGATCCGTAGGTGAGGAAAACGAGGTCGCTGTCGCTGCTCGTGTCCCAAATGTCACGGTCGAATGTCACCAGGACTGAGGGCGTGGTCGGCTGACTTGAGTAGCAATCGGCTGACGTCGTACCGTTGGCAAGTCCGAACGAGACACGGGTCTCGTTATGCGGAAGGAAGAGTCTGTAAACTCCGGGACTACCGTCGTCTGCGGCTAGCCAGCGGCTTGAGAGTCGGTTGTTCGTGAGCTTGGCGGCAAGACCTGCCGGAGTGATCTCACCAACCAACTCCGGCGGAGGATTGATGGTGAGTTCCTCGTCAGGGGTGCCGAGGTCGTCGGTGCCGATGGGCTGGTTGTTGATGTCGTCGATCTGGTTTCGAATGCCGGCGATCTCGTTGGCGATGGATTCGTCGCTGATGTTCGCGGCGAGGACGAGGTCTTCGATGACCTTCTCGACGGTCCCGAGTACGGGGGCGGCGCCGCCGAGGATGTTGGTGAAGTCGACGTAGTCTTCCTTGATGCCTTTGTAGACCTGCTCCTCGACGGTGTCCTCATAGAAATAGTTGCTGATCTGGAGGTGTTCGTGAGTAGCGCCGATTCGGTCGATACGGCCGATGCGCTGCTCGACGCGCATCAGATTCCAGGGCATGTCGTAATTGATGAGGCGGCCTGACGTCTGAAGGTTGAGGCCCTCGCTCATCGAGTCTGTACCGATCAGTATCTTGATGTCACCGCTGCGGAACCGGGTCTTGATTTCGGCCTTGGAGATCGGATTCCATGTCCCTGTACCGGGATCGTAGATCTCGCCGCCGCGGCCGGAGTAGCAGCCGAGTCTGTAATAGTCGGCAGCCAGAAGGCGTTCGCGGACGTAGTCCATGGTGTCGGTGTACTGAGTGAACACGACCGCGGAGTCGTAGGTTTTGAACGACTCGGCCAAGTCCTCGACGAGCTTCTTGGCCTTGGTGTCTTCTCCGGTTATGTCGCCGAGGTTGTTCAGGAAGGAGCGGAGCTCGCTGATCTCCTTCTTGAGATGGTCGGCTCGGGTGTCGAAGATCTCGGGGTCGAAGAGGGAATTCTCCAGGTCGGCACCATCGTCGTCTGTAAGGAGGTCGGCGAGGCTCTTGCCTTGCTCGAGGACGTCGAGACGGCGCTGCAGGGACTGCTTGATCGCTTCGAAGGAGGAGGTCAGTCGGCGCCGGTAAACGGTCATGATGAAGCCGAGGGCCTTGGTGGCCTTATCGGATTTGTAAGCGTTGTAGTGGCGGCGGATGTATTCCTCGATGCGGTCATACAGCTTGCGCTCGTTCGGCGCCAGGGTGATGAACTCGTCGGTGACGTGCCGGTGCGGGATGACGATTGAAGCAGGGATGATGCCAGCCTCCTGGTAAGCCCGCATGGTCTTCCGAGTGTTACGGAAGACACGGTCCCTGACCGGAGTGTGGCGGCGTGCCCACTTATCCATCCACTCGGAGATGGCGTTGGGGAACTGGAGCCGGAGGTCAGCTGACGGCGGACTGCCCGCCATCCCAGTGACCGTGAACGCGTCGGCCCAGCCAAGTTCGTCGTCGATCCGCCGCTCCAGCTCGCAGTCGCGTTCAGCGAGAGGGTCGGAGAAGTAGTCCTCCAGCATGTCGCAGATGAGTTTCCAGCCACGGCTTTCAGGCGGCTCGTTGAGATAGGTGAAGTATCGCGTGAAATGCGACGCCTGGTCACCCCACTTGCCCGGCAGTCCGAGAAGCTCGATGAGGTCCCATGCTTCGTGAGGGTGCATCTGCATCGGGGTCGCCGAAGCGAGATACAGGGCCTGCCACATGTTGCGCTTCTTCATCTCCAGGAGCAGCGCGAGCAGGGAGTTGGGAGTATCGGAGGCGGTGGAGCCGCGGCGGCGGGCGTGATGGGCCTCGTCCACCAGGACTACATCCCACGGTCCGGCCTCAAGGATCTCGGAACGACGCGAACGGCGGCGAGCGAGATGGGAAGAAGCGAGGACTAAGGGGAAGGCCGACCACGGGTTCGCCTTCGAGTCCGTCGTGATGGGCTGGTCGAACCGGTCGATGAAGCCACCCTTGTCGTAGCGGGCAACGTCGAGGTTCATTTTCTCGTGAAGCTCTTCCTGCCATTGCTTCATCACCGAGGCGGGAACCAACAGTAGCGCCTTCTTTGCCCGACCAGAGGTGAAGAGCTCACGCAAAACCATGCCTGCCTCGATGGTCTTGCCGAGGCCGACCTCGTCGGCGAACAGATACCCGCGAGGGTAGGTCGACACAACTCTGTGGATCAGCTCGGCTTGGTGCGGCAGCGGTCTAGCCCACGCAGTACCCACGCCAGTCCACGCGGATTTCTTCGGCGCATCCCGTAAAGCGATCAGCTCGTCCCACGCCGGCTGGAAATCGACATCCGCAACGACTGGCGGCGGTATCTCCTGATCATCCTCCTCAGTCTTCGGCTCCGGCACGAGTGATTCGAATGGGAACGGCGGAGCGGCCGGAGCGTGCTCTATCAGGTGTTCTCGAACGGCGGTGGGCAGGTCAATGATGGCCCACCCCTCGTCGGGGTTGTCGCGCCAGTGCCGGTCGAACGCACGTTCCTTGGGCGCGCCGTAGTCCTCCCACGACTCGGAGCGCCAGGATCGGTAGGCGTCGAAGGTCTCGTGGTTCTTCACCCATGCGGTGACCGAAGCGTTGTTGGAGCCACTGAATGCGACCTTATGTCCGTAGCGGTCTGTGAAGATGCCGTATTTCGTGTGGAAATAGCGGCCCGACTCCTGATGGGTGAGCAGGCGGCCATGTTTGTCGACCGGGATGCCGACTCGGATGTCGAGCCGGTTATTGGCGACCAACCAGGCCAGCACACTGAGGTGCTCGCTCTGCACGATTTTCGTGCCCTCCAGGCCAGGATCAGCCAATAAACGCGCGGCGACCACATCGTCGAGCGGAGTACCCGAGAGCACCGCGTCGATATCCTTCTTGCTGAGCTGAGCACCGACGATGAGCCTCATCACGCCGCCACCAGCGATGAAGTAGGCCGTTCCTTGCGCGGCAAACTGCAGCTCTGCCCCGGACCAGTAGCCGACTGCACGATCGTAGGCGATGGCCCTGGAAAGCAGCGGCTCGTAAAACGTCGTGAACGGTGCATCGTCTGGCGAGTACATCGCCTTCAGCTCCACACTGCGGAACGAGTCCTGTGCCGTTACAGGGTTGTGGTCGAAGAGACCATCCTGCGTCGGTGCCGCGGGCTTGGCCGCGGCACCAGGGAACAGAGCATCGTCGTAGTCGGCCAATCTCACTCCAACTCAAAGAGCGTGTCGAGCTTGTCCTCGACCAGCGTGGCCACGTCGTTGACTTCCGGCAGGGTCACGTCAGAGAAGTAGAGCGTGCACAGTGTGTCAAGTCGACCGGCCTCGGGCACGATCCACTCGCCCTTGACTTTGGTGCGCGGCATTGCGTTCACCAGCCCCTGCAGAGTGGAGATGAACCCGGCATCGTTGACGTAGTCGTGCTTATCGAGGAATCGCTTCGCGGCCGGCATGCCGTCGTGCTCTGCGATATACAGGGTCGTGTCGACCGCGTCGATGATGTAGTCGAACGACTCAGCCTCGGGCCGCACGCCCGGAGCGTCGGAGTCGCCACCTCGGCGCACACGCTCACTCGGAGTAAGCAGGGTGACCTTGCCCGAGGACTTAGCGACCACCTTGGCCCGCTCAAGCTCGTCGATGTCGAGACCGCCAACGGCAAGCGCTAATAGGCGGGCAGTGTCGAACGGGAACTCACGGGCGGCGAAGGTGTCCCAGGCCAGCAGCACAAAGTCGGTAAGCGTGTCGACCTTCGCCGCCATACCGACCAGGCGGGAGCGGCGCAGGCCAACGATCTCCTCGCGCGCTAGGGCGAGGGCTTCCTCCGGCCGCAACAACTTGTCGCGGCCATCCTCGCCCGGGGTCGAGGAAAAGACCGGCCAGCTCCGCGAAATCACCGAGAGCGTCGGGCCGTATGTCGACAACAGCAGGTCCACGCCCTCGATGCCGTCGTGCTGGAACTGGGTTGCCGCCTCTCGAGCTGCGCGTCGGATGTCCTGTTCGATGTCATCGAGATACACCTTGACGTCACCGTCTCGATCATCTCGCTTGCGACAGACCAGCATGATTGTGGACGCCGCCGAGTTCACGTTCGCCTGGTGCAGTGACACCTCTGACTCGGTGTTGACCGGCCATGATGTTTCGATCGTGAAACCTGCCTGCATCAAGCCCATTCCAAGGGTGTCCCACGCCTCGGCTCGCTTGTGAGTGAACATCACCGACAATATGCCGTCATCGGCGAGGACTCGAAGTGACTCCTCGAAGATGCTTGTCATCTTCGCCTCATAGTCGACGTCGGCAAGTTCCTTGCGCCGCCCGCCCATCGCCGCGAAGCGCGCCGGGTTAGCCACCGCCTCGTTTTGCTTGTCAGTCAGGTCGTCGTGGAAATAATCAGGGGCTAGGCGCCCCAGAGTGCGTTTCTCCCAGACGTAGAAGTAGTCAGCCAGCTCGGCGTACATGACATTGTCGTAGTACGGCGGGTCCATGCATATGTGGATCGCTGAGCCATCCTCAAGATCAAGCCTTGCGGCGCTCCCTTGCAGGACGGACACGTTCCTCGTCAGCCGGTCGTCGAGGTTGTCGTCGGTTTTTCCAGTCTCGTCGAGCAACCGAGCAATGCCGCCGTAGGCGTCGAGTAGCTGGTCCAGCGCCCATGAGTAAAGCGCGGTGGCACCTTCGAACTCGGCGAACGTCCACTTGAAGGAGAAGTTGTGCTTCTCGAAGACGCTACGCATCTTCTGGCGCGAAACGTCCCAGGTGGAGGCCCGAGAGTTCCAATTGAGCGCCTTGCCCTGCATCAGTGCAAGCTCAAAGAGGATGGCATCGGCCGACCCGCCGAGCGACTCCTGGACCTCAGGCACGATGCGTGCGAACTCTTCGCTGAAGACCCCGTGCACCAAGGCTTGACGCGGAGTGAAGAAGTCGAGCCAGGAGTTGATGCCATACATACGGTGACCGCGGTCATAATTGGCTTCTGCCGGGATTTCTTCAGACGGCAAAATGTCCGTCACCTGCCATAGCAGCTTCACCTCTTCAAGCTCCGCCTCGGCGGCAGCAATGGCGTCGAGGTCCATCTGGTTGGGTGCCCGGAAAGTACGTTCGCCAGAAGGCTTGCGGATGGCCACTGCGTAGAGGACCTGTCTCATCTGGTCGGACTGTGCGGCCTTCTTTATGTAGTCGCCGTCGATGACGAGGTTGTCGTATGGAGAGATGGCCTTGCCCCGAGCGGTGGTACCAGTGGAAGCATCGGTCTTGTCGATCTCTCTACCGAGGGCAACCTCGAAGATCGGCTCGACCAGGTCAACGCCATCGCACTGGGTGAGCAACCGGACGGCTGCTTCCTTGCCTGCGGTCTTGCGGAGCCACTTATCAGGCAAGAGCGGGACGAGGCGACCGGTACGAGGGCAGGGGATGGCGTTGGCGTACAGATAGGTGGCGACTGTCTCAGCCCTGCCGTGTGGGAAGTATTCCTTGAGGCGTCCCTCGACGCGCTGGACGAGGATGCCACCCCACTTCTTAAGGTCCGGAAGAAGATCGACCCCGCGGGTCGCCGGGATCTCGACGCCTGCTTTGAGCACGCTCGCGGCCACGCCGTTCAGATCGTTGGCAACGACCGGAAGGCCGAGTCGGCTGGCGGACCACGGAATCGACCCGCCACCGGCGGTCGGGTCCACGATCAGGGGGAGCTTGCCCCACGTGTGGACCAACACGGCATGGAGCAGGTCGATGTCCTTGCGCGGGATCGCGTTCCGGAATGCCTGTCTGTAGGTGTACGGGTTGGGAATCCGCTGGCCTGTTGCAACAGCGACGTCATAAAGGCGGCGGGCCGTGACCGGATCACCCCAGATGCCGACGAGATGGAGTAACCAGCGGCGGTAGGCCGCCTCATCCCGGAGTTCGACGGCATCAGGAAACGACTTGGCGAGCTCCTCGGACCATGCGGGAAGCACGCCTGCAAGAACGACGGCTGCAGAGGCAACGAGGGGGCGCCGGGCCCACCAGATATGGAGGAAGGAGAGTGGTGGAAGCGCTGAGGCGGCGCCGCGTTCGCGGCGGGACTCGATGCCGAGCTCGGCGACGGGGAGCCAGTCCTCGATGAGAACGCGCGGCTTAGTGCTGCTCAGGTTCGGGTCCTTTCAGTCGTCAGAGAGGAGGATACGGAGGGCTTTACGGGCGCGACTGGCGTCAACTCCGACGCACTTCGAATACCAGTAGTAGGTCTCCTCGGTGCTCATGGCGTTGACGCCGGCGACAAGAGCTCGAACGCGCTCATGCTTCGCGATGGGTTGGGTGGCCAAAAGAATCAGTGCCAGACGTACGCCGTCCGGTTCGGTGAGCCGTATGGGCACTTTGCGGGTGAAGGTCAGTACGCTGGACTGGTAGCCCGACCGCTTCACGGCAGCGAACAGGGCGTCCATGACCCGGCCCGTCTGCCGCGGAGTAAGGGTAACGACGGTCGCGGTTAGGGCCGCGGTGGCCTCACCGTAAGTCTCCTCAATTGTGAGGCCGTAGGTCTCTCCGGAGCCGGGCTTCACGGTGAGACGAAACCCGCGGACGCCATCGACGGCAGCGAGCCGTCGACTCGGGACCGTCATGAGTTCGGGCATGGTTATTTGGTCACCTCGGCCGTCATCGTTGTGTTCTTCATGCCGAGCTTCTTGATTACATCGTGGATATGCAGGAACTGGGGGTCATCGACGTCGAGTGCCGGGTCGAACCGGAACGTGAGGGTGACATCACCGACCACCTTCGTGGCGGCGGTGAGCGCCTTCTTTGCGTGGCCATACACCATTTGGAAGTCGGCGCGCTCGGCGGTGCCTTGGAACTGTATGCCGCCTCCGGTCAGTCCTTTGTACTCGGCACGGATGGTGGAGCGGACGGAGATTGTCTGCTTCTGCAGCATGCCGAGACAGGCAACGGCGAGGTCGAGGTCACTGGTGCCAGACGCAGCATCCGCACTCACCTTCAAAGTGAGGGTCGAAATGGTGCGAATCGTGTAGTCGGAGACGGCGTCGATCAGAATCTGCATGGCAACTCCACCGGCACCGTTCGCAGTAAAGGTTTTAGAAGTGGCTGTGCGGGTGGGGATCTCGACGCCGATTGCGTCGGCGGTCTCACGAGGCAGGATGTGGAGGGTGTCGAGGCCCTTGTCCTTGATCGCCGATGGTGAGAGCGCCCGGACGCCCGCGGCGGGCTCGGTGTCAGTGACCACGATCCAGCGGTACTCGCTGGACTGCACGGCGGTGGCCAGCAGCTCGAGAACCTCGGTCTTGGAGGGCTCGCCACCGCACGTAACCTCCAGGCGGGCGCGGAGTTCAGAACCGGTCAGCTGGTCCCCGGTGAGCACCGAGCGGATGTCGGTCTGGGTGGGTTTACGCACCAGCAGGCCACGCTTCTGCGCCTCGATCATGGTCATGACTTCGGTGTCGGCACTGAATGCAATCGACATGCCGGCCTGGTTGTTTGCCGTGTAAGCCTTCCCCTTGGCGGAGTCGTAGTAGACCCAGTTGTCGTGGTTGACGCCGTTGACGATCGCGTCGCGCAGCAGGGAGATATTACGGACGATGGGGACCTTGTGGTCAGACCAGAAGTAATCGGCGATGGAGGCGGTGCTCGTGGCCTCCTTGTTGGCCCAGGTACGGGTGCGCAGGAACGATGACGTGAATTCGCTGGTGCGGATTTTGCCCTCGTCCGTCAGCAGGGTGATGACTGCGGAGGTGGCATTCTTTGGGTCACCCTGGGCCTGGGCGGGGAGCTCACGGTGACGCAGGTAGCCAGTGGCCTTCTCATCGGCCGGGTAGTAGATGTGCTTGAAACACCGGGTGACGGCGATGCGCGCCTGGAGGCGGGCCTCCTTGTCGTACGCCTCGACCTTTCTGCGGACCTCCTCGCTGAACTGGCCTAGCCGATGGGTGTCGGACGCGAGATTATTGGAGGCGATCAGCGAGCGTGCCCGGTCCTTAAGTACGTGGATCTGCTCGGCGTCGGCGATCGCGAAAACCAAGGAGTTGCGGTATGTGCGGGGCGTGCCAACCGAGCCGACCTTGTCGAGCATCTCCACAATCTGCGTCGGCGGCTGGTTTGCGTGGCGCTGGTCAACGGCTACGGCATCGTGGTCAAGCACGACCATCCGTAGCGTGCCCTTGTCTGGAATCTCGGCGGGGCCTGACGGGAAATGGATCGCGGTGACACCACCGTCGTTCGCGAACGCCTTCGTTATCAGGCTGCGTACTTCCGCGGCGACCGTGGTGTTGGCGACATTCCGTTTCTCCGTCTCAATTATGGCGTTGACATTGGGCTCGATATTGAAACGCCACCGAGAGCCGTCGTAGGACAGATGCCAGAAAACCTTCTCCGACTCGGTCAACGCCTTATCGAAGATGTTGGCGTCCTCACCGGGGCGCAAGGTGCCAACCAGCCAATCGTTGCGACCCGCCCCGGCCGTGGCGACCATCTCCAGAGAGTGGGTGAACACGGTACGGGCCACACGGGTGGCGTACGCAGGCTTGCCAGGAAAGACATCAGCATCGACGGCAGCTGCGTGGGAGGTTTTGGAGGCGAAGTCGCCCTTGGCCACACTCGCATACTCAGCGCGGCCGAGGCCATCGGTGAGGTGGTTGAGGACCGGCTCGTTGGAATAGTCGATGTCGCCGACGTTGATGACCGCTGCGTCATCGCTGGTGGCGTAGATGTTCGCCACGACCTCGGCCAGAAGCTTCAGCGCGCCGCGGGCGCGCTGAAAATCAGTAATATTGCCCAGGCGCTTATCGAGGACCCGGACTAGCTCGGGGTGGAATGGGTACGTCTTGGTGACTAGGTCTGCATAGGTAGCAGGGTGCTCGGCTCCGCCGGCGAGCTGCTCAGTCTTACCAAGCTTTTCGTAGAAATCCCGGTACGCCTCCCCTGCCGCCTTGGCAGCGCCCTCATCCACAGACACGAAGAGGCGCTTCTTGAGAATTTCGCCAATCTCGTTGTCATTGGCTGGCTTAATCACCGCGCTCGGCTGCACCGCGCGGGTCATCAAGTCACCCGTTTCCTGAGCTGCCTTGACAGAGGCCGTGTTGGCGGCGTCGACCTTCTCCTTCTCTTCACCGGTCAGCTCGCTGATCTCGGTGGTTTCCGCCCCGAAAGCGTTGGTGGTCGCTGCCAGGGTAATGATCACCGAGACCTTGTTGGTGGGGTCGGAGGCAACCTCGAAGAGGTTACCGAGGAAGACAGGAATCGCGCCGGCCATGCGGCGTACGTCTTCACTGCCGGAGGAAGTCACCGCCCGAAGGTGCTTGGCGACCTCGTCGATGATGACTACCGTCGGCTTGCCGCCGAATGCTGCTTTGATCGTGGCTGTGCCCGGAGCAGTGCGTTGGGCATCGTTCGCCCCCATCACTGCGAAGGCGTCTTCACCGATCTGGGCTGCCATCTCACCCCACATTGTGTAGGTGCGATGGCCATTGGTCTCAAGTCCATTCGTGGGGTCGAGGACATCGCCGACTAGGGCTGCGACCTGGACCGGACCGTCAGGAAGCAGGTTCGGGTCGAGGAACTCGGCGATGTTGGAGGGTCGCGCACCTGTGGCAAGGTGGTAGACGGCTGTCAGGCCGTGGGTCTTTCCGCCACCGAATGAAGTGGTCGGGCGGAGCACCCCGTTTTCCCCAGCGATCCCCTTCGCTCCACTGAGACGGCCAAAGGTCTTGGTAAGCAGCGTCTTCAGACCGCTCGTGGGGTAAGTCTGCGCGAAGAATGCCTCCGCATCGCCGTAGACCGGATAGTGCTCCGGCTCCCGGACCACCTTGTCCAATTGCGCTGCGAAGTGGTTGTCCGCCAACCCGCCTTCGAGTACGTCATCCCGTGGAACGCAAGCCTTCCGCAGAGCCACCAGGCTCGACGTTGCCATGCCTCCCCCTCCTGTTGTTCGGACACCGCGGATGCGGCATCACTTCTCGACCTGCTCATCATGTTAAGCGGGCCACCGACAACTTCGCCGAACAGCGAGCATAGGGCTCATAGTTCCTCAGCCGGACTGCGGTGGCCGCGGCATGGGCCCGATGACGAACTTCACCGCGCTTCGACGATGGACTGCTACGACGTCCCATAGTTCCTCGCCAAGACACCGCCGCCGAGGACGGAACGCCCTCCGACTACCGCAAAATGCCCCTGCCCAATCGCTGTACAAGGTTCCCGCTAGCTGGTCCACTCCACGCCACACGAATTTAGAAGCCCTGAACACAGCGAGACAGACCACCGCGCCCGACACTTCGCGGCCCTTCACCCGAACCCGCTACCGAGTAGAACCACACAGACCCGGCCGCCACCATCACCTACCGTCCTACTCGACAGCAACCCGCCGACCCGGACACCCACACCACCGATCTACGGGGATATTTGGCTTCGACCAGCAACTACCACCCGGAAACCGCAGTTCATCCCCGTTCCGATGCTCGATGTACCCTCCTGAGGGCATGGGCCTGCGACAGCAGTCCGCGCCCGCCTGTAGCGTCGACCGATAATCCTGGTGTCGGCGGTCACCACGTCTCACACGCTTCGTACGCCGGTTGGCCTCAGCGGCTCCGAGCCGACACACCTCAACCGCATACGTACACGAGACCTACTACCGTCCCAAACCCGCTGGAAGCAGCATCAATAGATGCGCTCGCTGACGCGACCGGTCCAGCCCTGGCGCTGCGATACGATCGAATCCCGATCAGCTCGGCGCTCGGAACTATCACCGCAGTTTCGGGCATCGACATTTTTCCAAGAGGCGATGTTCGCCGGCATGCCAGCTCGGATCGGATATCAAAGGCATAGCGTGTTATCCAGCGTCCGGAGCCCGAGATTCTGGCGACTGTGGATCGTGTCGAGCGCCGATTGGCGGCTCAGCCAAGGTAGGGGTAGCAGCCTGAAAGAAAGTCACCGATCTGCTGACGCATCCTGGGGTGGATGTCGTACTCGTCCAGGTCCGCTGGCGCGACGAAGGCCACGCCGTCTGCTTCATCGTTGATCGTCGGTTCACCGGAGATCGGCCGGCCGATGTAGGTGTTCTCGTACTGCTGGCGGACTTCGCCATCGGTATAGGCGACGATGTGATTCGGATTGCTATACACGCCAAGAAATCCCGTGATCTCAGCCGTGATGCCTGTTTCCTCCTGGCACTCCCGGATGGCGCAGTCCGCCGCGGTCTCGCCGACGTCCATAGCGCCACCGGGCAGTGCCCACTGGCCGGTGTCGCGGCGACGTTGCAGCAGGATGGCTCCCTGGTCGTCAGTGCCAAGCAGATTGCACGCCACAACCAGTTAATTCGGCTTCGGCGCCGCGGGATCGTTGTAGTACTCAATCCTGCCCATGACGTGCCTTTCAGTTAGGAGCCCCGGGCCGCGCGTCGGCCCAAACAGCGTCGAAGCTCTACAGATCCTGCACAGTCGATGCCCTTGGTCCGCCGGCCTATTGCTCCTTCGATGGACGTAGCGCGCGGGCTACCTCTCGGGTGAATTGCGAAAGTTGCTCGTCCGTGCCACTTTCGACTACGCGACGAAATGCATAGCCCAGGTCGCGATCGACATACTGCCGCTTCTTAAGCCAATTCAGAATTACTTCCAGTTCGATACGAGGGTCCGTCGGTTTCGATTGCCCACCGTCGCTATCGCCTATGGCGAGCTGAGCGAAGTCCGTAGAGATACGTGCGCTTGAGCTACCTTTGCTTTCGCTCACACCCTGGCTACGAACCTGTTGCCGCAACCGCCGGTCGTTTGGCCAGTTCCCTTGAGGTAGAGCAGGCGGCTCTGAGCGATGCTTCAGCAGCATGGTGGGCCCGAACGTTGACTTCATCCATTGCCAATTTCCAGCTCCGGAGCTGTACGAATCGCCGACTGGCTGCACCCAGCCCAACCCTGCGACCGCCAGACCTCCATCCGCGATCCCGACGCTGTCGAGCCCCGTTTTGGGAGGTGCCCATCGCAACAAGTCTGGATAGGGAAAAGCCTTGACCGGCTCGTCCTCCGAAATACGGGCCAACCGCTCGGCTTCATCGGAGATATATTCAGCATCCAACAGCGGCGACGGTAGTTCCGTTGGACTCACCGCTCCCACAAGCGCCGCCGCCATAGTCGCAATGGTGTCGGTGTCTGTTGCGAGGCGGGATGCTGCGAGGCGAGCAGCCTGTGCCGGGCGCTCGGGATACGCCGAAGCCAGCACCAGTCCCGCGATTGCAGTGGCTACGCCGCTGCCTCGCGTTTGCTCCTGATCCAGGCCCAAAGCCGCCACGAGGGGCTCATAGGCTTTTTTGGCTACACCGAAATTTCCGCCTGCAGACTTGAGAGAATAATAGGGTTCAATGCAGTAATCTAGAAGCCGCTGAATATCATCGACAGCTCGATGCCACGCCGTCCTGAATTCTTCGCCAGATACGCTCTCCCACTGAGGCATCCAATAAGCTGCCAGTTCGGGAGTATTATAGAATACACCGACAGCATCGCGAATAACACCCAGGAGCTTGGGCCATTCATTCGGTTCCGGGATGCTGCCGAATTCAAGAGCGAAAGTGAGTGTTACTGCATGAAATACGGCACCAGCAATACCATTGGGATGGCCGTGTGTTACGATTGAGTTCTTGATGACATCGTCGAGATGACGGAATGACATCAGATTTGCAGCGGCGTATACATGGGGCTGAATGCGCATTGCCGCACCGTTTCCGCCTGCCGATTCCCAGCCTTTGTAGAAGTTTGTAGCCCAGTTGGCGCTGTGCTTGCTCATGGCGTTTGCGGCAGCCTTGCTGGCTCGACCACCTCCCAAGGCATATGCCTGCCAGACGGGGAGTTCTACCCGCGCAAAAGCTTCGACGTCGAATCCAGAGCTTGAGATCGATCTCGCCGTGGCCAGACGCAGCTGCGTGTCGTCGGAATAGCAGCCTTCCGGCAGGCTTACGCGAACGCCCATTCGTCCACCGATTTGGCGATGCCAGCCGAAAGGTTCCGTTAGGTCACGGCCCTTGGTACGCCGTCTCAGGTTTGCGGGGGTTGTGAGCTCGGAAATCCAGCCCAAAGCGTCCGCCCAAGCTGACCACAGCATCGACGACTTCACGCGTGCGGGGCGGACTCCAGGCTCAGCCATTCAAGAAAACCTCTGGTCGACACATAACCGGGACGTGAGGAACCGAAGGGATGGCAGCAACCCAACCCTCTATATCTTCCAAATGCTCCTCCTTGGGCACATAGATTGCCCGCAGCTTACCGATGGGTACCGACCTTGGATACAAAACCTCTGCCTGATCGTTCGTAGGTCGGTGGTCGGGCAGCCCGCGGCGCCAACTTTCGGCACCGTAGTATCCCCACGGGATCGGCTCACTGTACAGATCTTGGAGTCCAGCGAGTCCTTGCCCTCGCCGAACGGTGGTTGCGTAGGTGTTGTTCGTTGTCGTGAACCAGACCCCTTCGTCTGCAAGAACCTCAGCCGAAAACGAGAGCACTGCCCACCAGACGTCTTCGACGCCGTGCCACCCCTGCGAGGTTGTCAGCATCCTCTTATTCGCCACCGAGATTGACATGTTGACGTAATCAGTCCACTCCGGATCTTTTCTTGAGGCGCAGTTGACCTTGCGGATGTTTTCCAGGTATTGATCCGCATTTAGTTGGTCTCGGCTCAGCACCGCTTGGGATGCGAACACACCGAGCAAGCCGTGATTGGTGGTGAAATGGACAACTTCAGTGATACCCCGGGCCTGGACAAAGTCCATGATCTCGCGATTCACAGGTCGACCCTCCGATATGTGGACGGGTCTATCAGCCCGATCAGAGTAGATGCCTCGTCTGCCTTGTACCCGATCGTAACCGTCTTACGCGCACGTCCGACCCCCATGGCTAACAGCCTACGCAGGTTGTCGAGGCCGGCATCATCGGCACCGTCACCGTGAGGCGTCACCTCTTGGTTAAGCCCCAGAATCACGACGTGGTCGAACTCAAGCCCTTTAGCTGAGTGGATCGTGCAGAGGGCAACGGTTTCCGCGCCGCCGGGCCACTCGCTGGCTCGGGTGAGCTGGACATAAGGGAAGCTTGCGTCTCGGAGCCTGCTCTTCACGTAGTCGAACCAACCTCCGCCTCGCGGATGTAGAAAGACAACCGACTCATCGGTCAGGTCGGCGGTATCGAGCACATTCTTGACCACCCAATCCATTTGATCGCTGAACTTGCCAACGAGCATGCTGGGCAACGCTCCCGTCACTGTTGCCGCATCGAAGTCGGGCAGAATGCCATCGTCGCCGACCGACATACCGTCGACGAGGCTGCGCGCCAATGCAGCGATCTGCTTGGTGTTACGGTGGTTCTTCTTCAGGGTACGACTAGTGACATACGGGATTCCAGCCTCTTTCCAGGTGAAGGATCTTGGATAGATGCGCTGCGCCGCATCTAGCACGAACGTGACGGAGTGATCGTCTGGCACATGCTTGAGGATCGTCCGAACCTGGTTGGCTGAGAAGTCCTGTGCCTCATCCACAATCACCACGTCCCATGGCTCCGCTGGTGAGTCGCCAGCCTCAATCGCGACGTCGTTCCAGTCCCGCAGCCCGTCAACCTTCTTCGCCTGAATATAGGGGTAGATCACCTCGTCAAGTAGCCGACGCCGGGTTGCTCCCTCCATTCGCGGCGAAACGCCGCGGCCGTCCCGTTGGGCTGTGACGTACTCCTCCAAGCGTGCTTGTTCGAACCTTCCAAGCACATACTGGATCTCGTCGTCGAGGAAATCATCGGGCATTCCGAATTGCGCAATCAGCCGCTGTAGAATGTTGTTTGCTTCCCTATCGTCCGGGCCACCGACAAGGTCCACAGCGAACTTGCCGAAAGTCGTGACTTCGAGTTGCAGATGAGCATCTGCCTGCACTTGGTCGGCGGCCAACTCCGCAATGTAGCCCTGCAAAGTACGGTTGTAGGTGAGTACGAGCACTCGCACAGGACGTGCCAATCCCAGTCGCTCCCTGCGCTTCAGCCACCATGCGCAAAGGTGCCTCAACCGCATAAGAGCCGTTGTCGTTTTGCCGCTGCCAGCGGCCCCCTTGATGACAAAGACACCAGGTTTCGTGTCGAGGAGAAGCTGCAACTGCTCCGAGGTCGGCTTCACAACAGGCAAAATCCGCATTTCCCCTCCAGCGGGATCGGTCCCAGTGCGCTGAGCTCGCGCCCACGGCATGCTACTACCGAGAAGTGCTGTGTGTCAGCGTGATTCACGCCAAGATTGCACGCGTGAGCGAGATCGAGTTCCGGGCCTACTACGACGAGCTGCACCGCGTCTGAGTAAAGGTCAGGGCGGTGTGCTGGTGGCTGTCGGAGCGGGTGCAGAAACAGCTGCGCTACGCCGAGACCGGCGAGGTCGACTCCGTGCTGCTACTGACCTCCGATCCGGAGATGACCGAAATCGACTGACCACGTTACCTTGTTGCTCCACTGTTCGCCGTGCTGCTGAACAGTCGCCAAGCTCGGGCACAGACAGCGTGGGGCCGCTGTCGATGCCCAGTTCGGAGGTCTGTCTACCTAAACCACCTGTAGGACTTAGGAGTTCCGGCCAGTGTGACGCAGAGGGAGAGAGCTGCTCCTGGACAGCCTTCTGAGGCATCAGGCGCGTTCCTGCCTGGTATCTGTCGAATTCATACCTTGTGAAGCGAACCAGTTGCCGAAGGTAGCTAAACCACAAACGATGGATAGAGCGGGTGCCGGAGAGGCAGTCTAGCCTCAATCGGGACGCAGAAGTTGCACCCCAGGATGCATCGCTATTCCAGAAAACGCAATGTGTTCCAAGCAGTTTCACTATTCGCCGGCTGACTTCGGTACGAATTTCATCGCCATTGCCGCATGCGCTATCGGACCGCAACGCCATGTCTGAAACCACGGGACTGGGTTTCGACCTCAAGCACGCCAGCATCGACCACACGCGCGATTGCAGCGCGAACCGCGCCACTGGGACGTCGGGCCAGTCAGATTTTGTCACGGGGCCCGTCGTATCGGTCATCGTCCCATCCATGATCGCCGCGAGCATTCCCGTTCCACCGAATAACTCCGCCGACTCCGGGCGTTCCGGAGCAGTTGATGAACCCACCTGCACCAGCTGCCAGGCTCTCCTCTCCATCGCAGAGCACCCTCATTGGGGCGGTGACTGCCTCTGCTTCGTGAAGTAATAGGGACCGGTATGACCACTCCTCCGCTCGCTTCCGGTTGCCCGCGTCATATAGTGCATGTCGGGATTCGAAAGCACCTGTGAAGGGGGGATTTTGGCCGAGCAGATGCGGGTGGACCCAGCGAAGCTGCGTGAAGCATCCAGGTTCGTTGCCGACAAAGCCCAGGCGATGCGGGAACGGCTCAAGACGCTCGACGACACGGTGGGCAAGCGTCTGTTAGCTGAAGGCTGGACCGGTAGCGCTGCGTCCGGTTACGACGGGTCGTGGACCGAGTGGAAGAAGGGCGCCGAGACAGTGATCGAGGCTTTGGACGAGTCGTCGTTCAAACTCGCGGACGCGGCGAATGTGTATGAGGCGCAGGAAGCCGCCAACCGTGGCGGCATTCAGCAGTCCAGCTTGAACATGTGAAAAGGGGGAAGAGTGTGGCTGATCGGAACGACCGGTTCAAGGTCGATCTGGAATTGCTCGACGAAGCCGTCTCGGCGATGGGGACCTTCGGCACAGACGTCGACACGTGGCTGGAGGATGTCGATCGTCATATCGCCGAACTGCACCTGTCGTGGGACAGCCAAGCCGCGGCTGCCCAGCGCACCGCGCACGAGGAATGGGCGGCCGGGGTGCGGGAGATGCGCGAAAACCTCGACGATCTTCGGGCGATCGCCCAGAAAGCGCACGGCAACTACTCGACCGTGATGGATACCAACACGCGGATGTGGCCGTAGATGGCGCCACCGCCAATCGTGGTGGACCCCAATGGGTTCACCACCGCAGCCCAAACCTATGCCGACATCCACGGCAACTCGCTGGTTCCGGCGATCACCGAGTTGTGCACCACCCTGAATGCGTGTGGCGGTTCGGCCGGGTCAGACAACGCCGGCCTGGCATGGTCGAAGGACTACGACCCGGTCGCCTACGACACCGTCGACGCTCTCGGTGACCTTGCACTGGCGTGTGGACAGATGCATGATCTACTGCAGTTCACCGGCGCCAACCACGCCAACGCCAACTCCCAGTCCGGCCCCAACGCCGACCCGAACGCGCTGGTCTTTCCGCCGGGATCGCTGACGGTCTACAACCCGCCCGAGCCGCCAAATGCCTTCGGGGGCAGCGATCCCGAACCGACGGGGTGGAGTTGGGTCAAAGGTGCTGTGCAAGGCCAGATATGGCCGAACGGGCACCCCGACAAGCTTCGCAGCGCGGCGGGAGCGTGGCGGCTGATGGCGACCAAACTGCGGATGGCCACCATCGCCCTGCCCGGCGCGCGATCCCACATCGAAGCCCAGCAAAGCCCCGAAACTGGGCAGGCACTCGAACAGCACGATCTCGTCAAAGGACAATTCGAATCCCTGGCCGGCACCTGTGACCAACTCGCCACCTCGTGTGACTCCTACGCCGACTCGCTGCACACCACCAAAACCGCCATCGTCAAAGCATTGGTGGAGATGGTCGCGCTCATCGCCGTCGACCAAGCCGCCGGCTTCGTCGGCGCATGGTTGACCGGCGGCGGCGCCGAAGTCGCCGCCCAAGGTGGGATGGCGCTGGCGATCAGCATCTACGGCGCCCGCATCGCCACCTTGATCCGCGCCCTCATCGGCCTCGCCGAAGTCGCGCGGGTACCGGTCGCGGTCTCCCAAGCGATCGCCCGCGGCAGCGAGGCATTGATCCCGCTGCTGCGCGCCCGCCCAGCGCTCGCCGCCGCCGACGGTGCGGTCGCGCCGGGCCCGTTCACCGCCTTCGCCAACCTGCGGCGCCCGTATCTGCGGCAAGAGACCACCGATGCGATCGAGGCCAAGGCCGAGAAGTGGCGCCGTCAAGGCGATTCCAGCGACGACTGGTACACCGTGGAGTCCGAGCCCGACGTCAAGGTGCCCATCGACAAGTCCTATGCCAACAAGCCTGGTGTCACCGATCTGCCGAAGACTCCGGATGGCAAGTACTACGTCGATGCGGCCAACGGCGCGCGGTATCCGGTGAACCCGAATTGGGAATACGGTCACAACAGCGGCTTCGAGCATCGCAGGCTGCTGGAAGAAGCGCAGAAACAGAACATGGACCAGCAACAGTTCAACGACTACGTCAACAGCCACCCCGACTACTTCCACATCGAGGACCAAACCGGTAACCGCAGCCACCGACGGGAGCAGAAATAGATGACCCAGCTCGACGAATTCGGCCGCACCCCACTGCACTACGCCGCCCGCGACGCGAACCTGCCCGAGGTCGAACGCCTCCTCGACACAGAAGACGTCAACCTCCCCGACAGCCAAGGCTGGACACCGCTGCACTTCGCCGCCAACGCCGGCGCCCCCGACGTCGTCGCGCGTCTACTCGCGGCCGGCGCCGACATCGACGCGCTGACCGACAAGGGAATGCCCGCAATCTACTGGGCAGCAGTCGCCAAACGCGGCAACCCCGTCGAGACAATCCGTGTGCTCCGAGCCCACGGTGCCGATCCCACACGCGAAACCATCGAAACCTACTTCGGGCTCAAAAGCCCGCTGCACTTCATCGCCGAAACTCGGAACAAGCCAGAGATCCGGGCCGAGTTCGCGGATCTGATCAATGAGTGAGGAACCCGACCTCGACGCCACGATCGAGGAGATGAAGACCAAAACCGCCCAGGTGAAGGCGGAACTCGCGAAGATCACCGGCACCGGCACCGCAGCCAACGGCACCATTATCGCCACCGTCGACTCCGCCGGACACCTGCGTGACCTCACACTGCCCCGCGACACGGCGCGGCTCGGCACTCAACTCGCGCAGCTGATCCTGCAAGCCGCAGCCCAAGCAGAAAACGACGCACGCCAAAAAGCAGCAGCAGCCCTGCGCCCCTTCACAACCGACGACCGAGTCGCCTCCGGGCTGAAAACCATCCGCGAAACACTCGGCACACCAGACCCGCAACCACAGCCACGCCGTCCAATGACCGAAGACGAGATACAAGCCGCCGACGACGCCTACTTCGAACGCATGAACCGCCGCGGCTGGACCCAGTAACCCCTGCGAGGACTCGGTAATCCTCCAACCAGTCAAAAAGCGTCAGGCCAGGTTAGGTTGGTCGCGCCCGCGACGGTTTGGCGTCAGGTCACGCCATCCACACCCTCGTAGGACCGCAGGCTGGCGGCAGGGGATGTTCGGTGGCGAACAAGACCGGAAGTAGAAGGGCGCGTGAGCGTTTGGACCGCCAGACCGCTGAGCAAGCGCTGATGGTGGCCGATACGTATGCGAAAGCCACGTTGGAGCTGCTGGCAGGCATGCACGACAGCCCCGACATCTCACCGATCCTGACTCGGCTGGCACCGAGTTTCCGTGCCGCGAGCAGTTTCACGCACGCCGACAAGGAACAACTCGCCCGCGACATCGGGCCCTACGGTCACGTCGTCGTCAACACCTTGCATGACATGCTGTACGCGTCCGAACGCGTCTTCGAGTGGCTGCAGAACCGTGTCGCGGACGCCGAGAAGATCGCGCGTGTCAAGACCGTCGCTGACAAGCACCGCAGAAACCTGGCCGAAGGAATGCAGCTGCTGTCGGAGAGCGCCGCGGTTCGACTCAGCCTGATGTCCCAGCCGACCAAGAACACCCGGCGCCACCGGGCTTTGAAAAGGCTGCGATCGAAGGTTAGGCGCTCCAGCAGCGCCACTTTTCTTTCCACCCGCTTCGGGCGACGCGTATGAGCTGTCTTGAATCCTTGGATTCAAGACAGCCGAGGTCGGGCGGCGAGGTCCACTGAACCGGCAGGTCCGGAGATCTCAGATTCTGCTCTCGATATCGCCCACGCCCAGACGAAGTGGCGGCGCGGGCTCTGACCTCTGATAAGGGGGCGGAATCTGAGGCCAGCCCTTCGAAACCGCCTATGAGACAGGCATTTCGGTAAGAATTGTGCAGTGAGTAAGCAGGTGCGCGCCGCTACGGTGCGGATGGGGCGCAGGTTCACCGCGGTCTCGCGGCGGTCGCGCCGAATGCGTTTGCCGGTGGCGGTGGCCTTGGCTGTCGTCACCGGTGCCGCGATTGCCGCAGCCGCCGAGATGGTGCTGATCGCGGTGTTCCATCCGGCTCGGGCCGGGGGCAACCCGATCGATGTCACCAAACTCGCCTTCACCGTGGTGGGCGGCGTAGGCGGCGTGGTCGCGCTAGTGATCGCCTACCGGCGCCAGCGCGACCTCGAACAGAATCGTTTCGTCGAGCGGTTCGGCGCCGCCGCCGCGCAACTCGGCGCCAGCGATGTCGCTGTGCGCATCGCGGGGGTATACGCGATGGCCGGCGTCGCCGACGAATCCGACGGACTGCACCGCCAGCAGTGCATCGACGTACTGTGCGGCTACCTGCGCCTGCCCTACGAACCCGAACTCGGCCGCAGCCACCAAAGCAAGCTAGTCGTCAAACACCACCGTGCCACCGCCGACGGAACCCACGCCGACGACCAGGAACGCCACCTCGAATACCGGCAAAACGACAGTGAAGTACGCAAGACCATTGTCCGAGTCATCGCCGCTCATCTCCGCTCGAACGCCGAAAATAGATGGTCAGCAAACAATTTCGACTTCCGCACCGCCTACCTCGAAGATATCGATCTAACCGCGACGGCGTTCTCCGGCGAGGCCCAGTTCGATGGCGCGACGTTCTCCGGCACCACCTTGTTCGACAAGGCGATGTTCTCCGGTGCCGCCCAGTTCGACGGCGCGACGTTCTCCGGCGACGCCCAGTTCGTTGATGCCAGATTCTCCGGCGACGCCCGGTTCGACAGCGTGGTGTTCTCCGGCGACGCCTGGTTCGGTGGCGCAGCGTTCTCCGGCGACGCCCAGTTCGACGGCGCGACGTTCTCCGGCACCACCTTGTTCGACAAGGCGATGTTCTCCGGCGAGGCCCAGTTCGGCCGCACGAAGTTCTCTCTCACCGCCCAGTTCGACGGGGCGACGTTTTCCAGCGACGCCCAGTTCGACGGCGCGGCGTTTTCCCGCACCGCCTGGTTCACTGGCGCGGCGTTCTCCGGCGCCGCCCGGTTCGGCCGCACGAAGTTCTCCGAGGATGCCAGGTTCGACGACGCCAGATTCTCCGACTACGCCGTGTTCGACAACGCGACGTTCTCCGGCGACGCCTGGTTCGACGACGCCAGATTCTCCGGCGACGCCGCGTTCGACGACGCCAGATTCTCCGACGACGCCCGGTTCAGCCGCACGACGTTCTCCCGCAACACCTGGTTTAGGTGCGCAACGTTCTCCGGCACCGGCCGGTTCGACGGCGCGACGTTCTCCGGCGACGCCCGGTTCACCGATGCGACGTTCGCCAGCGTCGCCCAGTTCCACAACGCGGCGTTCTCCGGCGACGCCTGGTTCCACCACGTGACGTTCTCACGATCTACTTCGTTCGAGAACGTGGACTTCGCCGGCAATCATGTCTCTTTTGCCGACCCGAAACGGTGGGGACCGCCTGCACCGATCTTCGATTGGTCTGTAGACCTCTCTCGAAAGCCACCCAGAGTCGAACCCGATGATTGGCCTCCCGTCGTGGTGACGACCTCATCGCCTACCGAGTGAGTAGGTGTTGAGAATCGTAGACATGATCACCCCGCTCGCATGAGTGTCGGAGAAACGTGTCGGAATCCCCGATGTGGTCAACGATCCGGTCGGGAGATGCGCGGGTGTCGATGGTCATAGCTGCTGGACGGATCGTACTGCTGATATGTGGTCGGTGCAGTACGCCAGCGGCCACGAAGTCGACTGCGTCAGAACGTCGAAGCCCCACCGACCGAGGTGTTCGTCAGATGTCGAGGGTCCGCCGTCGACCAGGATGTCCCACTCGTACACCGCGTACGGCGAGCTCGGATCCCACGGATCCCAGCCTTCGCCCTCGATGACCAACCACGCGACCTGCCCCAGACTGAATTCCCGATCCACATTGCCGTTGGTGCTCAGAGGCTCAACACCGAACAAGGCCGTCAGGACGGCAGCGATTTCATTCTTGCCCTCCGGGCCGGAGATGAGCACGAACACCGTTTCCAGACCCATATCCACAACCTTGCCCAACCTGGGCCGATGCCGACACTGAGTTATTCCATGTCTTGAAACCCTGGTTCAGAGATAAGGCGCCGAGAACGGCTGAAGCTCACTGAATCCGCAGATCCGGCGGTCTCAGAATCTGGACCCGCCGACGCGCGTGGCCGACGAACCGACCACGCGCCGACACAGAACAGATCGCGAGGACGCGCACGCGACTGTCAGGCTGCGTCGTCGTTCGGCAGCAGGGGCACGCCAGCGGCGTGGGCGGTGTCGTCGATCCATTTGATGAAGGTGAGTACCGAGCCGCCAGCGTAGCGGCGGACCCGGTCCTGGATGGCGCGCAAGTCGTGGCCGGGCAGGAAGTCGCGGGTGGAGTAGCCGCCACAGTCGCAGGCGCAGAGGCGCTTTCGGAATTCGGCTTCTTCGGGCAGGTCGATGTAGCCGACAGGGTTCTGGGAGTTGTTCGCCGCCGGGTCGGGCTGGCCGATCCAGGCGTCGTAGACCGGGTGGCCCTTCGTGAGCAGTGGACCCTGGACGGCAAACCGGTCGTCGTAGGGCACGACCTCGTCGATCTCTCCGATCGCGAGGACGGTCCCGCCGCCGGTGATCAGCGCGAACTTCTCTCGTCCGAGCCGCTCGGGGTTGGCCTTCCATGTGCCGCGGCCGGATTCCCACGCTTCTTCCTCGGTCATCCGCGGGAACCAGCCGACCCACTCCCGTCCCATCGGCTCCGTACCGTCGATGGGCGAGTACGTACCGAGCTTGAACCGAACAGCCATGATGGCATCCCCTCAACGTAAAACCGTGCAAGAAGGATGCTACATCTACTTTTCACTCCAGGGTGGAAAGATGCAATTTCGTCATCTTCCCTCGGCCATAGAGAGTCGGGGGCCATACGGGTGGACGCGGAAGTTGTTGCCAGATAGCTACTGCTATCGGGCAATCGGCCGAGAGGCCGGCGGATCGGAACTGCCGGAGCGGATTCCATCCGTGCCGCGTTCGGCCCGGGGGATATCAGGCAACCTCGGCGATCCACCCCGGCAAAAAAGTAGCCCGGCGCCCCTCTCCGCCAAGAGATAACAGGACCGGGTGTGCACCCCGAAAGGACGTTTCAGTAGTGCGAACAAGATCATATACAGCCGAGGTATGCGGCGCCTAAGAGGGCACCGAAACGTCGATCACAGCTGGGACGTTGTGGTGTTGGCGTTTTCACCCTCTACTGTGTGTTCGGCGTTGTTCGCGATCGAGGTAGTCGCCGATCAGCCCGACGACTGCCTCGTTGAGGGTGTTCCATGTTCTCGTGCTGATGAGGTGGTTGTTTTCGTCGAAGGCCTGCCACCGGCCCCGGCCACCGCTGGCCTTGGCCTGGCAGGCGATTTTGCCGATGTAGCCGTAGTCGTCGCTGACGGTATAGTGGCCCAGTCGGGGCCGCGCACGATATTCGCGTGTAGACGGTGTCACGGCTGATGCCGAATTCCTCGGCCAGCACAGTTTTCGCTTCGCCGCTGGCGGCACAGGCGCGGAGTTCGGCTGCGCGGGCGGGGGGTGAGGGCGGGTTTGCGGCCGGTGTAGACGCCGCGGACTTTGGTCTTAGCGATGCCCGCACGCTGGCGTTCACGGATCATCACCCGTTCGAACTGGGGCGACCGCGCCCTTGATCGACAGCATCCGGTGCGCTATCGGAGAGACCCCGGGCCCCAGAGACTGCCCTCACCTGCTCCGACCTCAACCTGAACCGTCCGACACACGGCGCGATCCCACGAAGCACCCCAGATCTGCTACTGTCCAAACCCGTTGGAAGCATCTCCGATAAGATGCGCTCATACGCGCGACCGGTCCAGCCGTAGCGCAGCGGGGCGACGAAATCCCCCCTCGCGCACCGTTTCCGGTCACCGGTGACACATCCGGGCGGGTGGGTGTTCAAGTGCACTTGAACACGGAGGATGACAAGGCCTACACCGCGTGGTTCGCCGACCACCACCACGGCCGAAACACCCTCATGCTCGCCACCACCCACGACATCGTCACCGACCTCAACAGCCGCGCCCGCACCGACCGCCTCGCCCGAACCACCGCCGACCCCGGACCGGAGGTCGTCCTCGCCGACGGGCTTGCCGCCTCGGTCGGGGACGTGATCTGCACCCGACGCAACAACCCGCATCTGCGCCTCGGCGAAAGCGACTGGGTCCGCAACGGCTACCGCTGGACCATCACCACCGTCCACCCCGACGCCAGCCTCACCGCCACCCACCGCACCAACGGAAACGCTGGCACAACACAGCTGCCCGCCGACTACGTCACCGAACACGTACGCCTCGGCTACGCCCTCACCCTCGACTCCGCCCAACGCATCACCGTCGACACCTGCCACCCGACGCGGGAAAAATCACCGGCATCGAATGGAACAACACCGGAACGGGTGACTTCGTGCCCGCGCCGTTGTCCGGGCCGCCCGGTGAAACGGTCGTGGTGACGCGGCGCTCGACCTACCCCACGCCCGGCACATACTTTCCGGAATTACGGGTCACCACGACGCGCGGCGAAGATCCCCAAACCTCCTTCGCGCGGGTACAGAACTTGGGCCGGGTGCGCGTCGTCGTGCGATGATCCGCCTTGTCAGGCTCCCCCGCCGCGCTCGGGTAACAGTTCTCTTCGAGCTCCAATGCCTTTTCGGTCCAACCGATCTCGACTTCGGATCGGAGTCATGAACCCCTCGTAGGCGAACACCCTTTCAGGCGGTGATGCGCTCGGTCGGACTCGGGGGTAATGCTCGAGCGCCGGGCGATGGTGATGTTGCTGCGGTCGAGGATGGCCGCGCGGGCGGTCGTCCACTGCTCTAGCCGGCGGCGATGGTGCGCCAGGTGGGCCCGCATGGCTCCCGCGCCCAAGTCATTCCAAGTAGGCGCTCCGGCATCTGCGGGGCGTCGTGGCTCCTTAACACAGTCCGGAGAAATCGCTGGGATGTGTTCGGAGAGTAGACCTCTGGCCCCGTACTGCGCTCACCCGCGCGGTCGGGAACCTCTGCTCAGGCGCGACCGGCGGACAATACGGGGGGGCAGACCCATCGGCGGATGAACTCGCGCAGATCGTCGTCGGATCGGGGTGGGTTGCCTGGGTATTGCAGGAAGCTGAGCCACACGCGCATCACCATCTCGGCCAGCCCCGGCATCGCGTCGTCGTCGAAACCGTGTGCCTCCCAGTCGACATCGAGTCGGCGCAGCATCTGCACGCCGAGTTCGACGGCGCCGGCGGAGGTGGCCTCGCGCGTGAAGAGGTCGGTTTGCCCGGCGCGCACCATCAATCCGATCGCGGGTTCGTCGGGCAACACCCGCAGGCAGTAGATGATGGTTTCGGTGATCGCGTCGGTCGGTGTGCGGACGTGGGCGAGGTCGGTCTTCATCCGGTCGAGGAAGGCGGCGGCACCGGCGTTGGCGACCGCCACGAGCATTTCGTCCACCGACGAGTAGTAGCGATAGACGGTTTGCCTGGTCACGCCCAGCTCGGCCGCGACGTCGGCCAACCGGGTCTTCTGAGCGCCGAAGCGTTCCACGCAGGTCGCCGCGGCGCTCAGAATCCTGGCCTTGGCCTCATCGGAGTCCCGGGGTAGGTCTCCTTGCCACCCTCGAGTCCTCATGAGCCCATGCTCTCATACGGCTTCAGCCGGTCGCCGCGGGTGAACCGGTTACCGGGAGCCGCTCGCCGGACCGGGCGGCCCGCCGCGCGCGCGTGATCGCTGCCACCAGCACACTCGTCGCCACGACGAAGCACACGATCACATAGGGCAGGCTGCCGGTCGGCGTATTGTCCGCGGTCACACCATCTTTCGCGTCGAGGAAGGCGGGCAGCGCGGTGAGCCACAGCACCAGGTGCACCACCAGGAACAACGGCGGGAACACGACCAGGAAGGGCAGCGCGGTGCGCGCGTCGCCCGCACCGAGCTCCGGTTGCGCCCGCAGGCGTCGCCACTGCGCGAAGAGGAGCGCCAGGCCGATACCCCAGACCAGGGCCATCTCGAGCCAGTAGACGACGGTCTGCGCGTCGTGGTTGGCGTTCTCGTCCCGGCCGAACACCGCGGTCGGGATCGACAGTATCGGCATACTGATGACCGCGACGACGCCGGCCACGATGATCCGCCAGACGAGCGACCCGCCGCGCGGGGCGCGTCCCTCGGCCGTGGGATTGCGCACCAACCGCACCGCGAGATAGATCAGCACGGCGAACGAGACGGTGGCGAACAACCACACACTGCCCCACGGCACGGATGCGAGCGTGGGCACCGCCGCCGGGTTGCCCAGTTTGTCCACATGCGCGCCCTGGGCCTGGAGTTGCCGGACTGTTTCGCGGTAGAACGGCGCGTCGATGTTCCAGGCCCACCACTTCAGTTGCGGTCCGAGCTGGTCGAAGATCTCGTAGAACACCTGGAACACCAGCGCTACGACGAGCGACCCGCGTAGCGCCGAGCGTTTCGACCCGTCGAAGAAGCCCCATGCTCGCACGATCTCGTAGGCGAGCTGGCTCAGCGCCGGGTAGAACGCGACGATGTACAACGGCAACCGGTCGAACATGAGGTTCACCGTGAAGACGTTGTGGGAGAACATGAAACCCATCGCCTCTTCGGCGTGGAACCAGTTCGGGAAGTAGAGCGGTGGCTCGATCACGAACAGGTAGACCAGCGAGGCGATCCAGATCGCCAGATTCGTCGGGTCGCCGTCGCGGCGCCAGCGGCGGATCGCGTGGACGAGTGCGAGCACCGCGCCCAGGATGATGGTGACCTCCAGGACCGGCAGCGTCCAGTTCGCGAGGTCGGCCGGGTTGCGCACGGTGACCACCGGATTGGCGGTCTCGCAGTGGAAGCCGAGGTAGCCGGTGATGACGGACGGGACGTCGCCCGGTGTGCAGACTGCCATGTCCCCTACTTTCCGGCCGCGACCGAGACGAGGGCGAACTCGTCACGGGGCGTGCCCTGCGGGATGACGAGTGCCCGGCCGGCCGGGTGCGGTTTCCCGTCGCGCCAGATGTGAGATGGCGGGTCCTGCCGGAGGTCGGTGCCGAGCGGCAGTTTGGTGCGCCCCAGGGCGCGTTTCACCGCGAACCAGGCGAGGCCGGCGAGCACGCGTGGGCTCTTCACCATCGTGGTCACCGATTCGTCCAGGTTGAAGACGTCGGCGAAGTGCTGGGCGACGACGTCGTCCTCGCGGGTGGTGGCCGAGATGTGGTTGAAGATCGGCCAGCTGAGCCGGTTGGCGAGCCGCTGCCGCCACCGGGGCGCGATATCGGTGCCCTCGGCGTTCTCATATCCCTGGTCGCGGGCCAGCGCCAGCGTCCAGATGTCGTCGAGCAAGCGGCGTTGCGCGGCGAAGTAGTCCTTGGTGAACGCACCGTCGACGGTGGTGGCCGCGGCCAGTTTGTCGCGCAGCAGCACCGCCGACTTCGAGGCCGAACTCATCCCCTGGGCGTAGAACGGGTTGAACCCACATACCGCGTCGCCGACGACGACGAGCCCGGCCGGCGGATTCTCCAACGCGTCGTAGCGGCGGCGCTTGTTGCCGGTCGATTTGGTGACGAACACCTTGGAGATGGGCTCGCACAGGTCGACGGCGCGGCCGAACGCCGGCGCGCGCACCTTGTGCACGGTCTCGCGGAATTCGTCTTCCTTGCGGGGCATCGGGTGGCCCCACGAACCCATGGTGACCAGCACGCGGTCGCCCTCGATCGGGAAGATCTGGCAGAGAAAGTCGTGCTCGACCGGGTGCGGTTTCGTGTCCGAGGTCGGCATCACCGACATCTGCGCCCACCACCAGTGCTCCGGCAGGTCCGCCGGCTTCTGGAACCACTGGGACACGTAGGTGACGCCCGCGTCCAGAGACTGCACCGGGGCCTCGGGCCACCCGGCCGCGGTCAGCCAATCCGACACCGCCGAACCGCGGCCCAGGGTGTCGACGACGAAGTCGGCCTCGATCAGGCGCTTGTCTCGCCCGCCGTCGCCGCCGACCACCCACACCCCGGTGACCCGGCCGTCCGGTGTGCCGCCGGCCACGGTCTCCAGGCCCTCGACGTTGACCCCTTCTTCCACCCTGACGTTGGGCACCAGGGCCAGCTTGTCGCGCAGTGTGCGCTCGATGAGCAGGCGCGACGCGTAGACCATGGTCATCGGCGCTTGTTTACGCGGCACCCACACCGGGCCTTCGCAGTGCGCGGCCGCCAACGACGGCATCATGTGCAGCGCGCCGGCGTCGATCAGGGCCTCCTCATACCCCGGGAACAGCTCGCCCATCGCGCGGCGACCGGAATTGAGCAGGAAGTGAGGGTGCTTGCTCTGCGGGACGCCGCGCCGGTGCACGGCGTCGGCCGGGATGATGTCGCGCTCCAGCACGAGGACCTCGTCGAAGTAGGGCGCCACCGCGCCCGCGGCACACATGCCCGCGACGCTGCCCCCCAGAACTACCGCTCGTTTACCCAAGGACACCGGTCCACTCCGCATCTACGTCATACATTTTTTGGATGATGTCTAACCGTAGGGTGTGCGCAGAGTCACGTCAACGACCGAGTGATGCCCTTGGGCTGAATTATCGACGCCGCGACCTCGGTCCAGTGGTGTTGCGGACGGGATCCAGGTCTACCGTGGGCGGGTATGGGAAGCCGGGAGATCGCGGTCACCGTAGACGAGCAGGACTGGAGCGCCTTGTGCCAGGCGGCTGAGGCTGCCGGCATGAGTGTGGCGGCCTATGTCTCGTGGGGCGTGCAGATCCTGGCCATGCGGGCCCGCCCCGGCACCTCCGGTCGCCGCGAGATTCCCTCAGCTCCACCGCGTAGCCGGGACGACGACCTCGCCGAGGAATCCGCCGGGGCGGTCTGGGAGGAAACTTTCACCCAGCGACTGGCGCACCGCGGAGACCGCCTCCACGACACCGAGATCTGACGCATCCGCGGCGGAGGTGAATCGGTACGCGGTCGGATTACCACGCGCATCTGCGCCTGCTCGCCGAGCTGCTGCACGCGATGTGTGAACACGACCCCGTCGCTATCGCCGCCGCGATACACGCGGTGGTCAACGCCGACATCGACCAAGCCGGAGCCATCCTCGATCCGGCCGGGCAGGTCGAGATCTTCAGCGAGAAACCGAACAGGAAGCGCTGCGGCCGGCGGCCCTGTAGGCCCCGGTGGCCGGCGAGCTACGGCAGGTGGTCACCGCCGCGCGTAGTATCCCGCAGGTCTGTCACTGCGGGCCGAATTCGCCTGTCCTGCTGCGGGTTCGGTCGTCGAGCCGCCAACGCCCGGGGCTGCCCTTCGTCGGTTCGAACCGCCGGCGGTGGCAGAGCCACGTGCCCTTCACGACGCCCGATCCCCCGGCGATTCCCCGGTTCGGGCACGTTTCGCTTCGTCTCAGTCGGGGTCGCTGCGTTGGTCGAGGGCGTGTTGCAGTTCGGTGTTGAGGCGCTGGGCCTCGGCGAGCTGGTCTTCGAGGATGACGATGCGGCACGCGGCGTCGAGGGCGTTGCCGGCGTCGACGAGTTCGCGCACGCGGGCGGCGATCCGCAACTGATAGCGCGAGTAGCGGCGGTGCCCGCCGGCCGATCGTTGCGGGGTCAGCAATTCGGCGGCGTCGAGGGCGCGCAGGAACGCAGGGGTGACGTCGAGGATTTCCGCGGCGCGTCCCATCGAGTAGGCGGGATAGGTGTCGTCGTCGAGCTTGTCGGCGGCACTCGGGCCGCCGGCGGCGTGGTTCGGGTCGGGTTGCTGCACAGGGCCTCTCGGGGTCAACGCGGACAGGCCCCGGCGCGGTTGCGCCGGGGCCCGGGATTTTACGAAGGGGGAAATGTTCTCATTGCTTTACCGACCCGTGAGGGCCGCTTCCACACACCGCATCCACTGCTTTCCGGGATGCGGATCCTGATGAACGATTACTCAGTGACCACCTCCTGGATCGCCGATGTTCCTACGGTGCTGACGAACTCGATTGTTCGTCCCCTTCCGGCAGGTCCGGCCAACGTGCACCGGGTCCAGCTGTCGTCCGCCGGAAGGGGACGGTGGAACCTACTTCTTCCGGGCAGTTCACCTGCCCGGCCACTCGGACTCTCATTAATTCGAACGACAGCGACTCTACGACGACCTACAGCGAATGTCTACACCCGACACAACAGATTTTCGGATACCGGTTCAGGTGTTTATATCTCATCGGCAGATGGGTTTCGGGGCGCGTGGGCCGGGTAGCTCCAGGGAACTCGACGATGCGGGCAGGAGTGATGGTCATGGCGACACCGGTCCCGTGGCGCGCCACGTCTTCGGACCTCGGACGGCACCGGTGGTCGCGGCATTAGGCTTCTTGTAGAACTGCCGTGACACCATCGCGCACCCCGTGACGCGGCCGATCCGGACGACCTTCACAGCGACGCCGGCCCGCACCGAGCGCTGGAAGCGATCGCGGCCCCCACAGTGTCGGCGACCTTCGACCTCGCCGACAACCGTTCACGCGCAGTCCGCGACGCCGTGGGTAGGACGGTTGCACCGACACCCGATGGCTGGAGACCGCAGTGACCTACGCGGTCACGGGGATCGACGTCGTACGGGCGCCCTTGCTGGCGAGGGCGGACACCGGGAGATCGAGGATGGTGCGGAAGCCGGGCTCGGCCGTGGCGACCGCGGACACCGCGTTGCAGGCCATGGCCACTGTCGACAGGAAACTCTCGTAGCCGCCCGGTGCGACCACCTCGATCGTCTGCTCGCGGCCGACGATGGTGAGGGAGTCACCGCGGGCCACAGGGTCGTCGGCCTCGAAAATGCCGAAGTGCGTGGCGAATTCGATGACCGGCTCGCCGGCCCGGATACCCCGCGCCCGATGGACGACGCCGGCGACCGTGCCGGCCGGGACGGCGACGTGCTCGCCCGCCCTGGCGGCGCCGGCGACGAGGTGACGCTCCACGGGGTCCACCTCGATGCTGTCGAGGGTCCATTCGAGGCCACGTGCCAGCGCGGCGATGCTCTGGTCGAATCCGACATGCCCCATCACCCGGCCCGACCGCTGCCGCGCGTCGAACTCGTCCGGGGTGAGCCCGAGGCCGAACTTCTGCAGAATGGCGCCGTAGCGACTCATGTCCGCCGTCCGACGCACCGCCACGCGCTGGACCTCGGTGGTCAGCCCGCTCAGCACCAGCGGCAGCGTGTCCATGAGCATGCCGGGGTTGCAGCCGGTGCCCAGCACGGAGACGCCGTGCTCCCGTGCGACCCGGTCGAGCCGAGCCATGATCTCGGGGTGGCTCAGGCTCGGCTCGCGCAGCTCCTCGCAGATGGAGACCACATTCATCCCCCGCTCGAGGAGCGCCGTGATCGTGGGCTCGATTCCATCCAGCCACGACGACGTGGCGACGACGGCCACGTCGGCGCGCGGCAGCTCCTCGGCCGACGAGACGACCGGCACCGCGGCTGCGTGCGCGACCAGCGACGCCAGATCGACGCCCGAGAGCGCCGGCCGGACGTCCAGCGCCCCCACCAGCGCGCAATCCGCACGAGGGACGAGGGATTCGACGATGGCGAGACCCGTGGCGCCGAGACCGACGACTACCACCTCGAGCTTCGGCGGCACGTCCCGCATCGATCCCCGAGGCCCGGCGGCGTAGCCGGACGCCGGGTCGAGGGTGTTCGGAGTGCGCATCGCACCGCCTTTCTGAGAGGGGCTGGTTCGGAGGGCGACCGCGGCCCGAGCGCGTCGGCGGTCGCCTCCACTCGGCATCAGCGGGGTTCTGCCCTGGGGTTCTTCGATCAGAAGACTTGTTCATCTGACTTTATCATTTGATCAGCCTGTGAACATCTTCTTCCGCCACAGAACTCGCTACCGCCCGGAGTGTTGACCTGCGGCATCGCTATGGATACGCTCTGATCAAATGACTTAGTCGTATGAATACGGCTGTCCACGGCACAACGATGGGCAAGGGAAGCTTCGATGCAGCGCGCGGATCCGCAGTCACTCGACAGCGATGTGCAGCTCCGAATCTGGCTGGGCGGCATGGCTTTCGACTTCCGCGCCACCCGTGCGGCGGCCCACACGTTCTTCACCGAATGGGGACAGCGGCGCCGGGAGGCCATCGAACTGGTTGTCGAAACGCTGTGCGACCCATGCCTTTTGCCACGCCTTCCGTGCGAGCGATTGTTTCACGATCCGGCGAGCTGAGGTCTCACCCGAGTCCACTCCCGTTCGCGGGGAAGGAACGGCGGCCGGGAATACGAACAGCGAGGGACATAGATATGGAAATCCATCGTCAGGCGGGCGTCACGGTATCGATGCCGTCGACGCTCGTCGTCCAGCAACGATCGCGAGAAGTTCTCGATCATTTCGAAGTCTGCCCCGAATGTGGCTATGCCGCACACGCATACCTGACAACCACGTACTACGCGGACGGCAGGACCACCGTCACCACGCGTGGGACTTGTGGACTGCCCTGCGGTTGGTCCGGCCCGACCGAAGTGCGGAAGATGACCGGACCGACTCGCCGCGAACCGATTTCGAGCAATCCCTGACGACGTCAATCGCCGAAGTGCCTCCGGAGATGGTGCGCCGCGTCGGCGACAGCTCGCCTGGCCTTGTCGATGACGGCCACCTCGGTGAAAAAGCCGTGCGGGACACCGTCGTACTGGCGGATTTCCACCTCGGCGCCGGCACGCGCCGCCGTTGCGGCGAAATGCTCGTAGTCCGACCGCAAGACGTCCACCTCGGCCGCCACGAGCAAGGTCGGCGGCAGCGCGTGCAGCGCCGGCGACAGGATGGGCACAGCCCGCGGATCCAGTTCCGCTCCCTCGCCTGCGGCGTAGCTCGACCAGAACCACAGCGCGTCGGTCTTGCAGAGAACCGGCGCGTGCTCGAAGGCGTCCCAGGACGGGCCCGCGTGAGCGTTCGACGTCGCGGGATAGGCCAGGACGAGCGCCCTCGGTGTGGCGCGGCGTGCTTCGGCCAACGAGGTGCAGACCGACAGCGCGAGATTTCCTCCGGCGCTGTCACCGGCCAGCGCGAGCCGGGACGGGTCGACGCCGAGTGACTCCGCCTCGCGCTCGACCCACTCGTAGGTTCGCAGGCAATCGTCCGCGGCTGCGGGGAAGACGTGTTCGGGGGCGCGCCGGTACTCGACGGAGATGACGACGCACTCCGCCTCGGCGCACAGCGACCTACAGACGTCGTCGACGCCGTTCAATGTCCCGACGACGAACCCGCCGCCGTGGATGTAGATCACCGCCGGCAGTCCGACCGCGGACGAAGGGCGGTAACAACGCACTCGGAGTGGATCACCAGGACCGTCGACGGCTCGCTCCTCGACGCTGTGCACCAGGCGGATCGGCTGTCGAGCGCCGTCGGCCGTATCGAAGATCGAGCGCACACCTTCCACCCCGTACCGGGCGTACGGAGGCGGCGGCGCCTGACTGAGCAGCGCTTGCGCGAACGCGCGCGCGTCCTCGTCGAGCAGGTCGAGCATGGCGGTTTCGGACAGGCCCATCCGAGCCTCCCTTCCAGGTCACCTATCACCTCGCGCAGTAATGAAGCGGGTTTCGGGTATTGACAGGACACCCGATTAGATCACATGATTAAGTCACATGACCACAGCTGCAGAGAGGCAGACATGTCCGATCCAACGAGTCACCCGGTGACAGGCACTGTGGCGGTGATAGACCGCCCTACCCCGATGGTTCTGTCGGTGGCGCGTCGTCTTCGTGACGCGTTCGCCCGGGGTGCGACATTCACCGCGGTCGACGACGTCCGGACGGTCCGCCTGTCTTCGACCACCGACGCCCAGAAGGCCTTCGTCACCTTCACCGGCTCGGAGATCACCGTCTCCGCCGACAGCGGCGCCGAGCCGGACCTCAGCTGGGATGTGCGCTGGCCCGATCCGGTGCCGGCCGAGGTCGAGCACGAGGCGCTGGGTGGCTTCGCGAAAGAGGTCCAGGTGTTGCTGTCCGGCCCCGACGCCGACTGGCGTTCGGCGGCGGAGACGTTCTGGGAGCGCGTGAACGCGCTCCGGGGCATGCCGGCCGGCCTCAATCTCTACTGCTTCGATGCGGACGAATTCGCGTCGTTCGGCGACGCCGCGACCGGCTACACGTTCGTCGGTTCGTCGGCCGCGCTGTCACGCATGTTCGGCGGCCGTTCGCTGGTCATGGAAGAACTCGAGGGTGGTGAACTCGCGCTGCAGGGTTCTCTGTCCGATCTCTCGGCGCTGATCGGCGCCAACCTGAAGGTGGTGTGCGGTGAGCTCTGACCGTTTCGAAGAATTGACCTCGGTGACGCGCGTGCGAGTCGAGGCGACCAACCAGGACGGCGTCCTGATCGGCAAGACGCTCTCACCGGCGAAGTACCGCTCATCTCGTGAGAAGGGCATCGCGCTGCCCGACCTGGCCCTGGGTCTGGACCTGAACAATCATTCCGCGCTCGGTTTCGGCTTCCCCGAGTGGCGGCGCAACGGCACGATGACCGATATCGAGCTCCGGCCCGACGAGAGCACGCTGGTCGAATGGAAGCCGGGCCTGGCTTCGGTGATCGGCGACCTCTGGACCCTGCAGGGTGAGCCCATCGGGGCGGACCCCCGTCAGGCACTCAAGCGCATCACGGCCGCGTACGCGGAGCGCGGTCTGAGCATCCTGGCCTCCGTCGAGATCGAAGCGACCGTCTTCCAGGAGTCCATCGATCAGGCGCGCGCCCAGCAGTACCAGAACCTCACACCGCTCGGCGGCAACGCCGGAGCCGCGCTCGTGCACGCGAAGTCTCCCGATTACGTGGAGTACGTGGAGGCCGTCGTCGCCCGGTTCGACGAAATCGGAATTCCCTGGGAGGCATATTCCGACGAGGCCGCCAGCGGTCAGATCGAATTCAACATCGCCCCCGCCGATCCGGTGACCGCCGCGGACCGGTGGGCGCGCGCCCGCCAGATCATGCGCGAGGTCGCCTACTCCCTGGGCCGGTCGATCACCTTCATGTCGAAGTGGTCCGCGGCGTACGGCCAAGGCGCCCACCTCAACGTCTCGGTCAGCGACGAGAACGGCAACATCTTCTTCGACGCGAACAAGCCCGGCGAGCCGAGCGAGCGCATGCTGCACTTCCTCGGTGGCGTGATGGCGACGCTCGAGGCGTCGACCAGCTTCGCCCTGCCGACCGTCACCTCCTACCGGCGGCTGATGGAACTCGAAGGGCCGCCGACCACTCAGACGTGGGGCGTCGCGAACAAGTCGTGTGCCGTTCGCGCGGTGCCGGCCGACAACTCCGCCACACGTCTCGAGTACCGCCTGCCGTCCGCCGACTCCAACGTGTACTGCACGCTGGCCGCGTTCCTGGCCGGCGGCTTGCTGGGACTCGACGAGAAGTCGACGCCGCCCGCGCCGTTCGAGCAGATGGCCTGGGCGCTGGTGCCCGGCAGCGTGCCCGCGGTCCCGAAGAACCTCTACGACGCGGTCGCCGCGCTGGATGCCGACGATCAGCTGCGCCGGTACCTCGGTGACGAATTCGTCGACTACTGGGTCGGTCATCGCCGCTGGGAATGGCTGTCCTTCCACACCGAAGCCGAGCGCGACGACGCCCAGCTGTCGGTCTGGGAGTTCCTGCGTTACTTCGAACTCGCGTGACGTCCGAGGCGTTATCCACCATCCACGGAAGGGAGTGCACACCATGACGACGTCCGACACCGAACAGCTGCGGACGCTGGCCGGCGCCGTTGCGACATCGTTCGGGATGTGGGAATCCGGTGCGTGGGCCGATGCGGCGGACTCCGAGACCCTCCCGCTGCGCGATCCGTGGACGGGCGAACAGTTCACCACCGTGCCGGCGGCCGGCCCCGCAGATGTCGATCGCATCGTCAAGAACGCCCGTGCCACGTTCGACAGCGGTGTGTGGTCGCGGATGGCCCCGACGGCACGAGGGCGCATCCTGCTCGCCTGGGCCGACCTGATCGAGCGCGATGCCGATCAGCTCGCCGTCCTGATCTCACGCGAGATGGGCAAGCCGGCCCACCAGGCCCGCGACTTCGAAGTCGCCTCCGCGGTGCGCAATCTGCGCTGGTACGGCGAGCTGGCGGACAAGCTGATGGACGACTCTCCGCGTGGCCTCCAGGACGCCGTGGCGTTGGTGACGCGCGAGCCGCTGGGTGTCGTGGCAGCCATCACGCCGTGGAACTTCCCGATCAGCCTCGCCATGCTCAAGCTGGCGCCGGCGCTGACGGCCGGAAACAGCGTCGTCCTCAAGCCGGCGTTGCAGACCTCGGCCTCCTCGCTGCGGCTAACCGAACTGGGCAGTCTCGCCGGGCTTCCCGACGGGGTGCTTCAGGTCGTCACCGGCCGCGGTGCGACCGTCGGCACGGCACTGAGCCGTCACCACTCCGTGGCGTGTGTGACGTTCACCGGCTCGACCGAGGTCGGCCTGCGGCTGCTCGGCGACTCCGCGGTGTCCAACGGCAAGCCGGTATCCCTCGAGCTCGGCGGGAAGTCGCCGAACATCATCTTCGCCGACGCACCCGATCTCGAGCAGGCCGTTCGCACCGCGACATGGGCGTTCACCTTCAACACCGGGCAGATGTGCACCGCCGGGTCGCGGCTGTTCGTGGAGAGGTCGGTATACGACGAGGTGGTCGCGGGCGTATGTGATCAGATCTCCACGCTCACGATCGGCGATCCGCTCGACCCGGGTACGGTGCTCGGCCCACTGAGCAGCCGCAACCAATGCGACACCGTCCTCGAATTCGTCAAATCCGGTGTGCGCGAAGGGGCCACGCTGTTGACGGGCAGCGAGCAAGCCCTCGACGAGGAGCGCTCCCTGGTCTCGCCGACAGTGTTCGTCGACACCGACTCGTCGATGCAGATCACCCGCGCGGAGATCTTCGGGCCGGTCGTGTGCATCCAGCCGTTCCGGGACGAGGACGAAGCGCTCCGGCTCGCCAACGACACCGATTTCGGGCTGGCCGCGTCGGTGTGGACGCGCGACGTCTCGCGAATCCACCGGATGGCCCGCGGACTCGACGCCGGCAACGTCTGGGTGAACTCGTACGAAGAAGGCGTGCCGTCGACTCCGTTCGCAGGCCGGAAGTTGTCCGGCAACGGTGCCGACAAGGGCACCTACGGGCTGGAGAAGTACACCCAGCTGAAGACGACCTGGATCGCCCTGTAGGGCGCTCCCCGTCGGCCGCCGGCGGTGCGGGTCGAAGCCACGAGCATCGGCCCGCACCCGCGGCCAGATCCGAGAGACCTGATGCCAACGAATATCACTGCCGCGGTGCTCAATACGGCGCCGGGCACGCTGGAACTGGAAACGCTCGTGCTGGACGAACCCGGCCCGGACGAGGTGCTCGTCGACGTGCATTACGCGGGACTGTGCCGTTCGGACCTGCACGAGATCGAAGGCGTCTGGCCGGCCACCTGCCCGACCCTGCTCGGGCACGAGGCGTCCGGAGTGGTTCGGCGCGTGGGTGATCGGGTGAGCACCCTGCGCCCCGGCGACCATGTCGTCACGTGCCTGAGTATCTATTGCGGAGAATGCCGGTTCTGCCTGTCCGGCCGGATGACCCTGTGCCCCCGCCGCGGCTCGCTGGGGAGCCGGTCACGGCCGGTTCTGATCAACTCCCGCGGCCGGTCGGTGCACCCGACCGCGCGGCTCGGCGCGTTCGCGGAAGCCATGGTGGTGCACGAACATTCGGCAGTGCGCATCCCGGACACGATGCCCCTCGCCACCGCCTCCGTGCTCGGTTGCGCGGTGGTGACCGGGTTGAGTTCGGTGTTCCGCAGCGCCCGGGTGGAGCCCGGGTCGACGGTCGCGGTCCTCGGCTGCGGCGGAGTGGGTATCGCGGCGATCCAAGGCGCCCGTCTCGCCGGTGCGCGCGAGATCATCGCCGTCGACGCCGTCGAGGCGCGGTTGACCGATGCCGTGAAGTTCGGCGCGACCGCGACCGTGCAGGCGGGTCAGGTCGACACGGTGGCGGCGGTGCGTGAGCTGACCGAGGGCGGTGTCGACTACTCGTTCGAGGCGGTCGGATTCGCCGCCACGGTGGAGCAGGCCTTCGCCATGTTGGGGCCGGGTGGCACCGCCACCGTCGTCGGCCTGGTGCCCGACAACCAGCCGGTATCGATTCGCGCCTCGGAGCTGTTCATGCTCGAGAAGCGACTCCAGGGAGCGTTGATGGGCTCCAACCGATTCCCGGCCGACATTCCCGGCTACGTCCGGTATTACGAGCAAGGCCGGCTGAACCTCGACGACATGATCTCGGCGGTCGTGAGCCTGGAGCAGATCAACGAGGGATTCGAACTCATGAAGAACGCCGGGGGCACCCGGGTGGTCGTACGCATCGGAGACAACTCGTGAAACCCCTCATCGCCATCACCGGCCGGCGGATCTCCGCCACAACACTCGTGGGCGTCGACAGCCGGTGGGCGGCATGCCGGGCCGACATGTTCTGGGCCGAGTTCGGCATGAAGATCGCCGAGGCCGGTGGCATTCCCGTCCTCCTTCCCTACGAGTCCGCGGGGCCCGAGGTCATGTCGCGCGTCGATGCACTGGTGCTGACCGGTGGCCAGGACGTCGACCCCGAACTCTGGGGCGGGCCGCCGCCCACACCGAATTCGACCGGCGGAGAGGTACTGACGATCGACCGGCGCCGCGACGACTACGAGATCGCCTTGGTGCGTCACGCGATCGCACGAGGGAAACCGGTACTCGGGATTTGTCGCGGCCACCAGGTCCTCAACGTCGCCCTCGGCGGAACGCTGATTCCGGATCTGCCCGACCAGGGGATCGACCACTACTCCCTCGCCGCCGTCCCCGACCGGCGCCCCGACCGCGAACACCCGGTCGACTTCGACGAAGGAACCCTCGCCGCGAAGCTCTACGGACCGCGCGGCGCGGTCAACTCATGGCACCACCAAGCGGTCGATCGCCCCGGCGAGGGCCTGGTGGTCTCCGGGCGGGCCCCCGACGGCGTGGTCGAGGCCATCGAGCTGCCCGGCCGGCCGGTTCTCGGCCTGCAGTGGCATCCCGAAGCCGTCGTCGAACTCGACCCCTGCTTCCCCTGGCTTGTCGAGCAGGCATTGCCTCAACGTTTAGGAGATGGAAAGTGAACGGCCCGGCTGAGATCGACGTCGTCATCGTCGGCGCTGGTATTTCCGGTATCGCCGCCGCTGCCGAACTGCAGCGGAAATGTCCCGGCAAAAGTTTCGTGGTGCTGGAGATGCGCGAATCCCTGGGTGGCACCTGGGATCTGTTCACCTACCCGGGCATCCGCTCCGACAGCGACATGTTCACGTTGGGCTACGGCTTCAAGCCCTGGACCGAACGGGAGGCGATCGCTTCCGGCGGGGCGATCAAGAACTACCTGCGGGAGACCGCCGATCAGTTCGGCATCACCGAGAAGATCCGGTTCGGAACGCGCCTGATCTCCGCGTCGTGGAGCAGCGCGGACGACACCTGGACCCTCGGGTTGCGTGACGCGGATGGCGACACACAGCTGTGCTGCCGGTTCCTGCACCTCGCCACCGGCTACTACAGCTACCGCGGCGGGTTCAATCCCGAACTCCCCGGCGAGGATTCGTTCGAAGGCCGGGTGGTCCACCCCCAGGAGTGGCCGGAGGATCTCGACTACCGGGACCGCAAGGTCGCGGTGATCGGGTCGGGAGCCACCGCCATCACGCTCGTTCCCAGCCTCGCGGGCGAGACGGCGAAGGTGACCATGGTCCAGCGGTCGCCCACCTACGTGTCCATCGCACCGGCCGTCGATCCCGAAGCCGAGCGGTTGCGAGAGGAGATGGGTCCCGAGGACGCGTTCAGCCGGATCCGTCTGCGTAATCTGCACGCCCAGCAGGAGACCTACCGGTACGCGCGGCAGCACCCGCAGGAATTCAAGAAGGCGATATTCGACGCCATCGACGACGTCGTCGGCGTCGAGGTCCGCAAAGCCCACTTCACTCCCACATACGAGCCGTGGGATCAGCGCGTATGCCTGGTGCCCGGCGCCGACCTGTTCCAGGCGATCCGCGACGGATCCGCGGACGTGGTCACCGGCCACATCGAACGGCTCACCCCGACCGGCGTGGCGATGCGGGACGGGACACATGTGGACGCCGACATCATCGTGAAGGCGACGGGTCTGAACCTCGTCATGGGCGGGGAGGCGATATTCGACGTCGACGGTGAGATCGTCGATTTCGGACGCTGCTGGACCTACAAGGGCCTGGCGTTGTCCGGAGTGCCGAACCTGACCTACGCCTTCGGGTTCGTGAATTCGTCGTGGACGCTCCGGATCGAAGCGGTCGACGACTTCGTGTGCCGCGTTCTCGCGCATATGGACGAAATCGGCGCACGCCGAGTCACCCCGACGCCGGCGCCGGGCGACGACGCCATGCCGCGGCTCCCCTATACCGCGGGCGTGACCTCCGGATATATGCAGCGGGCTGCCCGGCGCATGCCGGCACAGGGCGACCACGAGCCCTGGCTCAATCCGCAGAACTATGCCGAGACCATGCGACTGCTGGAGTCGGTCGACGACGGCGTCCTCCGTTATGCCTGAGGCGAATACAACCGCGGCGACGCACGCCTGGGCGGCGATGACGCCCACGGCCTTCCTCGACCGGGCCGCGGCCGCACACGGATCCCGCATCGCGGTCGTCGACGGCGACCTGCGCTGGACCTACACCGAATTCCGCGATCGGTGCCGGCGGCTGGCCGACGCACTGAGAGAGATCGCCGCGGGGCGGCCGGTGGCGGTGCTGGCGCCCAATACTCACGAACTTCTGGAGGCCCACTACGGCGTGCCGTGGGCAGGAGTTCCCTTGGTGGCCCTCAACACTCGGCTCGGGACTCGGGAGTTGACCTACATCCTGCAGCATTCGGGTAGCGGTGTGATCGTGTGCGATGCCCGGTACGCGAGCCTGGTCCGTGAGGTCTGCGACGCGCTGGAGAAGCCTCCGGTGGTCATCGGTTCGGGCAGTGCCGATTCCGACTACGAGAAACTGATCGCCGGCGCTGCACCCTGCCAGGAGCAGATCCACGACGAAAGTTCGCTGCTGGCAATCAATTACACCTCCGGTACCACGGGAGCGCCGAAGGGCGTCATGTACCACCATCGTGGTGCGTACCTGCAGTCGCTGGCCATGGCGAGCCATTTCGCGCTCGGCCCGCATTCCGTTCATCTGTGGACATTGCCCATGTTCCATTGCAACGGCTGGTGTTTCACCTGGGCCGTCACGGCGGCCGGCGGCACGCATGTATGCCTGCCCAAGGTCGAGCCCGCCGAAATGTGGCGACTGATCCGGCAGGAGGGCGTCACCGGTCTCAACGGCGCTCCGGCCGTGCTCGACATGATCGCGCACGCCGACGATGCCTCGACGCTGTCGCGCGCCGTGTCGGTGGGTACGGGAGGTGCGCCTCCCGCCCCGGCGGTGCTGCGCCGGATGACGCGCCTCGGATTCGACGTCACACATCTCTACGGGCTGACCGAGAGTTTCGGCCCCGCGCTCATCTGTGAGCCGGTGCCGGAGTGGGAAGGTCTCGACGACGAGGCCGTGATCCGGCTGAAGGCACGACAAGGCGTCGGCAACATCGTGTCCCTGCCGCCCCGGGTGGTCGACGGGGCCGGCAGCGATGTTCCCGCCGATGGCAGCACGGTCGGTGAGATCGCGCTGCGCGGCAACAACGTCATGCTCGGATATCTCGACGACGAGGCCGCCACCCGGGAGGCGATTCCGGACGGCTGGTTCCGGACCGGCGATCTCGCGGTGCGCCATCCCGACGGCTATGTCGAGCTTCGCGATCGGAGCAAGGACATCATCATCAGCGGGGGCGAGAACATCGCCAGCGTGGAGGTCGAGCACGTGCTGGCGGAGCACCCCGCGGTGCTCGAGGCGGCGGTCGTCGGAACCGCCGATCCCCGCTGGGGAGAGATCCCTGTCGCGTTCGTGCACCTCGCCCAGGGAGCCCATGCCACCGCCGAGGAACTCGTGGAGCATGTCAAAGGGAGCCTGGCGCGCTACAAGGCTCCTCGCAAGGTTCTCTTCGGTCCCCTTCCGAAGACGTCGACGGGCAAGACGCAGAAGTACCTGCTGAGAGCCCGAGCGGCCGAAGCACATTCCCCGGCAACGGGGGGCACGGGCGGCAACCGCGAGACCTGAACCCGTCCGGCCGCTGCCGAACGCGGCGAGATCCATCCGGCCCGGCCTACCCCCGAATCCCGCTGCACATCGCCGGGATTCCCGCGCAGATCACATCCGCGTAGGCATCGGCGCGCGCCCGATCCCGATCCGAGGCCCACTGCAACACGAGCCCGTCGGTGGCACCGATCAGCACCGAGGCGAGATTCGCGATGGCCTCCGCGCGCGCGGCCGGCCCGGCCGCGCGCTGCAGCACGTCGGTGACCGCGCGGAGGAAGACGTCGTAGGACTCCTTCGCCAGCGCCGGGCGGTTGCGGGTCATCCACATGTACAGGTCGATTTCTGCCAGCGCGTAGTCCGGATGGTCCATCAGCCAGCGCACCGAACGCCGGATGACTTCTTGCGCGGTCGCCTCGAGCTCGGCCGGCTCGATGGAGGTGAACTGCTTGGTGATCTCGGCGGCGAGATGCTCGAAGACGGCCAGGAAGAGCCCGTCCTTGTCCCGGAAGCAGTAGTGCAGTGAGGCCAAGGGAGCGTCGGCCGCTTCCGCGATCCGGCGCGTCGTCGCACTCCCGACCCCGCGCTCGGCGATGACTCGGACCGCCGCATCGATGAACTGCACGGAACGGTCCTCTGTCGACACGTGGGCCAACCGATTCACCCCATTCGCTCATTGGCGCACGTCGGCGCGCTGACTGTTTGATCAAGTCAAGCGTACAGACCGCGGCTCCGTAGGTGCCCTTACAACCACCGCGCGAGTGACGGCAAACACGATTTTTCGGACAAGTCTTCGATTCTCTCTTGACACCCAGTGTGGCGCGGCACACAATCAGATCATTCGATCAGATCAAGTGATTAAGACATTTGATCGGACGTGGAAATGGAGAGATATGACTACCGAAGCCAAGGCCGCTCTACGATCCGTGGCGGCGACGGCCCCCCTCGCCGAGATCCTCGACATCGTCGCCGAGGACGGCGGCGTGATCATCGAGAACTTCCTCTCGGCGGATCAGATCGCGCGGTTCAACGCCGAGGTCGAGCAGCCCATGGCAGCGCTGGCTCCCGGCTCGACCCACGAGAACGAGATCGTCGCGGAGTTCCACGGGGCCAACACCAAGCGACTGACGAATTTGGTGACACACAGCACGACCTTCCGCGAGGAGATCCTCGAGCACGACCTGGTCCACTCCCTCTGTGACGCCACGTTCCTCGAGGAGTCCGGTACCTACTGGATGACCACGGCGCAGGTCATCGAGATCGGCCCCGGGAATCGGGCTCAGTTCCTGCACCGGGACCTCGAAAACTGGTACCCGTTCGTCGGCATGGGTCCGCAGGGCCCTGAGGTGACCGTGAACTTCATCATCGCGTTCACGGACTTCACGGAGGAGAACGGCGCGACGCGGGTCATCCCGGGGAGCCACAAGTGGGATGACTTCGAGGATCGCGGTACCCCGGAAGGCACCATTCCCGCCGTCATGAAGGCGGGAGACGCGTTCTTCTACAGTGGGAAGACCGTGCACGGCGGCGGCGCGAATGTAACGACCGACCAGTACCGACGAGGAGTGGCCTTCGCTTTCAACGTGGGCTTCCTCACCGGCGAGGAGGCCTACCCGTTCCTCGTCGACAGGCAGGTCGCGAAGCAGCTCTCGCCGCGGGTGCAGCGGATTCTCGGCTTCCGTTCCCAGTACCCCACGGGCTCGCCCGGCCTCTGGCAGGTGGACTACAGCGAACTCGGGGACTACCTGAAGCTCTGAGGTGCCGGTCGGCACCTCTCTCGCCCCGCGACCTGCCGGAGAGGCGACGAGCCTCTCCGGCAGGCCCGCTCGCAGCCCTCAAGGATATGTATGGGAATCGACTCCTCCAGAACCGCATTCGAGCGGACCCGTCGCAGCGTCGGCGGCGGCGTCAGCTCGGGCCTTCGCGCCGCGATGCGGCCGGTTCCGCTCTTCGTCGAGCGGGGCCACGGAGCTCACCTCTGGGACCTCGACGGGGACCGCTACCTCGACTACGTGATGGCCTGGGGGCCGTTGGTCCACGGACACAGCCATCCGCACATCCTCGACTCGGTGGCACGAGTCGCGACCTCGATGCAGGTCGTGGGGATGGGCCACCGTCTCGAGTACGAAGCCGCCGAGGCGGTCCTCGCATCCGTGCCCGGCGCGCAGCGTCTCGTATGGACGAACACCGGAACCGAGGCCGTGCAGGTCGCCCTGAAGTTCGCCCGCGCGGCGACCGGCCGGCACCGCATCGTCAAGTTCGCGAAGGCCTACCACGGCTGGCACGACAGCGTGTACGCGAGCATGAGCGCGGACGACACGGGTGAGTCACCCGTTCCCGCCGCCCTCGGGCAGAGCCCCAATGCCCACGCCGACCTGATCATCAGCCGGTTCAACGACACCGCCGCTGTCGCCGAACTGCTGGCCCAGGCCGAGGAACGCCGGATCGCCGCCGTGCTCATCGACCCGATCATGAGCAACGCCGGCGTGCTCACACCGGAACCCGGGTTTCTCGAAACGCTCCGCAGCCTGTGCGACCGGCACGGCGTCGTGCTGATCTTCGACGAGGTCATCACCGGATTCCGGATAGCCCGCGGCGGCGCGGCCGAGAGATTCGGTGTCCGCCCGGATCTTTCGGTGTTCGGCAAGGCGATCGCCGGTGGGTTCACCCAGAGCGCGGTCGTCGGCCGTGCGGACATCATCGATCTGGTGGAGCACGGCCTCACCCACGCCGGAACGTTCAACGGCAACCCGATCGCGCTCGCAGCGGTGAAGGCCGCGATGGAGTTGTCCGCTACGCCGGGAGTATTCGACAAGCTGGAAGATCTGGGCGACGCGTTCGAGCAGGCGATCACCGACGTGCTGGCCTCGGCCGGCGCGCCCGGCAGTCTCCGGCGCGTCGGGTCGCTCGTGCAGTTCGTGCCGCGCGGTCAGGCGACGAGTCTGCACGGCACGGACGGACTGTGGGCCGAGATCGCGGCCGGGATGCTCGAATCAGGTGTCGTGTTCATGCCGTCCGGGAAGATCTTCCTCAGCACCGCGCACACGCTCGCCGACATTCAGGAAACGGCCGCGCGCCTCGGGCGGGTTCTGCAGCAGGTGTCTGCCCGTTCCGCATAGCGCGGACAGCAACGATCCGATCCCCCAGCCGCGACGCGGACGGGCCCTCCGCCCGAACGGGTGGCCGCCGTGCCGCCCGTTTACTACGCCCCGTCACCCGTTCCGCGTCACGCCGGTGCCTGATGCGGCTGGACGAGTGTGGCGTACCTGCACCGAATTCTGTTGAATCGAAGGAATTCTCGATGAATACGCTCGCAATGTTGTTGCTGTTGGCCGCCGATTTGTGGATGGCAGCGGCCGGCCTCTACTACGGGGTGCGAATAATTCGCCGCTACCGCAACTATCTGCTCGGTCTCGAGTGGCTGGTGATCGGGGTATCGGGGACGAACGTTCTGTTCCTGGCCGCCACCGGAATCGATCACTCGAGCGTGAGCTACCACCTGATGGTGTTCTTCGACGCGTTCTCGCGTTCGTTCGGCATGACGCTGGTTTTCGTGCTCGGCATGATGGCGGTGACGCGCGGGTACCGCGCCTCGCCTCTGGTCGAAGCCGCCGCATTCGGGGCAGCGACCGTGGTCGGGCTGTGGCGAACGATCGACGTACGGCCCGTCAGCCCGCCATGGTCGATGTTCTACCTCGCACTGAATCTCGCCGTGGCGGTGTTCATGGTGACGGTCGCCGGCCGGCTGTGGAGTATCGGTGAACGACGTTGCGCGGCAGGGGTTTTCATCGCCACGATACTCGGCGCGATCGTCGCGTCGACCTATGACTTCGTCCACATTCCGGGCGACGACGCCGACCACACATTGTTCTACATTCCGGCATGCGCGATCTGGGCACTCATGGTCACCACCTACTACCACGGCTACCGGGCACTCGCTGAGCACAATCGGGGACTCGCCCGCAGCGACTCGCGAGACAGCAATTCGGAGCCTTCGTCAGTCCACGGTCGAATCCTCGACTGACCCCACCCGCGAACGGTCCGGAAGGTTGCGGCCCCTGTTTTCGCATCGCCGGAACGACGCACGCCGACATCCATCGACGGCTGCGTGAGCATGCATCACCGCGCAACGACGCGCACATTCTCGATTCGAAAAGTTCGGAAACCACTATGACAGCTCAAGATTCGCCCACGCCCGCGACAGATACAGAAACCGGTTCCGCGGTCTCCAGCGACGCTTCGCCCGCGGCCATCACTCTCAATCACGCCGGAAATGCATTCATCTGGACGTATGTCCTGGCGATCTTCGGTGTATGGACGGCCGTTCTGACCCCGACCATGATCACTTTAGCACTCCGGGTCGCGCAGGCCGTCCCGGCCCATGCCTCCGTAGCCTATTCGGCGATCGCGGCTACGGGCGCTCTCATCTCACTGCCCGCTGGCCCGTTCTTCGGGCGCCTCGCCGATATCACCATGTCGCGCTTCGGTCGCCGACGGCCATGGCTGGTGGTCTCAGCCACCACCATCATGGCGGGTAACGCAATTGTCGCCGTGTCCGGCACCATCGCGGTACTCATCGTCGGATGGATCATCGTCTCGGTAGCCGGCACCATCGGATTGACGGTGCTGTGGTCCATGCTCGCGGATTCCATTCCGCCGGAGCGTGCGGGTTTCGTCGCCGGACTCGCCGGTGCGGCGCAGGGCGTGGGGCTCATCGCGGGGACCTTCATCGTCCGCATCACTCCGGGAATGACCGCACGCCTTCTCATTCCGGCAGCTCTCGGCGCCGGTCTCGTCCTGATATTCGTCGCCATTCTCCGGGAAACCGACTTCGCGGGACATGTCCGGCCGGTCTTCAATGTCCGCGACTTCGCCCGGACGCTCTATTTCGATCCGCGAAAGGCGCCCGACTTCGGCTGGTGCCTGGCCTCCATCTTCGGTATCACCCTCGGTGCGGCGGTGGTGGCGACCTTCCTGGTCTACTTCCTGCAAACCGAACTGAAGCTCGACGACACCTCCCTGGTTCCCACCGTCTTCGAGGCGACGCTGATCATCAACGGCACGGCGTCGATCATCAGTCCCCTGGGCGGCCGCCTCGCCGACCGGATCGGCAGGCGCAAACCCTTGTTCGCCGCCGCGGGTCTGCTCGTCGCCGTCGGATGCACCGTGATGGATGTCGTCGGCACCGTTCCCGAATTCCTCACCGGTTGTGTGTTCTTCGGCATCGGATACGGACTGCTGCTCGGGCAGATGCTGGCCTTGGCGGCGTCCACGATGACCTCGTGGGAGAACGCGGCCCGCGACCTCGGACTGGTCGTGCTGACCCAGACGGCGGCGTTGATGGTCGCACCGCTCGTGGCCCCAGCACTCCTCGCCATCGACGGCCCGAACAACTACCGCCTGCTGTATGCGTTCGGCGCGGCCGCCGCCCTGCTCGCGGTGCCGGCGCTACTCGGCATCCGGCGCCGGTGCTGACCCGACAGATCCTCGAAACAACGATCCGCACAACAGAAATCGGATGACATGAAGATCACCAACCTGGTCGCGACCACCTGCCTCACCGCGCTCACCGTCAGCCTGACCACCGCGGTCGCCTGCGCCGAGCCCGCACCCGCGAACCCGGCGACTCCCCCGAATTCGAGTATCCACACGACCGTCCTCCCGGGTATCCACTACACCTCGAGCATCGTCGACGGATCGGTGCGGATCAGCACCGACAGCGGCTCACTCACGGTGCGCGGCAATCAGTTCCAGGCCCTCGACGGACAGGGGAATCTCGCCGCCGGGTTCCCGCTCACCTACCGCAAGGACGACAAGGACTGGCCGATCGCGGCACGGATCGACGGCAACACCGCGATCCTGACCCCTGGCACCGATCCCGCCTCGGCCCGGCCCGCCACTCCGGTGGAGCTTCCGCGTCCGGTCGCGTCCGAAGCTCAGTTCCAGAATGCGATGGCCACGGCCGCAACGGAATTCGGTTTGGCGATCAGCGTCGGTACCTTGATAGGCACACTCATCGGCCTCCCGCTGGGCTGTATCGCGGGCGCGCTGACCGTGGGAACCATCACCTTCCCGGTCTTCTTCGCCGGTGCGCTCGGCGGATGCCTGGCCGGCGCCGCCGTCGGCGTCGCCTTGGGGTCCGCCGCCGGAATCATCCTGGTCGGCGTGCCCGTCGGCATCGCCGCCCTGATCGACTTCACCAACCAGGTCACCGCCCCCGACCCGGCGACCACACCCGCTCCCTAGCAACGACGAAGAGACACAACCCGATTGCCGTTGCGGCCGCGCTCGCAACGGCAATCGACATTATTCCTGCCCGCCCCGGCGTCGGGCCAGTCGAGTGCGCCGGTCGCTGATGATGCAGAAGGGCTACGCCGAGGGATTGCGAAGGCACCACGGCGATCCGAGCGCAGGACTTCTTCTTCCGGAAATTCGCCCGCGACAACGGCATTGCGCTCGCGCACGTACTCGGGCAGGTCCGCGCCGAATCCGACGCCGACCGCGGCCGATTGAAGAACGAGGAGGTTCTGCTCTCGCGTGCCCTCGAGGACGTCCAGGAGATCATCGGCAGGCTCACCGCCCATCTGCTGGCAGCTGCCGAAGAGCCTCCCGTGGTGTACAAAATCGGCCCGAACGCTGTCCGGTTCCTCCTTGCCGTCGGCGATCTACTGGTGGCCTGGCGCCTCATCGTCGCCGCCGAAACAGCCCTCACCACCATCGAAGCCGGGCAGAACACCGCGTTCTACGCCGGCAAGGTCGCAGTGGCCTCGTTCTTCGCCAACTCGGTGCTCCCCCACGCCACCGCCGAACTCGCCGTGGTCTCCGCGACGGACGCAACCGTGATGGACCTCGCGGAGGCCGGCTTCTGACCGGCGGCGGGCAGACACCGGCAGGGGTATCAGGGATATTCTGACTGGTACCTGCCGGCGGAAGTTGACGAGTAGCCGATGGTCGAGAGCGATCCGTACAAGACACAGCGTGATGGCGGTGTCGACGTCGTCACGGAGTTGCATTCTGCGGGTTTCACGGACGCCGAAGAGATCGGACGAGGTGGTTTCGGGCAGGTGTTCCGTTGTACCCAACCGGCGGTGGATCGCACGGTGGCGGTGAAAGTGCTGAGCGGCGAACTCGACGAGAACCGCGCGCGCTTCTTTCGCGAGCAGCGAGCCATGGGGCGGCTCACCGGGCATCCGAACATCGTCGACATGCTCGAAGTGGGCGTGACGGGAACCGGCCGGCCGTACCTGGTGATGCCCTATCACGCTCGCGGTTCCCTCGACACCCGCATCCGCCACGACGGTCCCTTGCCGCTGCCCGATGTGCTGCGGCTCGGGGTGAAGATCGCGGGCGCACTGGAAACCGCCCATCGCGCCGACATCCTGCACCGCGATGTCAAGCCCGGCAACATTCTGATCACCGACTACGGCGAGCCGGCGTTGACCGACTTCGGTATCGCCCACATCACCGGCGGCTTCGAAACCTCCACCGGCACGATCACCGGATCCCCCGCCTTCACCGCACCGGAAGTACTGAGTGGGGCCGCGCCCAGCCGAGCATCGGATGTGTACGGGCTGGCGGCCACCCTCTTCTGCGCCTTGACCGGGCACGCCGCGTTCGAGCGCCGCAGCGGTGAACAAGTAGTCGCGCAGTTCCTGCGCATCACCCGGCAGCCGGTTCCGGACCTGCGCGAGCAGGGAATCCCCGGGGATGCGAGTTCGATCATCGAAGCGGCGATGTCGCACGAACCGTCCGATCGCCCCACCGCGGAGTCACTGGGCGAACAACTGCGGCAGGTGGAACGAAGCCATGGATTCGCAGTCGACGACATGGCGCTGCGCAGCGAACCGGGTACCGAGAAGCCGGCCGGGACCAGCCCGCTGGGTGCCGCGGGAAGTGGTACCCGCAGCCTCCCGCTCGAGTTGACCAGCTTCATCGATCGGCACTCCCAGGTGACGACGATCAAGAATTTGCTGACCGGGTCGCGGTCGGTCACCCTGACCGGAACCGGCGGAGTGGGCAAATCCCGGCTCGCACTGCGGGTCGCCCACCAGCTCAGGCCGGATTTCAGCGGCGGGGTGTGGCTGGTCGAGTTGGCCGACCTGCGCGACGCCACCTCGGTTGTCGATGTCGTCGCCGCCACTCTCGGTCTGCGGAACAGTGGTCCTGAGCCGACCCTGGATGTCATCGTGCGATACCTGTCCACCCGCGATCTGCTGTTGCTGCTCGACAATTGCGAACACGTGATCGACGCGGTGACGACACTGACGGAATCGCTGTTGCGCGCCTGCCCGCGTATCCGCATCCTGGCCACCAGCCGCGAGGCACTGAGTGCCGCCGGCGAAACGGTGTTCGCGGTGCCCCCGCTGACGGTTTCGGCTCCGGCGGGCAGGACGGCTCGCCGCACCGCTCGTGCGGACGCCGTCACGCTGTTCGCCGCACGGGCGGCAACGGCCGTACCCGGATTCGATGTCACCGACCGCAACACCGACACCGTTGCCCGGATATGCGCCCGATTGGACGGATTGCCCCTGGCAATCGAACTCGCCGCGGCTCGGCTCCGGACCATGTCCCCCGACCAGATCCTGTCCCGACTCGACGATCGCTACGCGCTGCTCACCCGCGGGAGTCGTAGCGCCCCGAAACGCCAGCAGACCCTCCAGTACTGCATCGGCTGGAGCTACGACCTGTGCACCAGGTCCGAGCAACGCCTGTGGAACCAGCTTTCGGCATTCGCTGGCGGGTTCGAGCTCGATGCCGCCGAATATGTCTGTGGCCCCGATCTCGGCGACGCCGAACTACTCGACGCCGTGGCCGCGCTGGTGGACAAGTCGATTCTGATCCGCGAAGACACCGACAGGACCGTCCGCTTCCGCATGCTCGAAACCATCCAGGAGTACGGCAGACGCAGGGCGCGAGACGAGGGCGAATACGCCGAATCGAATCACCGCCAACGGGATTGGTGCGAACGACTCGCACTGGCAGCGGAAAGGGATTGGGTGGGCCCACGGCAGCTGCAGTGGGTCGGGCGACTGGAACGGGAACTGCCGAATCTGCGGAAGGCATTGGAGTTGAGCGTGTCCGAAGGGGCCGAGAGTGCACTGCGGATGACCGCTGCTCTCTATCCCTTCTGGACGATAAGAGGGCGACTCACCGAGGGGCGCCGGTGGCTCGAGCACGCGTTGATCCATACCCCCCACATACAGACCGTCGACCGCGCCAGAGTCCTCTACCAAGCCGTCGAGACAGCCGCGATCCAAACCGACTTGCCGGCCATCGCCGACAAAGTCTCGGAGCTCGAAACTCTGGCCGAAAACATCACCGACCCACTCGTCACCGCCCTGCTCGCCCACGCCCGCGGATACGAGTGCCTGGCGAGCGGGGACCTGCCTCGTGCGAGCGCCCTACTGACCGATGCCATCGACATCTACGCCGACACCGGCGAATCGGGGCTACAACTCGACGCCCAGATCTCGCTCGGATGGTCGTACACACTGCAGAACGACACCGATCGCGCCCTCCCCTATTTCCGCGATGCTCTCACCGCCACCGAGTCGGCCGACGAGACCATGCGTCGATCCTGGACACTGTGGGCTGCGGGATTCACATTGTGGCGACGGAACGAAACCGACGGCGCCACGAGCTATTTGCAGGAGGGCATTCGCGCCGCGAGACTACTGGAAGACCCCCTCGTCGCCGCGGCTTGCGCGGAAATCCTGGCCTGGCTGGCCGCCGAGGACCGCCATCACCGGCGCGCGGCGGTGTTGATGGGTGCTGCCGATGCGTTGAGCAGCGTCGCGGGCAGCTCGGCCTTCATGTTCCACGATCTGCTCGTCTACCGTGAAAACTCCGAGCGAAGCAGCCGCACGGTGCTGGGATCCCGAAACTTCGACACCGCCCGACGAGAAGGCGCAGCGATGGACTTCGACACGGCGGTGTCCTTCGCCCTCGGCGAGGGGTCCGAACCCGCCGGGCCGACAGCACATTCGGACCGGCAACTGACCAAGCGAGAACGCCAGGTCGCCGACCTCGTCGCCCAGGGATACACCAACAAGTCGATCGCCGCCAGGCTGGTGATTTCACAACGCACCGCGGAAGGCCATGTCGAACATATCCTGACCAAACTGGGCTTCACCTCGCGCGCCCAGATCGCCGCATGGGTCGCCGGGCAACCGCCGGTGTGAACAGGCCACGTCAGCCGCTGACCGTCGGCGGCTCACCGGTCATTCGTGTCCTCGTGGGGGTCGAGAGTCAGGCGAGCACCCAGTTCGGGAAAGGTGCGTATCGCTTGCAACGCGGCCGCCAGCTCAGCGACGGTCGCCGGATCGTCGAGTTCGCCGTCCAGACGCTCCTCGAGCCGGCGCATCCGATAACGGACGGTGTTCTCGTGGCAGTACAGCACGCGCCCGGCCTCGGCGGCGGAGGAGCGCGCGTTCAGCCACGCCTCCGCCGTCGTGATCAAGGTACTGCGATCGTCGTCGGCCATCGTGAGCACGCGCCCCAGGACCCGCCTGACGAAACGGCGAGTCGTGTCGAGGTTGCCCATCACGAGTTCGGCCATGGGGGTGTCGGGTAGCTGCCGTATGCCGGTGGCATCGGGTTCGACCGTTTCCACTGCGATTTTCGCGAAGCGCAGTGCGCGCGGCGTCCGGTCGAGCCGGTTGTACGGCGGACTCATCCCGACGCGAGCGGACGCGAATTTGGCGACCAGCGAACGTATTTCGTCGGTGCGGCGCCGCCCGCAGGACAGAATGACGATCTCGTGTTCCGGCCCCGTCCGCCACGCGGAGGCCACATCGAGGGCACGCAGCCGATCCTCGAGTCCGGGCAGCGCGGGCCGGCCGAGCTCGGGTGTCTCGGCGACGAGGACGAGAAATGAACCGTCATAAGGCATATCGAGCAGCTTGGCGATTTCCCAGGCGGTGTGATTCTCGTCGGAAGGGCCATTGAGCAGGGCCGCCACCAGCGCCGAGCGCCGCCGATCCGCGAGGATCATGGCCTCGCCGACCGCGGCGCGATAGGACTCGGTGAGCGCGGTCGAATAGTCGTCGGCCATGGCCCAGATGTCGGTGGCGACGTTCAGCAAGGCATCGATCGAACACTGCCCCGAAGCACGGGCGGAATCGAGCAGTCGCTGCCAAAGAAAAGCGAATCCGAGCCGAAAAGCACGCAATACCTCGGGCAGCGGCGCCCCTTGGCCGGCACGCTCGCGGCCGGTCGAACGCGGTGCCAGCAGCGCCCGCGTCCGGCCGTGCGCCAGCCGATGCAGCATGTACTCGAGATTCGATCGGGTCGACCGGCGCAGTTCCGCGCGCGGCACCACGCCCGGCTCACGGTAGATCTCGATCTGATGAACGATGCGGTCGACCAGGTCGTCGGTCAGCTCGTCGAGCCGCCCGGTCAGGCCGTTCGCTATCGGCACGATCAAGGAATCGGGAACGCTGCGGGGCACGATGCGAGGCTACGGCCACGCGGCACCGGCGAGAATATCGCCGGGCACAGAATTCCCGGTCGTCCACTGTCGCCCGCCATATGGGCCCGGGGCGGTCAGGTGCAGACGATTGTGGATGTGAGCAACCTCGCCATCAACCTCAAGGACGCCGCCGGCCAGTTTCCGGACCGTGCCGCGATCCGCCTCGACGATCAGGTCCTGACCTACGCCGCGTTCGACGATCTGAGCGCGCGCGTGGCCGGGCGGCTGCGCGAACTGGGCGCACAGCCCGGTGAGCGAATCGCGATGATGCTGCCCAACGTCACCGCGTTCCCGATCATCTACTACGGCATCCTGCGGGCCGGCCTGATCGCAGTACCGATGAATCCCCTCCTGAAGGAACGCGAAGTCCGGCATCACCTCGCCGACTCGGGCGCCCGAATCCTCTTCGCGTGGCATACCGCCATCCCCGAAGCCACCACCGGAGCGGCACAGACGGAGGTGCGCCTTCTCACCGTCACCGACGATGCCGCGACCGAGTTCGCATCGTGGCCGGACTCGCCGGAAGTGACGGTCCGCGACGACGAGGACACCGCGGTTCTGCTCTACACCTCCGGCACGACCGGCACCCCCAAAGGCGCGCAACTGACCCACGCCAACCTGCGGGCCAATGCCGCCGTCGCCGCACGCACATTGCTCACCGCCACCCCGGACGACGTGATCATGGGCTGCCTGCCCCTGTTCCACGCGTTCGGGCAGACGTGCTGCCTCAATGTCGCCGTGCTCAGCGGAGCCACCATCACATTGGCCCCACGCTTCGACCCGAAGCTGGTACTGAAGCTGATCGAACGCGACGGCGTCACGATCTTCGAAGGCGTGCCGACGATGTACGTGGCCATGCTCGGCGCGGGCCCCGACATCGCCGACACCGGTACGTTGCGGCTGTGCCTGTCCGGCGGCGCGGCGCTCCCGGCAGAGGTGCTGCGAGGATTCGAAGAGCGATTCGGCATTCCGGTCCTCGAAGGGTACGGACTGTCGGAGACCTCGCCGGTCGCCTCGTTCAACCGCGTCGGCGCCGCGCGGCCCGGGTCGATAGGCACCCCGATCGAGGGCGTGCGGATGCGCGTCGTCGATGCCGACGGCAACGATGTCGCGCCCGGTGAGGCCGGCGAGATCGCCATCCGCGGCCACAACGTCATGAGCGGCTACTGGGATCGCCCCACCGCGACCGCCGAGGCGATCAGGGACGGCTGGTTCCACACCGGCGATATGGCGAAACAGGACGAAGACGGCTACTTCTACATTCTCGACCGCAAGAAGGACCTGATCATCCGGGGCGGTTTCAACGTCTACCCGCGCGAGATCGAAGAGGTCCTCTACGAACACCCGGCCGTCCTCGAAGCCGCGGTGCTCGGCGTGCCCCACTCGACCCACGGCGAGGAAGTAGCCGCCGTCGTCGCGCTCGCACCAGGGGCCGAAGCGACCGCCGACGACTTGCGCGACTACGTCAAAGCCCGCGTGGCGGCCTACAAGTATCCACGCCACGTGTGGCTGGTCGACGCCCTGCCCAAGGGACCGACGGGCAAGATCCTCAAGCGCGACCTCGTTGTCCCGCAAGGATTGTGGTGAATCCGGTGTTGGGCAGAGCGGTGGCCACGGCACGGAAGGACCGGCACTGCGGCGGCGGGTTACTCGACCGGAGAGGCGTGCGCGGCAACGACCCGCCAACCACGCGAGTCGTCGTGCGCCCAGGTGCGGGTGTAGCGCATTCTGGCCGCGAATGGTGACCCGTGGACGCTTCCCTCGACGAGTCCGAGGAACCAGGTGACCCCGGTTGTCCCTTCCACCAGCACAGTCAGCTGTTCTTCCTCGAGCTTGCTCACAATCTGAGCCTTGGTGCGGTGCAGCTCGAGATCGTCGGCCTTGGTGAACGTGTCGGCGCCGAGCGTGAAGATCAACCGATCATCGAGTAATTCATCCAGGGCCTGGACATCCCCAGCCAGCTGCGCGGTCTGAAGTCGCCGTTCGGCATCCCGCAAGTCCTTCTCCATGGCCTTCATCCTGCCAGCCGGGACGAGGACACCACTCCCGCTACGAATCCGGCGGCGGTGAGCTGAGCGAGAACGCGTAGCGTCCGGGACTCGTCAGCCTGGCCATTCACCGGTCAGGCGACGGGCCGCGGTCGCGCCGGCGCGGTCGACGGCCGCTTTGACGCCGGCGAAGATCGCGCCCTGAACAATGGCGGCGATCAATACCTCGCGCCAGGTCCGGTCCTCGTCGGTGGCGTCGGGTGCGTTCTCGTCGTGACCGAGCAGTTTCCATGTCTGCTTGAACACCAGTCCGGCGAGGAGGCCGCTGAGGGCTCCCAGAATGAGACCGACCGGCTTGTAAGCAAGCTTGACCGCTGTCATCGGCTCACCTGTTCCGTCGGTTACGGACGAGCAGCACGACACAGGTCCGCTGGTAGGAACTGGTGTTGTGCCGTTGTGTACTCGACACGACGATCACCTCCGTCTTCTCGCTCGTGCCCGGGCACACCACGCGACGCGGGCCCGATCTTCTGTGCGATGCGTACCCCGGATCAGTCGGCTCACACCGACGCGGCGCGTGGCCCGATGGGCCGGTGCCGGTCGGTGACCGTCCAAGTCCGCTCCTAGCTCAGCGTTTTCAGCGCCGCGGCATCGTAGGCCTTCAGCTCGTCGATCCGGCCGCCCAAGACCTTGGCTGCCCATTCCGGGTCCTGCAGGAGGGCACGGCCGACGGCGACCAGGTCGAACTCGTCGCGCTCGAAGCGGTCGAGGAGGTTGTCGAGGCTGCCGAGTTCGGCGCCTCTGCCGGTGAAGGCGTGGAGGAAGTCGCCGTCGAGGCCGACCGAGCCGACGGTGATGGTGGGCTTGCCGGTGAGCTTCTTGGTCCACCCGGCGAGGTTCAGGTCCGAGCCGTCGAACTCCGGGAGCCAGTAGCGGCGGGTGGAGGCATGGAAGGCATCGACGCCGGCAGCGGCGAGCGGCGCCAGGATGGCTTCGAGTTCCTGCGGGGTCTCGGCGAGCCGCGCGCTGTAGGCCTCCTGCTTCCACTGCGAGAAGCGGAAGATCACCGGGAATCCGGGCGATACCGCCGCGCGGACCGCGGCGACGATCTCGGCCGCGAACCTGGTGCGCGCCACCGGATCTCCACCGTAGGCGTCGGTACGGCGGTTCGTGTGCGCCCACAGGAACTGGTCGACGAGGTAGCCGTGGGCGCCGTGCAGTTCGACGCCGTCGAAACCGATCCGCTCGGCGTCCGCGGCGGCCTCGGCGAACGCGGCGATGACGTCGTCGAGATCGCGCTGCGTCATCGCTTCACCGGTCGGCTCGGTGCCGTCGACGCGGATACCGGAGGGGCCCATGGCCGGGGCATCGGGGTAGGGCTGTTCGCCGCGATTGCGGACCATGCCGATATGCCACAGCTGCGGCACGATCGTGCCGCCGGCGGCGTGTACGTCCGCGGCGACCTTCGCCCAGCCCGCCAGCTGCTCCGCGCCGTGGAATCGCGGAACCCGATCACTCTGTCCGGCCGACTCGTGGCCGACGTAGGTCCCCTCGGTGACGATGAGGCCGACACCGGCGGCGGCGCGGCGCGCATAGTAGGACCGCACATCGTCACCCGGAACGCCGCCGGGAGAGAACATGCGCGTCATCGGCGCCATCACGATGCGGTTGGGGACGGTCAGGCCGTTGAGCGAAACGGGGCGGGACAGGATTTCCGCTGCGCGGGAGGTGTCGGACACGGTGACGGTCACTGGGTACTCCTCGTAGAAACTTGACAACTTTTATGGTTGATAACCTCAAGCATTGCCCACGGTAGGGGTGAATAGTTGAGATGGTCAAGTTTCAGGACATAGGATGAATTGCATGGCCGAGGCTCCGCACATCGACACCGCCCAGCTCATGGAGCTGCTCTCGGTGTCGCTGGGCGTCTACTACAGCGAATTCACGGTCGCGGCGGCGAGTGAGAACCTCACGGCAAGTCAGGGCAAGACGTTGACGGTGCTGCGCCGGGGCCCCGCCGCGATGCGCACCCTGGCCGAGACCCTGGCGTGTGATGCGTCCAACGTCACGGGGATCATCAACCGGCTGGAGAAACGGGGCCTTGTCCGACGGGAGGCCAGCTCAACCGACCGCCGCGTCACCAATCTGGTCATCACCCCCGAGGGTGAGCGCGCCGTCGACGCGATCCGCGCGAAAATGCACCGGACCCGAGAAGGCCTGAGCCGACTCGGCGACGAGGACCGTGACCGTCTGTCCACGCTCCTGGAACGGGTCTTCGTCCAACCCTGATATTCGACAAAGACCGTGGCTCGGCAGGGTAAGTGCCGAACCCCGGTACAGGGCAGCAACTTTGCCGACGGCGAGGACTGGTTGACCGCCGTGAAGTACTGCGCCGCCGCCATGACAGCGATCGGCGCGGTCGCAAGGCTCGTGTTGCCAGAATGCGCCGTGAACTTGCCAGAAATCGGATGTTTCGACGGCTAACGTTTTTCGTGCGCCCAGGCCGGTCGCGGCGGGTGCTGAGGCCGCCGAGTGCGCAAAGTAGCCCGCTCCTGGAACTGAACGCGGATCCGCACGTAGGAGGGGAGATCCGCGCTCAGGCCGGACCCACCGTGCCGACTTGATAGTTTGAAGTCGTTGTGCGGCTGGGCGCGAGAGGGAATCTCTGTTGGATTCGGAGTATCGGTGGGAGGACGAATCGTCGGCGACCGCCGAGACGCCCGCCGAGCGGATCGAGTCCTGGCACCATTACCTGCGGAGCCGACAGGGGTCGGTGGGATTGGCGTTCGCCGACACCGTCGACGACTTCGCCTGGTCGACCACCGCACAGCGGGTCGGCGAACTGCAGATCGTGCGCTTCGATTCCGATCCCGTGCATTACCGCAGAACCGGACGAGATGTGCGGGGCGACGGCGACGACAGCTACCGGTTGCTGCTCCCACTGCGCGGGGAATTCAAATTCGCGCAGGGTGACGCCGCGGAGGTCGTCGCTCCCGGCAGGGCGGCGTTCTTCCATTGGGGATCACCGCTGGTGATGCGTCAGGACGAGCCACTGCGCGCGCTGATCATGAGCGTTCCGGAGGCGTCGGTGGATCTGTCCCGCGCCAGGAACGCTCCCCTCGCGCTCGACGGACGGCGCCCCCTGGTGCGATCGCTGGTGCGGCAGATCGGTGAGCTGCACGCCGGTCACGGCGACTGGACCGCAGCGGATTTCGCCGTAGCGTATTCCAGCGCCCTCGTATTGCTCGACGGAGTGCTCAACCACGACCGAACCCGCGTCGCAGCGGGCGGCAAGTACGCGAATCTGGCCGCCCGCGCCCGCGAGATCATGGGAATCCACGCCGATGACAGCAGACTGACACCGGACGCTGTCGCCGATCTGTGCGGTTGCTCGCGACGAACGCTGCACAGCGCGCTCACCGAGGCGACGGGCCTGGCCCCGGCGGCACTGCTGCGCACGATTCGCCTCGACCGTGCGCGGCGACGCTTGTCGTCACCCCTGCAGGTGAACATGGACACGATCGCCCACCAGACCGGGTTCACCACGACACGCCGCTTCCGCGAAGCCTTTCAGCGCCGGTACGGCCGGAGTCCGGAGCAGATGCGCGCCGAACTGTACGGGCCGTAGCGGATTCCCACCGGCGAGCCGGCTGCCCACGAACGAAAACGTCAGGCGGACTTGGTGTTTACGCCTGAATGACCTCGACGCGCACCAACGCGTTCGGCGAGTCACAACTGGCCCACGACTGGTTCTGACCGTACTGCACCGGGCCGTACTTCCAATAGGTGAACGGGACGGGCCACGCGACGCAGGTGAGCTTCACCTGCTGCCAGGTAGGCAGCTCGCAATTGGACATTCCACCGGTATTGAAGATGTTGTAGACGTGACAGTTCGCCTGCCACACCGGCACATCGGCGTTGGCCACACCCCCGCCGACGAGCGCGGCGGCAGCCGTCGCCCCGGTAATGACCGCACTGGCTGCGAGTCGCTTCGCGAGAATCATGTCGAAACCTCCTGAGCAGTTGTGCCTGAAAGATCGCTGAAGATTCGCGGACGTTACGCCCGTCGGTGCGCGACCGATGAACACGGCAGCGGGAGTGGGCCGTAGGTCGGCCAACTCCTGCTGCCGGATGCGCTCTCGGCACGGTCGCCAGAAGTTGACCCACAGCGTTTACCAAAGCGTGGTGCTTTCATCCCGTACCGCCGGATCGCGTCGTGATCACGTCGGAAACCGCGATCGCCCAGCAGGATTCGGCGGGCGGTTTCAGACTGGTGCGGTGACCGACTACCTGCTGCGCCCGATCGGAGCCGTCGAATCCGAGCTCACCGACCGCGCTACCGCACCGCGCCAGGCCGACGAGGGCGCCCCACCGGCGTGGGTGGTGCTCGACGAGCGTTACGCCGAAGCGCTGGAAGGCCTCGCGCCGGGTATGGACCTGGTGCTGCTGACCTGGCTCGACCGCGCCGACCGGGACACTCTGGCGGTCCATCCCCGGGGCGACACGAGCCGGCCGCTCAGCGGTGTCTTCAGCACGCGCGCACCACACCGTCCCAACCCGATCGGGGTGCACGAGGTCCGGATCCTGTCCATCACCGGCACCCGGATCCGCGTCGCCCATCTGGAAGCCTTCGACGGAACTCCGGTTCTCGACATCAAACCCGTTCTGACCGCGTCCGCGGCGAACCGGTGAGATGAGGGCGATCGCCGGCCAACTCCCGGCGGGGCGCCGCGGTCAGTCGTTGTCGCAGAGCGCTTTCAAGGTCCGCGGGACTTCTTCGGCCGGCAGATAGCATCCGGTCTGCTCGAAACCGCCGATGGTGTGGGTGGTGTAGTCGCCGTAGCCGATGCGCAGGAAATCGTCGCCGCTGAGGCCGTGCACCGTCCAGTCGAAGGCCACCCGAGCGCGGGCGACGAGCGTGCGCAGGGCCATCAGATGATAGCCGCGCGTGACGAATTGAGCTGGGATACCGCGCAATCCGATTTTCAGCGGGCGCGCCACCGCATCGGCGCCGCCGAGGTCGACCACCATGCCGAGGTCCTGATGCCGGTACGGCGTGGGCTGCCCGCCACGCAGCGTCGCCACCAGATTCCTGCCGAGGTGGCGGCCCTGGCGCATGGCGTGCTGCGCGGTGGGAGCGCACAGTGTGCCGGCATCGGCGGTCAGGTCGGGGACCGCCGCCGCATCGCCGCAGGCCCACACACCGGTGAGTCCCGGCACGGTGAAATCGGCGTCGGCGACGATGCGGCCCTTCGTCGTCGCCGCGCCCAGATGTCCGGCCAAGGGGCTGGGGACCACACCCGCGGTCCACAGCACCGTCCGCGTCGGGATGAAGCGGCCGTTGGTGAGCTGAACACCATGGGCGGTAACCTCTTTCGCCGACGTGCCGGTGATCAGTTCGATGCCGCGGTCGGCCAGATTCCGCTTGGTCTGTTCCCCGAGTCGCTGTCCGAGTTCGGGCATGATCCGGTCGCCGTGCGTGACCAGATGCCAGCGCACCATGCCGGATTCCAGCTTCGGGAAATACCGGCGCGCGGCGGCCCGGGTGACCTTGTTGAGCACGGCCGCGGTCTCGGTGCCGGCGTATCCGGCGCCGATGGTGACGAAGTTCAGGCGCTCCCGGTCTTCCTCCTCACCGCCGCGCACCGCCGCGATGTCCAGTTGCTGCAGCACGTGGTCACGCAGGAACATGGCCTCGGCGAGCGTCTTCATCCCGAATCCGTACTCGTCCAGTCCGGGCACGTCGAGGACGCGGGTGATGCTGCCCGGAACGAGCACCAGATGGTCGTAGTCGAGGGCATTTTCGGTGCCGGCGGATCCGCGCACCACGACCTGCCGGGTATCGGGATGCACCCCGATCGCCATGCCCGGAACCACCTCGGTGCGCCGCAGCACCCGCCGCAGCGACACCGTGATCGACCGCGGATTCAGCACACCGGAGGCGACCTGCGGCAACAGCGGCAGATAGAGCAGCCCCGCATCCGGTGTCACGAGTTGGATGAATGCTTCGTCGGAGCCGAGATGACGTTCCAGGTAACGGGCACATTCGACGCCGGAGAAACCACCGCCGATGATCACGATCTTCGCGGGACTCACGAATTCACTCTACTGATCGCATCGAAGACGCGGGTCCGAGTTCGTCGGCGGGCCCAGGCCGTGGTCGTGACGGCGAAAGGCGAATCGGCGCAACACATACCGGCGACAATCGATCGCCGGGCGGTTCGCCCGCTACGCCGTGGCGTCCGGGACCGGGCGGGCCGGGGGCTGCGGCGCCAGCTGGACACCGGCCAGACCGGTCCAGCACAGGCTGGCGGTGGTGGCGACGGCCTCATGTTTGGGCAGAGGTTTGCCGGTGGCGACCCAGTCCCGCGCACACGATTGGGCGATCGCGACCAACTCGGCCGTGATCAGCCAGCCGTGTTCGGCGCGCGGCAGCGGATGCGGCGCCAGCGCCCGGGCGAGCGTCTCGATACAGATGGTGGCGGCCCGATGCGCGATGCGCTGCGCCGACGGTTCGTCGGCCACGGCGGCCCCGGCCAGCAGGGCGGCACTGCGTGGCCGGATGTCGGCGAAGTCGAACACCGCCGCGACCGAGGCCTCCACGATGGCCCGCATGCCCTCGGCGGGTTCGAGTGCGGCGGTGAGTGTCTCCTCCAGTTCCTGCATCGCCTCGTGCAGCACGGCCAGATACAGTTCCAGCTTGCTCGAGAACGACTTGTACAGGACGGGCTTACTGATCCCGGCCCGGCAGGCGATCTCCTCCATGCCCGCGGCCCGATACCCGCACGCGGCGAACAAACCCGCCGCCGCGGCCAGGATCACCCGCCGGCGTTGCTGCCTGGCCTGCGTCATCTGTCTGTCCACCACCTGGCACCTCCTGCGCCCACGGTACCGACGCCCCGGTTCGGCACAACCGCGACCCGCACGATCACGCCGATTTCGCCGGCTTACGCCCGTCCGGCCGCGCCTACGGAGCGAGGACTATTCGCCCGAACACTTCGCCCGCGTCCATCTTCCGGTGCGCGAGAACGGCATCGTCCAACGGAAGTACCGCGTGGACCACCGTGCGGAGTTCGCGCAAACGATCGCCACGGTCGGCCGACGAGGTCGTCACCGCCACCGCGCCGGCGCCAGTCGGTCCGGCCACGCTGTACCGGCGCTTCCCGACCAAGCGGATCCTGGCCACCGAGGCGTTCGCGGAACAGATGCATGCCTGCCGGGCCGTGGTGGACGAGGGACTCGCGGAGCCGGACGCGTGGCGGGGCTTCTGTCTCGTGGTCGAGAAGCTCTTCGCACTGCACGCTCACAGCCGGGGCTTCACCGAAGCCTTCACGGCCGCCCTTCCGCTCTGACGCACGCCGATACCCGGAGGTGGCGCGGGTCACTGCTTTCCGGTCGCTCACCGGCCGATTGCCGGGCGAGCGGGCGGCGCATGTAACCTTTCCTCCCAGGAACTCGCACCTGAGGCGGGTTCACCCCAGCCTGGTGTGGTCAGAAGGGAGATACCGATGGGTAAGCGTGGGCGTAAGAAGCGCAGCCGCCGTAAGAATGCGGCCAACCACGGCAAGCGGCCCAACTCCTGAGCCGTCGCGCCGTGCGCCCCGGGACCGCCCAGCGGACTCGGTGCACTGCTGAAAACGACAATGCGGCACGCCATCATGGATGGCGTGCCGCATTCGTCTGTGCGGTCAGGACTCGCGTTCCACGCGGGTTTCGGTGATCGTGATCGACCGCCGGATGTCGAGAGTGAGCCGCTCGCGCAGCGATTCGGGGGCACGATCCCCACCGCATTTGCGGCTCAGCAGGCGCTTGAGCTTCTCTTCCAGACCGTATGCCTCGATGCACGGCGAGCAATGGTCCATGTGGTGCTGCAATCGCGCCCGCGTGGCCTCGTCGCATTCGCCGTCGAGAATCAGCCAGACGTCGGTCAGTACCGCCGAACAGTCCAGTTCCATCTCGTCCCCGGCGCCCCGATCGTCGTGCTCGTGCCCACTCGTGCTCACTGGGTTACCTCCTGACGCGCCCCGTTGCCCGTTCGGTTCCGGTCGAACCCCCGCTCGTGCGCGACATCGGCCAACAGCCCCTTGAGCTGTTTGCGTCCGCGGTGCAGCCGGGACATGACGGTGCCGATCGGGGTCCCCATGATGTCGGCAATCTCCTTGTAGGGGAAGCCCTCCACGTCGGCGTAGTACACCGCCATCCGGAATTCCTCCGGCAGCGACTGCAGTGCCGCCTTGATGTCGTCGTCGGGCAGCGCCTCCAGCGCCTCCATCTCCGCCGAGCGAAGACCGGTGGAGGTGTGCTCGGCCGTGGCGGCGAGTTGCCAGTCGGTGATCTCGTCGGTGGGGTACTGCGCGGGCTGGCGCTGCTTCTTGCGATAGGAGTTGATGTAGGTGTTGGTGAGGATCCGGTACAGCCAGGCCCGCAGGTTGGTGCCCTCCCGGAAGGACCGGAAGCCCTGGTACGCCTTGGCGAAGGTCTCCTGCACCAGATCCTCGGCGTCGGCCGGGTTGCGGGTCATCCGCAGGGCCGCACCGTAGAGCTGATCCAGCAGCGGCAGCGCGTCGCGCTCGAAGCGCCGCGCGAGTTCGGCCTCGTCGGCTGTCGAGCGCACCGTCGAATCACCATCGATCTCCGTGTCCTCGGCGTCGCGAGCCTCGGCATCCTCGGACGCCGTGTCGTCGTCCACCGGGTCGTCGGGGATCTCGATATCTTCCGGCCGGGAACCGCCCGCGGTGTCACCGCGGGGGCGATCGGCCGCCAGTTCGTCGTCGCTCGTCACGGAAGTCCCTTCGGTCGCCGTAGCATCTGAATCTACCGCGCGCGAGGGCCGCCGATCGAACCCGGTGTCCGGGACGATGATGTCGATCAGCGGGTACGACAGCGAGTCGCCGGTCGTTACCGGGCGTTCGTCGACGAGGACGGTCACCGGCATCTCCTTCGAACTTTTCCGAATCTCGAGCGGCTGCGAAGGCAGCTGCGCTGTGCTGGCGGAACAGTGCAACATGCACGACGCCGACTGTGTTCCCACCGCACGCGTCACACCGGCCGACATGCGATTGCCGGGTGTGAACCGGCGCCGCTAGGGTGACCGGCATGGCCGCATCGACACCCGCGATCCGGGCACTGACCCAGGCGAAGGTGCCCCATGTGGTGCATTCCTATCCACACGATCCGCGCAGCGAGTCCTACGGCGACGAGGCCGTCACCGCCCTGTCGGAGCGGGTGGGTGTGACGGCCGCGCAGATCTTCAAGACGCTGGTCATCGAGCTGTCGACCGGCACGCCCGCGGTCGCGGTGCTCCCGGTTCCGCAGTCGCTGTCGCTGAAGGCGGCGGCCGCGGCGCTGGGCGCACCCAAGGCGGCCATGGCCGACAAGGCGAAGGCCCAGCGCATCACCGGTTACGTCCTGGGCGGCGTGTCGCCGCTCGGACAGAAGCGCGCACTGCCCACCGTGCTGGACGAATCCGCCCTGAGCTGGGATCGCATCCTCTTCAGCGCCGGCAAGCGCGGGCTCGAGATCGAACTCGCCCCCGCCGAGCTGATCCGGCTGACCGGCGCGGTCACAGCGCCCGTCGTCGCCTGATTCCCCGCAGCCCGGGAGATCCGACCACACGGATCGGAAATATTTGCATGTAACAACTAGTTGGTGTATACAAATACTTGATTGATACAAGTAGTTTTCGGCCGATATGCGGTCGAGTGGGCGAAAGCGGGAGGTCCGATATATGGACAGCGAGCAGGTGATCGATCAGATCGCCCAGCAGCTGATTCGTCTGGGGCGGATCCGGGAGCGGACGAACGCCCAGGTGGCGGCGACCTCGCACGGCGATATCGACCTCTCGGCCTACCGCATCATCTTCCGCCTGCTCTGGGACGGCCCGATGCGCTCCGGCGCGCTGGCCGAGGCCATGTACTCCGACGCCTCCACGATCAGCCGTCAGGTGGCGGCCCTGGTCAAGCGTGGCCTGTTGCGCCGCGAGGCCGATCCCAGCGACGGCCGCGCCAGCGTCCTGACCGTCACCGACGCCGGCAAGGAGATGGCCGCCCAGCTGCGCGCGCGGCGCAACGAGATGATCGGCCGCATCCTGACCGACTGGAACGACCCCGACCGCGAGCAGTTCGCGGTCCTGCTGCACCGCTTCGTCGACGACTACGAATCCGCACGACCGGCGATACTCACCCTCCCCTCCCCCACGGAAGGCCCTGCGCCGGAGAAGAATTCGTGACCACGACCACCCCGGCCGCAGCCGGCACCGCACCGAACGCCGCGGGCTTCACCCACCGGCAGGTACTGGTGATCATGAGCGGCCTGATCCTCGGCATGCTGCTGGCCTCGCTGGACCAGACCATCGTGTCCACGGCCATCCGCACCATTTCCGACGACCTCAGCGGCTATTCGCTGCAGGCGTGGGTCACCACCGCCTACCTCATCACCGCCACCCTCAGCACCCCGCTGTACGGGAAATTGTCGGACATGTTGGGGCGCAAGCCCTTCTATCTGGCGGCGATCGCCATCTTCGTCGCCGGATCGCTGCTGTGCACCATGGCGCAGTCGATGTACGAACTGGCCGCCTTCCGCGCATTCCAGGGGCTGGGCGCGGGTGGACTGATGTCGCTGGCGCTGACCATCATGGGCGATATCGTCTCGCCGCGTGAGCGCGCCCGCTATCAGGGCTACTTCCTGGCCGTCTTCGGCACCTCGAGCGTCGTGGGGCCCGTGCTGGGCGGCCTGTTCGCCGGTCAGCCGGCCATTCTGGGCATCGACGGCTGGCGCTGGGTGTTCCTGGTCAACGTCCCGATCGGACTGCTCGCCTTCGCCGTGGTCACCAAGGTCCTGCAGCTGCCGCGCCGCCCGCATCCCGGTGTGCGAATCGACTGGTGGGGTGTGCTGATGCTCGCGGTCGGCATCGTCCCGCTGCTGGTCGTGGCCGAGCAGGGCCGGGAATGGGGCTGGGGCAGCCCGGACGCCATCGCCTGCTATCTGGTCGGCGCGGTCGGCGTGCTCGGCTTCGTCGCGGTCGAGGCGAAACTCGGCGATCTGGCCCTGATTCCGCTGCGGATGTTCAAGAATTCGACCTTCGCTCTGGGCGTGGTCATTTCGTTCGTGGTGGGCGCCGGCATGTTCGGCGGGATCTCCCTGCTGCCGCAGTATCTGCAGGTGGTGCGCGGATCGAGTCCGACCGTCGCGGGACTCCAGATGCTGCCGATGGTGCTCGGCATGATGACGGCCTCGATCATCGCGGGCCAGACCATCTCCCGCACCGGCCGCTACCGTATCTTCCCGCTGATCGGCGCCGGCCTGCTGACGCTCGGACTGTTCCTGCTGCATCTGATCGGCGCCGACAGCCCGCTGTGGCTGGTGATGATCTTCATGGCGATCACCGGATTCGGCCTCGGCAACCTCATGCAGCCGCTCACGCTGGCATTGCAGAACGCACTGCCGCCGAAGGATATGGGCGTGTCCACCGCCGCGGCCACCTTCTTCCGGCAGATCGGCGGCACCTTGGGCGTGGCGGTCTTCCTGTCCATTCTGTTCGCACAGCTGACACCGCACATCAGCGACGAATTGCACAGTGCGGCAACCCGACCGGCCTACCAGCAGGCGGTGGTCGACGGTGCGCACAGCAGCAATCCGGCCGATGCGGCACTGTCGAAAGGCCTACTGTCCCACGATGTTTCGGCAGCGGGACAGGTGATGAGCGACAGTTCGGTGATCCAGCGGTTGAATCCGACGCTGGCCCGCCCGTTCCAGGTCGGTTTCGCCGATTCGATGGATACGGTATTCCTGGCCGTCACGGCCATCGCCGGGATCGCGCTGCTGCTGGTGGTGTTCTGGAAGGAAGTGCCGCTCCGCACGGCGGGTGGGCTGCAGGCGAGTGCGGAGCCGGATCCGGCGGCGACTCCGCAGAGGTGATCCGGCGCGGGCGGCAACACTCCGCTGGACACGCTGCGCCACACCCACGATTCCCGCCAATTACCCGAAGCTCACCTGTCTCTGTGCGTTACTTGTCGGGCAGTTCGTTCTCCCCCCGATTCGATCCGAACCGAGGATGTGATGCGAAATGATCCATCGTCCGCGCGTACGTAGCCTGCTCGCCGCGACCGCCGGCGCCGCCCTGCTCACTCTGGGATCCGGTCTGCTGACGGCAGCGCCGGCCGGCGCTGCTCCGAGCGCGCCGGTCCCCGTCCACGATCCGAACTATCCGCTCGGCGGCGACGCCGAACATCCGGGCACGCCGGATAAGGATCCACAGGCGGAGAAGGCCGAGAAGCTGGGCGGCCACACCACCACCGACATCATCGAACTGGCCACCGACACCACCACGAAGATCGTCGAGATGGGCGCCGACGCCCTGAAATGTGGGCTGAATATCGCGATACCATCCGTGAAATGTGACTAGCGCAGGCGGACAGCGCCGGGCCGGGTTCAGATCAGGCTGATCTGCCCGGCCTGTTCGCTGCCCGCGCCCGGCACCGGCTCCAGCAGTTGCGGACCGTTGTTGCGCACCGAATTCACCAGTGGCGAGACCGGCCGCGCGACGATCGACGAAATCACCTGCGGCTTCGGGGTTTCCAGTAGTTCGTGCGGCGCCGGATGGTCGGGGTCGAGCCAGGCGTCCCAGTGTTCGCGCGGCATCATCAGCGGCATCCGATCGTGGATGCGGGTCAGGTCGCCCACCGCGTCGGTGGTGAGGATCGTGCAGGACATCAGCGGGGCCATATCCCGCTGCGCCGGATCCCGCCACACCGACCACAGGCCGGCCATGTACAACCGGTTCCCCTCCGCATCCGACATGTAGTACGGCTGCTTCACGGCCTTGCCGGACCCGGTCGGGTGCGGTTCGGTGAGCCACTCGTACCAACCGTCCATCGGAACCAGACAGCGGCGCTTCTTCACCGAATCCCGGAACGAGGGTGCGGTGGCGGCACGGTCGGCGCGGGCATTGAACAGCGGCTTGCCCTTGGCCGGAACCCCCGGCTCGGCAGCCTTGGTCCAGACCGGGATCAGCCCCCAGCGCATGCGGCGAATCCGCAACGCCGGATCGTCGTCGGGGTGGTCGTGATCGTGGCGGCGCACGACGGTGAGGATCTGATTCGTCGGGGCGACGTTGTAGTTGGCGCCGTTTCCGGATTCACCGCCGCGCGCCGGCTTTCCCGAGGCGGCGTCGCCACTCGGCGCCCCGTCGGCGGTTTCGTCGAGGGCATCGAGTTCGACCGCCAGCCGGGCAGGATTCGCCGTGGTCGCATATCTGCCGCACATATCTCCATGCTGCCATTCCGGACCGACAGAATCCGTAGGCTCGGCTATACCCGCACAACGAGACGAATCCAACTGAAGGCGATTGACATCACATCTTGGATGTGAGAACTTTTTGCCATAACTCTCTCATTAGGGGTCGCCGAATCATGTCCACCACCGAGTCCACCGCCACCACCGAGTCGGCACAGGCAGCCGAAACCGCTCTGCCCACCGAGCTCTCCTCACTGAATCCGGCCACGGGCGAGATCATCGCCACGCACCCCATCGCCGACGACGAGGCGGTGCGCGCGGCCGTTGCCAAGGCCCGCGCGGCCGCCGCGACCTGGGGCGGCCTCGGTTTCGCCGACCGCAAGCGGGCGCTGCTGCGCTGGTCCAGCCGCCTCGTCGCCCGTGCCGACGAATTCTGCGATCTGATCCACGCCGAGAACGGCAAACCGCGCGACGACGCGTACCTGGAATTGATGCTGGCCCTGGAACACATCGCCTGGGCCGCCAAGAACGCCGAGAAGGTCCTCAAACCGAAGAAGGTCTCGCCCGGCGCGCTGATGTCGAATTTCGCGGCCTCGATCGAACAGCGGCCGCTGGGCGTGGTCGGGGTGATCGGCCCGTGGAACTATCCCGTCTACACCCCGAACGGCTCACTCGCCTACGCGCTGGCCGCCGGCAACACCGTGGTGTTCAAGCCGAGTGAATACTCCACCGCGATCGGCAACTTCGTCGGCCAGGCCTTCGTGGACGCCAACCCCGACCTGCCCGAGGGCGTTTTCGTCACGATCAACGGCTTCGGCGCGACCGGTGCCGCGCTGGTGCGTGCCGGGGTCGACAAGATCGCCTTCACCGGCTCCACCGCGACCGGTAAGAAGATCATGGCCGCCGCGGCCGAAACACTGACTCCGGTGCTGCTGGAATGCGGCGGCAAGGACGCGGTGATCGTCGCCGCCGATGCCGATATCGCGGCGGCAGCCGACGCCGTGGCCTACGGCGCGACGATGAACAGCGGCCAGACCTGCGCCGGTGTCGAACGCGTCTACGTCGACAAGTCGATTCGCGAGCCGTTCCTGGCCGAGGTGAAGAAGATCCTGTCGAACGTGCACGCCGGATCCGACGACAAGGCCTCCTACGGTCCGATGACCATGCCGTCGCAGGTCGACATCGTGCGCCGGCACATCGAATCGGCTCTGGCCAACGGCGGCACCGCGGTGCTGGGCGGCCCGGAGTCGGTGCACGCGCCGTATATCGAGCCGGTGGTGCTGGTCGATGTCGACGAGAGCTCGGACGCCGTCTGCGAGGAAACCTTCGGCCCGACCGTCACCATCCGCACCGTCGACAACATCGACGAGGCGGTCGACCTGGCGAACAATTCGAAGTACGGCCTGGGTTCGGCGGTGTACTCGCGCAAGCACGGGCTCGAGATCGCCCGCCGCCTGCGCGCCGGTGCGACCTCGGTCAACTCGGTGCTCGGCTTCGCCGCCATCGCGTCGCTGCCCTTCGGCGGCGTCGGCGACTCCGGTATCGGCCGCATCCACGGTGCGCCCGGTCTGCTGGAGTTCACCAGCCCGCATTCGATCGCGGTGCAGCGCTTCGCCATTCCGGGTATGGCGCTGCTGAGCTACAAGCGCACCGAGAGCACGATGAAGCTGCTGCGCAAGGTGGTTCCGCTGCTGCACGGCCGCAACAAGTAGATGCCTCTCGATCGGGCCCGCACCCAATGGTGCGGGCCCTTTCGCGTGCCGAAGACGGCCGTGGCTACCGGCGAGATCCCGCATGAGGCCGCGAATGTCCGAATTCAGCAAATAAACGAGCATACGTCGGAGATCACAAAACCGCGCTCCCTGCACACGGGGGCAGCTCTCATGCGCGAAGATGGTCCGGTGAGTTTCTGGCCCGCGCCCCACATCGACCATGCCGTGCACGCGACCGTCACCCTGCCCGGGTCCAAATCGATCACCAATCGGGCATTGATTCTGGCCGCGCTCGCCGACCGCCCCTCGACGATCACCGGCGCCCTGCGCAGCCGGGACACCGAGCTGATGATCGCGGGCTTGCGCGCGATGGGCACCGAAATCACCGGGGACGGCGACACCCTCTCCGTCACCCCGCCGACGCAATTGCACAACGCCACCGTCGATTGCGGACTGGCCGGCACCGTGATGCGGTTCCTGCCGCCGGTGGCCGCGCTCGCGCACGGCGATGTCGCGTTCTTCGGTGACGAGCAGGCGCAGCTGCGTCCCCTGCACACGATCCTCGACGCGCTGCGCAGCCTCGGCATCGACATCGACGGCAACACCCTGCCGTTCGTCGTCCACGGCGCCGGGACGCTGCGCGGCGGGTCGGTCACCATCGACGCCTCCGGTTCCTCGCAGTTCGTCTCCGGGCTGCTGTTGTCGGCGGCGCGTTTCGAGACCGGGATCACCGTGCAGCACGAGGGCGCACCGCTGCCGTCCATGCCGCATATCGAGATGACGGTGCAGATGCTGCGGCAGGCCGGGGTGCGGGTGCAGGCGCCGGCCGATCCGCGCAAGGAACAGGTCTGGACCGTCGAGCCCGGGCCGATCCACGCCGTCGACTGGGATGTCGAACCGGATCTGTCCAACGCCACTCCGTTCCTGGCCGCGGCGGCGGTGACCGGCGGTGAGGTGACGATTCCGCACTGGCCGCAGCTGACCACCCAGGCCGGTGACGTGATCCGCGAAATCCTGGTCCGGATGGGCGCGGAGGCGCGGCGCTTCGACGGCAAACTGACCGTGCGTGGCCCGCAGTCCCTCGCCGGTATCGATATCGACCTGCACGATGTGGGCGAGCTGACGCCGACCGTGGCCGCGCTGGCCGCACTGGCCGACTCCCCGTCGCGGCTGCGCGGAATCGCCCATCTGCGCGGACACGAAACCGATCGGCTGGCCGCGCTGACCACCGAGATCAACCGCCTCGGCGGCAATGTCACCGAGACCGAGGACGGGCTGAGCATCGAGCCGGCCCCGCTGCGGGGCGGCCAGTGGCATTCCTACGCCGATCACCGGATGGCCACAGCGGGAGCGATTCTCGGCCTGCGCGTACCCGGCGTGAGCATCGAGGACATCGGCACCACCGCCAAGACACTGCCCGAATTCGTCACCCTGTGGGAATCGATGCTGGCGGGCGCCGGCGCCTTATCGGGTGAGGGAGCGGCCCACTGAGGCGCCGGGAGTACGACGAATCCGATGTCCGGGTCCGCCCGGGCAGGGGTTCGCGACCCCGCACCAAGACCCGGCCGGAACACCGAGACGCGGTGTCGGCCATGGTGGTTTCGGTGGATCGGGGTCGGTGGGGTTGTGTCCTCGGCGGCGATCCGGACCGGCATGTGGTGGCGATGCGGGCCCGTGAGCTGGGCCGCACTCCGATCGTGGTCGGCGACCAGGTCGATGTGGTCGGGGACCTGTCCGGTAAACCCGATTCCCTCGCACGCATAGTCCGCGTCGCCGATCGCCGAACGGTGTTGCGCCGCACCGCCGACGACACCGACCCCTTCGAACGCATCGTGGTATCGAATGCCGAGCAGCTGTTCATCGTTGTGGCGCTGGCCGATCCGCCGCCCCGGACCGGCTTCGTCGAACGTGCCATGGTGGCCGCGTATGCCGGTGGGCTGCAACCGATTCTGTGCCTGACCAAACACGACCTCGCCGCCGACTCCGAATTCGCCTCGGAATTCGCGGATCTGGATCTGACCATCGTCTACGGCGGCCGCGACGATCCGCTGGAACCCATTCGCGACCTCCTGCGCGATTCGCTGACCTGCCTGCTCGGTCACTCCGGTGTCGGCAAGTCGACGCTGGTGAATCGCGTTGTCCCCGAGGCGGAACGAGCCGTGGGAACGGTCTCCGGTGTCGGCAAGGGGCGCCACACCTCGACGCAGTCGGTGGCCCTGCCGCTGGAGGGCGGCGGCTGGGTCATCGACACCCCGGGCATCCGCTCCTTCGGCCTCGCCCACATCTCGCCCGACGACGTGATCGCCGCCTTTCCCGATCTGTCGGAGGCCATCGAGGACTGCCCCCGCGGCTGCACCCACCTCGGCCCACCCGCCGACCCGGAATGCGCACTGGACGAACTACCCGGCAAGGAACGGCGAGTCGCGGCGATCCGGCTGCTGCTGACGGCACTGAATTCCAACGATCCGTGGGTTGTCGGCAACGGCTGACGTCGGGTGCTCACTCGACGCGTTCCGGGCGCGGAGTCGCCGCCAGGCTCGCCTGCCCGATCCAGTGCGGCACCTGCCGACGAATCGACGCCGGGCCCACGATCTCGGTCGTTTCACCCCGTAGCGCCGCCGCCCAGCTCCGGTCGCCCCGCCAGATCTCGGTGAGCTGCCGCAACGTGCTGCGCACGGTCGCTGCGATCTCGAATCCGGGGTCGTAGTCGCAGATCGCCGCCGTACCGCGCTCGACCAACAGCCACCAGTGCGCCTCCTTGCCGGGGACATCGGTGAACTCGACCGCCAGAACCGTCCGCTCGTCGGGCCACGCCCGGATCGGTATCGTGCGACGGATATCCCACAGCAACAGGTGCGGATCCAGATCCCGGTCGCCGAGATCGCCGATCCAGCGCACGCCCCACGCTCCGAGCGCCTGTACGACGGTCGACAGCTCCCGCCCGGCGTCGGTCAGGATATAGGCGGCGCGTCCATCGACACCGATCTCGCGGCGCAGCACCCCGGATCGCTCCAGCGAGCGCAGACGACGGGAGAGCAAAGCGGGCGACATCTTCGGATTGCCCCGCCGCAGCTCGTTGAAATGCGTACTGCCCAAAAGTAATTCGCGCACGACCAGCAATGTCCACCGCTCGTCGAGGACATCCATTGCCTTGGCGATCGGGCAGAACTCCCCGTAGCCGGCCACACAACCAGTAGACCACTCTGCGCGCTCCGGGTACAGATGTTGAACTGGCCGACGCGACCGCCGCGGCCGGATGCTAGCGATATGACAGCTATCCATCACACCCAGCAATCACCCGTCGACCTCACCGAACGCACACACGCACTCTGGGCCCTCGGCGACTATCCCCGCGTCGCGGACACGGTCATCCCCGGCCTGGGCCGGCGCCTGGTTCGAGCCTGCGATATCCGCCCCGGCCGGCGAGTGCTCGATATCGCCGCCGGCGCGGGGAATGCGGCCATTCCGGCGGCCGAAGCCGGCGCGGATGTCATCGCCAGTGACCTGACGCCGGAAATGTTCGACGCGGGCCGGGCCGCGGCGGCCGCCCGCGGTGTCCACCTCACCTGGGAGACCGCCGACGCCGAGGCGCTGCCATACGACGACGGCCGATTCGACGTCGCCATGTCGTGCGTCGGCATCATGTTCGCCCCGTCGCATCGGGCGGCGGCCGACGAACTGCTCCGAGTGACCGCGACGAAGGCGACGATCGGACTGATCAACTGGACGCCGGAGGGATTCATCGGCGAAATGTTCGCCATCGTGAAGCGGTTCGCGCCGCCACCGCCGCCCGGAGCGCAATCGCCGCTGCTCTGGGGCACCGCCGACCACCTCCGGGACCTGCTCGGCGACCGCGTCACCGACCTGCACATCGAGCGCGAATTCGCGACGGTGGAATGTTTCGCCGACGGGGAACGCTTCCGGGACTTCTTCAAGGCCAATTACGGTCCCACGGTCGCCGTGTACAAAGCGCTGGCCGGCGACCCGGACCGCATCGCCGAACTGGACCGAGCCCTCGCCGACCTGGCCGCTCGCCACGACCTCGGCGGCGGGCGGATGCGCTGGGAGTACCTTCTGGTCACCGCCCGGCGGGCGTGACGCGGTTCCGATTCGCCCGCCGAGTGCGGAAACCGGCAGCGTTCAGGCCGAGGTCGGCAACCGGCGCTCGCCGTGCGTGATCGCGGCGGCCAGATCGTCGTAGCCGTTGACCAGTTCGGCCACCCGGAACCACGCCGCATGCACTGCCAGATCGTCGGTGGCGGTTTCCAGCAGGCGTGCGGCGCGGGCGTATGCCGCCATGAGCCGATCGATCACGGAACCGACGGTTTCGGTGTGGATCGCGGTGCCGTGCCGATGCTGCGGCACGTGGGCTTCGATCCATCGGTCGATCACACGCACGGTCTCGCGGCGCGATGCCTCGGCCGCGCGGCGATACTCGGCATCGTGCGACTGGGCCACGCCCGTGTGCAGTTCCGCGAGTTGCCGCGCGAGCGGGTCCAGCGGGTGCGCGGCCGGGCGCGAGTCGCGCACCATCCGCAGCAGCATCTCGGCGGTGGGCAGGTCGCCGATCACCTCGGCGCCGCCTCCCTCCAGCACCAGCAGCGGCGATACCGTGGCCACCCGGGTGCCCTCGATACCTGCGAGGTCACCGGTCACCGCGGGCACCGCCTCTGAGCGCGGTGGCGGAAACCGCACCGGAGGCCGCCGTCACGGCGGTCTCGGTGAGGCGGCGCGGTACGAATTGCGGCGTCGAACACATGGGCAGCTCCTGGTCGGTGTCGGCCTTCGATGAAACCGACCGTATGCCCCGCGTTAGCTGTTCGCCTGCCTCCCGGTCCCCGCTGTTGAGAAGTCACAGACGAGATCGCCGCGACGTGCTGACGAAGCACATAACCAGCGGGTGACTACGGCGTGAGCACCAGCCGGCCGCGCACTCCACCGGCGGACAACCGCTCGTGTGCCTCGGCCGCGCGCTCGAGCGGAAGGACATCGGCTACCCGCAAGGTCAGGCCGAGCGCCGCGAGTTCGGCGAGCGCGGTTCCGTCGGCTCTGATCCATTCCTGATGAATTCTGATGCCGCGCAACGGAACAGGGGCCGGGCCACCGGCCACGCCGGCGTACGCGCCGCCGTTGCGGACCGCCGCCGTGGCACGCACGCCCAAGCCCGCGGCGTCCAGCGCGCCATCGACACCTCCCGGAACCAGCGCACGTATCGCTTCGGCGAGGTCGGCGCACCTGCGAGGCACGGTCCATTCGGCGCCGAGTCCTCGAACGAATGCCGCATCCTCGTCGGCGACCTGCGCGACCACCCGCAGTCCGCTACGCACGGCCAACTCGACCGCGAAACCGCCGACCGCTCCCGCGGCGCCGGTCACCAGCAGGGTGTCACCGGCGCGAAGGCCGAGCAGCGCGAGAGCCTGGTGCGCGGTCAGCGCATTCAGCGGCAGGGTGGCCGCCTCCGTCACACCGACGTCCGGTGGCACCGGCGCGACCGCATCGGTATCGAGCACCAGATACTCGGCGTAGGCACCCAGCGGCCGGTCGAGCAGATCACGCAACCCGATAACCCGTTGCCCCACAACGAATGTCGAGTCTCCGGGGCCGATACTGTCGACGATTCCCGCTACGTCCCAGCCGATTCCGATGGTCTCGCGCGGCGCCATCAGACCCGCGTCGATCAGGGCGCCGCTGCGGGTCGCGATATCGACCGGATTGACCGCCGCCGCCTCCACCCGGATCCGCACCTGCCGCGGTCCGGGTTCGGGCACCGGCACCCGCACCACCTCGAGCGCCTGCGGGCCACCCACCCGCCGAACGACCACTGCCCGCATGTTGTTTCGAGAACTCATACTGCACAACTTAAGGAGAGCTACTCTCCATAGGGAAGTACGCACTCGAAGGTGCGTATCCCACCCGGAGGAGACCCGTGGCCACCCGAACCGCCGCCCAACGCCGAGCCCAGGCGAGCGCCGACTACGACGCGTACCTGGCACAATGCCCCGCTCGGCACCTACTCGACCGCATCGCCGACAAATGGGTGAGCCTGGCCGTCAACGCCCTCGCCGACGGCCCTCAGCGCTATAGCGACCTGCAACGCCGCCTCGCCAGCATCAGCCAGAAGATGCTCACCCAAACCCTGCGCAACCTCGAACGCGACGGTCTGGTCACCCGCACTGTCACCCCCGCGGTCCCGGTCCGCGTCGAATACGAGCTCACCCCACTCGGCCACTCCCTGCTACCGGTGATGCGCGCGGTCAAAGACTGGGCCGAGCAGCACATGGACCGGGTCCACGCGGCCCGCGCACGCTACGAACAGCAAACCGAAACCGCGCAGTAGAAACGCTTCTCTGATTACGGATCAGGGATGAGCAGTACCCGTCTCGACTCGGTGATGCCCCCGCGCGCTGCTCGGAGGCAATACTTGACAACGCCCCGCCACCGGCCGGATCCAGGAAGGAGGGAGAACCGATGACCGCGGATCCACTGCCTTCGTGGGCCATCCCCCGACTGCCGGTTACACCAGCGATGACCTGGCGTTCACGTTGCGAACCTTCGCACCGCCGACACTTCGGGTACGCCGGGAAATGACAGTCACACTGGACTCCCGGCAACGCCCCGAACCGGATCTCATCGTCGTCCACGCATCGGCGGATCGGGGCCAGCGCATGTAAAGGATGTTGGTGCGCATGGCCGCGCATCACGACAGCGGCCGGCCCACCTGATCGGTGGGCCGGCCGCTGTCGTGTGCCGGAATTACCGGCGGCGCTTGGTCTTCGCCGGCTTGCCCTGCTTGGCGCGGTCGCGCTCGGCCTCGCGGCGTTCGCGGCGGGTCATGCCGGTGGCGGGGGTGTCGCCGTATTCCTGGGCGGCGCTGCGGACTTCGGCGTGGCCGCCCTCGTCCGGGCCGGAGAAGCTCAGACCGCGCGGGCCGGATTCGTCGATTCCCTTGGCGCGCAAGGCAGCCGGGGCGTTCTCGGCGGCGCCGTTGCCCTGGGGGACGGCGGGGGCCGGGTGGGACGCGCCGACCGGGGAGCGCAGGCCGGCGCCGACCGCGGGCTGCGGTTCGGGAGCCTGCTGGACCTCCACCTGGAGGTTGAACAGGAAGCCGACCGACTCCTCCTTCAAGCCCTCGAGCATGGCGGCGAACATGTCGAAACCCTCGCGCTGGTATTCGACGAGCGGATCGCGCTGCGCCATCGCGCGCAGGCCGATGCCCTCCTTGAGGTAATCCATCTCGTAGAGGTGTTCGCGCCATTTGCGGTCCAGGACCGACAGCAGCACCTGACGCTCGAGGTTGCGCATGCTGCCGGGACCGGCCAGATCGTCGATCTCCTTCTCACGCCGCGCATAGGCGTCGTGGGCGTCTTCGAGAATGGCCTCGAGCAGTTCCTCGCGGCTCAGTTCGCCGATCTCGCCGTCCTCGGTTTCACCGGTCAGATCCTGGTATTCGATGCCGACCGAGTACAGCGTCTTCAGCGCCGTCCACAGCTTGGCCAGATCCCAGTCCTCGACGTAGCCCTCGGAGGTGGCGCCGTCGACGTAGGCGGTGATCACGTCGGTGATCATCGACTGAACCTGGCCCTCCATATCCTCGCCGGCCAGGATGCGCTGGCGTTCGGCGTAGATGACGGTGCGCTGCTGGTTCATCACCTCGTCGTACTTCAGAACGTTCTTGCGGATTTCGAAGTTCTGCTGCTCGACCTGGGTCTGGGCGCTCTTGATCGCGCGGGAGACCATCTTGGCCTCGATCGGCACGTCGTCGGGCAGGTTGAGCCGGGTCATGATCGACTCCAGGGCCGCACCGTTGAAGCGCCGCATCAACTCGTCGCCGAGCGAGAGGTAGAAGCGCGATTCACCCGGGTCGCCCTGGCGGCCGGCACGACCGCGCAGCTGGTTGTCGATACGACGCGACTCGTGCCGCTCGGTGCCCAGCACGTAGAGGCCACCGGCGTCGCGCACCAGATCGGCGTCGTCTTCGACCTGCCGCTTGACCTGCTCCAGCGCGGGCAGCCAGTTGGCCTCGTAGTCGTCCGGCGTCTCGACCGGGTCCAGGCCCTGCCGGCGCAGCAGCGTATCGGTGATGATGTCGGGGTTACCGCCGAGCACGATGTCGGTACCACGACCGGCCATATTCGTCGCCACGGTGACCGCACCCGGACGGCCCGCCTCGGCGATGATCTGCGCTTCCTGCTCGTGGAACTTCGCGTTCAGCACGTTGTGCGGGATACCGCGCTTGGTGAGCAGCTTCGACAGGTACTCCGAGCGCTCCACCGAGGTGGTACCGATCAGCACCGGCTGGTTCTTCTCGTGCCGCTCGGCGATGTCGTCGGCGACCGCGGCGAATTTCGATTCCTCGGTCTTGTAGATCAGGTCCGCCTGGTCCATGCGGATCATCGGCTTGTTGGTGGGGATCGGCACCACACCGAGGCCGTAGGTCTGGTGGAGCTCGGCCGCCTCGGTTTCGGCCGTACCCGTCATACCGGACAATTTGTCGTACAGGCGGAAATAGTTCTGCAGCGTGATGGTGGCCAGCGTCTGGTTCTCCGGCTGGATCTCCACACCCTCTTTGGCCTCGATGGCCTGGTGCATGCCCTCGTTGTAGCGACGGCCGACCAGAATGCGGCCGGTGAATTCGTCGACGATGATGACCTCGCCGTTGCGGACGATGTAATCCTTGTCGCGAGCGTAGAGTTCCTTGGCCTTGATCGCGTTGTTCAGATAGCTGACCAGCGGCGAGTTGGCGGCCTCGTACAGATTGTCGATACCGAGCTGATCCTCGACGAATTCGACACCGGCCTCGTGCACGCCGATGGTGCGCTTCTTGATGTCCACCTCGTAGTGCACATCCTTCTTCAGAAGTGGTGCAATACGGGCGAATTCGGCATACCACTTACTCGAAGCGTCGGCCGGGCCGGAAATGATCAGCGGCGTCCGGGCCTCGTCGATCAGAATCGAGTCGACCTCGTCGACCACGGCGAAGTTGTGCCCGCGCTGGACCAGATCGTCCAGCGAATGGGTCATGTTGTCACGCAGATAATCGAAGCCGAATTCGTTGTTCGTGCCGTAGGTGATGTCGGCGTTGTAGGCCGCACGCCGCTCGGCGGGGCTCATCCCGGACAGGATCGCGCCGACCTGCAGGCCGAGGAAACGGTGCACACGGCCCATCCACTCGGAGTCACGGCGGGCCAGGTAGTCGTTGGTGGTGACGATGTGGACACCGTCGCCGCTGATCGCGTTGAGATAGGCGGGCAGCACCGAGGTGAGCGTCTTACCTTCACCGGTTTTCATCTCGGCGACATTGCCGATGTGCAGGGCCGCGCCACCCATCACCTGCACCTTGTAATGCTTCTGATTCAGCACACGCCAGGAGGCCTCACGGGCGGCGGCGAAAGCCTCGAGCAGCAACTCGTCCAGGGTTTCGCCGTCGGCGTAGCGCTGTTTGAATTCGTCGGTCTTCGCGCGCAGTTCCGCGTCGGTGAGATCGGCGTATTCGTCGTCCAGACTGAGAACTTCGTCGGCCAGATGCGCGAGCCGCTTGACGGTGCGACCCTCACCAAAACGTAGCAACCTCGTCAGTGTCAGCGCAGGCACGGGTCTCGTCAGTCCTCTGGTCGATGTTGTCGTCTTGCAGTGCTACATCTTCGGCACACCGCACTACTCGCGGCATACCGAAGCCCCCGCCTCATCGTATGGGCGAAATTCCCGGCGCGCGGATAAGCGGCATCGTCCATGGTAATGCGGCCTCCATCGTAGGCGCCGCCGCGCCAGCACATCCATGGACAGCGGTGCCCCATCGGGGGCAGACAGTGATCGATCACACTTCGGCACCACACGGGCCCGGCGATCACCGCATGCGCAGGGCACTCATCCGCCAATGCCCGCGACGCAACACCAACCGCGCGGCGACGGCGAACCGGCGCTCCCCCCGCTCGTATCCGCCGCACACCTCCGCGGTGTGCCCGGTGACCTCGGCGAGTCTCACGGTGACGAGCACCGCCGTCCCGAGACGGCGTTCCGCGGCGGCCGTGCGGGCGAGCGTTTCGACGGCGGCCAGCACGGTCGGCTCGACCACCGAACGCAGCTGCCCGAGCGGACGCCGGCCGTCGATGACCTCCAGCACCAGCCGCAACGACTTCTCCGCGAAAGCCGCTGCAGCAGAACTATTTTCATCGCCTTCGCAGATCCGGCGCGGTGCCGGCGCACCGGCTCCGGAGGCCGGCGAGCGCCCGTCGTGGGCGGACCGGCGCGGTGCCCGCAGTCGCGGCACCCCGTGGTCGGCCGTCCCCCGATCGAGCGGCGTTCGATCACCGGAGCTTTTCGGATCCAACGGTGGTTCGCATATCGGCGCGCGGCGGGCGCGGCGGGTGTATACCGGGCTTGCGGAAGACTCGAGCATTCGACACTCCCCCTGGTCGGCATGCTTGGGCACGGATCGAACCAGCATGCCATGCCCGGCATCATCGACGACGGAATTCCGGCACCGACGCGACAAGTCCCACCCAGTCCCGCGCGGAAGGTTTGTGTCACCCCACAATGGAGAGCGGCAACGGAGAGGAGCATCGGACAGCGTGATCACGAGATTGACGCCGCAGGACGCGTCGTTCTTCCGGCTCGAGTCGAGCAGAAATCCCATGCACATCGGCTCTCTCGCGATCGTGCGCGTCGCCCCCGAGGACCCCGGTGACGGCTCCGCGTGCGTGGACTATCAGACACTGCTGGACCTGGTCGACAGCCGGTTGTCGATGGTGCCGCGCTACCGCCGCAGGGTGCGCGAGGTGCCGTTCAAACTGGGTCGGCCGGTCTGGGTCGAGGACAGTCGCTTCGACCTCACCTATCACGTGCGGCGCTCGGCGCTGCCGACTCCGGGCTCCGACGAACAGCTCTACGAACTGGTCGGGCGGCTGTCCTCGCGACCACTCGACCCGAGCCGGCCGCTGTGGGAGATGTACCTCATCGAAGGCCTGTCCGACGACCGCTGCGCGATCTTCACCAAAACCCATTCGGCGCTGGTGGACGGCGATACCGCGCTCGAGATCGGACACGTCATCCTCGACTCGGGACCCTCGCCGCGGGTGGTCGCGACCGATACCTGGGTGGCCCACCGCGAACCCGGCGAGGTGGAACTGCTGGGCATGTCGCTGGCCGAAATGGCGACCCAGCCCGCGGCGGCGTGGGAAGTCGTGCGCGATGCCGGTGCCAACGCGTCCGCGGTGGTGGCGGCCGCGGGCAAGGCCGTCGACGCCGCGGTCAGCCGGGTGCGCGCGGCCGGGCGCACGGCACCGGACAGTCCCTTCAACACCTCGATCTCGCGATGCCGCCGATTCGATATCGCACGGACCGACCTCGAGGACTATCGCCGCATACGACGACACTTCGACTGCTCGATCAACGACGCCATTCTCGCCGTGATGACCGGCGCCTTGCGGATCTTCCTGCAGTCGCGGGGTGAGGTCCTGGTCGAATCGGCGGTGCTGCGGGCGGTGGTGCCGATGTCGGTCTACGTCGACGGGCCGCCCGACGACACGGCGCGCCCGGCCAGCGAGGTCTCCTCGTTCCTGATCGATCTGCCGGTGGGAGAGCAGAATCCGGTGATGCGGTTGTCGCACATCTCGCACGCCACGGCCGAGAATTCCCGGCACGAACGCGCGGTACGGGCGCGCACCCTGGTGCACATGGCCGGCTTCGCCCCGGCCAGCCTGCACGCGATGAGTGTGCGGGCGGCGAGTACGTTCGCAGAACACACATTCAATCTGGTGATCACCAACGCCCCGGGTCCGCAGCGGCCGATGTACATCGGCGGCGCGCGGATGCTGGAGATGTATCCGGTATCGCCGTTGCTGCGCAATCAGGCGTCGAGCATCGGAATCACGTCCTACGACGGACGTGTGTTCTACGGTCTCAATGCCGACCGCGAGGCGATGGCCGATATCGCCGTACTGGCGGCGGCGGTGCGCGAATCCATGGAGGAGATGCTCGGTGCCTGCGTCTGATCAGGGCAAGCTACGCGTCTATGTCCCGGCCACCATCGCCATGCTCCGGGAATTGGTGGCGCAGCGCGAAATTCGCGCGGTGAACGACACCGCCTTCGCGGTCACCCCCGCGCTGCGCGAGGCATACGCCTCCGGCGACGACGAGGAACTGGCCGAGGCGGCGATGGGCGAGGCGGCGCGCGCGTCGCTGCGACTGCTGGCCGAGGAACGCGAATCCGCGCTGCTGCACGCCGACGACGACGCCGAGCCCGCCGGCACCGATCCCGACGCTGCCGCCGAAGACGGCGGATCGTCGTATTCGGCGCCGGTCTATCGCCGTGCCGTGATCGCCGCCGATGTGACGGGCACGACCCTGCGCCCGGATCTCGACGATGCGGTGGTCCGGCTGTCCGGGCCGATCACCTACCAGCGCATCGCCTCGGTGCACGTCGACCTGGCCGAGGCCGAACCGCAGGTCGCGAAGGCCGTCGACGTCGTCGATGCGGCCGATCTGGGCGATCCGGACGCGGAATTCGTGCTCGGCGACGCGGAGGATCACCAGCTGGCTTGGTACGCGGCACAGGAGTTGCCGTTCCTGCTCGACCTCCTCTGATCCGCCCGCTAACCTACGATGCCGTAACCTTGGCTCGAAGGGTGCGCCGCAGGCGCGTGATCACAGGAAATGAGCATTCGCACGATGGTGTCGAAATCGGTACAAAGCCTGCGGGCATGGCTCGAGGCCCCCGTCGCCGACGCGAAGATGGCCGGACGCACGCGCCTGGACGCGCTGCGTGGAGCGGCCGCCCGCATCACCACCCCGCTGCTGCCCGACGATTATCTGCATCTGGTGAATCCGTTGTGGTCGGCGCGGGAGCTGCGCGGGCGGATCGTCGAAGTCCGTAAGGAGACCGCGGATTCGGTGACCCTGGTGATCAAACCGGGCTGGGGTTTCGACTTCACCTTCACCCCCGGCCAGTACATCGGCATCGGTGTCCTGGTCGACGGACGCTGGCACTGGCGGTCGTATTCGCTGACCTGCCCGCCGGACTGGACCGCCCCGGACAACCGCGCCGAACGGGTGATCTCGATCGCGGTGAAGGCGATGCCGGAGGGCTTCCTGTCCAGCCACCTGGTCAACGGCGTGCCGCAGGGCACTGTCGTCCGCCTGGCCGCGCCGCAGGGCGGATTCGTGCTGCCGGAGCCGCCGCCGGCCAAGGTGTTGTTCATCACCGCGGGCAGCGGCATCACCCCGGTGATGGCGATGCTGCGGACCATGGATCGCCGCGCCGCCGACCGCACCGACGGCGACGCGATGGACGACATCGTGCACATCCATTCCGCCCGGACCGCCGAGGACGTCATGTTCGGCGCGGAACTGCGGGCGCTGCACGACAAGCATCCGGGCTTCACCGCCCATATCCACCTCACCGGTGAACAGGGCAAATTCGATCTCGCCGATCTCGATGTGCGGTTCCCGGACTGGCGCGAGCGCGAGACCTGGGCATGCGGTCCGGCCGGGCTGCTCAACGATGTCGAAAAGCATTGGGCCGCCGCGGGTATCAGCGACAAACTGCATGTCGAGCGGTTCGAGGTGGAACGGTCGGCGGTCGGCGAGGGCGGCACCGTCACCTTCGCCCGCACCGATCGCAGCACCGAGGTCGACGGCGCCACCAGCCTGCTCGAGGCCGGTGAGGCGGCGGGCGTGCAGATGCCGTTCGGCTGCCGGATGGGTATCTGCCAGACCTGCGTGGTCACCCTGACCGACGGGCATGTGCGCGATCTGCGCAACGGCGCCGAACATCAGGCCGGGGAGAAGGTGCAGACCTGCATCTCCGCCGCGGCCGGAGACTGCACCCTGGACGTGTGAGTCGCGTTCCGGTGGTGTTCACCCGCCCGCCCCGCGGCGGCGCGAGCGATCACCACCGGTAACCGATACCCTGAAGAGGACAAGACCGAGACCTCCCACCGAAGCGCAGCGGAGGCGATTCCACCGAAGCGCAGCGGAGGCAATCCGATACCGGCCCGCCGACGCGAGGCAGAGGCATTCATTTCGAAACCGCCGGAGCGAAGCGGAGGCATTGCAGGACCGTGGCCATCACCGACATCAAGGCGTATTCGCATCTGACGGCTGCCGATATCGAGACACTGGGGCAGGAACTCGACTCCATCCGCCGCACGGTCGAGCAATCGCTGGGTGAGCGCGACGCCGCCTACATCCGGCGCACCATTCGCGCCCAGCGCACGCTCGAGGCCGCGGGCAGGGCGGTCCTGTTCGCCGGCCGCAACAAATGGGCCTGGGTCGCGGGCACCGCGATGTTGTCGGTCGCCAAGATCATCGAGAACATGGAGCTCGGGCACAACATCAGCCACGGGCAATGGGATTGGATGAACGACCCGGAGATCCACTCCACCACCTGGGAGTGGGATATGACCGGAACCTCCGGGCAATGGAAACGGGCGCACAACTTCTCGCATCACACCTATACGAACATCGTCGGCATGGACGACGACGTGGGCTTCGGCATCCTGCGTATGACCCGCGACGAAGAGTGGAAGCCGATCAATCTCGCGCAGCCGGTGGCGAATCTGATCCTGGCCGCGCTCTTCGAGTGGGGTATCGCCCTGCACGATCTCAAGATCGAGAAACTGCAGGCCGGAGTTCCGCGCAGCGATCTGCTGTCCGAACCCAACCGGCAGTTCCTGCGCAAGGCCGGCCGCCAGGTCGCCAAGGACTTCGTGGTCTTCCCGCTGCTGAGCGGCCCGGGCTGGAAGGCCACGCTGAAGGCCAACGCGACCGCCAATCTGATCCGCAATCTATGGGCGTACGCGGTGATCTTCTGCGGGCATTTCCCGGACGGCGCGGAGAAATTCACCCAGGAACAGTTCGCGGACGAGACTCGGGCGGAATGGTATCTGCGGCAGATGCTGGGCAGTGCCAACTTCCAGGCCGGCCCGGCGATGGCGTTCATGAGTGGCAACCTGTGCTACCAGATCGAGCACCATCTCTTTCCGGACATTCCGAGCAATCGGTATCCCGAGATCGCCGAGCAGGTCCGTCAACTCTGCGACAAATACGACTTGCCGTACACCACGGGATCGCTGGGCAGACAATATGCTCTGGCATTCCGCACGATCCACAAACTGGCATTGCCCGATCGATTCCTGCGTCGTACCGCCGACGACGCCCCGGAGACGTCGTCGGAACGCAAATTCTCACTGTTGCCCCTGCCGCTGACGATCGGTGCGGAAGAGCCGTTGTCCGGTGTCGACCCGCTCACCGGCAGGCGACAGGGATTGCGGTCGGCACTGGTGGAAGCCAAGGCCGCGCTACGCGAGAAGGCCCGGCAGGAAAAGGCGGCGCTGCGCGAAGCGAAGCTCGCCCTGCAAGAGAAAGCTCGGGCCGAGAAGCAGATACTCCGACGCCGTGGACTGCGCGGACGAGCGACCGTTCGCGTCCGGTTGCGGCAACAACGGAAGCGACTAACCTAAGGCATATCGGGCACGATCACAATGCGGTATACGCCACAGTTGTAATCCGAACCGGAGATAACCTACGGGACCGTAACCTACGGTAGTGTAACCAGTATGGCGATCTCGGATGTCAAGGAATACGCCCACCTCACTCCCGAGGATGTGGAAGCGATCGGCGCGGAGCTGGATGCGATCCGCCGCGAAATCGAAGCCTCCCGAGGCGAGACCGACGCCCGCTACATCCGCAACGTGATCCGTTTGCAGCGCGCCCTGGAAATCGGGGGTCGCGCCACGCTGTTCGCCAGTTTCCTACCGCCGGCCTGGCTGGCCGGCACGGCGATGTTGTCGGCCGCCAAGATCATCGAGAACATGGAGATCGGCCACAACGTCATGCACGGCCAGTGGGACTGGATGAACGATCCGGAGATCCACTCCTCCAACTGGGAGTGGGACAACGCCGGCCCGTCCGAACACTGGAAGATCACGCACAACTACCTGCACCACAAGTACACCAACGTGCTGGGTATGGACGACGACATCGGCTACGGCCTGCTGCGCGTGACGCGCGATCAGCGGTGGTCGCCGTTCTATCTCGGCCAGCCGGTCTACAACCTGCTGCTGCAGATGTTCTTCGAATACGGCGTGGCGATCCAGCATCTGGAGCTGGGCAAGGTCGCGAAGAAGAAGTGGGCGCCCGATTCGCCGGAACGCCGGCAATTCGAGCAGGACCGCAAGCTCGTGCTGAAGAAGGTCGGCAAGCAGGCGGCCAAGGATTACCTGATCTTCCCGCTGCTGACCGGGCCGGCCTTCCTGTCCACGCTGACGGCCAATATCACCGCGAATATCGTCCGCAATGTGTGGACCAATGCGGTGATCTTCTGCGGCCACTTCCCCGACGGCGCGGAGAAGTTCACCAAGGGCGATGTGCTCAACGAAACGCAGGGCGAGTGGTACCTGCGTCAGATGCTGGGTAGCGCCAACATCACCGGCGGCGCGGTCATGCATTTCATGACCGGCAACCTCTCCCATCAGATCGAGCACCACCTGTTCCCGGACCTGCCGAGCAACCGGTTGCGGGCCATCGCCGTGCGGGTGCGGGAATTGTGCGACAAATACGATCTGCCCTACACCAGCGGCTCGCTGCCGGTGCAGTACGCGAAGTCGTGGCGCACCATCATCAAGTTGTCGGTGCCCAACAAATATCTGCGCCGCGGCACCGACGACGCTCCCGAAACAAAATCCGAGCGCGCGTTCGGCGGTATCGGCACGGTCGACCCGGTGACCGGGCGCCGGCGCGGGTTGCGCACCGCGCTGAAGGAAGGCAAGCGCCGGGTGGCGGAACGTCGGCAGACGGTCGGCTCGGCCGCCTGAGGCGATCACCGAACCCGAAGGGGCTCCGCGGAGACGATCTCCGCGGAGCCCCTTTCGTCTGCCGGTGTCCGGGCCTGCTTGACTGAACCGGTGTCACCGCAAGAAGCCAGCATCTACGACGTGATCCGGCGGCGCCGCGATGTGCGTGCCGAATTCACCGGAGATCTCGTCGACGATGCGACCCTGCTCCGAATCCTCGACGCGGCCCACCGCGCACCCAGCGTCGGCAATTCGCAGCCGTGGGATTTCGTCATCGTGCGGGACCCGGCGACATTGGCGCGGTTCGCCGCACACGTCGCCGAGAAGCGCACCGAATTCCGGGATTCGCTGCCACCGGAGCGGGCCCGTACCTTCGAACCGATCAAGATCGAGGGCATTACCGAGAGCGGGACCGGGATCGTCGTCACCCACGACGACAGTCGCGGCGGACCGCAGATTCTCGGTCGCGCGACGGTTCCCGAAACCGGTTTGTACTCCACCGTTCTCGCGATTCAGAACCTGTGGCTGGCAGCGACCGCCGAAGGGGTGGGCGTCGGCTGGGTGAGCTTCTACGACGCCCCCTTCCTCATCGACTTGATCGAGCTGCCCGCCGGCATTCGTCCCGTCGCGTGGCTGTGCGTCGGCCCCGTGCACGAATTCCAGCACACGCCGGATCTGGAACGGTTCGGCTGGCGCGACCGGCGTCCACTCGACGACGCGATCCACTGGGAGCGGTACTAGCGCCCCGCCCTACACCCGTTCGAGGACGGCGGACGCGCCGTGCCCTCCCGCGGCGCAGATGCCCAGTAGCGCGGTGTTCTTGCCGGTGAGTGCCAGTTCGTGGGCCATGGTCGTCACCATGCGGGCGCCGGTGGCGCCGAACGGGTGGCCGAGCGAGACCGAACCGCCGTGCACGTTGAGAATCTCCGGGTCTATCTCGCCGACGGCACGGTCGCGGTCCAGCCGCGATTTCGCCCACGTATCGCTGCCGAGGGCCGAGACCACCGAGAGGGTCTGAGCGGCGAAGGCCTCGTGGATATCGACGAAATCCACGTCCGACAGGGAGAGGCCGGCCTTGTCGAGCGCCCGCGGCATGGAGATGGCCGGACCGATCAGCACCTGGTCGGACGGGTCGACGCTGACGAAACTCCAGGACCGGAAGGCCGCCAGCGGTTCGACCCCGAGGGCGCGTGCCTTCTCCTCGCTCATCAGCAGCACCGCGGCCGCGCCGTCGGTGAGCGGACTGGCGTTGCCCGCCGTCACCGTGCCGTCGCGCCGGAAAACCGGGGCGAGGGTCGCCAGCTTCTCCACGCTGGTGTTCGCGCGCACGAGTCCGTCCCGGGTGACCGTCTTCCCGTCCGCGGTGGCGACCGGAAGGACCTCCCGGTCGAACCGGCCGGATTCGATCGCCGCCGCCGCGCGATGGTGCGAGCGGGCGGCGAAGACGTCCTGTTCTTCCCGGGTGATGCCGTGGATGCGGGCCATCTTCTCCGCCGACTCCCCCATCACCTCGCCGGTGGTGCGCTCGGCGATCTTCGGGCGTCGCGGCAGCAGATCCGTGAACGGCGCCAGCTGCGCCACCGCGGACAGGTAATCCTTCGGCTTCGGCTTGCCCAGGGCCAGCGGCGCGGCCGCGTGCACCATCTTCTGCGGCAGCTTCACCTCGGCATTACTGGTCGAATCGCTGCCACCGGCGACCATGATGTCGTATTCGCCGCGCTCGATGGCGGCCGCCGCCGCGGTCACGGCCTGAAGGCCGGAGGCGCAGGCGCGGGTCACGGTGTAACCCTCGCAACCGTGATCGAGGCCCAGATCCAAGGCGATCTCGCGCGCGACGTTGGGCGCCGCGCTCGGCAGGATCACACCGCCCCACACCATCGCCTGCACCTGATTCTTGGGCAGCCCGGTCCGCTCGAGCAGACCGCCGACCGCCAGCACACCCAGGTCGATGGTGTCCGTCCGGGTGTAGTCGGTGAAGGCGCGCAGGAACGGGGTGCGAGCACCGGCGACGATGACGGCGCGACGAGAACGCTTGGTGGCCATGCCCTTACAGTAGGGCGAGCAAGATCCCGATACAAGGTGTCACGGTAATCTCGCCGGTCCGGCGAACGGCGGACGGCCGGGGCGTTTCGGCCCCGGCCGTCCGGCTTCCGACACTCGCTATGCCAGCCTGATCAACCCGTAGTCGAAGGCATGGCGGCGGTACACCACCGACGGACGATCGGTCTCGCGGTCGTGGAAGAGGAAGAAGTCGTGGCCGACGAGCTCCATCTGATACAGGGCGTCGTCCACCGACATCGGAGTCGCGGAATGGACCTTGGTGCGCACGATATGGCCCGGTCCGGCGTACTCGCCCGATTCGGTATCGGTGCGGTCGGCCGACTCGGATCCGTCGGCGCCGGCGGGCAGGGTGTCTTCCACCAGGGCGGCTGTCGCCTCGGCAACCGATACCGGCGTCTTCTCTCCGTAGTGCACCCGGCGGCGGTCCTTGCTGCGCCGCAATCGGGCCTCGGTTTTGACCACCGCGGACTCCAGGGCGCCGTAGAAGCTGTCGGCACAGGCTTCGGCCCGGACCACCGGGCCCTTGCCGCGCACGGTGATCTCGACACGCTGACAGTTCTTGCGCTGGCGGCGGTTTCGTTCGTGGAACAGCTCGACATCGAAAAGGTAGATCGACGGGTCGAAACGTTCCAGGCGGGAGAGTCGGTCCGCGACGTGAATGCGGAAATGATCGGGTACCTCGACGTTACGTCCCTTGACCACGACGTCCGCATCGGGCGTCCGGGGCACATCCGAAATAGTCTGTTCGGCTCCGTTCAGTTCACCGGAACCCAGCTGGGTGCCCGTACCGGTCGAGGGATCTGCTTCTTTCACTGAAGGTCGTGAAGTCGTCACGCGTACCTCCCGGATCTGGCCGCACAACCGATTCATGTGCGGCGGGTTAGCAACCGCACCGAGCCGGACGGAGAGAGGGTTGCGCGGGATTCGGAAAGGGCTTGCAGACTGCCACCCGTGGCCCGCCACTCATGCCGGAAAGCTCGGTACGAAGTCGTCCGAGTCGCCACCTCCAAACTCTGGGTTCGGGTGTCAGATCGCTCTGTCAGCAACGCTATTACGCCGACGATCGGTCCGCCACTGTTCACGCAAATTTCTCCGACTCACGCGGCGCACGTCACCATCACGGCACGCACGTTCACACCTGTACCAGCCAGTACCCGCACCGATTCCGCCGCGGTCGCCCCCGTGGTGAGGACATCGTCTACCAGCACGATGTCGGCGTCCGCCAGGGTGACCAGCACCGAGCTCGATTCGATGCGGCCGGCGATCCGGCCCGCCAGGTTGTCCCGGCGCGCCGGCGCGCTCAATCCGACCGAGTCGCGCACCCCACCACGCGCCCACAACACGGGTGCGAGATGGCAATCGGACAGCCAACCGGTCGCGACGCGCGCCGTCCGCAGCACCGGATCACCTCCGCGGCGCCGTGCCGCGACCCGGCGACTCGGCGCCGGGACCAGAATCAGCGGACGGCCGGGAGCCCGCAACACGCCCAGGCCGCGGGCCAGTGCGCGGCCCAGCGGTGCGGCCAGATCCCGGCGGCCCGATTCCTTGGCCGCCACCACCGCGCGCCGCGCCGGCCCCGCGTATCCGCTCAACGCCCAGCACGGCACCCCCGGGTCGGTGCGCGGCCACACCCGCATCGGCCCCGCCCACAGTGTCGCGGCACATTCCTCGCACCATCCGGTTCCGGCCGATCCACATCCCCCGCAGTACTGCGGCAGGACCAAATCCAGCAGCGTCCGCATCGGCCCAGTGTGGCCGAGGGCACCGACAGGTAGCGCGTGGCGACTAGCCCGGCAAAACCGGAATCGCGTTGGCGCCCAAGCCCTGGACCTCTCGCCAGAAGCGTTCCGTATTGGGCTCCACCGATTGCAGCTGCATGACCGCGCGGGAATCGGCGACGTACTGCTCGTCCGGGGAGGCGCTGACCACGCGCACCGGGGTGGTCAGGTTCCGGCTGGTGAACGGATTCGGCTGCGATCCGTCGATGACGACCGACTGCACCGGATCGACGCTGCCCTCACGGGCCACGATCAGGGTGTCGGCGCCGAGCCAGTCGGCCGAGACCGCGGGCGTACTGAGGCTTACCGCCACCGGCTGCGGCGACGTGAGCGCGTACTTCCCGTCACCCCTGGGTACCACCACCGCGACATAGACCTTGCCGCCGATGATCATCGCCGCCCGCGCGCCGGTGCGGGAGATCCGCAGTTCGGTGATGGGCAGCCGCGGCGGAACCGATCCGGAGGAACTGGCAGGCGCCACCGCGAACAAGTCGGAGGAGTCGACGTCCTGGACCGACACATTGCCGTTGGCCTGGTCGTGCACGGCCCGGATGACGCGGTTGCCGTCCACGACCACCCACGCCGATCCACCGTCGAAGGCCCACGACGGCCGCGTGAAGCTGTTGCCCTGGGCAACCGGGAACGCGGTGCCGTCGTGGCTGCCGATGATCAACGTCTGCGCCGGAGCAGGCGCGGGCTGACCGCTGTCGGCCACCGCCGCGACGAGTTTGCCGTCCTCGGACAGCCCGACCGACTGCAGGTTGCGTGCGGCCCCGAAATATCCGGGTACCGGCACGACGGAGGTATCGGTCACCTTCATCAGGGCACCGTCGCGCACCACGTGCAGCCCGATCTTGTTGTGCGCGCGGTTGATCACGTTGTAGTTGCCGACGTCGGCGACCGACCAGCCGGATTCCGCATGTCGTTCGTCGAGGGGCTTACCGTCGCCGAACAAGAAGTACGGGCCCAGGATGTCGGCGCTCGACAGGGTTAGCACCACCTGGGCGGCCAGCAGTTCCCTGCTGTGTGGATCGAGTCCCCCCGTGCCGGTGAGGTCGACCCGGACGCCGCCGAGGCCCACGCCCACACCCTCCACATCGCCGTTGGCCTTGCTGATGCCCCGCACGGTCACCGGATCGGCCAGTACGTTGCGCACGGCGGGCGCGAGGGCCTGCTGCGGCCCCTGCGAGAGCAGCGACAGCAGGACCTTGGTGAGCTGCTCCTTCCGGGCCGAGACCCACCGCAGGTCCGGCACCATCGCGGTCCCGTCGGGGTTGGCGAAGTTCACGGTGAAGCGCCGATAGGACTTGTAGAAGGCATTGCTGTCGATCGCGACGCCCGCGGGCAGGTCGTCGATCCGCCACTCGCCGCCGACCTTGGTCATCTCGATCTTGCTCTCGAGCAGATTGTCGACCGGACTGTAGGCGCCGTCGGCTTCCAGCTGCCCGACCTTGCGGGCGCGGATCTGATAGGTCGCCGTATTGTCCGACCGCGATTCGCGCAGCGTATCCGGCTTGTCGACGATGACCGTGCTGGCCGTGTCGTCCCAGCTCTGCGCGGCCGCCGGGGTGAGGTACTGGCGAGCCGTCCGATGATGGTCGGTCGGGTCGGCGGTCGCCTCCAGGAAATCGTGCAGCAGCAGATCCGGGTCGCGCCCGACGATCGGCGGATGCGGGCCGGTGGAGGTCGGTTCGTGGTTGAGTGTGCCCAGCGCCTGCGGGGCCGAGGAATCCGGCAGATTGGCGCAGCCCGCGAGAACCAGCACGCAGCTGAACAGCGCGGCGAGCAGCGTTGCCAGACGGGTGCGGTTCATGGATTGATGTCCTCTTTGTCGGCGAGTGCGGTGTCGTCCGAACCGCCCGCGCTCTCCCCCGCCGGTTTCGGCGATCTCCGCTCGGCCGCCGGTTCACCCTCCGGCGATTCCGGTGAGTCCGCGGCCGCCGGCGTCGTACGGGCCGACGGTTCGGCATCGGCATTCGCTTCGACGGTACCCGGAACGCTCGCCGGGCCGTCGGGCCCGTCGCCCGGTGTCCGGGTCGCGGCCGGGTCCGCCGGGTCGGGCGAATCGCCTGCCGGATCGGTTTCCGGGGCCGGGTCCACCGGGTCGTCCGCCGCGTCCACCGAACCGGCGGGCAGGTCGGCCAGCCGCCGCTTGGGCGGTTCCAGCGACAGGGGGCTCGCGCCGAGTTTGCGTCCGCGCACCAGCGGCAGGGTCAGGCGGAAGCTCGCGCCCGCGCCGGGTTCGCCCCAGGCCTCGAGCCGTCCGTCGTGCAGATTCGCATCCTCGACACTGATCGACAGCCCGAGGCCGGTACCGCCGGAACGCCGCATCCGCGAGGGATCGGACCGCCAGAAGCGATTGAAGACCAGCTTCTCCTCGCCGGGCCGCAGTCCGACGCCCTGATCGCGCACCACCATCGCGACGGCGTTGGCGTCGACGTCGCCGCGCATCCGGATGAGGACGGGTTTGCCCTCGCTGTGGTCGATGGCGTTGGCGAGCAGATTGCGCAACACGCGTTCGACGCGGCGCGGATCGACCTCCGCGACCAGCGGTTCCTCGGGCAGATCCACCACCAGTTCGCAGCCGGATTCCTTGGCCAGATGCCGGACCGTGGAGACCGCCGCCCGCGCGCACATCCGCACGTCCAGCGATTCGATCTGCAATTCGGCCACACCCGCGTCGTGGCGGCTGATCTCGAGCAGGTCGTTGAGCAGGCCCTCGAACCGGTCCAGCTCGGTCACCAGCAGTTCGGCACTGCGTGCCAGCGCCGGATCGAGTTCGTCGCTGGATCCGTGGATGAGGTCGGCGGCCATCCGCACCGTGGTGAGCGGGGTCCGCAGTTCGTGGCTGACGTCGGAGGTGAAGCGGCGTTGCAGGTTGCCGAATTCCTCGAGCTGGGTGATCTGATTGGACAGACTTTCGGCCATCTCGTTGAACGACATGGCGAGTCTGGCCATATCGTCCTCACCCCGGACCAGCATCCGCTCCTTGAGGCGGCCGTCGGCGAAGCGTCCGGCGATCCGGGCGGCCGAGCGGATCGGCAACACCACCTGCCGGGCCACCAGCGCGGTGATCGCGGCCAGCAACAGCAGCAGCACGATGCCGCCGATCAGCATGGTGCCGCGCATCAGGCTCAGGCTGCGCTGCTCGTTGTTGAGCGGGAAGATCAGATAGACCTCGAGGGTCGGCACTTCCGAGCTCGGGCTGCCGATGATCAGCGCCGGCCCGCGATATCCGTCCGGATCCGAGATCGTCGCGAACTGGTAACTCACCTGGTTCTGCTGGACGAACCGGCGCAACTCGGCGGGAACCTCCAGCATCGGCCCGGCGGTCACCTCCTGCTGGCCGTCGCCGACCATCGCCAGGGCGACGTTGTAGGTTCCGGCCCCGCCGGTGGAGGAACTGCCGCCGGAGGAGAGTGCGCGCACGGCGTCCTGCAACCGGACCGCCTGGGTGCTCGAATCGGAGACACCCGTCAGCTGCGCCTCGACGGTATTGCGGGCGCGACCCATCTCCTCAACGGCCGCATTGACTTTCGCGTCCAGGAGGCGGTCGGTGATCTGACTGGTCAGCACCACACCGAGGATCGTGATGACGATCAGCGACAGGGTGAGCGTGGAAACCACCACGCGCAACTGCAGCGATCGCCGCCACGTGTGGCCCAGCGATTCTCCGACGGATTTGAACCAGGCCACCACAGCTGCCAGCAGCCGCTCGACGCGGCTTCTGGAGCCTGCGATCACGGCGGTCCGGCCTTGTAGCCCACGCCACGAACGGTCAGCACGATCTCAGGGTTCTCGGGATCCTTCTCGACCTTGGCCCGCAGTCGCTGCACGTGCACGTTCACCAGGCGGGTATCGGCCGCGTGCCGGTAACCCCACACCTGCTCGAGCAGCACCTCGCGGGTGAAGACCTGCCGCGGTTTGCGCGCCAGGGCCACCAGCAGATCGAACTCGAGCGGAGTCAGCGAGATCTGCTGACCGCTGCGGGTCACCTTGTGGGCCGGTACGTCGATGACGATGTCGGCGATCGACAGGAGTTCGGCCGGCTCGTCGTCGGTACGGCGCAACCGCGCCCGCACCCGCGCGACCAGTTCCTTCGGCTTGAAGGGTTTGACGATGTAGTCGTCGGCACCCGATTCCAAGCCCAGGACGACGTCGACCGTGTCGGTCTTGGCCGTCAACATCACGATCGGCACACCGGAATCGGCGCGCAGCACCCGGCACACGTCGATACCGTTCATGCCCGGAAGCATGAGGTCGAGCAGCACCAGATCCGGGCGTAATTCCCGGACCGCGGTGAGCGCCTGCGTGCCGTCGCCGACCACATGGGGGTCGAAACCCTCGCCGCGCAAGACGATCGTGAGCATCTCGGCGAGCGCCATATCGTCGTCGACGACCAGAATCTTCGGCTTCATAATTACTATGTTGTCATCTCTCCGGCTCGGAACGGGCAACCACGCCAACACTGGTTACATTACCGACGCACATGCCACCCTATCGGCCAATCATTTCCGCCAGTCGTTCGGTGAGTCGGACCGGATCGTCCTGCGGCGCATGGACCCACCACGGCCCGTGCCACCGCGATTCGGCCAACCCACGATAGACCGCCGCCGTACGCTCCTGCAGCGATATATCTCGTTCGTAGGCGTCGAGCGCGCGGGCGGTGTCGAGTTCACCTCGGCGCCGGGCGCGTTCGATCGCCAGCTCGGTCGGCACGTCGAGCAGCACCTGGATATCGGGCACCGGAAGTTCGAACCGGCCGAACTCCAATTCCGCTACCCACGAACTCGTTTCGCCGTCCGCCTGTTCGCCCGCCCGCGCGGCGCTGTAGGCGGCGTTGGAGGCGACATACCGATCGAGCAGCACAATATCGTTGTCCGCCAACAGTTTCGACAACTCGTCGCGGGCCTCGGCGCGATCCAGGGCGAACAGCAGCGCCATCGCGCTCACGGATGCGGCCACATCGCCGTGCCGGCCACGCAGCGCTTCGGCCGCCAGATCCGCGTGGATCGACCGGCCGTAGCGCGGGAAGGCCAGCGTGTCCACGCGCAGCCCGCGGTCGCGCAGGCCCGCGACGACGGCGTCGATCAACGTCCGCTTACCCGCGCCGTCGAGGCCCTCTACCGCGATGAGTGCACCCATAACGTGCAGGTTACAACTCCCGCGTCCACCCTGTTCGACGTACCCGCGGTGCACTATCTGAAAAGATCAGATTTCAAAAGACGCTACTTTTGGGGGCATCGCCTCGGATAACGGCCGCGGCGCCGGACGTGATCAAGGATGCGTCCCGAAACAGGAAGGCACCCATGTTCACCTCTCGCGTATTACGCACCGCCGCAGTCACTCTCGTGCTCGGAGCGGGCCTCGCCACCGGAACCGCGACGGCCGCGCAGACATCGGCCACGAACACGCCCATCGCCGACTCCCCGCTGGGGTCGGGATCGGCGAGCGGATCGAACGAGCCGGGCTCGATTCTGTGCTGGCTGCTGCACCCCAGCCCGACCTGCCAGCTCTGAGCGCGGCAGCGCAGGCACGAACGATGTCCCGCCGGGCTCGAAAGCACCGGCGGGACAACCGTTTCCGAACTCAGTACCGGTAGTGCTCCGGCTTGAACGGGCCCTCGACGTCCACGCCGATGTACTCGGCCTGGTCCTTGGTCAGTTTGGTGAGGGTGCCGCCCAGCGCCTCGACGTGGATGCGCGCGACCTTCTCGTCCAGCACCTTCGGCAGGCGGTAGACCTCGTTGTCGTACTCCTCCGGCTTGGTCCACAGCTCGATCTGCGCGATGACCTGGTTGGAGAAGCTGTTGCTCATCACGAACGAGGGGTGGCCGGTGGCGTTGCCCAGGTTCAGCAGCCGGCCCTCGGACAGCACGATGATCGACTTGCCGGAATCGAAGGTCCACAGGTCGACCTGCGGCTTGATGTTCAGTTTGGTGGCTCCGGAGTTCTCCAGCGCCGCCATATCGATCTCGTTGTCGAAGTGGCCGATATTGCCCAGGATCGCCTGATCCTTCATCGCCTTCATGTGGTCCAGGCCGATGATGTCCTTGTTGCCGGTCGAGGTGATCACGATGTCGGCATCGGCGATCGCCTGCTCGACGGTGACGACGTCGAAGCCGTCCATCAGCGCCTGCAGCGCGTTGATCGGGTCGATCTCGGTGACCTGGACACGCGCGCCCTGGCCGGCCATCGACTCCGCGCAGCCCTTGCCCACATCGCCGTAACCGCAGATCAGCACCTTCTTACCGCCGATCAGCACATCGGTGCCGCGGTTGATGCCGTCGATCAGCGAATGCCGGGTGCCGTACTTGTTGTCGAACTTGGACTTGGTGACCGAGTCGTTGACGTTGATCGCCGGGAAGGTCAGCTCACCGGCCGCGGCGAACTGGTACAGCCGCAGCACGCCGGTGGTGGTCTCCTCGGTGACGCCCTGCACCGATTCGGCGATCGCGCTCCACTTGCCCGCATCGGCGGCCAGACTGGCGCGCAGCAGGTTGAGGAACACCTTGTACTCGGTGGAATGCGACTCGTCCTCGGGCGGAACGACTCCGGCCTTCTCGAACTGGGCGCCACGCAGCACCAGCATGGTCGCGTCGCCACCGTCGTCGAGGATCATGTTGGCGGGCTCGTTCGGCCAGGTGAGCATCTGCTCGGCCGCCCACCAGTACTCCTCCAGGGTCTCGCCCTTCCAGGCGAAGACCGGCGTGCCCTTGGGCTCGTCGATCGTGCCGTGCGGGCCCACCACGACCGCGGCGGCCGCGTGATCCTGGGTGGAGAAGATGTTGCACGACGCCCAGCGCACCTGCGCACCCAGTTCGACCAGGGTCTCGATAAGCACCGCGGTCTGGACCGTCATGTGCAGGGAACCGGAGATGCGCGCACCCTTCAGCGGCTGCACCTCCGCGTACTCGCGCCGCAGCGCCATCAGACCGGGCATCTCGTGTTCGGCCAGCCGAATCTCCTTGCGGCCGAACTCGGCCAGCGACAGATCCGCCACCTTGTAGTCGATGCCGTTACGGACATCGGGAGTCAGGTTCGTCTGAGCGGAAAGTTCTGAGGTCGTCATGCGCCTGGATCAGCCTCTCGGTGGATGTCGGTTCGACAACTCAGGCTAGTCGCTCACACGCGTTCGGTGTACGCCGACGGGGTGCGGCCGGGTCGGCAGCGCATCACCGGCGCCAGACGTAGCGGACCTGGGGACGCCCCGCGCGGCCGTAGTCCGATCGGCGTTCCACCACGCCGTCGGTAGCCAGCTGCTCCAGATAGCGCCATGCCGTGACCCGCGAAACGCCCACGGCACGGCCGGTTTCGGTCGCCGACAGCCCGTCCGGCGCCGCGCGCACCGCCCGGGATATCTCCTGGAGCGTCTGCGGCGCAATACCTTTCGGGGCGGCCGCTTTCGGATCGGCGGTACGCAGCGCGCTCAACGCCCGATCGATCTCGTGCTGGGTCAGCGACGCGTCACCGGCCGGCAACGCGGCCCGGAACTCCAGGTAGCGCTCGAGCTTGTCGCGAAAAGCCGCGAAGGTGAAGGGTTTCAGCAGATACAGCGCTATCCCGTGCGCGACCGCGGCACGCACCATCTCGAGGTCGCGCGCCGAGGTTATGGCGATCACATCCGGTCGCGGCCGCAGGCGGGCCAGGGCGGCGGTCACCTCGAGCCCGCCGATATCCGGCAGCCCCAGATCCATCAGCACCAGATCGATCGGGGTTCCCGCCGCGGCGGCGTGCGTCGCCGTCCGGATCGCATCGCGGCCGGTGGCGGCCACACCCACCGGCTCGAATCCGGCCACCCGCGCGACGTACGAGTGATGCGCCTCGGCGATGCGCGGTTCGTCCTCCACGATCAGCACCCGGATCGGCTGCCCCGTCATCGCACCGGAATCCTCACCACGACAGCCGATTCCGGGCTGCGTTCGGCCCGCAGCGTACCGCCGTATCGGGTCACCAGCCGCCAGACCAGCGCCAGGCCGAGTCCGTGGTGTTCGGCCTTGGTCGTATATCCCCGTTCCATCGCCTGCGCGAAATCCTCCTCCGACATTCCCGGCCCGCTGTCGGCGACCCTGACCATCAGCGCCGACGCCTCCGAGCGGACGGAGACCTCCACCCACGCGTCCGGATCCTGCGCGACCGCGTCCACCGCGTTGTCGACCAGATTTCCCACCAGGGTCACCACTTCCTGCGCGGTCAGCGGGGCGACCGATTCCAGCGCGGTGTCCTCGGCGACGGTCAGCTCCACCCCGCGTTCGATGGCCCGGTCGACCTTGCCGAGCAGCAGTGCGACCAGGACCGGCTCGTGGACCGCGTCGGTCAGGCGGTCGATGAGTTCTTGGGAGAGCCGCAGTTCGGCCGTCGCGAAGTCGACAGCGCGATCGACATGGCCCAGCTCGACCATCGTGATCACCGCGTGCAACCGGTTGGCCGCCTCGTGCGCCTGCGCCCGCAGCGATTCCGCCAGACCGCGCGCCGAATCCAGCTCGCCCATGATGTCGCGGAGTTCGGTGTGGTCACGGATGGTGAGAACCGTGCCGAGGCGCCGCCCCGCCCAGGAGACGACGTCCTGGTTGACCACCAGCACGCGGGCGGCTGTCACATGCATCTCGTCGCGGACCACGGTGGCGTCGAGGCGCCGCAGCGACACCGGCAGATCGGCGCGGCGCACCGGGCCGCCGGGCAGTTCCAGCAGGCGTCTGGCCTCGTCGTTGACCACCGCCGCCTCCGGATCGTGGCGGTCGAACACGATCAGCCCCTCGTGCACGGAGTGCAGCACGGCATCGTGATGTTCGTAGAGCGTCCGGAGTTCGGCCGGGCCCAGTCCGTGGGTCTGGCGCAGCAGTCGGCGGCGCAGCAGGTATGCGCCCAGCACGGCCAGCAGCAGACCCGCACCGGCCGCACCGAGAATCAACGGCAGCTGCGCACGCACCTGATCGCCGATGCGGGCCCGGGTCACACCCGCCGAGACCAGCGCGACGACCCGGCCGGTGTCGTCGGCGACGGGGGTGACCGCCCGGATCGACGGGCCCAGCGACCCGGGGTAGGTCTCGGTGAACGTCTCACCGGCCAGCGCCCGGTCGATGTTTCCGCTGAACGGCTGTCCGATCCGGCCGACATCGGTGTGGGTGTAGCGGGTGCGGTCGGGTGCCATCACCACGATGAAATCGACCCCGGTCCGCTGCCGGATCCGTTCGGTCACCGGCTGCAGCACGGCCGTGGGATCCGGCGTGCGCACCGCGGCCGCCGTGGACGGCGCCTGGGCGAGGGCCACCGCGATGCCGGTCACCCGGCGAGCCGTCGCATCGTCCTGTTCCCGGCGCACCTCCCACACCGCCAGCGCCGACCCGACCGCGATCACCACCACCAGGACCGCCAGCTGCACCACGAAGACCTGGCCGGCCAGCGTCATGCCCCCGGCGCGCCGCACAGGCGAACTCGCGGTCCGGCCTTTCGCCCGCAACGGTCCTCCCGTGAACGAAACGTACGTAATGGTGACCGAGGTCACGGTCCCCACCATCATCACAGTACGAACCCGAGGCACAGATCGGGCAGCACCGGAGGCACATCATGAGCGACACGACACGGACGCACCGTCGCGACCGTACCCATTGGCTCTATCTCGCCGTCATCGTGGCGGTCGTGGCCGGCGTACTCGTCGGCTGGCTGGCGCCCGGCTTCGGGAAGTCGGTGGGCGAGCTGGGCACCATGTTCGTCAACCTGATCAAGATGATGATCTCGCCGGTCATCTTCTGCACGATCGTGCTCGGTATCGGTTCGGTGCGGGCCGCGGCGCGGGTCGGCAAGATCGGCGGCCTGGCGCTCGGCTACTTCCTGGTCATGTCGACGGTGGCGCTGACGATCGGTCTCGTGGTCGGCAATCTGCTGCGGCCGGGCAGTGGGCTGAACGTCCACGAACACGTCGGCGCGGCGGCCGGTTACGTGAAGCAGGCCGAAAGCGCCGGCGGCACCTGGCACTTCCTGGAAGGCATCATCCCGACATCGCTGCTGTCGTCGCTGACCGCGGGCAGCGTGCTGCAGACCTTGTTCGTGGCCCTGCTCGTCGGCTTCGCCGTGCAGGCGATGGGCACGCAGGGCGAACCGATCCTGCGCGCGGTGGGGCTGGTACAGAAGCTGGTGTTCAAGATCTTGACCATGATCCTGTGGCTGGCACCGATCGGTGCCTTCGGCGCGATCGCGAACGTGGTGGCGGCCACCGGCCTGGATGCGGTGAAACAGCTCGCGGCCCTGATGCTCGCCTTCTATCTGACCTGCCTGGTCTTCGTCTTCGGCGTACTGGGCGCGTTGCTGCGGGTGAGTTCGGGCGTATCGATCGTCAAGCTGGTTCGCTACCTGGCGCGCGAATATCTGCTGATCTTCTCCACCTCGTCCTCCGAATCGGCGCTGCCGCGGCTGATCGCGAAGATGGAACACCTCGGTGTCGAGCGCTCGACCGTGGGCATCGTCGTCCCGACCGGATATTCGTTCAACCTCGACGGCACCGCGATCTACCTGACGATGTCCTCGCTGTTCATCGCCGACGCGATGGGTAAGCCGCTCTCGCTCGGGCAGCAGATCGGCCTGCTGGTGTTCATGATCGTCGCCTCCAAGGGCGCGGCGGGGGTGACCGGAGCGGGACTGGCCACCCTGGCCGGTGGTCTGCAGAGCCATCGCCCGGATCTGCTGGACGGGGTGGGCCTGATCGTCGGGATCGACCGGTTCATGTCGGAAGCCCGTGCCATCACGAACTTCTCGGGCAATGCCGTCGCCACCGTCCTCGTCGGGACCTGGACGAAGACCATCGACGACGTCCGGCTGCGCGCCGTGCTGGACCGGGAACTGCCCTTCGACGAGACGACGATGGTCGACACCGAACCCGCCGAAGCATCCGGAACCGCCGAACGAACCGAACTGGTCCCCGTCTGACGCCGCGACTATCCCGCGAGCCGGTAGACGGGCAGGGTGCGCTCCCGCTTGCGCGGCGCGATATTGGCTCGGCCGAGATCGCCCGCGTAGTGCGCGGCCACCTTCGGATCCATCACCCGTCGCCACAGCGGCGGGACGGTGGCCAGCAGAATCATCGTCGCGTAGCCCGCGGGAAGTTGCGGGGCCTCCTGGGTACTGCGCAGCGTCTGGTACCGGCGTCCCGGATTGGCGTGATGGTCGCTGTGGCGCTGCAGGTGAAACAGGAAGATATTGGTGACCAGCCGGTCGGAGTTCCAGCTGTCGGCCGGCGAGCAGCGCGCCCAGCGGCCACCGGGCAGACGGCGGCGCAGCAACCCGTAGTGCTCGACGTAGTTCACGGTTTCCAGCAGGCCGAAGCCGATCACGGCCTGCAGCAGCAGATACGGCAGCATACCGGGGCCGAACACCGCCAGCAGCGCGCCGTAGAGCACCGCCGTCATCGACCACGCCTGCAGGATGTTGTTGCGCACGTTCCACCAGCCGAGGCCCTTACGGTGCAGCCGGTCGCGTTCCAGCCGGATCGCCGAGCGCAGTCCGCCGAAGATGCTGCGCGGCAGGAACATCCAGAGCGATTCGCCCAAGCGGGCGCTGGCCGGATCGTCCGGGGTGGCCACCCGGGCGTGGTGGCCCTTGTTGTGTTCGACGAAGAAATGCCCGTATCCCGACTGCGCGAGCGCGAGCTTGGCCAGCCATCGTTCCAGCCGTTCCACCCGATGCCCCAGCTCGTGCGCGGCGTTGATGCCGATACCGCTGACGAAACCGAGCGTCGCCGCCAGTCCCAGCTTGTCCACCACGCCGAGTTCGTCACCGGACCACATGTAGGCCGCGATCACCAGTCCGGTCAGCTGGATGGGCAGGAACAGATAGGTGCACCACCGGTAGTAGCGATCGTGGGAGAGCCGCTCGTAATCCTCGTCGCGCGGGTTGGTGCCGTCCTCGCCGACGAACCAGTCCAGCAGCGGTATCACGATCAGCACGATGATCGGCCCGATCCACCAGAACGCCTCGACGCCGGTCCGGGCGACCAGCTGGGAAGGGAGCAATGCGCAGCCCGGGGCGATCAATCCCAACATCCATAGATGCTTCTTGGGATCAGCCGAACCCGAGCGTTTGCCGACCGTTTGCACTGATTGCCCCACTTGAATTTACCTGGACTCCTGCCAGGTAAATATGTAGCGGCTCCGAGGCCGTTACGCCCGGTTCAAACCCGCAAAGTGGTGACCGTTACACACGCGGACCCGAAGTCACAGACAGCGTGGGCCCGAATCCGCTGCGCCGCACCGGGTGAGCAACCACCGTTTCCACCGAGACCACGCAGGTCAGTGACTGTTCGTCCCCGTCGTTCCGGCCGCGGGAGGCCGGTGCGGTTGCCGTCCGGCACCCCAACCGGCGCCGGAACGAATCGTTATCTGTCACAGGACGGATTTCGGGCTACCGGCCGCCGGTCCGGTCCCGGGCGGCGAGAATCGCCTCCACATACGGTGCGAGCAGTCTGCTCAACTCCTCCGGGGCGTCGCGATGCAGTGCGGCCGGGGTCGGAATGTAGCTGATGGCGATGCGCACCAGGGCGTGGGCGAGCACATCGGCCTCCGCCGCCGATGCCCCCACCCAGCTGTTTTCGAAGGCCGCGGCCAAGCGCCGGGCGGCATGTTCGATGAGCGGACCGGCGTCGAGCGTGATCAGCCGCAGCAGATCCAGCTTGGCCTCACCGACCACCAGCGACTGCACCAGCGGGTCGGCCGCACTGTCGAGGATGAAATTTGCCAGACCTTCGCGGAACGCCGCCCGCGCATCACCGACGTTGTCCGCGATGGCCGTTCCGACATGGTCCACGAGGTGATCCGCCAGCCGCAGCGCATAGGCCTGCGCCAGCCCCGTCCGGGAGCCGAATTCGTTGTACAGCGTCTGCCGGCTCACCCCGGCCCGCGTCGCGACGTCGCCGAGCGTGATCTTGGCCCAGTCCCGCTCGATCAGCAGTTCGCGCATCGCATCGAGGACCGACGTGCGCAACAGGGTGCGCGCCGCTTCCTGATACGGGACCCGGGATCCGTTACGCGGCATACCCGCGACGGTGTCACGGGCGGCTTCCGCAGTCAAAACGACTCACGAACGTTCGATCTCGACCATGAAGAAGTCGGCCTTGGCCGCCCCACAGTCCGGACACGTCCAGTCGTCGGGAATGTCCTCCCAGCGCGTCCCCGGCGCGATACCCTCGTCCGGCCAGCCCTGCTCCTCGTCGTATTCGAAGCCGCACTGGATGCACTGAAAAATCCGATAGGGCCGACTCACCGTACCTCCTCGAAATCGATCTTCTCCCGTACCCCGCAGTCCGGGCAGCACCAGTCGTCCGGCACCGACTCCCATGGGGTGCCCGCCGGAAACCCTTCCCGCGGAGCACCTTTCGCCTCGTCGTAGACGTAATCGCAGACAGGGCAACGAAAAGCGCCCATCACGCCTCCTGTGTCATGCGGGACACCCGAACCCGGTCGGCACGGCGAGCCGCTGCGCGATTGTCGCTCACCGTGCCTCCTGGTAGCGCGCGAGGACCTTGTCCCGCTTGCGCGGTTGCACGTTCGCCTGAGTGAGGTCGCCGTCATAGTGGGCCACGACGCGCTTGTCCATCACGCGCCGCCACAGCGGCGGGAAGTAGGCCAGCAGGATCATGCTGGCGTAGCCGCTCGGCAGATTCGGCGCCCCGTCCCAGCTGCGCAGGGTCTGATAGCGCCGGGTCGGATAGGCGTGGTGATCGCTGTGCCGCTGCAGGTGGTACAGGAAGATATTGGTGACGAGGTGGTCGCTGTTCCAGCTGTGCCGCGGTGTCGGCCGTTCGTACCGCCCGCGAGCCGTGCGCTGCCGCAGCAGACCGTAGTGCTCCAGATAGTTGACCGCCTCCAGCAGGCTGAAGCCGACCACCGCTTGCAACACCAGATACGGCAGGACCTCGAGTCCGAAGCCGGCCACCAGCGCCGCGTAGAGCACCAGCGACATCGCCCACGCGCTGAGCACATCGTTGTGCAGGCTCCACGGTCGCTTCCCGAGCCGTTCCAGCCGGGTCCGCTCGAGCCCCCACGCGGAGCGCAGACTGCCCCACACCGTGCGGGGCCAGAACGCCCAGAACGACTCACCCACACGGGAACTCGCGGGATCCTCCGGCGTTGCCACCCGCACGTGATGGCCGCGATTGTGCTCGATGTAGAAGTGGCCGTAGCACGTCTGCGCCAGCGCGATCCGCGACAGCCAGCGTTCCAGATGCACCTTCTTGTGCCCGAGTTCGTGCGCGGTGTTGATGCCGATGCCGCCGACCATGCCGACCGTCAGGGCCAAGCCGATCTTGTCCACGACGGTCAGGCCGCCGTCGATGCCGAGCCAGCTCAGGTTGTCCGCGGTGATCAGATAGCACGCCATGACCAGCGACGCGTACTGGAACGGCAGGTAGATGTAGGTGAGGTAGCGGTAGTACCGGTCGTTCTCCAGATACTCCATGACCTCGTCCGGCGGATTCTCGCCGTCGGCGCCGAAGAACAGGTCGGCGGCGGGGATGACCAGATAGATGAGGATCGGGCCGAGCCAGAACGGCACCTTCGCGAGGGTGTGCCAGCCCAGTTCGTTGAGTCCCCAGATGAGCGGGAGTCCGATGATGAACAGTCCCGTCGGCGCGAACAGGCCCCACAACCACAGATAGCGCTTGCGGTCACGCCAGCCCGAGTCGAGCAGGCCGTCGGCGGTTCCGGCTTCGGTCGACATCGTCGTCTCCATTCGATACAGCTGCCACATCCACTGTGATGTGGGTAACCATTACCGTGGACAATATGCCTGCACCTGTCGCGCGTCTATACATTTTTGCTGATTTGTAAACACGTTGTGACAGTCGACAACGACGAGGCGGGACGGACTGCGCCGCAGTCCGTCCCGCCCTCGATGGTCGATGCCGATGATCGATTCAGCGCAGCAGCACGTCCGAATCGGCGGGCAGCGCGTCGACCGGCCACCACCGCAGATCCGTCGACTCCGCGCTGCGCACCGGAACCGCGCCGCGCGGCGCGCGGATCTTGAACAGCAGATCCAGGTGACGAGTCGGCACCCCGAGCGAGCAGGTGATCGGGTGGGCCTGCGCGCCGTACAGCCCGGGCTCGACCTCCAGTCCGGCGATCCCGGACTCCTCGGTCGCCTCCCGCAGCGCGGCGTCGACCACGGTCTCGTCACCCGGCTCGCAGTGACCGCCCAGCTGGATCCATCGGCCGACCCGCGGATGCAGCGTCAGCAGCACCTCGCGCTCGTCGTGCGAGAACACCACCGCCGAGGCGGTGATGTGACCGGGTGCGTGTTCACGCAGACAGCCGCGCGGCGCCGAACCCAGGAATGCCAGCATCGCCTCCCGCACGGACTGTTCCGGATGCGTTGCGGGCTTCCAGCTTTCGAGCAGCTCGGTGGCCGAGGCATGCAACGACTCGGTACTCACAGCTCGACCAGACCCGTTCCCGCCTCGCGCGGCGGGCGCGGCGAAAGCTCCTCCTCCGGATAGCCGACGGCTATGGCGCCCAACGGTTTCCAGTCCGGCGCCAGACCCAGGACCTCGCGAGTCACCTCGGGCGCGAAGATGGTCGAGCCGATCCAGCAGCTGCCGACACCGCGCGTGGCCAGACCGACCAGCAACCCCTGCACAGCCGCACCGACCGCGACGGTGAACATGGTCGACTCGGCGGCGCGACGGCGCTCGTCCGGATAATCGTGCGCTCCGTCGGGGACACAGAACGGAATGATCACCTCGGGTGCGTCGAACAGGATCCGGCCGCGTGCCACCCGGCGCTCCACCCGATCGGGATCGAGGCCGTCGGCACCGAGGTCGTTGCGCCATTGCGCCGCCATCGAATCCAGCAGACGCGCGCGCAGCTCCGGCTGCCGCACCCAGACGAATCGCACCGGCCGGGTGTGATGCGGAGCGGGCGCGGTGAGCGCGTCGCCGACCGCGGCGCGGATCACCTCGGGATCGACCGGGGTGTCGGCGAAGGTCCGCACCGAACGGCGCAGCAGCAGCGCTTCCCGGCGGCCCTGCTCGATCGCCTCGGCGGTGCCGAGCCAGAACAGATCCTCCTCGCCACCGCGCAGCAGATCCTTGGCGGTGGATCCGTCGTCGTGCGGAGTCAGCCCGCGCACGACCGCGACCGGCACGCCGCCCAGCTTGCCCTTCGCGAGATCCGCCGCGGCCGCGAGTTCGTCGGCCACCGCCACCTGGGTGACCTGCAGCTCGTTGCCCTGCCCGTCGACCGCGCCGGCATAGTCGTGCACGACACGCAGACCGGCGGCACCGATCGCCGCGTCGGTCTGGCCGATGCGCCAGGCCCGGCCCATCGTGTCGGTGATCACCACCGCGACGTCGACGCCCAGCCGCTGTGCCAGCGCCGCCCGCAGCGCTGCCGCGCTGGCATCGGGATCGGTTGGCAGCAGGACCAATTCGCCCTGCTCCACATTCGAACCGTCGACCCCGGAGGCAGCCTGCACGATGCCGATGTGATTCTCGGTGATGAGGGTGCGCCCCTTGCGCGCCAGCACCCGCACCGCCTCGGCATCGACGAGTTTGCGACGCACGGCATCGCGTTCGTCCGGGTCCCGGGGCGCCTCGACGATGCGTCCCTCGGCCTTGGCGACGATCTTGCTCGTCACGACCAGCACGTCGCCGTCGGCGAGCCAGGGGGCCTGGGCCGCAATATGTTCCGCGACATCGTCACCCGGCCGGAATTCCGGTAGTCCCGGCACGGGGATGATCCTGATCTCCCCGCCGGGCGCATGGTCGGTGTTACGCGCCTGATCTGGGCGCTGCGTGGTTACGCTCCGCTCCCGCCTCCGCGCCTGATCGCTCATGCCGGCACCCCCGCGATGTCGAGCGCCTCCCGCACCATCGCGGCGGTGGCGGCGGGATCGCTCATCAGCAGCGGCACGCTGCGCACCTCCACACCCGGCACATCGGCCTCGTCGGTCGAGTGGATGAGCCAGCCGTCGAGGATGCCGGTGTCCGACCGGGCGCCGAAGTGCCGTCCGATGGCCTCGGCCGAGGTTTCCACACCGATCACCTCGAGGCATTCATCGGCCATGCCGCGCAAGGGTTTTCCCCCGATCACGGGCGATAAACCGACGACTTTGGCGGAAGTGGTCCGCAACGCGCCCCGGATACCCGGCACGGCGAGGATCGCACCGATGCTCACCACGGGGTTCGAGGGGGCCAGCAGCACCACATCAGCACCCTCTATGATTTCCGTCACACCAGGGGCAGGTTTGGCTTGATCCGCCCCGATTGTGACGAATCCATGGGTCTCGACGTTTGCTCGGTACCGTACCCACCACTCCTGGAAATGAATCGCGCGGCGTTCGCCAGGGCTGTCGGGGTCACTGATCACGACGTGCGTTTCGCACCGATCGTCGGTTGCCGGGAGAAGTTTCACACCCGGCTGCCAGCGATTGCACAGCGCTTCGGTAACCGCCGAGAGCGGGTATCCCGCGCGCAGCATTTCACTGCGCACCAGATGCGTCGCGATATCGCGATCTCCGAGTCCGAACCAATCCGGTTGCGCGCGGTATTTCGCCAGTTCCTCCTTGGCGTGCCAGGTTTCTCCCACCCGGCCCCAGCCGCGCTCGGTATCGATACCCCCACCCAGCGTGTACATGCAGGTGTCCAGGTCGGGACAGATGCGTAAACCGTGCATCCAGACGTCGTCGCCGACGTTCACCAGCGCCGTTACATCCGCTTCCGGCAGCAGTTCCCGCACACCTTGTAAGAAGCGCGCGCCGCCGACTCCACCGACCAACACCGCAATGCGCGGTTTACGATCAATCCGCTCGATCTCGGCCGCGATGTCCGCTTGTTCTCCAGTCACATCCGCACAGCCTATGCGGTGCCCGGAAGTGGGGGTTCGAGTGCGTATTTGCTGGTCATTTGCTACTTCGAGGTTACCGAACCGCGTCGAAGGCGGCCTCGGATAGTAACGGAATTGTGTCGGCAGCTTGACCATCGACGCGTCCGGCGTGTCTAATCACAGACATGTCATTCCGGGTCCGCGCGAGAGCCTTTGGCGCAGACCGCGTTTCGAACGCATGTTCGCATCGGAACGACAAGCTCGGGGATGTCCGCGGGACTACGTCGCGGTGTGGGACCGTCGGTGGGCACGTCCGGTCCGACGGAAAAATCATTCTGCGCTAACACACAGTGAGGAGGCGGAGCGATGGCCGAGGAGCTGGCCCCGTCGGGCATTCCGGGCGGTGTATCGCAAACCGATTCCACAGCATGCGCAGCACCAAGCGACTGCGCTGACAGCCGGAACGACGAACGAGAGGGGGGCAGCACGGTGAACAACGAATCGGGATCGCTCGACAGAACTCCGCAGGGAGGGCAGTGGGCGCGCACTCAGCGCAAACCCGAACCACCGCAGCTGAGTCTCATCGTCACCGACTTCGATGCGATGTTCGACACCATCGAAGAACAGTGGCAGGAACGGGCGCTGTGCGCTCAAACCGATCCGGAAGCCTTCTTCCCCGAAAAAGGCGGCTCCACAAGGGAAGCCAAACGGATCTGCCTGGGCTGCGAGGTCCGTGACGAGTGCCTGGAATACGCACTCGCCCACGACGAGCGGTTCGGTATCTGGGGCGGTCTGTCCGAACGCGAACGCCGCCGCCTCAAGCGCGGCATCTCGTAGCCGCCTCTCCGGGTATTCAGCGTGCCGTGAGAGCCGGGTGAGTGTTGCTTCGGGCCGGCGGTCGTGGGGCTGGTCGGGTTCTGGGCGTGCCCGGTGAGTTACCCATGTGCTCGCGAAATCTGTTGTCCGGTTTCCCTGTTCGCCTCGCTTCGCTTCGGCGGGGCGGGGCGGGCGACGGGAAGTGGGGCGCCCGGCACTCGTGATCGGTTGCCCGGTACTCGTGCATGGCCGCCTGGCACTTCGTTCTTGGTTGCCCGCCGTTCGTTCATGGTCGCCCGGCGTTCGTTCTCATCGGCGAACGCGGTGACCGGCCGCTTCCATGCCTACTCCCCTGTCGGGTCGATGATCTCCGGATCTACGCCCAGGTAGGTGGCTAGCTGCTGGACCAATACCTCACGCAACAGGTCCAGCAGGTCTTCCGGGTCGTGAGCGCGGAGTTCGAGGGGTTTGCGGAACAGGACCACTCGGGCTCGGGTGGCTACGTTGTGGCGGTCGACTCCGGCCGGGATCAGGCGGGAGAGCGGGACCGGGCCGTCGGCGACCACCTCGTCGGGCCAGGTGACCGAATCCGGGTGCAGCGGACGGATCTTGGGGACGTCGTCGACCGCGATGTCGAGTTTGGTCAGGCGATCGTGCCAGCGGGCGTCCAGCGGGGCGAACGCCTCCAGCACCAGGCGGTCGAACTGCTGGCCGCGGGTGCGGCGCGCGGGCGCCGAGGGCGGCAGCATCGGTCCGCGCACGCCGCGGCCGCGGCGAACCACCGAACGGGTCGTCACCGGCCGCCTCTTCGATCGGGTCATACCTTGCGACAGTAGTCACCACGCCGGCACCGAGGCCACGTGATCTCCCCGGAGCCGGAGCCCCGCGCGACCCGAAGTGGCCGGGGACCGGCCCGCGTGTCTGTCTGCGACACACGGCGTGGGGGGTTAGTCTGCTGGATGTGATTCCCATGCGTCGTTGCTGCCGCCCAGGCTGCAAGAATCCGGCCGTCGCGACGCTCACCTATGTCTACTCGGACTCCACCGCAGTCGTCGGCCCCCTCGCCACCGTCGCCGAACCGCACTCCTGGGATCTGTGCGAAACCCACGGCTCCCGCATCACCGCCCCCAAGGGCTGGGAACTGGTCCGGCACGAAGGCGGATTCTCCTCCAGCACACCGGACGACGACGACCTGACCGCACTGGCCGAGGCCGTCCGTGAAGCCGGGATGCGACGCCGCGCACCGGAACCCGAACAGCGCGGCTACAGCGAGTACGCCCCGCCCCCGGCGCGACCCCAGCGGCCCGGCCGCACCGGCCGTCGCGGCCATCTACGGGTGCTACCCGATCCCCCGAACTGAGCCCGCACCACGCGCCGCACACGCGCGACCGGCCTGAAGCCCGGACCGGCACGCGGCCCTATTAGGGTGTTGGTCATGACAGTCGCCCGGTCTGCCGAGTCCGTTCACGCAGTTGTCAAGGCATACGACGTTCGCGGGGTTGTCGGGGAGCAGATCGACGCGGAATTCGTCCGCGACGTCGGCGCGGCCTTCGCCCGGCTGATGCGCACCGACACCACCCCCGCCACGCGCATCGTCATCGGTCACGATATGCGCGACTCCTCCCCGGGACTGGCCGCCGCCTTCGCCGACGGCGTCCTCGATCAGGGCCTCGACGTGGTTCACATCGGGCTCGCCTCCACCGACGAGCTCTACTTCGCCTCCGGCCATCTGCGGTGCCCCGGGGCCATGTTCACCGCCAGCCACAACCCCGCCCGCTACAACGGCATCAAGCTGTGCCGGGCCAACGCGCTGCCGGTCGGCCAGGAGACCGGGCTCGCGACCATCGCCGAGGAACTCGTCGAGGGCGTGCCGGCCGGACCGGGCACCCGCGGCACCGCGACCGAACAGAACCTGCTCGATGCCTATGCCGAATTCCTGCGCGGGCTGGTCGATCTCGGCGCGATCCGGCCGCTGAAGATCGCCGTGGACGCCGGTAACGGGATGGGCGGCTATACGGTCCCCGCCGTGCTCGGTGCGGTGCCGCAGCTGACCATCGCCCCGCTCTACTTCGAACTCGACGGATCGTTCCCCAATCACGAGGCGAACCCGCTGGACCCGAAGAATCTGGTCGACCTGCAGAAGTACGTCCGCGAGACCGGCGCCGACATCGGCCTGGCATTCGACGGTGACGCCGACCGCTGCTTCGTCGTCGACGAGCGCGGCGAACCGGTCTCCCCCTCCGCGATCACCGCGCTGGTCGCGGAGCGCGAACTGGCGAAAGAGCCGGGCGCCACGATCATTCACAACCTGATCACCTCGCAGGCCGTGCCCGAACTGGTCACCGAACTCGGCGGCACGCCCGTGCGCACCCGCGTCGGCCATTCCTTCATCAAGCAGCAGATGGCCTCGACCGGCGCGATCTTCGGCGGCGAGCATTCCGCCCACTACTACTTCCGCGACTTCTGGGGTGCCGACTCCGGTATGCTGGCCGCTCTGCACGTGCTGGCTGCCCTGGGCGAGAAGGACCGGCCGATGTCGGAGCTCGCGTCCTCGTACGCGACGTACGCGGCCTCCGGCGAGATCAACTCCACAGTGGCGGATGCGCAGGAGCGAACCCTGGCGGTGGTCACCGCATTCGAAGGGCGCGCGCAATCGGTGGACCGGCTCGACGGCGTGACCGTACGGCTGCCCGGACAGGCGTGGTTCAATCTGCGCGCATCCAACACCGAGCCGTTGTTGCGACTCAACGTCGAGGCCCGTTCGCAGGAGGAAGTAGACGCACTCGTGACCGAGATTCTGAGCATCGTGCGCGGCTGACTGGAATAGTGGAATCACAGGGCTTGGATTCGCCCGGGGACAACGACATCCCCCGGCGTGGTGACCCGATTGAGGGGAGGTGGCAACGCCCGATGATCGCAGGGACACCCGTACTCGACCTCGATGACGTCGCCTCGTTGGAGGCCGCGGACTCCGGGGGAATTCTCCGTTCGGCCGCCTCCGGAGGCGCCCAGGTGCGTGCCACCGCGGCCGCCGTCGCCGAAAACGCGCTCAGCCGGCTCGACGGTCTGCGGCCGCGAAGTCTGGTGCTGGTCTCCGGCACCGGGCGCGCGGCCCGCGCGGCCACTCTGCTGCAGGCCGCGTTCGGCGACAGCGCGGGGCTGCCCATCATCAGCGCCACCACGATTCCGCAGTGGGTCGGCTCGCTGGACGTGGTGGTCGTCGCCGGTGACGACTCGGCCGATCCGCGACTGACCGGCGCCGTCGACCGAGCGCTGCGCCGCGGCGCCGAAGTCGTGGTCGCCGCGCCCGACGAGGGTCCGATGCGAGCCGCGGCCGCCGGACGCGCGGCCATGCTGCCGCCGCGGATCCGCGTGCTCGACCACAACCGGATGCTGCGATTCGTCGCGGTCGGCATCGCGGTGCTGCAGGCCGTCGACCCGCTGCATATCGGGCCGCTGGTCCCGAACCTCGATCAGCTCGCCGACGTGCTCGATGCCGAGGCGCTGCGCGACGGCCCGCACCACGAGGTCTTCCACAACCCCGCCAAAACCCTCGCCGCGCGGATGCGGGAACGGCGGCTGGTGCTGACCGGCGATTCCCCCGCCGCCGCGGTGGTGGCCGAGCACGGCGCCGAGGTGTTGTTGCAGACGGCGGGACAGATCGCGGCCGCCGTCGACCTCACCGAGGCCGTGGCCGCGAACGCGCGACTGATCGAATCCGCGGAGACGACCGCACCCGGTTACGATCCGCTGTTCCACGACGAGCAACTGGACGGGCCGGCCCCGGTCGATCGGGCCCGGGTGTTCGTGGTGAGCGCCGACGGCGATCAGGTCGCGGCCCGGCGCCGGCTGGCCGTCTTCGGCGCGGGCGCGGGCATCGTCGACGCCGATCTGGTCAACGTCGACATCGAGCTGATGCGCACCGAGGCGAGTGTGCCGCGCGATACCGGTGCGGGCGAACCCCAGGCGCCGGCGACCGGGCGCGGCAGCGAGCTGGAACAACTGGCGGTGCTGGTGCTGCGGCTGGAAATGGCCGCCGCCTATCTGCGTCTGCTCGGCGGCCCCCCAGCCGCGAGCCGTCCCGCCCACTACGACGGGGGCCACTACTAGTGCACGAACTCGTTGGTGCGTTGCGTTCCTATGCCTGGGGATCTCGCACCGCACTCGCTCAGCTGTGCGGCCGGGAGGTTCCCTCCCCCCATCCCGAGGCCGAACTGTGGTTCGGCGCCCACCCCGCCGACCCGGCGAAGGTCCTCGCCGACGGCACCGGTCGTTCGCTGCTGGAACTGCTCGAGGCCGAGCCGAACCGGGAGCTGGGCGCCGTGGCCTCGGCATTCGGCGGCCGCCTGCCGTTCCTGCTGAAGATCCTGGCCGCCGAGGAACCGCTGTCGCTGCAGGCGCATCCCAGCGCCGATCAGGCCCGCTACGGATTCGAACGGGAGAACCACACGCGGGTGCCGCTGGATTCCCCCATGCGCAACTACCGCGACGACTCCCACAAACCCGAACTGGTGGTGGCACTCGACCGCTTCGAGGCGCTGGCCGGTTTCCGCGATCCGCTGCGCACCGTCGACCTGCTGAACTCACTGGCCGTGCCGGAGCTGGTGCAGTACACCGAACTGCTTGCCGCCCAGCCGGATTCGGGCGGCCTGCGCGCTCTGTTCACCACCTGGATCACCCTGCCGCAGGCCATGCTGGCCACCCTGCTGCCGAAGGTCCTCGACGGATGCGTGCGCTATCTCAAACAGGTCGACCCGCTCGAATCCCCCAGGCAGGCCAAGGAATTCGCGGCCGAAGCGCGCACCACCCTGGAGCTGGCCGAGGCGTATCCCGGTGATGCCGGAGTGCTGGCGGCCCTGCTGCTGAACCGGTTGACACTGGAACCCGGACAGGGCCTGTTCCTGGCCGCCGGCAGCCTGCACGCCTATCTGCGCGGTATGGGCGTCGAGATCATGGCCAATTCGGACAATGTGCTGCGCGGCGGGCTCACTCCCAAGCACGTCGACGTGCCCGAGCTGCTGCGGGTGCTCGATTTCGAACCGCTGCGCACGCCGATCATCGAACCCGAACCGGTCGATGAGAACTCGTTCCGGTACCCGACGCCCGCCCCGGAGTTCGCGCTGCGACGCTTCGAATTACCCGAGGATGCCGCGGCGGTCGACATTCCGCGGGTCGGACCCGGCATCATGCTGGTGACGGCCGGCACCGTGGCGCTGTCGCAGGCCGGGAACGAATTGCCGATCGCCGCCGGCAGCGCCGCGTGGATCTCGGCCACCGATACCGATATCCGGGCGCGAGCTCTCGGCGGCCCCGCGCAGCTGTTCTGCGCGTGTGTGGGCGAGTGAGGGCGCGGCCGGTTCGGCCGCTTTAGTAGATTGATCGAACAAATCGGACATCTACCGGCGTGCGCCGGGGACGAAAGGACCGGGGCTGCACCATGTCTGCTGGTGGCGGGAAGAAGGCGATCTTCGCGGCGTTGAGCGCGAATGCCGGTATCGCGGTGGCGAAATTCGTCGGCGCCGCGATCACCGGTTCCGGATCGATGCTGGCCGAGGCCGTGCACTCGGTGGCCGACACCGGTAATCAGGGATTGCTGTTGCTCGGGCAGAAGCGTGCCGAGCAGGAGGCCGACGATCTGCATCCGTTCGGCTACGGGCGCAACCGCTACTTCTACTCGTTCGTCGTGGCGCTGGTGCTGTTCTCCCTCGGCTCGATGTACGCGATCTACGAGGGTGTGCACAAGATCCAGCATCCGGAGGAATTGACCTCCCCCCTGGTGGCGATCGTGATCCTGGCTATCGCGTCGGCGCTCGAGGGTTACAGCTTCATGACCGCGATGCGGGAATCCGCACCACTGCGCGAGGGTGCGAGCTGGTGGCGGTTCATCCGCAACTCGCGCAGCCCGGAACTGCCCGTGGTGCTGCTCGAGGACACCGGTGCGCTCATCGGTCTGCTGATCGCACTGGCCGCGGTGATTCTGACGGTGGTGACCGACAACGCGATCTGGGACGGCATCGGCACCCTCGGTATCGGCCTGCTGCTCGGTGTCATCGCGGTCGTGCTGATCGTGGAGATGAAGAGCCTGCTGATCGGCGAGGGTGCGACGCCCGCACAGGACGCGGCGATCCGCGCGCAGCTGGTCGACGGCGAGCGCATCGACCGGGTCATCCACCTGCGCACCGAATACCTCGGCCCGGAGGAGATGCTCGTGGCGGCGAAGGTGTCGATCGTGCCCGGACTGGAGATCGCCGATATCGCCGCCGCGATCGACGACGCCGAAGCCCGGGTGCGGGCGGCCGTCCCCGCCGCCCGGGTGATGTACATCGAGCCGGATCTGTACCGCACCCAGCCGGTGTAGACCCGCGGATGCGCGACGTGCGGCTCAGCTCGTCGCGCCGAGCAGGACGGCCGGGTCGGCGCGGATGCCGAACCGCTCGCGCAGCGCACGGGTCGCGGCGTGCATGCCGCACATGCCGTGCACGCCGGGACCCGGCGGCGTCGCCGCGGAGCACAGGTACACGCCGGGAAGTGGTGTGGCGTAAGGATTCCAGCGCGGAGTCGGGCGGAAGATCGTCTGGGCCAGGGTCATCGCGCCGGCCGCGATATCGCCGCCGACATAGTTGGCGTTGTGCGCGGGCATGCGTGCCGCCGGACGCACATGAGTGGCCTGGATCAGATCACGGAAGCCGGGGGCGAAGCGTTCGAGTTGCGCGACGACGTCGCGACTCACGTCGCGGCCGGATCCGTTGGGTACGTGGGCATAGGCGTAGAGCGTGTGGTTGCCGCCGGGAGCCCGGGACGAATCGACCACGCCCGGCTGGATCACCAGAACGTACGGCCGCTCGGCGTGCCGGCCCGACGCGACGAGACGTTCGACGGCCATCGCCTCGGCTCGCGTGCCGACGACATGGACGGTGCCCGCGGCCGCCAGCTCCGTCGCCTGCCACGGCACCGGACCCGACAGGGCGAAATCCACCTTGCATGCCGCACCGCCGAATCGATAGCGCTGCAACCGGTTTCGATACACCGTGGGCACTCGCGCGATCCGCAGCAGTTCCGTGGGCGCGGTGTCGAGCAGAACCGTTCGCACACCGGCGAATTCGTCCAGTGAATCGACGCGGTGCCCGGTGTGGACGCGCCCGCCGTGGCGTTCCAGATCGGCGATCAGCGCATCGACGATGGCCTGCGAGCCGCCGCGCGGAATCGGCCAGCCGCCCACATGGCCGAGGGTGCCCAGCAGCAACGCCACGCCGGCCGCCGAGAACTGCCGCGGCGGCATGATGGCGTGCGCGCTCACCCCGGTGAACAGTGCCGCCGCACGTTCCTCGCGAAAACGCAGGTCCCACAGCGGAGATGCCTGCTCGAACAGTCGGCGGCCGAAGCGCAGCGCGGACGATGGATCACGAGGAATATGGCGCAGGTCCGACATCCCGAGCTCCACCACCGCCTCCCACTGTCGCACCAGCGGGGCGAACAGGCGCCGCCACGTCGCACCGTCGCGGCCCAGCCCCTCGACCGTCCGGTCCAGATCCCGCCAGGCCGACGCGGCGACCCCGCCGTCGAGCGGATGTCCGTAGGAGATCGCGGGAGTCACCAATTCGACGCCGTGCGCGCCGAGATCGAAGGCGCGGAAGAACGGGGATGCCAGCGCCATCGGATGCGCGCCCGCGCACACGTCGTGGTGATATCCGGGCAGGGTGAGCTCCGCGGTACGGCAGCCGCCACCGGCACTATGCGCGGCTTCGAACACCTCCACCTCGAGCCCCGCGCGAGCCAGCAGCACCGCCGCGGCCAGACCGTTGGGCCCGGAGCCGACCACCACCGCGTCCGCCATGAGCACCACTGTAGGGCCCGGAAACCGAGGGGCTCAGTGGATCAACTCCGGGTGGCCCAGCGGATGAGCACGTCCATGCGCTGTTCCCACAGATCCGGGCGGAGGCGATGACTGCGGTCCAGCGCCGCCAGCCCGTGCAGCGTGCTCCAGAACACCTCGGTGTAGGCCCCGGTGGCGGCTTCGGGGACCAGCGGGCGGAACAACCGCTCGAGCTCCTCGAAACAGTCGCGCAGGGTCTGGGGTGCGTCGGGACCGAAGGGCAGTTCGGTGTCGAGGAGCAACATGGCGTCGTAGAGGGCGGCGTTGTCGGCCGCGAAATTCAGATAGGCCCGGGCGACCGCCTCCATCGCGGCACCGGGGCCGTCGGCCTGCTCGTGGGCGGCGCGGAGCACATCCCGCAACTGGCCGATCCCCTCCTCGGCCACGGCCGAGACGATTGCCCGCTTTCCCGAGAAGTGGCTGTAGAGCACGGGCTGGCTGTATTCGATGCGCTCGGCGAGCCGGCGCACGGTCACCGCATCCCAGCCGTCGGATTCGGCCAGTTCACGCGCACTGTCGATGATCGCCTGCCGGCGCTGGGCGCGTTCGCGTTCCTTGCGTTCCTGAACCGTCATACCGAAATTCTAGCAACGCTAGATTTGCCTCGGTACCGATGCGCGGTAGGGCGACGGCGAGCGATCGCCGGACCTAGACGTCGGTGGAGAAGCGGATCCCGCCGTCGGGCAGATCGACGCCCGGCCAGATGCGGGCACCGCGCAGCAACTCACAGCGGGCGCCGACGCTGGCGCCGTCACCGATCACCGCATCACGGACCAGCGCCCGCGGCCCGATGCGCGCACCGAATCCGATGATCGAGCGCTCCACGGTGGCCCCGGCCTCGACCCGGGCGCCGTCGAACAGCACCGCACCGTCGAGTCGCGCACCGGCGCCGACCTCGGCGCCGCGTCCCACGACCGTGCCGCCGATCAGCAGCGCGCCCGGCGCGACACCGGCACCGGGGTGGACCAGCGATTCCCCGCGCTGCCCCGGCAGCGCCGGCGAGGGCGCGATCCCGCGCACCAGATCGGCGGACCCGCGCACGAAATCCTCGGGCGTCCCCATATCGCGCCAGTACGAGGCGTCGACATGCCCCTGGATGTGGGCGCCCTCGGCCAGCAGCGACGGGAACACCTCGCGCTCCACCGATACCGGGCGGCCACTCGGGATCTTCTCGATGTACTCACGGCGGAAGACGTAGCAGCCGGCGTTGATCTGGTCGGTCGGCGGATCCTGGGTCTTCTCCAGGAAGGCGGTGACCCGGCCGGTCTCGTCGGTGGGCACGCATCCGAAGGCGCGCGGATCACCGACGCGGACCAGATGCAGGGTCACATCGGCACGGGTCGAGGCGTGCGTGTCGAGAACGGCCCCCAGATCGGCGCCGCCGAGGACGTCACCGTTGAAGACCATCACGTTGTCGGCGCGCAGCTTCGGCAGCACGTTGCGGATGCCGCCGCCGGTCCCCAGCGGTTCGGTCTCGGTGACGTATTCGAGGTCGAGGCCGAGCTCGGCGCCGTCGCCGAAATGTTCCTCGAAGACCTCCGCCTTGAACGATGTGCCCAGCACCACATGGGTGATGCCGGCATCGGCGATCCGGGCCAGCAGATGGTGCAGGAACGGCAGACCGGCGACCGGCAGCATCGGTTTCGGCGCCGAGAGCGTCAGCGGGCGCAGCCGGGTGCCCTGGCCACCGACCAGGATCACGGCATCAGTTGCGGTGTCCACGCCCGCTCCCTCCCGAATTGTCCGGCATCAGTCTTCCCCTTTTTCAGGTTCGGTCCACGCGTTATCGCTGCGCTTCGCGGTCGCGCTCGCGCAGCGCAGATCGAACCGCAAGTTTGCAGCGAATCGCAAGTCCGGCCCGCAACGCCCATCGCAGCGGGGCCTGCCACCAGTGCGGATGACGGTCGGCCTGGAAACGATAGGCGGAGGCGTGATGGGCGGGCAACATGGTCTCCGGATGCCGCCCGGCCGCGTGACCCTTGGCATGGGTGACCTCGGCGCCCGGCACGAAGACGTTGTGCCAGCCGGCCTTGCCCATCCGGTCGCCGAAGTCGACATCCTCCATGTACATGAAGTAGCGCGAGTCGAAGCCGTCGATGCTGTCGAACGCGTCGCGCCGCACCAGCAGGCACGACCCCGACAACCAGCCGACCGTACGCTCGGCGATCTCCTCGTTCTCCTGCCGGTACCGCCGCGTCCAGGGATTACCCGGCCAGATCGTGCCGAGGATCGCGTGGCCCGCGCCGTCGAGCAGGCCCGGCACCCGGCGCGCGGAGGGATAGATACTGCCGTCCGGCTCGTGGATCAGCGGGCCGAGCGCACCCGCGCGCGGCCAGCGCCGGGCGGCGGCCAGCAGGCGATCGATGGAATCGGTGCCCCAGCGCACATCCGGATTGGCGATGATCACGTATTCGATATCGGGATCGAGTTCGGCGACCGCCCGGTTCACCGCGCCGCCGTAGCCGATGTTGCCGCCGGTGCGCAGTAGTGTGACGTGTTCGTTGGCCTCCGCGGCCAGCTCGGGAGCGCCGTCGGTCGAGCCGTTGTCGGCGAGGATCACCTGCGGTTTCTCCGCGGTGGCGGTCGCGAGTGTGCTGATGAAGTGGTCGAGATGCTCGCCCGGCGAATAGGTTACGGTGACCACCGCCAGCTGAGGGGTACGGTCCGCGGAAGGGGCTGAATCCGAAGCGCTCACGGAAGGCCAGCCTAATGGGTGAGAGGCCGGAGTAGGCACCCGAGCACAACCACCCACAGGGGCTTATCAGGCTGACGGCCGGCGGCGCGGCTCACGGCCGGTAATTCACACGGCGGCGAGCAGCAACGATCACGGTTGCGTCCGATCCGACGGCCGAGCCAGCGCATCGGCCAGCGCCGCCCGCCACTCCCGCAACGGCGTGAGACCGGCCTGCGCCCATGCCCGATTCGACAGCACCGAATATGCCGGGCGCCGTGCGGGACTCGGGAAATCGGCGGTACCGCAGGGCCGCACCCGCTCGGGATCGGCCCCGAGTTCGGCGAACACCGCCCGCGCCAGCCCGAAGCGACTGACCGCGCCCGCATTACTCGCGTGCAGCACACCCGGAATCGGCTGCCGCGCAACGAGTTCCAGCAAGCCCCGGGCCAGATCGGGTGCATAGGTGGGCGATCCGATCTGGTCGTCGACGACCGATATCGTCTCGCGTTCGGCCTCGAGCCGTCGCATCGTCGCCACGAAGTCACCGCGGTCGCCGGTGTACACCCACGCCGTGCGCACGATCGTGGCCTGCGGATATTCGCCGAGCACGGCCTGCTCACCGGCCAGTTTGGTACGGCCGTACACACTTGCCGGGCCGGTCGGATCGTCCGGCTCGTACGGATCCGACGCGGTGCCGTCGAAGACGTAATCGGTGGAGATGTGGATCAGTCGCGCGCCGGCCACGCGGCAGGCGGCCGCGAGGACCGCCGGCCCGGTGACATTGCCCGCGTACGCCGCGTCGTGCTCGGACTCGGCGGCGTCGACGGCGGTGTAGGCGGCACAGTTGAGCACCACGTCGCCCGGACGGACGACGGCGCACACGGCCTCGGCGTCGGTGATGTCGAGATCGGCACGCCCCAGGGCGAGGGCCGCGGGCGCCGCCGTGCGCAACGCCCGGCCGAGCTGTCCGCCGGCGCCGGTGATCACGAGCCGGGACTGGGAATCGGGACTCATCCGGCAAGTCTGGCACGCCACGCCAACAGCGGTTCAGCGGTGCGGGCGCACTGGTTGGATAGCCTCGAATCCGGGAACTCCCCGGTACGCCACCGGTATCGGAGGCGGTGGGCTACGCGGGCAGATTCTCGAACGGGGGTCGATCGAGCGTGGAAAAGGAATACGGAGTGCCGCAGAACAGAAGTGCCTCGTCGCCGCCCCGCGGCGCCGGAGCACCACTGCCCGGCGGCCGCATCCCGCGAGCTCGCGGCGTTCGCCCGAGTTCGGGTCCCGGGGTGAATCGTCCCGGGCGGATACTCGCCGTGGCCGCCGCGGCGGTGGTGTTCATCGTCACCGGATTCGGCTGGCACAGCGTGGATTCCCTGATCTCCGGCATCGAGCGGATCGGCAACCTGGGCCTCGGCGGCGGCCACGACGGTGCGGTCGACATCCTGATGGTCGGTATCGACAGCCGCACCGACGCGCACGGCAATCCGCTCAGCGACCAGGAGCGGGCGATGTTGCACGCCGGCGACGAGGTCGGCACCAACACCGACACCATCGTGCTGATCCGGGTGCCCAACGACGGCCGGTCGGCGACCGCGATCTCGATTCCCCGCGATTCCTATGTCGACATCCCCGGTATCGGCAAGGGCAAGATCAACTCCGCCTACGGCGCGACCAAGGAGAACGCGCGGCAGAAATTCGCCGCGCAGGGCCTCTCGGATTCCCAGATCGAGCAGAAGTCCACCCAGGCCGGCCGGCAGGCACTCATCAAGTCGGTCGCCAACCTCACCGGAGTCACCGTCGACCATTACGCCGAGGTGGGCCTGCTCGGATTCGTGCTGCTCACCAATGCCGTGGGCGGGGTGGACGTCTGCCTGAACAACGCGGTGGACGAACCGCTCTCGGGCGCGGATTTCCCCGCCGGACAGCAACGGCTCGACGGGGCGCAGGCATTGAGTTTCGTGCGTCAGCGCCACGATCTGCCGCGCGGCGACCTGGATCGCATCGTGCGCCAGCAGGTGTTCATGGCCTCGCTGGTGAACAAGGCCCTCAACGCCCGAATCCTCGCCAATCCCGGGAAGTTGCGCGTACTCGCCGATGCCGTCGGGCGCACGATCGTGCTCGACGAGGACTGGGATGTGGTGGCCTTCATGCATCAGCTGCAGGATCTGTCCGGCGGAAAGGTGAATTTCGAGACCATTCCGGTGCAGGATCTCGACGGAACCACCGCCGACGGCGAATCGGTGGTGAAGGTAGACCCGAAATCGGTGAAGTCCTACGTCGCGGCGGCGGTCGGCGCCACCACCGACGTTCACGACGACGACCGCCCGGCGGCGCCGAGTTCGGTCACCGCCGACGTCTACAACGCCGGCAGCACCGGCGGTCTGGCCGGCCAGGTCGCACAGGCGCTGACCGGGAAGGGTTTTCACACCGGAGCCGTCGGGAACTGGACAGGGGCGCCGGTGCGCAGCAGCCGGGTGCTCGCCGCCGCGAGTTCCGACCCCAAGGCCAAGGCGGTCGCCGAGGCACTCGGCGGCCTGACCGTGGTCGCCGAACAGGATGTGCCGGAGGGTGCGGTGCGCGTGGTGCTCGCCGATGACTACTCTGGTCCGGGCTCGGCGGCCGGCAGTCTGTTCGACATGTCCGGAACCTCGCCGGCCTCGGGCACCGCGACACCGGTGCCGCCCGCGCCTCCCATCGACGCCGGCCAGAACGGACCGAAATGCGTGAACTGAACGACACTCTCACCGATGCCCTGCTCGGCCCGATCCTCGCCCGCGACGCCGCGGCGCCGCGGATCACCCACTACGACGACAGCACCGGCGCCCGCATCGAACTGTCCGGCCTGACGCTGGCGAACTGGGCGGCCAAGACCGCCAATATGATTCGCGACGAATTCGGCCTCGCCCCGGGCGCGCGGGTATCGGTGTTGCTGCCCGCGCACTGGCAGACGGCCGCGGTCCTGCTGGGCTGCTGGTGGGCCGGCACCGAGGTGGTGCTACGACCGGACACGGATGCCGAACTCGCGCTGGTCTCGGCCGCACGCATCGACGAGGCCGGCGATATCGCCGAGGTGGCCGCGCTGTCGCTGGATCCGATGGGTATGCCGGTCGCCGATCTGCCGGTCGGCATCACCGACTACGCCACGTCGGTGCGTGGGCACGGTGACCAGTTCCACCCGGCGGGCGCGGGCGCCGCCCTCGACGGCGCCACGGTCGCCGAGACCGTGACAGCGGCCCGGGCCTCGGCCGAACGGCAGGGGTTCGGCGCGAGCGACCGGGTGCTGTCGACCACCGACTGGGACACCACCGCCCACCTGATCGACGGACTGCTCGCGGTATACGCGGCCGGAGCCTCGCTGGTGCAGGTGACCGCCCCCGATCCGGCTCGGCTCGAGCACCGGATCGGCACCGAACGCGTCACCGCGCGCCGGTCCTGATCTCCTACCCGGGTAGGGCACGGCGATCCACCCGCAGTCCGTTTTCGGGACGCCCGCCACTCCGTAGTGTGGGTGTCAGCGAACCGGACGACGAACGGGGATGGCGATGAAGCCGCAGTACTGGTTTCGGTGGTTGGTGGTACAGGGCACGCCGCGGCTGGCCTTGAAGACCTATGCCCGCCGCGGCGAGACCCTGGCGAAACTGATGTCGAGCCCCGAGGCGGTCCAGGATCCGATACCGCTGCTGGAATCCCTGCGCGACCAGGGACGGCTGGTGCACTCCCCCTTGGGCTGGGCGACCACCGATTACGAGCTGGTCCGTACCGTCCTGCGCGACACCACCTTCAAGGTCGCGGCGGCCGAGGGTTTCGTGCCCGGACCGCTGCGCCCGCTGATGGATCTGGCGACGCTGCCGCCCAATCCGGTGCAGCCGCCGTCGATGCTGGTGATCGACCCGCCCGACCACACCCGGATGCGTAAACCGGTGGCCTCGGCATTCACGCCGCGCGCGATCGCCCGGCTGCGCGACCGCGTCGAATCGGTGACCACGGAACTGCTCGACGCCCTGCCCTCCGGCGGTTCGGCGGATCTGGTGGCCGACTTCGCCTCCCAGGTGCCGATCGCGATCATCTCCGAGATGCTCGGCTTCCCCGACGCGGACCGCGACCGCTTCCTGGCCTGGGGTGACGCCGTCTCGCCGATGCTCGATATCGGCATCAGCTGGCGCACCACCCGCGGCGCGTCGGCGGCCATCGTGGAGATGGACCACTACCTCGACGAGCACATCGCGCGGCTGCGTCGCGAACCGGGCGAGGACATCCTGTCCGGTCTGGTGAGCTCCGGCACGCTGGACGACACCGAATTGAAGGCCTCGGCGACACTGCTGATGGGCGCCGGATTCGAGACCACGGTCAATCTGATCAGCAACGGCATCGTCCAGCTCGTGACCCATCGCGATCAGCTGGACCTGCTGCGTGAGGATCCGCAGCTGTGGCCCAACGCGATCGAGGAGATTCTGCGCTTCGACGCACCGGTCCAGAACACCGGCCGTATCGCCGGGCGCGAGGTGGAGCTGGCCGGTATCACGGTGCATCAGGGCAGCACGGTGGTGCTGTCGCTGTCCGGCGCCAATCGCGACCCGAAGGTGTTCGCCGAACCGCACCGCTTCGACGTCACGCGCGCCAACGCCAAGGATCACCTGACGTTCTCCAGCGGTATCCACGCCTGCCTGGGCGCCAGCCTCGCCCGGATGGAGGGCACCTACGCGCTGCGGTCGCTGTTCGACCGATTCCCGAATCTCGTGCTGGCCGGTCGCCCCGAGCGTCGGCCGCTGTTCACCCTGCACGGCTACAGCCGGTTGCCGGTGCTGCTCGGTCAGCGCGCCGAACAGCCCAGCAGCGTCTGAGCCGGCTCAGCTGAAGCCGACCGCCTGGTCACCCCAGGCGGTGTGCAGATCGTGATCGGGATCGTCGAGCACCCGGTCCACAGCGTCGACGACCAGTGTCGTGCGGGTGGATTCGCGGTAGGGCGGCCAATGTTTCGAGCCGTCCAGCGCCGCGGGCACCCCGTGTTCGGCGAAGGCCAGCCAGCGCCGCATCATCCGGCCCGACACCTCGCTCGCGACCTTGCGACCGCCCAGCCAGAAGGTCGGATCGTGATCGAAGGAGCCGAAATTGCCGAAGATGTACGGCAATTCGGTGGCGTGGCCGGCGCCGACGCGCGCCGCTTTCAGCATCGGCGTGGCCTGATCGAAGCGATACATCCAGGTGCGGCTGTGCCGGGAATGCGCGTCGGCGACCCAGTGCGCCGGCATCCGGAACGCCGCATCGGTCGACATCGCCAGCGCACCGCGCGTCTTGGCCAGATCCGGGTAGGCGGAGGTGATCTCGGCGATGCGCTCGTGCGAGAGCCCGGGATGTTCTCCGGCGACGGCATTGAGCATCGCGTTCACCGCATCGGGGGTCACCGGCATGATCGGCGAGCGGAACAGGCGGAACAGTGACGCCTCGTCCTTGTTGGTGCCGATGATCAGCGGTACGCGATGCGAGCGGCCCTGCTGGAAACGGTCGGTCGGATAGGTGGGTAGCAGATCGCCGTCCACCACCGGCGCCGCGGCCAGGCGTCCCGGTGACTGCAGCGGCACCTCGTCGAGCAGGACACCGGCCGCGTCCACGATCCGCTCGATGGGGCATTCCAGCAGTTCCCGGGCGCGTTCGGGCGGCAGGTCCATCAATTCCAGGAAACGGCTCGCCACCCCGGCGGCCCGGTCGGGACCGAAGACGGTGGTGGCCGGTGGACTCTGCGCGATGGCGCGGTGGAACAGGCCTGCGGCCCGCGGCGAGGTCAGCAGCGCCGTCACGCATCCCGCGCCGGAGGATTCGCCGAAGACGGTGACGTTACCCGGATCACCACCGAAGGCGGCGGCATTGTCGCGCACCCATTCCAGTGCCGCGATCTGGTCGTGCAGGCCGAGATTGGCGACGAACCCGTCGCCCAGCGAGGACAGATCGAGGAAGCCGAGCGCGCCGAGCCGATAGTTGACCGCGACGATCACCACATCGCCCGCCTCGACCATCCGGCGGCCGTCGTAGATCGCCTGCGCGGCCGTGCCCAGACAGTAGGCGCCGCCGTGCAACCAGACCATCACCGGACGCGGCTGCATCGGTTCGGCGGCCGGCGCCCAGACATTGACCCACAGGCAGTCCTCACCCATGCGCAGCCCCGAGTCCACGGGCACCATATCGCCCATGGTCTGCGGGGCGATCTCGCCGAATTCGGTGCAGTCACGCACTCCCGACCAGGCTTCGGGCGGTTCCGGCCGCGCGAACCGCTTGGGGCCCGCCGGCGCCGCGGCATACGGGATGCTGCGCCATACGTGAACGGATCCCGTATGGAATCCGCGGACCGCACCGCTGGTCGTGTGGGCGACGGGTCCGGCAGTGTCCTCGACCGGAGTCGCCTCGAAGAATTGAGTGCTCATCTCGCACCTCCTCGTACTCCCTGTAACCGAGAGTACGTCCGAGATCATTCGTACCGCGTCAACCTCGATCGATGTGGCCGAGGTCGCGGTCGGGATCGATGCGGTCGCGCACGCGCTGTTTGAGTCCTGCGATATCCGGGAACCCACCGTCGGCTCTGCGCTCCCAGATCTGCTCACCGTCGACGGTGATCCGGAAGACTCCGCCGGTGCCGGGGATCAGCGCCACCTCGTCGAGGTCGGTGCCGAAGGTGTTCAGCAGCTCCTGGGCCATCCATCCGGCGCGCAGTAACCACCGGCATTGCGTGCAATATTCGATCGCGATTCGTGCCATGCGGTGACCCTAGTGAGGGACCGGATTCCCGGTAGTCACCGCGCGGCTGTCCACGTTTGAGGCAACTCCTTCGCTATCTGTTCTAATCGGAAATGTATTGCCGTAATGGTAGTGGGAGAGCACTGGCGACTCTTTACGAGCCGATT
>NZ_BDBL01000004.1 GCF_001612965.1 Nocardia kruczakiae NBRC 101016
CCGTCGACACGAGCAAATCTGCTGCACTCGGAAAGTACGCCGCGCCTGCCGTCGTATCGGTAGGTGGCGCGGAACTCGACCACGCCGGCGTCGTCGAACAGGCCACCCGCCTCGGTGCCGAAGACCTGCAGCGATACCCAGCGCTGCGCCGGATCCAGGGTCAGTCGCCGCGGCCGGGTCCGTGGATGCCACGTCCGCAGCAGATAGTCGCGATCGCCGACGGCGAAGGCGGTATAGCGCGACCGCATCAGCGCTTCGGCGGTCGGCGCCGGGCGGATGCCGTCCAGGCGCGGGCCGCAGCACTGCCCGAACTGTTCGCCGCTGCCGCACGGACAGCGATCGGTGTCGTCCGGGCGTTCGGGAAAGGTGTCGGCCATCGCACGATTATCGCCGCCCGGAACTCACCTGTTCCGGCGGCGCCCGAACACGGCGGGTACATCCGCGCGGCCGATGCGGTCGAGTTCCTCCGCCAGCCGGACGGTTTCGTCGTACCAGTCGCGCAGTTCGTGCAGGGTCGGCGCGGGTTCGGAGTCGAGGTGATGGCCGGCCCGCGACAGCGTCGCCCACAGTCCGCCGACGCGGCCCGCGAGTTCGGGACCGGCGCAGCTGTCCAGCGCCAGCAGTTGAGCACGCATACTGCACCGGGCCAGCGGCGGAGACACCCGCGCCCACAGCCGGTCCACCGACTGTTCCAGCGCGATCCGCAGGATCCACACCGTCGCCCGGGACCACAGGCCGCCCGCATCGGTGACCGTGCCGTCGAGCAGTTCCGCGGCGGCCGCCAAGCGCTGCGCCACGGTCGGCCTCACGGATTCAGCCATGTCACGAATCTCTTCGTCCCCGAGATCAGATCGCCCGAGCGGCGCTGGATGCGGATATGCGCACCGGCCGTGGCATCGCGCACCACCGCGCGCGCCCACGGCGCCTCGCGATCGAGATAGTCGTTCAGATCGTCGACCCGGTCCGGCACTCCGAAGACCGCCAGGGCGACCGTCTCCCACGTGGTGCGCGCCCGATCGACGCGGCGCTGCACCTCGCGATGGTCGACGCCGGCGGCCAGCAGTTCACGCCGGGCGCGGGCCAACGCCGCCGCCTCGATCGCCGATCGGCAGCAGGTGATGACCAGTTCGGTCGCGATCGCCTTGGGCAGTTGCCTGGTGCGCAGCAGGGCCCGCGCGTCGCCGAGGTAGCGCTGCACCGGATCCTCGACCGCGCGCACCTCCACCCGCGAATGCTCGCGCCGCTGCACATCCAGAACCGTTGCGTCCAAACGCAATCGGCGCACGGCCTCGGCCAGCCGCTCGTCGTGGGTGAAAACGATCACCTGGCGTCCGCTGCGCGCCACCGCCGCCAGCACCCGGGCGAGTCCGTCGACCTTCGCCGGATCCATCGCCTGCACCGGGTCGTCGATCATGACGAAACCGAACGGGCTTTCGGCCACCGTGGCTCGCGGCAGGAACAGGGCCAGGCCCAGCGCATGCAATTCGCCCTGACTCATCACTCCGAGCGCGGCGGCGCCGGAATCGTCCACGGTGACGTCGAGCAGCACCTTGCGACTGGCCCCGGCGTTGCCCTGCAGGCGAATCGCGCCGAGATCCACATTGCTGCGCTGACGCAACCCGCCCCAGATGCGCCGGGCATGCTCGGCCAGCGGGGCGAGGCGTTCGTCGCGCAGGCCGGCGGCGGCCGACTTCAACCAGTCCTCGGCGCGGCGGACGGTACGCAGCTCGGCATCGGCCGCGGCGACCAGGCGGGCCTCGTGCAGCCAGGTCGCGATGCGTGGGACCAGCGGCGTCCAGACCGCATCGATGCGATCGAGTTCCTTGTGCACGGCCCGCTGCAACACCTCCAGCCGCACCGCGAGTTCGGCGTGCGCGCCGCGCATCCGGGCCGCCAGGGTGGCGCCCGCTTCGACCTCGAGCAGGGCGGACCAGCTCGTCCAGGCGCGACGGGCGTCCGCGGGATCGATATTGGGTGCGGCGATGGTCGATTCCAGTTCCGGCGGAACGGGTTCGATCAGCGACCGGGCCGCGGCGATCGCCTCACCCAGCGCGCCCCGGGCGGTGGTGAGCACTGCGGCGCGCCGCTCGACGGCCTCGATCCGGGCGGTCGCCTCGCGTCGCCATTGCGCGTCGAGACGACCGTGGCCGCAGACCGGGCACGGACAGTCACCGTCCTCCGCGTGTTCACGAGCGCCACGCAGCAGGTCGACCACGCGGAGTTCGGCGTCCAGATCTCCGGTCGCCAGCTCCAGCAGTTCGGCGGTGCCGCGCTCGACCGCCTCGGCGGCCGACTCGACCTGGGCGGAAGCCGGGATGCGCAGGCGTGCGACGGCCTGCAGTGCCGCGACACCGCCGGGGTCGTGGCGGGCGCCGGCGAGTTCGTGGGCGACCGCGGACAGATCCGGCGTGGGCGCGCGCAACATCTCGGCGACGCGCTCAGCACGCTCGTCGGCGAGGGTGAGCAGTTCGTCCAGCAGGGCCTGCCGGCCGTCCCGGGACTGTTTCGCGGCGCGTTCCAATTCGATTCGGCGCGTGCGGGTCCGATCCAGCGCGGCGCTGATGTCGTCGAGCCCGAGCAGCCGGTGCAGTGCGTCGAACAGATCGCTGGGACGGCCGTCGACCACGGCGCCGAGTTCGCTGTAGGACAGGAACGGCCGATACAGCTCCAGGGCACGCGCCCAGTCCTCCGGGCGGAATTCGGCGCTGCCGCTGTCGTTTTCGCGCTCCGTCCAGCTACCGGCCGACAGGTCGTCGCCCTCCGCCCACGTACGCGTGATCGTGAACGGGCCTCGTTCCTGTGCGACGAGGTCGACGGCGATCCGAGGGGGCTTGTCGCAGTGCATATTCCGCCAGCCGTCGCGCCAGACCGCGGATCTGCCCTCCCAGCGCCGATTGACGCCGGTGAGTGCCAGTTCCGCGGCCTCGGCGAAACTCGACTTGCCCGACCCGTTGCGACCGACCACGAGTGTCAGACCGGGACCGGGCGCGATCCGCAGGACCGCCTCGCCGCCGATCCCGCGGAAGCCGCGAACACGGATGGCGCTCAGGAACACTCCGGACCGCGGCCCCGCGTCGCTCTCCTCGGCGGACTCCCCCAACGCCGCCAGCACCGTCTGCGCTACCTCCGGGCTCACCGCCGGATCCGCCTGCAGCCGTGCCGAAACCAGTTCACGCAGGCGTGGCGCGACCTCCCCCTGCTCTTGCCCCACTGCCCCTCCCGGCCCTCGCGCACGACTCGTCGTGGCGAACGCTACCGGAGAACCGGCCCGGGCGGGACGCATGGCCATCGAACGGTCGAACCGCCCGATGTCCACCCCTCGGCCGTCCCGGCCGGGCAGTTCCACGGGTTACACCCCTTACGGGTGGCTCGGTTCAACCGAACAGATCAGAATGCCAGAGATCACGATCAACCACAACAGTGCTTGATTCTGCAATGACATTCCGCGCCAGGGGAATTCGCTCGCAACCGACGAGCGAACCCAGCCGCCGCCGTTCGGCCGACAGCCCGGAAGACCGCTCGCGCGATCTTGTCGGTGGGCTCGGGTACAAATCCGGTGTACCGAACGAACGGGGGAACACGTGACGACCTCTCCGGCCGCGACCTACGCCGTCACCGCCGACAATGTGCTGGCCCTGGCGCCCGACACCGCATCGGTGAGCGCCGCCCGCAAGCTCACCGCCGCGTGGCCGGTCACCGGCACCCACGGCAGTGCGCTGTGGGGGCAGTGCAAGGGCAGCGGCGCCACGCCGTACCACACGATCGTCGACCTGTCGGGCCCCGCCTACCGCTGTTCGTGCCCCAGCCGGAAATTTCCCTGCAAACATGCGCTGTCACTGTTGCTGCTCTGGTCGCAGGGCACGGTCCCGGCGGCCGACGCGCCCGCCGACTTCGCGGCCGAATGGCTGGCCGGCCGAGCCGCGCGGGCCGCGAAGCCGGCCGAGCCGGCGGTCCGCGGCACGAAACAGGCGACGCTCGACCAGCGGCGGGCGCGGGTCACCACCGGACTCGACGATCTCGACATCTGGCTCGGTGACCAGATCCGCACCGGCCTGGCCCAGGCCGACCATTCCGCCGCGGCGCTGGAGGCGGTGGCCGCCCGGATGGTCGACTCCCAAGCGCCGGGGGTGGCGGCAGCCCTGCGGCAACTGCCGCGTCGCATGCTCGGCGTCGAGCAGTGGCCGGCGATTCTGCTCAGCGAGTACGCCCGGTTGCACCTGCTGATCGGCGCGCACCGGCGGCTCGACGAACTGCCGCCCGCGCTGGCCGCCGGGGTGCGCGCCCATATCGGCTATCCGGCCAAGGCCGAAGAGGTCCGCGGCGGCGAGCCCGCGATCCGCGACCGGTGGATGGTGCTCGGGGTGCGCATCACCGAGGAGGAACGGGTCTTCACCCGCCGCATTCTGCTGCTCGGGCGGGCCACACAAAGCTGGGCCCATGTGCTCGACCACAGCTTCGGCAGTGCGAGTTTCCCGGGCGACCTGCCGATTCCCGGCACCATGGTCGAGGCGGACCTGCACTTCTATCCGGGGGCGATGCCGCTGCGCGCGGTCTGGGGCGTCCGCCATGGCGAACCCGAACCCTTCACCACCATCGTGTCGGAATCGGCATCCATCGCCGGCCAGCTCGAGGCCCACGCGCGGGCGCTGGGCGCCGACCCGTGGCTGCGGGGCTGGCCGATGCTGCTGGCGGATGTGGTCCCCAGCCCGGGTTCGGCCGGCTGGTTTCTCGCCGAACCGGACGGCACGGCGGTGCCGCTCGCCACGACCGCCGAGGTGCCGTGGCAGTTGATCGGCTTGTCGGGCGGTCATCCCGTGACGGTGGTCGGTGAGTGGACCGCGGCCGGATTGATCCCCGTCTCCGCGCTGGTGGCCGGCGAACTCGTCGGAGTCGAGACCGAATCGCTCACGGACGTGCCGACCCCTGGCACCGCGGTCCCGGCATCGTCGGAGACGGTGGTGCCGGTCGCGCTGCTGGGCACCGCCCGATGCACCCTCGATCCCGCCGGACTGGCCGATGCGGTGACCGCGGCCACTCCCGCCGACACTCCGGAACACGCTGTGCTGGGAGCGGTGGCGCTCCAGGAGCTGTACCACCGCGGCGGGGTGCGACCGGCCCGGACCGAGCTGCTCGCCCCGGCCGCCGACGACGATCGCGATCGGTTGCCGCGGGCGGCGGCGCAGCGGCTGCGACAGCTGCTGGCGGACGGCTCGCCGATGCTCGCGGAATGGTTCGAGGCGGCACTGCCCGGCGATCCGCGCGCGCCCGACGCACTCTGCGCCACACTGCTCGAGACCGCGAGAAGCCAAGCGGCCCTGCGAGGTCCGTTGCTGCGTCTGGCGGGCGCCCGGGGTCGCTGGCTGGCGGCGCTGCATCCACGCTGGCGACCGCTGCTGCGGACCGGCGACGACGATCCCGAAGTGTGGACGCACGGCCGGCCCGCCGAACGCCGGAGCTGGCTGGCCGCCCTGCGCGCCCGCGACGCGGCGGCGGCCCGGCGAGCGCTGGCCGACACCTGGAGCCGGGAACCGGCACGCGGCCGAGCCGAACTGCTGGCGGTCCTGGCCGCCGGAGTCGGGCCCGACGACGAGTCACTGCTCGAATCCGCCCTCGACGACGCGCGGCCCGAGGTTCGCCGTACGGCCGCCGATCTCCTTGCGCATCTGCCGGATTCGGCCTTCGCGGAACGGATGCGCGAACGCGCGAGCCGGTGGCTGATCATCCGCTCCGGCACGCTCGAGGCGCGCCTGCCGCACGATCTCGACGACGCGGCCCGCCGCGACGGACTCGGCGACCGGCTCGACCCGGTGGCCTACCGCCGCGACGGCGGGGCCGATGTGGATGCCGAACGGCTGCGCCGCCTGATGGCCGCCACACCGCTGCGGCATTGGGAACACCTGTGCGGCTCCGCGGAGGCGGCCACCGCGCTGCGGCTTCCCGACGACATCCTCGGACCGGTCGCCGCGGGCTGGTCGGAAGCTGCTCTCGCACAAGGTGATTCCCGCTGGGCGACGCCGCTGTTCGAGGTGCTGACCACCACACCGACCCTGGGCGCGGATCCGCGGCTGCGGCAGCAGTTGTTCGCCCTGCTGCCTGTCGACCGGCGCGTACGGTACCTGTGCGGTCTGGACAGCAGTTGGCTGGCCGAGCTGGAGTTGCTGGTCTCGGCGTTACCGCGGCCGTGGCCACAGCCGCTGGCCGAACATCTGGTCCGGCTGCTGCTCGATCGGGCCCATCTGGCCGCTGCCCGTCCCGGCGCGGCCGGGCTGTCGCCCGCGTCCTATCGCACGCTGCTGCGCAGTGCCGCGATCAATTTCCCGGTCCGCGCGGTCGCGGCGGTGTCCGTCGCCGCCCGCCGCTGCGCCGACCCCTCCTGGCAGAGCGCCTTCGACCGGCTCGCCGACGATCTGACCCAACGCACCCTGATGCTCGAGGAGCTGGCATGACCACGACCCAGAACCCGCCCGCCGACCTGCTGCGCCCCCATGCCGAACAGGCCTACGCCGACGAACTGCGAGCCCTCGCCGCCGTCGACGACCGTCCGCGCCCACCGTCGTGGCAGCTCTCGCCCTGGGCGGTGGTCACCTACCTGCTCGGCGACACCCTGCCCGACGGCACGGTGATCAGCCCGAAGTACGTCGGGCCGCGACGCCTGATGGAGGTGGCGGTGGCGACGCTGGCGACCGATCGCGCGCTGCTGCTGCTCGGCGTACCGGGCACCGCGAAAACCTGGGTGTCGGAACATCTTTCGGCGGCGGTCAGTGGCGCGTCCACGCTGTTGGTGCAGGGCACGTCCGGAACCGCCGAAGAGGCGATCCGATACGGCTGGAACTATGCGCGCCTGCTCGCGGAAGGACCCAGCGACGGCGCGCTGGTGCCCTCGCCGGTCATGACCGCGATGCGCACCGGTGCGATCGCCCGGGTCGAGGAGCTCACCCGCATTCCCTCCGATGTGCAGGACGCACTGATCACGGTGCTGTCGGAGAAGACGCTGCCGGTGCCGGAACTCGGTATCGAGGTGCAGGCGGCCAAGGGCTTCAACGTCATCGCCACCGCCAACGACCGCGACCGCGGCGTCAACGAACTCTCCTCCGCGCTGCGCCGCCGGTTCAACACCGTGGTGCTGCCGCTGCCCGCCGACGAGGACGACGAGGTCGCGATCGTCACCCGGCGGGTCGAACAACTCGGCGCCGCACTGCAATTGCCGCCGATTCCGGCCGCCGCCGAGGAAGTGCGGCGCGTGGTGCGGGTCTTCCGTGAACTGCGTTCCGGCATCACCGAGGACGGCCGGACCAAGTTGAAGTCGCCGTCGGGCACATTGTCGACGGCGGAGGCGATTTCGGTGCTCACCAATGGCATCGCGCTAGCCGCTCATTTCGGGGACGGGGTGCTGCGCGCGAGCGATGTCGCCGGTGCGGTGCTCGGCGCGGTGATCAAGGATCCGGTCGCCGACGCCGTCGTGTGGACCGAGTACCTCGAGGCCGTGGTCCGCGAACGCCCGGAGTGGTCCGATTTCTACCGCGCCTGCCGTGAGGTGCACGGATGAGCGGCGAAGCCGTCGCGCTCGACGAGCCGCGGACGCAGATCTTCGGGATCCGCCACCACGGCCCCGGGTCGGCGCGCTCGCTGTCGTGGGCGCTGGAGCGTTTCCGGCCGGATGCGATCCTGATCGAAGGCCCGGCCGACGCCGATCCGCTGGTCGCGTATGTCGCCGCCGAGGGAATGGCACCACCGGTGGCACTGCTGGCCTATGCCCCGAGCGAGCCCTCGCGGGCGGCGTTCTGGCCGTTCGCCGTGTTCTCCCCGGAATGGCAGGCGCTGCGGTATGCGTCCGAACATGCTGTGCCCGTGAGCTTCTGCGATCTTCCGGCCGCCACCACCCTCGCCCTCGATACCGAGCCGGGTGACAGCGGTGATCCGCTGGCCGCGCTGGCCGCCGCGGGCGGATACGACGATCCGGAGCGATGGTGGGACGCGGTCATCGAGTCGTCGTCTGCTCCCACCGGGGACGGCACCGAGATCTTCGACGCCATCACCGAGGCCATGGGCGCACTCCGGGCAGCGGCCGGGCCGGCGGCGTCGGATACGGATCCGGGAGTCGAGGAGCCCGCACCGTCCACCCTGGATCAGCACGGCGCAGGTGCCATCGAGGATGCGGGAGATGCTGCGCCACAGCCGGATTCATCCGCACCGGCCCAGCTCCTGCCCGGCGGTATCGACCTGCGTACCCTGCAACGCGAAGCGTATATGCGGCAGGTCATACGCCGGACGCTCAAGAGCGGTGCGCGCCGGATCGCGGTGGTCTGCGGTGCCTGGCATGCCCCGGCGCTGGCGGGCAAACTGGGTCCGGCGGCGGCCGATTCCCGTCTGCTCAAGGGCCTGCCGAAGGTGAAGGCCGCACTGACCTGGGTGCCGTGGACCCACTCCCGGCTGGCCGGCTCGTCCGGATACGGCGCGGGTATCACCTCACCCGGCTGGTATCACCATCTGTTCACCCGGACCGACGAGCCGATCGCGCGCTGGTTCACCCGGGTGGCCGGTGCACTGCGCGCCCGCGACCTGCCGGTGTCCAGTGCGCACATCATCGAATCGGTACGACTCGCCGCGACGCTGGCCGCGCTGCGCGGGCGCCCCGCGCCGGGATTGTCCGAGGTCACCGATGCCACGCGGTCGGTGCTCTGCGACGGCGACGAGTCGATGCTGCGGTTCGTCAGCAGCGAACTGGTCGTCGGCGAGGCGCTCGGTTCGGTGCCCGAGAACACGCCGACCGTCCCGCTGGATGCCGACCTGCGCGCGCAGTCGCGCACCCTGCGGCTCAAACAGCAGGCCCTGGCCCAGCAGGTGGACCTGGATCTGCGCAAGGACCGCGATGTGGCCCGGTCACATCTGCTGCATCGGCTGCGTCTGCTCGGAATCGACTGGGGTACACCGATGACCGGCGAGGTGCGCAATACCGGCACCTTCCGCGAATCGTGGGCGCTGCGCTGGGAACCCGGCCTCTCGGTCGCGGTCATCGAGGCGTCGCGCTGGGGTACCACCATCCGCACCGCGGCCGAGGCGAAGATTCTCGACCGAGCCGACGCCGCCGACGCCACGGTCGCCGATATCAGCGCGGCCCTGGAAACCGCGCTGCTGGCCGACCTCGGCGGCGCGGTGGACGGTCTGGTCGCTCGCCTGGAAGCGGTGGCCGCGCTGGATCACGACGTCACCCACCTGCTCGCCGCATTGCCCGGGTTGATCCGCACACTGCGCTACGGCGACGTCCGCAGCACCGATGTGGGCGCGCTGGCGCGGGTCGCCGACGGCCTGCTTCTGCGCATCTGTGCCGGATTGCCGGGCGCCGTCACCGGTCTCGACACCGATGCCGCCACGCAGCTGCGTGGCCTGATCGATGCCACCCACGTCGCCATCGCGACCCGCGACGAGGCGCATGCCACCCGGTCCTGGCTCGCGGCACTGGGCCTGCTGGCCGACCGCGACGATGTGCACGGGGCGCTGGTGGGCCGCGCGGTCCGATTGCTCTGCGACGCGGGAATCATCGCCGACGCCGAGGCCGCGCGCCGGCTGTCGGCGGCGCTGTCGATCGGCCACAGTCCGGCGGAGAAGGCCGCGTGGATCGACGGTTTCCTGGGCGGACGCGGTCTGCTGCTCGTCCACGACCGAGACCTGTTGCGGCGCATCGACACCTGGCTGCGCGAACTGGACGAGGAGCAGTTCGTCGCGACCCTGCCGCTGTTGCGGCGGACCTTCGGCGCCTTCGAGGCGGGAGAACGCCAGGCCATCGCCCGAGCCGTCCGGGACGGGACGCCGGTGGCCGCACCGCAGCGCGACCGCTCCGGGCCGGACGCCGCTCGCGGCATCCTGGCTCTGCACGCGGCGACCGAAATCCTGGTAGGCGCACGATGATTCGAGTGATGAGGAGCCGATGATGACACGGATCGAATCGGACGAGGCGCAGGCCCGGCGCTGGCGGCTGGTCCTCGGCGCTCCCGCCGAGGAAGGGCTCGGCGGACTCGGCGCGGCCGAGGACGCGGCGATGGACCGGGCGTTGTCGGCGCTCTACAACGGCGACGAACACACCCCGTCGGACAAGCGCGCCGCCGGCCTGGGCGGTTCGGCACCGAAGGTCGCCCGGTGGCTGGGTGATATCCGCACCTACTTCCCGTCGACGGTGGTCGAGGTCATGCAGCGCGACGCCATCGACCGTCTGCAACTCACGCAACTGCTGCTCGAGCCCGAACTGCTCGAGGCGGTCGAACCCGACGTCCAGCTCGTCGGCACCCTGCTCAGCCTGAACCGCATGATGCCCGAAACCACCCGTGCCACAGCACGAGTGGTGGTGGAGAAGGTGGTGCGCGATATCGAACGCCGGCTCGCCGCGCGCACCGTCGCCGCGGTGTCCGGTGCGCTGAATCGCGCGGCCCGGGTGTCTCGTCCACGGCTGCGCGATATCGACTGGGACCGGACCATCCGCCGCAACCTCGCCCACTACCTGCCCGAACACCGCACGGTGGTGCCGCAGCAGCTGGTCGGATACGGGCGCAAGGCGCAGGCGGTGCGGCGGGAGGTGGTGCTCGCGATCGACCAATCGGGGTCCATGGCGGCCAGCGTCGTCTACGCCTCCGTCTTCGGTGCGGTACTCGCGTCGATGCGCTCGCTGAAGACCTCGTTGGTGGTCTTCGACACGGCGGTGGTGGATCTCACCGAGCAACTGTCGGATCCGGTGGATGTGCTGTTCGGCACACAACTCGGTGGCGGAACCGACATCAACCGGGCCATCGCCTACTGCGGGCAACTGATCACCCGGCCCGCCGACACCCTGTTCGTCCTTATCTCCGACCTGTACGAGGGCGGCATACGCGACGAGATGTTGCGACGGGTCTCGACCATGAAGGAGGCCGGCGTCCAGGTACTGGTGCTGCTGGCGCTCTCCGACGAGGGCGCCCCGGCCTACGACCACGACAACGCCGCCGCCCTCGCCGCACTGGGAGTCCCCGCCTTCGCGTGCACTCCCGACCGCTTCCCCGATCTGCTGTCGGTGGCCCTCGACCGCGGTGATGTGGCGACATGGGCCCGCTCGCACGCCGGAGGCCGATGAGTCGAGTACCCGAGCCACGCCCGCATGCGCGGGCATCGAAAGGGGTTGCCGGGCCGCGGTTCTCACGGCCCGGAGGACCGCAGCGCGACTACCTGCTGTTCTCGGCGCGGGGCACGCTTTCGCCCCCGCGCGGGCCGCGCGGATCGGCGGGCCGCGCGTCGGCGCGGAAATCGACGCGATAACTTGGACCGGTGTTGAAGAATTCCGTGGCCACGACGGCAGGAGCATGGCGGGTAGGTGACGGCACTGCGGTGTCATTTCGCGAGGCGGCGGTGGCCTGGGCATTGGCCGCACATGCCGAACTGGCCGAAACCGCGACCGGATACGGGCATTTCATCACTGTGAACGAGTTGGCCGAACGGATTCAGGACGTGTCCGGTGTGCACACCGAGGCGCCGACGCGCACCTGGATGGCCGCGATTCTGCGGAAGGTCGCGCGGCGCTGCCACGGCGCGGGCGAGCCGCCGCTGACCGCGCTGTGCGTACGCCAGAACCACACCGTCGGCGACGACTACAAATACGTGCTCGAACTCGCCGGCCTGCCGATTCCCGACGACCTCGAACTCCACGCGGCCTACGCCCGCTGGCAGTGCTATCAGCACTACGGTGCGGAGATGCCCGCCGAGGTCGGTGTTCCGCCGCTCACGCCGAAGGTGGACGCACGCCGCCGCGGTCGCGGCGCGACGAAAACCGCGGTGGCACAGGAGGACAAATTCTCCGAGCCGCGCCCGGCGGTCTGCTCGCAGTGCTTCATCCAGCTGCCCGCCGGCGGCGTCTGCCAGTACTGCGTCTGAGCCCGATCCGGGCCGGTCGCTGGACGCACCTGCGTCCAGCGACCGTGCCCGCGCGGAGGGCGTCTCTCACAGATCGGCGATCGCCGCCAGCGGTGGTGTGCGGGCGGCGCGCACGCCCGGCCACAGCGCCGCCAGCACACCGACCACGGCCGAGCCGATCAGCATGCCCACGATCTGACCCCACGGCACGGTGATCGTGCTCAAACCCAGATCCGACAGCGTGCGCAGGAATCCGACGCCGAGTCCCAGTCCCAGGACCACCCCGACCACGGCGCCGAAGATCGCGATCAGCATGGATTCGAGATAGATCGTGCGCCGGACCTGTGGTCGCTGCATGCCCACGGCACGGAGCATCCCGATCTCGCGCCGCCGCTCGACGACCGACAGGGCGAGCGTGTTCACGATGCCCAGGATCGCGATCACCACCGCCAATGCCAGCAGCCCGTACAGGATGGCGAGCATGGTGTTGATCTGTTTGCCCTGCGCGCCTTTGAATTCCTCGCGGTCCTGCACCTGCACCACCACGTAGGAGGCGGTCGCCTTCTCCAGATTGCCCCGCATCGCGGCGACGTCGGCGCCCGGCGCGGCCTTGACCAGCACGATCAGATCGGTGCGGAACGCCACCGGCATCACCTGGTTGTAGAGGTCCGGCGCCACCACCAGGGGGCCGAGCAACTGGCTGTCGGCATAGATGCCGGCGACGGTCACCGAGAACTTCTTGTTGTCCACACTGGTGACCTCGACACGGTCGCCCGCGTGCCAATGACGTTCGCCCGCTTCGGTTTCCGACACCAGCAGGGACTCGCCGGTCAGGTTGTCGGTGCCCTGGCGGATGTCGTAGTGCAGGACCTGTCCCATCGGCGCGTCCGGCGAGGTGCCGGTGACCTGGTCGTCGCCTACGCGCAGCGCGACGCCGCGGAAGGCCACCACATCGGACACGTCCGGCACCGAGCGCGCCGCTTCCGCGGCGCCCAGCGGCACCCCGATCATCTGCGGCCCGGCCAGCACGTAGTCGGCGTTGACACCCTTGTCGACGAGTTCGCCGACACTGGCCTTCGCCGAGGCGCCGAGCATGCCGATCGCCGAGACCAGCATCAGTCCCAAAGTGAGCGCGAACGCGGTGGCGGCGGTGCGGCGTGGATTGCGCACGGCGTTGTTGCGCGCCATCGCGCCGATCGCGCCGAACGGACGCACGAGCAGACCCAGTGCCCCGACCACCGGCCGCGACAGCGCGGGCGAGGCGAAGAGCACCGCGAAAATCAGTGCCGCGGCGCCGACTCCGACCGTGGCCGCCGCGTTGCCGCCGGTGTTGCGCGCCCCGAGTACTACCAGGACCGCCCCGATCACGGCCAGCACCGCACCGATCACCGTGCGCACGCGCAGCGATTCACCGACCGAGGCGAACTCCTCTCGCATCGCCTCCACCGGCGGAATCTTGGCCGCCCGCCGCGCGGGTGCGTAGGCACTGGCCACGGTCACCACCAGGCCGATGCCGATCGCCGCCAGCACGGTCCGCGGCAATACCTGCATCGTTCCGGTGGGCAGTCCGAGGTCGAAGGCGTTGAGCAGCGCGGAAAGTCCGAAAGCCAGCCCGATGCCGCCGGCCAGTCCGAGCAGGCTGCCGATCAGGCCGATCACGAAGGCCTCCGCCACCACCGACAATCCGACCTGGCGCCGCCCGGCCCCGACCGCCCGCAACAGCGCCAGCTCCCGCAATCGCTGCGCCACGATCATCGAGAAGGTGTTGTAGATGATGAACGTGCCGACCAGCAGCGCGATCGCACCGAAGGCGAGCAGGAAGTAGTTGACGAATTTCAGGGCGTTGCCGACCTGCGCCTTCAGGTCGGCGCGTACCTGATCGCCGTCCATGACCTTGTAGTCCGGTGCCACCTTCGCGATCCGGTCGCGCAACGTGTCCGGCGAAACTCCCGGCACGGCAGCCACATCCACGTAGGCGACATGCGCGCCGTCGGTGAACAGTTCCCGGGCCTGCGCGTCGTCCAGGAGCAGCCCGATGAATCCGCCGGTGTCCGAGGACACGGTGTAGATGCCGCTGACGGTCATATCGATCGTGCCGCGCGAGGGAATCAGCACCTTGGCCTTGTCCCCCACGTGTAATCCGGCCCGGTCGGCCCCGCCGGAATTGATCGCGATCTGCCCCGGTGTCACCGGCGCGACGCCGTCGACGAAATGCTCCGGGTCGGCGATCGCCTTGTCGGGCGGCAGATACGACCGCCCCCAGCTGGGCGCGCCGCCCGTCTGGACCGCATGCCCGTCCTTCAGCAGGACCACAGGCCCCTGTACCGCCGGCGCGACCGCGCGCACGCCGTCGGTCGCGGCGACCTTCGCGACGAGTTCGTTCGGAACACCCAGCGACTGTGTGTGTTTCGGCTCCACCCGTACGTCGACCCCCTTCGCCTGGTCGGCGAAGATGCCGTCGAAGGTGCGCTGCAGGGTGTCGGTGAAGACGAAAGAGCCTGCGACGAAAGCGGTTCCGAGCACGACCGAGAGCAATGTCAGCGCCAGCCGCACCTTGTGCGCGGCCAGATTGCGCAAGGCCACCTTGCGCATCGGCGATCCGGCCATGGCCTATCCCTCCAGGGACTTCATGCGGTCCAGCACGGAATCCGCTGTCGGATCCCGCAATTCGTCGACGATGCGCCCGTCGGCGAGGAAGATCACGCGGTCGGCGTAGGAGGCGGCGTGCGGTTCGTGCGTCACGATCACGACCGTCTGACCGAATTCGTCGACCGCCGCCCGCAGGATCGACAGCACCTCACCGGAGGAGCGGGAGTCGAGGTTGCCGGTCGGCTCGTCGCCGAAGATGATGTCGGGCCGGCCGACCAGCGCCCGCGCACACGCGACGCGCTGCTGCTGCCCGCCCGAGAGCTCACTCGGCCGATGGTCGAGGCGATCGCCCAGCCCGAGACGGCCGATCACGGTGTCCAGCCACTCCTGATCGGGTTTGCGGCCCGCGATATCCAGCGGCAGGGTGATGTTCTCGAGCGCGGTCAGCGTCGGCACCAGGTTGAATGCCTGGAAGACGAAGCCGATACGGTCGCGGCGCAGGCGCGTCATCTGCTTGTCCGACAGTCCGGTCAGCGCGGTGTCGCCGATGTGCACCGTGCCGGAGGTGGCGCTGTCGAGCCCGGCCAGGCAGTGCATCAACGTCGATTTTCCGGAGCCGGACGGGCCCATGATCGCGGTGAACTCCCGCTGGGCGAAGTCGGCCGAAACCCCGTCGAGGGCGCGGACCTGGGTATCTCCGGATCCGTACAGTTTCATCAGGTCGGTGGCGCGGGCCGCGAGCGTGGTCGCCGCGGCGGGTTCGGTGCCCAGGGCATCGGCAGTCATGGTCTCCAGTCTGGCCAAACCGGCGTGCGGGCGCCATCAGGATTTCCCCCCAATACCTGGGGCGCACACCCTCGCCCCACCGGGATGCCACGGTGCCGGGCGGCGACGCACATATCCTCGTGCCATGGCTGCGCTCACCCCGGTCCTGCTGATACTTGTCGGTGGGATCGCGCTGGTGCAGCAGGGCGTGCTGCGAGGGATGCCGGTGTCGGTGTCGCTCCTGCCGGCCGCGGCGCTCGGCGGCGCCGTGCAACTCGGGCACGACGTGGTCGACGGCGGCGGCGTCACCCGCATCGACGAGCCGATCACCGACTGGGTGGTGAACCATCGCATCGGCTGGTTGAATCCGGCGGTCGGCACCCTCACCGATGCCGGCGGCGTCGCGGCGATGACGACCCTGACCATCGTGGCCTGCGCCTGGTTCGGAGCGCGTCGCCAGTGGGCGCGACTGCTGACCACGGCCGCGGTGGGTATCGGCGTGGCCGTGATCGGTTCCGTGCTGAAGTCGGCGATCGGACGGCACCGGCCACCCGCTGTCGATCGGCTGGTCACCGAGACCAGTCCTTCGTTCCCGTCCGGTCACACGCTGGGCAGCACCGCCGTGGTCGGGGTGCTCGCCGCCATGGTGGTGCTGTCGTCGCGCGGGCGCGCCGTGCGCGTCGCGGCCGTCGTGGTCGCGGCGTTGTTCGCCGTGGTGATCGGCCTGACCCGGATCTACCTCGGCGTGCACTGGGCCACCGATGTACTGGCGGGATGGGCGATCGGCCTGGTCTGGCTCGCGCTGTGCCTCGGCCCCTACCTGTGGTGGCGGGCCAGGGTCAGCTCGACAGCGCGGCCAGCAGCACCAGAACCACCAGCAGCAGTACCACCGCGCCGACGATGATGCCGATGATCACCCCGGTATTCGATTTCGGCGCCTGGTTCTGCCGGATCTGATTCATCGGCGGCAGCGGCGGCCGGTGTCCGTAGGGCTGGTTGTACTGGTTGTACTGGCCGGACGCACCGTAGGGCTGCGGCTGATTCACCGGTCGCGCGGCGGTGGCGGGATACGGCTGGGGTACGGCGCCGTGCGGCGGCATCGGTTGCGGCCGGGCCGCGTGCGGCACCGAAGGACCGGTCGCGGGCCGGTGCACGACCGGCTGTCCCGGCCCGGTCCCCGGCCGGCCGGTCGTCGGCATCGGCGGACCGGTGTAGGGGCGGCCGACCGTCGGCATGCGCGGCGCACTGGCCGGGGAGACCGCCTGGCGGGCGGCGGCGGCGAAGTCCGCACAGCTGCCGAATCGGTCGCCCGCGCGCTTCGCCATCGCCTTCAGCAGGACCGCGTCCAGGCCCGCGGGCAGGCCGGGGCGCACACTGCTCAGCGCCGGCGGCGGACCCTGCAGATGACCGCGGATCACCGCCGCCGGATTCGGCGCGTTGAACGGGCCCCGGCCGGTGAACAGCCAGAACAGGCTGCACGCCAGCGAGTACTGGTCCGAACTGCCGTCCAGCGGCGCGCCGGTGAGCTGTTCGGGTGAGGCATAGGCCAGGGTCGCGGTGAAGGTTCCGGTCTGGGTGAGATGACCGCCGTCGTCGCGCAGGCGGGCGATGCCGAAGTCGGTGAGATACACCCGCTCGCCCTTGCCGCCGGTGGAACGCGCGAGCAACATGTTGCCCGGCTTCACATCCCGGTGCATGACCCCGGCGCCGTGCGCGTAGTCCAGCGCCTCGGCCACCTCGGCGATGATCTGCACGGCCCGCTCCGGCGGCAGCTTCTTCGGATCCACGCTGGCGGCGTCGATCCCGTCGATGTACTGCATCGAGATCCAGAGCTGACCGTCCTCGAGGCCGCGATCGTAGACGGTGACGACCTTGGGATGATCGAGTTGCGCGACCAGATCGGCCTCGCGCTCGAAGCGCGCCCGGATCTCCGGATCGGCGACCATCTCGCGGTTGAGCAGCTTCAGCGCGGTCATCCGCGGCAATCGCGGATGTTTGGCCAGATAGACCTGCCCCATACCGCCGCGGCCCAACAGTCGTTCGATGACGTAGCCCGCGAACACATCACCGTTGGCCAGCATGCCCCGCTCCCACTTCCCGTGCCGGAATCACCGAAACCATAGCAGTCCACCGGAACCGGCATTCTCGATCGATCGGGCCGCCGGCCCGCGTGAACGCCCGGTCCCCGCCTGTCGCTGCGGGCTGTCGGTGCCTACCGATACGCTCTCTGCCATGCGTATTGGAGCACACGTCCGCCAAGACAGTGATCCGATCGGCTTCGGCGAGCGATTGGGTGCCGATGTCATCCAGATGTTCGTGGTGGATCCGCAGGGCTGGGACAAACCACAGCCGCATCCGCGCGCGGAGGAGATCAAATCCAGCCCGATCGACGTGGTGGTGCATTCCTCCTATCAGATCAACGTGGCCAGTACGAACAATCGGTTGCGCATGCCCTCGCGCAACGCGGTCGCGCAGCAGGCGCAGGCCGCGGCCGATCTGGGAGCGTTCGGCCTGGTCGTGCACGGCGGGCACGTGCGCTCGGATGCCGAGATCGAGGCCGGAATCGTCAACTGGCGCAAGCTGTTCGAGCGTCAGCAGGACAAGGGCGGCTTCGCGGTGCCGATTCTCATCGAGAACACCGCCGGCGGTAATCACGCCATGGCCCGCCATTTCGATTCGATCGCCCGGCTGTGGGATGCGGTCGGCGACTTCGGCGCCGGCTTCTGCCTCGACACCTGCCACGCCTGGGCGGGCGGCGAGGAGCTCATCGGCGTGGTCGACCGGATCCGCGCGATCACCGGCCGCATCGATCTGGTGCATCTGAACTCCTCGCGCGACGACTTCAACTCCGGCGCCGACCGGCACGCCAACTTCGCCGACGGCACCATCGACCCGCAGTTGCTCGCCGAGGTGTGCCGCACCGCCGATGCACCCGTAGTGCTGGAAACCCCGGCCGAAGGCGTCGCCGAGGACCTCGCCTACCTGCGCGAACACGTCGGCTGAGCCACGTCGGCCGAGCTCAGCGGCACCGCCTTTGTGATCGCGCTGACCGTAACCCTGGTCGCGCGTGGGCCCCGATGGTGTGCTCGGAACGTAGCAAGTTCCGAGCGAAAGGCCCTCCATGTCAAGCGATCACGCAACAGAGTCCGTGTCCGTGGTGAAACTCGGAACCCACATCGGCGCACGCATCGACGGCGTCCGGCTCGGCGGGGACCTGGCTCCGGCGACGGTCGCGGCCATCCGGGCGGCCCTCAACGAGCACAAGGTGATCTTCTTCCGTGATCAGCACCATCTCACCGAGGACGGTCAGCACGAATTCGCGCAGCTGCTCGGCAGCCCGACCACCCCGCATCCGACGGTCACGTCCAAGGGTGTGAAGAGCCTGGCGATCGACTCCCACCACGGCCGCGCCAACAGCTGGCACAGCGATGTCACCTTCGTCGACCGCATCCCGAAGGCCTCGATCCTGCGGGCGGTGACCCTGCCCAGCTACGGCGGCTCGACCACCTGGGCCTCGACCGTGGCCGCCTACGCCTCGCTGCCGGAACCGCTGAAGCGGCTGGCCGAGGAGCTGCGCGCGGTGCACACCAACAAGTACGACTACGCCGCGAGCCACGAGGAGCAGCCGGACCCCAACGCGCAGGCCTACCGTGAGGAATTCCAGTCGACCTACTACGAGACCGAGCATCCGGTGGTGCGGGTGCACCCCGAGACGGGTGAGCGGGCGCTGCTGCTCGGACATTTCGTGAAGCAGTTCGTGGGTCTGTCCACCAACGAGTCGCACGCCCTGTTCCGCCTGCTCCAGGATCGGGTGACCCGGCTCGAGCACACCACCCGATGGAACTGGTCGCTCGGCGACGTGGCGATCTGGGACAACCGTGCCACTCAGCACTACGCGATCGACGACTACGACGGCGCCGAGCACCGTCAGCTCACCCGCATCACACTGGCCGGGGACATCCCGGTGGGCGTGGACGGCCGGACCAGCCTCAGCATCGCCGGTAACGCCGACCACTACTCGATCATCGAGGATCTGGCCGAGGTGGCCTGATCCGCCGGTGCCGGCCGGTGGTTGAATCGGTACATGGAGATTCGACCGCTGGCCGGCGTTCGGGTGCTGGAACTGGGCAACTACATCGCGGCGCCGACCGCGGGGCGCATCCTCGGTGACTTCGGCGCCGAGGTGATCAAGGTCGAGCGCCCGAAAACCGGTGACGAACTGCGCAATTGGCGGCTCTACGGCGGCGACACCTCGATGCTGTATCGCACGGTGAACCGCAACAAGAAGTCGATCACCCTCGATCTGCGCACCGACGCGGGCCGGGCGATCGTGCTGGATCTGATCCGGCACTGCGATGTGCTGCTGGAGAATTTCCGGCCCGGCATGCTGGAGAAGTGGGGGCTGGGGCCGGAGGTGCTCGACGAGGCCAATCCGGACCTGGTCATCACCCGCATCTCCGCCTACGGGCAGACCGGACCGCTCTCGCAGCGCCCGGGTTTCGCCGCGGTCGCGGAGGCGATCGGCGGACTGCGCGAGCTGGTCGGCGATCCGGATCGGCCGCCGGTACGGGTGGGCGTGTCGATCGGGGATTCCATCGCGGGGATCTACGCCGCCTTCGGCACGGTGCTGGCACTGTTCCAGCGCAGGGGAACCGAGGAGCGAATCCCGTTGCCGCAGCGCATTGTCGACGTGGCGCTGAACGAATCGATTCTCTCCGTGATGGAGTCGCTGGTCCCCGACTACGAGGCGTACGGAATCAACCGGCAGCGCGTCGGCGGGCGGATGGAAGGGATCGCACCGAGTAACGCCTACCCGTGTGCCGACGGCACCAGCATCATCATCGGCGGTAACGGCGACGCGATCTTCCGCCGCTATATGCAGGTGATCGAGCGCCCCGATCTCGCCGAGGATCCGGAATTGCAGGACAACGCCGGCCGCTGGCGCCACCGCGACCGCCTCGACGCCGCGATCGGCGAATGGAGTGTGCGCCACACCCGCGACGAGGCGCTGGCGATCCTCGAACAGGCCGGGATTCCGTGCGGCCCGATCTACACCGCCGCCGATATCGTCGCCGACGAACAATATCGGGCGCGCAACATGATTCAGCACTTCCCGGTCGACGTCGGCGCCGCCGAACCGAAACAGGTCGCCTTCACCGGCATCGTCCCGGTGATCGGCGAGCGTTCGCTACCCATCCGCACGGTAGGCCCAGACTTGGGCGAACACACCCGGGAAGTGCTGTCGGAACTGCTGGGAATGTCGGACGCCGATATCGATGGCCTGGAGGCGTGATGAGCGACAATCGCGCAGCGGCTCGTCTCGCCGACCGGGTGCGGGTGTCCCGCAAGGCACTGGAGGTCCAGTGAGCGACTTTGTGACCACCGCGGGCGCGCTGCGGGATGTGACTCTGCGGGACGGACTTCAGTTGACGGGCAAGGTGTTGCCGACCGAGCACAAGGTGGAGATCGCTCGCACCCTGCTCGCCCTGGGCGTGCCGGAACTCGAGATCGGCTCGATGGCACGCCCGGATCTGGTGCCGCCGATGGCCAACTCCATGGAGGTCGTGGCCGCGCTGACTCCCGAAGAGCTGCAACGGTGTTGGGTGTGGGTGGCGACGCCGCGACAGGTCGCGCGTGCCGCCGAGGCGGGGGTGCGGAAGTTCCAGTACTGCCTGTCGGTGTCGGATGCGCACAACAAGGCCAATATCGGCCGCACGACCGAGGACAGCGTGGCCGCGATGCCCGAGGCGATCCGGCTGACCCAGGAGGTCGGCGGGTCGATTCAGCTCTGTCTGGCAACGTCTTTCACCTGCCCGTTCGACGGGCCGGTGGATCCGGAGCGGGTGCTGGCGATCGCCGCCGATCCGCGCACCGACGGCGCCGCCGACATCGTGGTCGCCGATACGCTGGGCCAGGCCTATCCGGCGCAGGTGCACGCCCTGATCGCCGCCGTGCGATCGGGAACTCCGCGGCGCCGCATCCTCTTTCACGGCCACGACACCTGGGGTATGGGTGTCGCCAACTCCCTCGCGGCACTGGACGCGGGCGCGGATGCGGTGGACGGTTCCCTGGGCGGCCTGGGTGGCTGCCCCTTCGCGCCGGGAGCGAGTGGCAATACCGCCAGCGAGGACATCCTGTTCGCCACCCGCCCCGGCTGGTTCACCCCCGCGGCCCTGGCGACCATGGTCGACCTCACCGAACGGCTACTGACCGACCTGGGGGAACCCAATCGCTCCCGCACCGCCGAGGGCGCTCGCTCCGAGGCCCGCGCCTTCGAATGGGTTGTGCCCCGGCCGGATTAGGCGCTTGCCAGCCCCTATCGGGCCCCCGGTTCGTCGAGTCCCATACGGGCGATGATGCCGTCGAGCAGGCATCGCAGTGTCCACACCACCGGGTCGGCGGGGCCGGAGCCGGTGCGGCCGTGGAACCATCGGGTGAAGGCGGGATAGCGGCCCTCTTCCAGGAGCGGCTCCACCAGTGGTTTCGCGGCCCGGGCGAGCTGGTCGTCGGTGGCCAGCCCCACGCGGGTTCGCATGCGTTGCTCCTCCGCCGCTTGCAGGGCGGCGCCGAACAGATGGCCGTCCACCGCACCGGTCAGCAGTGACAGGTCGTCGGCCGACAGCCCCAGCGGTTCGAGCATGGCGAAGCGAAAGTCGAAGTAGCGCAGTGCGTTCGGGCCCAAAGGCGGGCGGGTGTGAACGAGTTCGCCGAACCACAGGTGCCGTCGGATCACCGCCCAGGTGTCCAGCGCCAGACGCTCCAGCGCGTCGCGCCACTGCGCGGTGCTCGCCGAATCCGGACCCGCCGGCAGCGGTACTTCGCCGTAGACGGCGTCGATCATCAGATCGACCAGCCCGTCCTTGCTGCCCACGTAGCGATACAGCGACATCGGCGTGGACGCGCCGACGGCCTGGGCCACCCGGCGCATCGTCAGCGCCCGCGCGCCCTCGGCATCGGCGATCGCCATCGCCGCGCGCAGAATCTCGGCCCGGCTCAGGTTCGTCGTCGGCCGGCCGGGCGGTTCCGGCAGGGACCAGATGAGCGGTCCGGGCACTTCCTCGGTCACCGTGCACACCTCCTTGCCGGAATTCAACCATCGGCGTACAACGTACACATGATGTACGACGTACACGCAGATCCGGTCCTGATCGTCGGCGGCGGATTGACCGGCCTGACCGCCGCACTGTTCCTGAAGCACCAGGGCGTGCCGGCGATACTGGTCGAACGGCGGACCACCACTTCGGCCCAGCCGAAGGCACGCCGGATCAATATCCGCACGATGGAACTGTTCCGCCGGATCGGCATCGCCGAGGCGGTCGAGGACGCGGCCCGTGGACTCTCGGCGCATCAGGCGATGGCAGCGGGCCCCACCCTGGCCCGGGCCGAGCGGCTGCCGTTCACATTCCCCGGCGGTCTGCCGGACTGGGATGCGATCACGCCCGCGTCGGCCTGCCTGTGCGCGCAGGATCGGCTGGAGCCCGTCCTGCGCGAACTGGCGCAGGCACGCGGCTGCGATATCCGCTTCGGTGTCGAATGCGTCGACATCGCCGAGGACGCCGCGGGTCTCACCGCGACACTGCGCACGGGTCCGGAACGCGTCGACACCGTGCGAGCGTCGTACCTCATCGCGGCGGACGGCGCGCACAGCCCGATTCGCGAGCGGCTGAATATCGGCCGCCACGGCCGCGGCACCCTCGGCCGCGCGGTGAACGTGTATTTCCGCGCGGATCTGGCGGAGTTGGTGCGCGGACGCGAATTCAACCTCTGCCAGATCGAGAACGACCGCATCCCGGGAGCCTTCGCCTCGGTGGACGGCGCACAGCGATGGATCTTCACCAGTTCGGCGGAGGTCGACCGTCCCGCCGACCGCTGGCCCGAACTGCTGCGAGCGGCCATCGGGGTCCCCGATGTCGACGTGGAGGTGCTGAGCGTCCTGCCCTGGGAGCCGGGGATGTTCATCGCCGACACGTTCCGGTCGGGCCGGGTGTTCCTGGCCGGCGACGCGGCGCACGTGATGCCGCCGTACGCGGCCGCGGGCGCCAATACCGGCATCCAGGACGGCCACAATCTGGCCTGGAAACTGGCGCTGGTGCTGCGTGGCGCCGCATCACCACATCTGCTCGACAGCTACGACGGCGAGCGCCGCCCCGTCGGCCGATACATCGCCGATCAATCCAGTATCCGGACCGCGAACCTGCGCACCATGACTCGCGAATCCACCGACGGCACGCCGCTCGCCGACCCGATCGCCCTGATTCTCGGCACCCGTTACCCCGCGGGCGCGTTCATCGACGACGGCAGTCCGCACACCATGGACCACCTGGATCTGACCGGGCAGCCGGGCACCCGGCTGCCCCACCGCTACCTCCCCGACGGCCGCTCCACTCTCGATCTGATCGGAACGACGTTCACGCTGCTCGTCGGTCCGGATTCACCGGGCTGGCAACTCGACGATCAATCCGTCGACATCGTCCGCATGGACCGATCATGGTGCGACACCGTCGGATCGACGCCGACGGGCGCGCTTCTGGTCCGCCCGGACCAGGTGATCGCGTGGCGGGTCCCGGCCGCACCCGACGATCCTGCGGCCGCCTTCCGCCGTGCTCGCTCCCGAATCCTGAACGGCACCGGCCACGCCATCGATCCGGTGGCGGACCGCACGGCCGACTTGACCTCGAGTTGAGTTGAGCTTCTAGGTTGGCTGTAGCCCGAGCGCCCGACGACACAGGAGCCAGCCATGACACAGCGTCCCACCCTCGACGACCCCGCGGGCCGCAGCACCGCCCAGCGGGTGGCCGCCGACTTCGCCGCGGAGTTGCAACGCGCGGGCGAGACCGGCGATGCCGATCTCTACGACCGTTCCTTCGCCGCGGATGTGCTGTGGGGCAGCCCGTTCGGTGCCACCGTCGTCGGCTACGACCGGCTCAATCCGATCCACCACCGCCTGATGGCCGGACAGGTGGCACCGGCCTCGACCTTCGAGGTGGTCGCCGCGACCACGCCGGCGCCGGGCGTGGTGGTGGCCCAGATCCGCAGGCAGGCAGCCGATCCCGCCGGTTTCTCCGAGACGGCCATGTACGTGCTGGTGGAACGCGGCGGCCGGTGGTGGCTCGCGGCCGCTCAGAACACCCCGTTCGAGCCGGAGAAGTCGGCACTGCGGCGCACCGCCTAGCCGCCGTCACTGCGACAGGTCGAATACGAACCGCGGGAAATCGCCGACCGGCTCGAAACCGATGTCCCGATAGATCTTGTTCGAGGTCGGGTTGGCTAGGTCGGCGAACAGGCATACCTGGGAGCCGCTGTCACGCAGCACTTTCGACACCTGCGCGGTGGCGGCCGCGGCGTATCCGCGGCGGCGGAATTCCGGCGGGGTGTAGACCGGCCCGATGCGGGTCCAGCCGTATGCGCGCCGCTGATGCGCGACCACGGATACCGGCACACCCGCGTCTTCCCACAGCCACCACTGCCCCGCGGCGATCCGATCGGGGACCGTACGCGGGTCGGGACCGATGTCCTCCTCGCGACGCATGCGCTCGGCCAGGTGAACGCACACCTCGGTATCGGATTCGCCGGCGCGGCGGGCGATGCCGGGCACGGCGGGGACGCGCAGTTCCCCGAGGCGATAGAGCCGCGTCGTCCAGTGCAGCCGAAAGGCATTGCCGGACAGTCGTTGCCAATGGAGGGCGAATTCCGACGCGGAGTCCGGATCTCCCTCGACCGCGACGACGGCGGGGTCGCGGTCGAACAGGGCCGCGGCCACCCCCGGCAGCGCGGGGGCGGGCATGTCACCCAGATAGGCACCGTACCCGGGAGTATCGATGGCGACGCCCACCACCGCATCGCCGTCGCAGACCATGGCGAACACCGGTTCGATCGTCATCGCCCCGGCCACGCCGTTGCGGACCATCGTGGCGATGACGGTGTGCCGCAGGGGCTCTCGCGCCAGGCAGTGCCCGGCGCGGGCGTGGAGCTCGAACGGGTCCGTGGTCAGCTCGATCCGCATGCCGACCAACGGTAGGCCCGTCGGAGCACGTCTCCCACCGATTTTTCACGAAGGGCCGATTCTCAGGCCGATTGTTGCCCGTCGGCGCGAAGTTTCAGCAGGACCAGACCGGCGGTGCAGGCCAGAATCAGTCCGGCGACAGTGATTTCGACACGAAGGCCCGCGATGCCGAGCACCGCACCGACCAATCCGCCGAGGAAGATCAACCAGGCCGCGATGCGGGAGGTGATCGTCCAGGCGCTGCGTCCGGATCCGGCGGCAGCCGAATCACCTTGTGACACCGCGCGCGTGGGGGATGTCGAATAAGCTCCCATCACTACTCCTCGATGACGCCCACCGAGACTGTCGAAACGTCCGTTTCGCCCGGCAAATAACATGCGTCTCACATGTAACTTCGCTCACACGTTACGTGGCCGCCACCGAAACTCCACGCGACACGTGCCCGCGACACGCCGAACGTATCTACTTCGTTATGTGAAGCGTTGGCTTTTCACGTTACTGTCCGGTATTTTGCGGACCAACCGGCATGCCTGGCCCCGGGTTGCGGCTCTCGGTTACTGTGAGGCCACTCGGAAACAGTTTGAGGGAGCACCACATCCATGGACGACAGGGCGAGCACGGGGGATCGCGCCGATGAGGAGACCCCCGGCCGCCTGAACATGAAGGTCGCGGGTCCCGCAATGGCCGCCGGTGCGGTATCGCTGGGTTTGGTGTTGATCGGGGCGTGCGGGATCGGCCACAAGGACGTCTATGTCGCACCGCCGCCGCTCGCCGCGGATCTACAGGTGGCCACCACCCCGATCACACGCAGCGGCACCACCACAGCTCCCGCGGTGATCATTCCCCCCTCCCCCTCCTGGCGGGTCGCGGCGAATACGCCGGCGCGGCGCACCACCTCCGCGACGGCGACCGGCACCACGACCGAGGCCGAGCCGAGCTACACGGCGTTCGCCCCGCCCGCGCCGACCACCACCACGCAGACTCCGACCCCGACCACGGAACCGTCCGTCAGCGACCCCTCCACCGATTCCGACAGTCCGACGACCACCCGGCCGCATCGCGCGCCGCGCACCGTCGAGGAATCCGAACCGACGACCGGCCTCCAGCCCGCGCCGACGAGCGAGGACAGCGGCAACTGACCGGCACACCGAAAAGGGTGGCGGCCGCGCGGATTCGCGACGACCACCACCCTCACCGGCGCACCGGCGTGCGGATCAGAGTTCGACCAGGCCGTAGTCCCCGACCCGGCTGCTCAGCACGCCCAGATGTTCGCGCCGGCCACCGAAGGTCTGGTCCACGGCGGTGAGCCGGGCGACGTAGTGGCTGACCGGATATTCGGTGGTGATGCCGATTCCACCGTGCATCTGCACGGCTTCCTGCGCGACGTGGCGGGCGCCGCGGCCGACCTGGAGGCGGGCCCGCGACAGCGCGATCGGATCGACCGTGCCCTCGGCCAGCGAGGCGGTCGCGTAGAAGCTCATGCTGCGAGCCAGTTCCATCGCGACGTACATATCCGCGGCGCGCTGGGTCAGGGTCTGGAACTTCGAGAGCGTGACCCCGAACTGTTTGCGCGTCTTGAGATATTCGGTGGTCAGCCGCAGCGCCTCACCCATCGCGCCGATCGATTCCGCGCACAGGCTCGCCTGGGCGGTCGCGATGGCGGTGGCGACGGCCTCGGTGACATCGCCGGCCTCGGCGGCGCCGAGCAGTTCGGCCGGAGCCGAGGCGAATTCGATCTGCGCACCCCGGCGTTCGTCGAACGTGCGGTAGGCGGTGCGGGATACGCCCTCGGCATCGGCGGCCACCAGGAACAGCCGCAACACACCGTCGGGTCCGAGAGCGGTGACGACCAGCTCGTCGGCGCAATCACCGTGCGGCACCCGGCTTTTCACACCCGAGAGCCGGTAGCCGTCGCCCTCGGCGGCGGCAGTGGTCGCGACCGTGATCTCCGGCCAGCGCGAACCGGCCTCCTCGTGCGCGAAGGCCAGCAGCCGGGATCCGCCGGCCACCTCCGGCAGAATCCGCTGCCGCTGGTCGGCGGCGCCGAGGGCGGCGATCAGACCCCCGGGCAGCAGGACCGCGTCCAGCAGCGGTTCGGGAGCGAGACGGCGGCCGATCTCCTCCATGACGACCATCGTCTCCACGGGTCCGGCGCCGACGCCGCCGTCCTCCTCGCTGAAAGACAGTCCGAGGACGCCCAATTCGGCCAGCTGCGACCAGACGTCGCGACTCCAGCCGAGTTCGGTGTCGAGCACCTTCAGCCGGCTCTCCGGGTCGTAGGCACGGGCCAGCAGATCACGCACCGTCTCGCCCAGCATGACCTGTTCATCGGTCAATTCGAAATCCATGGCAGCGCCTCACAATCCGAGGATGGTGGAGGCGATGATGGTGCGCTGCACCTCGTTCGAGCCTCCGTAGATGCTGGTCTTGCGGTAGTTCAGATAGGTGGGTCCGGTGCGCTGCGCCCAGTCCGGCGCGGCGATGTCGTCGGCGCCCACCGGCACCGCGTCCGGGCCCGCCACATCGAGCATCAGCTCGGTGGCCGCCTGCTGCAATTCGGTACCGCGCAACTTCAGCACCGACGACACCGGATTCGGTTTGCCCTCGGCGGAATTGGCCACCACCCGCAACAGCGTCAGTTCGAGCGCCAGCAGTTCGTTCTCCAACTCGGCGACGCGGGCGGCGAAAACCGGATCTTCCAGCAGCGTGCCGGAGCCCGTCGGAATCTGTGCCGCATGCTTTTTCGCGGTGGCGATCACGACCTTGGTGCGACCCACGCCGGCAATACCCGTGCGCTCGTTGCCGAGCAGGAATTTCGCGTAGGTCCAGCCCGCATTCTCCGCACCGACCAGTTGATCGGCGGGCACCCGCACGTTTTCGAAGAAGACCTCGTTGACCTCGTGCCGGCCGTCGATCAATTTGATCGGCCGCACGGTGACGCCCGGCGAATTCATATCGAAGAGCAGCATCGAAATACCGGCCTGCTTCTTCGGCGCGTTCGGATCGGTACGCACCAGGCAGAAGATCCAGTCGGCGTACTGGGCCAGCGTGGTCCAGATCTTCTGGCCGTTGACGATGTAGGAATCACCGTCGCGCACCGCGGTGGTGCGCAGCGAGGCGAGGTCGGATCCGGCGTCGGGCTCGGAGAAGCCCTGGCACCACCAGATGTCGAGGGCGGCGGTCGGCGGCAGGAAGCGCTGCTTGAGTTCCTCCGAGCCGAATTGCGCGATGACCGGGCCGATCATGTTCGCGTTGAAGGTCAGCGGCTCGGGCACGCAGGCCAGCTGCATCTCGTCTTCCCAGATGTGGCGCTGCATCGAGGTCCAGTCCTGGCCGCCCCACTCCACCGGCCACTTCGGCACCGCGATGCCCTTGGCGTGCAGGAGTTTGTGGGCGGTGACGATGTCCTCACGGGAGAGTTCCCGGCCGTTTTCGACCTTGTCCCGGATCTCGGCCGGTATCTCGGTTCGAAAGAACGTGCGTAGTTCGTCCCGGAAGGCCACCTCGTCGGGTGACAGGGCAAGTTTCATGGGCATCTCCCACCGTATTTCGTAGGTCCGAATCGAATCTACGCCTCGAATCGAACCGCTCGTCGACCGGATCATAAACGACGAATCGCGCCCGATACCGCGATCCCGAGCGGTCCGCTGCCGCGCCCGGCGCGAAGGAACCTTTAGGTTGTGGCGAAATGGCCGTACCCTGCGCAATTCGCGGCGCGTCGAATAAGTTAATGACAATTCGCATGCGTTCCGATGATTTCCCCGCCACGGTAAACGCGCTGGGCGATCGACGCCGGGATGCGCACCGGTTTGCCGTTTCGGCAAGAATCCTTGCCGGCTTTCCGGCGCGCCGGTGATTCTGGATGCAGGCGCCGACGAGGCGCCCCGAGTGACGAGGAGTCTCATGTCCGCCACATCACCCACCGAACCCGCGGTGTTCTGGGAGCAGCGGTATCGCGACAGCGACCGGGTCTGGAGCGGGAATCCGAATCCGTTGCTGGTGCGCGAGACCGCGGATCTGCGGCCGGGCCGCGCCCTGGATCTGGGCTGCGGCGAAGGCGCCGACGCGGTCTGGCTGGCCGGGCAGGGCTGGCAGGTGACCGGCGTGGACATCTCGCAGACCGCGCTGGAACGCGCCGCGGCCCACGCCGAGCGAGCCGGACTGGGCGACCGTGTCGCGTGGCAGCGCCACGAACTCGGGCGCACCTTTCCGGACGGCAGCTACGACCTGATCAACGCCCAGTTCCTGCAGTCACCGGTGGCGCTGGATCAGGACGGCGTGCTCCGGCGCGCGGCCGACGCGGTGGCGCCCGGCGGCACGCTGCTGATCGTCATGCACGCCGGCTGGCCGACCTGGATGACGCCGGACGACTATCCGTTCGACGCCATCTTTCCCACCCTCGACGGCGTCCTGCGGAGCCTGCGTCTCGGCGACGAGTGGACCGTTCGCACCTGCGAGCCGGTCGAACGCACACTGACCTCCCCCGACGGCCGCAACGGAACCCGGGCCGACAATGTCTGGCGCCTCGTCCGCGCCGCGGCGCCCGGTAACTAGCTGCGCGGCTTGCGGCGGTCGTATTTGCGCGGGCCCTCGCGGCGCGGTCCGCGACTCATAGGACGATGCGACGGCGGGCCCTGGTCCAGTTGCAGCTGGATCAGGACGCCGCTGATCCTGGTGCGGCGCAACGCATCCAGAGTCTCCGACGGCAGATCGGCGGGAAGCTCCACCAGGCTGTGATCGGGGCGGATGCTGATATGACCGAAGTCGCTGCGACGCAGACCGCCCTCGTTGGCGATGGCGCCGACGATCGCGCCGGGAACCACGCGGTGCCGTTTGCCGACCGCGATGCGGTAGGTGGCCATCTCCGCGTCGGTGGCGCGGTGGCGCTGCGGACCACCCTCCGGACGACGCTCCCGGTCCTCGCGCGGGGCCCGTTCGCGGCGCGGCGGGCGGATCGGCTCGGGCTCGGCCTCCATGAAGAAGTTCTCGCCGTCGTGGCCGCCCACCGCCAGAGCGGCGGCGATATCGGCGAGCGGGATGTTGTGCTCGGCCTCGTAATCCTCGATCAGCTTGCGGAACAGCGCGAGATTCGACGACGACAGATTCTCCGTGATCGCGTCGTGGAATTTGACCACGCGCTGGGCGTTCACATCGTCGACGCTGGGCAGCTGCATTTCGGTCAGCGGCTGGCGGGTGGCACGCTCGATCGCGTCCAGCAGGCGGCGTTCGCGCGGCGCGACGAACAGCAGCGCCTCGCCGGTGCGCCCGGCCCGGCCGGTGCGGCCGATGCGGTGCACATAGGACTCGGTGTCGTGCGGGATGTCGTAGTTGACCACATGCGAGATGCGGTCGACGTCGAGCCCGCGCGCGGCCACATCGGTGGCGACCAGGATGTCGAGGGTGCCGGACTTCAGCTGGCCGATGGTGCGTTCGCGCTGGTTCTGCGCGATATCGCCGTTGATCGCGGCGGCCGAGTAGCCGCGTGCGCGCAGTTTCTCGGCCAGTTCCTCCGTCGCCTGCTTGGTGCGCACGAAGAGGATCATCGCCTCGAACGGCTCGACCTCGAGAATCCTGGTCAGAGCGTCGAGTTTACGCTGATGGGAGACATGCACCCAGCGCTGCGAGATATTGGTGTTGGTCGAGGTCTTGGACTTGACCGTGATCTCGACCGGATCCTTGAGGTACTGCTTGGAGATCTTGCGGATCACCGACGGCATGGTGGCCGAGAACAGCGCGACCTGCTTCTCCGCGGGAGTGTCGCGCAGAATGCGTTCGACGTCCTCCTGGAAACCCATCTTCAGCATCTCGTCGGCCTCGTCGAGCACGAGATACCGCAGCTGGGTGAGATCGAGGGTGCCGCGTTCGAGGTGGTCGATGACCCGGCCCGGCGTGCCGACGACGACCTGCGCGCCGCGCCGCAGACCCTGCAGCTGGACCGCGTAGTTCTGACCGCCGTAGATCGGCAGCACGTGGATACCCGGCAGATGTGACGAGTAGCGGCCGAACGCCTCGGCCACCTGGATCGCCAGCTCGCGGGTCGGCGCGAGCACCAGCGCCTGCGGCGGCTTCGGCCGCTTGTCCAGGCCCATCAGAATCGGGATCGCGAAGGCCGCCGTCTTACCGGTACCGGTCTGGGCCAGGCCGACGACGTCGGCGCCCGCGAGCAGCGGCGGAATGGTGGCCGCCTGGATCGGCGACGGGGACTCGTAACCGACATCGGCGATGGCCGCTAGCAGCCGATCATCGATGCCGAGGGCGGCGAACGACGGCTCGGTCGCGCCGGCCGTGACATCCGCTCCGCTACCGTCGCGAGACCCGGTGGCGGCGTCCGCGGGCCCTTCGTGGTTGCGCGCGTCTGCGCCTTCGGGCCTGTCGTCCCCGCCGCCGGGCACGCTGTCGACCGATGAGTTGTTCATATTGACCAGCAGTTTAATGCCTAGCGGTGGCCGCCCGGACCATCGGGCCAATACGGTGAGACCTATGCAACCGCAGCAGCCGCCCTTGCGCGACGTTCCGGAATCCGCCGAACCCCTGCGGCCCACCGCATCTGCGCCCGCCGAGCCGAATTCTCGCGACGACGCCGGCGCACTCGTGAGTGACGAATCCGACACTGCGGACGCACCCGAAACCGCCCGCCCCGACGCCGGAATCTCCACTGCCGACGTGATCGGCAGTCCCGTCCCGATCGTGATCACCTACTCGGCCACCGCGGAGGCCGGGCGGCCCGCTCCCGCGGTGGCCGGTGGACTCGAACCCCGGCCCGCCGCCCGGCCGGCACCCGCCCCGGCTCCGGCGCAGGCGGTCGATATCGCGGTCGTGCAGTTCGGGCCGTACACCGACAAGTCCGCCAATCTCGCCGCGCTGCGCGACCATGTTCGCGCCGCCGCCGAGCACGGCGCGAAAGTGATTGTCGCACCGGAATATTCGATGTTCGCGGTGAAGCGGCTGGACGAACGGGTGGTGGCGGCGGCCGAGCCGATCACCGGTCCGTGGGCGAGCGAATTGCGCGGGCTCGCCGCCGAATTCGGGGTGCACGTGGTCGCCGGCGTCGTCGAGGCGCCGGGCGGGCAGATCACCGACCGCATCTACAACACGCTGATCGCGGCCGGTCCCGATGCCGAGTTCGCGGCGGTCTACCGCAAGGTGCACCTCTACGACGCGTTCGGATTCCGCGAATCGGAGGTGGTCGCTCCCGGCCCGATCGAGGATCCCGCCACCTTCACCGTCGACGGCGTCACCTTCGGCCTGCAGACGTGCTTCGACCTGCGCTTCCCGGAGGGCTGCCGCCGGGTGGCCGCCGCGGGGGCGCAGGTGTTGTTACTTCCCGCGCAATGGATTCCGGGCCCGGGCAAGCTGGATCAGTGGACCACGCTGCTGCGTGCCCGGGCCATCGAGAACACGGTCTACGTGGCCGCCGCGGACCACTGCGCCCCGCGCGGCGCGGGCGCGTCGATGATCGTCGACCCCTCCGGCAATCTGCTCGCCGAACTCGGTGACGCCCCCGGTATCGCCACCAGCCGTATCGACCTCGATCACCTGCGGCAGATCCGCACCACCAACCCGAGCCTGAGCCTGCGCCGATTCACCGTCGAGCCATAGACTGGTGGCACCATGATCTATCCGGATCGTCGGTCGGCCGGTCGCACGCTGGGTGAATCGCTGTCGCACCTGCGGGCGTGGCATCCCCTGGTGCTGGGACTGCCGCGCGGTGGGGTACCGGTCGCGGCAGCGGTGCGCGAGGTCATCGGCGGGGATCTGGATGTGCTGCTCGTCCGGAAGCTCGGCGTGCCCTGGCAACCCGAACTGGCGATGGGCGCCATCGGCGAGGACGGGGTCCGGGTTCTCAACGACGACGTGCTGCGGCAGACCGGTGTGCGAACCGAGCAGATCGCCGCCGTGGAGCAGGCCGAGCGCGCGGAACTGGCGCGCCGGCAGCGGATGGTGCGCGCGCAGGTGCCGCGGGTGCCGATCGACGATCGCACGGTGGTGATCGTCGACGACGGGATGGCCACGGGCGCGACGGTCGCCGCGGCGTGCCGCGTGGCGCAGTCGCACCGGCCCAGATGGATCACGGTGGCGGTGCCGGTGTCCTCGATCGAGGCGATGGAGCGGCTGCGTGGCCTGGCCCGGGAGACGGTGTGCCCGCTGATTCCACGCTCCCTCGGCGGAGTCGGCGGGGCGTATCGCGATTTCCATCAACTCGACGACGAGGAGATGCTGGACCTGCTGCCGACCGCGCACCACCCCGGCGGCTGAGGACGCGCGCGAAAACGAATCACTCGCTCTCCGAGTCGATCTCGCGCACCCCTTTCCGATGCCGCTGCGCGAGGTCGGCGTAGTAGCCGGGGTTGATCTTGACCCAGCCTTCGGCCTGGGTGCCGGCGATGGGACGTTTGACCTCGGCCGGCGCTCCCGCGGCCAGGACCCCCTCGGGGATCGCGGTGCCGGGCTGGACCAGCGAGTGCGCGGCGATCATCGAACCGGCGCCGATGGTGGCCATATCGAGGACCGTGCTGCCGTTGCCGACGATCGCCTCGGCGCCGACGCTCGCGCCGTGCAGCACCACACTGTGTGCGATCGTGGCGCCGGGCCCCACCTCGACAGGCACGTCGGGCGGGGTGTGAATCACGGCATTGTCCTGCACATTCGCCCGTTCGCGGACGATGATCGGCGCGAGGTCGGCGCGCAGCACGGCCCCGTACCAGACCGAAGCGTTCGCCTCCACGCGCACATCGCCGATCAGGGTGGCGGTCGGCGCGATGAACGCGGTCGGATCCACCTGGGGGCGTTTACCTTCGAATTCGTAGCAGGGCATGCGTTCTCACCATTCGTTGTCGTCGGCGACCACTCGTTCCGCGGCCGCGACCATCGGGCGCAAGTGCGCGGCAAAGGTTTCCGCGGTGACTCCGACGATATCCACCTCCGCACGGGTACGGACCGCGTAGCGGCCGTCGCCGGCGACGTCGATCCAGCACAGCACGCCGAGCGGGCGCATGCTGTCGTCGGCGCGGCGCGCGGAGACCACGATCTGACCGATACCGTCGCGAGGCTGTTTGAGCAACCGCCGCATCCGCGCGGTCGTGGAGGGACCGGCGACCGGCACCGTCACCAGATCGCGACTGTCCTCACGCACCCGGTCCAGAGGCGCCGTGCGGCGCGGTTCGCTGCCGGCCGGATACTCCGGCAGCAGCGAGACCACCCGTGCCGCGAGGGAGGCGGAGTTCCCGACGAACAGCCGTACGTCGCCGCCGCGATCGGCCATGTCGCCGTGGCGCTGGGCCGCGACCACCGTGATGTGGCCGACGGCCGCACCGAGCACCCGTACGGGCCGGGCCTCCTGCGCGCCGCATTCGCCGAAGACCTCGACGCAGACGGTGGGCCGGGCGAGCAGCCGCAGCGCCGCCTCCAGATCGGGGTCCACGGTGCGGTCGCACCACTCGGTCAGCTCCGGCAGCTGCGCGGCCCGTTCGGCGCTGTCGCGGGCGGACGACCGCACCGCGAGCGGATACGGGATCCGGTCACCGTCGATCCGTTGCCATGCCATCACGAACTGATCGGGTGTCAGCGTCCATTTCACCGCCGCCGGCCCGCCTCGTCCTCCGCCGTCATTGCGCGGTCAGTCATCCTCGGACCATTCGCCCAGCACGGGCGGGGTGGTCGGGTCGAGGATTCCGACCAGTTCGCCACCGGGCTCGGCCGGTTCGAGGAAGGTCGGCTCGTCGTCGAATTCGGACCAGTAGTCCTCGTCCTCGTCCTCGTCGCGGCGGATCGGCTTCGCCGCCACCGGAGTCGACGGGCCCTGCCGCACCGCATCGCCCGCGGCGAACGCGCCCCCCGCCAGGCCGCCCACGATGCCCGCACCCATTCCGGACATCGAGTCGGCGCCGGGGTTGCGGTCCTGGTCGTGGTCGTCGCGCTTGGCCGAATCGGAGTTCTGCGCGGACGACGCCGGGGTGGTGGCCGCCCCGGCACCCACGGCGGCGGGGACCACGCCGGGAGCGACTCCCGGCGCCGCTGCCGCCGGGGCGGGTTGCGCGGTATTCGACGGTTTCGGTTGTGTGACAACCGGATTCGCAGTCGCCGCCACCGGCGCCTCGGGTACCGGAGCAGCCGCAAGCGTGCTGTGCACCGGAGTGGGAACCGGAGTGGAGGGCTCCACGAGCGTCGGTGCGGCCGCGGCGGGTGCGACGGCCGCGGGACGGTCGGTTGCCTGCTGGTCACCGCCGGGCCGAGCACCGTCGGCGGGGTCGCCGGCGGGTGCGGCGGGCCGATCCGCCGGAGCCGCTTCCGGGCCCTGCGGTCCGTCCACCGTCGGCGTCACCTGTACGCCCGTCGCTCGCCCGATCAGATCCGCACTGCCGCCACCCGGCGCGGTCGCCTCGTTACCCGGTTGTACGACAGCGGGATTCGGATACATGCCGCCGTCGGGGAACGCCGGCACACTGTCGCCGGTGCGCAGGAAGACACCGGCATAGACCGAATCCATCACCCGCACGGCGTCCTGACGCACGTTCTCGGCACTCTTCTGCACGGCGACATTGGCAGTCGCCTGTTTCGGATCCAGCAGTGCCGCTTCCAGATCCGGATGGGCGGTCACCTGTTGCGAGACCGAGGCACGCAATGTCTCGGCTGCGTCGTTGGCCTGCGCGAGTCGTTGTCCGACCACCGCCATCACATCGGACAGCTCCTGGCCCAGTCGTTCGAAGGCGGTCACCGCGTCGGCGGCCAGTTGCGCGGCACCACCGCGCCAGCCGTCCGCGATGGCGCCGCGAATTTCGGTGTGCGCGGACTGGACCGCGTCGGCCATGGCGGCCGCCGAACTCTGCCAGGCCTGGCGGCCCGCGGTGATGATCTCGGGATTCAATTCCTGCACCCCGCGCTGGATATCGCGATGGGTGAGGTGGTCGAACATCTCGACCGTCGGGGCGTAATCCGGATCGGTATGCCCCTGCGCCGGGGGTGTCCCGTTGCCGCTGACCCTATGCATGTCCCACCCCCACCGGCTGCGACGGTGTTACGACCACCGAAGGTGGTGCGGCCTTGCCGATCGCCGCGGCGGCATCGGCATCGTGCTGGGCGTAGGCGGCCGCGGCCGCCCGCAGTGTTTGCGCCAATTGCCGTGCGGCATCGGCGTATTCGCGTAACCGATCGACCGCGTCGGCGGCCTTGCCCTCGAAGCCGCGGCGCAGCGAGTGTCCCGACTCGAAACCGCCGAAGCCCGGCAGGGACGCGGCCGCGCCGAGTGTCCGGATCTGCTGCTCGACCTGGTCGGCCAGCGACTCGTAGCGGCGCGCGCAGCGCTCGTGGGTGCCGTCGCCGACGAGTACGCCGTCGATCCACAGCTCTCCGTCGTCGACCGCCTGGGCCAGCGCACCGACATCGTTGCGCAGATCCCCGGCCTCTTGTGACTGCATCGCGGTCCCCCTTTCTCAACCCACTTCCGCGGCGCCGTGACGACGGTCCGCGACCTCGCGGATCCACTCCGCGATATCGGCGGTGACTGCCGCATGCACCGGCTCGTGCAGCAAATCGTGCCCGGCATCGGTGTACTCGTGCAACCCCACCGACGGGTGCCGGGCCGCCCACGCACGCGCGGAGTCGATCGGTGCGCGGCGGTCGTCGACGCCGTGCAGCGCCAGAATCGGCAGTCCGGGCGGGAGGGCGGCGGGCGATTCGGCGGCCCGCTGCGGTGTCCCGGTCAGCACCATGCCCGCGCACCCGGATATCTCCGGCAGCGACACCGATGCGAGACAGGTCGCCGCACCGAGCGAGTGGCCCGCCGGGAACAGCGGCGGATCGGGCCGCTCGGCGCGCAGCACCCGGATCAGCGCGGCGGCGTCGCCCGCGAGTTCGGCTAGCGTTCCGGGCGCCGCCGGATCGCCTTCGCTCAACCCCTGCCCGGCCGTGTCCAGGCACCAGACTTCGATGCCGCGCGCGCCCAGGCCCCGCCCGAGCCGATGGTAATGCCCACTGTGCTGGCCGGTTCCGGGCAGGAACGCCACCAGCGCCACCGGCCGCTCCACCGGCCACCGCCGGTAGTGCAGTCGACCGCGGGCACCCTGGAAGTACGGCATCAGCCCATTGTCACGGGCAGGCGCTACGAAAGCCGTCCCGGCCCGGCGAAGTGAGACCGACATCCGACACGCCCCCCTCGCGCCACGCCGTACGACCTCGAATGATTACGCTGTTGCGCGACTCGGCACGCGAGCGGGCGTCGGCCGCGTGCGGGTGTCCGGAACTCAGGAGGGCCGCGATTGATTCTGTTCGGTGATCGTGTCGTGTGCAGCACCGATGACCTGGTGAGGGCAGCGCGCTGCGAATTCGCGCTGCTGCGCGCGCTCGATACCGAACTGGGCCTTGTGCTTTCGCCGGATGCGACCGATCCGGTGCGGTTCCCGCTCGGTTCGGACGCACTGTCGGACGCGGTGTTCGACGATGTGTACGCGGCCCTCGGTGCGAGCGTGATCACCATCGATCCGCCGGCCGCCATTACCGCCTCGCAGTTGCGCGGCGCACACGACCGCACCGTCGCCGCCCTCGGCACCGACGCCCCCGCGATCTTCGGGGCGACATTCTTCGACGGGACCTTCGCGGCCGGCTGCGCCGTTCTCGTCCGCCGCGACGACCCCGCGCCGGTGCGCACGCGGGGGCTCGCGGCGCTGCCGGAGATCGCCGCGTCCGACGAAGCCGCGGCGGCGACCGTCGACGAGGTCCGCGACGTGCCGCCGATCCCGAATTCCACCTTCGTCCTGTACGTCCGCTCGTCGTCGTCCGATGTCGCGGCGCTCATGGAGGCCGCCGCGTGCGCGCGCATGGTGCGGGACAACGGGTTCGACGTCGATCCGTGGGTCCGGATTCGGGACGCCGCGGGTGCGGAGCGGATTCACGAACTCGGTCCGGCCGAGACCGTCTACGCGGCGCGGCGGATTCGGCTCGCCGCGATCCTCGCCGCCAAACAGGACGAACTGCTGCCCGTGCAGTGGGGAGACCGCCGCTATCTCGCCTGCGGGCGATGCGCGAACTGCATCGCCGAACTGGTGGCCGGGCGCGATCTGCTGCTGGTGGCCGGTATGCGGCCGTCGGTGCGGGCACAGCTGCGCGATGCCGGCATCACCACGGTCGATCGCCTCGCCGCCGCGGATTCGTCGGTGACCGGCGTTGCGGTGCAGACGTTTTCGACGCTGCGACGGCAGGCCGAACTGCAGTTGCGCCACGAGCGCACCGGGCGCCCGGCCTACGCGGTCACGGATGCGGCCGCCTTCGGTGAGCTGGCCCCGCCCGATGCCGGCGATGTCTTCGTGGCGGTCGCCGGGTCGGCCGTCGGCGTCGGGGTCGCGGCGCGGAGTGCGGACGGCGGCGACGGGGTGTTCCTGTTCCACGCATTCACCACGCACGATCCGGTGGCGTTGCTCGAATTTCTCGCCGATCGCCAGCAGCACCACCCCGACCTGCGGATCTACCATTTCTGCTCGCCGATCCGGACACTACTGGCCGACCTGTGCGCGCGCTGCGGCGCCGACGAGGAGACCGCCGACGACCTGCTCGGCGCCCTGCTGGACCTGTATCCGATCGTGCGTTCCGCGCTGCTGATCGGCGCCCGCACCTACGATCTGCCGGAGGTACTCGGCCTGCTCGACCCCGGCGCGGAACCGATCCACGCCGACCTCGAATCATCCTGTGCGGCAACACTGCGCCTGCGCGAGCGACTCTGCGAACTCGCCGCCGAGCACGACATCCAGCCCTGCCCGGTCCCGCGCCGCACCCTCGCCGAACAACCGGCCGCGGTGGAGGCCGCGCTGCGCGAATTCGCCTTCGACTACGACGAAACCCGCAGCGCCGGACAGCAAGCCGCCGCCATGATGGCCGCGGTACTCGGTTATCACCGGCGCGAGCGGCAGCCGCTGCACTGGGCACACGAGGACCGCCTGCACCGGCCGATCGGCGAATGGGCAGATACCCCGGGCGTTCTCGTCGCGGACTGGGCCAGCGTCGACACCAAATGGCAGCACACCGACGACCGGCCGATGCGGCGCTACCTGAAGCTCACCGGCCGGTTGGGCACCGGACGACCGCCGCCGCCGGGCACCGCGGTACGCACGCTCTACGATTCGCCGGTGCCCGACCTACCGGCCACCCCCGGCCGGCGCGCCACCGCGGCGGCGACAGTGCTCGGCTTCGCCCTCGACGACAACTTCGACGATGTGGTGCGGGTGGAGGAACTGCTGCCGCCGGGGTGCGCCCCCTACGACGAACTGCCCGTCGCCATCGTGCCCGATCCGCCGGGCCGCGACGACAATCTGGAACAGGCGCTGAACGCCGTGGCGCACGATCTGCTGGTCAGCCTGCCGGACGTCCCCTTGACGGCCGCCTTCGACCTGCTGTGCCGGCGACGGCCCCGACTGCACGGATCGGCTGCGCTACCACAGGTTTTCGGCGACTACGCGGCCGCGATCACCGCCGCTGTGCTCGATCTCGACTGCTCGTATCTCTCGGTGCAGGGGCCCTCCGGCACCGGCAAGCTCGACACCACCGCACGGGTGATCGAGCGGCTGGTCACCCGGTACAAGTGGCGCGTCGGTGTGGTGGCGCAAACGCATTCGGCCGCCGAGGTGTTGCTCGACGCCGTCGTTCGCGTGGGCGTCCTGCCGGAACTGGTCGCCAAATCGGATGTGCACAGCGTGGCGCCGGAATGGCTGGGGATCGCCGCCGACCGCTATCCGCGCTTCCTCGACAACGCGGTGAACGGCTGTGTGATCGGCGGTCTCACAGGCGATTTCACCGATCCCGAACAGGTGGCGCCGCAGAGTCTGGATCTGCTGGTGATCGCCGACGCCGGGTATTTCCCGCTGGCGCAGGCGATCGCGGTGGGTGCGTCGGCGCGGAATCTCCTGCTGGTCGGCGATCCGGCGCCGTTACCGGGTACCGGCGTGCACCCGGAGCGCGTGCACGAATCGGCACTGGGGCGCATCGTCGGCGACAACCCCACGGTGCCCACGGCTTTCGGCTATTTCCTGGAACGCACCTGGCGCATGCATCCGCAGGTGTGCGGGCCGGTGTCGTCGCTGCGCTACGGCCGCCGGCTGCGCTCCAACGAGACGGTCACCCTCGCCCGCGAACTCGAGGGCGTCGCGCCGGGCGTGCGCGCGGTACCGGTCGAACATCACGGCAACAGCACCGAATCCGCGGAGGAGGCCCGCGAGATCGTCCGTCAGGTCCGGTCCCTGCTGGGCCGCACCTGGCGCCAGGGCGTGCTCACCCGGCGGCTGCATCCGCACGACATCCTGGTGGTCACGCCCTATCACGCGCAGGTGGCGCGCATTCGAATGCTGTTGTCGCGGGCCCGGATCGAGGATGTGGTGGTCGGCACCGCCGATCGCTTCCGCGGCCGGGAGGCGGCGGTCGTGCTGATCTCGATGACGACCTCGGCCCCCGCCGACGCGCCGCACGGCATGGACGACCTGCTCTCCCGGCACTGGCTGACCACCGCCGTCTCCCGGGCGATGTGGTCGGCGATCGTCGTGGCCTCGCCGCTGCTCACGGACTATCTGCCCGAGACACCCGAGCAGCTGCCCGATCTGGCCGCCTACCTCGAACTGACCGGGCGCGGCTAGCCGAAGTTGCGGCCCTCGCCCCGATACGTCGGCACCGTGGTGCGCCGGTCGCCGGCATCGACGACCTGGATGGCGTCGAAGCGTTCGCACAGCTCACCGGCCTTGGCGTGGCGCATCCACACCCGGTCCCCGACGGCCAGGTCCGCGGCGCCCGTGAAGGGCGTCTGCACCTCCCCCGCACCCTCTGTGCCGATCAATCGCAAACCCTTGGGCCACACCGGCTTCGGCACGCGCGACGCACCGGCCGGCCCGGAGGCGATATAACCGCCGGCGAAGACGGTGGCGATGTCGGCGGCCGGCCGGCGCAGCACCGGCAGCGCGAAATACAGCGCCGGATGGGGTGTGAACGCGCGATATCCGTCGAACAGCGTCGGCACGTAGAGGCCGGATCCGGCGGTCACCTCGGTGACCTCGGGCGCTGCCACACTCACCTCGATCGACCCGCTGCCGCCGCTGTTGACGATCTCGAGTTCACCGGTCACCCCACGCACCGCCTCCAGCACCTGCGTACGGCGCGTGCCGATTTCGGCCGCGGAGAGCCGCTTGACCAGCCGCACCGCGGGATTGGTGTCGGGCAGGCCGGCGATCTGGGCCTCGTAGGTCATCACACCCACCACCCGGAACCCGCGCTCGCGCGCGACCCGGGCCAGCCGCTCGGCCTGCTCGGGCGTCCGGATCGGCGATCGGCGCACCCCCAGATGCAGCGGGCCGACTCGCAACGAGGCATCCACATCGAGGCATATGCGCGGGCTGATTCCGGCGCCACCGACCGCGGCGCGAATCAGATCCAACTGCGCGACGTCGTCGACCATCAGCGTGATCGAGTCGAGCAGGGTGGTATCGGCGCCCAAGTCGGCCAGTGCGGCGCGATCGACGCTCGGATAGCCGAGCAGAATGTCGCGCGCCCCGTGGCCGACCAGCCACAGCGCCTCACGCAACGAATAGGACATGATGCCGGCGAATCCGCCGCGGCCGGTGAGCTGCGGTCCGAGTACTTCCTCGAGGACCGCGCGGCAGCGCACCGATTTACTGGCCACCCGGATCGGCACCCCGCGGGCCCGGCGCACCAGGTCCGCCGCGTTGGCGCGCAGCGCGCTCAGGTCCAGCGCGGCCAGGGGCGGATCGAGGTCCGCGGTGGCGGCGTGCAGGGAAGCGATGGGCGACGCATCTGTCACCACATCAGCCAATCACGAAACTGGTCATACGTCCAGGAGTGATGGGCGCGTCGTTACCGATCGACCGCCTTGGTGATCAGCGTCGAGACCAGATCGTCCAGCACCACGAGCGTGGTCTCGTCGTCACCGTCGGCGAGCCAGCGCAGCACCGCACCCTGGAACACGGCCAGCACATACGCCGAGATCGCCGTGACCGGCTCGATCCACTGGGTGTTCGAGCGCTCGGCACAGGCGTCCAGCGCCGCACCGACCTCGGCGTCCAGATCGCGCAACCACTCCGCCGCCGAGAGCCCGGAACAGCCGGCCTCCCCCTCCCAGCGGCGACGTAGGGCGCTGATCGTGAGATCGAGCGTGTGCACCTGCCGTTGCGGCGTGGCCCGGATGGCCAACCACATCGCACTCACACCGGCATGCAGCACCACCCGCAATGCGCGCGTGCCCGTGCAATCGCAGGCGGCCGACGCGGCGTCGATGGCCTCCTGCACGATCGGCCGCGGCCGAACCTGAATCATCTCTCCACTAGCGCTCAACGACGACTCCCTCGGCGAAAGAACTCGCGCACCTCGCCTGCGCGGCTCGCTCAACGGGCATCCGATCCACGGTGATCTCTTCCGAGTTCCACCCCGGGCGACCCGTTCAACATCCGTCAATGTTAGAGGGTTTTCGGGGATCGCGACCAGGTTCGATAGGTCATTCCGTACTGAAAGATTGTTTTGTTACCTCCCCGACACACCCCGCGCGGTGGTTCGGCGGCGGATCCGCCACGGTCAGCGCGGGCGGCGCCCGGGCGCAAACGCCCAGAACTCTACGGCCTCGCGGCAGGAATCGTTATAACGATGTGGGCGAGCACACACGTGATCCAACGCCACCCCACCGCCGCGAACCCGCCGATAACCTGGAGTCGTGACAACGGTGCGCCCCGATCATCTCCACATTCCCGGCACCTTCAACTACCGCGACGTCGGCGGCCTGCGCACGGCGAGCGGGACCAAGATTCGCAGCGGAGTCCTGCTCCGGTCGGCCCAGCTGTGCCGGCTGGACGAACGCGGACACGACATCCTGCGCCGGCTCGGCGTCGCCACCGTGCACGATCTGCGCGGACCCGGCGAGGCCGACCGGATGGGTGCCGACATCCTCCCCGACGGCGTGCGCTTGGAGGTGACACCGTTCCACTCCGGCATCGGCGCCGCCCGGGCCCCACACGAGGCCCCGCAGGAACCGGCGCTGCCGCCACACGAGGCCGCGGCGCGCGACGATGCCTCGACGACCAGCCGCCATCTCGATCTGCTCGAGGTCTACACCGAATTCCCCTCGATGCCGGAGGCGGGCGTCGCGATCACCGCCATGGCACGGTCGCTGGCCCGCGGCGACGGCGCGGTGCTGGTGCACTGCGCGGCCGGTAAGGACCGCACCGGCTGGGCGGTCGCCACCCTGCTGCGCGCCGTCGGCGTCACCGAGGACGACGTGCTGGCCGACTACCTGCTCAGCAACGAAGCCGTCGAATCGCTGGCCGCCGATGTCGCGCGCAATTCCGGCGAGTCCCTGCCGCCCGCGTTACTGGGGGTGAGCATCGAATACCTCGCCGCCGGCACCGAGGCCATGCACCGCCACTACGGCACCCTCGACGGCTATCTCGAGTCCATCGGCATCACGCCGCAGCTGCGGGCCGCCCTGCACACCCGCCTGCTGGAGTGAACCGGTACCGGCGCACCGCGTCGGCTAACCGGTGCGGCGGACCAGACCGTCGGTATCGATGCTGACCTGATTTCCGGTGTGGAACCAGCTGCCCGTGAAGCGCGATTCGGTGGTCTGCGGGTCGTTCCAGTAGCGCGGGGTGATATTCGGTCCGCGACAGAGCAATTCGCCGCTACCGACCCCCGCCCGCGGCCCCCACAGCGCCAATTCCGTACCGCCGAACGGGAATCCGAGAACGTCGCGGCCGGGCGTCGCGCCGCTGTCCACCAGCGCCAGCCCGATACCGCTGGTTTCGGTCGCACCCCAGACCGACCACTGCCGGGCCAGCGGGAACACCTCGCGCAGCGCCTCGGCGACGATTTCCGCGGTGCCGGCGTCGGTCGCGGCCAGTTCGGCGCGATGTCCCGCACTGCACACCTGGCGCACGCCCTCCGCCCGCAATCCGGCGAGTTCGGGCAGCAGGCCCGCGAAGATGCGGGGCGTCGCGGCCACCATATCGATGCGTTCGGCGACGATCGTCTCGGCGATCATGGCCGGGTCCGGGGCGAGGACGACCGTGCCGCCCACGGCGAAGGTCGGCAGCAGTTGATCGACGCAGCCGCTCGCGTGGGCCAGCGGCATCAGGACCAGATTGCGCAATCCCTCGGTCGGCAGATCGAAGGCCCCCACCACCGAACGCACCGCCGACAGCAGATTCTCGTTGGTCAGCTCGACACCGCGCGGACCGCCCGGCGCCTCCGAGAAACCCTGGCCCGCAGCGCCGCTGGTGTAGCACAGCAGGGCGAGCTCGGTCAGCGAGGCGCCGTCGTCGATGAAGGCCGCTCCGTCGGGGAAATCGGCGTAACCGGCCTCGGCGCCGCCGCCGTCGAGGACGAAATCCGCGCAGCTGTCCGCGATCACCTGGGCGGCGACGGCATCGGGCAGTCCGTCGTGCACCAGCACCGGCACCGCACCGGACAGCAGGGCGCCGAGGAAGGCCTGCACCCAGCGCGCACCCACCGGCATCCGCACGGCAACCCGGTCGCCGTAGCCGATTCCGTGTTCCTGCAGTCCGCCGGCGATCCGGGAAGCGGCATGCCACAGCTGCCGGTAGGTCAGCCGCGGCCCGCCGATTTCGACGACCGCCTCCCGGGCCGAGAACGCGTGTACCTGCACATCGAGTAGTTCGGTGAGGGCCGGATTCAGATTCCCGTACCGCAGCACACCGTCGGCTCCGCGAGCAAGAGGGTTGCCGCACCACGGATTTCGCGTCTGCGGATATTCGATCAGAAGCTGCGTCATCAAGTCCCTCCGGATGCCTCGATCAACAGGCACCTGTGACTATATGACGCAGATCACAATCATGGGGCGTTAGGCGACAAAGATGTCCGAGCGATCACCGCCCGGTGTAGCTCGCCTTCCCCGGGCCCACCTCGAGGAAGCTGCGCACCGCGCCCCGCAAATCCTCGGTGTCGAACAGTTCGCCGGAGACCTTGGGCGTCACCGAATCGGCATGTTCGACGCCGCCGGACCGCCAGGCCTCGATGATCTGCTTGGTGGCCGCGTGCGCCCGAGTCGGGCCGTCGGCGAGGCGGGCGGCCAGCGCCCGGGCCGCGGCGTCGACATCCTCGTGCACCGCGTTGACCACACCCCAGTCGGCGAGGGTGGCCGCGTCGTACAAATCGCCGGTCATGACCAGTTCCCGGGCCCGGCCGGAACCGGCGCGCTCGGCCAGTCGCTGCGGGCCGCCCATCGACGGCGTCAGGCCCACGACCGTCTCCACCAGCCCGAACTTGGCCTTCGGCGCGGCCAGCAGGATGTCGCAGGCCAGCGAGATCTCGAAGGCCGCGGTCAGGGTGAGCCCGTGGGCGGCGAAGACCACCGGGCACGGCAGCGCCTCGACCGGGTGGATGATGCCCTGGAACAGGCGCTGCCACAACTCGGCGCCCTGATCCACGCTCAATCCGTCGAATTCGTGGACGTCGACGCCGCCGGAGACCACCTTGCCCTCGGCGCGGATCAACAGCGCCCGCGGCGGGTTCGCGGTCAGCTCGGCGAGATCGGTGGCGAGCGATCCCAGCAGCGCCGAATCGAACAGGTTCAACGGCGGATGGTCGATGGTGATGATCGCGAGCTGGGCGCCGGCCTCGGTCTCGGTCCGCTCCAACCGGGTGGGTTTCGAATCGCTCATCGGCCGAATCTATCCAGAAGGGGACGTCACCGGTACCCCGGCCGCCGGTCTGCCAGACTGGTGCGGTGGATACCTCGCCGACCGAGAACGCCGGTTCGAACACCGCGACCTATGTCGAGCCCGGCGAATTCAAGCGCGACACGAACTACATCACCACCCGGATCACCGCCGACGGCCGCGACGGCTATCCCGTCGAACCGCAGCGCTATCGGCTGATCGCGGCGCGGGCCTGCCCGTGGGCCAACCGCACCCTGATCGTGCGGCGGCTGCTCGGCCTGGAACAGGTGATCTCGCTGGGATTGTGCGGGCCGACCCACGACAAACGCAGCTGGACCTTCGACCTCGATCCGGGCGAGGTGGACCCGGTGCTGGGCATCCACTTCCTGCGCGATGCCTACCTCGCGCGCGATCCGGAGTATCCGCGCGGCATCACGGTCCCGGCGGTGGTGGACGTGCCGACCGGCCAGGTGGCCACCAACGACTACCCGCAGATCACGCTCGACTTCTCTACCGAATGGACGCAGTTCCATCGGCCGGGCGCGCCGCAGCTGTATCCCGAACCGCTGCGCGCCGAGATCGATCAGGTGAATCGGCGCGTCTACACCGAGGTCAACAACGGCGTCTACCGCTGCGGCTTCGCCGGCAGCCAGGACGCCTACGACGCCGCCTACGACCGGCTGTTCACCGCGCTGGACTGGCTGTCGGAACGGTTGAGCGACCAGCGCTATCTGGTCGGCGACACCATCACCGAGGCCGATGTGCGGCTGTTCACCACGCTGGTGCGGTTCGACCCGGTGTATCACGGCCATTTCAAGTGCAATCGGAACAAGCTGACCGAACAGCCGGTGCTGTGGGCGTATGCCCGCGATCTGTTCCAGACCCCCGGCTTCGGCGATACCGTCGACTTCACCCAGATCAAGCGGCACTACTACGTCGTGCACAGCGATATCAATCCGACCGGGATCGTGCCGAAGGGTCCGGAACTGTCGGACTGGCTCACGCCGCACGGGCGAGAAGCATTGGGCGGCAAGCCCTTCGGCGACGGCACCCCACCTCCGCCGCCCCTGCCCGGGGAACGCGTCCCGGCCGCCGACTGGGCCTGAGCATCACCGGTGCGCGGAGGCGGTCGTCCGCCTCCGCACCGGATCGTCGTTTCGTTATGCGGTGGTTCCGGCGTAGGTGCCGAAGCTCCAGAACACGCCCTCGGGATCGCGGCAGGTGAACCCGCGCGAGCCGTAGTCCTCGTCGCGGAGTCCGCGCACGATGGTCGCCCCGGCGTCGCGGGCGCGTTCGAAGAGGCCGTCCGGATCGTCGACGACGATGTACACCGAGCCGGTCCCCGGCGGCTGCTCGCAGAGCGCGGAATCGTCGCGCTGCGAACCGAGCATTATCCCGCCGCCGCCGGGCCAGCCGAGTTCGGCGTGCTGGACCACCTCGCCGGTGCCGTAGCGGGCGACCTCGACGAAGCCGAAGGCCCGTTGCAGGAAATCGATCGCCGCCGGGGCGTCACGGTAGATGAACGTCGGCCACACCGGGGCCGTCTTGGTTGCGGTTTCGGTCGTTGCGGTATGGGTTGTTTCGGTCATGGTCCCAGCCTTTCTCGCTCGCCACCCCGTCGTCTTGGACGAATGGGAACACCTCGCGGGCACGCCACACCGAGGGCGGGCAACCGGCCGATTCGCGCCATTCGCGGGCCATATGGGCCTGGTCGTAGTAGCCGGTCGCGGCGGCGACCTCGGCGATGCTCACCTCGGGGCGGCGCAACAGCCGATGGGAGACCTCGAACCGGGTCAACCGCGCCGCCTCCTTCGGCGTGATACCGAATTCACCGGCGAATCGCGCGGCGAGATGTCTTCTGCTCCAGCCGATCTCGTGCGCCACCCGGGCGACCGCGGGTGCGCCCGCGGGGTCGGTCAGCAGCCGCCAGGCCCGGCGGAGAGTGGCGTCCATCTCGAGCCGGCGCGGATCGAGCGCGGCGACCCGCGCGCAGAAGACCTCGTCCAGCACCGCGAACCGGGTCCGCCAGTCGGAGGTCGCGGTGATCCGCTCACGCACCCGCTCGGCGTCGGGTCCCAGTAGATCCGACAGGTCGACGATCCACTCCCCCAGCTCACCGGCCGGAATTCCGAACAGCGCCCGCGCGCCCAGTGGTGTGACGGCCAATTGGATGCCGTGCTGGTAGCCGTTGTGCGCGATCAGCGTCGGTCGCAGGGTCAGTCCGCCGGCCAGCGCGTCCCAGCGGCCGCCGGCCTGCTCGGGATGGGAGGACACCGGCACCTCGATCGGTTCGCCGATGGTGAGGATCACGGTGATCGTGGTACTCGGCATACCGACGTGCACGCCCGGGTCGAAGCCGTGCAGCAGATATCCGTCGTAGCGGCCGAGGTAGGGCCGCAACGACGGGGCCGGCAACCGGCGCGCTCCCGCGGAGACACCACTCACCTCCTCCACGGTAGGCGTCGCGCGGGCCCGGCGGAACCGGACCCGGGCGCGGTTCGTTGCACGGTGGACGGCCGTATCGGCCACCGTCGCCGACTTCGTCCGCGGCCGTCGGACCGGCACCACTAGAGTTTGTGCCGACCGGACGAGAGGGGTGCGTTACCGATGTTCGACAGCGGCGTGGAAAAGGCCGTGCGGTCACTGCTGGACAACGGGGCACAAGTGCAGGCTCCCGCGGTCGCGAAGTACGTCGACCGGTTCCGCCGATCCCATCCGGACGAGAGTCCGGCCCAGATTCTCGACCGGCTGGAGAAGATCTACCTCACGACCGTGACCGGCAGCGGCACCGCGGTCGGGGCCACCGCCGCCGTCCCGGGTGTCGGAACCCTGACCTCGCTCGCGGCGATGAGCGCGGAAACCACCTTCTTCATCGAGGCCTCGGCCGTCTTCACCCTCGCCGTCGCCGCCGTGCACGGCATCGCCCCCGAGGACAAGGAACGCCGGCGCGCGCTGGTGCTGGCAGTGGTGCTCGGCGAGAGCGGTATGGAGATCGTGCAGCAGAGCGTGGGCCATTCGGCCAAGAACTGGGGCACGCTGCTGGCGGAGCGGATACCGGGCATCAAGGGAATGAACGAATCACTGATGAAACGATTCGTCGTCCAGTTCATCACCAAACGCAGCATGCTCATGTTCGGCAAGGTGCTCCCGGCCGGAATCGGCGCGGCCATCGGAGGATTCGGTAACCGGGCCCTGGGGAAGAATGTGATCGCCAACGCGCACAAGGCATTCGGGCCCGCGCCGATGCGGTGGTCCGGCGGTACCGCGCGCGGCACCGTGATCGACGCGGATCCGCTTCCGGCACTGGGTGATCCGGACGGCACGGCCTCCGGTTCGACGGCCGAGCAGCGATGAGCGCGGCCCGCTCGCTCGCCGTCTCGATCAGCGGACTGCACAAACAGTTCGAGGGTCTCGTGGCCCTGCGCGACGTCTCGTTCACCGTTCCGGCCGGCACCACCGCGGCCCTGGTCGGCCCGCCCGGCTCCGGAAAATCCACGCTCATCGACATTCTGCTCGGATTGCTGCGCGCGGATTCCGGTATCGCCGAGGCCCCGGGCGGCGGCGGGATCGGCGCGGTACTGCAGCCGCGCGGTCTGCATCCGGCCCGGACCGTACGAGCCCAGTTGCGGATATACGCGGCCGCGGCCGGCGTGGACGACGACCGGGTGGACGCGATGCTCGCGACGCTGCGCCTCGGCGAGGCCGCCACGACGCGGGTGCGCGATGTCCCCGAGAGCCTGCGCACGCGGCTGGCCTTGGCGCAGGCACTGCTCGCACAGCCGCGCCTGCTGGTGCTCGACGACCCGTTCGACGGCCTCGAATCGGCCGAGCGGGCATGGCTTTTCGATTATCTGCGGGCTCACGCCCGCCGTGGTGGGACCACTCTGTTCACCTCGCAGAGCCTTGCCGCGGCCGTGCCGGTGTGCGATCAGGTGATCGTGCTCTCGGCCGGCTCGGTGGCCTATCAGGGCAGTCCGCGGCGGCTGCGGCGCAACCACCCGGATCGGCTGGTGGTCGCGGCGTCGAGTCCGATCGCGCTGGCCACGACGCTGGCCGCGCAGGGTTTTACCGACGCGGTCATGCGCGGCGACGGCAGGCTCGCCGTCGCCGACGCGTCGCGCAGCGAGATCGAGGCCGCCGCGGCGCTGGCGCGGGTCCACCTGGGCGAGGTGGTGGCCGAACCCGTCCATCCGGATCGGGTCCTGGCCATCCTCACCAAATCGTCCGCGCCCCCGGCCTATCCCGCCCCCGCCCCTGCGACCATGTACGGAACGCGATGATGCTGCCGACCCTGCCGACCGTTCCCGCCGAGGTGAGCCGGGCGGCGACCGCCGAACTCCGCAAGATCACCGCGGTGCGCTCGGGATGGCTGCTGCCCCCGATGCTCGCGGCCGTCGCCTTCGTCGTCGCCTCGGCGTCCGCGGTGCGCGGCTCGGGCCCGCAACCGCACGAGGCACTGGCGACCGGAACGGCGACCGTCGGCCTGTACCTGGCGATCGCGGTGGCGGTGAGTGCGGCGGCGATCGGCGGCGCGGTCACCGCGGGCGACGAGTACCGCTACCGCAGCATGGGGCTCACCGCACTGTTCACCCCCGACCGAGATGTGCTCTTCGGCGCGAAAGCCGGTGTGGCCGCGATCTATTCGCTGGTGCTCGCGGCGTGTGCGGAGGTCGGCGCGGCGGTGGGCCTGCTGGCGTTCGGGCGGCACACCGTCGAATTCGGCTGGCGGCTGGTCGGGGTCTTCGGCGGTGGCCTGCTCGCGGCGGTGTGCTGGGGCGTGATCGGAGTGAGCCTGGGGTTGCTGGTGCGATCGCCGAATCTGGCTGTCATCGCGATGGCGGGATGGGTGTTCATTCTGGAACCGCTCATCTGGCTGGTCGCCAAGGGCGCGGGAATCGCGGGCGTCGTGGTGCTGCTGCCGGGTTCGGCCACCATCGGCACGGTCGCGGTCGGTTCCTTCCCGGAGAGTCCCTTCCTGCCGCCCAATGCGGCCTCGGCCGTGGTGCTGGTGATCTGGGCCGTCGCCGCCGGGGCGGCCGGTTGGTGGTACCTGCGCACGCGCGACATCTGATCCGCGCGGATTCACCCGCACGGGGTGCGGGAGATACCGGGTGTCGGGGGCCGTCGGTACCGTCGAATCGACATGAACGACACCGAAACCCTCGACTCCGGACCCGGTCGCGACGCCGGCTCGGCCGCAGCGGCGCCGTCCCGTGAGCGGTCCG